>CAXTLR010000005.1:0-321023 GCA_964245195.1 uncultured Acidobacteriaceae bacterium | reverse complement strand
CGGCCGGCGGCGCGGACCTGCTTGGTGTCGATGCGGATGATTTTGCCGAACTGGGAGATGACCATCATCTCGGTGGTGTCGTCGACGAGCATGATGCTGGTGACTTTGCCGATTTTGGCGTTCGACTTCATGTTGATGACGCCGGTGCCTCCGCGGGACTGGAGGCGGTAGCGGTCGACGTCGGTGCGCTTGCCGAAGCCATTTTCGCTCACGGTGAGGATGAGGCAGGGGGTGAGGCCGAGCTTCTCGTCGAGCTTGTCGAGCTTGGCCTGGGCGGCGGGGTCGATTTCAACGTCGGAACCGAGGAGCTCCTGGCCGTCAAGCTTGCTGGGCGCGGCGGAGGTGAGTGGCGTGGAAGGAGCTTCGCCGATGACCTGCTCGAGCTGGGAGGTGAGGCCGAGCTCGGCGGCGCGCTCGCGGCGTTGCTTTTCACGGGCCTCGGGCGAGGGGGTGACGGCGGCGCCGATAACGAAGTCGCCCTTGCGGAGGTTGATGCCGCGGTTGCCAGTGGCGGGGCGGCCCATGGGGCGGAGGTCCTGCTCGTTGAAGCGGATGGCCATGCCGTCGTGGGTGGCGAGGAAGATGACCTGGGCGCCGTCGGTGACGCGGACGGTGACGAGCTCGTCTTCTTTTTCGATGTTGATGGCGATGATGCCGCGGGCCATGACGTTCGAAAAGTCGCGCAGGGGAGTCTTCTTGACGGTGCCGTTGCGGGTGGCGAAGAGGATGTTCTTGCCCTCTTCTTCGAGGTTGCGGACGGGGAGGATGGTGACCACTTTTTCGCCTGGCTGCAGGTCGAGCAGCGAGGCCATGGCCTTGCCCTTGCCGGTGATGCCGGTGTCGGGGATCTCGTAGATTTTGAGCCAGTAGACGCGGCCGGTGTCGGTGAAGCAGAGCAAGTAGGCGTGGGTGGAGTCGATGATGAGCTGGGCGACGAAATCTTCGTCGCGGGTCTTCATGCCGATGCGGCCGGTGCCGCCGCGGCGCTGCTGGCGGTAGGTGGAGATGGGCGTGCGCTTGAGGTAGCCGGTGTGGGAGACGGTGACGGCGACCTGCTCGTCCATGATGAGGTCTTCGAGGCCGAGCTCGGCGGTCTCGTCGAGGATGAGCGTGCGGCGGGGGTCGCCGTAGCGGTCGCGGATGTCGGTGAGCTCTTGCGTGATGACGGCGCGGAGCTTTTGGACGGAGGAGAGGATGGACTCGTACTCGGCGATGTTGTCGCGGATCTGGGCGAGTTCGCGGAGGAGCTCGTCGATTGAGAGCTGGGTGAGGCGGTAGAGCTGGAGCTCAAGGATGGCGTCAATCTGGCGGAGAGAAAGAATTAAAGTTGCGCCGCCACCGGCCGATAAGGGGAGTGTGTTGGTGTCGATGCCGTACTTGGCTGGGTCGAGGGTGATGCCGGCGAGCTCGGTTCCGCGGAGGGTGATGGCGCGATTGGAGAAGTAGGCGAAAAGGTTCTCGCGGGCGTTGGTGCGGGACTGTGACTGGCGGATGATGCGGATGACTGTGTCGAGGTGGTCAAGGGCGATCTGCAGGCCGAGGAGGATGTGCTCGCGGTCGCGGGCTTTCTGGAGGAGAAAGGCGGTGCGGCGGCGGACGACGTCCTGACGATGCTCAAGGAAGGCGCGGATGGCGTGATCGAGCGGGAGTTCCTTCGGCTGGCCGTTGTGGACGGCCAGGAAGATCATGGAGAAGGACTCCTGCATCTGCGTATGCTTGTGGAGCTGGTTGAGGACGATCTGGGGCTCGGCTCCGCGCTTGAGGCCGATGTGGATGCGCATGCCGTCGCGGTCAGACTCGTCGCGGAACTCGTCGCGGGCGATATCGGTGATGATGCCTTCATTGACCAGCTCAGCGATGCGCTCCATGAGCTTGGTTTTGTTAACCTGGTAGGGGATCTCCTGGACGATGATAGCTTCGCGGCCGCCGGAGATCTTTTCAATTTTGGTTTTGGCGCGCATCATGAAGCGGCCGCGGCCGGTGCGGTAGGCGTTGGGGATGCCGGTTTTGCCAAAAATGAGGCCGCCTGTGGGGAAGTCGGGGCCGAGGACGTGCTCGAGGCAAAGGGCGAGGTCGCTGGTGGTGTCCTGCGGGGACTTGTTCAGGATGGCTAGCGAGGCGTTGAGGACCTCGGTGAGGTTGTGCGGGGGGATGTTGGTGGCCATGCCGACGGCGATGCCGGAGCTGCCGTTGACGATGAGGTTGGGGATGCGGGCGGGGAGGACGGAGGGCTCGAGCGTGGACTCGTCGTAGTTGGGGACGAAGTCGACGGTGTCCATGTCGATGTCGGCAAGCATTTCACCGGCGATGCGAGTAAGGCGAGACTCGGTGTAGCGCATGGCAGCGGGTGGGTCGCCATCGACGGAGCCGAAGTTGCCCTGGCCGTCGACCATGAGATAGCGCAGGGAGAAGGGCTGCGCGAGCCGGACCATGGTGTCGTAGATGGCGGAGTCGCCGTGGGGGTGGTAGTTCCCCATCACGTGGCCGACGACCTTGGCGGACTTGGTGTACTTTTTGTTGAACTGGAGGCCCATCTCCTGCATGCCGTAGAGGATGCGGCGGTGGACGGGCTTGAGGCCGTCGCGGACGTCGGGCAGGGCGCGGCCGATGATGACCGACATAGAGTAGTCGAGGTACGAGCGGCGCATCTCCTCCTCGATATTGATCGAGAGCATGGAGAGAGCACCGCGGCCCTGGACGGACGAAGGGCCGTCGGGCGGGGAGCCGGCGGGAGGAGGATTGTTGGAGTTTGCGTCCTGTATGGAGGGTACGTCGCCGGGCGTGTTGGGATCTTGCGGGAAGAGTTCGTCTGCCATGGGATGTACCTCCATTATAGAGGTTTAGTGCGGGTGGGACGGAGTTTTGGGCCAGCAAAAGGACGCTCCGGAGAGCGCCCTTTTGGTTGGGACAGCCTAGGTTAAAGATTCCTTCTGCCGGCGAACCGGCTGAAGTTTGCCCTTTCAAGTCTGATACTGCAGCTAAAAGATAATCTTTCCAGACAGCTGCATGGTGCGAGGATTGTTCGTAAAGGCGAGTTCCGGATGGGCAAAGGTGTTGGACGGCTGTCCGCCAGTAAGGATTGTTTGATAGCTGAGGCCGGTGTACGAATATGCATTCACATCGTCCACCGAACCGGGAACATACTGCGCATGATTGAGTACGTTGAACGCTTGACCGCCAAATTCAAGTGAGTAGCGCTCCCATACTGAAAAACGCTTGAAAGCCGCAAAGTCCAAGTTGTCAGTAGGACGGCCCGGTAGCGTGTTGCGGCTGGCGTTAGGCATCGTTCCAGCACCTGCCTGGATGTAGTATGCGTTTGGATTGATCGCGCTGTAGCCGACCACGTTGGTACCGCTCATGACCGGCCTCACTGCAGAGACAGTGTTCTTTACGCCATTCGGGTTGACAATGGGACGGCCCAGGTAAGCGCCATCATTGCTTGGCAGAATCAGGGCATTCCCACCGTTTAGCACCGTCGCGTACTCGGGCGATTCGTATGTGTAGATTGGCACAAAGGTCCAATTTGCAACTAAGTTGCGCATAATCCAGTTTCTGCCTTTGAACGCCCGGAAGTCGTAATCGGCCTCCAGGGTGAGGCGGTGCGTATGGTCGAGTGCCGAACGGCTGTAATCGGCACTGACGTTGGCCGGGTTCTGCGGACGGCGCGGGGTCAGTGAAGTCGCGAACACTTCTGCTGTAGCATCATCCATAGCCTTTGAGAAAGTGTAGGACAACTGTAACTGCAATCCGTTCTTCATGTGGCCTTGCAGGCTTGCGATCAGGCCGTTGTAGTTCGATTCCGAGTACGGCTGATACGAGGTTATCGTGCTGTGGAATCCGGAAGAGTAGAAAGCGGGCCGAAAGTATGCGCCAGTTGCTGGACCTTGCCCCGCAGCGACCGCCTGTGCAGTAATGGCGGCTAGGGTGGAGGCATTTGAGCCTTGGCCGTTGATCGCGGCACCGTTGATGAAAGTGGGAAGGTAGTTCGTGTTGTTAACTTCAGGCTGGATGTTGATCTGAACCTGTGTCGGCAGGTGGACACCTCGATCTCCGATGTATCCAACTTCAGCCGTGAGACCGTGACCGATCTCCCGTTGAATGGTGAGTGTGTAGTTCTCGGAGTACGGCACCACCTGGTTTGGAACGTATGCGGAGGTCGCGGCGGCAGCAGCAGCCTGATTGGGGAACGTCGTGGTGCCTGAGCCGGTGCCTGGCGGAAGACCACCATTCTTGAGGAAGTTTGGAGAGCCGTTGGCCGGAGCTGTGCCTGATCCTACGTCCTGAGTCACTGAAAACTCAGGGGGGAAGGAAAGGGTGCCAAGATTGTCGAAGAGTACGTCGTATGCGATCCCGTAACCGATCCGAACGGAGGTCTTGGAGTCAGGAGCGTACTCGATGCCGATGCGAGGCGCGAAGCTGGTGTACGCGGGCTGGGGTGTGCCGAAAGTGATCACTCCGGGTGCGTTCGCAATTGCATTCAGATTTTGGGAACGCTCGCCCACGGGCACCGAGGTGAACTCATAGCGAAGGCCGATGTTGAAGGTCAAACTCGGCATCACACGGTATGTATCGTTTCCATAACCGTAAAGAGCCGTCTGGTCGCCATAATAGGTGTGGCTACCGCTCGAGCGTTCACCCAAGGCCTGCGCATCAGGAGCGAAGTCATGGAGGAAGTCGCTCGTGTTGGTGTATTCGTAATCACCGCGGGCGCGCTGGGTGAAGCCCTGAGGTGAGATGTATTTGCGTCCGTCGAAACCGAAGGTCAGCGTCTGCTTGCCCTTGGTGTAGGTAATATTGTCTGTCACCTGATAGAGATTTTGCAGGGTGAACTGCGGGGCGTTGCTGTCTGGGCCAATCTGAGACGTGACCTGGCCGCTCGTGTCGTAGAACTCAAGGTTCGGGAAGGAGTCCAGACCGGGGTACGTCTGCGGTCCCACCACAAGAGAGTTCTGATAGCGGTTGTAGCCAATACGGAACTCGTTCACAAGGCCTGGAGTGAAGGTGTGAAACTCCGAGAGAGCCACAAGATGCAGTTTAGTCGGATTGGAGGTATAAAACGTGGAGAAAGAAGCCGCCGTATCGAAGGTGGGCAGGGTGTTGTAGATGTAGCGGCCTCGAATGGAGTCCTTCGGTGAAAGCGTGTAGTCCAGGCCGGTCGTGAGACGATCGCTCTTGCTGTACGTGGGAGCGTCCAGGTTATAAACCCCGAGGGTGACCGCGCCCTGAGGCGTACCGGTCAGATTGCCGTTTGCATCACTCGGGCCGCTGGTCAGCGCGTAGGAGCTCAGGCCGCAAACATTGGGGGCAGACTGGTTGGCAAGTCCGTTCGGCAACGGAAAGTAGGTTAGATACTGCTGGATATTGGTCGCGGAAAAGCCGGCCGTGTTTTCAGCAGCCGTCAGCGTTGCTCGGCCTGCTGCATCCGGCACGCATTGGGTGCTTTGGATATTCTGCCGGAAAGCGATGCGTTCATAGCTCCCGAAAAAGAAAAGCCTGTCCTTGAAGATGGGACCGCCGAGTTGGCCGCCATAACGGTTCTGATCAAAACCCGGATTGGTGATCTTATTGCCTGCGGTGCCGAGCGCGGCATCCAGATTGCGGTTCTCGAAGTACTCGTAAAGCTTGCCATGGAAGGTATTTGTTCCCGAGGTAATATTGGTGTTGAACTGCCCACCAGAAGAGTGACCAAACTCTGGCGAAAATTGAGTGGTGATGAGCGTGAACTCGCCGACAGCATCATTGGGGACTTGGACCAGAGGACCGGTGACCGCCTTGTTGTTGTTGTCGATACCCTCAATCATGAAGTTATTGTTACGTGGACGCTGACCCGCGATCGATGGACCCACACCGATGCCAATACCGCCCGTAGAGCCGACGCCCGGTACCAGAAGCGAGGTATTTATGACACCCTCACCCACTGAGGCAACGGGTAGCGTGGAGAGCTCCTGGGCCTGAAAGGTCTGGGACAGATTCTGAGTCGTGGTATCTAGGACAACGCCCGATTCCGCGCTTACCTCAACGACTTGGCTGGTGCCGACTGCAACGGTTACGTTCGCTGTTGCCGTTGAGTTCAAGGTGACCAGCACGCTATTAAGCGTGAACTGTTGGAAGCCAGTGGCGTTCACGACTATATCGTAGGTTCCTGGGAGGAGATTGCTTGCCCTGTAGTCGCCGGAACTGGTAGTCGTCGTGCTTAGCTTGACGCCGGTTGCTTCGTTGGTGATTGTGACGGCTGCATTTGGGATGATGGCACCGGTGCTATCCTTCACCGTTCCGACGAGGTCACCGCTCGTTTGCTGGGCCTCGGCAATGGAGGTCAGGCCTGACAGGAGCAGAGATGGCGCGGAAAGTAGAGATAGTGTGAGTGCTGCGCGAGCTGGAACAGGAAAGCGAGAACGGGCCATTATTGCGGTCTCCAAATACTGGGCTAAAGGTCGTGCGGCTCTTACGACCTCTGCTTGCAAGTAGAGTGCCAACTCGTAACCTGTTTAGAAACAATGGTCTGACTTGAGCTCGGAGAAGTAGCAATCTCCGCGATTCCAGAATGCGGGACATGTCTATGAAAAGCGGTAGTGCGTTTTGCGGCGGCACGAGGATCAGTGCCGTTCACTCAGCAGATGCGTTGCGATGCGGAGGGAGTTCGCGATGATGGTCAGCGATGGGTTGACAGCGGAGGCGGAGCAGAAACAGCTGGCGTCGACGACGTAGAGGTTGTCGAGGTCGTGGGCCTTGCAGTTTGAATCTAGGACGCTTGAGGCGGGATCGGTGCCCATACGGCAGGTGCCGTTCTGGTGGCCTACGCCCTCGAGAGGGATGCGCTTCTTGAAGTAGGCGTGGAGGGGGATGGAGGTGTCGGCGTGGCCGGCCTTCTTAAGCGTGCCGACCCAGCGGTCTTTCAGGCGGTTGAAGGACTCCACGTTATTCGGCGTGTAGCTGAGACGGATGCGGCCAGGCGCGGCTACTGAGACGAGGCCGGTCTGGTTGTCGGCGCCGGAGGGATCGGTGTCCGAGGAGGGGTGCGGGCCGAAGAGGCTCGGAGTGGGGGTGAGAAAGCCGTCAGCGCTGGCGACGGACTCCTTGCCCATGCCGGCGAGCTCGTCGCGGGACGGGGTGGTGTTCTCGAGCGTGACGCGGTTCTCGGCGGCGGGGAGGTCTTCGGTGGTGAGCCACCAGGGGACGGCGTGGTGCTTCATGGTTTCGAGGACGAAGCCGGGGGTGAGCGGCGGGGCGTCGTCCTTCATCATTTCGTGGTGGAAGCTGCCGACGGGCTGGACCTGGCCGAGGGGAAAAGGGTAGCTGGGGTCGGGATCCTGGAGGTAGAAGTCGTTGGTGCCCCAGGTTTTAGTGTAGGAGTCGGAGTTGCTCTGGGTGGACAAGGCGAGCAGGGCATCGGCCTGGTGATACATGAAGTTGCGGCCGACCTGGTCGGAGGAGTTGGCGAGGCCGCGGGGGTGCTGGTCAGAGGCGGAGGCGAGCAGGATGACAGCGGAGTTCACGGCTCCTGCCGCGAGGCAGAAGAGGTGGGCTTCGTAGCGGGCGACGCCGGAATTGGGTCCGCTGCCGTGAGCCTGCGGGCCGGTGTGCTCGACCTCGACGGCGGTGACGGCGGTGCCGGTTGCGTTGGTGATGAGGCGCAGAACCCGGGTGTTCGTCATCAAGGTGACGTTGGGCAGGGGTAGGATCTGCCGGATGCAGTTGATGTCGGAGTCAGATTTGGCGTGGACGAGGCAAGGATAGCCGTCGCAGGTGTCGCACCGGATGCATTTTGAGGCGAGGGGGTCGGTTTCGTTGCGCTTGAGGCCGAGCGGGATGGGAAAGGTATTAACGCCTATCGAGCGGACTCCCGCTTCGATTTCAGCCATGCGGGGCTCGTTGGCAAAGGCGGGGTAGGGATAGGCCTTGGAGTGAAAGGGCTCGGTGGGGTCGAAGCTGGAGCCGAAGCCTCCGGGGACGGCGGGCGCGGAACCGAGATCCCCGTGTACGTGGAAGAGTTCTTCGGCCTCGGTGTAGAAGGGCTCGAGGTCGGCGTAGGAGATGGGCCAGGCGGGGGAGATGCCGCCCTGGTGGTGGATGACGCCGAAGTCCTCGGCACGCATGCGGAACATGGCGGCGCCGTAGACCTTGGTCTGGCCGCCGACGAAGTATGCTTGCTGCGGGTGGAGGTCCTTGCCGTCCTTGTCGTGCCACGTTTCGCGGGTGTGGTAACGGTTAGCGAGGAAGACGGCGGAGGTGGACCAGTTGAGCTTTTCCTGGGGCAGGAAGGGGCCGCGCTCGAGGATAAGGATGCGCTTGCCTGCCTGGGCGAGGCGGAGGGCAAGTGGGCCGCCGCCGGCTCCGGTGCCGATGATGATCGCGTCATAGGGGTTCGACATGCTGCATAGGATACGCGGATGGGCTGAATCCTGCGTGGAAAAGCTGGGCGCAAGGTCGCCAACAACGACCCGCGAAGGACGCAGAGAACCTGGTCGCGCATCTTAGGCTACGAGGTGCTTATGCGATTTGGACTAGGTGTGTGGGCGGCGTGGGTCGTAGTGATGGGGAGCCTGGCTCGGGCGCAGGTGACGGTACCTCCGGCGCAACCGACGCCGAAAGTGGCTTTACTGGTGTTGGCGAAGAAGGACATGACGCTGTCGGTGGTCGATCCGGCGACGCTGCAAGTGGTGGCGAAGGTACCGGTGGGGGTGAACCCACACGAGGTGATCGCGTCTGAGGATGGGCGCACGGCGTGGGTGACGAACTACGACAACGGGGCGGCGCACACGATTACTGTCGTCGACCTAGTGGGGCAGAAGGTGGTGAAGGTGATCGACCTGGGGCCACTGTACGGGCCGCACGGGCTGACGGTGGCGGGCGGCAGGACGTACTTTACGGCGGAGCGGGCGAAGGTGATTGGGCGGCTTGACCCGGCGAACGAGAAGGTGGACTGGGAGTTAGGAACGGGGCAGACAGGCACGCATATGCTGTGGGTCTCAAAGGATGGGCGGAAGGTGGTGACCGCGAATGTAGGGTCGGGGACGCTCAGCCTCATGGAGCAGGAGACGCCCCAGCCGACGGACTTTTTTCCGCAGAAGATGTCGAAGCAGGGCGGGGTGGCGACCGAGGCGAACGGCGGACCGGGGCTGCCGGACTGGCAGGAGACTGTAGTGAAGGTGGGTGGTTATCCGGAGGGCTTCGACGTGCTGGCGGATGAGGCTGGCGATCCGCTGACGATCTGGGTGGCGAATGCAGTAGAGGGGACGGTGTCAATCGTGGACTGGAAGAGCAAGGCGGTCGCGGGGACGATTGAGGCAAATGTGCCGTCGGCGAACCGGATGCGGTTTACGCCGGACCGGCGGCTGGCGCTGATCTCGCGGGAGAAATCGGGCGACGTGACGGTGCTCGATGTAGCGGGGCGCCGAGTTGTGCGGGAGATCCGGGTCGGTACGGGCGCGGCTGGTGTGCTGGTGGAGCCTAGTGGAGCGCGAGCGTTTGTGTCGTGCTCGCCGGATAACTGGGTGGCGGTGATCGATTTAAAGAAGATGGACGCAGTGGGAAGGGTGATGCCGGGATTGGAGCCGGACGGGCTGGCTTGGGCGGTACAGAAGTAAGTGGAAATATTGGCTAAAGAGCGGTCGCAGTCGGCGGGTCCGCATCTGACGATGTAACGAAGCAGAGCGCACAAGGAGAGACGATGGGGATTTTGGATTCAGTAGAGTCAATGATGGGCGGGCAGTCGGGGTCGAACCCGAATGGGCAGGTTGCAGGTGGACTTTTGGGTGCACTTGAGGAGCATCCTGGTGGGCTGGGCGGCTTGATGCAGCATATGCAGAACAATGGCGTGGATACGCAGGCCGCGGCGTCTGGCCAACCTATGTCTCCGGACCAGGCGGGCCAGGGCTTGCAGGGTTCCGGGATGATTGAGAAGGTGGCGCAGCGCACAGGCATGTCGCCGGAGATGGTAAAGATCGGCCTTGCGACGGTGCTGCCGATGGTGATGGCGCACATGACGCAGGGCGGGACGCAGGCTGCGCCGAACTCCGGGGCCGGCTCGATGGCGAGCGAAATCTTAGGGCGTTTTCTCTAACCAGCACGGCAAGGACAAGGAAGAACGATGGCGGATTTTCAGGCGTTGCAGCAGAAGTATGCTCCGGTAGTAGATACCGTGAAGGAGTTCGAACTGTATGGTGCTAAGTTCGACGGCTCGGAGCTAGTCGGCGAGCAGTACCACCTGGTGGCGCATGTGCCGTCCGAGGTAGTACTCAACCGGGTATGGGACTCAATTAAAGCGGTCGATCCGACGTTTGCGGATCTGAAGCATGAGATCACCAACACGGGCGGGCCGGATCAGAAGTATACGATCGCGGCGGGGGACAACCTGAGCAAGGTGAGCAAGCTTTTCTACGGCAGTCCGAATCACTATGCGAAGATTGCGGAGGCGAGTGGGATCGCCAATCCGGATCACATCCAGGTGGGGCAGGAAGTGACGGTTCCGGTGCTTTCGTAGGCTAGTATCGAAACGCAATATGGGGCGGACTCAGGTCCGCCCCATTGCGTTTGGATGGGGATGAAAAGCTTAGAGCAAGTTGGCTGCCTGAAGATCCTTCTTCATGCCGTCCCAGCTGCGGCGAGTCGAGGCTTCCGGTGTGCCGCCGCCCTTCCAGTGCGTTTCAAGGTTGACGGCGCTGCGATACCCGCTCTTTGCGAGAGCACGGAACTGCGCGGTCCAATCGATGTAGCCGATGTCGACCGGAGACCAGACGGTCTTGCCTGAGTCGTCCTTGACGGCGTTCTTGACGTGGCAGTGGTGGATGCGGTTCTTGGGCAGGGCGTCCCAGCCGGCGGGGAAGGCGTCGAGCTCGCCGCGCATGACGGCGTTGCCAGGATCCCAGTTGAGGGCGAGATTCTGCGAGGGAACGCCGGCGAGGGTGGCGGCGGATTCGCGGCCGGTGGCGGTGTTGCAGGCGAACTCGTTTTCAAGGACGAGCATGACGTTTTGCCGGCCGGCCTTCTCGGCGGATTGCTGAAGGAGGTCGTTGACGGCGGCGCGGTAAGGCTTGACATCGTCGATGCGCCAGAAGTCGAAGCAGCGGACCTTGTTGGTGTTGAAGCGTTTGGCGAGGGCGATGGAGCGCTCGAGGACCTCATCCTGCTTCTTGAAGCTGACGTCGTCTGCTCCGTGCATGTCCTCTTTGGAGCTGTACTGGGAATGCGGGGCGCCGGGCCAGTTGACCTTATAGAGGGGGCTCGAGATGTCGGTGACCTGGAGGCTGTATTTGGCAAGAACCTTCTGCGCGTCGGCCAGCTCGGCGTCGGAGGAGGACTGGAGGTTCTTACCGTAGATGTCGCGCAGCTCGACGAAGTGGAGGCCGAAGTCATGCGCGATGACGGAGCAGGCGTGATCGAAGTCCTGCGAGATTTCGTCCGAGATGACGCCGACCTGGAAGGGTGAGTCGGCGGCGAAGGCACGGACGCGTGCGGCGAAGGCAGCGGTGAGGGCGCCAGCGGCAAAGGTTCGGCGGGAGATGCGTTGGGTCATGCGGGCTCCTGAAGTCCCATCCACAATAGCGCAGCGGAAGAACTGTTGGCTTGAGAGAGCGAAACGATCATTGCGGCTTGGGTGGATTGGCGTCGGGCTCCGCGGATTCGGGAAGATCGGGCGGAGGGGCAGAGCCGAAATAGTAGGTCAGGCGATTGCGGATCTTTGCGTCGGGGTAGTCGGGGATCTTGACCGAGATGCGGTGGAGGCCGGGCGGGACGGGCGAGCCATCGGCCGTCGCGGGCTGGAAGCTGAGTAGATAGTAGTTGTGGATGTGATTGGACAAGCGGTGGACGCCCTTTTCGAAACCCTTCTGGGAGTTGAAGTTGGAGTACTCGCCGCCAGTCATGTCAGTGAGGGTGTGCGGGACGTTGCGGCGCAGAGCGTTGACGAGCAGAAGGATGGCTTCCTTGGGGTTGGGCGCGGGGCCGCCGAACGGCAGCATCTTGAGCAGGTCATCCTTGCCGGGGTTGAAGGAGATGGCGTCGACGACGGTGTTGGAGCGGGTGAGGTTGGCGGCAACGATGGCGGTGTGCGTCTGCGAGCCGTGGTCGCGGGTCTCGCCGATGAGCAGGATGGCGCGGCGGTCATGGTTGTTCGCGGGGAGTTTGTCGAAGAGCTTATTGGCAAAGTCGACGGCGTCGAGGGTGCGGGCGTCCTTCTCGTCGTCGCAGGGCTGGAGGTTGATGAAGGCGTCGGCGAGGCGCTTGTCCGAGCGGGTGAACGAGGTGAGGAGCTCGATCTCAGAGCCGTAGTTGATAAGCGCGATCTGGTGCGGTGCGCCCCCGAGCAGGTCGTCGACCATGGCGAGCAGGCCGCTCATGTGGCCGAACTGGGTGAAGGCGGAGCGCGAGCACTGGACGACAACGACCAGGTTAAGGCCGAGCGAGTCAGTGTCTTCGTCGATGCGGATGGTTTGCGGGACGCCGTCGTCGAGCAGGGTGAACTGCGCGGGCTGGAGGTCATAGAGCATGTCGCCGTGGTGGGTCTGCACCTGGGTGGGGACGAGAACGAGGTTCGACTGGCTACGGAGAGTGAACGGGGCCTGGTCTGGCGGGGCAGGCGCGGCTGGCGTTTGTGCGTGGGCGAGCGAAGCGGTGAGAAGCGCCGGAAGAAGGAGGGCTCGCATAGGTGAAGTTTAGACGTTGGGCCCGGATCGAGTGTGGCTGAAGAACAAGATCAGAAAGGCGGCGACTCTTCTTTCCACGGATGCGTCTACACTTAGGTACGCTTGTCTCTTCTTCCAGCCCACCTTGTGGGGCTCTAACCCGAGCAGGTAAGATTCGGCTCAATCGATCCCGCCCGATACACGAGGAGCCCACGCTGTGACATCCGGTGACACCCCTGTTGCTCCCCGCACCTTTCTGCAGGCCGTCTCCGAGAGCCGGTTCAACTATGCGGCCGCGTTTGTAGCTGACTTTTGCTCCGTCTGGCTGTTCGGCTACCTGGGTGTGCGCGAGCCGTTTACGTGGCCTTCCGCGGCGTTGCTTTGGTTAGTTGGCTTTGCGCTTTTCAGTCTTGCCGAGTACTCGATCCATCGCTGGCTGCTGCACAACCCAAAGACTTTTCTTTTTCCCTTGCATGACGCACATCATCGGCGTCCGGACATGCCGGCATCCTCGTTCTTTCTCACTGGAATGGTGGTGCTTATGCTCATCTGGTTGTTTCTGCGTTACGCGCTTGGCTTTCAGGAAGCGGGATTTTTTATCTCCGGATTTGCCGCGGCGTACAGCTACTACGGCATCTTCCATCACGTGGAGCACTCCACGCGCATCAACCAGATTCCCTTTCGCTGGATGCAGAAGACATGGGCCGCGCATAGCGTGCATCATCGTCTGCAGGAGACAAACTTCGGAGTCACCTCGTCTTTCTGGGACCACGTTTTCAAGACCTACTATAAGAACAAGCCAAGGGGCGTGCCGGCGCGCATGAGGAACCAGCTCTAGAAAGCTCAGGAGTCAACCTGCCGACAGGTGGCGCCATCGCGCCGCACAACCCGGCGTAACTCTGCCGCCGCGCGTTCGGGATCACGCTCGAAACACATCACCGCAGAATGCTGGCCATCGGAGAGCCACTCCATGGGATCGGGGACGCAGCCGGGATCCAGGCCTGCGTAGACGCGGGAGCGGCGATCGGCTTTCAGCGCAAGGACGAGCGTGAGTGCGGCATCCGCGGGTATGCGCTGCGCCGTGGGATCGGCAAACCATACGCCGGCAGCCTGCATCGCCCGGGCAAACCGAGGCAGCAGCAGGGTGCCTGGAACTGGCTGGCCCAGACCCAGGCGCGCCAAATCGCGGTAGAGCAGCCAGTGGCTGACAAGGCTGCTCGCGTCCTACACCCAATCGGGCAGGCCGGCTGGCCGACGGTGTGCATCGTATGCTCCGGCAGCCCATCGTGTGGTGCCGCGCCGGGTACCAGAACGCTGGGTCGCAGCAGCAGCGCTGTCCGGCCCGTCTCAACAGCCCATTGCCGAACCAGTTCTTCGGCTACGTGCTTCGAGCGCTCGTATTTGTTTTCAAAGTCGCAGACACTGCCTCTGCTCTCTCGTTCACATCGGTGTGGCGATCGCTGCCCGCAACGAATGCGGTACTTACATGACGGTACAGAGCACGTGCCGGCGCCTGTGAGTAAAGCCTTAACACGTTCTGCGTACCCGTGAAGTTGGTTTGCCAGACATGCTTGGCGCGTCCGTTCAGAATCACGGTTGCCGCCACGTGCCACATCTCATCCACATCTTGCGTGATAGCTTCCTGCTCGGCGGTAGACAGGCCTAATGCGGGCAAGTTGATGTCGATATCAAAGATCGTCAGCCGTTGCTCCAGGGGAGGACTCGAGCTTAGGGAAGCCCCCCGGCGCTCTGCAGAAATGTTCGTACCCGGCGCAAGGCAGGCAGGCCACCAGAATGAGCCAACAGCCTTACATGGAAGCCCTCCGCAAGAAAGCCCCGCAGCAGATGCAGCCCAAGAGAGCCGGTGCCTCCCGTCATCAACACGGTTCGAGCACCAGACAGACCGCGACGTTCGCGGGCCGGCATCAAGGGAGAGCTTAGTCCGTACTCAGGTTCATCAGCAATCGACATACCTCCATCAACGGCCTCAAGCCGGTGGGAGATGTCCATGCAATGTCACCTGAATGTCCCGTTCTTTTTGGAAACTGTCTACGTTACGAACATCGATCCGGGGGCTGTTTGAATTGGAATGCCTGGAGTGCCAACTCAATCATTGCGTAGAGATCATTCCGGCTGGCACCTGCTTGCGCTTCGACGGCGATACCGCCGGCAAGGGTCGTGATGAACCGGGCCATCGTCTTAGGATTCGAGCCGGCCGGGAGTTTTCCCTCAGAGAGATCCGTAGAGAAGCGCTCTTCCAGCCTCAGCCGCAACGCTGCGCGGTGTCCCGACAGCCACCGTTGCACGGCATCCTCGGCGTGTATAGCCGGCGAACTGTTGACGACCAGACAGCCTGGGATGTGCGCCGGGTCGGTCACCACGTCGGCATAGTGACGCAGGAGCGCTTCTACGCCGACCAGCGTCGTGGATATACGGAATGCATTCTCATACGCCGCTTCCAGACCGGCGACGTAGCGGCCCACAACCTTGCGAAAGAGTGCCTCCTTACTTTCGAAAGCGAAGTAAAAGCTCGCTGCACCGATCCCCAAGGCACCCGTGAGATCGGTCAGCGAAGTCTTGTCGTAGCCGCGCCAGAACAGTGTGGTCGCGGTGCCGATAGCGTCTTCCATATCGAATGTGCGAGTCCGTCCCATATCTTTATCAGCTTTCTGGAGTGACCGCTGCAACATCCATTGACCGTCTCCTTTTGATAGTGTAATGATTGCTCTACTACTCCGCAAGGTAGCAGGGACAAACGAACGCCTACCCAATCCAGAGAGTATGCAGGAGACGCAATGCAAGATGGTCCGTTCGCAGAAAAGAAGTTCATCGAGATCAAGGGTTCCAGAATGGCGTACATCGACGAGGGCGAGGGCGCGCCCATCGTCTTCCAGCACGGCAACCCAACTAGCTCTTATCTCTGGCGCCACGTGATGCCCGAGTGCGTCGGCCTTGGCCGGCTAATCGCGTGCGACCTGATCGGTATGGGCGACTCCGACAAGCTGCCGAACTCCGGACCAACACGCTACTCGTATGTAGAGCAACGCGAATACCTCTTCGCGCTGTGGGAAGGACTAGGCCTCAAACGCGACGTGGTGCTTGTCCTCCACGACTGGGGCTCGACCCTTGGGTTCGACTGGGCCTCGCAAAACGCCGACCGTATACAAGGCATCGCGTACATGGAAGCTGCTCCTTTGCCGCTTACCTGGAACGACTTTCCCGAGTTCGCCCGCGAAGGCTTCCAAGCGTCCCGTACGCAAGCCGGCGAGGACATGGTTCTGCGAGATAACAACTTCATCGAAGGATTTCTCATTGCCCTTGAGAAGCGGAACCTGTCGGCAGCCGACGAGGCGGAATATCGCCGTCCCTTCCTGAACGCCGGCGAAGATCGTCGTGCCATGCTCTCGTGGGCTCGCCAGATCTCTATCGACGGGTCGCCCGCGGATGTCACAGCAATCGTTTCCCAATTCGCCGAGTGGCTGAAGGACTCGCCTATTCCGAAACTCCTGGTGAAGGGCGACCCCGGCTTCATCACCAACGGCAGGCTTGCGGCCTTCTGCGAAGGTCTGAAGAATCAAACCGAGATCAAGGTGAAAGGCGCGCATTTCCTGCAGGAATCAAGCGGTCCGGAGATCGGCAAAGCCGTGGCCAACTTCATCCGTTCCCTCCGAAACACGCAGTAACCTTCGTGCTAAAGAGCCTCTGCGTCGTTCCACCCCTTCGCGCTCGAAAGCCGATCTTCCCGGACTTGGCAAATCCGATGTATCAGCCTAACGGCGACGAAGCGATGCATACATTGAGGCCTCACTATGCCGAAGGAACAGTTCCTGCAATCCGTAGACGGCTCAAGCCTTGCCATGCATCGCAAGGCTGTCCCTCACAGGTTTGTCCTGGATACGATCGAGATAGTGCACCCGACGACCCGCGCCATGTTCGGCGCTCTGGCGGTTTACGTAGGAGAGAAGATCGTGTTTATCCTGCGGGACCGGCCGTCCGATCCTCACGCCAACGGCGTGTGGCTTGCGGTTCCCGTCGAACTCCAGGAGAGTCTTCACGCCGAGTTTCCAAATGCCAGCCCCGTCAGAATCATGGGAAAGGACATTAGCGGTTGGCGGTTACTCGCAGTCGATGCCCCCGATTTCGAGGCAAGTGCTCTCCATGCCTGTGAACTGGTGGTTAGGGGCGATCCTCGCATCGGCAAGGTGCCGAAGAGCAAGTAGATTCCGCGTTCGAGATGGCATTGAATCGAAGCGCAACGATTAATCCAACAATGGGATGAGCAGGTCCTCTTGAGGAGGAGGAGACTGTTCCCATGAAGAACGCAAACGCAACACCTCATGGTGGAAGTCGATGCATTAGACACCCTCCATCGTGAAACGGATGAGTTCGGGGTCTTCCGGCGCAAACCACGTTACAGACATGACGTTCACCAGCTAGTTGGGTCAAATATCATGAGCAAGATATTCATCTTTTGTAAGCTGGATACAAGCTCAACAGCCGCAACAACGCCTCCCTCATCTATAACCGCATGCGCTGGGACTCGCCAGCGGTACGCAGACCAATCCTGTGGTTCGCCTCGGCCTTCGCGAGTGGGCGGCTTGTGTCAGTGTTTCCTCTTGACCGGCATCCCAGCAGACCGATAGTGTTACTTCGCGGACGTTCTTGAGTCTGCCGGGAATCTCTTCAGGCGCACGATAGCTGCTTAGCTATAAACGGGGGAGATATGAAGAGAAAACGTGTCAGCGTTTTTGTCGTGGATGATGATCCAATCATCGCGCTCATTCTTGGTACTATCATGCACAGCCGCGGATTCCAGGTTGAGCACTTTGTCAATCCTCTCCAAGCCTTGGAGAGTGCTAAGAGCGCCCCGCCTAACCTCCTTATCTCTGACATCCAGATGCCGGAACTGTCCGGAATGGATCTCGCCATCCAGGTGCAGGCCCTCCATCCTGCTTGCAAAGTGTTGCTTGTCTCAGGTCACGCCTTGGATACTGAACACCTGCGGAAGACGACGAGAGGATGGCGTGACGACTTTCAGATCCTTTTCAAACCTATCCAACCAAGAGAATTGCTACAGGCAATCCGGGATCAAGGCATCGAAGTCGGGAAGGGGTGAAGCTTCGAGTGGCATGCACGACTTCCTCCTGCTCCCACCCTAGTGGGATAGCGGTCGAGCGGCCTACAAAATAAACTCCGTCTGTATAGATCGATCTGTATGGGACGGAAGCAGATATCTTCAGGCATTCGAGCTCACATCCTCTCTCTCGCCACGGCTAACTCCGGTCAGAGCCTGATAGAGCTCGCTGTGACGATTCCCATCTTTATCTTGCTGCTGGCGTATGCCGTCGATTTCGGCTACTTCTATATCGCCACGGCAGCCATCACGTGTGCCGCGCGCAACGCGACGCAATACGCTAGTTCCGGCTATGAAGCAGTTGGGCAGGAGACATTGCCGGGCAGCAGTTCCGTTGCTACCGAGGCCATCGCGGATCTCGCCGGTTTAGCATCCGCCTCTACGACCACCACAGTCGAAGTATGCTCGAAGGCTATCGGGGTCAGCAGCAACGTGGCCCAGTGCAACACCAGCGGGCCTTCCGCACCGTCGTATACACCGGCCGCTGATCCGGAGGCGCCGACCTTTGTGCTGCAGCGTGTGGACGTGACCTACACGGTGCGGCCCCCTATCCCAATCAGCTTCTTCACCGTTCCACTGCTCCCCAGCATGCAGTTTCATAGGCAGGTGTCGATGCGGGCTATGGACTGATGCGCCGCCACACTTACCATTTTGGCTCGAGCTTACGGGCCGCGTTGCTTCGAGAAGATGTCGGGGCAGTCCAGGTGGAAAGCGCCCTTTGTTATGGCATCATCTTCGTGCTCATGCTGGGAGTTATGCAGTTCTGCATGATGATCTATACCTACGGGGTCTACGCTGAGGCTGCGCGTGTCGGCGTCCGCTACGCCGTAGCCCATGGCACGGATAACAGCTCGTCCTGCAGTGGTCCGACGGTGGGCTGCTCCGACAGTGCGGGAGCCAACGTTATCACCGCTGTGAAGACCTACGCCGCAGGCTACATATCAGCCGTGCCCGGGATGCAGATATCTGCGACTTATCCTGACTCTTCTTCGACCCCTCCCTCCCGGATCGTTATCAATATTAACTACACTTATGTGCCGTTTGTGACGTTGGCAGGCTTTCGTCAAAGTTTCCAGATTACGGTGCAAGGAAGGATCTGGTATTAGCCATGGTGCAGACTCTTGCCGTTGGCTGTGACGAGCGTATGGCCGACGATGCTGGACAGGCGGTCATCTCGCTTTGTCTCGTCCTGGGAGTGTTTCTCATTGCCATGCTGGGGTTCGCCGTCGATCTGACGAACATCTGGTTTCATCGCCAGGCCGCTACTGCGGCAGCCGATGCTGCGTGCCAGGCAGGAGCGCTGGACATGTACGCTCAGGCAGCGGGTGAGACCCTCAACTCCACAGGTTTCACGCCCGGGACGGCCAGCGACTGTGTCCATAGTTCCAGCGCAACGATGTGCTTCTATGCGAAGCAGAACGGGTATAACGGTACTGGGCTCACCGCCGGGGCAGCCTCAAATGCCGTCTCATGGACCTTTCCATCCAGCGTAAATGGCGTGACCGCCGGCGCGGGCCAGCACCCATTCATGGTAGTGACCATTGCAGAAAATGTGCAGACCTATTTGATCTCTCTGTTGCAAGGATCCCACACCCTTCCAGTGACAATCACGAGCACCTGTGGCGTTGCGCAAAGACTGGCCCCGGCGCCTATGGTGGTGCTGGACCCGACAGGTCTAGCAGCCTTTGCCTACTCGGGGGGCGGTACGCTCGATATCGTCGGTGGCCCCTCGCGCGGGCTGCAGGTCAACTCCTCCAATCCGTTGGCTGTGGTTTGGCTTCCTTCGGGCTTGATCGATCTCAGCGCTGGCGGCCCCAATCTTACCGGCTCCGATGTAGGCATCGTCGGGGGTCCGACGACTGCTCCTCCCAACGGGTACAACGGTGGCTCAACAGGCACGTGGCGCACGTCTGTTCTCCCCGTACCTGATCCCTTTATGAACGTGCTTGTTCCCGCTAGCGTCCAGTACATTACGCCTGCCACGACTACGAACGGCGTTTGGGTTGCCTATGGCACGGACGGCTGCCCCGATCACCGTGTACTCACGGGCGTCACTGGTCAATCGTGCCTGGAGTATGGTCCCGGCTACTATCCATACGGCCTCACGCTCCAGAACAACTATTTGACCGCTATCTTCCGCCCCGGCGTGTACTACCTGAATGGACCACTAACGGCGAGCGGGACCAATACACTACGGATGGCCAAGCCGTCGGGCTACCAGCAAACGGATGGGGTCATGTTCTACTTTCTGAACGGTTCGTTGAACGTGTCGGGGTGCTCCGGATGTACCGTGGGCGGCATCAACACCATCGACAATGTCGCGGCAACGGACCTCACCTGTGATGGATCCTCTCCGCCCGCCGCGCTCGGCGTGCCGGCCTCTATCTCTGGAAACGTTCTCTACTCCATGTGTGCCGCAGGTGGTACGTACTTCGAGACGAACGGCAACGACTCCGCAGATGTGCGCGGGCATCCCGGGAGCCGCGGCCTGCTCTTCTTCCAGGATCATGGAAATCTGGCGCAGCCGATCTTTGCCGGGTCTGGGTCACTCACGTTTTCAGGTGCACTGTATTTCCATTCGAACCTTTATACGGACACGCTCGCGCTCACAGGAGGTGCGAGCAGCGGAACTTATGTCCTCGGTGAAATCGTCACGGACAGGGTCAGCCTCACCGGAAGCGGCGTAATCAAACTGGCGCTCAGTTCTTCTGCAACCACCCCGCTCTCGAAGGTAGGTCTCTTCAACTGAATCTTGCCTGTAGCAACGAAGTCATACTTCAGACGTTGCAGGAGAAAAATCGTTAGGGTCATACCCCAGGCCGCCCGGGAACGATATCTATAGGATGGGCTTCGGCGTTTCTCCTTCTTTCTCTGGAAGATCCCTCGAGCTCTAGCAAGGAGGGAATGTGTACACAATCTTCAGAGCCAGCAGGAAAGCTCCTGAGAGCGGAGGCAACAAGTGAATCTACGTCGCCTCTTCCTGGCCTTGCTGGTTGGGCTTATTCTCTCCACGGCATGCACTTGGTTCGTCAGTCGAAAGATGACGGCCATGGGTGCAGCCGCCCGTCCGGCGGGTCAGAAGGTCGTTGTTCCCACCCATGAACTCGAGGCCGGACAATTGATCAAGGCCGAGGATCTCGTCGTTGCCAACCAGCTTGCAGAGGCACGCCTCACAACGGCATTCGACAAACCGGAGTCGCTTGTAGGCCGGACCGTACTCTACCCGATGGAGAAAGGGCAGCCGATAACGGAGAAGTTCCTTGTCGCGCCGGGCAGCACGAATGGGTTAGCGCGACGGATCCCCGAGGGGATGCGAGCGGTCGCTTTGCGCACGGACGAAGTGATGGGCGTGGCGGGGTACCTGCTGCCCGATTCGCACGTGGATGTCCTCGCGACCGTGCATACAGATCAGAATCCCCAGCCGCTGACGTTTACGGTGTTACAGAACGCTCTGGTCATTGCGGCCGGTCACCAGATTCGACCGGACCCGGAAGGAAAGCCGGCGGTCGCGACTGTAGTTACCCTGATGCTGTCTCCCGGAGACGCGGAGCGCGCGGTGCTCGCCAGCCAGCAAGGTGCAATCCACTTCATCTTACGCAGCAATTCAGACGACCAGCGTCCGCAGGACTATCCCGTTGACCTGAACGGCTTGGTGACAGGCCACACTGCAGCTCCTCCCAAAACACCCGCCAGGGAAGAGAGACTGGTGGCCGTTGCACCGAAACCTTTACCACCGAAATATGTCATCGACACCTTCGCCGGCGAAAAGCAGACAAGCCAAACTTTTCAAGTGGTGTCCAAGTGACGTTAGCGAACCTCTTTCTCTTTGTGCTGGTAAGCACTTCCCTCTCGGTGGTGGCCTCGGCACAGACTCCTGCCCTGCCTCCTCATCCTCCGGAGGCAATCGACGTAACCAGCGCTGTGAGCACTCGCGCACACCTGGAGCTTGAAAGCAGCATGGCAACCGAGAAGCTGCACGTGATCGTGGGACAGTCCATTGTTCTTCACGGTACAGCTCCGCTGCGCCGAATTTACGTCGGCAACCCCGCCGTACTGCAAACGTTCAACGGGGGGCCCTCTGAAACTGTCCTTACGGCGAAGCAGCCTGGAGTAAGCAGCCTCGTCCTATGGGATGATCAAGGAAAATCCTGCCTCTACACCGTCTCCGCAGATCTTGATCCAGCCAGTCTGCGGCAAGCGATCACAAACGCCTACCCCGGAAGCGTTGTCGAGGCGAATGGCCTGGAAGACCGAATCACCCTCTCAGGCGTCGTGCCATCCGCGGAGGTGTCGGATGGGGTCGCAAAGCTTGCAGCAAACTACAGCAAGGATGTCGTCAATTCGCTGCGGGTGGTGCCGGTCCGCGGTAAGCAGGTTCAACTCAAGCTGCGGATTGCGGAGGTCGACCGGGCGAAGCTGGAGCAGTTCGCCGTCAATCTCGCGAAGAGCAGCGGCCAGTATGCGGGCTCAACATCAACACAGCAATACAATTCAACCCAAACGTCCTCCCTTTCCAATGGCATTTCTCTACTTACGATTAGCAATCCTTTCAACTTCTTCTTCGGAAATGTAACCAAGGGCCTTGGAGTCAACCTGCAGGATCTCGAATCGCGCAACATTCTGCAGATTCTTGCAGAGCCGACCCTGACTACCATGAGCGGCGTTCCCGCACGTTTCCTCTCTGGCGGCGAATTTCCATTCCCCGTAGCGCAAGGCGGCGGCACAGGCACAAGCGTTGCGATCTCGATCCAGTTCAGACCTTACGGCGTAAAAGTCGACTTCACTCCAACAGTCAACAGCGATGGATCGATCCACCTCAAGGTCATGCCTGAGGTCAGTACCCTCGATTACACCAACGCGGTCACGATCTCCGGCTTTACTATCCCTGCTCTTTCGACCCGCCGCACGGAAACGGAAGTCGAGTTGAAGGACGGTGAGAGCTACGCCATCTCGGGCCTGCTGGATCGCCGTGCCAGCGACAATCTTTCGAAGACTCCTGGCATCGCCAGCGTTCCCATCCTCGGTGAGATCTTCAAGTCCAAGAACCTCAACCACTCGACGGCCGAATTGGTGGTTGTTGTCACTGCATCCATCGTCGACCCGCTCAAAGAGACAAAGGCCGTAGATATGCCGGTTGAACCCCTGCCGCACTTTGATACCGAAGACTTCGACAAAGGCCTTGGTCCTTCAAAAGCCATGGAGAAGACACACGAATGACGACCAACGTGGCGACAGCGAAGAAAACCGCCATTGCGACCACGGGGGCCGAGCAGATTTTGCAGGCCGTCTTCAGTGTGTGCGCCTCTGAGGATGTTGCAGCAGCGGTGCTTGACGCCACAACAGGCCTTCCAGGGGCGGAGTTCGTCGGTCAATTCGCAGAGTACATCACGGCTGAACGGCGGCCGCTGTTTCCCGAAAGTATCCGCAACGCCGGCAGCTGCGTTGCGCTGATTGACTGCGATCGGGACGCCAAGCTCGCATGCGAGACGATGGAGCGATTGCAGCAGACGTTTGGCCATCATCTGAAGCTCGTTGCCGTTGCGGCTCAGGCAGATCCTGAGTTCCTACTGCGCGTTATGCGCGCCGGGTGCAGCGATGTGCTTCAGCGTCCGCTTCATCCGGCCGATCTCACCGCGGTGCTGAAACGCTTTCAGCAGAACGTTCAGCATACCCTGGCACCGCCTCAGGGCAGCGGCAAGGTGCTGTCCTTCTATGGCGTAAAAGGCGGCGTAGGTACTACGACCATGGCCGTTCACCTCGCCATTCAGCTGGTGAGCCGTGGAAGGCGCGTCCTGATCATCGATGACAAGCATGAACTGGGTCACGTCGCGCTGCACCTCGGCCTAAGGGAGAGCTCGTACTACTTCGATGAGCTACTGCGCAACGCTGAGCGCCTGGACCCCGAACTGCTCGAAGGCTTCGTCACCCAACACCCCAGCGGCATCGAAGTCATCCCCTCGCCTGATTCCTGCGCGCGTCTTGCGCCGGGATCGCCCGAAGCGATTGGCCGCGTGATGCGGTATTTGCGCACCCGTTACGACTTCGTCCTGGTCGACAGCTCGCTTGAGTATGCGGAAACCTTTGCCGCAGTCACCTCAGCCAGTGACGAGGTCACGCTCGTCTGCTGCCCTGATATCGCCTCCATTCGTGATCTGGCACGTCGCGTGGAACACCTTAATTCATTTGCAGGCTTTGCTGAAAAGCTCAAGATTGTCATCAATCGTGCCACCTCGGCGGACGCTGTCGGTGCCAAGGAGATTCAGACCCAAATCAAATTGCCAATTACCGCCTCAGTGCCAAACAACTATGCCAGTCTGGTCAGGGCACTGAACGAAGGCGAGCCCATTGGACCTCAACACAAATCACCGTTTTCTGCCGTCTTCGCCCGCTGGGCGGATCGACTGTGTGCAGAGGATGACTCCGCCAAGATGACCGCTGTAAAAAGCAGAAAGAGATTCTTCTTCGGGTTCTAGACGATGCCACAACCACTCTCTTCAGGAGAAACAAACGAGCAGTCAGCGCTTACGATGCAGGACGTCGCCCTTTACATGACGCCCCCAGCGCGGCCCAGTGTGCCGACGGAAGTGCGGGGCAGCCTGGCGTTGACAGAGTCTCAGAAGAACCAATTAAAAATCGCAGTGCACCAGGAGCTGATTAAGCGGGTCGACCTGGAGCAGCTTTCTTCGATCGAGGGCGAGGCAGCCGGCCGTCAACGTCTCATGCTGACGATCTCCCACCTCGTGACAGAACAAAACATCCCACTTACCGCAACTGACCGTGACCTGTTAGCGAAGGAGGTCATGGACGAGGTCTTCGGGCTTGGCCCGCTCGAGCCGCTACTGAGCGATTCCTCGGTAAGCGACATCCTGGTCAACACGCACAATCTCATCTATGTCGAACGCCGTGGCAAGCTCCACGAGACCGGAGTGGTCTTCCGCGACGCAGCGCACCTGATGCACATCATCGATAAGATTGTGTCCGCAGTTGGCCGGCGTATCGACGAGTCGTCCCCCATGGTGGATGCGCGATTGCTTGACGGCTCGCGTGTAAACATTGTGATCCCGCCGCTTGCGGTGGATGGTCCGCTGATGTCTATCCGGCGTTTTGGCAGTACGCCGCTTGGCGCTGACGACCTGCTGCGGAATGGCGCTTTGACGGCACAGATGCTTGAGTTGCTGAAAGCGGCAGTGAGAGCCCGCTTGAACATCGTTGTCGTCGGAGGAACAGGTGCGGGCAAGACAACGCTCTTGAACGTTCTTTCAGGCTTCATCTCGCACGACGAGCGAATCGTCACAATTGAAGATTCCGCCGAGCTTCAGATTAAGCAGAAACACGTAGCTCGTCTGGAAACCCGGCCCCCTAATGTAGAAGGCAAGGGAGCCGTCCGGCAGCGGGAGCTCGTCATCAATGCTTTGCGTATGCGCCCCGACCGCATCATCCTGGGCGAAATCCGAGGGGAAGAAGCCCTGGACATGCTGCAGGCGATGAACACCGGACATGACGGCTCGATTACGACCATCCACGCGAACACTCCTCGCGATGGCATCGCGCGGCTCGAGACCATGTGCATGATGGGCTCAGTCGTACTTGCAGAAAAAGCGATCCGCGCGCAGATCGTATCCGCCATCCATCTTGTTCTCCAGGCTTCGCGCATGAGCGATGGAAGCCGTCGCATCACTCACATCAGTGAAATAACAGGGGTCAGCGGAGACGTGGTCAGCATGCAGGATCTGTTCGTCTTCGAGAAGCAGGGTGTTGGCGCGAACGGGAAGGTCAGGGGCCGATTTTATTCGACAGGGATCGTGCCGAAATTTGCTGAAAAGCTTAAAGCAGCGGGCATTCCGCTCAGTCTTGAATTTTTAACAGAATCGGTAGAGGTCTAGTGAGCGATGACCCTGGGGCTTGTCTTCGCATTGTCGATGGTCGTGACCGTGGCTGTGGTGCTGTTCTCCACCGGCAAACCTTCTTCGCAGAGCATCGCACGTGCGCGGCTCAACGAGATCGTGAAGAGAAGGTCGAGAAGGCAGGAGAAGCCGCTCGAGATCGCGACAAGGGTAAACACGAGGCTAAACGAAGGCATCACTTCACTCGTGCAAAGCTATAAGCTAGGCGTTAGGCTGGAGCAGCTGATCATTCACTCCGGCTTCAATACAACGGTAAGCCACATCGTGCTGGCAAGCCTCGGAAGCGCGACGAGCCTCTGCCTTGCCGTGGAACGATTCACAGGGATGGTCACCATAGCTCTTCCTGTCGGCGCTGCCGGAGCATTTGCCCCGTCTCTTTTCCTCATCTTTCTGCGGAGCAGGCGACTTAAGAAATTCAATGAGGCCCTGCCCGACGCGATGGACCTGATGTCCCGCGCCCTTCGTGCGGGCCATTCTCTTTCGTCGTCCATCGAGGTCATCGCAGTGCAGTCACCTGAGCCACTGGGAGGGGAATTTGCGTTGTGCTTTCAGCAGCAGAAGTACGGCGTCCCTTTTCGCGAAGCCATTCTCGCCGTCGGTGAGCGCGTCCCCTCCGATGATCTGCACTTCTTCGTTACCGCCATGCTGGTGCAGAAGGAGACAGGGGGCGACCTGACCGAGATCCTCGATAGAACAACCCGTCTCATCCGCGAGCGCATTCGTATTCAGGGCGAGATCATGACGCACACAGCACAAGGGAGGCTCACAGGTTGGATCCTCAGCCTCATGCCTGTCGGGATGCTCGTCCTGTTGAACTTCATCTCTCCCGGCTACTCGGATCCGCTCTTTCATACCTCGATCGGCCAGAAGCTGCTCGTCGCGAGCGGAGTCACTGTCCTGATCGGCGGTTACATCATCGGTCGTATCGTCGATATCAAGGTTTAGCTGCATAGGAAACAAGAAGGAGAAGCCATGAACCTGATCTTCCATGTGCTCATGATGCTGACTGGCTTCTGTGCCTTCGGTCTCGTGGCTGTCTACCTGTCCAAGGTAAAATCAGCAACCACCTCGCAGCGCCTGGCAAGGATTCTCAACGGCCGTCCGCGTGACACACTTCGCTTACGCTCGGCGATGGCCATTTCGATGCGGCTCTTCGCGTTTACCGCCTGGCTCCGGGAGCACCTCGGCATGTCCGTGGGGCCGAAGCTGCAGGAGCGTTTTGAACAGGCAGGAATCCTCTCGCGTTCGCAGCATGATCTTTACCTCGTCAGCCGCTCGGTCGGAGCATTGCTCATGCTAATCGCGGCTTCGTTCATCTCCTGGAATCGCGTGCCCTTGATGCTGGCGCTCCCCGGCCTCTGCTACATCGCACCAGATCTGTTTCTCAGCCATACGATACGAGTGCGTCGACAAGAGATTCGGCGCGGCGTCCCCGATGCGGTCGACCTCCTCGTAATCTGCGTCGATGCTGGACTTGGCCTCGATCAGGCGATGCTGCGCGTGGCTCAGGAGATCGGCAAACGTCATCCCTCGCTGCAGCAGGAGTTCTTCCGAATCAATCGGGAGCAACGCGCCGGCAAACAGAGGCTCGAAGCCTGGCAGTCGATGGCTGACCGTTGTCGATTGCCGGAGGTAGACGGCTTCGTCAATATGCTGGGACAGACGGAGCGCTTCGGCACACCCATCGCCCGCGCGTTGAGCAATTTTGGGGACGGCATCCGGCAGAAGCGACGCCAGCGTGCAGAGGAACTCGCCGCGAAAACGACCGTGAAGATTATCTTCCCGCTCGTCCTATGCATATTCCCAAGTTTATTCATTGTTCTTCTCGGGCCGCCGGCGATCAAGGTTGCCACAAACGGGCTTGACGTTGTCGGCCGGTAGGACTCCCGGCCGACTTGAAAGCGAGGCTTCCACCGCAACCGCCATGCTTGAAAGCCCGATGACATTGGCTCTGATCATGCAAAACACCCTTCGGGTATGCAAACACGCTCATCTGCTGCTACAGAGACCTGCCTGCGGGTGTCAAACGGTAACATAGACCTTGAGTACATAGCGGGTACCGATCAGCTCCATGCTCGGACTGCGTTACACGGAGGGCGAGCGAGACGAAAGCTGGATACTCTCCCGTTTACGGCGTTCCTCGTAACTTCGCACGTGTGCATGAGCGATGGCAAGAACCGGCGTTGGTAAGCTACGTCGTTGCGCGCGCTGGAGAAGGTCACCCAAAATCTGTTGGCACTCCACCGGAGCCCCGGCTTCAAGATCGCGGAGCATGGACGCGGTAAAAAGCGAGCCCGCGCGGGAGATCATGCCGGCTGCATAGTCGAGATCGCCGGGTGCGGGTGGGTAGCCCTCCGCGGTCGCTACGGAAGCGCACTCGGCCAGCAGGGCTTGGGCAAAGGGCAGCCCGCCGGCGGCCACGATGTCTCCAATGGCAGCGCGCATCAGGCAGGTGGTGCCGGCGTAGGTAGCGATCGAGACCCACTTGACCCACATCTCGTGGAGGATGCGGGGGCTGAGATCGTCGTCGAAGTTGGCGTCCGCGAGGGTACTGGCAATGGCTTGCAGGCGTGGGCTGGCGGGGCTGTCAGGAGCTTGCGTTGGGTCTCCGAAGGCGAGGCGATGGACGTTCCCAAGTTGGCGGACGACGCCTTCCGGCGTGAGGGTGGCGGAGATGTTGCTGAGGCCGCCGAGGACGTGTTCGGGACCGAAGCGGGCGGCGAGTGTGCGCATATGCGCCATGCCGTTGAGCAGGGGCAGGATGGCGGTTTCGGGGTCCACGGCAGGCGCGAAGTCGTCCATGGCGGAGGAGAGGTCGTGGGCCTTGCAGCTCAGCAGGATGAGGTCGTAGGAGCCTTGGAGCGCGGAGGCTTGAACCGTGGGCGGGGCCTGCAGATGAAGGTTACCGAACGGGCTTTCGACGCGGAGACCATCGCTGAGAAGTTGCGCGGCGCGGCGCGGACGCACGAGAAAGGTGACGTCGCGTCCGGCGGCCAGCAAGCGCGCGCCAAAGTAGCCGCCGAGCGCCCCCGCGCCGACGATAAGGATTTGCATGAATCGATTGTAGAGGGGTGTGCGTCTGAGCGATGTTAGATTTGCGGGATGAGACATGCACCAGCAGGATTTCTCGCAGGAGCGTTACTGATGAGCGTTGTGTCCATGGCAGGAGCCCAGGCGTTGACTTACCCGAAGGCTCGCACGGTGAACCAGGTAGACGATTACTTCGGCGTGAAGGTCGAGGACCCGTACCGCTGGATGGAAGACGTGGATTCGCCTGAGTTGAAGACGTGGGTCGATGCGGAGAATGCGCTGACGCAGAGCTATCTTGCCGGCGATGCGGCTGGTGCAGCGGTGCGCAACAAGATCCATGCCCGGCTGATGGAGCTGAACGACTACGAGCGTTTCTCGGCGCCAAGGCAGGAGGCGGGAAGGTACTTCTATCAGCGAAATACGGGACTGCAAAATCAGGCGGTGCTGTACTGGCAGCAGGGCGCGCATGGCGAGGCGAAGTTGTTGCTGGACCCGAACACGCTGGCCAAGGATGGAACGGTAGCATTGCAGTCGTATTCGGTTTCCGACGACGGCAAGCGTATGGCCTACGCGCTGGCGGAGGCGGGCAGCGATGTGCAGAAGGTGCACGTAAAGACGATTGCGACGGGTGAGGACCTGCCCGACGTGATCGACTTTGTGAAGTTCAGCGGCGTGAGCTGGATTAAGGACGGCAGCGGCTTCTTCTATTCGAGTTTCGGCGTGCCAAAGACGGAAGCGGAGCGAGCCGAAGCCCTGAAGCGGGCCGCGGTCTTTCACAAGGTGTATTTTCACAAGCTTGGTACGCCGCAAAGCGCAGACGGAGTGGTCTTCGAGCGAGCCGACGATAAGGAAATGCTTTTGCAGGCGGGCGTAAGCGAAGATGGCCGCTGGCTTTTTCTGGTGCAGAGCAAAGGCCACACGAACGCGCTGGCGGTAAAGGACCTGAGCAAGCCGGGCTGGGAGTCAGCAACGGCTCCGGTGGTCAAGATCGCGCCGATTGACAACGCGCGATACGAGCCGATTGGCAGTGTGGGAAATGAAATATGGATGCTGACAACCCGCGATGCTCCGAAGGCAAAAATCGTCAAGGTGAATCTGGAGCATCCGGAGCAGACAAGCTGGACGCAGCTTGTGCCGGAGAGCAGAAACTCGCTGGAGAACGTGTCGATGGTGCATGGGGAGCTGATCCTAAGCTACCTGGTGGACGCCAAGAGCGAAGTGGAAGTGCGTGGGCTGAATGGCGCGATGAAGCAAAAGTTGATGCTGCCAGGGATCGGGTCTGTGGCAATGGGCGGTGGCAAGCAAAAGGACGATGAGACGTTCTTTACCTTCACCAACTACACGACGCCACCCACGGCCTATCGGCTTGACCTGAAGACCTATGCGGCGACGGTTTGGAAGCAGCCAAAACTGACATTCGATCCAGGGCAGTTCGAGACAACGCAAATCTTTGCGACGAGCAAGGATGGCACCAAGGTACCTCTGTTTGTGACTTATAAAAAGGGCACAAAGATGGATGGATCCGCGCCCGCGCTGCTCTATGGATATGGCGGGTTCAATGTCTCGCTGGGTCCGGCGTATGCGTCTTCGCGGCTGGCGTGGCTCGAGATGGGTGGAGTGTATGCGGAGGCGATCCTGCGCGGGGGCGGCGAGTACGGCGAGCAATGGCATCTGGCGGGAACTAAAACGCACAAGCAGAACGTATTCGACGACTTCATTGGCTGCGCGGAGTATCTGATCAAGAATGGTTACACATCACCGAAGAGGCTTGCGATCAACGGTGGATCGAACGGTGGATTGCTGGTCGGGGCGGTGGAGCTGCAGCGTCCGGACTTGTTTGGCGCGGTGCTGGCGCAGGTTGGCGTAATGGATATGCTGCGCTTCGATAAATTCACGATCGGGTATGCGTGGAAGCCGGACTATGGCAGTCCCAGCGAGCATGAGGAGGAGTTTCGCGCCATCTATAAGTTCAGCCCGGTGCACAACGTGCATGCGGGAACGCACTATCCTCCGACGTTGATCACCACCGCGGACCACGATGATCGGGTGTTCCCGGCGCATAGTTTCAAATTTGCGGCGGCAATGCAGGCGGCTGCCTCCGAGACTCCGGGTGCGGCTCCGATGCTGATCCGGGTAGAGACGCGGGCGGGCCACGGCGGAGGGATGCCGCTTTCCAAGCAACTGGATGGGACGGCGGACATGTATGCGTTCCTGGTGAAGGAATTGAAGATGGAATAAGCGGTTTCTTCATCGTGGGGGTTCAGGTGAGTCCGAGGGTTCTCAAAAGTTGTAAGCCAGTCCAGCGAGATCGCGACTTTTTACGAGCCATCAGGTGCTCGCTGCTTCCAGTTTGTCGAACGAGGATGGAAAGCGGTAATAAAGCGCGAGGATGAAAAGAACAAGCAAGGTCACTGCCTTTATCTGTCCGCCGAAGCTCTCCTCGTTCCAGATGAACTCTGTTTCCGGAGCGAGCAGGATGGCGAAGGAGCAGAGGGTAGCGGTGAGCCCTCGGGTGAGGCTACTTTGCCTCTCAAGCGTGTAGAACACGAGCAACGCCCACGGTGCGTAGAGTTGGAGCAGCGTGTAATCGAAGGACACCGGCGGAAGGAGGATGGATGCCGTGGTCAAACAGAGAATCCGATTGACCACAGGCAGCTTCCGGATGAATGTGGTGTATAGAAGCACTCCCACAGCAGCAGCAGAGAACAGATACACGGACGCAAGCTGACCCAGTCGAGCCCCATTCGGGACCGCTGAAGCATGCGGAAGGTGTGTTCGAAGCAGAAGAAAAAATTTGAAGGTAGCGAACAATGAGTGATCGCAGCCCACGAGAATAGGTCTGATCTTTTGAACCCATTCCATTTGGAATGCAGTGAGACCAGAGGAAACTCCGTGGAAAGACACATTCAGGTTCGGACAAAGGAGCCAAGACCCAACGAGAGTGGCTGCGCCGGCTACAAAGATCATGAAGGTACCGGCCCGGAGATGCCGGCGGGACAAGAACAGAGCGAGATAGATAAGAGGGAAAATTTTGCATGCACCGGCTAAGCCAAAGCACGTTGCAGCGGTGTAGTTTCTTCTGGTCAGATAGGCCCATATTCCCGCACTCACCATGCCAGCAATGACGAACTCGACGTTACCCTGCCAGAAGTCAAAGAGGAGCGGATACGAGAAGCATAAAATCATGCCAAGGAGAAGAATGACACTCCAGCGGCTCACGCCCTTTCGTAAAAGTTCGCGCCCAAAGAGAACAGAGCCGGCAAAGCACATCAGCAACAGAGTGGTTAAGAGAACCCGTTTTGAGTGAGGAAAAAGGTAGAAGAACTTGTAAATCAAAGCGACTGGAGCAGGGTAAGTAAAAGGAGGTCCAGGTGCTGAAAAGAAAGCTGTCGTATGGAAGTATAGGAAACGCGATTGAAAGGCGTCGAAGTCACCAAAACGACCGGTTCTGGGTAGTAAAGGTGAAGTGTAGGGCCAGTGATCATGAAGTACGCGCGAGCAATAGAACTCGCTTAGACCACAGAGAACACTCAGGGCAGCCAGAAGCTGCAGAAAAGTCTTAACTGGGGATGGAAGGCTTATTCCCTTGTCAGCTGCCATAGAATCCTTGTTTTACTGGATCAGTGCCGCGGCTTCCTGTTCCCATTGGAGGACAGTCTCCAGGCCTTGTTCGCGGGTGGTCTGGGGGGTCCAGAGAATATGACGCTGTGCTTTTGAATTGTCGGCGACGAAGAACTTCTGGTCGGACTGGCGCCAGGGAAGATGAGTGTAGCGGAGCTTCAGGTCGAAGCGGCTTTCGAGGTATTGCAGAAGTTCGAGCAGAGACATGGAGTTCTCCGTGCCTCCGCCAATGTTGAAGGCGTGCCCGCGCGCTGCGCCAATGTGCTCGTATGCGGCAACATAACAGCGTACGGCGTCGGAAACATGGAGAAGGTCGCGGACCTGCTTGCCATCGCCCGAGACGGTGAAGGGCGCACGTTGAGGATTCTGTTTGGTCTCGAGCGCCTGGCGGCAGAACCAGCCTACCCAGCCCTGGTCATACGTGGCGAACTGGCGGCCGCCGTAGATGGTCGAGTGACGGAAGACGACGGTGTTCAGGCCGAAGCCGCGGGCGTAGTCGAGCATGTATTGGTCGGCGGCCCCTTTACTGCAGCCGTAGGGCGTGTGGAACTCGATGGCTACGGTTTCGTCGACGCCGTTGACGGCGGTGCGGGGCTGGTAGCGGGTGGCGACCTCGACGAGGTCGAGGTGGTCAAGATTGCCATAGACCTTATTGGAAGAGGCGTAGATGATGGCCGTGTCCGCCTTGTATTGGCGGACGGCTTCGAGGACGTTGATGGAGCCGACGACATTGATCTCGAAGTCGCGGCGTGGGCTTTCGATGGAGGTCGTCATGGCGACCTGGCCGGCGAGGTGAAAGATGACCTCGGGCTGGACCTGCTTGATGACGGCCTCGACATCGAAAGCGTTGCGGATGTCCCCGTGGACGAAAGCGATAGGGCTGTGCTCGGCGCTCGACAGGGTCCGAAGCCAGGTGAGATTGGCAGCGGCTCCCTGGCGGGAGAGATTGTCAAAGACGGTGACCTTGTTCTTCGGGTCAAGGTCAATCAGATAGGCGGCGAGGTTGGAGCCGACAAAGCCGCAGCCTCCGGTAATCAGTGCGTTCATGCGAGGCGGTTTCCTTTTTGAGTATGTGCAAGTTCCTGCTGAGCGTCCCGCTGGAATTTGCGGAGCTTGCGCAGAGTGCCTAGATAACCGAAGGCGAACTGGACGAGCTTGCGTTTGGATTCGCCGGCCTTGCGTCGCTCGAAGGTGACGGGAACCTCGCCGACGCGCGCCGGGGGGCGGTGGGTTACGGCCTTGATGAGAAGTTCTTCGAGGATGTCGAAGGCGTTCGACTCGAGGCGGATAGGGCGAACGACGGCCGTGGTGTAGAGACGGAAGGAGTTGGTCACGTCTTTCGCCTTGATCTTGAAAGCCATGCGGAAGGTGAAGTTGACGATCCAGGACATAAAGATGAGGATGGCCGGATTTTCGGTTTGTCCGCCCTTGGCGTAGCGGGAGCCGATGACGATGTCCCAGGTGTGGCGCTTGTCCCACATGGAGCGGAAGTAGATGGGATTGTGGGACCCGTCAGCGTCCATGCAGAGTGTCCAGGCGCCCCGGGCGTTGGCGAGTCCGGTGCGGATGGCGTCACCGTAGTGGTTGCCTCCGCTGCGATGAAGGTGGCGAACCTGGTGTGCGGCGCAGACCTCGGCGGTGGCGTCCATGGCTTGCTGGGTGTCGACGACGAGGATCTCGTAGGTGTCGGTGAGTTCGACAGCGGCTTCGCGAATACGCGGCAGCAGCTCGCGCAGGGAGTCCGCTTCAAGGTACGCGGGGATCATGATGGTCAGGTCGACGGCGATCGCGCGCCCAGGGGAAGAGTCAGTCATCGGTGTTGATCCGGTTGCTTCAGGTTGAGATGAGGAAACTGGGTTTGTGCAAGCTGCCAGACCGCGAAGGCGAGATTGGTACGGGGCTGCCAGCCGAGAGATTGCGCAAGGTGGATGTCGGCAACGAGATTCATCGGTTCGTAAGGATGGAAGGGGAGGGCGCCGAGTTCGAGGTCAACATCAAGACCCAGCTGCCGGATGACGGAGCCGACGATGCCGCGCAGAGAGACAGAGAGGCCGGAGCCCAGATTAAAGACGTCGCGTCCGGGTAGGGTGCCCTGTTCCAGGAGCATGACGATCGCTTCAGCAACATCCTGCACGGCGCAGAAGTCGCGGATCTGAGTTCCGGCAGACATCGGAAAAGGCCGTCGCTCGCTTGCCGCGCGCAGCAGCGAAGGAAAGAGGCGATCGCCGCCATCGTGGATACCGGTAAATGAGAACGGGCGAACGACGGTGAGGTGACGCTGCAGGCGTTCAGCTCCGGCGCGAAGCAGGCAGTCGGCCGCTGCCTTCGAAGCTCCGTAAGGGTGCAGGGTATCGATGGGATCGCCTTCGCGGCAGGGGCGGTCTTGCACGCCATACACGAGCCCGGTCGAGATGTGGATGAAGTGGCAGTCGGGAATGGAGCAGGAAGCCTGAAACAGCGCGACCGTGGCGGCTACATTCAGATGTATTTGGTCGAACCAGTCGATCTTCGAGGGGCGCACGCCGGAAGCTGCGCAGTGGATAATTGCGTTGGGCTGAAAAGCCCGGACGGCCTGGGTAAGGCAGGCGAAGTCGGCCAAATCGACAAGCTCAAGCTCGACATTGGGGAGATCGCCGAAGAGCGTCTCGTCCAGGCTGCGCATGAGAATGAGGACACGCATAGTCGGGTGCGTCGCGCCCAGAGAGCGAACGACGTTATAGCCCAGCGTTCCTGTGGCGCCGGTAATCAGCACACGGGCTAGATGAGGCCGAGTCATCTGCCCAGTTTACTTGGTGCAGGCAGGGTCGTGTCTGGCTTGGGTGTGAAATCGTTCCATGCTCAGGCGCGAGTGACTTCAATGGACTCTCGGTGAAGCGAGACTGTACGTGTGTCGCGGCGTTCCGTGTCGCGGCGGGTGACCCGGAGTTCTTCGCGGACGATGAGCTGCTTGGTAAGCACGAGCTGCTCTTCGACCAGAGGGTAGACCGTTGTGTTGCCCTCCTGGCGCACTGGAGGAGCGGCTTCGACCGGCTGATTGAGCACCACACGCTCCACATCAAACGAGCGGACAGCCAGCGGGATGTCGAGCGCCTCCTCGTAGACGCCAACATGCTTTTCCAGACGCACCGTGCCCGTAATGACACTGCGCTTGCCGACGTGCAGCTGCTCTTCAATCACTGGAATGGCAGTCGGCACATCTTCGTCCAGGACGACTTGCGGATCGGTATTCAGAGGATCGGCTACCGAAAACTGTTCCAGCAGAAGTGCGGTGGGCACGCGGAGGAGGCGGCCGTCGGGCAGCCGAAGCTCGGTAGCTGGACGCGTGCTGTCAAAGGCTTCGGTCGCTGTGAAGCGATTGGCGCTACTAGGGGCAGAGGTGGAATCGAGCAATTCGGGGATCACGGGGCACTCCATGGTCAGATTCAAGCTAGAACGGGCCGGACAGAGATCGTCCGGCCCGTTGCGTGTAGCGAGGGAGAAACCGCGTTAGTAGCGGTTCTTCGTCGTGGTGGTGCCGGTTGTGGTGGCGGTGCTGGGAAGCTCCTCGACATCGACTTCGGTCTTGCGGACGGAGTCGTTGACGGTCTCCGTGCGGTCCGAACCCTGCTTGCCGACGGTGACTTCCTCGACAACGCGAGCGGTCTTCCCTACAACGGCTTCCTCGCCTGTGGCGCGCAGCTCAATGGGCATCGAACCGGTCTGGAAGTCGGCTGCAGTCGCGGGCCGATTGACTGCGCGGCGGCCGATGTCGATGCTCTCGTTGTGCAGGCTGACATCGGCGGAAACCGGGCGCTCGACGATGTGCGAGTAGACGCGGACGCCGCCAAGATCAACTTCACGCTTGCCGACGACGAGCTCTTCCTCGACCACCGGAATTGCAGTCTGCCCGGCTACACTTGTTGCGTCGGTGCCGCGATATTTGTCGGTGGTCTCTTCGTAGCTTGCGTTACGAGTTCCGCCTTCGATGTCACGCGCGCCGTGTTGGCGAAGCAGAGCCGCTACGGAGTTGGCTTTATTATCCTCGGCCTTGACGCTAAGCAACGCGCCACCCTGGTTGACACCCTGAGCATAGTGGCCATGAGCATCGTCATCGCCACCAGTGAGTGAGCTGAAGAAGTTGCTGATGCGATGGCCAATGCCGGTACCGGCATCGGCGACGCCAGAGTCGGTGGTTGAACCCAACGTGCTACCGGTGGTCTCGTTGTAACCCGTACCTTCACCCTCTTCATCGTAGGCGTCATTGGCATGAACGCTGATGTCGCTGCTGGAGTACCCTTGCGCTACCAGGGCCTGCTTGACCTGCTGAGCCTCTGCCGTTGTGCTAAAAAGTCCGACTACCGTCTTCATAAGTTCTCCTGTACCCGTGCGGTTTTATTGTTGCGAGAAAAGTTCGACGCGGCGATTATCCGCCTTGCCCTGAACGGTAGCGTTGGTGTCGACCGGTTTAGCCGCGCCGAAACCTTCTCCGGTAAGCCGAGCCCGATCAATTCCTTGCGCCGAAAGAAAATCAACGACGGTCTTCGCACGCTGGTCCGACAACGAATCATTATGCGGATCGGTTCCAGTGCTGTCCGTGTAACCTTCCATCCGAAGATGAACGTTAGGATTCGTCTTCATCGCGACAGCAGCCTGCTGCAGCGTGGCCGTTCCTTCCGCAGTCAGGGTTGCCTTATCGGTATCAAAGTGCACGGTACCGAGATCCGGGAAGGCCGCTCCGCCCGCCGCCGGGGTAGCAGCACTTGCCACCGGTGCGGCAGTGCTGGTAACTGCGACGTTTGCAGGCTGCCGATGCAGAAGGAAGAAGGCAAGCAGCGCGAGAAGAAGAAGCAAGGGAAGAAGCCACGCCCAGACAGGCAGACCCTTCTTTTTCTCCTCGTAAATTTTTACGTGTTCAGCCATAAAGATTCTCCGTGAGGTAAGGGCAGACTACGTGCGCTGCGAGCGGGATTGCGTGAGGGTAGTGGCCGGAAGCTCTTCCACTTCAATTTCCGTACGACGGACGGTGTCTTCGACATGCTCGACGTGTTCACTGGACTTCTTGCCGACTAGAACTTCCTCGACCACGTGAGCGGACTTCGAGAGTACGACCTCTTCCGCGGTCTCGGTGAGTTCAATGCTGCGGCTGGAGTTATTGAGATCGAACTCGGTTGCCGGACGATCAACAGCCTTGCGATCGACCACTACGTGTTCCTCGCGCAGGTTCACTGACTCGGAGACGGGAATCTCCACAATGCGCCGAAAGACACGAACGCCGCCCTGATCGACAGTGCGCTTGCCCACTGCCATCTCTTCCTCAATTATCGGAATGACGCGCTCCGTGTCGGCCGGCGCGGACGTTACAGCGGCAGCAGCAATCGCCTCAACGGGCGCGTTGTTGCGATCGAACTCATCGACGAGCTTTGCGCCGTGCTCGCTGAAGATTCGCTCCACTAGAGTCACTTGCTGCGGCGTCGCCTTCACGGCAAGCAGGGAGCCACCATCGCGCAAGCTGTTTTCAAGCAGCTTCTGATCGCGCTCAGGCATGTCGTAGGAAGAAAGTTGCTCAGCAGAGCCGCTGCCCGCAATCGAGGTGATCGCGGATTCAGGAACTCCGGCTTGCTGTAGGTCCCGAAGTGCGGCGTCGGCGTGCTCCTGGTGATGGAAGAGACACAGCAAGGAAGTGGTTTCGTTAGGAATAGACATGGGTTCTCCGTCGCGCAGACGCGGCGAGTTTTGGATAGAAGCCTAGGCGATTTGTGTTTGGGATCTTCGTCCGGACTGTCGTGTCATCCGTACCGCCTACGAGCGGCCCATTCCGAAGAACTTGCGGGCAAAGCGAATATGCGTTCGTTTCTGTGGAGCGATGGCCTTCGGGTCAATACCTGCAGCTCATCCGCTACAAGTGAGGTGCGCAGAAATGCCGTGCTGTTGCCTTTGGAAATTAATTGTTGCGGGATTCACAAAGCAGCGGATCAGATCTTCTGGACGCGCTGGACGTCGCGAACGCCGGGGACCTTGCGCAGATTGCCGGTGAGCTTGGTGAGATGCCGGACGTCGACGGTCTCGATGACGAAGTCGACCACAAAGGCTCCATCGGAGGCGGGCTTGGAATCGACCGAACGGATGTTGGTGCCATCGTCGGCGATGATGGCGGTGAACTCCTTGAGCATGCCGGCACGATCGTCGCAGAAGATGGTCAGCTTGACGGGGTATGTGGTGGGCTTGGCGGAGCCGGCGACGTTGGAGGAGTCTGCGCCCCACTCCACCTGGATGCGGCGGTCGGACTCATAGAGCAGGTTCTGAACGTTGGGGCAGGAGCGCGCGTGCACCGCAACGCCTTTGCCGCGGGTGACATAGCCGATGATCTCTTCGCCGCGAATGGGGTTGCAACAGCGCGCGCGGTAGACCAGCAGGTCGTCCTGGCCTTCAACCTGAAGCGAGTCCGAGCCCTTACCGAAGAACACGCGTTTGACGGCTTCCGACATTTGGCCGACAGCATTGGTCAGGCCTGGCAATGGCGATTGCAGATCGGGCTCGGCCTGCGCGGGCGAGGTGCTGCCGGGCTCCAATTTGTTAAGCACCACGCGGGCAGAGTACTTGCCGAAGCCGATGCCGGCGAGCAGCTCGGGCTCCGATCCCAGGCCGTAGTCGTTGGCGACGCGAGTGTAGTCGAGCTCGTGGAACTTCTTAAGCGAAACGCTCCACTTGCGCGCTTCGCGGTCGAGCAGCTTGCGGCCGATCTCGATGGCGCGCTCGCGCTGGTGCTCGTTCAGCCAGTGCTTGATCTTGTTGCGGGCGCGGCTGGACTTGGTGAAGGAGAGCCAGTCGCGGGAGGGCGCGTGGCCGGTCTGGGTATTGATCTCGACGATGTCGCCGTTGCGCAGCCTGGTGCGAAGTGGGACGATGCGGCCGTTGACCTTGGCGCCAACGGTAGTGTTGCCGACCTCGGTGTGAATGGCATACGCGAAATCAATGGGGCTCGCGTCCTTGGGCAAGACGACGACCTTGCCCTTGGGCGTGAAGGTGTACACCTCTTCGGGGTACAGGTCGATTTTGAGGGTCGACATGAACTCGTTGGGGTCGGACATCTCGCGCTGCCATTCCATGAGCTGGCGGACCCAGGCCAGGCGCTGCTCATCTTTGGCGGAGACGACATCGCCGGCCTTGTACTTCCAGTGCGCGGCAATGCCTTCTTCGGCGATGCGATGCATCTCCTCAGTGCGGATCTGGACTTCAAACTGGTGGCCGCCGGGAGCGATCAAGGTCGTGTGCAGCGACTGATAAAGGTTGGGCCGGGGCATCGCGATGAAGTCCTTGATGCGGCCGGGCACGGGACGCCACTGCGCATGCAGCAGGCCAAGCACGGCGTAGCACTCGGCGACCGTGTTGCAGATGACGCGGATGGCGAGAAGATCATAGACCTGCTCGACAGGAATCTTCTGCGCGAGCAGCTTTTGCTGAATAGAGTAGAGACGCTTGATGCGCGACTCGACATGGGCATGGACGCCGGACTCGGCCAGCTTGGCCTGCAGCGTGGCCACGATGGTGGCGAGAAAGTCTTCGTTGGCGTTGCGGAGCGACTCGACTTCCTGCGCGACCTGCGTGTAGGCGTAGGGATCGGTGTAGCGGAAGGCAAGGTCTTCGAGCTCGCCGCGCAGCTTGCCCATGCCGAGACGATGCGCAAGCGGCGCGTAGATGTCGAGGGTCTCCCGGGCAATCTTTTGCTGCTTTTCGGGCTTCAGGTGCTCGAGCGTGCGCATGTTGTGCAGGCGGTCGGCGAGCTTGATGAGCACGACGCGGACGTCGGTGACCATGGCGAGCAGCATCTTGCGGATGTTCTCCGCCTGATGATCTTCGCGATTGGCAAACTTGATTCGGTCGAGCTTGGTGACGCCCTCGACGATGTGCGCGACCTGCTCGTTGAAGCGGCGCGCGATCTCGGGCGAGGTGACGTCGGTGTCTTCAACGGCATCGTGGAGCAGGCCGGCGGCGATGGCGGTCGAGTCCATCTTCATGTCGGCCAGAATTTGGCAGACCTCAAGCGGATGAATGATGTAGGGCTCGCCCGAGGCGCGAAACTGGCCGGTGTGCTGCTGAATGCAGAACTCCCACGCGCGGCGGATGAGATCGAGGTCATCGTTGGGGCGGTTCTGGTGGACGGTGGCGAGGAGCTTGCTGAAGCGCGCGGCGATGGAGGTGTCGGTAGCGGGGGCGGGCTCAGAGGGAGGAGGCGCGGCGGGCAGCGGGGCGAACACGCCGGACGGTTCGTCGAGGCTCTGCATCGGGCTGGCGGAAGGGAGAGACTCAGGCGCGGGAACCTGGAGGGCGGATTCGAGATCGATTCCGGCGACGCTGTCAGCGGGCGCGGACGGGTCTGGCGCGGACGGGTCTGGGGAGAGATCCGGGTTCGGGGGACCAGCGGTTGGGAGCGCCGGCGAAGAGCTTGCCATAGCACATTATAGGCTGTCGTGTGTGCCGGCGAGTGAAGGGGGCGGCTGCTGAAACAGCACGGTCCCTCCAACAAAGCCCCACGTCTCGAGGGCGAGACGTGGGGCACCCGGCTTGTTCTTATGAGAGGTTAGTGCGCGGCCCACTCGATCTTCGTGAGGTCAATGCCTTCCTTGACCATCTCGTACAAGGGACTCATCTCGCGGAGGTGGTGGACGATCGTGATGATCTTATCGGAGACGTAGTCTACCTCGGCCTTGTTGTTGAAGCGGCCCAGGCCGAAGCGGATGGAGCTGTGGGCCACGTCATCGCCGAGGCCGAGAGCCTTGAGGACGTAGGACGGTTCCAGGGTGGCAGAGGTGCAGGCTGAGCCGGAGCTGACCGCGATGTCGTTGATACCCATCAGCAGCGACTCGCCTTCGACGTGGACGAAGCTCATGTTGAGATTTCCGGGCAGGTGGTGGTCCATGTTGCCATTCACGTGGAGGTAGTCAAGCGCATTCTCGAACTTATTCTTGAGGTAATCGCGCATCTCGGTGAGGCGGGCTGTCTCGGCGGCCATCTCTCCGCCGGCGATCTCGCAGGCCTTGCCCAGGCCGACGATGCCCGGCACGTTCAAGGTTCCGGAGCGCATGCCGCGCTCGTGGCCTCCGCCGTTGATCTGCTCCGTAATTTGGACGCGTGGGTTGCGGCGACGGACGTACAGCGCTCCCACGCCCTTGGGTCCGTAGATTTTGTGCGCGGTCATCGAGAGGACGTCGATGTTGTCGCTCTGCACGTTGACGGGGATCTTGCCGACGGCCTGCACGGCGTCCGTATGGAAGAGGATGCCGCGCTCGTGGCACAGCTTGCCGATCTCCTGAACCGGTTGCACAACGCCGATCTCGTTATTGGCGTACATGATCGTTACCAGGATGGTCTTGTCGGTCATCGCCGCCTTCAGCGCGTCGATCGAGATAAGGCCATCTTCCTGAACCGGAAGGTAGGTCACGTCAAAGCCCTGGCGCTCAAGTTTCTTGCAGGTGTCGAGCACGGCCTTGTGCTCGGTGACCTGGGTGATAACGTGGTTGCCCTTCTCGCGGTACATCTCGGCGATTCCCTTGATGGCGAGATTGTTCGACTCGGTGGCGCCGGAGGTGAAGATGATCTCCTTAGGCGTGCAGCCGATCAGCTTCGAAATCTGCTCGCGCGCCTTGTCGACGGCCTGCTCGGCTTCCCAGCCGAACTGGTGGTTGCGGCTGGCGGCGTTGCCGAAGATAGTTCCAAAGTAGGGCAGCATGGCATCGAGCACACGCGGGTCCATCGGCGTGGTGGCGTGATTGTCCATGTAAATAGGGAGGCGAACGCCGGCCGGCAAAGGCTCGTTCGACTCGGTAATGACGACGCCATTGTGGGTCATGTCGGCGGTCTGTTCCATCTGGTTCGCGGTTTGCTCGGTCATGATGCAGGCTCCTGGGCGATGCTGAAAGCGTAATTCAAAAGTGTGTGCAGGCTAAACGGCGATGGTAATCAGGCCGCTGCCAACGGAAACGGGCGCCTGGCCGGCGTTCGCTTCCGGCGCTTCAATCAGGTCAGCGATCCGGATGGCGCTCAGCAAATCCTTGAGGGAGTCGCTAACTTTACGCAACGGTTCTTTGATGGTGCAGTGGCCGGCCAGGTCGCAGGTTCCGTGAATCGTGATGCAGCTGGTGATAAAAAGCGGTCCGTCGATTGCGCGTATGACTTCAAAGGCGGAGATCTCGGTGGCCGGACGAGCGAGGGAGTATCCTCCGTTGGTGCCGGCAGTCGAGACAAGCAGCCCGGCACGCGCAAGCGTCTGCAGGATCTTCGCCAGCAGCTGCGCAGGGATGTGGTACGCGTCGGCGATGTCTTTCGCAGACTGCGCACTGACAGACTGGGCACTCACAGCGACGTTGCTCCAACTGCCCTGCGGCCTTGGCGCAGCCGCGTGCTCCGCCAGGTACTTCATGGCCATCAGGCCGTAGTCGGCTTTTCTGGTGAGACGAAGCATGGCAGGCTCGACGGAAGGACGCTCGGGATGCATCCTTGCCGTACCTCATAGTCTACGGCGCGGGGGATGGCGGCGCAACCGGGACCTGCGCTCCCAGCTGACGCTCGTGCCGGAATTAGACGCGCCGCAGCTGGTGGAAGAAGATCGGGCGGGTGTACTCAAAGCCGAGCTGCTCGTAGAGCCGGATGGCAGACGTGTTCGCCGCGCCGACATGGAGCATAGAGCTGAGGCCGGCAGCGGCATGGTCGCGGGCCAGGCAGCCCATCAGGGTTGCGGCGTAGCCCCGGCCGCGATAAGCGGGGTGGGTACAGACGGCGCTCAACTCACGAAATCCCGGAAAGGCGGTGCGCTCGCCGGCCATCGCGACCAGCTCGCCCTGCTGGTAAATCCCGTAGTAGCGGCCGAGCTGGACGGTGTTGCGGCGAAAGAAGCCCGGAAAGGCGAGCTCCGTAAGAGCGACCATGGAAGGTCCATCCGCCTCTTGAAGCCTGCGGAAAGGGGTCTCCGGCGAGGGTGGGGGAAACGCGGAGACCGCATGCGGAGGGAGAAGCATTTGCAATCCAGGCAGCAGGCTGACGTAGGCCAGTTCTGGGACAGCAACGGGGCGGCTCTCGCTTTGATCCGTGATGTAGATGGGTTCTCCGGGCCTCAGCAAGGCTGCCAGCTCGGTAAGGGCCGGCTCGGACGACGCGGTGAGCGCGGCAAACGGAAGAACGTCAGCCGGGTAGCGAAGGGCCAGGGAAGCGTGTGTCTCGTCCGCGCCGGCCCGGCTGGAACCCACCGCGAAGCGGGCATGCACGGTGGTCAGCGCGTGCCAGAACGGATTGCGGAGCCCCGGGTCGGCCTTGGGCTGAAGCGAGTCTGGGTGGGAATTTACATTCATGGCGTCGAGGTCGGAGTGGTCGTGTGAGCGGCTGGCGTTTCGAGCGGAGTGGATACGCGATGGATCACAATCCAGGCATACTGGGCCGCGGAGATCGGCGCCAGCACCGCAATCGCGCGAAGCAGGAGGCCATTGATCGCGGCAAGGTGAGGAATGGCAAAGACATGCGAGCCCATGATTCCGACGACCGCGATGATTTGAATGCACGTATTGAGCTTGCCGAAGAGCGAGGGGTGGAACGTGCGCAGCGTATTGGTGACGAAAAGCAGCGTGGCGATGACCAGGATGCCGAGGTCGCGCGAGAAGACGAGCACCGTCACATAGCGCGGAATTTGATTGACGTGCGTTAGGACGAGAAAGAGCGTGGAGAGCAGCAGCTTGTCGGCGATGGGGTCCAGATAGAGACCAAGCGTGGTGTGCTGGTGAAAGGCGCGGGCGGCGAGTCCATCCAATCCATCCGAGAGCCCGGCGAACATAACGAGGGCAAAAGCCACGCGCCAGTGGTCGTCCAGGATGGTGATGACCAGAAACGGCAGGATAAACAGCCGCAGCATGGTCAGCAGGTTCGGCGCGGCGCGCATCTGGGTAAAGATCGGCATGGTTGCGGTGGCTTCCATGCTAACGCAGCGGTTGCGGCGGGAGCCGGGATGCGACTAAACTCAGATCAGGTTTGCAGGCGCGTAGCTCAGTTGGTTAGAGCGCTACCTTGACACGGTAGAGGTCAGGAGTTCGAGTCTCCTCGTGCCTACCACTCCCTACTGCGAGTGGTAGAGGGCGGGCAAACTCCAGCGTATCCCGGATAGCCTTTGTCTCTGCTTCGCGGCAAATTAAGCCGCTTGCGCCAGATCTCCACGCTGAATACGATGTCCACGCAGCCCGAAGTAGATCAGGTAGACGTAACACAGCAGAACGATCAGGAAGCTTGGCTGATAGCCGAAGCGATCTGCCATAAGGCCTTGCAGGGCTGGAATCAGAGCACCCCCCACCACCATCATGATGAGCACGCCCGAGGCCTGGCTGGTGAAGCGGCCCAGGCCTTTGACCGAGAGCGGGAAGATACACGGCCACATGATGGAGTTGAAGAGTCCGCAGGAAACCATGGCCCAGAGGGCAATATTGCCGTGTCCAAGTACAGTGACAGCTACCATGATGGCAGCGGCCACGGCGACGAAGAGAAGCGCTCGTTCAGCCAGCATCTTTCGCAGGACGACGAAGCCGATGAAGCGCCCAACCATGGCACCGCCCCAGTAGAGTGACACATACTGTGCGGCGCGGGCGTGGCTCATGCCGCCCATGGCGGGTTGGCCCAGGAAGGTGATCATGATGCTGCCGATCGCAACCTCCGCCCCGACGTAGCAGAAGATGGCCACGGCCCCAAGACGCAGGTGACGAAAGCTCCACGCGCTTACTTGCGATGGTCCCTGCACTTCGTTCTTTTCGACTAAATCCGGCAGAGGAACGAAGCGCGTGAGGATCGCGAGGGCGAACGCGCAGCAGGCAAGCACGACATACGGCAGACGCACGGAATGGGCAAGCTGCGCCGCAGTTGCACCGGCGGCGACGAAGATGAGCGCGGCTCCGACCCGCGGCGCGATCGTCGTCGCAAGCGAGTTGAAGCCTCCACAAAGATTGAGTCGGGAGGCAGCGGTCTCAGGCGTGCCCAGCGCGCCCACGTAGGGGTTGATCGCGACCTGCAGCAACGCGAGTCCGCTGCCCACGACGAAGAGGGCGAAGAGAAAGATCGGATAAAGGATCAGCACGGAAGCCGGCACAAACAGCAGCAGACCCAGCCCCATGATGCCAAGCGCGACGGCGATCCCATTCTTCGAGCCGATATGCCCGACGATCCAACCGGAGGGAAGCGACATGACGAAGTACGCGCCGAAAAACGCCATCTGCACCAGCAGCGAGAGAAAGTTGGATAAGTGGAATAGATCCTTGAAATGAGGAACGAGAATATCGTTCATGGCCGTGAGAAAGCCGATGGCAAAGTAGAGCGCTACCATCAACGTGAGCGGCAGGGTAAAACTCTGCGCTGCGGTCTCTGTCCGGGCGATCGCCTCCGGCACATCCATGCCTACCGCCATCTCGTCCTCCGTGGCCTGACCTCAAAAACTATGACCTTCTGCGAAGATGTTCTGGAGCCCCTGTGCCGCAGATGGCGTAACCAGAGGCTAACAGAAGCCGGATGCGAGTGAGGATGGGTTCGTGTTGAACACGTACAGCCTTCCTTCCCTGGCCGGGTAGGATGTTTGCGGCTCGAGGACGGAGACGCGATTCGAAAGGAGAACATGAAGCCGGTTCCTGAATCTACCAAGCAGTACGCGCACTGGATGCTCGAAGAAATTTACGCTCAGCCGCAAACCTTGCTGGATACCTATGCCAGGTACGCCGGAGAGGATGGTTTCCATGAAGAGGTGTGTGCGCCGATTCGCGCCTGGTTTGCTGAGATGGAAGGCGGACTGGTCATTGCCGCCAGTGGATCCAGCCGGCACGCAGGCATGGTGGCGGAGATCACGATGGAAGATCTTAGCGGCATCACGGTCGATGTCGAATACGCCAGCGAGTATTGCTATCGGGCCAGCGGGTCGCTGAAGGATGCGGCTGTGCTCGTCATCTCGCAGTCTGGCGAGACGGCCGATACTCTGGCCGCGCTGCGCAAGGCAAACGCCTCCGGACACAAGACCATGGCGATCACCAACGTCGAGAGCTCGACCATGGCGCGCGAGGCCTCGCTATTCGTTCCAATCATTGCCGGGCGGGAGCGTGCGATACCAGCCACCAAGAGCTTCACCGGGCAGCTGCTGGTGCTGCACCTGCTTGCGCTACTCGCGGCCGAGGCGACTAAGCAGGCAACCATCGCAGAAACACGGCAGCGGCTCGAGGCTGTGCGCAGGCTGCCCGCGCTGATCGAACAACAACTCTCCGGCTGGGAGGCGAGTGTGCGCGCGATCGCCGAACAGTATCGCGGCATCGAGAACTTTCTGTTTCTTGGAAGAGGGGTGCATTACCCCATTGCACGGGAGGGTGCGTTGAAGCTGAAGGAGTCAGCCTACCTGCACGCGGAAGGTTACCCAACCGGCGAGCTCAAACATGGACCGAACGCATTGGTAAGCGACCAGACCCCGCTGGTAATCCTGGCGACCGTCGATCATGGCGATCCGGATTCTGTCGAGCGGTACGTGCGAACCCTCGCGCTGATGAGCGACATGCGTCGTCAGGGCGCGAACATTCTGGCTCTTGCAAACGCGGGAGATGCGGAGGTAGCCGCACTTGCGACCCACATGATCCCTATGCAGCCCACGACAGAGTGGCTCTTGCCTGTGTGCGAGGTTGTTCCTCTGCAGCTGTTCTCCTATGTCATGTCCATCATGCGCGGCATCGACGTAGATCACCCTCGCAATCTGGTGAAGGCGGTGGTCGAGGAGTAATGGAAGCTCGCTTCTGAAGCGGAGAATTGGTCGGGACGACTAGATTCGAACTAGCGACCTCACCCACCCCAAGGGTGCGCTCTACCAGGCTGAGCCACGTCCCGACTCGGTACGCCAGCCGCGACCAATGCGCGGCGACAGGGTTTCCTCAGTGTACATCAGCGCGGCGGCTAGTGAGGCGCAACAAACTCCTTGGGCAGCGACCCGCCTTCGCCCTCGCCGAAGAAGAAGCCGTTCATCTGCTCGACCAGGAACTCCTGCGCCTCGCGCGTCCACGGCTGGAGACGATATTCGTTGAGCAGCATCTTCTGGCGCTCAATCCATTCTCCCCAGGCTTTCTTCGACACGTTCTTGAAGATCTTCTGGCCGAAATCGGAATCGAACGGCGGCTCGTCCAGGCCCTCCATTTCAGCTTTGTACTTGCTGCAAAACACCATGTGCGGCATGCGCGACTTTCTCCTGAGAGCTCGATTGTAAACCGCTGCTGTCAGCGCAAAGCCTTCTACGATGCCGGTTGGATCGCATCCGCATCGTTTGCCGCGCTAGGATCGGCCTGAAAGTCGAACACTACCGTCGAAAAGGCATTCTGGGCTTTAGGTATGGGCGTTAGCGCATACTCTCCAGGCGCAAGGGGTGCCGTGGGAGTAATCTTCAGCCAACCTCCCGGAAGTCGCTCCGTTGCCGTCTCCACCTGGCTGTCACTACGTTTGGCGTTGCCGGTGAGCTGTGTAAAGCGGATCTGCGCGAAGATCCGGCGGTCCTTATCCGCCGTGGCACGCACGAGCGCGTACACAGTCGTTTCCGAGTTCTCTGTATCGCCGCCACTATCCGGATCCTCCAACGCATGAACATAGAAAGCGGGCTGCGGGTCATGCAGCACCGTGCGTGCATGTGCACCAGCGAGTTCCGTGCTCATCTTCGGCTTATAGAGGAAAGAGCCGGCAAGCGATCCTGCAACGTTTGTGCCCTTGTGATTGTTCACCTCCACCGTGGAATGGTGAACCGGAACCAGTTGCGGCTTTCCTTGAAAGTGTTCGAAGGCAAATGGCAGGCTGCCACTCGGAATGCGTAGTCCCGGAACGGGCTCTGGAGCGGCACTCTGGGCCGGACAGGCAGTGGCAGTAAGGGAAGCAACAAGCAAGGTCAGTGTGCGTATGTGCATCGCGGGTCCCTCGGGCAGAGCGGCAAGCAGCGCCAGTCTAGCAGACCCTCTGCGCACCCCATCTCACCGTCGCTTGCCCTTCGCCTTCTTGTTGCGGTCCCGTGTCTTGGATTTTGTCCTACCCGGCTTTCCCGTACGCGTCGGGCTTGAAAACGTTCCCGCGCGCGCAGCTTTAGCCAGCTTCGGCTTCCGCAGGCTGCGCGGCGCCTCGCCCTGCGGCTCTGCGCGCGGCACCAGGGCAAACTGCAGCCGCCGCGCCGGACGATCGATGCGGTCGAGCAGCACCCGCACTCGCTGTCCGAGGCGAAAGACGCGACCCGAGCTCGCACCCACAATCGCTCGATCCGTGTCGCGAAAGAGGAAGCGCTCGCCGCTGCCAAAGGGACCTGCGTCGGAGAGAGTCTGGATGGGCACCAGCCCCTCAATGAACAACTCGTCTAGCTCAACAAAGAAACCATACTTGGTGCAGGAAAGAACGGTCGCGGCGAACTCCTCGCCGACCCGATCCTGCATGAACTTGATCTTTTTCCACTCCATCAGCTCGCGTTCGGCGTCGTCGGCGCGGCGCTCGGCCTGCGAGGACTCGGCAGCGATGGCCGCAAGTTCTTCCCGCGGAAGCTCGAAGCGGGTCTCAGCCGAAAGTGGCGTACCGGCGGTCCTGACTACACGCTTTGAAGACCACGGCTGCGGATCGGTCGAAAGAATGGCACCGCCCATGGGATCGGCTCCCGCCCGCAGCGCCGCCCGCAGGAGCCGGTGCACGATCAGGTCGGGATAGCGCCGGATGGGCGAAGTAAAGTGCGTGTAGCTCGGGCTCGCCAGCGCGAAGTGGCCCTCATTCTTCTCGCTGTACCGGGCCTGCTTCAGCGAGCGCAGCATGAGGAAGCTGAGAATGCGCTCTTCCGGCGTACCGGCGATCTTCGCCGTCAGTCGCTGATACATCTGCGGCGTCACCGGGATCGACTCCGGCACTTCATGCCCCTGCGGCGCACGCGCGCGGCCTCCATACCGCTCCACGTTCGCCCGTGAGCTGCGCCGGTCCGTCTTCATCGTCAGCTTCTTGACCGGCAGCGACGAGAAGCCAAGCGTCTGCCCATAGGTGCTCGCGACCTCCTCGAAGTCGAGTATCCGCTTCGGATCGGGAAGCTCGTGAATGCGATAGATCGACTCGCCTTGCGCCTCCAGCCAGTGCGCCACGCACTCGTTTGCCGTCAGCATGAACTCCTCAATCAGCCTGTTCGACCACCCGCGCTCCGACCGTGTGATCGCCGCCATGTTCCCCAGCGGATCGAACTCGATCACCGGCTCCGGCAGGTCGAAGTCGATCGAGCCGCGCCGGTGCCGCTTCGCGTTCAGCAACAACGCCAGCTCATGCATGCGCTCGAAGTCCGGCACCAGCTGGATAAAGGCTGCGCGGGTCTCGGCATCGCCATCGAGAATTTTCTGCACCTGCGTGTAGGTCATCCGAGCCTCGCTGCGGATGATCCCCTCGCACAGCTCGTACTCGACCACCTCGCCGGCCTTATCGATTTCAGCCACGCAACTCAGCACCAGCCGGTCTTCCCGCGGCCGCAGCGAGCACATTCCCGAGCTCAGCACCGGAGGCAGCATCGGCACCGCGCGGTCCGGAAAGTAGACGCTCGTGCCGCGCAGCCGGGCCTCGAGATCAAGCGCCGTGCCTGGGCGCACATAGCCGCTCACATCCGCGATGTGCACCTGCAGCTGCCAGTTGCCGTTGGGCAGTGGCTGTACCAGCACGGCATCGTCGAAGTCGCGCGCCGTTTCGCCGTCGATGGTCACGATCGGCAGCCCGCGAAAGTCGTGACGCAGCGCTAGTTCCTCGTCGCTTAACGTATCGACGGTCTGGCCCGCGGAGTCGGCCGCCTCCGCCAGCACGTCCGCCGGGAAGACGTAGGGCAGACGATGCTTGCGAATGACAATCTCTACGTCGACACCGAAGTCATCCGGGTGGCCGAGCACCTCGAGAATGCGGCCTCGCGCCGGCCTGGTCAGCGAGGGAAACTCCGTGATCTCAATGTCGACGGCTAATCCCTCAAGCGGATCGTGTTTGTCAGGATCGAGGTGTGGCTGCAGACGCGCCTGCGCCTCCTCACCCAGCACACGATGTTCCGTCGGCGGCGATGGCAGCAGGATTCCGCCATCCGGTCCGTCCGGGATCAGAATCGGCTGGGTCATGCGCTCATCGAGCGGCGTCACGAAGTTGAAGTTGGCGGTCGAGTAGGGCAGAAAATCCTGCCCGCGACGCCCCTGCGGCCGCGCATAATGGAAAATCCCCACCACCGTGGGATTGCGCCGCGTCAGCACCCGCAGCACGCGTCCCGACCTGCGCCCATCTCTCCCCGGCGGCGCTTCATCGACCAGCACCTCGTCGCCCTGCATCGCGCCGTTCAGCTCGTTGGGCGGAATGAACAGATCGTCTTCGCGGGAGCTCGAACCATTGGGCCGCACAAATCCGAATCCATCCCGATGCAGATCCAACTTGCCTGCGATCAAGCCCTCGCGCGTCACCTTCTGTTCCCCTTCGCGCACGCCGGAAGTCTCCGGCCGCACCCGCGCCGTCTTCTCCGGAGTCCGGTGCGGCAAAGCCCATTGTTCCGAATCCAGCTTCACCAGTTCGCCCCGCAGCGTGATGCGCGCCAGCTGTTCCAGCAGCAAACGCCGCTCGCGGCCGCCGCCCAGCCCAAGTTCCCGTACCAGCTGCTTATACCCGGCCCGACCCGAAGGACTGCGCTCAACGAGCCGGATGAGTTCACGATCGCTCTGCGGATACGGCGTGGAAGGCTTAGACATCGCTTCCTTGATTGTAGGACCGCGCGCATGCCGTCACGGCTGGCACTTTCACCAAACCAACCTTCAGTTCTTTACCTGCTCCAAAATCTCCCAAGCCTGCTGGAAATCCTTTGCTGGCGACACCTTGAAGTCCGTCTTCAACTCATCTTCCTGCGACCCAATCGTCTTAAAGTTGAACAAAATGTGGCCCACGATGTGCACGTGCAGCTCCGTCAACTGCCAGTGGTGCGGAGCCACCTCGCGATGCTCCACCTGGAACGTGCCGCCCCTGTGCAGCCGCCCTACCAGGCCGCCCAGAATCTTTACATCGTCTACCATCTTTCCGCGCATGGAGCGTATGCGTTCTTCTGAGCGTGAAACCACAACCTGCCCGGCCATGTCAGCAAAGACGCGCGCCTCCATGCTATCCGGGGCAAAGTTCGGATCGGGCTTGAAATTCAGCGTGACCAGGTCGCCATTCTCGCTGACGATGCTCCAGAGAAACGCCTTGGGCAGCAGATTCAGCAACTGGTCTGCCTGTTCGTCGTCGTGGTCGGTATCGCGTTGCAACTTTTTTTGTTGGGCGGGATCGTTGAGCAGCGCATGAATGCGCGCATCGTCCGCAGTGCGATCGGCCGGGCTGAGCGGATGCCCATGATCTTCAAGCTTGCGCCTCAGATTACCTTCCGGCGTCTCCACGACCCCGTAGAGCGTGTCATGGTCCGGCGTTACATCGTGGTCGCGATACATGAAGGCCGTGTGGTCGCTGCGGTCGGCCGCGTACTCGTTCGCACAGGCAGCGGCGATGATCGTGCGGCCATCCTGCGCCTGGCAGAACACCACAGGCATCAAAAACCCGAGAAACAGCAGGCCCCAGTTTCGAAGAGAGAACCAGCTCATGTCAGGTTAGCCCGTTTGGCCTTTTTGCCGAGCCGCACGGTCAGGCTCGCCGGCAGATCGGCCAGCGTGTACACCGGGTCCTTCTGCACCTCGCCCTCGATCTTCACCGCACCCTCCCCGAGCTTGCGTGTCGCCTCCGTATTAGACGACGCCAACCCCAAATGGACGAGCAGCTTCGGCACCCGGATCGTAAATCCCGGAACCCCGTCCTGGAGCGTATGTGCCTCCGGTCCGGCGATCTCCGCCTGCGCGATCCCGACCTCCTCCAAATCCTCCGACACGCCCCCCTGCTGAAACTGCCTGGACCAGTTTTCTTCCGCGCGCGCCGCCAGCTCGGGTGTATGGAAGTCTGCCGTAATGGTCCGCGCCAGGTCACGCTTGGCCTGCATCGGGTGCAGCCGCTGCTCCGCCACCGCCGTCCCGATCTCCGCGATCTGCGCGGGCAGCAGGTCGGTCAGCAGTGTGTAATAGCGGCCGATCAGCTCGTCCGGAACCGACATCAACTTGGTAAACATGTCAAACGGCGCATCCGTGACTCCGACCGCATTGCCGAGCGACTTCGACATCTTCTGTACGCCGTCCAGCCCCTCGATAATCGGCGTCATCAGCACGATTTGCGGCAGCTGCCCGGCATCGCGCTGCAGCTTGCGTCCCATCAGCAGATTGAACTTCTGGTCCGTCCCGCCCAGCTCCACATCGCACTTCAGCGCCACCGAGTCATACGCCTGCGCCAGCGGATACAAGAGCTCATGCAGGCTGATCGGCTCCTCTGCCTCAAAGCGCGCATGAAAGTCTTCGCGTTCAAGCATCTGCGAGACCGTCGCCTTCGCCGCCAGCCGGATCATATCCGCAAACCCCAGCCCCGCCAGCCACTCGGAGTTGTAACGCACCTCCGTCTTCGCCTCGTCCAGGATCTTGAACACCTGGTGCTTGTAGGTCTCGGCGTTCGCGTCGATCTCTTCCTGAGTCAACTGTTTGCGCGTCACGGATTTACCGGTCGGATCGCCGATCAAAGCAGTCGAATCGCCGATCAAGAAGATCACCGTATGCCCCAGCTGCTGGAAGTGCCGCAGCTTGCGCATCAGCACCGTATGACCCAGGTGCAGGTCCGGCGACGTCGGATCGAAGCCTGCCTTGATGCGCAACGGAACACCCGATGTGCGCGACTCCTCGAGCCGCACCCGCAGCTCGTCCAGCGGAAGGATCTCCGCCGCACCCTTGGTGATCAGGTCCAACTGTTCTTCTACCGGAGCGAAATTAGCCATCAAGAACTGAGTATAAAGAGTGCATGCCGGATCGAGTGCCAAAGCGTCAGGCCGAAACGCCCAAAAAATCAAAGATCTGTCAGACCTGCGGGCGCACCTTCGAGTGGCGGAAGAAGTGGGAGCGCGACTGGGACGTGGTCAAGTACTGCTCCGATGCCTGCCGTGGCCACACGCCCGGAGCTGCCGATAGCGCGCTCGAAGCGGCGATTCTCACGCTGCTTACCGAGCGCGGCCGCGACAAGACTATCTGCCCCTCCGAAGCCGCGAAGGCCGTCGGAGGGAAAGAGACACGGCAGAACTGGGAAGGCCTGATGGAGCCCGCCCGCGCTGCCGCCCGCCGCCTTGTCGCTGCCGGGCGCATCGTCATCACCCAGGGTGGCCACGTCGTCGACCCATCCACTGCAAAGGGTGCCATTCGTTTGAAGCTTCGTTGAAAGTAATTGGTTGGGCCAAGCTGCTTCGTACTGCACAAAGCCCTCTAAGTGGCTATGCCCACTGCCACGAAGGCTCCAGCAAAAAAGTCCGCTGCTCACAAAAGCGCCGCGAAAACTTCCGCCAACAAGACCGCGCATAAAACTTCTGCCAAGAAAAGCACGAAACCCGCCAAGCAAACCAGTCAATGCTGGCCCGGCTTTGAGCCCGTGCCCGGCAAAGAACCCGGCACCAAGGGAAGCTGTAAGCCGAAGAAAAACCAGACGGCAGGCGAAAAGAAGGCCGATTCCCGCGCGGCCGCAGCCAGCAAACAGCGTTGAGATCAATGACCAGAGCTGTGGCGCAGTTCCTCATCACGACCTTCGTGCCGAATCCTAATTCACGCGCTTGGTACGGATCGCCGCAGTAGCCGACGCCAGATTGCCTGAGGGTGCAGCGCCGGCGGAACATCCAGCAGACTTCGCGCAAAGTCCGGAAGTGTATCGTGCGCAATCCGCAATGTTGCCGGCAGAACATACAGGTTCATCAGCAGCTCCGACGTGAGCAGTGAAGCCGCAGCGCCGTAAAGCCCGAAGCGCCGCGCCGCGAAGTAGGTCACAGCAACAGTCACGGCAGTCGCCCCGAGGTACACCGCGGCCAGCTGTTTGTGCTGGTTAGTTGCAGTCATGATGGTGGAGCTCGTCGACCAGAGCGCGTACAGGATCACAACCAGCAGCAGGATAGACAGCAGCTCTCGGCTGGGCGGTACCTTGCCTTGCGTCCAATGGCTTAGAAAAAACGGGCCGCCCAGAATCATCGCCGTAACTATGAGAACAGCCAGAATCAGCGCCATCTGGCAGGCGCGCCGATGCAGTGTCCGGAGCAGCGGAATCTCCCGCTGCGCGAAGGATTTCGAAACCTCTGGCTCGAAGGTCGAGTTGATCATCTGCACCATCTGCAGGGCGACGCGGGAGACCGTGCGGGCAGTGCCGAACACAGCCACTGCGACCGGTCCTAAGGCATAGCCGACAGCCTGCAGCGTGCCTTGTAGATTAAGCGCGTTGCCCATCGGAAAACCCATGAAGGCAAGGGCCGGCGGCGTAAGGCGGCGAATTTCGGCGAAGCGGGCGTGGGTCCAACCAAAGCGAATCCAGGGAAGATCGTGCTTGACCAGGCAGATCAGCAGGGCGGTGCCCGCCAGATTGGCAAGGGCGAAGACCATCGCGGCAGTGCGCGGGCCACGGCCGAGAATCACAGGAACCAACATGGCTACAAACGCGGCGAGCGTCAGGCAGCTCTTAATGAAAGAGCCGTACGGGTAGCGTCCGACGCAGCGGTACGCGGACTGCAGGAGCTGCTCCAATTGGCCGACCAGGACCGCGACGCCCAGCCAGGCGACGATCCACTTGCAGTCACGCTCGCCGATAGCATGCACGTTGAGCAGCGTGCCGACAGGGACAAGAAAGATCAAGGCGCAGACGAGGAGGGCCGTTAGGGAGAGCACGAGGACGATCAGCCACCAGCAGCTCTGAAAGACACGGAGAGTGCTTTCGCGGTCCTCGCGGGCCTCGGCCATGGTCATCTCGTTGCCGGCGACCGACCCGAAGCCGATGTTCGAAAAGCTGAGATAGGTCGGGATCGCGTTCAGCAGCAGCCAGTTACCGTAGACCGCCTCCGACCAGAAATGGAAGAAGACTGGCACCTGCGCCAGCTGAATGACCGTGTTCGCCAGCTTCGAGATCCACTGCGAGATCAGCCCGAGGATCAGCCGGCGCCTGGTTCCAGCGTCGATGCTCACAGCAAGCCATCCGGCAGGGAGAGGAGCATGGCCGAGGAGATTCTAGCAACGCCGTATCGCATGCTCGTCAATGCTCCCGCAGTGCCCGGTCGACCTTCATCTTTTCGAGCGTGAGCGTGTCCACCATCGCGTGATCTCCGCGTCGCTCGGCTTCCGCGATCGAAGTGCGCAACTCCCGTTGACGCCGCTCCAGAAAGCGTAACGACAGTGTCAACAGCGCGCCCTCTACCTGCTCCAGCATCGACTGCGGAGTCGCCCCCTTCGACCGGCTCCCCGTTTCGGGAGCCTCTGCCTGCGACGCCAGCACCTCCGCCAGCATGGTCCGCATGTCATCGTCCGCTGCCGCGTCCAGCGGGTTGTCTGGCGCCGGTCCATGCGCCAGCGCCTCCAGCAGCTGCGCCGCATTCATACCTTCGTACCACTCCGGATGCGCGCACAGCTGCTCCGCCGCTCGCTGCCGGGCTTTGTCTTTGTCAGGCAGCACCAGAGCCCGCAGCAGCACACGCTCAATCTCCGTCGCCGGCCCCATCCGCCGCGCCGGCACGCTGCCGAGTCGCTGCGCCGCCGCCTCCTTCAACTCCTGCCGCATCACCGCCGAGTCAATCCCAAGCTTCTGCGCCGCATCCGCCGCAAATTCATCCCGATGAATCCGGTTCGGCATCCGGCGCATGTGCGGCAGCAGAAAGTTCAGCGCCTTCACCTTGCCATCCGGGGTCCGCACCGGAAACGTCTGCCGCGCCCGGTCGATCAGGTAATCCGAGTGCCGCTTCGCCGTGCGCAGCGCCGTCATGTACGCCTGGATGCCCTGTTCCCGAACAAAGCGATCCGGATCCAGCCCGCCATCCAACTCGATCACTCGTACCTCAAAGCCTTCCTCCGTCAACAGCGAGATCGATTTGTCTGCAGCCTTTCTGCCTGCTTCATCGGGATCCAGATTGACGATGACGCGCTTGGTAAACCGGCTCAGCAGCCGTACCTGGACCTCCGTGAACGCCGTGCCGGAGATCGCCAGCACGTTTTTCACTCCGGCCATGTACACGGAGATGCAGTCCATCTGCCCTTCCACCAGCAGCGCGAACTCGAGCGCCCGCACCTCCGATTTCGCCTTGTCCAGGTTGAAGAGTACCTGGCCCTTGGTATAGAGCGCGGTCTCGGGCGAGTTGACATACTTTGCCACCTCCCGGCCTTTGTCGTCGACCGCGTCAAGCGCACGCGCCGTAAAGGCAATCGTCTTGCCCTGCTCATTCGCAATCGGAAACGTGATCCGCTTGCGGAATCGCGCGTATAGCGGCCCGGTCGGCTGGTTCTCCTCGTTCTTCTCGCTCGAGGTAAATAAGCCGCTTGCGCGCATGGCTTCGTCGCCGAAGTGCGGCTTCAAGCGCTCTCGCATGTCGTTGAAGTCGTCCGGCGCATAGCCGATTCGAAACGCCGCCATGGTCTGTGCCGCCACCCCCCTTCCCGTCAGGTACTCGCGGGCCCGCGCCGCCGCCGGAGCCTTCAGCTGCGCCTCGAAATACTGCGTCGCCGCCTCATGCAAATCGATCAGCTGCCGCCGCAGCCCCGCCTCCTGCGCCTCCTCCGGCGAGTGGAACTCCCGCTTCGGCAGCGGGATTCCAGCCTTGACCGCTACCGACCGTACCGCCTCAGGAAAGGTCAGCACATCCATCTTCATCACAAACGTGAAGACGTCCCCCTTCTCATGGCAACCGAAGCAGTAGAAGTAGCCATGGGTCGCGTTCACCGAAAACGACCCGGTCTTCTCCTTGTGAAACGGACATAGGCCCGTGTAGTTCTGTGCGCCTGTCTTGCGCAGCTTCACATACTCGCCGATGATCTTGACGATGTCAGCCTGGTCTTTCACGTTTTGTGCAAAGTTGTCCGCCATCTCGCGCAGTCTGCAACTTCCATTATCTAATATGCGCGGATAGCACCCGAGAACCGATGCCGGTTAGGCTTCTTGTAGTACCAACGATTTCAACAGGTCCAGCACCTCCTGCCCAGCCGCTGAATTCTTGTGCATCGCGTCCTGCAGCCTCGCATCCACCTCGGGAGTCAGCGCGCACTCCTCCGGAGAAACGTATGCCATCGACCACTCGGAAAAGTCCCGCTGCTCGCTGGTCAGGCTCTCCAGAATCGTCACGTCGCCATGCCGGGAGTCGTGTTGGATACGCTCGAAGATGGCCTCGACTGCCTGCTGCGGCCCTTCGAGCACCTGGGCGAAGTGATCCGTGCTGAAGAGCAGAGCACCGGTGACATTCACCTGGCTGTTGTTCTTCCGTGCGGTCTCAAGGATCTGCCTGATCTCCGCGTCGCGGGTGGCCGCATCGCCCTCAATGAGATTGCGGCTGCAGTAAACGACTTTCTGAATGTGGTTCATGATGGTCCTCGGTTGGTTTGGTTAAGGATGAAGTGTCGGCACCCGATGCAGTTGTCCGGAAAACTGGTAGCTCCTGCACCGGCCAAGGCGCTACTCGGGGCTGGCAAACAGCGTTGGAAGGTCGGCCACCGTGTGCATTTTTCCGCAGTAAAAACCCTGCAGCGTCTGACACCCATCGGCTCGCACCGCGTCCAGATGATTCGAAGTTGCGATTCCTTCGACGAGTGTCGCAATCCCCAGCGTCCGGCCTAAAGCCGAGATTGCCTGAACGATCGCCCGGCTCTTTGCGTCATTCATCCGCAGCCCGCTTAGTGATGAGTCGATCTTGATCGTGTCGAACGGAAAGTTCACCAACTGGCTCAACGACGCGAACCCGGTACCGAAACTATCCATCGCTACGCGCACATCGAGCCGTCGCAGCTGCTCCAAAGTCTCCTTCACTTGCAGGCCATTTCGCAGCAAAACGTCTTCCGTCACTTCAATCTCAAGCCTGCTTCCCTGCAGGCCCGCAGCCTTCAAGGCCGCCCCGACCGCAACGGGAAACTTTACTGCCTCGAAGTCCATTGCGGAGATGTTTAGCGCTACCTTGACCTCGCCCGGCCAGCGCGCCGCCTCTTTGCAGGCAGTTTTGAGCATCCACTCCCCGATGGCAAGCGAAAATCCGATCTCCTCGGCGACCGGCAGGAACTCCTTTGCGGCGATCAGACCGCGCTCCGGGTTGCGCCAGTAGAGCAGTCCTTCCATGACCAGAATGCTGCCGCTCTCTACATCGATCTGAGGCTGGTAATGAATCTCAAATTGCCGCAGCACCAATGCCCGGCGCAAGCCCAGTTCCATTTGCCGTCGCTCCTGCGCGCGAGCCGCAAGATTTGGCGTGAAGAAATGGAAGACACATCTTCCCGACGCCTTCGAATGATAGAGCGCCAGGTCGGCGTACTTGAGCAACTGTGACCTCGCGGACGTATCTTCGGGCGCGTTCGCAATGCCGATGCTCACGCCGATGTGCACGACCTGCCCCTCGATCAGGTAGGTACGCTGCACCAGCTCGATAATCTTCGCGGCCAGCGTGGCCGTCGGCTCTCGTTCCAGGTCCGTCAGCACCATGGCGAACTCATCTCCACCCAGCCGCGCCAGTGCGCCGTTCTCGGGCATCAGGCTCTGCAGCCGCTCCGCTACCTTACACAGCAGCGCGTCACCCACGGGATGGCCCAGCGTATCATTCACCGCCTTGAAGCGGTCCAGGTCCAGAAACAGCACCGTGACGCGCTGCACCTGGCCGGAGGCAAGTTCACCAAGCCGTTCGCCGAGGTGATGATCGAAAAACAGCCGGTTCGCAACCCCGGTGAGGACGTCGCGGCTGGCCAGAGACCATTCCGGCGAAACGTCGGTCGCTAATCGAAACGTGCTTGGTTCGGTGTGCGTGATCAATCGGCTCCTCTGTTCCCGTGCGCAAGACCCACCTTGAGAAAGGGCGGCGTACTGGAGCCACTTTAGAAGAGCCCGGCGGCCATTGCACTTCCACTTACGTGGCATGCAGGAAAGTCAATTGCTGCCGATAACGGACTGCATGCGCGATGGTATGCTGCGCCTATGCCTCGTCCCCGGCTGCTTGCCACCGCGCTTACCGCCCTGCTCTCGACCGTCTTCGTCTTTGTTGCTGCTCGCGCCCAACAAGCCCCAGATCGCACCGAGCAGCTGCTGCAGCGGCTCGCCGACGCTCCCGGACCGCCCGGCTTTGAAGAGCCCGTACGCGCCATTATGGTTCCGGAGATGAAGTCCTATACTACGAAGCCGATCCACTATGACGGTCTCGGCTCGGTCATCGCGGAGCAGGGTTCCGCCGGCCCGCGCATTATGATCGACGCCCACATGGACGAGCTTGGCGGCATGGTCAGGCGCATTAACTCCAGCGGTTTCATAACGATGCAGATGCTCGGAGGATGGCTCGACCAGGCGCTCGTCGACCAGCGCTGGATCATTCTCGGCAGCAAAGGACCCGTGCACGCCGTCACCGGTATCCGCGATGTCCATATCACCTCACCCACCGAGCGGACTACTGTGTTTTCGCGCGATAGCCTCTTCCTCGATGTCGGCGCTAAGACCGCGGTCGAGGCCGCAGCTATGGGTCTCGAGCCGGGCGACCCCGTCGTGCCTGACTCACCCTTCACCGTCATGAACGGTACACGCAATTACCTGGCCAAAGCCTGGGACGACCGCATCGGCTGTGCCGTCCTGCTTGAAGCCATGCGCCGCACCATGACCCTGCCGCACCCCAACACCCTGGTCTTCGTGGCCACGACGCAGGAAGAGGTCGGCCTGCGCGGCGCACGCGCGGCCAGCCAGATCGTGAAGCCCGAGATCGGCATCGCTATCGAAGGTGGCATCGCGGGCGACACTCCTGGCTCGCGTCCTGAAGAGACCCAGGCCCACCTCGGCGCAGGCCCGGGCATGTTCCTCTACGACTCGAGCGCCATTGCCAACCGCAAGCTCGTCGCCCTGGTTCGCAAGACCGCGGCCGCCAAGAATATTCCTCTCCAGGCCGACCTCGTGCAGGGTTACGGGGACGACTCGGCCGAAATCCAGACGATCAACGGCGGCGCTCCCACGATCAATCTCGTTGTTCCGGTTCGCTACACGCATGCCCATAATGGCATCGTGAACCGCGGCGACTTCGACTCCATGGTCGACCTCGTCGTCGCGCTGCTGGTTCAGCTGGATCAGAAAACAGTAGACGGGCTGCGCGACTTCTCCCCGCAACCATGACCTGCTCTTCCCACCTTTGTTGTATCGCTTTTGCAGAAACTTCGTGGCATCCTTTGGGTTCGTATGGAGGCAGGTGAAATTACTCCTGACCGGCAAAGCTGCCAGGAGAAAGAGGATTTATGATGTATTCAAGCCTGACTCGTAAGCTTGTGATCAGCGTTGCTTCAATCTTCGCCGTCGTCACGCCCGCCGCCTCCCACGCTGCCGTCTCTATCGGAATCTCCGTCGGCTTTGCCCCACCGGTCCTTCCCGTGTATGCGCAACCCGTCTGTCCTGGGGACGGCTATCTTTGGAACCCGGGCTACTGGGGATACGCAAACGGCGGCTACTATTGGGTTCCTGGCGTTTGGGTGCAGCCGCCCTCGGTCGGCCTCCTGTGGACCCCGCCCTACTGGGGCTTCGCAGGCGGCGTCTACGGCTTCCATTCCGGTTACTGGGGCCCGCACGTGGGCTTCTATGGCGGAGTGAACTACGGCTTCGGCTTTGGTGGCGTCGGCTTTGTGGGCGGACGCTGGGATGGTGGACACTTCGCCTATAACAGCGCAGTAAACAACGTGAATACCACCGTCATTCACAATACCTATGTCGATAAGACCGTAATCAACAATTACAACAACAGTCATACCAGCTTCAATGGCGGCCCCGGCGGCATCCAGACCCGGCCCACCCCGCAGGAAGCGATGGCGCAACGCGAGAACCACGTTCCTCCTACCGCCGCTCAGCAGAGTCACTTCCAGAACGCCTCGATGAATCGGTCTAACTTCGCCACGGTGAATGGGGGTCGCCCCGCCATGGCCGCCCAGCAGCGCCCCGGCATGAACGCTCAGGGTCCGAACGCAGGACGCGACGGCTTCGGCCATGCCAACGAAGTGAATGCTCGGCAGGGAGACCAGCAGCAGCGCATCAACCAGGGTGTGCGCTCGGGACAGATGACTCCCGGCGAAACCCGAAACGTGGAAAACCGCGACTCGAGCATTCAGCGCCAGGCACAAGCCGACCGTCAGGCCAATGGCGGCCGCCTTAACGGGCAGGAAAAGCAGCAGATCAACCAGCGCCAGAATAACGTCAGCCAGTCGATCAACAATGACAAGCACAACGCCAACAACGACGCAGCGGCCGCCGCTCGCAACAATCGCGCGCCGCAAGGAGAACAGCGCCAGGCTCAGCACGTCGAACACAACGACCGGCCTAAGCGCTAAACACGACGCATAGATTGCGGCTGGGGCTACAACCCGGCCGCAATCTCCCGCGCACTAGAATTGTGGAATGGCTTTCCCTGACGGTCTCGCCTTCCAGACTCGGATCGTCGTTGTCCTGGTTCGTGCCCGCAACCCCGCCAACATAGGTGCCGTGGCCCGGGCTATGCACGATCTAGGCTACGCCCAGCTTCGCATCGTTAATGATTTTCCTATCCCCTTTGCGGCAGCCAAATCCGCCGTCGACGCCTCGTCGGTCCTGCTTGCCGCTGACGAAGCCTCCTCTGTTGCCGCTGCGATAGCAGACTGTACGCTCGTCCTCGGCACAACCGCGGTAGGCGACCGGGCGCTCGAGCATCCCTTACACGTCCTCGCTGATGCATCCGTCCTGGTTCGAACCGCCATTGAGACCGATCCGCAAGCCAAAGTCGCTCTCCTCTTCGGCTCGGAAAAGACCGGGCTCTCGAACGAAGAGCTGAGTCATTGCCACGCGCTGCTCACCATTCCCATGAACTCTTCTGCCGCCGGCCGTCATCTATCGATGAACCTCGGCCAGGCCGTGGCGGTTTGCCTGTATGCGCTCAACTCCGCGCGTTCCGTTCTCGCCCAGGCACAAGCCGAGCCTATCCCCGCCTCGGCCGGCGACATCGAACGCCTCACCTCCCTCCTGCACGAGGTGCTCGACACCAGCGGCTACACTCGCCGCAATCCAGCCGGTGCGCGCGAATTGCCCATCCGCCGCCTGATTCGCCGCATGCACCTCAACACTATCGACGCGCCGGTCTGGACCGGCATCCTGCGCCAGATTCTTTTTCGACTAAGAGGGACCGAAAGCACTTTCGACCCGCATGACTCGTCCAATTAAAGAGCCGCAGCGGACCAGGATCATGGCAAGCCGGTAAGCTAGAGCAAACGCTCCGGTACCGTATCAGGCATCTGCTCCACCCGCATCTTCGCCAGACGCCCGCTTGCCCGCGGGCGGGAGACTTCTCTGCCCATGTTTTTAGCAAAATCGTCCGTCACGCTCCTTCTCTGCCTTGTCGGCGTCTCAGCGTTCGCGCAGGATCCCCGTGTGTACACCGACAAGGACTATGCCCAGGCTGAGAAGTTTATGCCGTACAACGTCAACGGGCTCGTCCTCCACGCTGTTGAGGACCCTACGTGGCTGCCGGACGGACGCGTCTGGTACCGCGACCACGGCGCACGCGGCCTCAGCTTTACCCTGGTCGATCCCGTAAAACACACCAAGGCTCCCGCCTTCGATCAGGCGAAACTCGCCACGGCGCTCCAGCCTTTGGCGGGTACGGTCACGCTCGACCCCAACCAGCTGCCGATCACCGATTTCAAGCTCTCCAACAACGACCAGACGGTGGAAGTTTCGGGTTTCAGCGAGAAGATTGTCTGCGACCTCTCCGGCGCTGGCGTCTGCCGCCTGGATAGCTCACCGCAGGCGGGAGCTCCCGGCCGTCGACGTCGTTCCAGAGGCAGCGACGCCGACATAGAGACTTCACCCGACGGCAGGAAAGCCGCCTTCCTCCGCGACTGGAACCTCTGGGTCCGCGACCTCGCTTCAGGCAAGGAGACCCAGCTTACCAAGGACGGAGTTAAGGACTACGGCTATGCTACCGACAACGCCGGTTGGACCCACTCCGATCATCCGATCCTTGTCTGGTCGCCCGACTCGAAACGCATCGCGACCTTCCAGCAGGACCAGCGCAAAACTGGCGAGATGTACCTGACCAACGTCACCGTTGGCCATCCCACTCTGACGACCCTCAAGTACCCGTTGCCCGGCGACAAAGATGTGACGATGATCGAGCGCGTCATCCTCGATGTTGATTCGGGTAAGGTCGTTCGCCTCAAGATGCCTCCCGACCAGCATCGTTCTACCCTCTGCGACGACGTCAGCTGCCGGGGTGGCAGCGGCTGGGATGATGTCGAGTGGTCTGCCGACTCCAAGCAACTCGCCTTTGTCTCCACCTCGCGCGACCACAAACAGGAGTGGGTGCGCATCGCCGACGCCAAGAATGGCGACGTCCGCGAGGTTATGAACGAGCACGTCGCCACCTTCTTTGAGAGCGGCAACGACAAGGTCAACTGGCACTATCTCTCCGCTTCGAACGAGCTCCTCTGGTTCTCCGAGCGCGACGGCTGGGGCCACCTTTATCTATACGACGCCGCCACGGGCCAACTCAAAAACCAAATCACCCGCGGCGAATGGAACGTTACCCAGGTCCTCGGCGTCGACCAGAAAGCCCGCGTGCTCTACTTCCGCGGCGTCGGCCGTGAGGCCGGCAGTGACCCCTATTACTCCATGTACTACCGCGTCAACTTTGACGGCAGCAACCTCCAGCTGCTGACCCCAGAGCGCGCCGACCACGTCATCACCCCGTCGCCCGACAACCGCTTCTTCGTCGATACGTACTCCACTCCTGTGGAGCCGCAGATTACCGTGCTCCGCGACGCCACCGGCCAGACGGTCGTCGACGTCGCCCGCGAAGACATTACCCGCCTCAAGGCGACCGGCTGGATTCCTCCGGTCCAGATCGAGGTCAAAGCGCGCGACGGCGTAACTGACCTCTACGGTTTCCTCTTTCGTCCCACAGATTTTTCCACCGACAAACACTACCCCATCATCAACCACGTCTATCCCGGGCCCCAGACCGGGTCATGCGGCAACCGCGACTTCGCCGCCGCGCACGGTGACATGCAATCGCTCGCCGAGCTTGGCTTCATCGTCGTTTGCATCGACGGCATGGGCACACCGTTCCGGTCCAAGACCTTCCATGAGGCCTACTTCGCAAACCTCGGCGACAACACCATTCCCGACCAGGTCACCGGCCTGCAGCAGCTGGCCGAGCGCTACCCCTGGATCGACCTTCAGCGCACCGGCATCTACGGACACTCCGGAGGTGGCAACGCCACTGTTGCTGCCATGTTCCACTACCCGGACTTCTTCAAAGTCGGAATCGCCGAAAGCGGCAACCATGACAACCGCGTCTACGAGGACGACTGGGCCGAAAAGTGGTCCGGCCTGCTGGCCCAAAACCCTGATGGCACCAGCAACTACACCAGCCAGGCCAACCAGGAGACCGCTAAGAACCTGAAGGGACATCTACTGCTCGCGCACGGCACAATGGATGACAACGTTCCTCCCGCGAATACTCTGCTGGTGGTCGATGCGCTAATCCAGGCCAACAAGGACTTCGACCTCCTGCTGATCCCCAATGCGCAGCATGGCTATGGCAAGGCTTCGCAGTACATGACGCGCCGACGCTGGGACTACTTTGTGCGCTATCTCGCCGGAGCCACACCGCCCCTTGATTACAAGATGAAAGACTATGCGGAAGTCACGCGCGCCCTTGCAGCTTCTCGATGAAGATATCGTCGCACGATCTTACCCACGCTCGATGCCGTCTTCCCGTAAAAGCCATTGACGACTCAGCGCCGAAAAGGTTATACAAAGAACCTTGAAAGGTGAGCGATGCATACGTCTATTAAGCACAACCAGGCAGTCGCAGGTACGCAATCAAATCTCCGCGGCATCTCCGCAGGAACGCAGAATCGGTTCTCGACCGTGCTAGTGAGATCTCTGATTTGCCTGACCCTCCTTACTGCCGGTCTTTTTGGCGCTGCCCAGGCACACGCGGCTGCCACCTACCTGCTCGCGTATCCAGCGGCGCCCTATGACGGTGCAAGCGGTACCTATACCTTGAAGGCGGATGGCACAACAATTCCGGTCACCGCCTACTATGGTGGACGTTACAGTTTCGGCCATCTTGCCTTTGAAGGCACCACTACCTTTGTCTTATCGACCAGAAACGGCGCGGCGATCACAAGCTATAACATCAGCCCGCATGCTTTTGGAGTCACCGGCACAGTCAGCGGTTCCAGTCTGACCTTCTCGGTGACCCAGGGCCAGTCCACCTACCTGATTATCAGTGTCAGCACCAGCGCCGGAGCCCTGGAGCCGATGGTGATCGCGGGAGACCCTCAGGAGACCGGAGCCCCGACCATTGGTGGCACTGTGCACGACATCACCGCCTCACCCTACAACGCCGATAAAACCGGCAACACGCTGCTGAACACCACGATCCAGAATGCGATCAACACGCTGAGCTCGAGCGGCGGCGGAACGTTGTACTTCCCGGCAGGCGTGTACAAGATCTCCAACAATATTCAGATGGCGAGCAACATCACGATTTACCTTGCGGCCGGCGCCTTCCTTCACGGATCTTCGGATCGCAATGACTACACCTGGAACACCAGCGGAACGCTGCAGAATGGCCAGCCTGAACAGGGGCCGCAAAACTTTCTAATTACGGGTGCAGTCAACAATGTCGCTTTCACGGGCAGAGGCGTTATCGATGCGAACTCCACCGTTCTTGTAACTCCGTCGACTACGGGTGGAGCCATCAACGGTTTTGGCAACTATCGCAAGGGAATTATCGAGAGCAGCGCAGACAGCAGCGGCCATCGGCCCAATGGACTCATCATCAGCGGCATCACGGTCAAGGATGCGACCACCTGGACGTTCAATATCCAGGATGAACAGAATGTGACGATCCAGAATGTGAAGATGCTCGACGATTTCAAGTGGGTTCACAGCGATGGTTACGACATTGTTTCCACCAACCATGCCACCATCGACAACTGCCTGGGCATTACCGGCGATGACACGTTCGACGCCAAGGCCGGAGACACTAATGCGGTCAGCAACATCCTCTACAGCAATGATGTGGGCTACAGCTGGGAGGGCGATGGAACCAAGGTTGGCGTTCAGGCGACCGGCTCCGCGAGCAATATCATCTTCAGCAACATCCAGGTTGTCGCCGGGCAGCGGGCCGTAAGTATCTCCCATGATTCAGGGACAGCCAGTTGGAGCGACATCCACTTCAACGACATTCACATGGAAAACATTGAAGGGACGTCTACCTCGGGAGAGTTTCTGGTAGCGCCCATCGTGATCTGGAGTCTGGGTGGCGGAGACGGCCCGGTCAGCAACGTCAGTCTCTCCCGCGTTACGGTGGAGAACAGCGGTGGATTTGTTAGCCAGATTGAAGGAACGAACGCGGCGGGCGAAATCTCCAACGTCACCTTGCAGGATGTTTCGATCGATGGGACGACCATGACCAGCAGCAACTACTCGTCGAAGATCAAAGTTGGCTCCAATGTCAGTGACTTGAGCTTCGGCCTCGTCTCCGGGGGTATTTACTCTCTTGTCAGTGAACACAATAACCTGGCCATGGACAACGGAAATGTGACCACAGCGAACAGCCCGGTCGTCCAGTGGCCGATCGACACTCCGGAAACAACCTCGCAGCAGTGGAAACTGAACGCGGTCAGTGATAACACCTTTACTCTGGTGAGCCAAAAAAGCGGATACGCGGTTGATAACGCCAGCTCAAACAAGCCGCTTTCGGGAATCGTTCAGTCCACGCTGACTGGAAACACGAACCAGCAATGGACCATCACCAGCCTGGGCAGTGGCTTCTACAAAGTATTAAACGTACAGAGCGGCGAAGCGCTGGACGATGACGACGTGGCACCCGGCACTAAGAGCACCCTTACACAATTAGTGCAGGACACCCCCAATGGCAAGTCTACGCAGCAATGGAAGTTGACCAAGCAGTAGCCTCGCAGACAGGGGAGCTTGCACCTAGCTCTGCAGCAGGTAAGTCGTCCGTTGGGCGAAGCGCGACTCTCCAAAGTTGTGCTCGCACAGCATCAGACAACTTGCCGTGGCTCTCATAGGTATCGGATGGTTCCGATAGGAGCAGGAGGATGAGCGATCAAATTGGAGATGCGACATCTTCGACTCTTCCTGGCCGTTGCCGAAGCGCGCCATGTGGGCCGTGCCGCGAACAAGCTCGGCATGGCTCAGCCAAACCTGAGCCAACAGATCGGACGCATAGAACGAATTGTTGGACATCGTCTTTTTACGCGGCATCCCAAGGGAGTGGAGCTGACTCCAACCGGGGCCTTTCTGCAACGCCGAGCAGCGAGTCTAGAGAGCAATTTCCATATAACGGTCGAGACTGCCCGCAGAATCGGCAGAGGAGAAGCAGGCAATCTGGTGATCGGTTTCTGTGGGTCAGCCATGATGAACCGCATCTCAACACCCATTGGCGAGTTTCGGCGAGCCTACCCTTCTGTCACCCTGGAGCTTCGCGAGCTTCATGTCAATGAACAACGAAGTCAGCTAACCGAAGGTATGCTGGACCTCTGCTTCATGCGTGATGGGGAGTGTATGGATGGGCTGACCATAAAGAATCTGGTTCGAGAGCCGTACGTTGCCGTCCTCTCAAAGCAGCATCCGCTCGCCGGCGAGAAACGCATCCGGCCTGAGTCGCTTGCCAAGGACCCGTTCGTCCTCTTTGCCCCGAGCTTGGCTAAACTGGCGTACGAGCGAACGATCGACCTGTGCATCTCGCACGGCTTCCGACCGAGGATCGTCCAGGAAGCTCCGCAGTGGACCACGATGGCGATGCTGATTGGTACCGGAATGGGAGTCTCCCTCGCACCTGAAAGCGTAGCCGCGCTTCCCGTACCCGGAGTCGTATTTATTCCGGTAGTGTCACCAGCACGGACGTCCATCGACGCTGCATTTCAATCTGAGAACGCCAACGCCTCGGTTAAGCTTTTGCTTACCGAGGTGATCAGTCACTTGAAGCATGAAGTTAGTCCATAGCCGTAAATGCTGCCTGGCCAGCCTAGGAACGGATCCCCCTTTGGCAGAATAGCTGAGGTAGAAACGTGAGCTGCTTAATACGTAGCTATGGACAGATCTCTTGGATGATTTGCATGCGGTGGCTCCTATCGTTGCTCCTCGTCGCAAATCCAGGCGGGCTGCGAGGGCGAGAGTTTGGGGCGCATGGATCCGCAGACGAAGCCTGCGTGCAAAAGCACTTACGTCTGGCAGGTGGGGCAGTAGATGGTGGTGCGGCCGCCGACGAGGATTTTCTTGAGCGGAGCGGCGCAGTCGAGGCAGGCCTGGCCGGCGCGGCCGTAGACCTTGTGCTCTAGCTGGAAGAAGCCGCGGACGCCGTCGGCGTCGACGTAGTCTGATACGGAGGAGCCGCCGAGCTCGATGGCGTGACGAAGGACGTCGACCAGGGCGGCGCGGAGGCGGGCAAGCTGCTTGCGGGTGAGCTTGCCGGCCCGGCGGCGAGGACGGATGCCGGCGCGGAAGAGGCTCTCGTCGGCGTAGATGTTGCCGACGCCGTGGAGCAAAGACTGGTTGAGCAGGGCGGCCTTGATGGCGAGCTTGCGGCCGCGAAAGAGCGCGGCGAACTCGGGGTCGGAGACGGTGAGGGGTTCGGCTCCGGGGCCAAGGTAAAGCTCGGCGGTGCGCACAGAGAGCCGGCCGAAGCGGCGAGCATCGACAAAGCGCAGCTGGTGGCCACCGGAAAGCGAGAGTACGGCGTGGGTGTGTGGAGGAAGCGGAACGCCGGGCGCGGAGACGAGCAGGCGACCGGTCATGCCCAGGTGGACGAGGAACTCGGCGGGTGAGCGGGTGGGATGGCTGAGGGATGCGACGACGGTTTTGCCGACGCGGCGGACGCGATCGATGCGGGCGTGGGTGAGAATGTCGACGATTTCGGATTCAGGGGACTTGAAGGTTTGCGGCTTGCCGCTGGTCCAGACGTGTTCAATGCGCTGGCCGTGCACGCGGGCGTGGACGCCATTCGCTACGGTTTCAACTTCGGGGAGCTCAGGCATCGGGTTTGCCTCGCGGCTTGTTTGCGCGGCGTGGGGCGGCTTCTCCACGAACGTGATCAAAGTGAACTGCCTGGCCGCCCGCTACGGCGATCCGCTGGAACAGCTCGTAGTCCAAAGTGGCGATCACGGCAGTATGACTGAGTGAGAGTAGGCTGACATCGGCAAGGGCAAGTTGGGCGAACTCACGTTTGTTGACCAAAACCCTGGATGCTTCGAAGTACTCCGGGCTGTCCACCACGAAGGAACGCAGGGCGTCAATCAACCGCAGACGCCAGTGCTGCGGAGCCTGATCGATGAAGTTGCTTACTTCCGTAAGGATGTGGGGTGTGGTGACCAGGAGAGAAAACGCCTCAACGAGGTCGCGCAAAGGCTGGAGATCCGAGGTTTTGAAATTGGACACCCGTTTAAAACTCTGAAGAAGGGTGAGGTCGACCTGCGCAACGAGGTAGAAAAGAAGGAGATTGGTATCGAGCAGAAGCGATCGTGCCATGGTCATGCTGCGTCTGGCAGGAAAGTGCCATTGCGGGCGCCCATAAGTTCACCATCGGCGTTGCGCAGCTTGACGGTTCGGTACTCGCGGTAGAAGGGTTCTATCTTTCCTTCCTGCCTGGGATAAGAGAAGGTCACGTACCAGTACTTCTCGTCCTCTGTCTTTTCCGCGCCTTCGAGGCGTAAAACAGACTCGCTCGCGTCGGGGAAGACTTCTGCGACGAGACGGCTAGCTCTTTCGACAGCTTCTCTGACCTGCATCGTGGCCTCCAGTGTCTGTGATTACAACTGCAGTGCTCGCGGCTGGCGGTCCTTGTCGCCGTCGACCCCTGGTGAAGCCAGTATAAAATGACGGATGGGCGCGGGCAGGGTTCGCGTACTTCCATCGCGGTTCTCCGGAGTCACTCATTTCAGTGTTGAAATCCCAGCGTTCGTCCGCCATCATCCTTGGCGCCCAGTGGGGCGATGAGGGCAAAGGCAAGATCGTCGATGTTCTTTCCGAGCGCTTCGATGTCGTCGCGCGCTATGCCGGCGGCCACAATGCCGGGCATACCGTAATCATCGAGGGCAAGAAGTTTGTGCTGCAGCTGATTCCCTGCGGGGTGCTTCGGCCGGATTGCGTTGGCGTCATCGGCAACGGCGTGGTGCTTGACCCGGCGGCATTCCTGAGCGAAGTAAAAAAGCTGCGTGAAGCGGGGCTTCCCGTCGATCAGCGGCTGTTTGTTTCAGACCGGGCGCAGGTTATTTTGCCGTACCACCGGATGATTGAGCTGGCGGCCGAGACGGCCCCCGGGCGGACGCCGATCGGCACGACGCGGCGAGGCATTGGGCCGGCGTACGAGGACAAGATTCATCGCAATGGATTGCGGGTGGTGGACCTGCTGAATCCATCGCTGCTGCGAACCCACATCCAGAACGCGTGCCATGAGAAGAACACGATTGCGCACGCGCTGTTTGGCACCGAGCCGCTCGACCCGCGCGCGATGTATGACGAGTATGCCCGCTTGGCCGAGCAGGTGGCGCCGTTTGTGACAGACACCTCGACGATGCTGAACGAGGCGATCGACGATGGCAAGAAGGTCATGTTTGAGGGGGCGCAGGGGGCTCTGCTCGACATCGATCACGGAACGTATCCGTTTGTGACGAGCTCGTCTTCGACGGCGGGCGGCGCCGTAACGGGCACCGGAGTTGGGCCGACGCGGATCGGATCGGTCATCGGCGTGACCAAGGCGTATGTAACGCGGGTGGGCGAAGGGCCGTTTCCGACCGAGATCCATGACGATACGGCCGACGTGATCCGGGCGCGTGGGCAGGAATACGGAGCGGTGACGGGTCGTCCGCGACGCTGCGGGTGGCTTGATCTGCCGCTCTTGCGCTACAGCAACCGGATCAACGGAACGGAGTGGCTGGTGGTGACGAAGATGGACGTGATGGACGCATGCGCGGAGATTCCGGTGTGTACCTCGTACGAGGTGGACGGGCATAAGACGGACAGGATTCCGGCAGACATTCGTGGCTTCAAGTCGATCAAGCCGGTGTATACGACGCTAAAGGGCTGGAACGAATCGACCGAGGGGATTACCGAGTACGAGAAGCTGCCGGTCGCGGCGCGGGAGTACTTGGATTTTATTGAGCGGGAGTCGCATGCGCGGATTGGTATGATCTCGACCGGCCCGGACCGTGCGCAGACCATCCTGCAGCCGGATTTCGAAGCGGCGCTCCAGGCATGAAGTGAGAGGGGAACATGATTAGTTTTACGGTGCGGATGCGCTTTGACCAGGCTGATGTTGAGCAGATTCGGGAGCACCTTGTGGCGCTAACGCTAGCCGCGCGCCAAGAGCCGGGATGCGTGAGCTATGTTCCGCACTTCCTCGAGGACGATTCATGCACCGTGCTGATCTATGAGCAGTACCGGGACGAGGCAGCGCTTGAGCATCATCGGCATACGCCGGAGTTTCAGCAACACGCGATCGGCGGACTGTACCAGGCAATGAAGGAGCGGCGGCTCGAAAACCTGGTTGCGGTTGCCTGAGCCGTTGGCGTTGGCGCGGTCTGTTCATCAAAGAGAGAAGAGTTTCGCCGAGCGAACGAGGTGTTCGACACGCAGCCTGAGCAGGCCCAATCCGCTTCTTCCGCACGGGTGAACCGCTTTGCGGAGTACCCGTTGATGCGGCTGTTCCTTCCGAAGTTTCGCGAGGATTTGTCGGCGACGTACAGCCGCAACCTGAACAAATGGCTGGCGATTGCGCCGGTAATCGGGCTTTCGGCCGGCCTGACCATTACCGGCGTAGCGTTTGTTATTTTGCATGAGCTTTGGCCGCGGACCCTGGCCTTCTACCTGCTCCATCATTGGGCGATCATTCCCGGGCTGATGCTGGGCGGCACGGTGGCGGGGCTGATTATGCAGTTCTTCACGCCGAACCCGAACCTGCATTCGACCGAAGAGGTGATCCGGTCCTACCACGAAGAGGGGGGCCAGATGGACACGCGGTCGGCACCGGCGAAGCTGCTGGCCGCGGTGGCGACGATCGGCATGGGTGGCAGCGCGGCGCTCGAAGGGCCGGCGATCTATGGCGGTGCGGCGCTCGGCTCGTGGCTCTGGACGCGCATCCAGTTTGTCCGACGCCTCGGGATTACGCCGCGCGACCGGCGGATCATGCTGATCTGCGGCGCGGCGGCGGGCATGTCGGCGGTGTTCCGGGCGCCGCTGACGGGCATTGTGTTTGCGCTCGAGATGCCGTACAAGGACGATCTGGCGCATGAGGCGCTGCTGCCGTCGCTGATTGCGTCGGTGGTCTCCTACGTTACGCTGAGCGCGTTTCTGGGCAAGGAGGCGCTGTTTGATTTTGAGAGCACGCGGACCTACGCGATGTCCGACCTGCTGTGGTGTGCGCTGCTCGGCCTGGGTATTGGGCTGATCGCGGCGGCGTTCGTAGTCACGTTCCGCCACCTGCGCTCGGTCGTGGTGCGCTGGGTCTTCCCGCACTGGGGCAAACTGGCGGTGGGCGGGTTCCTGACGGGACTTTGCGGGCTGATTTTTCTGTGGATCTATCCGGGCAAGCTGGTCCCGATCGGCCCGAATTATGAGGTTGTCGGCTATTTGCTGAACGAGCACCACAGCTCCACGCAGCTGCTGGTCTTTGCCGTGCTGAAGCTTTTGGCGACGCTGGCCACAGTTGGATCGGGTGGGGTAAGCGCGATGTTTATTCCGCTGTTCCTGACCGGCGGAGACCTGGGATTGATCTTCGCGCAATCCTTTGTGCATTCGCCGATTCTCCCGCTGTATGCAGCGGTGGGTATGGCATCCTTTCTGGCGGCTGCCTACAAAACGCCCCTGGCGGCCGTAGTGTTTGTGGCCGAGGCAACTGGCGGCCATGCCTTCATCATTCCGGCGCTGATTGGGGCGGCCGTGGCGTACGCGGCCTCGGGCGATGCATCCGTCTCGGGCGACCAGCGGCTGCATGAGGAGTACCTGCCTACAGAGCCGGTGCTGGTGCCGGCGGCTATCGAAGCTGGGCAGGAGGCGGTCGATGCGACGGCCGGTGCGGATTTTCAACCACGAGACGGAGTGTGCGCTGACTTGAAGTCTCCTCACGCTCCCACCAAAGGCGTATCCGGATGACCGGATGTAGGCTTTGACTCTGTGTTCGGGTGAGCTTAGTATGCCGGTAGCTTCCATGCCGCGCCCTCGTCTTCTGCCGCGCTCTTCTGTTTTGGCCATTTGCCTGCTTGGTGTCGGGTCTTTCAGCCTGCCGCTCGGGGCGCTGCCCGCGCGCCATGCGCACAAAGAGGCAAAAGAAGAAATTCAGGACCTTGAAGAGAGGTGGCGCACGGCGACGCTGTCAAGCGATGCGGCATCGATAGATAGTATGCTGGCAGACGATTTCGTGGGCATCTCATGGAATGGACAGGTAAACACAAAATCTTCGCAGCTGGACCGCGTCCGGACGAGAACCCTGGCGATCTCCGGAATGCAAATCTCTGACACGCACATCAAATTGCTGGGACAGGTGGCGATCGTGACGGCGGAGGCACAGATAAGGGGCATGAACGAGAACGTCCCCATGGAAGGGAACTTCCGGTATACCCGCATCTACCAGCATCTGCCTTCAGGATGGAAGATCACAAACTTCGAAGCGACCCGTCTGCCGCGCAACCAGCATGCGCATCTGGCACCGTAGAGCGGGTTCCCGATTCACCCAGGCGGGGCTCTTGCTTACTTCTGTCTCACTTTGACGACAGCCTCTTAGTCTCAAGGCACTTCTGTGGGTAGTCTCTCCTGAGGCTTCGATTGATCCTCGAGCTTGATCAGCTTTGTGTGTCAATGCGGGCATTCTCGGGAGATCCGCTCGTTCGTTTGAGAAAAGCGGGGACTGCGGCGAACACTTGGCGAATATAATTGCGCCAGAAGCTCGTCATGCCAGTGCCTGCCCAACCCGATCGGTTCAGGTTTCTGCACATCGACCTGAACAGTTTCTTTGCTTCGGTCGAGCAACAACTGCACCCGGAGTATCGGGATAAGCCGCTGGGCGTGTGCGGCACGATGGCCGATACGGGTGCGCTGATTGCGGCGAGCTATGAGGCGAAGGCGCTGGGCATCCGTACGCTGACCAAGGTTGGCGAGGCGAAGCGGCTTTGTCCCGACATCATTCTGGTGAACGGGTCGCACTCGGTGTATTCGGAGTTTTCGCACCGGATCGCGGCGGCGGTGGAGCGCTGCTGCCCCGTGGCGCATACGCCATCGATCGACGAGATGGTGTGCCAGCTGATCGGGAAGGAGTGCGAGCCGCCCCAGGCGCGGCGGATTGCGCTCGACGTGAAGCAGGCCATCCGGGACGATGTGGGCGAGACGCTCCGGTGCTCGATCGGCATGGCGCCCAACCGCTACCTGGCCAAGATTGCCAGCGATATGCAGAAGCCGGATGGGCTGATTGGCCTCTTGCCCTCGCAGCTGCCGCGGGCGATTGCGCACCTCGAGCTGCGCGACCTGCCGGGGGTGGGCGCGCGAACCGAGGCTCGGCTGCAGCGGAAGGGCATCACGACGATGGAGCAACTGCTGGCGCTCGACCGGCCAGGGATGCATACGTTGTGGGATTCAGTGTGGGGCGACCGGCTGTACCATTGGCTGCGCGGCGGCGAAACGGGAGACGATGGGGCGCCGATGCCGTCCGAGCTGCAGAAGTCGCTGGGGCACTCGCATGTGCTGGGGCCGGAGTTCCGAACCGACGAAGGGGCCTGGTCGGTGGCGCACAAGCTGCTGCACAAAGCGTCCATGCGTCTGCGAATGGAAAAGTTTTATACGAGTTCAATGTCCGTCACGGTGAAGTATGCGCTGACGCGCGAGCAGCAGACGAAGGTGGCAAGCAAGCAGCATACGAGCGGCATCCAGCATACGGCGTGGGGGATGGAGGCGCGGTTCGCGGAGGCGCAGGATACGTTGTCGCTGCTCGACGTGCTGCGAAAGACCTGGGCGCAAAGGCCGCAGGGAGAGCTCTATGCGCGGCCGTTTTTCGTGGGCGTGACACTGCGCGAGCTGATGCCCGAGGACGAGCATCAGGCGACACTGTTTGGCGATCCGGATAACCGCAAGGAGCTCTCGGCGACCATGGACAAGCTCAACCTGAAGTACGGACACACGACGCTGCACTTTGCGGGAATGCTACCTGCACGCGACACGGCGCCGACACGGATTGCGTTTACGCAGATTCCGGTGCAGTACGGGGTGGAGTATATGTAGCCACACGCAAACGCACCGCGAACGCGTGGCTATGGCGCTGCATCTAGTCCGGAATGATGAAACCTGCAGCGACGAAGAGCAAGGGTGAGTTGTTTCGAGGCATGCTGGCCGGGATGGTCGGAGGCCTGGCGGGCTCGTGCGCCATGGTGCTGTATATGGAGGCGGTCAGCAAGGCTCAGAACAGGGACAGGCCCCCACAGGGAGACAACGTGACCGCGAAAGTGGCGGATCTCGCCCTGCGCAAGCTCACCGGGAAGGAGCCTTCCGAGCGTACCAAGCAGACCGGCGGTGCGGTCGTGCACTACGGATTTGGCACGCTTGTCGGCGCGGTGTACGGTGCGGCGGTCGAGCATCTGCCGTTTGCCAAGAGCGGATTTGGCGCGCTGTATGGGACGACGTTGTTTGTGGTGGCCGATGAGTTCTTGCTGCCTCGGCTGGAGCTGGCGCACTGGCCGGCAGATGAATCGGCACTCGACCAGCTTGGGCATCTGGGGGCGCACCTGGTGTACGGGGTGGCCACTGAGGTGGTGCGCCGCGCGGTGTGTGCACGCCTCTAATGCGCAGCGGTGCAAGCCCGACGCGGATGACATCTGTCACCTTGCTTTACTGACAATCGGCAATGCGTTTCGCGGGGCGGAGGACGGAGACTCTCTGGTGTAGACAGTACCCAGGAAGGAGTTCTCGGAGAATGGCTCTGGACGTTGAGGTGGAGGCAGCAGTCCTGCCGGCGGTGGCGCAGCTGGACCAGGTGACCAAGCGTTACGGATCAATTACCGCGCTTGATGGATTGTCGCTGGCGCTGCGGCCGGGCGAGATCGTCGCGCTGCTGGGACCAAATGGCGCGGGCAAGTCGACTGCGGTGCGGCTGCTGCTGGGCTTGTCGACGCCTTCTTCGGGACACGCGCGGATCTTCAGCCGCGACCCGCGGGAGCCGCAGACGCGTACACGCATCGGCGCCATGCTGCAGGTGGGCGCGATGCCGAAGACGCTGAAGGTGCGGGAGCATCTGGACCTGTTCCGAAGCTACTATCCACATCCTCTGCCGATGGCGGAGATTGTGCAGATTGCGCAGCTCGAAGGCATCGAAGACCGGCTCTTCCAGGCACTGAGCGGAGGGCAACGGCAGCGGCTGCTGTTTGGGCTGGCGATCTGCGGAGACCCGGAGATTGTGTTCCTGGATGAGCCGACGGTGGGCCTGGACATCGAGGCGCGGCATGGCTTGTGGGCGCAAATACGGTCGCTGGCGGCGCGAGGTAAAACAGTGCTGATGACGACGCACTATCTGGAGGAGGCAGATGCGCTGGCCGATCGAATCATCGTAATCAACCAGGGCCGCGTGGTGAGCGAGGGGACGCCGAAGGAGATCAAGGGCCGCGGCGCGCGGCGGAAGATCTGCTGCAGCACAGCCTTGTCGGCGGCGCAGATCCGGACGATCCCGGGCGTCATGCGGGTGGAGCAGAATGCCGGTGTAACGTCGGTGACGGCGGAGCATCCGGAGCCGGTGCTGCGCACGATGCTGGCATGGGATGCCGGGCTGAGCGGGCTCGAAGTGGTCAGTCCGGGGCTCGAAGAGGCATTTCTGAAACTAACGTCGAGGCGCTAAATGGTTTGTAACCGAAACAGTTACATATTATGACATTTTGTAACCGTAGTAAGAAGAGGAGAAGCTAAATGGCTGCTACCGCGCTAAGCCCGGTGTTATTGGCCCCGCATCGCTCATGGAGAGCCAGTGTTTCGCTCTATGGTAAGGAGATCCGCTACGAGTTCCTGAAGCTGATCCGGACAACGGTCTTCTCGCTTTCGGTGATCGGGTTTCCGGTGATGTTCTACGTGCTGTTCGGGTTATCGAACCGGGGCAATTCGATCGACAGCATGGACGCGGCGAAGTATATGCTGGCGGGTTATTGCTGCTTCGGCATGATCGGTGCGGCGTTGTTCGGCATCGGGGTAGGAATGGCGTCGGAGCGGACGCAGGGCTGGCTGGAGCTGAAGCGCTCGAGCCCGATGCCGCCGATGGCGTATTTGGCAGCGAAGTGCGTGACAGCGCAGGCGTTCGGCGTCATCATCGTGTGCGTGCTGAGCGCGGTCGGCGTCTTGTTTGGCGGGGTGCACCTGCGGCCGGTGGAGTTCGCCATGATGCTGGGCATGACACTGGTGGGGACGCTTCCGTTTGCGGCGATGGGTCTGCTGATTGCGCTGCTGGTGCCGGCGAACGCGGCTTCGGGAATTGTTAACTTGATCTACCTGCCGATGTCGTTCATGAGCGGTTTGTGGATTCCGCTCAAGTATCTGCCGCGATTCTTGCGCCCGATTGCGCCCAGTCTACCGGCGTTTCATCTCTCGCAGCTGATGTTGACGGTCTTCGGGTATCAGCGGCGCGACTCGAGTACGCTGGCGCATTGGGTGGGTCTGGCTGGATTTACGCTGCTGATGCTGGGGATGAGCTGGGCGGTATTTCACCGAGCCGAACAGGACGCATAAACGTGGCGCGAGAGGCTGCGAGTAGACTGACGCCAGATGAACCATGATGACAATCGAGGCAAGCGTCCAGACAGCTGGGAATGCCCAACGGACTGTACGCAGGCAGCGAGTGCACGCGCAGGCACGATGGCGGGAGCTACGTATGGCTGCTGTACTCCATCTTCTTCTTCATTGAGCCGGTGGTTCGGCGCAGCCGGGCGTACTGGTTTTACCAGCTACCGTGGTTTTGCCGTGTTTCTGGCGCTGTACGTGACCTACGTGCAGTTTGAGTCGCAGCGCGTGCGGCTTCCGGTGCTGGCAGGCTTGTTTCTGCTTGGCGCTGGAACGATTCCGTTCAATGCAGGTGGATCGTGTTTCTTCATTTACGTTGCGGCGATGCTGCCGTTCTGTGTGGAGTCGAGCGCGGTCCTGTGGGCGGTGACTGCGCTGGAACTGGCGACGCTCGGAATCGAGAGCCAGCTGTTTCCGGGCAATCCGTTCAACTATTTGATTACGGGCTTCTTCACCGTGGTCGTTGGAGTAAGCAATCTGTTTGTGGCGCAGCAGAAGCGCGCCAACGCCAAACTGCAGCAGGCGCAGCAGGAAAACGTAGCACTCTCCGCATTGGCCGAGCGGGAGCGAATTGCGCGCGATCTGCACGATGTGCTGGGGCATACCTTGTCGGTGATTGTGTTGAAGGCGGAGCTGGCCGGACGACTGCTGGGACGCGACAACGCGCGGGCGGCGGTGGAGATTTCAGACGTAGAGCGCACAGCACGGACCGCGCTCGCGGAGGTCCGGGAAGCTATCGGTGGCTATCGGGCGAAGGGGCTGCGCGCGGAGGTGGAGCAGGCGCGGCGGACGCTTGAGGCAGCCGGGGTCGAGCTGACATGCGAACCGGTGCTGCCGGCGCTCGATGCGCGGGAGGAGACGGTGCTCTCGCTTGCCGTGCGCGAGGCAGTCACGAATATCGTGCGGCATGCCGGGGCGACGGAATGCCGCATCCGGTTCCTGACGACGGACGGATTTGCTCTGCTGGAGGTGGAGGATAACGGGACGCGCGTGGAGGCCGCACCGCGCGAAGGCAACGGACTGCGCGGGATGCGCGAACGGGTGCAGGAGCTGGGTGGACGGTTCCGGATTGAGGCCGAGGCAGGGACACGGCTGGTGATCGAGTTGCCGGCGGCGGCTCGATGAAGATACGGGTGGTGCTGGCCGAGGACCAGGCGATGGTGCTGGGGGCGCTGGCGGCGCTGCTCGAGCTCGAGCCGGACATGGAGGTGGTGGCACGAGCGGCGAATGGGCGCGAGGCGTTAAAGCTGGTGGAGCAGCACACGCCGGATGTTCTGGTGACGGACATCGAGATGCCGGAGAAAACGGGGCTTGAGGTGGCGGCGGCGCTGAAGGTGAGCCGGCCGGGAGTGCGGACGGTGATCCTGACGACGTTTGCGCGTCCGGGGTATCTGCGGCGAGCAATGGACTCAGGGGCGCGTGGCTATCTGCTGAAGGATCGGCCGGCGGCGGAGCTGGCGGATGCAGTGCGGCGGGTGCATCGGGGCATGCGGGTGGTGGATCCCGGTCTCGCGATCGAGGCGTGGAATGCGGAGCAGGATCCGCTGACGGAGCGGGAGCGCCAGATTCTGCAGAGGGCAGGCGAGGGACGGAGCTCAAGCGAAATCTCGGGGGAGCTGCGGCTTTCAGAAGGCACGGTGCGGAACTATCTGTCGGAGGCGATCAGCAAGCTGGGCGCGGCGAATCGGGTGGATGCGGCGAGGATTGCGCGGGCAAAGGGCTGGTTGTAGGCACATTCCCACCACGTGCGATACCCGCGTCACGCTATGCGATAGGATGGATCGCGAGGAAACGAATGATGCGCACAAGGAACGGAAGTAGGACGGCGCTGCTGGCTGGATGCGCGTTGGCTACGCTGGCTGCGGGATGCAAGAAAACCGCGGACAACACGATGAATTACAAGAAGGCCATTGATGACTACTATGCGTCACGGCCCGCGTGCCTGTGGTCGGATTCGGTGCGGTTTCCGGTGCAGGTGACCACGTCCGACACGGACAAGACGACGGGCTACGATGCGCTGGTGGACCAGGGCCTGCTGCAGCGGACGACGGCGGAGAAGAAGGTGTTCATCATCGCATCGAAGCAGGTGACCAACTACGACCTGACGGACAAGGGCCGGAGTACGTGGAAGGCCGATGCGCAGCAGCCAGGGTATGGCAACTTCTGTTATGGCACGCCGACCGTGCAAAGCCTGGACAGCTCGACGCCGACCAACGATCAGCCGGGTGCGACGACCACGGTGAATTACCACGTCGGCATCTCCGGCGCGCCGGGATGGGCTACGGCGGCTGAGACGCAAAATGCGTTCCCGCAGGTAAGGTCGCAGGTCTCGGCACCAGTGACGGCGACAGCTACCCTGACGGATACGAGCAATGGATGGTCGGTCACCAGTGGGCCTCCGCGGGCAAGCGGAGTCGCTCCGGGAAGTGCGCCGAGCAGCGCGCCAACGAAGGCCGATGGGTCCATCGTGCGGTAAAGCTGTTCGTGTAGTTCGCACTGACCTACAGGCGCCGCGACGGATAGGACTAGCTGCCGTTTACGTCGGTGAAATATCCGGGGCGGCGTCAAACAGCCCGCGGAAGCTGAGGCGATACGCCCAGATCAGGAACAGTTCCAGCACCAAGGCCACCAGCCCGGGAGCCGCGCCAAAGTGCGCAATCATGAAGTGAAACATCAGGATATTGACAATCAGCGGCCCAAGAATCACAAGCGCCAACGGCACAAAACGACCCACCAGCAGCAGCAGCCCGGCGATTACCATGAGTACGCCGACAAAGCTCATGATGCCGTGCGAGGCCAGAACGCCCATATAGATACCCGCATCTCCGGCAGGCGCCTCCATTTTCATAAAGTGAAGAATATTGTTCAGCCCGAAGACGAAGAACATAAGCCCGAGCAGGATACGCGTGATCAGCGTGGCGATTTTCATGGAAGTCTCCTTCGTACTGGGATATGAGGAGCATACGTGAGTAACGCGCCTGAGCGTCTGTTATGCCTCCTTCTCACGGCGTTTCGCGCGTCAAGATAGCATGACATCAGGAGTTCCTCGATCATGTCCGGCATCACGCTTTCCCTCGACGGCAAAGTCGCCCTGGTCACTGGAGGCTCGCGCGGCATCGGCGCGGCTACCGTGCGCATGTTCCGCCAGGCGGGCGCGCGCGTGGTCTTCAGCTATGAGAAGGCCCGCGACACCGCTGAGGCACTCGCAACAGAGTTGGGCGGCATGGACCTTTGCTGCGCACTGCAGCAGCCGCTCGCCACGCCGGAGGACGGCCGCACACTCGTTGCCGCCGCGCTCGAACGCTTCGGCCGGCTCGACTGTTTGGTCGTCAACCACGGCGTGTGGCCCGCGCACGACCAGCCCTTCGACACCATGCCTGACACGCAATGGGAGCGCACGCTTGCGATCAATCTCGCGAGCGTCTTCGGCCTCGTCCAGGCCGCGACGGCCCACATGCTTACTCAACCAGGCCCCGTCCGCGGTCACATCGTGCTGATCGCGTCGACCGCCGCCCAGCGTGGCGAGGCCTTCCACGCCGACTACGCTGCCAGCAAGGGAGCGCTGCTCTCGCTCACCAAGAGCCTCTCAAGCGAACTCGCCCCGCGCGGCATCTACGTCAACTGTGTCGCGCCCGGCTGGGTCGCCACCGAGATGTCGCTGGCAGCCCTCCGCGACCCCGAAACGTCCAAGAAAGCGACCGCGTTGATCCCGCTCGGACGCGTTGGCCACGTACATGAAATTGCCGGCCCCATCGTCTTCCTATGCACGCCGCTGGCGGGCTTTATCTCCGGCGAGATCTTCAACGTAAACGGCGGCGCGGTGCTGGTCGGATAAAGGAAACCGATGCTTTCTCTCATTCGAAACTTTGCTAAGCCGTCCTTCTGGCGAAGCCAAAACCCCCGTATCTGCTTTTTCCTCTTTGCCCTTTTGTGCGTTCCCTTCACCTCGCTCCCGGCGTACGCTCAATCTGCATCCGAAATGCAGAACGCCGCCCCCGAAAAGCGCCCCGGCGAGACCGAAGAGCAGCACGGCAAACGCTTGCTCGACGAAATGGTGAAAGCCCTTGGCGGCGAAGCGTGGCTGAACAAAACGACCATGGTCCGCGAAGGGCAAACTGCAGCGTTCTTCCGTGGAGCGCCCACAGGCTCCGTCGTGCGTTTCGTCGAGTATCGCCGCTACGCCCGCGGCAGCGAGCCCGAGACCTCGCGCATCGAGTTCCTCCACATCCGCGGCATGATCATGCCCGGCATGAAGCGCGACGTGATCCATCTCTGGACCGCGAACAACGGCTACGAGCTCACCTACAAAGGCCAGACCGCGCTGCCGCAGCCGCAGGTGATCGACTATCTGCGCCGGCGCGACCACTCGCTTGAAGAGGTCATACGCACCTGGGTCAAGCAGCCCGACGTGATGATCGTCGCTGAAGGCATTGGCATGCGCGACCGCCATGCCATCGACAAGGTCAGCATCCTGACGGCGGGCAACGACAGTGTCACCCTCGAGCTCGACCAGGACACGCACCTGCCGCTGCAACGCGCCTTCGAGTGGCGCAACACGCAGTTCAAGGACCACGACCTCGACGAAGAGGTTTACGGAGACTGGCGTCAGTTCGACGGCATCATGACTCCCATGAACATGACCGACTACCGCAACGGCGACATGGTCTCGCAAAATTTTTACACCAAGGTTCACTTCGATCAGCCTATGAACGATGATGTCTGGAACGTCGAAAAGCTAAAGGATCAGGCCTCGCAGCTGAATAAGAAGTAGCGGTTTATACTCAGGTCTGCCATGGATGAGCCTGAGACCGCACCGCCCTCCGCATCGAAGACGATGCTCGACATCAACGAGATCATGGCGATCCTTCCGCATCGCTATCCCTTTCTGCTGATCGACCGGGTCGTCGAGCTTACGCCCATGCAGCGCATCGTCGCGCTCAAGAATGTCACCATCAACGAGCCTCACTTCGCCGGCCATTTCCCCGGCTATCCCATCATGCCTGGCGTGCTGATGGTTGAGGCCATCGCCCAGACCGGTGGCGCGCTGCTGCTAACGGAAATCCCCGACCGCGACCAGAAGCTGATGGTCTTCACCGGCATCGACAACGCCAAGTTCAAGCGGCCCGTGGTACCCGGCGATCAGCTCCGGATCGAAGTCAACGTGCTCAACTGGCGCACGCGCGCGGTCAAGATGCAGGGCTCGATTACTGTCGCAGGCAAGGTAGTTTGTGAAGCGACGGTCACCTGCATGGTCGTGCCGCGGGTAGCCGCTCCTGCTCCAACCGTTGAAGCCCCCGGTTCCGGCCTGGAGCTGCCGGAGTGAGCATCCACCCAACCGCCATCGTTGCTCCAGGAGCGATTGTTCCTGCGAGCTGCGCGGTTGGCCCGTACTGCACGATCGGCCCGAACGTCACGCTGGGGGAAGACTGCGAGCTGGTCTCGCACGTCGTGCTCGACGGCCATACGACCTTCGGCCGAGGAAATCGTGTCTTCTCCTTTGCTTGCCTCGGCATCGCGCCGCAGGACCTGAAGTACAACGGCGAACCAACTGAGCTGCGCCTCGGCGACCACAACTCCATTCGCGAGTACGTCACCATCTCGCGCGGTACAGCAGGCGGCGGAGGCATCACACGCATCGGCTCTGACTGCCTGATCATGGCGTACACGCACATCGGCCACGACTCCACGATCGGCAACGGCTGCATCCTGGCCAACTCCGCCACGCTCGCCGGCCACGTCACAGTGGAGGATTTCGCCACAGTCGGCGCGCTCTGCCCCGTGCACCAGCACTGCACCATCGGGCGCTATGCCTACGTGGGAGGCGGCACCACGATCACGCAGGACGTGCTGCCATATTCGCTCACGTCGATCGCCCGCGACAACCATGCCTACGGCTTCAACAAAGTCGGCCTCGAGCGCAAGGGCTTCACTGCGGAACAGCTGCGGGAGTTGCGCGCGGCCTATCGTGTCCTCACCGGCAGCGGCCGCAATGTGTCGCAGGCACTCGAGGAGCTGCGCGGGCAGATGGAGGCGGGTGCCAGCGGGGAGCACGTGCGCTACCTGGTCGACTTCGTAAGCCGCAGCCAGCGTGGCGTCATCCGCTAGCATGCCAGAGACCCTGGGCCTCATCGCCGGCAACGGACGCTTTCCCTTTCTCCTGCTCGACGCCGCACGCGCGCACGGCCTTACCGTCGTCGTCGCCGCTATCCGCGAAGAGACCTCGCCCGAGATCAACGACCGCGCCGCCGCCGACCCCCACATCCGCGTGCACTGGCTTTCGCTCGGCGAGCTCTCAAAGCTTATCGACACCTTCCACGCTGAAGGAGTCACGCGCGCCGTCATGGCCGGACAGGTGCGGCATAAACAGATCTTCTCCTCGATCCGCCCGGACTGGCGGCTCGCCAAGCTGCTGCTGAGCCTGCGCACTCGCTCCACCGACATGCTGCTCGGCGCGGTCGCCAAGGTGCTCGGCGATGAGGGCATCGAGCTCATCTCCTCAACCGCCTACCTCGAACCGCTGCTCGCCACCGCAGGTACTCTGACCGCGCGCGAGCCAACCTCAGCAGAGCTGCGGGACATCGACTACGGCCTCACTGTCGCTCGCGGCCTCGCCGCCTACGACCTCGGGCAGACCGTCGTCATCGCGGCCGGAGCCTGCGTTGCGGTCGAGGCCATGGAGGGCACGGATGCCACCATCGCGCGCGCCGGCGAACTCTTCCGTACCCTCGAAGCCGGCAACGCAACACTGTCTCGCGCACTCACCGTAGTCAAGGTCGCGAAACCGAACCAGGACATGCGCTTCGATGTGCCTGTAGTCGGCGCGCCCACCATCCATGCGATGCAAGCCGCCGGCGCAACCTGCCTCTGCGTTGAAGCCGGCCGCACGTTGCTGTTCGACCGGCAGGCCATGATCGCGTTGGCCGACCAGGCAGGCATCGCGCTGCTTGCACGATGAGCTGTTGGGCAAGCGTATAAAATAGTCGCGTAAACCCCATCAGCTTCGAAAAGAGGATGCAATGCGCAAAGCCACATGGATGTTCGCAGCTGCCGGCGTACTCGCCTGCGGCCTTCTTGGGGGCAAGGCTTCCGCCTTCGCCGCAGCCGATGCCCCGCTCACTCCCGGCACAGCCGCGCCCGCCTTCACGCTGCCCTCACAAGCCGACGCCATGATCAGCCTCAAAGATTATCGCGGCAAGTACGTCGTGCTCTACTTCTACCCCAAGGATATGACCACCGGCTGCACCATCGAGGCTCATAACTTCGAGCGCGACAAAGACAAGTACGCCGCGCTTAACGCAGTCGTACTTGGCGTCTCGCTCGACTCCGTTGAAAGCCACAAGACGTTCTGCACCAAGGACTCGCTCACCTTCAAGCTGCTCGCCGACCCCGATCACAAAGTGATCGACGCCTATGGTGTTCCCATCATGTCGATGGGAGGCAACAGCTTCGCCAAGCGCGACACCTACCTGATCAGCCCGGATGGCAAGGTGCTCAAGTTCTGGGAGGTCAAAGCGGTTCAGGGTCACAGCGACGAAGTCCTGGCCGCCATTACGGAAGCCAAGAAGTAGCCGCAGACGCAGAAAGGCCCGGACACTCCGAGGAGAGATCCGGGCCTTTTTGCTTGCCTTAAGGACGTGCTGTGCTTTTGCTTGCTGGACCAGTAGGCTAAGCCTTCGCCGTCTTCTTGGCACTGGTCTTCTTCGCCGGTGTCTTGGTCGCGCTGCTCTTTGCCGAGACCTTCTTCGCAACCGTCTTCTTTGCAGGTACTGTCTTCTTCGCCGCCACGGCCTTCTTCGCCGGTGCTGCAGTCTTCTTCGCTACGGTCTTCTTTGCAGCTGCCTTCTTCGTTGCCAAGGGAATACCTCTCTTCATTGAGTTTGTGCTGCCTGTGCTCTTGTTGCCGGATGCCTTCTTAGGGGCAGCCTTACCGCCGCGCAGAGCACTGACCTTCTTCGCGGCAGATCTTGAACTGGAAGCGAACGTACTCTTGAGCACGGTCTTCTTTCCCGCAATCTTTTTCGCTGGCACTTTCTTGGCCGGAACCTTTTTCGCCGCTTCCTTCGCAACGACTTTCTTGCCAGGAGTTTTCTTCGCGGGCGGCGCTTGCACGGCCTTTTGGACTGCCTCCTTTTTCGCCACAGCTTTCTTCGCAACGGCTTTCTTCGCCGGCGCGGGAGGCTTGGCAGCTATGCCTTTCTTTGCGGCAGACTTCTTACCTGGGGTTCCGCTTGGATTGCGCAGGGCGCTGCCGACAGACTTCTCGGTCCGGCTCCGCCTGGGCAGTTCCGCTTCTTTCATCGGCGGCTCATACGGATCGATGGGCGTGCTCGGCATCGCGTTCAGCGCGGCGTCTTCCGCGTGCATCGAGGTAGGCGCGTCCAGCTCTTCTTCGTCTTCCTCATCCTCATCGTCGGTCACGTCGATGTCGTCGATCTCGTCTTCCTCTTCCTCGTCGACGACGTCATCCTCCTGCTCCGCATCGTCCTCGTTGTCCGGGTCCTCGCCTACAGCAACGGCCAGCGCGTCCTCTTCCTCGCCGTCTTCTGCGTCTTCCTCTTCTGCATCGTTCTCATCGTCGTCATCAGAAGACAAGGTGACCTCTTCTTCCTCGTCGTCTTCCTCTTCCTCGTCGCCAATGCCATCTGCCTCCGAGTAGCGAGAGGAAGAATCGTCGTGGCTGGCTGCTGCACTCAGGGTCCAACGTGCTTCGAGATCGTCTTCCAATGTCATGCTTTACCCTCTGCTTCGATGATGTTGCTTTGATCTCTTTGTGATGCTGCTTTCGCTTGCACGCGCGAATATTTCGCGCACGAATTCTAGCAACACGCTAGACCAGTGTGCCCGTGATGGCAAGCAATCTTTTCAGGGATGAAGTTTATCGAGCAGCCCTGAGCTTATCGAGCAGCCCTGAGATTATCGAGCAGCCCTGCGCTTAGTGCGTGCCGGCTTCGCGTGGGCAGAGCTCGAAGTCTTCTGGGTTGCATGTGCAGCCGACGTTGCTCGACCGACGCGGCCGCCGCGCGAACTCCCACGTGCCGAGGCAGAACTTCGTCCGCTCCGCGCAGAAGCAGCCCTTCCACGGCGACCACGCAGACGCGCAGAGGGAGCCAGCCGCACAGGCTCAATCACCCACAATGCATGGCCTGTGCGCAGGTTGGAGGTGGCCAGTCCGTTCCAGCGGCGCAGATCTTCCGTGCTTACGTTGAAGCGATCAGCCACCATCACCAGCGTGTCGCCGCGGCGGGGCGTGTAGTGCGATGGGCTGCCCGCAAAGTTCACCGTCTCGATAGGCACGACGAGTTCGTCGCCCGCGCTCATCGGGTCCTGCGTGGTAATGCCGTTGGTCTCGGCGATCTCCGTTGACTTCGCATGCAGCGAGGTTGCGATGCTGTCGAGCGTCTCTCCCGGTTTGACGATGTGGAAGCGCCAGCTGCTGCGGCGATCCTGCGGTATGTCTTTCAAGCGATCCGCGAAAAGATCCTTGGTGCCGACCGGGATGTGGAGATCGAAGCTGATGTCGGGTGGCGTGGAGAGACGCAAGAGAGACGGGTTCAGAGCGACGAGCTCAGAGACAGAGGTCTCGGTCACGTCGGCCACCAGGCGCAGGTCGATCGCATAGTCCACGGAGGTCGTGTCGTAGAGGACCGCGGGGCTCGGTGTCAGCGAATTCAACCCATACCGTTCCGGGTTCTTGGCCATCAGGATGGCCGCGAGAATCTGGGGCACATACGCACGCGTCTCAGCAGGCATCGCGTTGCGCCGGTACAGCTCCCAATAGTCGGCATATCCGGTGCGTTGGATGGCATGCTGCATGGATCCCGGTCCCCAGTCGTAGGCGGCCATCGCGAGATACCAGTCGCCAAACAGGGCATGCAGTTTCTTGATGTATTTTGCGTAAGCCCGAGAGGCTTTCTCGGGATCGAAGCGATAGTCAAAGTAGCCATTGCGAGTAAGTCCATACTCAACTCCATCGCGAGCCATGAACTGCCACATGCCGCCCGCGCCCGAGCGCGCATTGACCACCTGCGGTTGAAAGCCCGACTCTGCCACCGCAAGATAAATAAGATCTTGCGGCACCCCTTCTTCCTTCAGCACATTCTGGATCAGCGTCCGGTACTTCCCGAGACGCTGCATGGACGCCGCCATGTGCGCGCGAAAACTGTTCGAGGTCGAGAAGACGCCAATGTAGCCGGCCACCTGATCGTTGATGACCAGCGGCAGGTCCGACGTCACATCCAGCTCGCTCTTCAACTTCGCGACCAGCTCCGGGTTAGGCGCGAACGTCAGGTCATTGGCTGCTTCAAGAGGCGTCTCTTCAATCTTCGGTGAGAAACCATTGCCCTGCTTCAGCGCCGCCATCTCGAGCGAGTTAATGGCGTTCAGCAGACGGTCAAACTCATCCGCCGCCGGCCCTTCCGCTTTCAAATCCTGCCCGCTGGTCAGCATGGTGTCGACAGCGAAATCGAAGTCCAGCCGCGCCGCATCGAGACGCCCCGCGCGATAGTTCGCCACGCCCGAGTTGTAGCTTCCTTCCACCCTGGTGATCAACTGCTGCGTGCGAGGGTCCGGCTGAACAGTTTCCGGGGCAGCGCTTCCAGAGCTCTGCGGAGCTGTGCGCCCCGGTACCGGCCGCGCGGCTCCGCTGCCGCCAGGTGCAGGTGTTAGCGTAGGTGCCGTCTGCCGGTTCGACGCGCTTGCTGGAGCGCCCGCGGGAGCAGTGCCCGGAGCGTCGCTCGGACAGCCACTCAGCAGCATCAGCGGCACGCACGCACAGGCGAGCCACCAACGTGTGAAAACTGACGAACATATCATCGAGCGAGGTTTCAAGGGCGGGGACGTTCGGCAGGAGGACACATCTGATTGTAAGACGGAGACACCGCCCGTGTTTTCACTTCCGGCCCAAGTTCTTTGACATGTGCCCATGGCAGGCCTACGGTTAATCCATGAAGAAGTGCACCTCAGCTTGCACCTGTACCTGCACCGTCTGCGTTTCGGGCGGTTGCTGTGGCTGCTGCTAACTCCAATCCGTCGAGTCAGCGGCCTTTACGTTAGACAAGCCCACCTTTGGCAGCAAGCGAGGTGGGCTTTGCTCTGAGCGCCTTCCGCTTGCATGAAGTCCTTTGCCCGAGTGTTAACATCAGGGCTGAGGCTTCCCGCACCGAACATGGACCCCAGCCACATCCGCAACTTCGCGATCATCGCGCACATCGATCACGGTAAATCCACCCTCTCCGATCGCCTTCTCGAGCTCACCGGCTCGCTCACGCAGCGAGAAATGCAGGCCCAGGTCCTCGACGCCATGGACCTCGAGCGCGAGCGCGGCATCACCATCAAGGCCCACACCGTCCGCATGATCTACCAGGCGCACGATGGCGAGACCTACCAGCTCAACCTCATCGACACCCCCGGCCACGTCGACTTCTCCTACGAAGTCTCGCGCTCACTCGCAAGCTGCGAAGGCGCTCTGCTCGTCGTCGATGCCTCCCAGGGCGTCGAAGCCCAGACCCTCGCCAACGCTTATCTCGCCATCTCGAACGGCCTCGAGATCATCCCCATCATCAACAAGATCGACCTGCCCTCGGCCGACATCGCCCGCACCAAGGAGATGATCGAGAAATCCGTCGGCCTGCCCGCCGACGACGCCGTAGCCGTCTCCGCCAAGACCGGCCTCAATGTCGAGCAGATCCTCGAAGCCGTCGTCACCCTTCTGCCTCCACCCAAGGGCGACCCCGAAGCCCCGCTCCAGGCCCTCATCTTTGACTCCTGGTTCGACGCCTACCGCGGCGTCATCGTCCTCGCCCGCATCATCAACGGACGCATGCGCAAGGGCATGAAGATCAAGGTCATGTCGAACGGCCGCCAGTTCGACATCGACAACATGGGCGTCATGACCCCCAAGCCCGTGCCCCTAGACGAGCTCTCGGCGGGCGAAGTCGGCTTCTTCGTCGCGACCATCAAGAACGTCGCCGACACCAAGGTAGGCGACACCATCACCGAGGTCGATCGCCCCTGCGCCGAAGCCCTCCCCGGCTTTGAAGATATCAAGAGCATGGTCTTCGCCGGCCTCTACACCGTCGACTCGCACGAGCACGCCATGCTCCGCGACGCGCTCGAAAAACTCCGCCTCAACGACGCCAGCTTCTCCTTCGAGCCCGAGAGCTCCGCCGCCCTCGGCTTCGGCTTCCGCTGCGGCTTCCTCGGCCTGCTCCACCTCGAGATCATCCAGGAGCGCCTCGAGCGCGAGTACGACCTCGACCTCATCACCACCGCCCCCGGCGTCCGCTACAAGATCACCCTCACCAACGGGACTGTTCTGGAAGTGGATAACCCTTCGCGCTGGCCCGACTCCACCGAGATCGAGACCATCGAAGAGCCCGTCATCATCGCCAAGATCCTCACCAACGAGGAGTTCGTCGGCGGCATCCTCAAGCTCGTCGAAGAGAAGCGCGGCCGCCAGAAAAATATGGAGTACGTCTCCGACACCCGCGTCCTCATCACCTACGAGCTGCCCTTGAACGAGATCGTCCTCGACTTCTACGACCGCCTCAAGACCGTCTCCCGCGGCTACGCGTCGCTTGACTACCAGCTCTCCGGCACCTGGATCTCGCCCATGGTCAAGATGGACATCCTCATCGGTGGCGACCCCGTCGACGCGCTCTCCGTCATCATTCACCGCGACTTCGCCCAGCAACGCGGCCGCGCCCTCGTCTCGAAGATGCGCGAACTCATCCCCCGCCAGATGTTTGAGGTCGCCATCCAGGCCGCCATCGGCTCCAAGGTTATCGCGCGCGAAACCGTCACCGCTATTCGCAAGAACGTCATCGCCAAGTGCTACGGCGGCGACATCAGCCGTAAGCGCAAACTCCTCGACAAGCAAAAGGAAGGCAAGAAGCGCATGAAGCGCATCGGCAAGGTCGACATCCCACAGGAAGCCTTTCTCGCCGTCCTCAAGGTGGGCGAGGAGTAGCTCCACTCACCTTTCATCCAGACAAGAAAAGGGCGGACCAGACTCGTTCTTCGAGTCCCATCCGCCCGTCTGCATGTTTGTCGGTGGTATCCGCGTTACCTGGCCGGAGGCTTCGCGGCACCGGTGCCCGCGGGCCTTGCTGCCGTAGGACGCGGAGAAGGTGGCGGCGGAGCGCTGATCCCGGACTGCTTGTTATACATGTCCACGATCGCCTGCGAGATGTCGGTGGACGTCAGCGCCCAAAGCACGTTCGAGCTTTGGCTTGAAACGTCGAGCAGAAGGGTGTAGCCCTGCTGCTGCGCGTAGGTCTTGGCCGTCACGGCAACCTTCTGCGCAACCTTCTGCAAAGCTTCGGTCAGTTCGGCGTTGTAGGCGGTCGAAGCATCCTCGGCGTCGCGATTCAGCTTCTTCGATGCGGTATCGATCTCGCGCAGACGGGTGGCGCGATCAGCATCGGAGAGCGTGGCCGGCGCAGCCTGGAGCGCCTTGTTCTTCGCGTCCACCTCCTGCGACTCGCGCTCGATCTCGTTCTTCTTCGGCTCGTACTTCTTCTGGGTGTTGGCTGTCACCACCTGGCCCTCATTCGAGGCCAGCACTACCTGTTCAAAATTTACCAGGGCAATCTTCGCATCGACGGCTTGCGGGGCAGTTGCGGCTGGCGCTGCAGTGGCGGGGGTGGCCGCAGCGGGAGTCTGTGCGGAGGCGAGCGGGACGAGGGCAAGACCTGCGCTCAGCGCGGTCAGGAGAGGAAAAGTGCGGTTCATACGAGGTTTGGTGCTCCTTGATCTGCGATGAGAAGGAGGATCCGGTTCCGAATCGTTCCCTGAATCTACTTCTTTGGCCCATCCATCCCGCGCCTGCGATGCCTGCTCTTAGACTTTGGAAAGCCGAAGACCGTAACCGAAGCCGGCGGAATCGATCCTATGGAATCAGGCGGATCTCAAGCCCGGAATCCTAAGCCAGTGTGCGCGATGCCGGACCGGACGCGGACCACAATACTGTGTCCGCAAACCGGAACCTTCCCAGACCCGAGGAAGCGAGAGCGGCGCGCGTCCACAGGAAGAGTTGCCTCTGATGAAATTATAGGCGGCGAACCAGGGAGGGTCAACGGCGGCACCCGGCGCGGCTACGGAAAATGGAAGCTCCGCCGAGACTTTCTTCTGTTTCTGGAGACGGGTAGACGGGCGCTCGTGCCATAACTTACATTTTCCCGGTCATTCTGTGAACCGTACTTTGGCCACCTACTTGCAAATAATCCAATCGAGGTGAGTCCACCGAGCGTCTCTTGCCGCCTCTTCCACGGCATGCACTCCATAGAAGCTGCAGCCGGAAGTTTTACCGATCGCACTGCGTTCGGGTCTTGTGGAGGCCAGTGACTGGCCATTGAAGAAGCTGTTGCGGCGGTCACCCTGGAGTAGGGGGTGGCCGCCGCTGCTTGTGAGAGCGACATTCGCACCTCGTCGCGCCTGGAACGTAGCGGAAAAGCTACCTCCGTGCCACGAAAGAGGTACATCCAAAACGCTCGACTTTCTGTTCTATAGAGGAAGCTGGTTGCCTTGATACGAACGCACGCAGACCAGTCTCCAGGAGTGTCAGTGCACACCATTCAGCAACAAAAGTTGGAAGGTATTTCCGTTTCGATCGACGATACGCATTTCGTCGACTGTACCTTTGTCGATTGCATTCTCGAGTACAGCGGGCGACCTATCTCGTTTGAACGAACCGTCATGCGCGGCTGCCGATACGTCTTCTTCGGAAGCGCGCGCAGTACAGTTCAGTTCCTGCAGGGGGTCGGTTTGATGGACGGATCGCCGCTGAACTGGGGAGAGTTCCCAAACCAGGTCAACTAAGCCGTAAGAGGTCCGAGCACGGTCACCTTGTCGGCTTGAGGCCCCTGAACTCCCTGGATGACATCGAACTCCACCTCATCACCTTCTTTCAGGCTGCGGTAACCCTCGCGCTGAATGGAGGAGTAGTGGACAAAGACATCCGGACCGCTGTCACGGCCCAGAAAGCCGAATCCCTTTGCGTTGTTGAACCACTTCACCTGTCCCTTATACTGTGCCATTCGATCCTCGCTTTGCTCTCAGATGTGCGTGCAGGAAACTGACGGCGGCCCGTTTGGTATCCACAAGTGTCCTTTTACTTCATTGCTCCAGGAGCAGTTTGTCGGATAGCCAACATAGCGCAAGATTGTAACTCTGTACCCGCGTGGAAGTGTGTTGGTCGTTTGACAACGTTCTGATAGGTACAGAATTGATTTGCAACCATGCGGTGCGAGTGGTACGCTTGAACTCGCATAAAGACTCGGTCCGTGGCAGCCTTTATCTCCGCTCGAGCTCAGCATCCCACCGCAGGTTTAGTCGCCGGGGCCAGGCACACAGCGCGGGCGAAGCAATCATCTCAAAGCTCAATTGGAAGGATGAACTAGACCTCCTCGTCGCGGAACGCAGCTGATCTGAGCGAACATATGCAAAACGCTCGTGGGTGCCGGTTGCACTCGGGCGGCTGAGAGTTTATCCGGTCGGCGCATAGGTCTAGGCAAAGTGGTGCAAGCCTTCGCCATGGTAGAGCCGGAGAGCAACAAACACCCTAGGCCGTTCAGGCTGTGTCGAAGTTAATCTGGAGTAGATCTGTTGATCTTCGAATTCGGATATCCCAAGACTTGAGTTCGTACCACGGAGACCGGGACACACACGCTGCGCACAATCGAGCATCGCGCCGCAGGTCCCGAAAAATCCACACGTAGGAACGCAGGAAAGGTGCCAGCTCCTGGTGCCAGGCAAGAGGAAACGGAAGCATGAGTTCAGAACAGAGCGTGACAGAATCACCGGTGCAGCACTCCGCGCCGCAGGCAACACGGGAAGAGTCCTTCGAATCGGGTAACTCCGGAGACGGCGCCGCGTACGAGGGAGGCTATGAGCTGGACGAGAGCGGCCAGCGCGTCCCGCACGGCATGGGCCAGTCCAAGAGTAGCCGCCGCCGCCGCCGCAAGCGCAAGGGGAAGGGGAGCGAAGCCGGCGCGCCAGGAGTTGCGTCCGGCCAGAGCAACGGAGACGGAGCCGACACCGCGCCGTCGGGAGCGATCAGCGTCATGGCTAGTGAGGCTCCCGCGCCAGGCTCAGTGCCGGTGCGTACAAGCCACAGCCAAGGCCAGCCTCAGGGCCGCAGCTTCTCCGGTTCGCAAGCTGGCGGCGCTCCCAGCCAGAGCAACGGCAGCAGCGGCCAGCTGAATGGCGCGCCTGGGACCAAGCGTTGGAAGAAGAAGTTCCGCGATCGCGATCGCCCGCGCCCAGCCGGCGAAGGCTCCTATGCAAGCGGCCCGCAAGCCGGCAGCACGGGAAGCGCGGGCGCCAGCAGCTTCCGCGGCCCGGACACCCACCAGCCTGGCAACAGCAGCTTCAAGCGCAAAGGTGGCTTCAGCAGCGGAGGCAAGCAGCGCAGCAGCGGAGGCGGTTCACGCGGAGGCTTTGTCGGTCCCATGGACCACAGTTACCGCGCCACCAATGGCAATGTCTTCGAGACACCTCCGGCCACCATTGAGCCCTACGGCAACGGCAATGGACACAGCGGCGGCCGCTCGCGCTCCTACCACCAAAGCGATTCGCAGCCCATCGACTACTCGCAAGGCCGTGCCATCCCCATCGCGGCAGACGCTCCGACGAAGATCTATTTCTTCATCGACGATCTCTTTTTCATCGCAAAAATCTCCGAGACCGCCCGCAAGCTGGGCGTCAAGGTAGCCTTTGCGAAGAATGAGAAAGAGCAGATCTCCGCGCTGACCGATGCAGCCGAAGAGGATCGCCCAGGCCTGATCGTCTTCGACCTGAACAACGCCAACGCCAAGCCGATGACGTTGATTCCCAAGCTCAAGAACAAGCTCAAGAAAACAACCTCCATTGTCGGCTTCCTCTCGCATCTGCAGGGCGACCTGAAGGCCAAGGCCGTTGAGGCCGGGTGCGACACGGTTATGCCGCGAGCCGCGTTCTCGCAGAACCTGCCCAATCTGCTTCGCCGCTACGGGATCGAAGACGTGGAAGAGACGAACTACAACCAGTAACGCTGACAAAACGGATAAGAAGGATCAAAACTGATTAACCAACAAAGGTGTTGATCCGTCTTATCCGCGTTCCTGCTTCTATCCCGGCGGCCAGCCCATCGGCCGTCCTCCCAGCACATGCAGGTGCAGGTGAGGCACGGTCTGGCCGCCGTTCTTACCGGTGTTGATGACGATCCGGTGTCCATCCGGCAACCGGCTCTCGCCTAGCCTGGCTGCCACATGTAGCAGATGTCCGAGCAGCTCTGCCGGAACTTCCTCAACATGCGCATAGTGTTGCTTGGGGATGACCAGCAGGTGAGTGGGCGCCTGCGGATGCGCGTCAGGGAACGCCTTCGAGAGCTCGTCCTCCGCCACGGCATGCACCGGGATCTCACCCGCGCCAATCCTGCAAAAGATACAGTCGCTCAAGGATCTATCCTCCGTGCTCATGGCTGCTTGCTGAAGTACTTCGGTGCTTCTCCCGCTGCCCACGGATCATACCGCGCCGCGAACGCCGCGCGCAGCCAGATGGGCGGATGCGAGTCGACCCACCACTCGTAAAACGGCGCCGGTGTCGGGTCGTCGAGCGAGGTCTCGCCCAGCACCGCGAATGCCGCGCGCCCAGTCGCCTGCGGATCCCGAACGATGCCGTGCACCACCTCCTGCCCATACACATCGGCCGCATGCTCGTTGCTCCGGCTAAAGGCGCTCACGATGGGCGACACCGCAAATCCCAGCACACTCAGCACCATGATCATCACAACCAGCGCGCCCCAGTTCTCTTGCCCTGCCACCTCCCAGCGCGCGCCAAAGCGCCGCAGCAGCCACTGAAACAGGTGGAACCCCGCCCAGAATCCAACCAGAATCAGCCCAAAACTGAACAGCAGCGAGCGCACGATGTGGCCTAGCACATAGTGCCCCATCTCATGGCCGAAGATGAACACAATCTCATCCGGCGTACCCTTGGCCACCGACGTATCCCACACCACTACCCGCTTTGACGCCCCGAAGCCGGTCACATACGCGTTCAGCGTGGTCACCTTGTCCGACGCCTTCATCAGAAACATCCGCTCCGGCGGAATCTGGATCCCGTTGCCTTTGGCCACCACCCGCTCCAACTGGGCGACCAGCGCCGGGTTCGATTGCGCCAGAGGCTCGAAGCGGTTGAACAGCGGATCGATCACGTACGGCGTAACAAAAACCCCCAGCACCGACAATACCATCACGGCCGCGGCGCTCCACGCCCACCAGCTTCGCGGAAAGCGACGGATCAGCCGGAACAAAATCAGCACGCCCACCCATCCCAGCCCTGTCTCCAACGCGAAACTCTTGCCCTCATCTGCAAGCCAGCCGCTCCACGCCTGCACGCTCAGACCATAGCTTCGCTCCGTCCGTTGGGCAAAGATGGCTACCGGCAGCAGCAGAAGCGTCATCCACAGGTTGAATTGCACAACGAACAGCAGCCCCTGCGCCCATCGCCATCGGCTCGCCCGCACCGCCCATGCGTCCATCCGCGCCGCGAGGCGTAGCTCAAGCAGCAGCCAAAGCGCGACCAGGCTCCATATTGTGTCCGCCCAATAAACCAGGTGTCTCGTGCGGGTCAACGCCTTCGCCTTCCGCAACTCGCCCGCGGGTAGCGCGTACGCCGTGTGGTCCTTTCGTGCTGCGGCCAGGGCGCGCGCCTCGGTCGGCGTTGTGGCCGGATAAGCCGCACTCGGCGAGAAAAGCAGCGCAACGAGCAGCATTAGCAAGAGTTTCCAAAGCCGCAACTGTCTTCCCCCACTGTCCGAATCTGCACCAGACTAAACCGTTCCCACAACGAACGGGTCACAGCTGCCACCCGGACGCGTCCAACTATGAGCCACTGAATCGGATACACTCGGCGATAACGGACACCCGAACCAAGCGGAGCACCCCTTTGAACCATCGCATCCTGACCGGCTTCACGTTCGCCGCCCTGGCCGTCGCTGCCCATGCTGCCCCTCCCCCGAGTGGTCCTACGGGCGCCGTCAAACCCGACACCATTCTCATGCAGGTCATGGAATCCGAGCTCACCCGCGCCATGAGCTCTCTCGGCACAAATGCCTCCACCCCGGCGTCCACCACCGCTGGCAGCAAAAATACCCCGCAGCCCCGGCCCTACTTCGTCTCCTACTCGGTCGCCGACGCCGAAAATATCAGCATTTCCGCGCAATTCGGCGCGCTTTCGGGCGAGAACGAGTCCCATCGCCGCACCGCCGACGTCCAGGTCCGCCTCGGCTCGGAGGCCGAAGACAACACCCACGGCACCCACCGCAACTCCGGCCTGACTACCATGCCGCTGCCGCTGACCGATGACCGCGAGGCGCTCGCCCGCTCGCTTTGGTTCGCCACCAATCGCGGCTACGGACGCGCCCTCGACAGCTTCCTCCAGGTCAAAACCGAGCAGCAGGTCCGCGCCAAGGAAGAGGACTCCTCCGCCGACTTTTCCAAGGAAAGCCCACACACCGCGCTGGTACCCATCGACTCCAGGTTCACCCCCGAGTCGCCCCTGCTAACCAGCAAAACGCAGTGGCAAGCCCGCCTCCGCGAGCTCTCCGGCCTCTTCAAGCAATTTCCCGACATCTTCTATAACAACGTCGGCCTCCAGGCCTCGAACGAAGTCGACTACTTCGTCGCCTCCGACGGCACCCGCGTCAGCACGCCGAACCACGTCGCCCGCCTCGTCATCGTCGGCCGCACCCGTGCCGCGGACGGCATGGACCTTTACCGCGTCGAGACCTTCGAGTCCGACGAGCTCGGCCGCTTGCCTGACCAGAACGTCCTCGTCGCGAAGACCCTCGCCATGTGCAAGAACCTCGAGGCTCTCCGCGTCGCCCCCATCACCGAGCCCTTCAACGGCCCAGCCATCCTCTCCGGCCGCGCCTCCGCCGTCTTCTTCCACGAGGTCCTCGGCCACCGCCTCGAAGGCCAGCGCCAGAAAGGTGACGAAGAGGGCCAGACCTTCACCAAGCTCCTCAACAAACCCATCCTGCCCACCTTCATGTCGGTCGCCGATGACCCCACCGTCGCCAACTTCGACGGCATCGCGCTCAGCGGCCACTACGTCTACGACGACGAAGGTCAACAGGCCCGCCGCGTCGACTTGATCAAGGACGGCGTGCTCGAGACCTTCCTCATGTCGCGCCTGCCCATCGCCAGCTTCTCCGCCTCAAACGGCCACGGCCGTGCCGAAGCCGGACACATGCCCACCGGCCGCCAGGGCAATCTCATCGTCACGTCGTCGAAGACCGTTCCTGAAACCGAGCTCCGCGAAATGCTTAAAGCTGAAGCCAAGAAGCAGGGCAAACTCTACGGCCTCTACTTTGAGGACATCTCCTCCGGCTTCGCGGTCACCAGCCGCCGCAGCCCGCAAGCCTTCTCAGTCGTGCCACTGGTCGTCTATCGCGTCTTTGTCGATGGCCGCCCGGACGAGCTGGTTCGCGGCGTCTCGATCGTCGGCACACCGCAGGCTGCGCTCAGCCGCATCGTCGCCACCAGCAACAAGCAGGACGTTTTCAACGGAATCTGCGGAGCCGAAAGCGGCAACATTCCCGTCTCCGCCGTAGCTCCCGCCATGCTGGTCTCCGAGATCGAAACCCAGCGCCAGGCCCAGGGCTCCGCCCGTCCGCCCATCGTCCCGCCCCCCACCGAAACCGCCGCGAAGTAAACCTGCTCCCAACGAGGACCTCCGTCTTGCCCAAGCTGAACGCCGCCGCCTCTCTCGCGCTCCTCGCCTGCACCCTGCCCACCTTCGCCCAGCAGACCACCCAGACTCCCACCAAGATCACCGACCCTCTCCTCCAGGCCATGCAGCAGGAGCTCGACCGCGAGCGCAACCTCCTCGCCCTTCCCGGCCTGCAAAAGCCGTACTTCGTCGAGTACCGCCTGGACGACTTCAACACCTGGGAGGCCGTCGCCAGCTACGGCGCGCTCACTCGCGAAGAGGCCAACCACCAGCGCGTGGTCCGCGTCGTCGTCCGCGTCGGCGACTATGCCTCGGACTCCAGCTCCAGCCGCGGCGAGGGCTCCATCGAGCTCGCCCCTGAAGACAACGATCCCGGCGCCCTCCGCTACGCCCTCTGGACCACCACCGACGAAGCCTACAAAAGCGCCCTGCGCGCCTACGCCAACAAACAGGCACAGCTGAAGCGCTTCGAGAAGCCGCCCACCGAGGAAGATTTCGCCGCCGCCAAACCCGAGGTCGCCGTCGAAACTCTCCCTACCCTCGACCTCGACAGGACCGAGTGGAAGCGCCGCATCGTTGACGCCAGCGGGGCCTTTCTCGCCGACGCCGCCCTGAGTAAATGCGCCCCGCACGTGCAGTACTCGGAGGCCAACGTGCGCGGCCTGGTCGTGAACCGCTACCTGGTCAACACCGAAGGCAGCGTCCTGCGCCACGGCTACTCCGGCTACAGCGCCAACTATAGCGTCGGCGGGCAGGCCGACGACGGCATGCGCCTCTCGCGCGACAACGGCTCCACGGCCGAAAAGGCCAGCGAACTCGAATCCGCAGCCGCCTTCCACCAACGCGCGGTGAATGACGTCTCAAGCTTTGAAGCCCTGCGCAACGCGCCCGTCGCCGACGCCGAAGACTTCCACGGGCCGGTCCTATTCTCAGGCGACGCCGCCACCGACATTCTCAACCGCCTCTTCGTGCCGAACATCCAGTCCGACCGCCCCGACATGGGCACCACCGCCCGCACCACCGGCGCCTACCAGTCCAGCTTCCGTGCCCGCGTCCTGCCCGAGTTCATGGACGTCGTCGACGACCCCCGCATTCAAACCTTCGCCGGCAAATCGCTCCTCGGAGCCTACGCGGTCGACGACGAAGGCACTCCCGCCCAGGCCGTCGACATCGTCGACCACGGCAAGCTGCTGAATTATCTCGTCAGCCGCACGCCCATCCGCGACTTTCCCTTTTCCAACGGGCACGGCCGCGCCGCCCCCGGGCAATCCCCGCGTGCGATCTCCGGTGTGGTCCTCTTCAAATCGCTCACGCCCGTCCCCGCGTCCGAGATGCATGCCCGCCTCGTCGCCATGGCCAAGGAACAAGGCCGCGACGTCTACGAGGCCGAAACCCTTGGCGGCGAACTTGCTCCCCGCGTTCTCTACCGCGTTCACCCGGACGGCTCCCGCCAGCTGATTCGCGGCGCGGTGTTCGACGAACTCGATAACCGCAGCCTGCGTTCGGACATCGTCGCCGCCGGCGATGACCTCTACGTCCAGAACACGCTCGGCGCGCTGCCCCAGACCACCATCGCCCCGTCCCTGCTCTTCGGCGACATCGGCGTCAAGCGCGCCACCGAGGAGCAACAGAAGCTCCCCTACTACCCGCCTCCCAGCTCGCCTTCGCCCAGATAAGACCAGCCCAACTAGTTCAGCCGCACCAGCCACGCTTCCGCGTCCGGCAGATGGATGGCCGCGGCAATGTTCTCCGCCGTACCGCGGCGGGGAACGATCGGGTTGATCCGCACCCAGAAGCCCGTCGGCCCGGCAAACTCGATCACCTTGGCGGTTGGATATTGCCGCAGAAGATCATTCTTGGTCTGGATGGCGTCGGCCTGGTCCAGGAATGCTCCCACCTGCACGCACCAGCGTCCCTCCGGATCCGCCCCCGGATGAGCAAAAACCTCAATCTGGACCTTCGCCACGCCTACCCGGTAAACGCCAATCTCCTTGGCGGCGGCAAGCGAAAGATCGAGCGTTCGGCCCTCCACAAACGGGCCGCGATCGGTGATCTTGGCCACGACGGACTGGTTGGTGGCGAGATTGGTGACGCGGACCGTGGTTCCCATCGGCAGCTCCCGATGCGCCGCGGTCAACGCATTCTGGTCGAAGATGCTGCCGTCCGCCGCCTGCCGATTGTGGTACGGCGGCCCGTACCAGCTGGCCAGGCCCACCTCAATCGAAACTGGCCGGCCCAGCAGATGGTCGGGTGACGCGGCCGGAGCGGGCGTTCGGACAGCCGGAGCCGGAGCCGGAATGCGTTCCACCGGTGCCGGCCGCCGCGTGGCCACCGGTGCCGGGGGCGGCGGAGGAGGAGAGTACGCTACCTGGCTGCGATGATGGCAGCCCGCCAGGCCCAGGCTCGAGAGACCCAGCAGCACCGCTCCCAGGTTCCGCAAAGTCACGGCCGGCCGGGCCCCGGACGATGGTCCTCGTCAATGCGCTCCGCCAGCCGCTGCAGTTCGAGCGCCGCCCGCTTGAGCGCGGCTGAGCCGTTCCGCCGGACCTCCGGCACAACCTCGTCATTGATATAGGAGATAACCCGTTTGACTTCGTCTTCGGCCTGTTCGGCGGCCTGGCGAACTTTGTCTTCCCACGGCTGTTTCGGATATGCGCTGGACATGAAGACACCTCGCCGCCTTCTGTGCGGAAGCAGCAACCAAAGCTGCGTCGCTCCAGTATGCGCGGTTGCGGTCCGGGGATGCCAGCGAGGGAACCGCGACTGTCCCAATTTAGTAACGGACAGATTCTGCCGATGAACAAATTGAAGCCCAGAGCACGATCGGCGCGTCCGAAAGGGACGCCTCTGGCCGGGCGGGGCTGCATGCCTGCGAGAAACGCAGCATGCGGAAAGAACGAAAGGAGTTCTGTCAGGTGAAGGCTAAATCTTTGAGCAGGGCCTTATTAAGGGTGTTAGGAATCGTTTTACCGGCTGTGGTCACCATGCTTGTCTGCAGCCGTCCAGTAGCGGCACAGGAGGAAGCATCGGAGAGCAACGCGGAAAGTGGCCGAGCGGTGCAGCCGACTCCGGCGCTTCCCGACGCTCCGCAGGCATCCTCGTCGCTGCAATTTGTAGGGAGCACCGGAGCAGCGCGGCAGTCGGCACCTTCGGTCGCTGACACCTTCGCCAAGTACATCGAGCCCGGGCAGACGGCCCCGAAGCTGAGCGGCTTCGACAAGGTTCTGCTGGGCGCTCGACATTCCACCAGCTCCTTCGCGGCCGCGACCTGGGTCATCTCCGCCGGATATGAGCAGGTTCTAAACTCCCGGCCGAACTACGGACAGACGGTCAGGGGCTTCGCGCAGCGGGTCGGCGCCGATGCGGCGCGCAACGTCTCGGAAGGCGTGTTCTCGGACTCGGTACTTGCGCCCATCCTGCATGAGGACCCTCGCTACTACAAGCTGGGGCCAGGGCACCCGCTGAACGAGCGCCTGAGGCATGCCCTGCTGCGGCCGATCTTCACGCGAACAGACGCCGGGGACCGAACCATCAACTTTGCGCAGATTGGCGGCACCCTGGCCGGAGCCGGGCTGACCGATGCCTACTACCCGTCGATCAACCGGACCACCGGCGCAACGTTAATCACCTTCGGAACGTCGATGGGAGGCGGTGCGGTCGGCTATTTATTCAACGAGTTCTTCTCCATCCACCTTCCCGTCGCACGGTAACTTTCGCAGGTACACTGGGTTTCAAAGAACGATGAGGGATCGAGCGTTCATCGCGCTGACGCTGGGACTGCTGAGCGGAACCGTGCAGGTGCAGGCTCTGCCATCAACGGACCGCACCCCAGCCGAAGTGGAGCTTCCCGATTCACCCGGAAAGCTCGTCGCTCTCGCGCAATCGCACGGCGCGCAAAGTACGGCCGGCGTCCAGGCTCCGGTCACTGCACCCTGCCCTGGCGGCGGCCAAACGACTCTGACTACGCAAGGTGGCCAGTCGCCCTGTCCCGACACCAATCCTTACCAGCTCTTTCTCAACACCAAGACGCCGATTCCGCTCAGCCCGCGGCAAAAGGCATATCTCGCCTTCCGCGACGTCAAGGACCCCTTCAACCTGATGACGATCGGTCTGAACGCCGGCTTTACAGTCGGTATCAACTCGCACACCGCCTATGGGCCGGGGCTCGCAGGCTTCGGCTGGTACAGCCTCTATTCGCTCTCGCAGGATGTGACCGGCGAGGTCATCGGCACCTTCGGCGTCTGCTCACTCCTGCACGAGGACCCGCACTACCATCGCATGGCGACCGGCAGCACTCCGCGGCGTTTTCTGTATGCCATCAGCCGCACTTGGGTGGCGCAAAGCGATTACGGACGCCGTATGCCGAACTACGAGAAGTTCATCACATACCCTGCGTCCGCGACGATCAGCAATTTATACGTGCCGGGAATCGCCGGCAACGTACCCTCGACCGTCAAGCGGGTCTCGCTCGGCCTCGCCTCCGACCCGATCGACAATCTGATCACGGAGTTCGTGCCGGACTTCGCTAGCCGCATTCATGTTCACGTCGTCTTTGTGCAACAGCTGATCAACCAAATGGCAACAGGACAGATTTGAGCCCGCGTCGACGGTTAACGTTCCCGGTTCCTTTCGGAAGGCCGGCGCAGCCTCTCAAGACGGAACCCTTTCTACCAACGCAGCTGGAGATTCACCGTTGAGTAACTGATTTTCTCCATTCGCTGCATACCACTTTCGTGGCAGCAGGCTTCGAGCATACCTTGGTACAGCAATAAGATCGCGGTCCTGCAGGCCGACTCGCGATCAAAGAAGTTGGAATGTGCATCAGATTCTGTCAGACGACCAGAAATGTGCATCCCTCGCAGCACGTCCGCATTGGCGAGACAAATCTTAGGAGAGAAGCCCTCATGGCAAGGAAGCCCGCAAAGCTAGTAGAACGTGGTCTCGTACAGGCAGCAAAAATTGGCTGGAGTGTCTTCAGCCGGCTCAACAGCATCAGCCCGAACGAGAGCTTTACGCCGAAGTGGAGCGATAAGCCTCTGCTGAAGAGCTACCAAAAAGAGAAGCCGCCCCTCGGCTGGCCTCGGACCACCGACTCGCTTTGCCCCAAGTGCGTTCCCGCCATCCGCCAGCAGATCATCGACGGCAAGCTCCCCCACGAGATCTTGTTGAATGAGAAAGTCGGCGAGATCAAGGCGCAGATCATCGAGCGCGACGGCCAGATCCTGATGGTCAAGGATTGCCCCATCCATGGCCACTTTGAAGATGTCATGTCGATGGACACGGACTTTTTCAAGCACCTCGAAGAGGTCTTCCCCGGTCGCGACATCCGCGCGCACAATGACGAGACGCTGCACAATCACGGCACATCAACCGTGACGCATGGCCGTGGCTCGGTGTTGACCATCGACCTGACCAACCGCTGCAACATGATGTGCGATCCGTGTTTCATGGATGCGAACCAGGTCGGTTTCGTTCATGAACTGACATGGGACGAGATCAAGACCATGCTCGACAACGCGGTGACCATCAAGCCCCGCCGGCAGATGTCGGTGCAGTTCTCAGGCGGCGAGCCGACGTTGAGCCCGTACTTCCTCGACGCAGTTGCATACGCCCGCAAGGTCGGCTACACCTCCGTGCAGGCCGCAACCAATGGCATTGAGTTTGCCAAGTCCAAAGAGTTCTGCAAGGCCGCGGCCGAAGCCGGTCTGCGTTATGCCTACCTCCAGTTCGACGGCATCGGCAACGCGGCCAACTCGCACCGCAAGGTTGGCAACGCATTCGACGTCAAGCTGCAGGCGATTCACAACCTGCATGAGGCCGGCGTCGATATCGTTCCCGTTACCTGCATCATCAACGGCATCAATAACGAGCAGGTTGGCCGCATTATCGAGTTCGCACTTGAGAATCCCAAGAAAATCAACTTCCTCTCCTTCCAGCCGGTCAGCTTCACGGGCCGTGACGAAGAGGTTTCCGACGAGCGTCGTCAGGCGCAGCGCTACACGCTCTCGCACCTTGCGCATGACGTCAAGAATCAGACCGGCCTCGGCGAACCCACCCGCGACTGGTTCCCGATCTCGTTCATGTCGACCTTCTCCGACTGGGCCGACCTGGTGCACGGGCCAGACCGCGACTGGGGCCAGCTCTCCTGCGGCTGCCACCCCAACTGCGGCATCTCGATGGCGCTGATGATCGACAAGGAGACCAAGGAAGCGGCTCCCGTCACGGCCTTTATCAACGCCGACCGGCTCGCCAAGGACGTCGCCCGCATCAACGACGCCGCTCGCGGCAAGTGGCTCTCGATCATCGGCGTGACGCTGGCGCTCCTGCGTAACTACACCCCGCAGAACGCACCGACTCACTTCAAAATCAAGGACCTGCTTGAGAAGTTCGACAAGAGCTTCGGTGCCACTGGCAAGAGCTACGGCAAGGTCACCGCGGACCGCACGATGGAAGATATCGCCAAGCGCCGCGGCGATCGCTGGAACTTCCTCTTCATCGCGGGCATGTGGTTCCAGGATCTGTTCAACTACGACTTCCGCCGCACCGAGCAGTGCATCATTCCGTACGCCACGCAGGAAGGCGAGATCAGCTTCTGCGCCTACAACACCGGCGTGGGCTGGCGCAACATCATCGAGAAGATGCACATGACCTCAAGCCTTACCAAGTGGTATGAGGAGCATGGCCGCCACGAGATCTTCGCCGGTGGCAAGCAGGTGGCGATGGAGAAGGAAGGCAAGTACGATCTCGTGGTCAACGACGAGCACGTGAACGCTGCTGCCAATGACACCTTCGAGAAGAGCGGCATTGCCAAGAACGCGCGCGAAGAGAAGATTCGTGCGCGCGACGCGAAGATGAAGCAAGAAGCCGAGAACGCCAAGATGGCCGCACTCTATCGCAAGGAAATTTTGGGCGAGAAGGCTCCTGAGGGCGGGTTTGTTCCGCTTGGAGCGATTGGCGGTCTGGGCGGCATCGCTCCGGCACCGAAGGGCGGGGTTGAGGTGGTTGAGGCGATCGAAGAGACCGTCTCGGGCGACTAAACAGCAGTCCTTGCAGCAGCAGAAAGGCCGCCAGCATTGGCGGCCTTTCTGTCTATTACGCTCTCATGGCAGGTTATTTCGGTGCGTCCCTCCTTGCATAATTCGGTTTCGGGGGACATCTCGCCGCCTGGGATGCGCGTCCTTCTTCAGAGGACAACTTGCATGGGAACGTCTGGGATGGTGCATATGGAGAGTGGTCCCATCCTGGCTCCAGGGCAGGAGGGTGGGTCTTTTAACGCCCAATCGGGCGTAGGCATCCTGGTGGCGGATTCGACGCATCGCCGGCTGGTAGAGGGAGCCGCATTGCAGATCGGGCTCTCCGCCACGAGCCTCGAGCCCACGGAGCTCGATCCGGTTTCGCTTGCCGGCTTCGAACTGATCGTGGTGGACGAGCCATTCGCTTCCGACATTCGCCAGGCGCTACTCGAGCGGGAGCGGCGCGGCGGCGGCATCAATCCATCCGTCATCGCCGTGCATGCGAGCGAAGCCGAAGATGTCGCGAAGGAGACAAGATCTCCTTTGCTGAAGCCGGCCGGGACCATCCTCGATGGCGTCGTGGCGCTGCCAATGCAACCCGCGGCGCTCGCGGCTCAGCTAAGCCTGATTCTCTACGCGCACCGTGCCTTTGCTCAGCGCTACAAGTCTGCGTTTGAGGAGTTGCACCTCAACCGCCGCATCTTTCGCTCAGTAACGAGCGGGATTTCGGTCGCGGATGCGACCCGGCCGGATCTGCCGCTGGTGTACGTCAATCCCGCGTTTGAGGTAATGACGGGCTACTGCCTGGAGGAAGTCGAGGGCAAGAACTGCCGCTTTCTCCAGGGCTCTCACCGCGATCAACCCGGCGTAACCCTGCTTCGCGACGCGCTGCGCGATCAGCGCGAGGTCACCACCATCATCAAGAACGTTCGCAAGGATGGAAGCGCGTTCTGGAATGAGCTGTCGCTCTCCCCGATCCGCAATCGCGAAGGCGAACTAACGCACGTCGTCGGCATCCAGACGGACGTGACGGCGCGCGTCGAGTTTGAGGCGGCGCTGCGCGAGAGCGAAAAGCTGGCTGCGGTGGGCCGGCTCGCGTCGTCGATCGCCCATGAAATCAACAATCCGCTTGAAGCGGTCACCAACCTGCTCTACCTTGCCCGCACCGCGGACGAGGCAAGCGAGACAATGCGCTATCTCACCATGGCGGACAAGGAGCTGCAGCGCGTCGCGCAGATCACCTCGCAGTCCCTGCGCTTCTATAAGCAGTCAAGCAGCCCCCAGGCGATTGGCGTTGAGGACATGATCCATGCGGTCATGGACCTCTATGAGAGCCGCGCCGACAACTCGCAGGTGACCATTGAGCGGCGGGGCCGCTCGACAGCGCTGGTCGTTTGTCTCGAAAGCGAGATACGACAGGTGCTGAACAATCTGGTTCGCAACGCGATCGACGCGATGCACGGCCGCGGCGGACGCCTGCTGATTCGAACTCGCGATGCGACCGACTGGAGAACCGGCTTGCCCGGCGTGATGATGACTATCGCCGACACGGGTACCGGCATCAGCGCAAGCACGCGCCGCAATCTGTTCAGGCCCTTCTTCACCACCAAGGGTCTGGCCGGCACCGGACTTGGCCTGTGGGTTTCGGCGGAGATCGTCACCCGCCACCAGGGACGTCTCACCGTGCGCAGCAGTCAACGGTCGGAGTCGAGCGGCACGGTCTTCCAGTTTTTCCTGCCACTTCGGGCTGCGGCGGCGGCCTGAGTGCCTGGCGCGCAGCAGGCCACACGCGCTCAGCATATACGCTCTAGGCAGAGACGTGAGTTAGCCGTTACAATCACCGCAAGCCGCAAAATCAATACTTGTACCATCGTTTGCTAGCTCACGCGCTCTTCCCTCCAAGGAGACTTACGCCTCATGAAACTGACTGCACGAGTACCGGTGACGGCCGGTTTGATGGCAATGCTCTTGACCTCCGCCATCGGGTGCCAGCATCTGGAAGCCAATGACCAGATCAACAAGGGCGTCGCCGCCTTCAAGAACGCCCGATACGAAGAGGCGGAAGGTCACTTCCAGAAGGCGATCAGCATCGATCCGGACAACCCGAACCCGCGGCTGTATCTTGCGACGACCTATGCCTCGCAGGTCGTTCCCAATCTCGACACGCCGGACAACAAGAAGGTGGCGCAGCAGGCGCTCGCGGGCTTCCAGGAGGTGTTGCAGAAGGACCCAAACAACATCAACGCGCTGAAGCAGATCGCCTCCATCGATCGCAATACCGGCCACCCGGAAGAGGCGAAAGACTATGAGAAGAAGGTGATCGCGCTCGATCCGAAAGACGCTGAGGCGCTCTACACCGTAGGTGTCGTCGATTGGCTGCAGGCCTATAAGAACGCAACGACCACGCTGCAAGGCGAGAACCTGACAGACAAGAGCGACGGCAACTTCAAGCTCTCGAAGGCCGGATGCGCGAAGCTGACCGGCCTGAACACGCCGCTGGTGACCGAAGGGAACAGCTATCTGCAGAAGGCTGTCGACGTAAACCCCACCTATGAAGAGGCGATGACGTATCTCTCTCTCATGGCCCGCCGCAAGGCCGATCTCGAGTGCGGCAACGCACCGGCGGTGAAGGCGGATCTCGAGCAGGCCGACATGTGGGCGCAGAAGTCCATGGGCGCACGCAAAGAGAACGAGCGGCGCAAGGAAGAGAAAGAACACGGCGTCACGCAGTAAGGGTGCGAGCAGAGAGCGAAGGCCTCCCGGTGTGGGAGGCTTTCGCTTTTGCGCCTGTATGAAGGAGATTCGATGACGCGATACGGTTTGGTCTTGACGCTGCTGTTGGCACGCACTGCGGCGCAGAGTGTTCCGGCTCCGTCTGCCGTGCTGGCCGTGGTGAATCAGAAGCAGCATGCGTTGTTGCTAGTGGACCCGCAGACCCACGACACCCTTGCCACGGTGCCGGTGGGGATCAACGGGCATGAGATCGCCGTCTCTCCCGACGGCACACTGGCCTACGTGCCAATCTACGGCAACGCCGGCGTGGGCCGGCCGGGAACCGATGGGCAGGAGATCGACATCGTCGACGTCTTGACCAAAAAGATGGTCGGCACGATCGACCTTGGCCGCCCTCTCCGGCCGCACAAGGCGATCTTCGGGCCAGATGGGCTGCTCTATGTTTCGGGGGAGCTGGCCCATGCGATCCTCCTCGTCGATGTCCATGCGCGAGCCGTGGTGGGCGAAATTCCGACCGGTGCGAAGGAGTCGCACATGTTCTGCTTTTCGCCCGATGGCAGCCGCATCTACACGGCCAACGTGGGCGATGGCAGCGTCAGCGTGCTGGACGTGAAGGCACGCAAGGTCATCCAGGTCATTCCGCTCACCAAGCGCGTGCAGCGAATCGCAGTGTCGCGGGACGGCCGCTGGGTCTTCACCTCGGACTGGGATCAGCCGCGGTTGGCGGTCATCGACACCCGCAGCAACACGCTGAGCCGCTGGCTGCCCACGGCCGGCATGCCTTACGTCACGTTTCCGACCGTCGATGGCACGTCGCTGCTGGTCGCGGAAACAGACCAGGCCAGCGGCTCGAAGGGCTTGCTCGAGGTCTTTCACCTCGCGGATTGGAAGCCCGCACGCTCATTTCCGCTACCCTCCGCACAGAACGGCGGCTTCTTGGTCCGGGGCGACCTCGTCTACTTGTCGGAGCCGCTGGGAGGCAACATCGAGGTGCTAAACACGAAGTCCTGGACCCTGGAGCAGCCGATCGTGCTGGCGGTCGGGGTCGATGGGCTGGGCTGGGTCCGTTGAGCGCTACCGCCAATGCGCTGCTCCGCCTGCGCAAACACGCTGACTACCAGCGCGTCTATACCAGCAGCCGCAAGCAGTTTTCAAAACAGATGGCGTACTTCTACTCCTTGCGGCCAGCGGACCGAAGATCGGATACTCCGGGGCCACGCATCGGTCTCACCGTCGGCAAGGTGCTGGGCAAAGCGGTCGAGCGCAACCGAATTAAGCGGCGGCTGCGCGAGTGCGTCCGTCGCCACGCCGGAAAGCTGACCTTTCCAGTCGACGTGATTGTGCATCCGCGGCGGTCGGTGCTCGAAATGGAGCATGCAAGCCTAGACCGCGAGGTGGCCGGCATCTTTCGGCAGATTCAGCAGGCTCTCGAGCGGGGCCGCACAACGCCTGCCGCGGGCCCGCCAGGGCCATGAACAGGCTCCCTGCGGCCACGCTGCGGCTGGCATTTCGCACGTACAAGCAGGTACTGTCTCCGCTGCTGCATGCCGTGGGGGTCTCGCAATGCATCTTCCTGCCGACGTGCTCGGAGTACGCCTATGTGGCGCTTTCGAGGCATGGGGTGTGGCGCGGCTTGCGGCTCACGGCAGCACGCGTGGCGCGCTGTCATCCGCTCGGCAAGGGTGGATTCGATCCGGTTCCCTGAGGGTAGTTACGAACGGGGAAGAGCCTTCGCCGCGGTGAGCGTTTATCATAAGAGTAGCGAGCCTTGTGCTCCCTTCAGAAAGACAGGTTCCGTGGCAGAGTTTAAAAATCCGAATCAATCCGGCGCGACCCAGGATAGCCGGGGTCTGATGCTGGTGCTGGTGGCCGTGCTGCTGGGGCTTACGGCGTTCAACTTCTACCGCGCCCGGCACAATCCGCAGACGGCGTCGCCGAACTCGGCAGCAGTCATGGAGCAGCAGAAGAACGTACAGCGTCCGGAGCCGACCGTGGCCGCTACGGTCGCAGGGCAGGTCGTCCAGGTGCCGGTCGTGGCGCAAGCCGAGAGCACGACGGTGGTCGAGAACGAGCTCTACCGGATCACGTTCTCAAACCGCGGCGCGCAGGCCACAAGCTGGATCCTCAAGAAGTACAAGGACTCCTACGGCAAGCCGCTCGACCTGGTGCATACGGAAGCTGCGGCCTCGGTCGGCTATCCGCTCTCGCTTTACACGTACGATTCGTCGCTGACTGCGAATCTGGCAACTGCACTTTATCTCCCTTCGACGACAGGGCTGCTGAACGCACCGGGCACGCTGACCTTCAAGTACGGGGCGGGCGAGTACAGCGTCACCAAGACATTCTCCTTCGACGATTCATACGTCCTCCGGGCGGACACGCAGGTGCTGCGCAACGGCACACCGATCCGGGCGCTGCTCATGTGGCCCGGCGGCTTCGGAGACCAGGAGACGGCGCTCTCCTATGGCGGCGCGCAGCTCGACTTCAGCCAGGGCGCGCGGGAGAAACACCAGGGGCCCAAGGATGTCCACGGCGGCGCAACACTCTCGGGCGGGTTCGATTGGGCGGGCGTCTCGGACCTTTACTTCGCCAGCATCTTTCTTCCCGACCACCCGGAAGACGCCACCGTCGCGACCTTGCATAGCGACTTGATCGTCTCGAAAGCAAATCGCCACAACGGCCTGGGTAACGGGACGCCGGCCAGGCCGCACACCGATCCGGCCAAGGATGAGGTGAAGGTGCCGATCCTGGGCGCGGCGGTCGGGGATCTCTCCGGCCACACCCAGACGGCGCTGTTTGTCGGCCCGAAGGCCGTCGACGTGCTGCGCAATGTGCATGGGGCTGACCCCAAGATCACGCTTGAACCGCTGCTCGACTTCGGCTTCTTCGGGTTCGTCGGCAAGTACCTGTTTCTGGCGCTGCGGGCGATCAACCAGCACATTACCGCGAACTGGGGCTGGGACATCGTTTGGCTGACGGTGCTGATCAACCTGGTCATCCTGCCCCTGCGCATCAAGACCATGCAGTCCGGCCTGAAGATGCAGCGCATTCAGCCGCAAATGGACGCCATCAAGGCCAAGTACAAGACCCTGAAGGTCACTGACCCGAAGCGCAACGACATGAACGCCGAGATCATGCAGCTGCAGAAAGATAACGGCGTCAACATGTTCGGCGGCTGCCTTCCCACGCTGATCCAGCTGCCAGTGCTGTTCGCGTTCTTTGGCATGCTGCCCAAGGTAGTGGAGTTGCGGCAGGCGCACTGGTACTGGCTGCCCGATCTCTCGGCCGCCGACCCCTGGCACATCCTGCCCATCCTGATGGTGCTCAGCCAGTTCCTGGTGCAGTTCTACACGCCTTCACCCGGAGTTGATCCGCAGCAGCAGAAGATGATGGCCTTCATGATGCCGATGGTTTCAGGCTACATGACGTGGAACTATGCTTCGGGCCTGGCGCTCTACTGGTCGGTAGGCAACGTGATCTCGATCGCAACGCAGGCGGTGATGAATCGCACCAGCCTGGGCGCCGAGATGCGCGAGATCGCCGCCAAGCGGGCGCGCCGCAAGGCGGGTCTAGGCACCTCAACGGCGAAGACCATCCAGGGTAAGCCGGTGCGGCGCTGAGCGCCGTTCGGCCCCAGGAGGAACAGTCGGGAACATCGTCCGCGGAGGGTAAACCATCTGGGGAGCTGCTGGATCACCTACTGGACGCACTGCTACGAAGCTCAGGGCTGGCGTTGACGTACACGCTGCGAGCGAAAAGTGCGGGGTGCGTTCCTCTGCTCACGGTGGAGTTCAGCGGAAAGGACGTACCGGCTCTCGTGGCGCGCAACGCAGAGCTGCTGCTCGCCTTTGAGCACATCGGCGCAAAGGCGCTACGCCTTGAAGACGAGCAGCACGACTGGATCAGCTTCGACGCCGGCGGTTTCAAAGCCGCTCGGGAACGTCGCGTGCAGCGCGACGCCTCTCAGGCCGTGCAGCAGGTTCGCGCCTCCAGGCAGCCATACCGCTTTCCACCCATGAACTCGCGCGAGCGCCGTCTGCTGCACCTGGCACTTGCGTCCTCAGGCCTGAAGACCGCCTCCGAGGGCGAAGGTCCCGCCCGCCGGCTCGTGCTTTACCCGGCCTAGCCTCAGGCGATCAAAACCACTTTGCCAAGACCGCCCTTTTCGGCCGCAGCCTGCCCCGCGCCGGCTTCAGCGAGCGGCAGCATGCGGTCGACGGGAATGCTGAGCCGTCCGGCAACCACATCCCTGGCCAGCTTGAGCATCCGCTCGGGGTCCGGCTTGCAAACTACCGGAACGACCTTCACCGTCGGGTGCATAGCTACATTCTTCGGAGGCCCGAGCACCGACGCGAAAACGCCGCCCTGCTTGACCTTGCCCATCAGCATCGCTGCGGTCTCGCCGCCTACCGCGTCTGCAACCGCATCCATAAAGCCGACCGCAGCCATCGCTTTCTCGTCGTCGAGCGCAACCACGGAGTCGGCGCCGAGCGACTCAGCCTCCTCAAGCTGCTTCTTGCGCACGCCGGCAATGACGTGAGCGCCCGCATCCTTCGCCGTGCGGATGGCACTGCGTCCCACGCCCCCCATGGCACCGGCAATGAGGACGGTCTGCCCTTCGCCGATTCCTGTACCCAGCCGGATCAGCTGCTCGCCCGTCAGCGTAACCAGCGGCAGGGCGGCGGCGGCAACAATCTCCAGCCCCTCAGGAATCCTCGCCAAGTCCGAGACCTTCACCGCGCAGAGCTGGGCATACGTTTTGCTTGAAAGCGCAAACACCTGGTCGCCGGGCTCAAAGCCGATCACCCCAGGACCGACTGAGCGAACCGTCCCTGAAAGATCGCGTCCGAGAATGCCGGGAAAGTCAACAGGGAACCGTGCCTGCGCCTCGCCCGAGCGCATCTTCCAGTCGACTGGGTTGATGCTGGCGGCGGCGACGCGCACGAGCACCTCGCCCTCCCCAGCCTTCGGATCGTCGAAATCCTCGTACTTCAGCTTGTCGGGACCGCCGTACTCATGGATCACCACAGCCTTCATCGCAGCTTCACCTCTGGGCCTTTTGGATGCCGCTGACGGTCGCTGCGGTTCGATCATGGGCAGCGGCAGAAGGCGCGTCCTGCACGTAGCGTTCCCAGTCCGATCCCTCGGCAGTACGCTTCAGCAGCTCGAACCGCCGCTGCATTAGCCCCGCCACATGCGGCACAACGAGCAGCCTACCGGCAAGCCGGCCGGCCGCACCGAAGCGCATCGAGAAGCGAACCGTATCGACCAGCAGCGTTTGGCCGTCGACCTCCTCAAAGGTGTGGTCGTGCTGGAAGTGTTTGAAGTAGCCGCGGCCCATTGTGTCCTGGAAGAAGCCGGGGCGCTCATAGCGAGTGATCAGGGTCTCATGCAGGGCCGGAAGCCCAAACTTCCATCCGCGCCACAACAACTGGTCGCCATCAACAACCAGGCCGGAGGTCTTGCCGGATACAGGCTGCATGCCCAAGATCTGCTGAACAAGCACGATGCTGGTTGAAAGCAGGAAGACGCGGTCGCGAGGGGCGTTGACGTGAATGCTTTCCTTGACGCGAAACATCGTTGTTCTCCGCCTCTCCTGTCCGTGCAATCGCTTCTGGCCCAACTCAAAGCTGCTTGCGCACCCCGGCTTCCTTCTCGATTGCCGACACCTGATCCGCCAGCTTGCCTTCCATCGCGGATTTGGCCTCTCCCGTCCGAAAGGTTAGCGGCGACAGGCGCTGGGTCACATCTTCCTCCAGGAACGCAATGCCCGAGTAGAAGGCAAGCGCCGCCAGCAGCATGCCGCACCAGGCAGTCGCCGGGGTCAGCCAGGCTTTCCCGGTCATCGCCATGCCCGCCGCGCCGCACGTACGGACGACGGCCACGATCAGCACTCCGCCCAGCAACGGTTTGCCCTTGATCGTCACGATTGTGAGCATCAGCAGGCAGATCGCCAGGCAAAGCAGAAACCCGGCCATCACCTGGCTGATCGCCGGCGGCGGCCCTCCCAGCAGCGCCAGGCCTTGCACCACCCAGGCCGCGCCGAAGATCGCGAACGCGGTGGCTCCACCGGAGTCGCGCGCCAGAAACGCCATCAGACTGGGCGCAATTTCAAGCGGCGCCACAAAGGCCAGCAGAATGTAGGAAAGTAGCCGGGTCTCCGAGTCCGGAATCCAGTGCAACAGGAAAGCGCTGTACAGGGCATTTCCCGTGCCAAAGGCAAACGAGGCCAACGGAATCGAGCTCGCATACGGCCGAAGGACAATCTGTACCGGAATGTCCGCCACTTCCGCCATGCTCGGCTCCTGGGTCCATTGTCGCAGGTCGCGCGTCTCTGCTGTTCACTAACTGAACTTCAGCGGCAGCATCGAAGGAGCCGGTCACAGAGCCATCAGCGGAATGGAGGAACAGAGGCCTCGCCGAGTTGTTCTTCCACCGAGCGCGTCATCGCCGTCTGCTCCGCGCCCGTATGCTGCGTTGTCACGGTCTCAATCAGCGCCAGCCAGGTCTCTTCCTCGGCGCTGGTGTTGTGGCGCACCCCCCGCGGCACGACGAACACCTCGCCCGCCTGCAAAACCACCGGCCCGCCATCTTGCTCGGCACGTCCGATCGTCAACGCTCCGCGCAGCACAAGGAACAGCTCATCCTCGTCCGCATGGCTGTGCCACGGAAACTCGCCTTGCACGCGAACGGCTTTGAGGTACTGATTGTTCACCTGCACCAGCACGCGCGGAGCCCAAAGCTCCGGCAAAGCCGAACAGACCTGCACGAGAGAGATCGGGTGGGTCAGTGTGAGAACGGGCTGAGACACGAAACGCTAGTCGCGGAACCCGGCCGAGACCGCAATCTTGTGCCGGCCCTTGGCGCGGCGACGGCTCAGCACCGCGGCACCGGCCTTGGTCTTCATGCGGGAAAGGAAACCGTGTGTCTTGGCGCGATGACGGCGGTTCGGTTGAAACGTGCGCTTAGGCATGGAACGAACTCCTCTAATCGCCTCGGCTCACGCCAGGGGCAAAGCAAATGGTTGTCGATTGCAGCGCAGACGCACCCAGTCTTTCGACTTCGCAGATCGGGGGCGGCAGGACAAGTCTTGAGTATACCCGAGCCTGTTCAAAACACGAACCGAAATTGCCCAGCCCGGCCCGGACAATCCGCCGCATAACACACCCCGCAGCCGCCCGCGGAGCGCGTTACGATGGAGAAGAAGGTCGCCTCCGGTGCAACCCGGAACGCCACTTGTGGCTCGTAAATGAGGTCACCTCAACAAGCGGTAACGTATGACTGAAGTGCTTCACCATGGACGGTGCAACCTAAATATTTGCGGGTTTCGGCCCGAAAACGCTCGTATTTTCCGTGCTACCATCAAACCCGCTCCACAAGTTTGTCCCAGCCCACCGCCAATCTCAGCTTTGATTTGCGCTAGCCTGGGAGAACTCTTTCGCCTTCCTCTCGGACCGCTTACAGAGTACCCGGGAAAAGGCGATTCCAAAGCAAATCGAGTCCATCCCCAATCGCCGCACGCGCGGCGACCGGAGGCCCGTTTTCGCTTCTTCGCTCCCACTTTTTGGAGCGCTGGTCTCTCTTTCGGGCCTGCCTAGGATTGCGCATCAGCTTCAAGAGAAGGAAAGCAAAAGCATGTCATTCGTTCCTACGGCCACCGCCGTGCTCAATCAATGGGTCCGCATCCTCGGTGCGCTTGAAAAGAAGATCAACCGGCAGTCGTTCGAGACTTGGCTGAAGCCCACCCGCTTCTCCCGCGTCGTCGACCGAATCCTCTACGTCAAGATTCCTTCGTCCCAGTTCCAGCACATCGGCGATAAGTACGCCGACCTCATCGAAGAAGCCATCGAGCGACTCGGCCTTGAGATTGACTCGGTTGAGTTTGAAGCTCTCGCGCAAGAGCCTGCCGCGCCACGCGTTCGTGAAGACGGCGGCTTCGCCCCGCAGCCCAGCCACTCCGCCAGCGCCCCCCGCAGCAACGCCTCAAACGGCGCCTCCAGCCTGCCCGCGCCGCGCCCAGCCGCCGCGCCCGTACCTTCGACCGAGCAGGCCCGCTTCGACTGGAATTCCGCCTCGCAGCTCAATCCGCGCTACCAGTTCGACGGCTTCGTCGCCGGCAGCGGAAACCAGTTCGCCATGGCCGCCGCCATGGCCGTCGCTGAGCGCCCCTCGAAGGCCTACAACCCGCTGTTCCTCTACGGCGGCGTCGGCATGGGCAAAACTCACCTCATGCACGCCATCGGCCACGAGACCAAGCGCCGCCTTCCCCACACCGCTATCAGCTACGTCTCCGGAGAAAAGTTCGTCAACGAGCTCATCGACTCGCTCCGCTACAACAAGATGACCTCCTTCCGCGACAAGTTCCGCTCGGTTGACGTCCTGCTCATCGACGACGTGCAGTTCCTCGCCGGCAAGGAGCGCATGCAAGAAGAGTTCTTCCACACCTTCAACGCCCTCCACGAGGACTCCAAGCAAATCGTCATCGCCTCCGACCGCCCCCCCAAGGAGCTGGGCGACATCGAAGACCGCCTCCGCTCCCGCTTCGAGTGGGGCCTGATCGCCGACATCCAGCCACCTGACCTCGAAACCAAGGTCGCCATCCTCCAGCGCAAGGCCGAGTCCGAGCACACCACGCTACCCACCGACGTCGCCCTCTTCATCGCCTCGAACGTCCGCACCAACGTCCGCGAACTTGAAGGCGCGCTCATCCGCGTCATCGCCTGGTGCTCGCATCATGGCGTCGAGTGCACTCTCGCCGTCGCCCAGCAGTGCCTGAAGCAGTTCATCGACACCCAGGTCCGCAAGATCACCATCGAGGCCATCCAGCGCGCCGTAGCCGAGCAGTTCGGCATGCGCATCCCGGAGCTCAAGCAGAAGAACAACTCCCGCCAGATCGTTGTCCCGCGCCAGATTGCCATGTACCTGGCCAAGCAGATGACCGAAGCGTCCCTCCCCGAGATCGGCCGGCAGTTCGGCGGCAAGCACCACACCACCGTCATGCACTCCATCGCTAAAATCGACGAGCAGCGCCGCCAGGACAAGGACCTAAACCGAACCATCAACAAGCTCACCGAAACTCTCAGCTAGAGCAACTTACCGCGTGCGGGTGCCCTCACCTCAGACGGCTTCGTCGTTTGAGGTGAGGGCTTTGTCATGCTTGTTGGACTAAAGCAGCAGCACCAACTACTTGCTCTCACTCCAAGATGTCTCTATGAGTCACGCAAAGCGCCGCTCCATCATGCCAGCCATACCTAGAATGCCTGTGCCGAGCAGAGCGAAGCTGGAGGGCTCGGGTGTCACGGTCACCGGAACAGTTTCGTTGATTGTGACGTTGTCCAGAAGGAACTGCGTTCCCCCATAACCCGACGCCGTTGCCGTGGGATCGGGAGTGCCGCCGCTGGAGACGAAGGTCACCGTATCGACTCCTGTCCACTCCAGGATCTCAAGGGTAGGAGCGAAAGTAGAGACATCAAAAGTTTCCGTGTCCTCGACCACCCCCCTCAGAAATCCTTTTGCGACAACCGTCAGGCCGTCGTTAATAGCTGAAGTGAGATAGAAGCTGTTTAGGGTGAAGAGATCGCTTGTACTACTGAAGCTGGCCGTGGTACCGAAAGCATTGAAAATCACACTGGACGGGCTGACTGTGCCGTTTACGTATCCACTCGGCCGCTCGTTGGCAAGCGTGTTCACGTCAAAATTATTGAAATTCAGTCCGTTGTAGCCGTTGGGCACAGCAGACAGGGCTGAAGTAAGGTCGTCAAACGTAAGAGTGGTTGCGTAGCTAATCCGCATAGACGAAAAAAGCGTCACCGCCGCCACAAGGGGTAGGAATCGCATCAAGATCTCCTGAGGAAAGAATGACCGAAGTCTACAACTCTCGAGTCATTTCCTCTTAAGCACTTTGGCAACTTTCCCACTGCGGGCCCATCCCAGCCTCCCAATTACGCCAGCCTTATCCTCCGGCCTCCTCCACCACTGTGTACAAACAGCCTCCCGTAAACCCCTTTGCTCCCACCATCTTGTCCTCGCAATACAACTTTCGGGCCTCGACTTCCCGAGCTTCGCCACCCCTCCCATGTGCACATCCGGGACAACCGGCACGCTCCGTCTGGTCCGTACCCCGCAAATCCGCATCTTCGGTTTCGAACGTCTCCGCTTTCTAAATCAAGACACGACTTCAACCCATTCACTCCGTTGCACTTCGGTCCGCAATCCACATTTCAAGCACAAACGGTTACTACTTCTATCTTGTCTCTCTCTTTCAAGCTCTTTCTTAGAAGCCTTCGCCCTTGACCAGGAGCTCACCCTCGCCGACCATGGAAACTCCAAGAGGCAAACCTCCATGCGCACCCTGGTTCTCGCTGCCCTTTTCTCCCTTGTCGCCGGTCCGCCTTCGCAACCCACCGTTCAGGAGTCCACCATGCCCGCAACCCAAACCTCCATCCAGCTCAACGCGCAAGGCACCTTCGACATCCAGCTCGCGCCCACCGGCCACGCCCCCGACCCGTCTCTCCAGAGCCTCTCCCTCACCAAGACCTACCACGGCGACCTCGAAGCCACCGCTAGGGGCGAGATGCTGGCCTCTGGAGGCCCACCGAGCACCAACGGTGGCTACGTCGCCATGGAGCGCATCACGGGCACCCTCGCCGGCCATACCGGCAGCTTCAGCGCCATGCAGCTCGGCAGCATGTCCTCCGGCACTGCCCCCCAGATGACCATGCAGATCGTCCCCGGCTCCGGCACCGGAGACCTCAGCGGCCTCTACGGCACCATGACCATCGCCGTCACCGCCGGCCAGCACCACTACACGATCCACTACGGCTTCTCCGGCAAATAGTGCGACCACGAAGCCGCCATTCTGGCGAAGCGAGAATCCCCGCTTCTGTGAAATGAGTGCAATCCGCGCGATCTTCGCATATCATCCGGCGATATGAGGAAATGGATTCTCGTCGCATTGTTTCTGGCCACGGGTGTGGTCGCGCAGCCAGCCACCGCGCAGCAAACCCACAAGGAATACGAGCCGCCAGCCCCAGCCGGCGCCGGCCAGAAGCTGCTCGCGCAGTTTGCGGGCGACTGGGACATGGTCAAGACCTTCTACCCCGCCAACGGGCAGCCAGCCGTCACCAAGGGCACCTGCAAGCAGTACATGATCCAGGATGGCAAGTTCCTGCAATCGGACTTCACCTTCTTCGACGCGGACGGCAGCAAGAGCACCGGCACCGGCATCTCCGGCTTCGACCCGAAGACCAATCGCTTCACCACCGTCTGGTACGACTCGCAAAAGACGACCATGTCCATCCGCCAGAGCGACGGCACGTTCGACGGCAAGAACATCGTGCTGGTGGCCACATCTCTCGACCCCGATCGTCCCGGCCGCAAGACCTACGCACGCGCGCATCTTGAAGATAACGGCCATGTCCTCGTCCACCGCCACTACTCGGTCGATGACAAGGGCAACGAGCGGCTGGTCCTCGAGTGGAGAATGACGAAGAAATAGCTTAGAAAGCCGTTCCTCCCGCGAAATCCGCACTCACAGCCGTATACACGCCGGTCATGCAAGCCGCATCGCTGAAGATCAGCCCCAACTCGCGGTTGCTGCCCAACGACTCGGTCGTGAAGTTTTCCGACCCCACAAACAGCCGTGCCGTCGCCGTACCATAGTCGGCAAGAATAGTCTTGGCATGGATGTAGTAGCCGGTCGACGAAGTATAGATGGCGATCTTTGCCCCGGCGGACTTGAGCGCAGTCAGCGTCGCGCTGTACTTGCCCTCGAGATTCTCCTGCACCAACGTCACCGCGACGCCGCGCTTCAAAGCCGCCGCCAGAGCCGCTTCGAGCGCCGGGTCGCTGAACTCTTCCTGCGCCAGCAGCAAGGAGGTCTTCGCCCCGGCCATCAGCGCCTCGAGCGCACCGAGCGAGTTCGTCGGACTCCAGACCAGGTTATCGCCCGTAGGCGGGGTGACGGACTTATTCTCAAAGTCGGCGTTGAAGGTCGTCTCGATGGCCGCAATATCGTTTGCATTGTTCGTAAACACGGCGAAGTCGCGCGTCGAGGCGTAGTCCGTGGGAGTAAGATTGAGCGTCAGGATGGCCGTGGTGGCCTGGTCGACGGTGATCGTCTTCTGGTGCGTCGCCAGGTAGATCGGGTTTGCCCAATGCACGCCAACCTTATGCTCCTGAAGATATTTGTAGACCGGCGTATTGCTTTTCTTTTCGTTGTTCTGATCCAGAATCACGCGAACCGTCACGCCCCCGGCCGCGGCCTTACCGAGCAGCGAGGTGACCGTAATATCGGTGAGTTCATACATCGTCATATCGATCGACGTTTTCGCCGAGGAGAGCAGGTCGTAGATTGGCGTGAGATCGTCTGCAGGCTCGGTGAGGAGCGTGTAGGTGGTCGCGGAGGGTGCATTCCCGGGCATGAGTTCTCCTGGATGGGAGCAATTGATTGCGCTTTAATCGAGCGAGTGTACGCCGAGTCCTGAGCAAGTGCATGCCTCCTTCCCTTGCACACACTACGCTTCAATCCCCAGGGCATCTCTCTGTTTCTGAGATCAGCCTGCTGGTTCACGGTTTCAGGCCCTGCCTCTGGTTGTTGTTCGATTCCTGCACTAGATGCTGGTGGATGATCATCTTCAGGTAAGTCTGATAGCGCAAGCCGCGCTGCTGTGCAAGTGCTTTCGCGAGTTGGATGTCGGTCAGATCGAGGCGGATCGATGTCGCTGCAGTTTGAGAGCGACGGGCAAGGGTACCCCGGCCTAGCGTTCCGTCCTGTGCCGCCTGCTCAAAGAGCGCCAATGTCTCGTCGGGATGGCTGTCCCACCAGGCGGCTTCTTCGGCCTCATTCTTGAACTCAGGGGTCGGTAGGATCTTGGTCATTGACGAATGCCTTGTATTGCGCATATAATGCGCGCTCCTGCCTGCGGGAAGGGCGGGCGGTTACGACACGGTATTCTCCACCGCGCTCAGTGACGACGACGATCAGAATGCGGCCAGCATCTGTCTCGCCTAGATGGACAGTGCGCTTCTCTCCATTGCGGAGAACTGCACCTACGTCGAGAGGATCGTCTTCAATGACCTGCTCGGCCTCCTCAGGTGTGATGTGGTGCAGTGCGATGTGCTCGATGTTTGCTGCATTCCAATCAAATTCCATGGGGAGAACTTCCTTCCAAAACCGGCGTACCGGGAATGTCCTGCGGCGGGTATTCTCATGGGTATGTCCTTTGAATTGTCAGTTTGAGAGCCAAGCGGTACGTTGATCTCGTGAACCGGTCGACACGAACGAATCAACGACCAGTTCAGATTGTACCTACACTGTAGGTACCTATCAATAAACAATGCGGTAAATCTACTCTCTAAATCCGAGCAAAGGAGATGGACCCATGCAGTTTCTCCGTTACCAGTCACCCTTGCAGCGGCCTTCCTGCTCACAACTGCGGGAACCTTCGCACACGGAGTGGGCCCGGGTCCAATGTACTTCCGCGGACAGCACAGCCCACCGGCCAAACACAGGCTCCTTCTGAAAAAGAGCAGGCGATGGCAACCGATGCCAGTCCAGCTTTTCTGGTCGCCACGATCAAGCCGACCAATCCGAACACGACACGGCAGGGCTGGAGTTTCGAGAGTGAAGGACGCCACATCACCTGCTTCAACGCGAGCCTGAAGGACATCGTCCGCATTGCTTATGACGTTCACGATAAACAGATCGCCGACGCGCCGGAGTGGTTCAGCAAAGACCGCTTCGACATCAGCGGCGTTCCAGACCAGCCCGGTGTCCCCAGCAACAAGCAGCTGCAGCACATGTATCAAGAGCTGCTCGCCGACCGCTTCCATCTGGTCTTCCATCGCGAGACCCGCGAGATACCCATCTATGCCCTGACTGTTGCCAAAGGAGGACCGATCCTCACCCCCGCTGGACCGGATCAAGCGCAAAGCAACGCCGGAAACTCCGGAGGGATCGGGTTTCGGATCATCAAGGCCAAGTATCTCTCCATGTCCGACCTCGGCTTGAACCTGAACTCTTACCAAGACCGTCCGGTTATCGATCAAACGTCGCTGCCGGGAAGGTATAACTTCACTCTCAAGTGGACTTACGATGTCTCCCACGAGAACGACCCCAACGCCCCGCCCTCGCTCTTCACCGCCCTCAAAGAACAGCTGGGCCTGCGCATGGATGCGGTCAAGGGTCCGGCTCCGGTCCTCGTGATCGACCACGTGGAGCATCAGACGGAGAATTAGCGCTTCGCCCCCAAGGCACGCAATACGCACCTGTCCTTCCTCGTTTCCCACACTTCTTTGTGTTCCACCAAAACCTGCCCCAGCCCTAGAATCAAGATGTCCGTCCAACGCTCTACCATTCGTTCACGCCCGAGGAGACTCTCACCATGGCCACACTGACCGAAGACCCCGAGACCTCGAACACCACGCCGCACGCCGCGCCGTCCGGGAACCTCGAGATCACCGTGTCCCGCGCCGAGCTCCTCCGCGAGCTCACCGCCGCGCAGTCCGTCGTCGAGCGCAAGACGACCATTCCCATCCTGTCCAACTTCCTCTTTGAAGCGACGCAGGAAGGTGAGACAGGCCGCCTCACCATCACCGCCACCGACCTTGACCAGTCGCTCCGCACCAGCTGTATCGCCAAGGTCAAAAAGGCCGGCGCCTGCACCATCCCCGCACGCAAGCTCTACGACTACATCCGCCTGCTACCCGAGGGCGACATCTCCATCAAGCTGATGGACAACCACTGGGTCCAGATCCGCGCCGGACGTTCCAACACCAAGATGGTCGGCATGGCCCGCGCCAACTTCCCCCAGGTCGCCGAGTTCCCCTCCTCCGGCGCCACGAAGATCTCCGTCCCGGGCCTCAAGAACATGGTCTCGAAGACCATCTTCGCCATCTCGAACGAAGAGTCGCGTTACACCCTTAACGGCGCCCTGCTCGTGCTCAAGGCCGAATCCATGGCCATGGTCGCCACCGACGGACACCGCCTCGCCCACGTCGAAAAGATGGGCGAGACTATCGACGGCATCTCCGGCGAGAAGAAAACCCTCATCCCCCGCAAGGCCCTCTCCGAGCTCGCCAGCCTGCTCTCGACCACCGAAGCCGAGACCATGGACTTCGCCGACGACGATTCCACGCTCTTCTTCCGCGTCGGCGGCCGCGTCCTCACCAGCCGCAAGCTCACCGGCCAGTTCCCCAACTACGAGGCCGTCCTGCCGCGCGACAACAACAAGTTCGTCATCGTGCGCTCGGAAGACCTGATGCACTCCATCCAGCGCGTCGCCCAGTTCGCCGACGAGCGCTCCGGAGCCATCAAGATCCGCCTTGAGCAAAACGAGCTTAAGCTCTCCTCGCAGTCCACCGACGCCGGCGAGTCTGAAGACATCATCGAAACCCCCTACAACTACGACCCCCTCGTCGTCGGCTTCAACTCGCAGTACCTGATCGATTTCCTCAAGGCCATCGGCACCGCCGGCGAAGTCCGCCTCGAGTTCAAGGATGCCCAGTCCGCCGGCCAGATGCGCCCCGAGGACGGCAACGAGGACCTTCGCTATCGCTACATCCTGATGCCCATGCGCATCTGAAATCGTCCGACAGCGTTGCACAACCTTTGGAGCAGCCAGGACTTGAAGTCCAGACTTAACTTGTTTCTTTCTAAGACTTTGCATACTTTTCGGGGGTGGGGCCTGACCAGCCTCGTTTTAGCCTCGCTCATCGGCTGCAACCGCTACGTCTTCTCCGCTCACGGCACAGTCGCGAGCGACGGCGGCGCGCTCGGGCAGTGGGGAGCCAAACCGCAGGGCTGCAGTCGCGACCCTCAGGACAACCTGCCCATCGGCCAGACCTACAGCCTGTTCACGCTCCTCTGGGAGGATCCTGCTTCTCATGATCCGGCCCGCGAGCAGCACGAGAGCATCGCCCCCGACGCTCCCATGCGCCTCGACGTTGCCAGAACCGCTTCCGGCTTCAGTGCCACACTGAACACCGTCAAGACCCACGGAACTGTCCTCGACGCCTCCAACTGCTCCGTCTTCCGCGCCGACACCCAGGAGCACAAGCCCGACATCCGCGAGGGCAAGCCCAGTCTCGCCGGCCATCTCCAGATGGACTGCCGCACGCAAGGTAGCCACGTCACAGCCGACGTCACCTTTACGCGCTGCGAATACTGATCACTGCCGCAGCTCCACCAGCGTAGCTCCTTGTCCGCCCTCGTTCTGTCCTGCCTCCGCAAACGTCGCTACATGCGGATGCGACCGCAGGAACTCCCGCAGCGTCCGCCGCAAAACCCCCATCCCCGTCCCATGCACAATCCGCACCCGCGGCAGCCCGGCCAGAAAGGCGCGGTCGATGTAGCGCTGCACTTCATCCTCGGCTTCTGAAGCCGTGCGCCCGATCACGTTGATCTCGGACGGCGTGTAGTCCAGGTCATCGTTGGTCCGAACCGTCACCCCACCCCGCCTGCGCGCGGCCTCAAGCGGCGTCGCCACTTTGATCGATTCCACATCCACGATGTCCGTCCGGGCTACGCGCATCTTCATCTGGCCCATCGAGACCTCGAGGTTTTTGTCGTCGATCACGCGGTTTACGCGCGCCTGTCGCCCGAGGCTCTTCAGCGTCACCAGGTCGCCGACCTTGATCGGCTTCGGCGCGGCTGGATCGCGCTTGAGCGGCGAGTCGTTCTTATCCGCCCCTGTGTTGTGGGCGAGCACGGTCGAGGAAAACTGCTCCGAGAACTCCCGCCGGACGCGCGACATACGCAGCGCCGAGTCGCGCGCGATCTTCTGCGCCACGGTCTTATCATCGATCGCCTTGACGACTTCTTTGAGCTGCGCGTCGAAATCCTCAAGCAGGGTTGCGAGCTTCACCTCCAGCTCACGGGTGCGCTGCTTCTGCTCGGCGCGGCCTTCCGTCTCGAGCCGCTTTCGCTCCGTCGCGACTTCTTCCAGTCGACGCTTGAGCGAGACACGCTCTGCCGTCGCTTCGCCCAGTTGATGGTGCAACTGATCGAGAAACGCGCCGATATCCGCCTGCTGCGTGGTCATCTGCGCGCGCGCCTCGGCGATGATCTCCGCCTGCATGCCTAGCCGCTCGGCGATGTTGAGCCCTGCGGAAGCGCCGGGCACGCCAAGCCGCAGCTCGTACGTCGGCGCCAGCGTCTCCTGGTTGAATCCGACCGCTGCGTTGAGCACGCCGGGCCGGGAGGCGGCATAGACCTTCAACGAAGTCAGGTGGGTCGTGATGCAGGTCCAGGCGCCCAGCGCGAGAAAGTGGCTGGCGACCGCGACCGCCAGCGCCGCACCTTCTTCCGGGTCGGTGGCGGAGCCCAGCTCGTCCAGCAGCACCAGCGACGACTGCCCCGCGTGCCGGCTGATGAGGTCCACGTTCACCACGTGCGCGGAGAAGCTCGAGAGATTGCGCTCGATCGACTGCGCGTCGCCGATATCGGCGAAGATGGCCGTGAACAAGGGGAAGACGGCCTCGTCCGCGGGCACAGGCAGCCCTGCCTGAGCCATCAGTGCGAGCAAGCCGGTCGTCTTCAAAGAGACGGTCTTGCCGCCGGTGTTCGGGCCGGAGATGATCAGCTGGCGAGCCTGAGAGGTAAGCGCCACGGTTAGCGGCACGGGCCGTCGCGGCCCCTTGGATTCAGCGCTCTCTTCCGTGCGCATGCGCAGCTCCAGCAGCGGATGCCGCGCGCGCTTCAGGCTAAGCGGACCGCCAAAGGTGGGGGTCGTGCAGTCGAGCTCGAGCGAGAACCTTGCCCGAACGAAGTGCGACTCTACCTCCGCCAGGATCGCCGTTCCGAGCGTCAGCACGTGAGCATCGGCGGCGAGCGCTGCTGTCATCAGGACGAGGATGCGGTGAATCTCGGACTGTTCTTCATCGAGCAAGCGCACCAGCTCGTTGTTCTGCTCGATGGTCTCCAGCGGCTCGACGAAGACGGTCTGCCCCGAGGACGATGACCCGTGGATGACGCCGGGAACCTTGCGCTTGAACTCGGATTTGATGGGGATGACGAAGCGCTCGCCGCGCACGGTGATGATGTCTTCCTGCGTCGAGCCGTCTTCGCGCAAGGCTCGTGCGGCGCGGCGGAGGCTTGCTTCAATGGCGCGGTGCTGTGACTCCATGGCGCGGCGGATGCGGCGCAGCTCCGGGCTGGCGTCGTCGGCGAGCGAGCCATCGGGCTCGATCTTGCCACGAAGGGTGCGGAGCAAGGGGGCGAGGTCATGCGGCACCAGGTCGGCCGAAAGCGCCTGGATCGCGCTGCCCGGTCGCACCGAAACCTCGCGCGAGGTGAACAGGTTGCGCCATGCGGCTACACGCTCCACCACGTTCAACAGCGAGAGGATCTCGAGCGCATCGAGTGCGGAGCCCGGCACGCGGGCGCGGTCTAGCATCGGCGCGGGGTCGAGCAGTCCATGGAAGTCGAAGCTGCCGCCGCTGTTCAGAAAGGCGCGCATCTCCGCGGTGCGGGTTTGCTGTGCGGTGATCCACTCGATGTCGGTAGAAGGCTCAAGCGCCGAGGTGAAGGCACGGCCCAGCGGGCTGACGGCCTTGGCTGCGATATGCTCGCGCAGACGCGGCCACTCCAGGGCGGCGGAACTGGTTTCGGCGAGAGGCAAGGGAATGGTGGGAATCAGCGCCATCAGTTCCTATGCTATGCCGGGAGGATCGGGACCCGCGAATCCAGCCTGCACGAGCCAACGTAAAATGAACGAATGACGACTCCCCCTGTCCATCGGATGCGCCGCCTGCGTCGCACAGAGGCGTTGCGGTCGCTGGTGCGCGAGACGCATTTGCGCCCGGGAGCCCTGATCTATCCGCTCTTCCTGGTACCTGGTGAGGGCATTCGCAAGCCAATCGGCTCCATGCCGGGCTGCTTCAATCTGTCGATCGACGAGGCGCTCAAGGAGGCCGCGGAGTGCGCGTCGCTGGGCATTGGCGGCCTGCTGCTCTTTGGCCTGCCCGCGGAGAAGGATGAGCAAGCCTCGGGCGCGTGGGAGGAACACGGGATCGTGCAGTCCGGATTGCGCGCGCTCAAGGCGGACCGCTCGCTTGGAACCCTGGCCATGATCGCCGACGTCTGTCTCTGCGAGTACACGACCCACGGCCACTGCGGCATTGTGGCGCGGGATGGAGAAAGCGTGGATGCGGAGTACGAGATCGAGAATGACTCGACGGTGAAGCTGCTGGCGAAGGCCTCCGTTTCGCTCGCCGCCGCCGGAGCCGACATCGTCGCTCCCAGTGACATGATGGACGGCCGCATCCAGGCCATTCGCGTATCGCTTGACCAGGGCGGCTTTGAGGACACTCCCGTCATGAGCTACGCCGCCAAGTTCGCCTCTGCTTTTTACGGTCCTTTTCGTGAGGCGGCCGACTCGGCTCCCCAGTTCGGCGATCGACGCAGCTACCAAATGGATGGAGCTAATCTGCGCGAGGCCATGCGCGAAGTGGAGCAGGATATTGCCGAGGGTGCGGACATGATCCTGATGAAGCCGGCGATGCCGTACCTCGATGTGCTGAAAACAGCGCGGGAGCGCTTCGAGCTCCCTATCGGGGCCTATCAGGTCTCAGGGGAGTACAGTATGCTGCAGGCTGCGTTCGCGCGCGGCTGGCTGGAACCAGAGCGAGCCATGTTGGAGTCGCTTACGTCCATCCGAAGGGCCGGGGCGGATTTTATCGTCACGTATTTTGCCAAAGAAGCGGCCAGAACGATCGGATAAGAACGATGGTTGACTCGGAAACGCGGACAGGATTTCCGCAGCACGAAAGAGTTTCCCGGCATGAAGCAGAGTATTGCTCGCAGTGGCGGGCCTTCGCCTTACGCCGCGGCCTGGCGCTGTTTCTGCTGTATACCTGGGTTCCGGCTTCCATCCTCTTCTTTGAGGTCTCGCGTCATGGACTGCATCAGCCGCTGCTGTTTGGAGGGCTGATCTGCTCCTGGCTGCTCCTTGCGTTGGCCGCGGTCTGGTGGGCGGGAGAGTTCCGCTGCCCTCGCTGCCAAAGGCGATACGCCTCCCTCGGCCACCGGAAGGAGAAGATCGATCTTACGCGTGGCCTCTTCGACAAGGTCTGCGCAAACTGCAAGCTCACCAAGTTCGAGCGAATGGAATAGCCTCAAAGCTGGCTGGTTTGCATATCGTCAACTTCAGCAAAGAAGGACGATGGGTTTGTGTTCAGGCCTTCCGAGCACGGGAGTCGCTATGGCTTCAGTATGCTCCGGCAAGGAAGGGCAAGCGAGAGAGAGAAACTAGAGCCGGCCGGCTTCGAGGTCATCGAGCTCGGCGAAGATCTCCGCGACGGCGATGCGGATCGGCGTAGCGGGAATGGTAAGGGCATCGGCATCGAGCTCGCGCTGCGTTCTACTCTCCGTGACCCAAATGCGGCGGCGGATTGGATCGATGAGCCAGACGTGCTCCACGCCCATGGCAGTGTAGTCGGCGATGCGCTCCTGGGTTCTCGAAAAGGTATCTTCCGGGGAGAGTATTTCAATGCAGAGCAAGGGTGGCGTCCGGATGATTGGATCAGGCGAAGCGCCTAGCGTCAGGACACACACATCCGGAATCCGGAAGCGCGACGGGGAAACCTGAACTCGTTGTTCGGGCAGGGCGCGCACACCCCAGGTCTTCCGGTGGTTGAAGAAGGTGGCTACAAAGAAGCTTTGCAGGCCGGAATGGGGAACCTCGCCCAGATTGCGCTCCTGTATCTCGCCGTCCACGTAGTCGCAATCCGGCCGGTAGACCGTCTTCAGGTACTCCGAGAGCGGCACGAGAGTGGACGTCGCCATGGACAGAGTATGCTCCCACGAAAAGCCAGGGGGCAAGACAAGATAGCAGCCGAGCGTGGATGACAGGGCACGTGCGCGTAAAATAAAGTGTTGGAAGTCGAGCGGCAGAGCCGCCTGAACGGAGAGACTTTGGCAGACACAGTTTTCGACCTGGTCATAATTGGCGGGGGTCCCGCCGGATATACCTGCGCCATTCGCGCTGCACAGTACGGCCTTAAGGTTGCTGTGATTGAGAAGACGGATAAGCTCGGCGGCACCTGTCTCCACTGGGGCTGCATTCCCACCAAGACCATGCTTTTTTCGGCCGAGGTGTGGGACCACCTGAAGCATGCCGCAAACTACGGCATCGACGGCGTGGACGCGCCCAAGCTCAACTGGGACAACCTGATCAAGCGCAAGAACGACGTAACCATCAAGCACGCCAAAGGTCTCGACTTCCTGATGAAGAAGAACAAGATTACCGTCTTCAACGGGCACGGGCGTCTTACCGGTCCGGCGCGCGAAGGCGTGTTCACGGTCAACGTCTCGGACGAAGACAAGGGAAAGCCCAAGGACGCGCAGGCTGAAGGATACGACAAGCAAAACGTGACTGAGGTCAAGGGCAAGAAGCTTGTCCTGGCCACCGGTTCTGACGCACGCATGCTGCCCGGCTACAAGGCCGATGACACGATTATGACCAACATGGAAATTCTTACGATTCCGGCAATGCCGAAATCCATGGTGGTCATCGGTTCGGGCGCGGTGGGTGTCGAGTTTGCCTCTGTCTTCAAGAGCTTCGGGGCCGAGGTGACGATCATCGAAGCACTGCCGCGAATCGTCAACGCGGAAGACGAAGAGATCTCGAAGGAGTTGCTGCGGCTGTACAAGAAGCGCGGCTTTGAGGTCTTCGTCGGCGCCAAGGTCGACAAGATAGAAAAGCAGGACGGGGGAGCCGTCGTTTCGTTCACGGATTCCGCCGGTAAGCCGCAGACCAAGACCGTCGACAAGGTACTGGTCGCCGTCGGCCGCGCGCCTCGCACATACGATTGCGGGCTGGACAAGGTCAACATCCCGCTTGATCGCGGCTTCATCATGACCAACGAGTGGATGGAGACCACCGAGCCCGGTATCTACGCCATCGGCGATATCGTCGGCGGCCTGCCGCAACTGGCTCACGTGGGCGCGATGTCCGGCATGGTCGTCGCGGCCAAAGAGGCCGGTAAGTACGCCCGTCCCATTAACCGCCAGCGCATCCCCGGCTGCACCTACTGCGATCCGCAGATCGGCTCAGTCGGCATGACGGAGGCTCAGGCCAAGGAGAAGGGCTACCAGGTGAAGGTCGGCAAATTCCCCTTCGTTGGCAACTCCAAGGCCACCATCCTCGATTCGCACGACGGCTTTGTCAAGGTGGTTTCGGACGCCAAGTATGGCGAGATCCTGGGCGTGCACATCATCGGTCCTTCTGCTACGGAGATCATCGCCGAGTGCGTCACGGCCATGGAGCTTGAAGCCACGGTCGAGTCGATGATGTTTACGATCCACGCGCATCCGACGGTCGCCGAAAGTCTGCTTGATGGCTTCTCAAGTGTGGAGGGCATGGCCGTCAACGTGTAGTTGGCGGAGGTCTTTCGACAGCTTTACTCCGCTTCACCTGTGCCTAGAAACAGTTGCACATAGCGCTCCGCTACGCGCTCAATGCGGTGTTGGCGGAGTACGGCGGCATACCCGTTTTCTCCAAGCCGCTGACGTGACTGGCGATCGTCTATGAGGCGTTCGAGAGCGTAGCCAAGCCCTTCGCTGTCGCCTGCCGCAACCAGGTATCCCGTAGCCGCTTCCTCGACCAGCTCGGGCAGGCCGCCGATGTTGCTGGCCACCACCGGCAGTTTGAAGGACATGGCTTCCAGAACCGCCAGCGGGCTTGCCTCCTGCCAAAGCGAAGGCTGGCAATAGATGTTTGCCGCCTCAAACAGGCCCATCTCGGTCGGATTTGCCAGCTTTCCGGTGAAGGTTACGTTCGCGTCGATCGCGAGAGTCTTCGCCAGCGCCTGGTAGTCGTTCAGCTTCGGCCCGTCCCCGGCAAGAACGAAGTAAACCTTCTGTCGCCGCTGCAGCAACTGGGCCGCGGCGTGGAGCATCGTCTCGACGCCCTTCACCTCGACCATCCAGCAAACCTGCACGATCACGATTGCGTCCTCGGGCAGATGATACCGGGCGCGAAACGCTGCTCCTCGTGCCGGATCGAAGGACGGCAGTTCCACTCCATTCTGGATCACCATGCCTGGTGCGGAGGTGAGGCCAAACGCTCGTCCCGTCCGCTGGGTGAACTCGGCCACGCTCACGACGGCGGTCAGGGGAAGTGTGAGGAAGTGGCCGACAATTCGCTTGGGCAAGCTCAAGGGCTCGGGCACCTGGCCCGGCGGACGCGAGGAGTGATCGTTGAAGAAGATGCGTCGGGCTCCGCCGAGCTTCGCCAGCCACGGAAAGACCCGCATGACTCCGTGAAACGCGTACACAAAGATTGCCGGCCGATGCTTCCGCAGTAGTTTCCACAGCGCCCCGGCGCAGGCGAATCCCAGGCCGCCCTGGTTGGGCAGCAGCTCCAGGCTCACGCCAGGGCCGGCAATGTATTCGCGGAACTCGGGAGCGATCGTTACTTCGAAGCACAAGACGAGGTCCCAGCCCGCGGCTTCGAGCGCCTCCGCAAAGTACCGGAGAAACTTTTCGACACCACCAATTTTGTTGGGTGCAAGCGCGAGGACGTACATCAGTTTCGGCCGCCTCGCCGTGTGGGGGCGGCGCGCTGTTGGTTCGGCGTTCATTGCCGGACGAGTTCCAAGGTCCGGGGCAGCGCCGTAAAATGATCTGGGGAAGACATCGGCATGATCGTTCACATTCTATCGCCCGGCCGGGTCTCCTATCGCGAAGGCCTGGCGATTCAGCAACGCGTGGTCGCGGCACGCAAAGCCGGACAGATTGCCGATACACTGCTGCTGCTCGAACATCCTCCCGTGCTGACCCTGGGCCGCAATGCCAGGCGCGAGCACGTGCTGGCCAGCGACGAGCTGTTGCGCGCGAAAGGCGTGGAGCTGCACGAAATCAACCGCGGAGGAGACGTGACGTACCACGGCCCCGGCCAGCTTGTCGGCTATCCGATCCTGGACCTGCGCGGCGACCTGCCGGGCAAGCGCGGGCCACATCTTGGGCCAGTCGACTTCGTGCGTCTGCTTGAAGAGGTGCTGATCCGCACCTGCGGGGAGTTTCGCGTGCTGACCGAGCGCGTCGCCGGATCGACGGGAGTGTGGACGGTCGCGAACGGAAGCGCGGCGGCCAGAAAGATTGCAGCGATCGGCGTGCACGTCTCGCAAGCCGTGACCTCGCACGGCTTCGCGCTCAACGTTACGACGGATCTTCGCGACTTCGATTGGATCGTGCCTTGCGGCCTGCGGGATAAGGGAGTCACCAGCCTTGAGCTCGAGTCGCCGCTCATGCCCGCTCCGTCCATGCGCGACGCACTTCATGCCACGATCCGCAACTTCGGGCGTATCTTCGCGCGGCAGATTCTCTGGGCTGAGTCTGTCGAGGAGTTGCTCTCGTCCGTTACGACCACCGTTCTATAACCGCCCACGCTCCGGCCAGATTTCCTCGTCAAGTCTTATAATCCAGGGGCAATTCTTTTCCACTGCTCGAAGCAACGAAGGATACTTATGCCGACCGAAGTAGTTATGCCCCAAATGGGCGAATCGATCACCGAAGGAACCCTCACCAAGTGGCTGAAGAAGTCAGGCGAGAACGTGGAGCGCGACGAACCGCTCTTTGAGATTTCGACCGACAAGGTGGATGCGGAGATTCCATCGCCCTCCGCGGGCGTTATGGGTGAGATCAAGATTCAGGAGGGTGCGACCGTCAGCATCAACACGGTGGTCTGCATGATCGATGAGGCTGGCTCCGCTTCCGCCGCCCCTGCCGCGAGTTCGAACCCGCCCGATCTAAAGGCGGATTCTGCCACTCCGGCGGCCGAGGCGACCGCTGCCCAGGAGGCTGCGATCGCACCACCGCAGCCGGAAGCTGGTTCGAACGGTGCCAGCTCCGCGCCCGGCACGGAAGTCCGTATGCCGCAGATGGGCGAGTCCATCACCGAAGGAACCATCACCAAGTGGCTGAAGAATATCGGGGATACGGTGCAGCGCGATGAGCCGATCTTCGAGATTTCGACCGACAAAGTGGATGCGGAGATTCCGTCGCCGGTGGAAGGCAAACTGACCGAGATTCTGGTCAAGGAAGGCTCCACAGTCACCGTGAACACGGTCGTCGCAATGATCGGCGGCGGCGCTGCTCCTGCGCAGGCGGCCACCAGCGTCGCACCTGCTGCACCTCCCGTGGCTGCTGCCTCTGCCTCTGCCGGGGAGACGCCGCGCTCCTCGCCGCTCGTGCGAAAGATTGCGTCTGAGAACAACGTCGACCTGCAGCAACTGGCCGGCACCGGAGCCTCCGGCCGGATCACGAAGCAGGACATTCTCGGCCACCTCGAGAAGCCTGCCGGCAGCCAGTCCGCTGGCCAACCGACCACGCCTGGCATTGCTTCAGCGGCCTCCGCGCCGCAGCAGAGCCCGGCTCAGGCTGCAGAGCAGGCATCGGCCAGGCCCGGCAGTTCGACCACCGTGCAGGCCTCGCTCTCCGCCGTTCAGTCTGCGCCGGCAACCACCGCGCCCGCGAAGGCCGCTGGAGGCGTTCAGCAGCTCGGCGAGCTTGTGCCCATGACCAAGATGCGCGCCATCATCGCGCAGCGCATGGTCGAGTCCAAGCGCACCAGCCCTCATGTTCACACGGTGTTCAAGGTCGACATGACGCGCATCGTGCGTCTGCGCGAGAGAGAAAAGAACAAGTACGAGCAGCGTAACGGTGTGAAGCTTACGTACATGCCGTTTATTACGCGTGCGGCCGTGTACGCGCTGCGCAAGCATCCTGTCGTCAACGCCGCGATCCAGGGCGACGCAATTCTTTACAACAAGAACATCAATATCGGGATAGCCGTCGCGCTCGATTGGGGCCTGATCGTCCCGGTCATCAAGCAATCGGAGGAGAAGAACTTTCTCGGTATCGGCCGCGCCATCGTCGACCTGGCTGACCGCGCTCGCACGAAGAAACTTGCTCCGGATGAGGTCTCCGGCGGAACCTTCACGATCACGAACGCTGGCATCTTCGGCGAGCAGTTCGGCACGCCGATCATCAATCAGCCGCAAGCCGCGATTCTTGGCGTAGGCGGCTTGAACAAGGAAGCCGAAGTGCTGACGGACAAGGAAGGCAACGATACGATTGCCATTCGCTCTATCCAGCGCTTCACCCTTGGCTTCGATCATCGCATCGTCGATGGGGCGGACGCTGGAAAGTTTATGTCGGATTTCAAGAACTACCTGCAGGATTGGAGCGAAGATATCGGGTAAGGCCGTAGATTGCAAACAACGAAAACGGCTGTCGCTCTGTGTTGAGCGGCAGCCGTTTCTGTTGTTTCAAGGCGATCACTTGATTTGCAAGACAGCCTTCGCCCGCAGCACTCTTGCTACTGCCTCCTCCACGCTGCCGCCCACAGCGCTTAGGTGTCCCATCTTCCGGCCTTTGCGCGGCTTGAGTTTTTCGTAGAGGTGAAGTCTTACACCGGGCACTGCCAACGCCTTCTCAAAGCAAACCTCGCGTGCCGAGCCATCCGCGTTCAGCCACAAGTCGCCCAGCAGATTCGCAATGGCCGCTGGCTGCACCACGTCCACATCGCCGAGCGGCAGGTCGCACACTGCCCGGATCGCCTGCTCGAATTGGCTCGTCACGCAGGCGCGTTCACTCTCGTGATAGCTATTGTGCGGTCGTGGAGCCAGTTCGTTCACCAGCAGGCCGCCATCTTTGGTCACGAACATCTCGACCGCAAGCAGTCCTTCTAACTGGAACGTGTCGGCAATCTCTTCCGCGATCTTGCGGGCCTGCGACTCCAGCCCCTCGGGGATCGCTGCCGGGATTACGCTCCAGTCGAGGATCTGGTCTTCGTGATGATTCCACGCCGCGGGATAGACCTTCACCTCGCCCCGCGGACTGCGCGCCACCATTACACTGATTTCCCGCTCTAACTCGATTGCCTGTTCAACCACCCCCGGACCTTCGCCAAGCGCCTCCCAGGCACCGCACACATCCGCCTCAGTTACGTCACCCGCGCCAAACCCGACCTTGCCCTGGCCGCGGCCGTCATAGCCACCGGTCGCACTCTTGCAGAAGCATCGTCCCCCGAGCTCCTCAATGGCTGCACGTGTTTCCTCCAGTGTCCGCACCGCTCGATACTCACCCACTGGAAATCCATGCTTGCGCAACCAGTTTTTCTGTTCGATCCGGTCTTGAATGATCGCCAGCAGTGCGCCGCCTGGCCGCACCGGGCAAAAGGTCGCCGCGGAGGCCATGCTGTGCTCGCCGATCTGTTCGATCTCGAGCGTGACCACATCGCAGCCGCGGGCCAGCATCGCCGCTCCACGGCTGTCGTCCCACCCTGCTTCAATGCATCCGTCGACGACGAAACGCGCCGGGCAGCCGGGGTCCGGGTCGAGCACCAGGATGCGGTAGCCCATGCCTCGCGCCGCCATGGCCATCATGCGACCGAGCTGGCCGCCGCCGAAGATGCCGATTGTCGCTCCTGGCAACAGTGCGCTCATGCGGACGCTCCGTCAGCTTCAAGTGACTCTGCCAGCACCTGATCCCGCGCTGCTTCGCGACGCGCTACGAGTTTCTGCTGCAAGGCCGCGTCTGTCGTGGCCAGCATCGCGATCGCAAGGAGCGCGGCATTCGCTGCTCCCGAGGCTCCAATGGCCAGCGTTCCCACCGGCACTCCGCGAGGCATCTGCACGATGCTCAACAGCGCATCCATGCCCTGCAACGCAGTCGCCGCGACCGGCACGCCCAGCACCGGAATTACGGTAAGCGCCGCAATCATTCCGGGCAGATGCGCCGCACCACCCGCTCCTGCGATGATGCAGCGCAAACCCCGGGACGCCGCACTTTGCGCGTAGGCCACCATCCACTCCGGCGTACGATGCGCGCTTACGACGCGCGCCTCGTGAGGCACTTCGAACTCTCGCAAGATTTCAACGGCCGCCGTCATCACCGCGTAGTCACTGCGACTGCCCATCACCACTCCGACCAGCGGCGTCTGTACGACCTCAGCCATAGCCCACGATTATACGGCGAGGCCTGCTAGCCCTTGTTCCAGATGCTTGCATTCAGGCAAGCCACTACGCCATCCACGATCACGCCGAGCGCCTCGGTGAATTTAGCGGGGTCCACAATCGTTTTAGCTCCAACCGCATCCACCACGCCGATGGTCGACCCAACGATGGCGATGGCCGCCTCCCGTTTCTGCTCGCCGGTCTTCGCTCCGTACAAGGTTTCGATCCCCTGGATGAGACTCGGCAAGAGCGCAAGGCCCCGCAAAAAGACTTTTATGAATTCCATCGCTTGCCTCCTAGTTATGTTTTCCGCCCATGTAGCTGACCGCCAGATGCAGCAGCGTCAAAGCAAAACTACAGGCTGCAACGAAGCCCTTCACTCGCTGTACCCCTTGTTCGGTCTTGCTCACACGAGTCTCAAGCAGATGCAGCCTGCCCGGCTGTCCTATCCCCATAACCTGTTCCATCTGGCTGCGAAGCACGTGTAAATCGGCCAACACCTGCCCTTCGAATTCCGTCATATTGACATTCCTTTCTCGATCAATCTGTCTCTTAGGAGATCGGCAGATCCGTATAGATCGCTGTCGACTCCCGCGAGTAACGCGGCGGGATGGACGCGTCGTACATGCGCACAAAGAAGGCCTCCTGCACGGCCGCCCGCGGAATCGTGAAGCCCCGCACCGGGCTGCGCAGGACCAAATCTCCGCTGGCGCTGCTGTTGCCGCCTGCGCCGAAGCCGCCGTCTCTACGCCTTACCTCGAACCCTCCGCCTGTGGGCTGAGTCACGCCGGCATCTACCGTCAATGCCGTTGCGCTCGCAACAAACGTAAGCTGTTGCAGGTTCGCGAGCACGGGCGCGGAGGCACCGGAAGCTAATTCGAGCGCAGTCTGCGGAAGCAGCGCGTCCGCCGCAATCGCCTCCGATAGCTTCACCCCAAGGCCCTCAGCCCAGTCGTTCGCAAAGGCGATCTCGTAGGTTAGCGCCTCCGGACTTGCGCCTTGCTCCTGCACCTCGACCGTTCGCACCACGGCGCTGACCAGATCACCGTTGGTGGTCAGCGCCAGCACATCACCCGGCCAGATGTCCCCGGCGCCGGCAGGATTGACGGCTGTATACCGGCCAGTGACGGCCGCGGCACGATTGGTTGAAAAGCTAAGCACTGCCTGCGCCGCACTCTCGCAGTCGGCTGTGCATCGCGCCAGGGGGCTAATCGTTTTCCCTAGCCAACGAGCTGTGCCTATGCCTCCGCCAGCGGCTTCTGCCGCGAGACTTGCCGCATCGGCCAGTCTCGCCACAGCTCGACGACGGCCGCGATACGATACTGTTACATATTCGCCCGCGGCCGGCGCGCGTCCGGTAGAGAATGTAACCTTCCCGGTAGCAGATGAGGTCACACTGCAGTCCGCGCCTTGACTTGCCTTGCCGATCAGCCGCGTAAAGGGCGTTCCGGTCATCGCGTTCAGGCTTCGCACCCATGCCGATCCGGTGCGAGTCAGCAGTACATTCCCGATCGACCCGAATAGCTGCACGCTGTTGACGGCGACAAAGCTGACCAGCGCCGGTGAAGTGGCGACCGTGCCGTCATAGAGCACCGTAATCGGAGTATTGGAGCTTGAGCCCTCATCCCGGATCTCGAATACCAGAGCCGCCGGCGCACTCACTAAACCGCCTCCGAAGACCTGCACCTGCGCTCCGCCTGCCGCATCAACCATCGCGTAATAGCTCTGCCGTACGCGCAGCATCTCGACGCAGTGCATCCGGAGCCGTAAGGTGTAGCTATGCCCGCTGATCAGCGTGAACGTCGTCCCGGTCTCGACGCCGTTGACCATGGGAGTGAGGACGGTCTGCCCGCCGGACTGGCGCACGTTGAACCCGGCAAAGCAGTTCGCCTGCAGGACCGTGCCCGCATACATTCCGCACACTACGCCCGCGCTGGCTGCTGCAAGAACGACGCCACTGAACTGCGCGACGAGCGTTCCGCCCACTTCGACCGCGTCCCACGCCTGCAGCACGGTGCCGCCGTCGACGCCGTTGCCCCCCGTCATGCTGAGCCCCGCGCCACTCGTCCCGCCGCTCACACTCAGGTGCGAGCCTGGATCGGAGATCGCCCAGCGCTGCAGGTCGAAGCTCGTCCCGGTGAACGGGTCGGCCAGTAGGGTACCGTGCCCCGCATCCGGAGCCTCCGGCTCTCCCTGCAGATTGAACACGGTCGTCGTTCCATCGCCAAGAAAAACTTCTGTCCAGTAAGCCGAAGGCTCCATCGCGCCGCTCAGCGTGACATCGTTGGCCAGCTCGCGCACCGACGCCATCTTCAGCCCCGCCGTGCTCAGCGAGCCGTCGCCATCGCTGAACGCATGCACGACACTTCCCGCCTGTGTCATCTGCAGCGCACCGTTCAGGACCCGGTACGCCGAGTAGCTCGCGTTTGACAACACGCCAGCCTGACCGGACCAGGCAAGATCCGGCTGCGACTCGAGCACGCCGAGGGCGCGGCTGTTGGTCACGCCAGTTGCCGTAAACGTGCCCGCTCCCACGCGGGTCGCGATCTGCGTCAACGCAGTGCCAGCCGGACTGCCGGACGCGCTTCCCAGCAACGCCCCGCCCGTCTGTTTGTCGAGCAGCCACTCATCGCTGACCGCGCTGAACGCCAGCCGGTACACCGAACCTTCGCTCGCCACGCCCGCATAAACCGGCACCGGCTCCGTGGCGAGGTAACCCGTGAACAGCACGACTCGCGCTGCGGAGGTCACGATGACGCGCGCCCGGCGCACCGGCACCGCCAGGCTCGTCCCTTCCAGGCACAGTAAGCCCTTAGCGATCGAAGGCGCATTCAGGGTTCGCTGGAGTTGCAGCGCCTCCGACCTATCCACGGCCGCGCTGTAGTCCATCGGGCCTAGTCCATCGAGATTGTCAATCGTCAGTTGCAAACGGCCTCCTCGGCCGCCGGCGCCGGCGGCAACCCTCGCATCGCGCGCACCTCAGCCACGCTCAGCACGCCCGCGTTGAGCAGCTGTACCTGCATGGCGACCTCTTCCTGCTCGTCGCGCGTTTCGAGGTCGTTGAAGATGAACTCGAACTCACGCCAGCCCAGCAGCTTGGCAAAGACATCGCGGGTAATGTGCTCCGCAATCAGCTTCGCTACCGGCACGATCGCGCTCCCGAACGCTTCATCTGCCAGCTGCCCGGCGGTCGACTGGTTGACGTCGTTCTCGAGGCCCAGCAGCATCGGCGGCAGGTCGAAGGCATTGGCGATCATGCGGATCAGGAACTCCTGCCACTGCAGCCGCAGATCCGCGTCCGTACCGCCGGCAAACCGCAGCACCTCCGGCTTCTTCTCGCAACTCAGCACCGGCACCCGGCCCGTGCCTTCGATTTCATCCTGCCACCACCGGATCAGGCGGTCATGCTGCTCCGGGGTCGCCTCATCCAGCCATAGCGCGTATTGCACCACCGAGTTCGAGGCCAGCCTTCCCGCATAGCGGTGTGCGCTGAGGAATTGGCCGATCGACTCGAACGCGACTTCCATCCGGCCCAGTCCGAAGGCCGTGTACGTCCGCGGGTTGAGCCGAACATACATCAGTTCGTCATCCTTGAGCGGCGTGACGGAGCCATCGCCGACCTGCCCGGTCACAAACCCATAGCGCGGCATCTCCGGGCTGCCGTTCCACTTCGGGTCCACCTGGATCATGGCTCCGTCGACCGCAAACAGCTCAAAAGGCCGCTCCGGGTCGCCTGTTGCGCGCATCTCCGCCGCGCCAAAGCCGCCTACCAGCGTATCCTCAATTATTTGCTCCCAAAGCGTGCGGAAGCTGTCTCCCGCGTTTGGCTCTTCAAGCGCCCTCCGCAGCGCATGCATCTTCAGCTGCGCATCCTGGACATCGCCTGCCGTATAGCCGCGCCGCACCCGGATCTGCCAGTCCATGCTGGCGATCCGGTTCTTGACGATGTTGATCGCCCGCCGGGCAACCGGTGTCTCCGCAAACCTGCGCAGATTGGCCGCGGTTGGCTTCGGCATTGTCGGCAGGCCCACCCGCGGATATGGCGTCAAGATTGACGGCATCGCCAGCGTTTTGCGTGCCCCTTCCGGGTGAACCGCCTTTGCGGCCACATCGAGACCTCGTAGCGAGCTCCACGCATCCTTCACACGTTCTCCGATTCCCATAGCACCTCCGTGCCTTTCTCCCAAATGCAAAGGGACGCAGCCAGAGGCTGCGTCCCTTACCAAACCTGTCCTTCCTGGCGAAACCTACACTCCCAGCTCCCGTTGCGCAGTCAACGCAACCCGCGCCAGGTCCTGGAGCGTCACCACCCGGATCTCCTGGCGCTCCATCGTCTCCACGCCAAACCGATAGCGCTCCAGGTCCTCACCGTCGGCGGCCGCAAGCGCGCGCCGTGGCTCGACCACCGCCGTCAGCTCGAGCCGCGCTCCTTCCACGCGCTCGACGCCTTCGCGCAGTTGCGAAGCCGAAAATGCCAAACCTTTTGCCGGCTCGACATCCCCCGCCAACGAAACCGCGTGAAACATCTTCACCGTGTCGCCCGCACTCGTTCTCTGCAGATGTGCGCGGTAGCCGCAGTCGATCTTCAACGGATCTCCCGCCTGCGTGTAGGTGGCTGCGGCGATCCGCTTCCGCATCAAGCCCCAGACGCCGGCGCGCTCGAATTCCGTCCGAATCGCCGTCTGCAGGCGGGCCCTTTCCCCCTTCTCCCGCGTTCGCGGCACGCGTATCGGCTCGACGTAAAGCCGCATGAGCAGCTCCATCTCGGTTGCGACGTTTTCTGCCAGGGTCGCCCGCGGCTCGGTCATCTGCACCGAGTTCGAGAGCTGGTCCTCGAGCACCTCCAGCACCGTTTTCGGCTCCCGCGCGCTTGCTCCGACGCGTACGCGCTCCGCAATCTCCTGCTCCAACCCCTCCAGCAGAGCCACATCTGCGTCGGCATCGAGACACCGCACCCGGCTCCAGTCGCGCGTAAACCGAACGCCGGGCGCTCGGGTTCCCATGGCCGCCGCCTCGCGCAGCAAAACGCCGATATTCACGAACTCGCCCTTCACCACATCCGGCACATACCGGAAGAGGAAGAACTCACACGGCACCCGCTCCTGCACGTTGCGCCTTTCCTTGTCGCTCGCGGGGTCGCTTTGCGGTCCCGCTCGATTCGCCTACATGACCAATCTAGACCCTTCCATCACCACCGGGAACTGTTTCAGGCCCGCAGTCCTTGCGGCCTTGTTCCACATTGGGAAAGGCTCGCGGGCGGAATCCCGAAACTCTCCAATGAGCTCCCGCATCTTGCCTCGACGCTCGAGCATCGTCTCCGCCAGCTGCTCGATCTCCGCCGGGTTGCCGCCATACCACTCCGGGGGAACGCACTCCGCGATCTCCCATAGCTTTCCCGCCGCCAGAGCCTCGACACGGCTCAGCCAGGGCTCAAAGCTGTCCCAGCCCGTCACCTCCGCGTACACCCGGTTGCGCGGGTAGACGCCTCGCAGGGGCGAATCCGGAAACGTCCAGTCACCCGCATTGAAGCAGTAACCCTGGTCGATAAACACCGCGCGGTACTTCCGCTCGCGCGCCTTACGCTCAAACACTGCCTGGCGGCCGTTGCAGTTGCCTGCCCACTTGTCGAGCACGAGCATGCCAGCGAACTCCGCCCGGTTGCGCACCTCGTCCAGCTGCGACTCCGGCAGATAATCGACTACCTGCCCTGGAAGTAAGCCCCCCACAAACTGGCTTCCAAACTGTAGTCCCGCCGCGCACCGTTCGGTCCGCCCCAGGCCAAAGTCGATCCGCATCTCCGGCGTATTCTCGACCAGCCAGCTCGTCACCTCGACCACCTCGGTCGCCGGCACAGTCAGTCCTACTGCCTCGGCCAGCCGCGTCGCGATCAGTTCGTTGGCCAGCACCCGTAAATGCTGAGGATTGTTCTGAAACTTCACCACCCAAAGCTTCCCGTCCGCCCCGAGCATCAACTGACTCTGCGCCCCGCCCCGCATCCGTCGAATCGCCTGCACCGCCAGCACCGCCAAGGGCCTACCTCCGCTTTCCAACATACCGTAATGCAGCTCGGACGGATCGACACGGTCGGACAGCCGCGTTACCGCCTTTCCAATCTTTCCGCCCGCACCGCCTGCGCTACCGCCATAGCCATCAGGCAGTCGTCATGCGCTCCCTGCGCCGCCCCGGTCCGACCTCCGGCTCCCGTAACAAACGTCCTGCACTCTTCCAACATGCGACGGCTCATAAACATCTCCGCCGACTCCGCCAGTAGTGCGCCCATCCGGCTCACCATCGCCGGCTTGCTCCCCGCTGTCGTCAGCCAACCCGCGACCCCGTGCTGCTCATAGACCCGCGCATACCGCTCTACTGCATCCAGGTACGCCAGCACCCCGGCTCCGTGATTGTTCCGCTCGACCGCAATCATTGCCCCGCCATACTCCCGCGCCAGTGCGGCAGCCACGCGCGCCAGCTCCAGCGTGCCGATCTTCTCCCGCAGTTCCGCGCACTGCAAGCCTGTTGCCAGCTCGATCACCTGGACCGCCGCATAGTCTCCCTCTGCTCCTCCACCTGCTGTATCGGCCGAAACGAGATATTCTTTAGCCTTCAGCGCTGGAAACCACACCAGCAGAGCGCCTCCGCGCCTCCGCTCCATCGGCTCCGGCACCTCCGCCATCCGCTGCTCGATCGCCGCAACCTCAAAGCAGCACTCTCCCGTCGCCTTGAAGCAGCTCACCGCGTCTTCCGCAAACTCCTGCGATCGCAGCCCGCGAAAGCTCTTCTCCAGCCCGCGGCGAAACCCGATCTGCTCCGCCGACAGGCCGTGCGTTTCCATCAGCCTGCGCTCGTCCAGGCTCCATTCCGCAGCAGGAGACCCCACGTACGCCGGCTCCATCCACCACGGAAAAAAGTGCCTCGTCACTCCCGCCTCTTCTGCCCGCATCCACTGTTCATAGAAACATCCGTACGCGCCGCACGGCGTACTCTCCATGGTCAGCTCACCGCCTGGAGCCAGCGCCGCGCGCAACCCGGCCAGCGTCGCCGCTGCATCTCCCGGCCATCGGCCAATCTCGCTCAGGTGCAGATTCTGAATCGTCAACCCGCGCCCCGCATTCTCCTCGCCAGCGCTGATCACACGAAATTCACTGTCGATCTCACCAAACACCATGCGTCCCGCGGTGGCCGTCGACAGTCGAAGTGAACCTTGCTGCAACGTCTCCGGCAGGTTCTCCCACATCCTCTGCACGATGCCGAAGATGCCTTCCGCCGCCTCTCGCGTATGCGCCACCTGCACGGTCAGCACACCTGGAGTGAAGATCGTCTTCAGAAAGAACTGTCCTGCCACCCACGTCGTCAAACCCATCTGCCTGGCCTTCAATACAATGTTTTGGCGTCCACGCCTGGCCTCAAAGGCCCGCTGCACCGCGTTCGCGTTCAGCGGCTGCAGCAGTCCTGCGCGGTTCCTGACCAGCAACAACCTTCCGGCGAGAAACGTCCCAAACTCGCGTTCTTCGAGCCTCCGCCCCAACTCATCCAGCCCATCGTTGTCTATCACCAGAACTCCCGCGCGCAGGGGAGCAGGCAGCCCGACAACCTGCCGCTCCCCTCCGCTTATCCCACTCTTCCTTTACTGGGTGCGCTCCCAGCGGCATCCACCCGTCGCGAGCGCACCCGGTACCGGCACAAACACAGCGCGCGCCCCAACCGCGAGCGTGCCTGAACCGGCAAGTGTCTGTCCGCTGACCGGAGCCACCGTGCTCGCCGCCGCGCCCAGGTTCACCATCTGACGCGACAACGAGTAACCCGTACAGCTCGGCAGCGTCACCGCCTGTGCCGCAGTCCCGGTCAGGTCGAGATACCGATCCCCAGCGGTCTCCGTGTAGCTCGCCGCCGCCGTCTGGTGCCGGTTGCTCTCCGTCGCGCCCAGCAGCTCGTTCACCGCATCCTGCATCACCGCCGTCACATGCGTCTCCCCCGTCGCGCTCGGATGCAGATTATCCGGGAAGATCGTTGTATTTGCCGCCGCCCCGTCTGCCCCCAGCACCGGGTCCGTCGCCAAGTCCGCCAGGTTATCCACCCCCCAGCTAAACGCCTCGGCCCGCAGGATCGCATCCAGCGCATCCTTGCCCGCATCTCCCGCCGTGCCGGTTCCAGAGCTTATCTCCGTCGCCAGCACCACCCGCCAGCCAAGCCCCTTCGCTCCCTGCACGATGCACTTCAATGAATTCGCAATCTGCCGCGCGCTTTGCGACCCGTTCTGGATGTCATTCACCCCGCCCCAGATCACCGCAATCACCGGCGCCGATCCCGCCCCCGCCTGCTGCCCATACAGCACCGGAAACTGGTTGCACATGTCGAATGCCTCAGCCCCCGTGCTGCCCAGGTTCACCCTGGTATAAGTCGTATCCGTCAGCGTCATCATCGCCGGCCACACCGTCGTCGGCGTCAACCCCGCACCCTGCGTGCGCGAGTCCAGCCCCGCCACGATCACCGGCGCCTGCGGCGTTAGGCTGCTGTATCCCGCCGGCACACCTTTGCTGTGGATGTAGTTCAGCGCGCTCGCCGCCGCCGTCGCCGCATCGCTGATCGTCAGTTGCGTGCTCCACGCCCACGCCGCTGCTACCTTGCCGAAGAACCACGTCCCGGTAAACCGGCTTGACCCGCCAATCTGGTAATTGCCGCTTGGAGCCGTAGGGCATGTGCTGTTGCCCTGGTGCACATAGCTTCCCACCTCCTGCCCGTCATACAGATAACGCGCATTCAGCCCGTTGCCCCCGCAAATCAGCGTTACGATGTGCCATCCCGGAGCCAGCGCCTGACCGGCCTCTGTCGCATCCGTCCCATACGCCTGGAACCGCATCGCCTTCGCGCCGTTCACCGAGCTCTGGATGAACGTCACCCCCGCCCCCGTTGCTGACAGCAGAGAAGGATTGATCGGAAAATTCACCGGATCGCCATATCCCGGCGCCAGCGGATACGCCGTACTTCCGAATGGCGGCTGATAAATCGCAAACTGGAACGTCTGCGCCGCGTTCACCGGAGTCGGCAGTTGGATGTACTCTCCTGTCGCTGCAAAGTTTAGGTCCGCCTTGCCCTCCCACGTCGCCCCGCTGATCGTCCCGTCATTGCCTGCGCCGCTCGTATCGTGCGCCACCGTCCCCGCACCCTCGGCCAGCAGATACTCTCCCAGCAGGTTTCCCCGCTGCGGAAAATTCAACGGCCCCATCGTCGAAAAGCCGCTCGCCGACGAAACGATGTTGCTCGTCCCCGCCGCCGTCCAGCTTCCGTCCTCCCGCAGAAACCGCGTCGTTCCCGCCGTGGCTCCCGGATCCGGCACCGCGCCCACGCCATGCGCCGCGCCCGATCCGCCGAACACCGGCAGACTCGAAGCCGCCACCGTGCCCTGGAACAAGCCGGTCAGCGTGCCCGCATTCACGGTCGTTGCATGGATCGTGCCTGCCGTCATTCCGGAAGGATTGAATTGAAACTGTGTTCCCCGAAGATTGAAGTTCAGCGTGCTGGTCGCAGGCGAGTAATTCAAACTATCCTGACCTACTCCCGTATCCATCTGGAACAAGTTATAGGCCGAGTTCCAGGTGTTACATCCGTGCGAGTTACAGTGCACCGAGACCGCCGCACCTTCACCCGCCTGCATCTCGAGAGCATTTCCCCAGACGCCCACAATATTTAAGCCTGAGTTAGGGACCGAATGGGTTCCACCATTGCCGAAGTAACTCGACACCGGCACTGCATTCTGAATCTGAAAACCTGAAAGTCCAGGCCCATTATTTCCGGCATAGAATACGCCCGCCGACTGGTTTCTCGCAGCGCGCGGCGTGTATTCCGTGATAATGTCCTGATCGGCCGACACCCATTCCTGAAAGTAATGCGGTAACTCCAGCGAATCGCCAGCTGCCCAGGAAACATTATTTGCGGCCAAGGTCATCTGTCCATCCACGGCCTTGGTCGTCTGGTTGTAGACGCTGAGTACCTCCGCCATGGGGTAAAGGTTGAAGCTACCGGTTGTATAACTCAACGTTCCACTGGTGCTGGTGGAGTTAGGTCCGTTATCGACATACGTCAGCGAGTTAGCGCCTGTCGTAGTGACAACATAGGTCCCGTTGTAACTCGAATCCGTTACTCCCTGGATCGTCATGGGTAAGCCGTTAATGTCTGCCGGCATATTCTGAACTGTTGTCAACGAAACCACGTTGCCGGTGCGAGCAATGGAAGCCACGACCAAATTAATGTTGGCGTACGCGCTGGTCGAGCCCTGCACTCCTACAATTGCGTCGATGCCTCCCGCATAAAACAAGCTCGTGGCCGAAGTGGAAGCTACCACTGGAAATACCTGACGAATGCCGTTGATGGTATCGACCGTCTGCTCCAGCCCATAGCCGCACAATCCGCCGACTGCGATCGTCGCTCCTGAGGCGTGCGGACGAATCAGCGTCAGCTGCACGTGGCTCGCATCCACCACCGTATAGGCCGCGGTCTCAAACTGGCCGCCACCTGCTCCGGCATCGGCTATGCAGGCCACACCACTCGCCGCCGGCAGCGCCGCGGTGCTTGCCGCATAGCCCGTTGGAACTCCGCTCGTGACAATCGCGACCGACACCGTGCCCGGCGCAATCACATTCGTCTGCGAGGGAATCGTCTGCGCCGTATCCAGCAGCACACTCACCGGAAACGTGGTCCCCGTGAAATTGGCGACCGGATGCCGTCCGCCCTGCGGTACGCCGCCGATCAATGTTCCCGTTCCGATGACCTTGGCTGGATTGGTATCGATGAGATAACGGCCCTCGCCTTGCGTCCCGCCGTTTGCCGTAGCCGCCACCTGGAGCACCGTGGCGCCTTGCGTGCAGCCCTGCGCACACGTCCCTTCAAACACCCGCGCATCTTCGGCAAAGTTCCTGTCAAAGGGATGCGAACCCTCGTCCGCATTATCGCGGAACCCACCCGAGGCCCGCATGTACATTCCACCCATCAGGCAGTCGCCCACACCATAGCAATCCTGCGTCTCGCCAAAGAGGACGTGCTGCCCGAGCGTGTAGTTTGTCCCCGCCAGGCTCAAGCCCGTGTACGTCGACTTGAAGTAAGGCACGGACCCCTGCACCGACGCCGGGAACTGATTCGACCCTCCGGCCAGTGCCTCGTTGTTGATCACCAGACCTGTAGAAAACACCTGCCCAGACCCTGTAGCCGCACGCACAGCTTGCGCCGACTGAGTCGAGACCACGGTGATCGTCTTCGCCGCATTCAACCCTGGATTCTGCGGCGGAAGCGGATTGAGGAAGCTCTCATACACCGCCCCACCCCGGTCATCTTCCACATGGGTCTTGTTCGTCCAGGTGGTCGGCAGAGCTGTCTCGCTTGAAGCGTAGGTCTGATCCGCCCGCACCTGGCAGCCGCTGGCGCAATCTGCACTCGCTGCGGCGTTCGCAATGCCGTTGTTGCCCGGCCCGCTTGGGTAGTCATTCGCGTGCAACACCCCGTTCAGAATGTTTACGTCAAGCTGCGTTCCTGCCGGCTGAGCTATTGTCTGCGTCGCCTGCGCCTGCGTATTCAGCTTCTGCCCTAGCGCGCTCGCCACACCGGCTACCTGCGTATCGACGTACTGCTTATCGCTCGCCTGCAGAGGCGAAACTGGATCCGCCGCCAGCACCAGCGGTCCGCTCATCGCATCGCCTGCCTTCAGCACCAGCGGCGTTGAGGCGTCCACCGGATGCCCCGTCACTGCCGCCGTAATTGCCGTATCCACATACGCCTTCGACACCGTCTGCATGGCCACGCTCGTGGGCAGAACGGTACTCCGGATCGCGCTTACCTGCACCGCGCCCACCTGCGCCGGAACAACCCAGTACTCCCGCGTTACGGTGCCGTCGCTCAGGTGGTAGATCGCCGTGTAGTAACTCCCCATCGGCGTAGATCCCGCGTTTGGGACCAGCTGCACGCTCAGTGCGCCTCCTGCGCCAAGTGTCACCGACGTCGACCCCGCAGGCACACTCACGCCACTCGTCATTGAAAATGTCGGCCAGCTGATCAGCACCGTTCCCGACGCGGCCGTCCCATCTCCCCTGTCAATCGTGCCAATTACCTGCGTGGTCGCAGGCGTCGCCGTAGTTTGCGCCCGTCCTGCCACACCCGCCGTTGCCGCTGCGCCCAGCACCAGCGTCCACGCCAGGCAGAGCTCTACCAGCCCCCGTCTACCTTCCCTTAGTTTCATTGAACCTCCCCAAAACTCACGCCGCTTTATTCGTGTAACTAGACTGCCCGCATTGCTCCAGGCAGGTAGCTCCGGAAACAAACCACCATCTCTCCGTCATTTCCGTCCTTCACCGGCAGGGCTCGAAAGCTTCCAGCCAGCCGCAACCGCTCGAGCGTACCCTTCGGCGTACCGGGCAGACCCTCTACCGCCTCCGCCACGCCAGCCAACGCCTGCAGCCGCGGATAGTGATAGAACACCCGGTCGCCTTGCGCACCCTCCAGGCAGAACAGCGCCGACCACTCCTGGAAAAAGCTGCCTCCTTCGCGGTCGCAAAATCCTGCCACCCCGCTCACCTTCATCCCCGCCGCCGGCACTCCCGCCAGCAGCGATGAACCCAGGGTCAGCACTCCACTCGTAATTGCCGTCACGCGTCCAACGTTCAACGTGATTCGCCGCACGTAATCCACGTCAGCGCCGATGGAAGCGGCACTCTTCACATATCCACCGCTCACACCACTGCCAACAAATCCCGTCGTTCCGGAATAATCCACATCCACTGCGACCACATCGCCCACGTTGAAAGCAGCCGCTGCCGTTGTCCCGACGTCGAGCGCCGTCGCCGAGGTCGCACTCGGGCCGGCCGTCAGCGCGATCGCCGCGATCGCAGCGCCGCCGCTTCCATTGGCTGCCATGCCTGCCTGCGTCTTCAGCACGTTCATCTGCTGGCAACCCGCACTCAACGCCATCTGCAGCTTGCCCCAGGCATCAAACTCCAGCTCTACGGTGGCAGCCGTCTCCGTCCTTACCTGACCCACGGCCACACCGGGAGCCCCAGCCACCAACGCTTCCACCTTGGCACCGCTCTTCCTCGCGAAGCCTGTGCACCAGCCCAGATCGATCCACGGCGCGGTCGGAGCATCGAACGCAAACGCCGCCATGCCCGCAGGATCGAACAACGTCGGCTGCGCGGAAACCCGATTTACGGGGGCAAAGTAAGCGCGAACGCGGCGCGTAACAGGAGCCACTCCCGGGATCAGTGAAACAGCACTAGTAGCCATAACAGAACACCTCCACCTCCGCCGTACGCTCCATCCGTTCGTTTTTCATTACGACCGGCTTGAACGTCACACCTTCCCAGAAGACCCTCGTACCCGCAGTCGTTACCGTGGAGGCGCCTCCGCCTGCAATCTCAGCCACCATGTCGCCCCCGGCACTTTGGGGTGCCAGTCTTACGGCAGCTGCCAGCTCCGCATCCATCGCACCCAGCGCCCGGCCACGATCCAGGCCAGCCATGCCCGCCGTTCCATCAGTCGCATATCGGACTTCGCACACTGCCGTGATTAGCGGAAGCGCGCCACGTCCGTCCACCCGCAGCTCTGTCCATCGCAAACAAAATGCATCCGTAGGCACAATCCCGTCCACCGCCGCAATGGGAAGCTCATTCTCCTGCACAACAACGCCCGGTCGTATCACGCCGCGTACCACGACCGTCCGCGCCGGATTAGCGGCCGCTACCCGATCTCGCAGCACCTGGTAAAACGTGTCCTTCATCACCTGTAAACCCATCCACTCCTCCGCCCTACTGTGTTGTCATCCTTCGCGAAGCGGAGGATTGCTTCTCCTAAGTTCGTCATTCTGGTCAAGCCAGAATCCCCGTATTGCCTTCTAGCTGCACGAATGCCCGCGACCTCTAAACCAATCCCGCCGCCGGTCCGCTCAAGCCAAGGCGATACAGGTAGACCTCTCCAAACGCCTCCGAGCTCGTCGCCGAAGTAATCTCAAACAACGCTCCATCTACCAGCACTCCAGCCGCCGAAGCAAACAACGCGCTTGCGGCTCCAAACGCCAGCGACCCCACCGCTTGAACCACCGCTGAAGCCGAAATCAGCAACTCATACTGTGCTGAACGTTCTATCTGCGCGGTCGCTACCTTCGGCTTCAACTTCCGGAACACCACCGGACCCAGCGCCACATCCTGAAACAGCGGCACAGCCAAGCCAAGCTGCTCGCCCAAATCGCCCTGCACCGCCGGAGCTGGAACATGTAACAGTACTGTTCGTCCTCCTACGCTCCGCAGCAACGAATCCGCTACTCGCATCGGTCCACTCATCCAAGCGCCTCCGCAACGTACCCTTTCAGCAGCGCACGCACTCCGTCATCGATCAGCGTGTCTGCGAAATATTGCATCTGCATCGTGTCCATCCGGCTCGACTTCACATTCATCGCCGGCGTAGCCTGCGCATTCCGAACCACCTGCGCGCAAGCCGTCTTGATCTGATCCGTTACGGCTACAATTCCCGCCGTGTACGTCACTTCGGCCTCGTTGTATCCGAGGCCAAGAAAGTTTGCAGGAAAAGTAAGCTCCCGAGCATTTGCCCACATATCGATCGTCGACACGTCCAAGGCCGACCACGTTCCCGGCAAGCCGAACGCAGTTGCAATCTGAGCGCCCATTTGCTGATGGGGGTTCAGGTCGGCATACTCGCCCCGGCGACCCCTTGCATAGCGCACCCGAGCGCTGATCAGCGCTCCAGCTAGAAGCGGACCATAGCTCAACCGCCCCGTCTGCGCCCCAGCTGTCAGCCGGATGCGCTCCGTATACTGCGTTGCCATCAGCGAAGGCCGCCTGCAGTGCGCTTCCATCAGCGCCGAGGCCAACGTAACCAACTCATCCGGCGTATCCGCGCCGAGCCCAAACGCCGCATAGTCTGCCGGCAACAAATACCCCATCTCACCCTCCTCATAAGCGCCCAGCAGAATGGCGGGACCGGAGTTGTGTCTCCGGTCCCGCCCGTCCAGCAGAAAATCAACAACGTCCTAGCGGTCGACGAGCACCTGGTAGTGCGCATAGCTCGCGCCCTTGACCACCACTGCGCCAAACTTCACCACAACGTACTGCGACGCAAGCGAGCCCGGAACACCGAGCTGGAAGATGCGCGGATTGGCATCGCTCAGCCAGTGATACTCAATCAGATCCTCGGTGACAATGTAGGCCGGAAGCACCGCGCTGCCCGAGCCGGGAGTTCCCGTGTAGGGAAGGGTCCACTCAGGAATCAGGGGCAGCTCGCCTGCCTGCGTGCTCAGCGTCTTCACCGTGAAGCCGCTCGTGATCTCACGCGTGTTGAGCACCACGTTGAACTCCGACTTCATCTCGCGATCAATCAGGTCGAGCAACACGGGGTTCGCATAGATTGCCGTCGGACGCACACCAAAACTGCTGTTTGCAAGCATCTGAGCCACGGCGCTCTTCAGGCCGTCCACAATGCTCTGCGAAGTCCCGATGGTCAGCGAGTTGCCGCCACCCGCAATCTGGGCCGCAGCGCCAAAGTACTGCGCAGTGGTCGGCGAGCTCAGGCTCGTATCGGTGCCGTTCCAAAGCGCAACATCATGCGTGCGCAGAACGCCGTCGACAGTGTCGGTCAGATCCTTCGCCTGCAGATACGCAAACTGGCTCTGCTGCCGGCCAAGTTCGATATCGAACAGGTTGTAGTTGATCTGCGCCACCAGGGCCTTCAGCGGAACGCTGCGCTCCACGCGGGTCGGGCTGACCAACGGAGCCACAATGTTACGAGGATCGACGAATCCACTGCTCGCCGCGGGCGAAGGGATCGCGGTCTCTTCGAAATAGCGGGAAGGATGACCCGTAGCCGGAACCTGCTTGATGCGCTGCCCAAAGATACCGCGGCGGCGAACCAGATCGGTGATCTCGGTCTGGTACAGTGGCACCTCGATCGCGCCAGGTCCAATGTAATCTGCCGCACCATGGATATCAGTAAAATTGATGTTCATCTTCTCCCTTTCGTCCTCACGGACGCACTGCTGTAAGCGCCGCTCGTCGCAACGCGCAAACCTTCCCAGGTCCTCACGACATCCTGAGCAAAGGCAAGGAAATCTGTTTCGTCTTTATCGTGTCCGAACTAGCCGACCAACCCAGCCCGCAGCAACCCAGCCTTCACCGCAATGCGCTGCTCCACGCTCAGGCTGCCCAGCGCTGCATCCACCGCACCTGCATCCGCGGCGGCAGCTTCCTTCGCCACCAACGAGGCCGAGCCGCCCGCCACCGTCTTTCGCCCGGAAGCCTTCAAGGAAGCAATCGTCTTCTCGGCTTCGGCAAGCCTCTGCTGCAGTTCTTCTTCGCGAGCGCCCTGCCCCGCCTGCATCTCCAGTCCTGCCAGCCGCTCCGCCGCCTGCTCAATCAACGCTGCTGCTACATTCAGCCGCTCCACCAGCGACTCCGACGCGCTCATCTCGTCCAATACTTCCATCTGCATCTCCATCCGTCCTCCTTACTAGCCCGCAACCGTTGCAGCGCCTACTCCAGCCGGCATTGGCTGCGCATTTAGAATCGCGACTACCGCGTTCACCAATGCCTGCGCATAGTCCGTCGTCGCCTCAATACCGGCTTTCGCCAGCAGCGTCGCAATGGCATTCCCCGCCAGCAACATTACCTCCGCCAGCTTCTGCTCGCCCGTTCCGTTTTGCACGCCACTGGCTGCGTACTTCTGCTCCACCAGCAACACCGCATTCTGGATCAGCGCGGTCGCGTCCGCCGCCGCGCCCATCGCCGGAGCGCTCGCCGGGAACAACAATCCCACCAGCTTTTCGACTGGAACGGCGTACTCCGTTGCATACTTCAGTCCCTTAGCAAAATCTTTGCCAACGGTCGTCAAAACTCCAATAAAGCTCATTCCGTCTCCCTTGAAAAGGCGTTCGTCTTTCTGGCACAAGCTAGATTTCCGTATCTGCTTCCCAGCCGCACGACGCCAACCTATCGCGAAGCGGCGGCGCGACCAACCGGCCGCTTGAGTCCGTGCCGTACCCGAAAGCTCGTTTCCCGATAGGCCGCTTTCTCCCGCAGGAGAATAGCCGCGCCGGTAAACGTCACCTTCGTCAGCGTCCAAACCGAAGCCCGCATATCCGCCACATGCGCATCCGCCAGCTCATAGCTCATGCCCATCGCGCGGCTGAGCTCCGGCTCAGCGTCACGGCCCACCGCAGCCTCGATCTCCGGAAAGTCTCGCGCAAACAGATATCCTTCAACCATCAGCTGCTTGCCCTCGATCTCCGCGCCGGTAATGATCCCGCACTTTTGCCGAGCGTCGTGGCCATCCCATCCGGCTTTGTAATCCACTGCCATCCCAAGCAGGCTCGGCAACGCAGCTTCCGCGGCACTGCGCGTCAACACCACGCGATGCCCACGGGAACCGCTGGGTGCCTTGTCGCTCGCGGCATCCACAAGCGTCAGGCATCCCTCAAACGGTAGCCGGTTGGGATGCCCCTGCACCTCAGGAAATTGCACCGCCATCGCCCGCATCGCCAGCGCACTCGGTCTTGCCATAGACCGGCACCCAGCCCTCCCTACTCCACGAGGACGCTCATCCTCAAACCCCATCCAGCCTCCTATCGCATCCAGTTTTTCAGGTCTTCAACGCAGATTCCCTAAAGCCGTTTGCAGCCCGGTCGCCCGCCTTGTTCCCAGCCGTCAGGCCTTACCCGACACCCTCGTTCTGCGCGTACTTCGCCCATTGCTCCATCAGGATCTGCTCCAGGTTCTTGCCTCGCGGTTCGTCCGGCCCAGGCTTGTCTAGATCGCGCTCCAGTTGGATCAACAGCTTTATATGCGCAACACTGCCCTCGCATGCCTTCCGCAGCAGAGCTGCTGTCAAGGCTGGCAGTGCGTTCACGATCTCGTTCCGGGCCTTATCCCGGACATCCTCCTCATTGGCATACTCCGGACCTTTCGACCAGCAGGTTCGCCTTGATTCTGCCGGCTTGCTCCGGGTCATACGTGCTTTCTTCATCGCCGGGTCCTCGTTGCCCAAGCACCAAATAAAAAGGGAGCGGCAACCCAGAGGGCGCCGCTCCCGCTTATCCTTTACTTGTATTTCAAGAATACCAGACTGGCCCAGGTACTTATGCCAACTTTTTTCAACCCGTAACATATTTAGATTGAGTAAGTTGCAGCTAGTCAGGCGACTCAGGGGGCTTGACAACGTTTCGATTTCACCCTTCGGCGCTCGCCGAAAGAGGCTCGAGCATCTTCCTCCTCAAAAACATGCGCGTTAGCTCATCCAGGGCTGCGTTGTAGCGCCGAACGACCGTTCGTAGCGAAACCCCCAGCAGGGCCGCAGTCTCTCCCTGCGTGTAGCCCTGCAGACTGATCCGCTCCAAGAGATGCTGCTGTACCAGCGTCATGCCCTTCAGGCAACGTTCCACATCCTGCACAAAGATCACTACATCGTCGAATCCGTGCACTTTGTAGTTCGTGACCTTGCCCCGGAACATCTCCTGCCCAAGCATCGAGGGAACACGCCCTGACTCCATGGACAGTTTGCCGTAACGCCGTAACATTCCCTCCGTGTACTTGCGGTAAAACGGATAGCCGGCGTGGTCGGCCATGCTTGGCCGCGTTGGTGTAGCCAGCGGTGTCTTCAGCGGCTCTTCCGGACACGTCTCCGGCGGACAAGCTCGCACCAGCTGCAGCGAACTCTTTCTGCTTCGTTCGGGCTTCGATGGCGCCTCGGCCGCAGTTGCTTGAACCGTTTCAAGAATGAGGAAACACGGTCTGATTACAATTGCTGCGCTCATCGTGCACCTCCCAGCATCTGCTCTGTGCGCTGTTCTCTGCACCGTTGCAGTCCCACACGCGTTCCGGTACGCCCAGCCTGTCGTCTGCTCTTCGGTGCCGGAAACTCCGCCAGTTTCCGTGTGCAGGCCAGGCAATACACTGTCTTCAACACTCCGGCCCGGAGCCAAAGCGCTCCGCACCCTTCACATACCTTCAAATCCATACGCAAATAACTCATCTTCTTCTCCAAGGCAGGATTGCTCCCCTGGCGAGCCTCAATAATTTTCAATCGCAATGGGCTCACTCAGGTTGTTAAGGAGTACCCGGACACGTGTCCCCGAACCCTCTCGCGCATGGGTTCCGGCGGTCGCGCCGTGTACTGCTGGTCATCGAATCTGCTGCGTCCTGGGAAACACAGCCTCCTTGTCTGTCGCGGCTACCTCTTTCGAGCATCAAGAGCAATGCATCTTCTGCGTCTCTCCTGTTGCCTGGCCGATAACCTGCCAGACGAAGAAAGTTTAGCTGTTGTATCGCCCCCGAATTACCCTGTCAATGCATCTTTTTGCAGAGCTCTCGACTGAACCTAAGCCCAATTCAGCCAATGTGTTAGCAAATATCATGGCCATAATTAGACGAAGTTTTCCTGCTACGTCGTTGTGAACGTTGATGTTCGCTTTTATTTCGCTTCTGAGAGGCTCAAATGCAGCCAAATCTGAACTTTTGTATCCCCGGAAAGTCGTACTGCTCGACCCTCCCCAAAAAGCCTCGCAGACGCTCCAAAACTGCTCGTTCTGAGCGCCTTCTCCGATCGATCGCTCAACTTGGTAAACTGAGGCTATGCTTTCCCGGCTTTATGCGAAGTGGATGATTGCCTGGGAGACTGCGCTCACCGAACGGGACAAAAATCGCATCGTGCGTCCGTTGGAGTGGGGCCTGAACTGGCTTCCTGAACTGCAACGACCCGTGCCGGCCAATGGACAAGTCGAGAGGTTGATCGCCTTAAGCCTACAGATTGTAGAAAATTCCTCGAAATTCTTTGGCTACACGACGCCCACCGACTTTCGCCTGGAGACGAGGCACCCTCTGCTCTTTCCCACCAACGTTCGTCCGGAAACGCTCGCACAGGAAGCCAAGCTAAAACTCCAGGCTGCTTCAGGAAAACTCAAACCCGTACAGTTCCTTCGCTTTACCTCAGCTATCCGATCGCCTCATCCGGAAAACGATCAAGTCAACGCGCGCTGGTTCCCCGCCCCCTTCTCTCCAAAGAGTCAAGGCAAGCCGCGACAAGCCATGATCGTTATGCCGCAGTGGAACGCGGACGGACTCTCTCACAACGCCCTCTGCGCTATCTTCAACCGTTTCGGCATCTCCTGTCTGCGCCTCTCCAAGCCCTACCATGACATCCGCCGTCCCGCAGAGCTCGAGCGTTCCGACTATGCCGTCTCGGCCAACGTCGGCCGAACCATAGCGGCCTGCCAACAGGGCGTTGTGGACGTTCGCTCCTGTCTGGACTGGTTGGAACAGCAAGGGTATGAGCAGTTCGGTATCCTTGGCACCTCTCTCGGTTCCTGTTACGCCTTTATTGCAGCCGCTCACGATGTGCGTCTGCAGGTCTGCGCCTTCAATCACGCCGCTACGTGGTTCGGCGATGTCGTCTGGACGGGACAAAGCACGCGGCACATTCGTAAAGCCTTTGAAGACGCGGGCCTTACCCAGTCCCTTCTCCGTGATACCTTTCGCGGTATCAGCCCGATGGCCTACATGGAGCGCTTCGCCGCCAGCCCCAGGCAGGTTCTCGTCGTCCACGCCACCTGGGACCTCACCTTCCTCGAAGAGTTCTCCCTCGACCTCCTCAAGCACTTCAACCAGCACGGCATTGACTGCGTCGCCAAGGTCCTCCCTTGCGGGCACTACACTACGGGCGAAACACCCTACAAGTTCCTCGACGGTTGGTATCTTAGCCGCTTCATCTATAGCGCTTTCAAGAAGCTCGCCGCCAGGCCCAAAGGCCTAACGCAACCTGCTCAACACGTCGCCTTCTGACATGTCAGGCGCATCTGCCTGTTCCAGTTCCGGCAGCCGAATCAACGCCACCACACACGGGGAAAGCACCATCGCCACAAACGCCAACGCAATCATCAAGTCGCCCATTTCCATTCTCCTGTGAAGGCATCCGTTCGCCCTCTGTTCTCCTTATCGGCGCGTTCCCTCCCGGCATGACTAGATTTCTGATTGCCCCCGGTACTCCCGTCACATTACGTTTGAGTACCTCGCGCGTTCTCCTTGAAGCTGCCCTGCTTCCGCATGACCAACATTCTCTTTCGTCCTCCTGCGCTCCCTGTTGATCCACGCATAAGATTGATCTCATGCCGATCGACCTCGCCGCTTCGCTCACCGACACCGACCCAGAAGTCGCTTCGCAGGTCGCCCACGAAGTTCTCCGCCAGCACGAAGGTCTCGAGATGATCGCCTCCGAGAACTTCGTCAGCCGCGCTGTGCTCGAAGCTGCCGGCACCATCTTCACCAATAAGTACGCGGAAGGCTACCCCGGCAAACGCTACTACGGCGGCTGCGAGTACGCCGACGTCGTCGAAACTTTCGCTCGCGACCGCGCCAAGCTTCTCTTCGGAGCCGAGCACGCCAACGTTCAGCCCCACTCCGGCTCCCAGGCCAATGCCGCCGCCTTTATGACCCTGCTCACCCCCGGAGACACCATTCTCGGCCTCGACCTGGCCCACGGAGGACACCTTACCCACGGCCACAAGCTGAATTTCTCTGGCAAGCTATATAACATCGCCGGCTACCAGGTCCGCCGCGATACTGAAGTGATCGACTACGACCAACTTGAACGCCAGGCCATCGAGGTCAAACCCAAACTCATCATCGGCGGCGGCAGCGCCTACCCTCGCCAATTTGACTTCCCCCGCATGCGCGCCATCGCGGACAAAGTCGGCGCCTACTTTTTGGTCGACATGGCACACTTCGCCGGCCTCGTCGCCGGCCACGCCCATCCTTCGCCCGTCCCTCACGCACACATCGTCACCTCGACCACGCACAAAACCCTGCGCGGCCCGCGCGCCGGACTCATCCTCTGCCAACAGGAGTTTGCCGCCGGCATCGACCGCAGCGTCTTCCCCGGACAGCAGGGCGGCCCGCTCATGCACGTCATCGCCGCCAAGGCCGTTGCCTTCCGCGAAGCCCTCGATCCTGCCTTCTCGGCCTACGCCGCGCAGGTCGTCGCCAATGCAAAAGTACTTGCCCAGTGCCTCGCTGAAAAAGGTTTCCGCATCATCTCCGGCGGAACCGACACCCACGTCATCCTCATCGACGTCTTCTCTCGCGGTATGCTCGGCTCGGAAGCCGAACACGCACTCGGCGCGGCCGGCATCACCGTCAACAAAAACGCCATTCCTTACGACACCAACCCGCCCCTCAAGCCCTCAGGCATCCGCATCGGCACGCCCGCCCTCACCACTCGCGGCATGAAGGAACCCGAAATGCGCACCATCGCTGTCTGGATTGCCGACGCCCTGGAGCATCGCGCTGACACGACCCGTCTCGCGCGCATCCGAAGCGAAGTAGCCGTTCTCGCGGACCACTTCCCGCTCTACGATCACCTTCGCCCCTAACCGCACATACCCTAGTACTCTGAGGACCAACTCATGTCCATGCCTATCCTCGCCTGGCTCGTCGCCATTCCTGTCCTCGGGGCGATGACTGGCTTCCGTGCCATGACTCCCATGGCTGTCCTCTGCTTCTTCGCCTATCGAGGCAATCTGGACGTTTCTGGAACCTGGGCCTTTTGGACCGCCAAACCCGTTACCGTCATTGTCTTCGTCCTTCTCGCCCTCGGCGAGTACATCGGCGACAAACTCCCTCGGACTCCCAACCGCACCACGCCCTTCCCCCTTGTCTCCCGCATTGCCTTCGGCGCTCTCGTCGGGGCTCTCGCCGCGACCGGTTTGCATGGCTCCGCCCTCGAAGGAGGATTTCTTGGCGCTGTCTCTGCCCTCGCCGGCACCTTCGTCGGCTTCCATCTTCGCCAGAGGCTCGTCCGCGAAAGCGGTCTGTCCGATCTCCCCGTTGCGCTTGGTGAAGACGTTCTCGCTCTCGGTCTCTCTTTCCTCGCTGCCGGTATCGTCACGGGTTGAAGCTTCCGCCTTCCGCAGCGAAGCAAACAGGGCTGCTCACTCTTTCTCCGCGGTTCAGCTCAGCATTTCGTTCACTCACAAGCTCGCAGGTTTATACTGATCCTGGTTGATGGGCCGCGCACCACCTGGCCGAGGACCTGTGTACTTTCTGCTGAAGGTTGTACTCTCCATCGCGGTGCTGCTGCTCCTCTTTGCAGGCATGATCACCGCCTTTCATCTTCTCAATCTTCCGAGCAACCTAGCCGTTGTTGAAGGTACGTGCCTTCTGCTCATGCTTGCAGTGGGCGGCTTTTTCGCGTTCCGTCTCACCTGGAAGGGGCGTTAACTTATGTTTGAAGACTTCCGCGCACCTGTACTCGATAGCAAATCCGGCCGCTTGCTCAACTTCGAGAGCCCGGGTCAACTTCGCAACCTCCTCAAATACGGCGGCATCGCCTTCCTGCTGCTCATCGCTGTTCTTATCTTCTTCAACTACGTCGCCTCGCTGACCCGTATCGGCGCGGGCTACGTCGGTGTCGAGATTGTTCTCTCGGGCTCGCAGCGCGGCGCCAGTGAAATCCCCATCCGGACTGGCTGGGTCTTCTACAGCCCGCTACGCTCGCAGATCATCGAGTTCCCCACATTCGTCCAAACCGTGAAATGGACCGCCAACCTCAACGAAGGCCGAGCCCAGAACGAAGAGATGAGTTACAACTCGAAAGAAGGCATGGAGATCTACTCCGATGTCTCCCTCTCCTATGCCATCGAACCCCGCCGCGTCCCCGACTTCTACGTGAAATACCGCGTCAGCGACCTCGACGTGTTCACTCACGGCATCCTCCGCGACATCGTTCGCAACTCACTCAACCAGGTCGCCTCCACCTATTCCGTCGAGCAAATCTACGGCGAGCAAAAATCCGAGTTCCTTGCTAAGGTTCAGGCTCTCATCCAGCAGAAACTCGATCCGGTCGGCGTGGAAATCCAGCAGTTTGGCTTCATCGGCGCGCCGCGCGTGCCCGCTGTCATTGCCGCGGCCATCACCAACAAAGCGCAGGCGATCCAGGCCGCGGAGCAGGCGCGCAACGAATTGGCCAAGACCCAGGCCGAAGCCGCCAAAACGGTTGCCGCAGCCGAAGGCGAGGCCAAGGCGGCCGTCACCCGCGCGCAAGGCGAAGCCGAAGCCAACAAGATCCGCCAGGCCAGCCTGACTCCGCAGCTCCTCGAACTGCGCAAGATCGAAAATCAGAAGTCGCTCATCGACCGCTGGAACGGAGCCCTGCCGACCGTTCAGACCGGCAATGGAGGCTTGCTGATGGAACTCCCCAAACCTCAGTAAAGGAGGCACCATCGACGAGAGCGGAGATAGCTCTCGTTGATGGCGTGACGTCCAGCTAATCCGGCCTACAAAGCCACGCTCTTTGTCGCAACGAGGCTCATGCAGCGCTCAAGAAAGTCGCCCAGCGGGACGCTTCCTTCATCTCCCTTCGCACGGACGCGGACGCTTACGGATTCCGTGGCTTCTTCCTTATCGCCAACAATGAGAATGAAGGGGACCTTGGCTACGCCAAACTCACGAATCTTGGCGTTCATCTTCTCATTGCGTCCATCGAGCTCGACACGCAAACCTGCGGATGCGAGCTTTGCCTTGACCTTGTGCGCGTAGTCAAGATGCTTTTCGGAGATTGGCACAAGGCCCACCTGCACCGGTGCAAGCCATAGCGGAAATGCTCCGGCGTAGTGCTCAACCAGCACGCCGAAGAAGCGCTCAACCGAGCCGAAAAGCGCGCGGTGCACCATCACCGGCGGATGCAGTTCGCCATCCTCGCCCTTATACGTGAGTTCGAAGCGGGCTGGCAGATTGAAGTCGAATTGCACGGTCGAGAGCTGCCAGAGTCGGCCGAGAACATCGACAAGCTTGATATCGATCTTGGGTCCGTAAAAAGCAGCTTCCCCGGGGATGGTCCGGTAGGGAATGCTTTTGCGGTCAAGCGCGTTCTTCAGCGAGGAGATGGCCAGTTCCCAGTTTTCCGGGCTGCCGGTATAGCTCTTCGCATCGCCGGGATCCCAGGTGGAGAGTTCCACTTTGAACTCCGCGAAACCGAACGTATTAAGCACGCTTCGCGCAAACTCGATGCAGGCGACCACCTCGTCTTCAATCTGGCCGGGCGTGCAGAAGATGTGCGCGTCGTCCTGCGTAAAGCCCCGGACACGGAGTAGACCGTGCATCGTACCGGAGCGCTCATAGCGGTAAACATTCCCAAGCTCGGCATAGCGCACGGGCAAATCGCGGTAGCTCTTGGGTGTGTTCTTGTAGATGAGGATGTGCCCTGGACAGTTCATCGGCTTGAGCCGGTACTCGGCATCATCCAGCTCCATGGGCGGATACATGTTCTGGCCGTAAAAACCTTCATGTCCGGAGGTCTTCCAGAGCTCACGCCGCATAATGTGCGGGGTGTAAACGAGATTGTAACCACGTTGGATACATTCTTCGCGCATCCAGTCTTCCATGGTCTTACGGATGAGGCCTCCCTTGGGGTGCCAGAAGATGAGGCCGGCTCCGGCGACCTCCTGGATCGAGAAGAGGTCGAGTTGTTTGCCGAGCACGCGGTGGTCGCGAGCTTTAATCTCCTCCAGTCGGGCGAAGTGCGCCTTCATGTCCTTGTCGTTGAAGAAGGCCGTGCCGTAAATGCGCTGAAGCTGCTGATTCTTCTCATCCCCGAGCCAGTAGGCACCGGCCACAGAGGTGATTTTGAAAGCCTTGATACGGCCCGTTGAGGGCAGGTGGGGCCCGCGGCAAAAATCGACGAAGTCGCCATTGCGATAAAGAGAGATATCGTCGCCGGGTTGGGTAAAGCGTTCGATGAAGTGAACCTTCATGAACTCACCCTGCTGTTCGTAGTCGCTTAGCCCTACTTCGCGCGGCTCCACCTCCCGCACGAAAGCTTCATTGCGTGCCACGACCTCGGCCATGCGTGCTTCAATGGCGGCCAGGTCGGCATCGGAGAAGGGCTGTTCCCGGTACACGTCGTAGAAGAAGCCCGCATCGGTTGCCGGGCCATGTCCAAGCTTGGTCTCGGGAAAGAGTTCGAGGATGGCGGTCGCCATGATGTGTGCGGCGGAGTGGCGCATGACCTTCAGCGAGGCCTCGTCCTGCTCTTTCAACAGCCAGAGAGCTACGTCTTCGCTGAGAGGGGTATTCAGGTCAACCAGCTTTTCCGCTTCAGGCTCGCCGGCGCCGTACATGGTCTCCGCGGATTGGCTTGCATCTTCGGGAGCATCGTCCTGTCCGCCTTCGGCCTGGTTGATGTCTAGCCCGGCAAGGGGACGCACGCGCGCTACGACGACAACCGCTGCGAAACGCGGCGAGATGGATTCGGCAATCTGAAGCGGCGTGGTGCCCTGCGGAACCACGCGCAGGCTGCCGTCGGGAAGTTGTACCTGAATCGATGGCTGGGAAAAATCAGGGGTTATGCTTTGCTCTTGCATCGGCTCTCCGAGCTTCCAGCATATGTGCTTTGGCGCGAGGATACCAACGCGGTCCGCCAAATTGCATCTACACAGGCAGTCTCAACGACCTACATCCTGAGCCGGCAGACATGCACCCTATGCTGGGCCGCATACACCTTCTCCCATTCCGGGAATGCCGCAGGAGGGATGGGCAGCTTATGAGAGAAGAAGCTAGGCTTCTGCTCATTCATGCGGGGTAAACTCGAGAGACACACTCCATGAAGGCAGCATCAGACCCTTGAAAGGCAGGAAATCACCATGCAGGTCCTCTGTAAAGTTTCAGACACTGTGAGCGACGTACGTTGTCGAATTTGCGGCCAGGGTTTCCTCGTGTACTGGTCTCGCACCTCCAAAACCGAGCAGGACGTGACACGTCGTCACGTGGCGGAGGCACTCGCCAAGCAGCACGACACCTCCACCTCCGGAGAAGTTCATCCCCGCACCGGGTTCAACGTTCCGGACTGGTCCGGTCATCCCAGATTCTCCGCGGCGGCCTTGCTGGGAGGTGCGCAACAGTGGTCGCTGTAAGCTCCTTCCGATACTCACGCTATCTTCGCGGAGAACCCCGGGAAGCGGCCTTTGCCGGAAGTGAGAAGGATCTGCATCGATCCAGATTGGGCTCCATCTCATGGAAAGTGTGCAAACACTAAATCCGTTCTGATCGAGGTTGCTCCGTATGTCCAGTCTGCTCGTGGTGGTCGCAAGCCCCCGCGGAAACTATTCGGTTTCCCGCGCCCTTACCAGCCAGTTTGCTGAAGAGTGGAAAAAGAATCATAACGACGGCACGATAGTCACTCGTGACCTGTGCGCCACCAAGCTTCCTTTTGTCGATCTACCATGGATCGCAGGTGCCTACACGCCCGCGGAACAGCATTCTCCGGAGATCCAGGAAGCGATCAAAATCTCCAATGAACTGATCGCCGAACTGAAGGCCGCGGACGAGATGGTCCTCGGGACGCCGATGTACAACTTCTCCACTCCTGCAATCCTGAAGGCCTGGATCGACCATATCGTGCGGATCAACGAGACCTTCACGTCCAGCTATGAAGGGCTGCTCAAGAACAAGAAGGCAACGATTATCATCTCGTCTGGAAGCGTATACACGCCAGGATCGCCGACAGAAAGCTACAATTTAGAGACGGGATACCTGAAGCAGATTTTTGGATTTATCGGCGTGACGGATGTTCGCTTCGTCATGGCCGGAGGAACGGGCGGGATCGACCGGGGCACAGTCAAGCGTGAGGACCTCATTGCTCAGTTCGTTCCGGAAGTCGAGGTGGCCGCGAAATAACAGGCTCTGTGTCCACCTCAGAAAAAATACGCAGGTCTCGAGGTGGACCGGATGCTTCTGTTCACGAGCACATCGCCCTTTAGAATAGATCAATGAACTACGCGCAAGCAGTGGACCATCTTCACGCTCTCGGACCGGAGCTTGTGGTTCAGCCGGCGGGTTCGCCTGCTGCGCCGCGCAGATTTGACCTAAACCACATGCGAATTCTGTGCGCTGCCCTTGGGAATCCTCAGAATCAGGTGCCATCGGTGCTTATCGCCGGCACCAACGGCAAGGGGTCCACCGCCGCGACGCTCGCCTCCATTCTGACCTCCGCTGGTTATCGCACTGGCTTGTACACCAGTCCACATCTTCAGCACGTGAACGAGCGCATTCAGTTGGCACACCCGGCGCTTCCCTCGGAATATGGTGTCTCGTCGGTCCACAATGCCGATGGGAACCTCAAGCTGACATCGATTGCGCAGGAGGATTTTGCCCGTTTGTACACGCAGGTGGACTCCGCATGCGAGGCTCTGGTGGCCTCTGCACAGCTCCCCATGCTGCCTAGCTTCTTTGAGCGACTAACCGCGGTCGCCTTCCTTTACTTTGCCGGAGGCCAGACGAACGAACGGGCGGAAATCATGGTGCTTGAAGTGGGATTAGGCGGACGGCTGGATGCGACGAACGTCGTCGAACCGCTGCTGTCTATCCTCACGGACATTGCCCTGGATCACCAGGAGTACCTCGGTAACACGATCGCCGAGATCGCCGCTGAAAAATGCGGCATTCTGCGGCCGCGCGGAACCCTGATCACCTTGCCTCAACATCCGGAGGCTAACCTCGCGATCGGCCAGGTCGCAACGGCTCTCGACGTGCATGCAGTCGACGCCAGCCGCTATCTGCCTCCCGCGCAAAGGAACGCGACCGGAAGCGAGAGCACGGACCGGGCGACGGTGCTTACTCGCAATCGGTACACCTTGCACAGGAAAGAAGGTGGGATCTCCCGGATGCTGCAAGTGGACTCGCCGCTGGCCGGTACGCACCAGCAGAGAAACCTGGCCCTGGCCATAGCGGCGGCGTTCGAGCTGCGTGAGTGTCACAGCTTTCAGATCAGCGACGCGGCCCTGGAGCAGGGAATCCGCGAGACGCACTGGCCAGGGCGACTCGAGTGGATCGCTCCAGACGTGTTACTGGACGTCGCGCACAATCCCGCCGGAGCCTGGACTCTGCGCGACGCGATCTCTACACTGCCGGAGACACGGCCTCGAACGCTTATCTTCTCCTGCCTTCGCGACAAAAATCTAACGGAGATGTCGCGCATTCTTTTTCCGCTGTTTGACTCCTCGGCGGACGGCGATCCTCTTCGACGCAGAGATCATCTGCTGCTGGCTCCGATCTCCAACCAGCGATCCGCGGCAGTCGAAGACCTTCTAGCAGCGGCGCATTTGCTGGGAGTTCCGGCCCATGCGGCTCCACATCTTGCCGGAGCCCTGGCTCAGGCTCGCGCGATCACGCCTTCAGGAGGGTTGATCCTCGCCACGGGATCCGTCTATCTCGTAGGAGAGATTCGAGCTCTTGCAGTCGCGGCAGAAACAGTCCATGCCTGAGCCGGTCGACTTCCCGCAGAGTTCGGGAGAAGAGGTCGCGGTCGGACCATCCAAGATGAGTCAGGCCGTCAAGGAGGAGCCTCGGCCGAGCCCAGGCCCAAAGCCTGCCATCCGCTGGCTTACCTATCTCCTCCTGATGCCCCTCATCGCTTTGGCCACGGCTGGCTTCGGTTCTGTGTCCCTTCTCACGGGCCTCTGGGATCGGTCCGGCCAGCAGCAGCACGCGATCGCCCGTGCCTGGGCGAGGACGCTGCTGCTTCTTAGCCTCTCGCCGGTAACCCTGATCGGCAGCGAGCGCCTGCCTTCCGGCCGGACCGCTGTATACGCGTCCAACCACTTGAGCTACTACGACACGCCGGTGCTCTTCGCCAAGCTTCCGTTTCAGTTTCGGATTCTTGCAAAACAGTCGCTCTGGAAAATCCCTTTTATCGGTTGGTACCTAAATCGTTCCGGTCAGGTTCCCATCGAAACAAATTCAAGCCGCTCCGCAGTAGCCGGTCTGCTGCGTGGAGTGAAGACGCTTCAGGCAGGTTTGCCCATCTTCATCTTTCCTGAAGGCGGCCGCGCCGCTGAAGGAAGCTTGACGCCATTTCAATCGGGAGCGGCCTTTATGGCGATCAAGGCGCAAGTAAGCCTTGTGCCGCTGGCGCTGATCGGCACCTACGAGCTGCTGCCCATCCACGTCTACCATCTCACCCCCAGACCGCTGAAACTGGTGGTCGGCGATCCAATTTCGACGTTCGGCCTCACCACGCGTGACGCTGAGGTCCTTACCCAGCGCCTCTTCGCGGCCATTGCGAGTCTCTACAGGGAGCACAGCTCTCCGTCTCTGCCGGAGTACACTTCTTCAAGATGAAACCTCGCATCGCTGTACCGATACCGACCAGCACCGATCGAGCCTACAACGAGCAAAATTGGCCGGTCTACGCGAGGTGTCTGGAGGCTTGCGGTGCCGAACCCGTACCGTTCCCGCTGGACCTCTCCGCCCATCAGGCAAAGACCCTGGCGCTTGGGTGTGAGGCGGTGTGTCTTACGGGCAGCCCCGCCGACATCGACCCTCTGCAGTATGGGCACGAACGGGATTCCGCCTCAGCGCCGGCTGATCCTGCTCGGGAATACATTGACCATCTGCTGCTTGAAGGAGTCTTCGAAGCGAGAAAACCTCTCCTGGCAATCTGTTTCGGCTTGCAATCGTTGAACATATTTCAAGGTGGAACACTGGTCCAGGATCTGGCCCCGCTTCCGGTGAATCACGCCGCAGGAGCCTCGGTGGGGGTTGCGCATATGGTTTCAGTCGAGTCGGGGTCGCTGCTGGCCCGCCTTTCAGAAAGTGAGTCGCCGGCCGGCATCGACGGCATGCGAATACCGGCCAACTCCTCCCATCACCAAGCAGTCGGCCTAGTCGGCAAAGGATTGAGGGTCACGGCACGCTGTCCTCAGGATGGAGTCGCGGAGGCGCTCGAATTCGAAGATCCGGGCCAGCATCCGTTCCTGCTTGGCCTGCAGTGGCACCCTGAACGAACATTTTCTTCCCCGATCTCGCGAGCACTGTTCGAAGGGTTTGTTGCTGCCGCCGGGCAAAGGAGTAGGTAGGTGGTGTCCTCGCCGGCCGTCTCCCCTACCCGCCTTCGGCAACTGCTTCTACCCTTCTACCCGGACCTGACGGACGCCCTTTCGAAGAGCCTCTCTGTGTACCTCGATCTTCTGCTGCGTTGGAACGCGCGCATGAACCTGACGGCAATTCGGGATCCGGAGGAGATCGTCCGCAGGCATTTTGGCGAGTCGCTCTTCGTTGCGCGGCATCTGCCGGCATGCGAGACGCTACTGGATCTGGGCTCAGGAGCGGGGTTCCCCGGCATACCCATACAGCTGGCGTTGCCGCAACTAGCGGTCACGTTGGGCGAGGCGCAGAGGAAAAAGGCAAGTTTTCTGCAGGAAGCAGTGCGAGTCCTGGCGCTGCCGGCCGAAGTGTGGTCGGAGCGAGTGGAATCCATGCCGGAGGAACGCTTGTTCGATGTAGTGACCATGAGGGCCGTCGATCACCCGGAGAAGGCCGCTCTTGTGGCGCGCTGTAGATTGAAACCGAATGGCCTCCTTGCCGTTCTTGCCACCGATCCTCTCGCTGCCGGAACAGCTGGACCCGTCTACAGGCTGCCTAATTCAGAACGCTCAATGCTGCAGTTCTATACCTAAGTTCTAACGGCTGTGTTCCACGTGGAACAATCCCCCATTTGTGCCATTCCGCTCCCGCCGGTTGTACGGAACACTGCCTAGCAAACCGGATAGAGGGAGCAATTCACATGAAGCATCTAGCATCCTGCTTGTCTACCCTGATCATGCTCGTTCCCACATTTGCGCTCGCCTTGCCGCGGGACGCTGAGGCGGTGCTAAACCACTGTGGCGCCCCGCTCCACGGCGATGAGACCATCTATGAAGACACCGTAGCGGGTGGACGCAGAATCCTGCACTACGGACGAGGCACACTCTATTTTGATCGCGTCGCCAACAGCGGCTGGACCTTTACCTACGGGCAGCGCAGCGGGCAGGGCCACCTCTCGCTCAATCAGATGAGCATCTACATGCCCTGCCTGCAGGACGCCCTGATCGAATCTGCGTCCGCGTCTCCCCTGGTGCGCGTGACCGCCGTTGACCGGGCAGAAGCATCGATCAAGCGATCGTTGCGAGAGGTGATCCTTGCCTGCATCCTCTTTCTCGCCGTGCTCGGCTTTGTCTTTCTCCTGTGGTCCCGGCGGCCAACCAATACGGAAGGCCTCGTTGGCTGAAGAATTACGTTGGCTCCTCATCTGGGTACAGCCACATCTGCGGTTGCAATTTGGACGATCCATAACGTCCGGTAAGTAATCGAGGAGCCTTTGTGATTGATCACCGGTCCCTTGACTTCAAGCTACGTGCCGGACTCAAAGGAGAGCCTCGTAAGTAGCATGACCGAAGTGCTCTTCTGAACCAAAAGTTGTATAAGGAACACGGCACGGGCTATTTTCGTCTCGGTCTGGAGCGAATACATTGGGCCTGCAGCTGTTCAAGGACATGACGCTGCGCAAGGAGCCAAGACAATGCTGATCATTCAGGCTACTCTATCTCTTCAGACCCTACTCGCTCACCAAGCCATGCTCCCGGCTGCAGGTGGAGTCTTTGCCGGTTTGACCTTTGCACTTTTCCGTTCGCCAGTACGTCCATTTGGCATTCGGGAGTCAGAGTCCTTGATGAACTTCTCTTCTCTGGGTACGCTGCGCTGTATTTGCGGCCCGGGTCATCCAGCAAGTATCAAGTCGGATCGCCGACAGTTCTGCCGCTCCTGCGGGTGTGAGATAGCTGCCGTCGATGAAACTCTCTTGCACCGGAAGGTATCCAAAGCAGAGGCTCGGAAGATGACCCGCGAACTAAGAGATGCCGCTATTCGCGCGAGCCATCTTGAACTTCCACCCTCCGTGACTTCGGTCACGGCGTTACAACAATATCTCTCAGGTGACGCGAAGCAGAGTAAGCGAACGATGCCGAAGCGCCAACCAGCGGTGATTGCGGAATCCACCCATCTTCGTTAGTACATAGCGAGGCCGTTGCTCCGTGTCTCACTCCTGGCCATTGTTCCACGTGGAACAAGTTGCCACTTCCAGCCGTCACCTCTAATCTTGTACCAGCCTTCATGTCTAGTGCCCCGTCCGCCCGTGTTCTCGCGATCGTCAATCAGAAGGGTGGCGTAGGAAAAACGACGACAGCGATCAACTTAGCGTCTGCGCTCGCCATCGCCGGCTATTCCGTCCTCCTTATCGATTGCGATCCGCAAGCTAATACCACCGGAGGTTTCGGCTTCCCTCGCCAGGGAAACCATGAAGTTCAGCGACTCTCCGTATACGACGTACTTCTTGGCTCGACTACGCTTGAGGAAGCGTCTCTCGAAACAGCTGTCCCGCGCCTGACACTGATCCCAGGAAGCCGGAACCTGATCGGAGCAACTATCGAGCTAGTTCCCATGGAGCGTCGGGAGTTCCGGCTTCGTGAGTCCGTCCAGTCGGCCCTCTGCCACTACACGTTTATTCTCATTGACTGCCCTCCGGCGCTCGACCTTCTCACGTTGAATGCTCTGGTTGCTGCGGATGGATTGATTGTGCCGTTGCAAGCGGAGTACTTTGCGCTTGAAGGCGTCTCTGAGCTGATGAGCACGCTCGACCGGGTAGCTTCAGCATTCAATCCGGACTTGGGCTTGGAAGGCGTCCTGCTGACCATGTACGACGATCGGACTAACCTCTCACAACAGGTCGCTCAAGATCTGCGCGAGTTCTTCGGACAAAAGCTATTCAAGACGACCATTCCCCGCAACATACGCCTCGCCGAAGCTCCCAGCCACGGAAAGCCGGTCGCGCTCTATGATCCTCGGTCGCGCGGGGCGGAAGCATACCGTGAACTCGCACTGGAGCTTCTGAAGCTCTATCCTGATCTGCCGAACGTTTGTAAAGAGAAAGTTGACTAAAGATGCCTGAGACGAAAGCAGCACCTCGGCGTGCGCTTGGCCGAGGACTCGAGTCGCTTCTTCCTTCGCGGCCAACACCTCCTCCTGTGTCTCCGTCGGAAACGATGTCTGAGGCGCTCGGAGTTCCACTCGAGATTGATGTTCACCAAATCGACCGCAACCCGTTCCAGACCCGCACCAGCTTTGACCCTGAGAAGCTGAGCGAACTGGCCAAAAGTATTGCTGTTAGCGGAGTTGTGCAGCCAATCCTTGTGCGTGTCGTACACGGCGGACGTTACCAGTTGATTACGGGCGAACGACGCCTCCTGGCTTCGAAAGAGGCCGGTAAGCCTACGATTCCCGCGGTAATCCGGGAGGTTTCAGACGAGCAGGCCATGGAGATGACCATCGTCGAAAACCTGCAACGCTCCGATCTAAACCCGATCGAACAGGCCCGGGCCTATGCGCGTCTGCACAGTGACTTTCATATGACCCAGGAGCAGATTGCGCTGCGCACAGGCAAAGAACGAGCCTCCGTAGCTAACTTCCTTCGTTTGCTGAAGCTACCCGAGTCTGTCCAGCACCAGGTTGAGACGGGAGAACTGAGCTTCGGCCATGCCAGAACGTTGTTAGGCCTGTCCACCCCGGAACAGATTCTTTCAGCAGCACAGAAAGTGATGGTCCTTTCTCTCTCGGTGCGGCAGACGGAAAGCTACGTCCAGGGCCTGATGAACCCTGCCGCAAAGCCGACGAAGCTGCAGAAGTTGGCGGCGGAACAGGCCCGGCAGGATCCAAATGTGCGCGAGGCGCAGGATCGCCTGCAACGATCGCTCGGATTGAAGGTCCGCGTAGAGGATAAGCGCGGCAGAGGTCGGGTGGTCATCGAGTACGCCAATCTCGACGACTTTGACGCGCTCCTAAAGGTCCTAAATGCCCAGGCGGATGGCTGACCATCGCCACCTAACGAACCTAGAATGGAAGTATGAAGGCATCGCGTTTTGAGTATCGTTTTCGTTATCTGCTGCACGCGGTGATCTACGGATTAGGATTCTGGGCTCCCTGGAACGGCTGGCTTCACCTCGATCCCGCAGGAGCAAACGCCCACACGTGGGGCCTGCTCGCAGTGAACCTGATGCAGGTGGGTGTGAGTATTTCCTTGGCTTTTCAGCTGCTGCTTTGGGCCGCGATCCTGTGTGCGTTCGCTGGCGTCGCACTGCGGACCTGGGGAGGAGCGTACCTGGGTGCGGCCGTGGTGCAGGCCCAAGGCATGTACACGGCCGAGGCTACTACAGGACTCGTGCAGGACGGGCCTTTTCGCTACGTTCGCAATCCGCTGTACCTGGGTACGTTTCTGCACACAATGGCAGTCTCTTTACTCATGCCGCGGTCGGGAGCGATCCTGACCCTGGTGTTAATCGGCGTGCTGCAGATTCGGCTAATTCTGGCAGAGGAGCCCTTCTTGACTGCGCGTCTGGGCGCGCCGTATCTCGCCTACTGCGGACTGGTGCCGCGGTTATTTCCGGCGCTGCGGCCGCGAGTTGCGTCGCGCGGTGCGGTGCCGCACTGGACGCAAGCCGCCCTGGGAGAGAGTTACATGTGGGGTGTTGCGCTCGCCTTTGCCGCGGCAGGATGGCACTACAACGCGATGTTACTGCTCCGCTGCTTGCTTGTGTCGCTCGGGATATCGCTGCTTATCCGGGCGTTCCTGCCAACCATGCGACGGGCGTGAGCAAAAAACGGCCAGAGCGCATCCCTGCGCCCTGGCCAACTCTCTTGCGCTGCAAACGATCGACTCCGCGAAGTTATTTCTTCACTGGAGCGATCGTATCTTTTGCGGTCTTGGCGACCCGAAACTTGACGACTGTTTTCGCCTTGATCTTAATCGTCTCGCCGGTCTGCGGATTGCGTCCGAGGCGAGCCTTTCGTTCCGCTTTCACAAGCTTACCAATTCCTGGGAGAGTAAACTCACCATTTTTTTTTGTTTCTTTGACGGCGGTTTCAGCAAGCGTCTCAAGGAAGGCCGAAGTCTGCTTCCCGGTGAGCTCCATCTTCTCGGCCATGAGCTTGATGAGCGCCGTTTTAGTCATTCCTTTTGCCATTATTGCTCCTTAGTTGAATTAGCTTTGAAAACGATCGTTCAAACACGGTTCACCCGTTCTGAAGCTACATTCTTCCCCACTCTAACGTCGAAATCGCCAGTGTTTATGCGACTTTTCTACAAACACCGGAAGACCTTCCGCAATCCACCATCGGCTCACACTGGAGGTTTGTCAACGATTATCGGCTTTTTCTGGCATTTACCCGTCTTTCATTGGCATTTACCGTCAAAGCGTTGAACGCTCGCTAAAAGACGGACGCTCTCGCTCTCCCCGTAAGCGGACCATTCAGCAGTTCAACCATGGGAAGGGCCAAGCGGAAGCGTGAAACAACCTCCTTTCCCAAAACGGAACTGAGTGCGGTCTCTGTTGGCAGCGTGGCCATCACTCCCCACTGCCGGTGGAGAATCAGGTCGAGAGCGGGATGGTCCGTGGGAAAGCCCTTTGGCCCGCGCGTCATCTTCAGGCCATCGAAGGGCTCCAAGCGGCCTTTCAGGTACTTTGTGGAAAAAAGTCCTCGCAACTCCTCGTGTTTGTCGAGCAGCATACGACGGATGGCAAGCAGCTGCTCTTTTTCGGGCATATAGGCCCCAGCGGCGATGCGCAGGGCATCCGGACTGAGTTCGAGATAGAAGCCGGCTCCGGAGGTCTTTTCGAGTCCGGCGCGCGCCCACCACGCGGCGATATTGGTTTTGTAGGGCTGCTTGTTCGGGCTAAAGCGAATGTCCCGATAGATGCGCATCATGCATTTGGCGGGGTCGCGTACGAACTGGGGAGCGAAGCCGGCCAGGCTTCATTGATCTCGGTGATGACGGCCAGCATGGGCGTTTTAAGTTCGGCCTCGTAGACGTCTTTGCGCGCGTTGAACCAGTCGCGGTCGTTGTTGCGGCGAAGAGCCTTAAGAAATTTTAGGGCGGCTGGATTGAAATGCGCGCTCGTCTTCATCTGTCCTATCGTAGCGGCAGCGGAGGGCGGGCAGACCGCGTCAACGGCAGGTTGTATGCTTCGGGCACGGGGGAATCCGCGATGGGTGCAGTGATGATCTTCGCTTTGCTGGTTTTGCTGGTGGTGCTGGTCACGATGTTGAAGACGCTGGTGACCGTGCGTACCGCGACCGCCGGCGTAGTCGAACGCTTTGGAAAGTTTAACCGCATCGTGCGTCCGGGGCTGCAGCTTCTGCTGCCGTTTGCGGAGCGGGCATACATCATCGATCTGCAGGTAAAGCAGGCGCAGTTTTCGGTGGAGACGAAGACCAAGGACAATGTCTTCGTACAGATCCCGGTGAGTGTGCAGTACCAGGTGCTGGACGATAAGATCGCGGATGCGTTTTACAAGCTTTCGAGCCCGCAGAAGCAGATTGAGAGCTTTGTCTTCAACTCGATTTTGGGGCATGTGCCAAAGCTGACGCTGGACGAGACGTTCGAGCAGCAGTCGGGAATTTCAGTCGCGGTGAAGACGGAACTGGACCAGATCATGTCCGGATTCGGGTTTAATATCCTGACGGCGCTCGTGACGGACATTGTGCCGGATGTGAAGGTGAAAGCGGCGATGAACGACATCAACGCGGCGCAGCGGGCGCAGGTCGCAGCGCAGGCTCGAGGCGAGGCGGACAAGATTCTGAAGGTGAAGCAGGCCGAGGCGGAGGCCGAGTCGAAGGCGCTGCAGGGCAAGGGAATTGCGGCGGAGCGACAGGCGATCATCGACGGGCTTTCGGCTTCGATTGAGAACTTTCAGCACGGCGTGCCGGGCGCGACGAGTGAGGATGTGATGGCTCTGGTGCTGCTGACGCAATACTTTGACACGCTGCGCGACATTGGCACGCGAGGTGGAACGAACACGGTCTTCCTGCCCAACAATCCGGGTGCCGCGCATGACTTTCAGACGCAGATCATCGCCGGGCTGCGGGGTGGCGCGGCTCCGATCGTCCAATACGGCTCGGAGCGCCAAGACCGCAAGGTGGAGCATCCACAGCTGGATGGCGCAGAGAGCAAATTACTCCGATAGAACGAGTTCTCGGGGGTTCCGCCACGGAGCCGGGGAGCAAGTCCGGCCGTCGGGGTACCCCCCCGGTGGGGTAAAACGCTAAGTCTAATGTTTACAACAGGTTAGCCAATGCTTGTAACGTAAAGTCTTCATTCGATGATGTTTATCGGCAAAGTCTTCAAAAGAAGCAACTTAGCAGACGGCCTGATGCCGGGCGCGGAGAAGGACAAACCGGCTCGGGTTCGCCGAGACGACGGTTGTCGGTTCGGCAGAGGATTAACTCGATAAGCCGCTTCGTGCGAGGTGAGGTACTTTCTCTCTACTTCTATTCTACGAGATCGGAGCGGGGAGTTATGCCAACTCTTTTGGCTTGATAAATTGTTCATTCAAAAGCATTTACGGACATTTTGAACCATTGCGGGGGTTGACATGCCCGGAGACGCAACCCTGCTCAGGCATGGACGAGCGAGAGGACGAGGCCGGCGGCAGCGCCTCCGAGTAGAGGACCAAGAATGGGAACGGGCGCATAGGCCCAGTCGCTCCTGGTCTTGCCTGCAATAGGTAAGACAGCATGGGCGATGCGAGGACCCAGGTCGCGCACGGGATTGATAGCGTAGCCGGTGGTGCCACCAAGCGAAAGCCCGAGCGACCAGATGATGCAGGCGACGAGATATGGGCTGAGTCCGGCAGCGGCTCCGGTCGAGAGCACAAGGCGAGAGCCAGTCGCGCCGACAACCAGAACCAGGACGAAGGTGGCGAGGAACTCCGAGAAGAGGTTGGAAGGCAAGTTGCGGACGGCGGGGCTGGTGCAGAAGACGTCGCGTTTGGCCTCCCCGTCTGGCGTCAGCGCCCAGTGGGGCAGGTAGAAGAGCCACACAAGGGAGGCTCCGCACACGGCTCCAGCCAGCTGGGCGGCGGCGAAGGGTAGCAGGTTCTGGAAATTGCGGTGCTCAACGGAAAAGGCGAGCGTGATGGCGGGGTTGAGGTGCGCATCAGGACTGCCAAAGAGAACCGCGGTAAAGATGCCGCAGAGCACAGCAAAGGCCCAGCCGGCGGCGATAGTGAACCAGCCGGCGTTTTCGGCCTTGCTGCGTTTGAGGGTGACGGCTGCGTTGACGCCGTTGCCGAGCAGCATGAGGATGAGGGTGCCCATAAACTCGCCGAGGACCGGGGAACGGTCATACGTGCTGCTCGCTTGAGGTGAGGATGCGGGTGGTGGGCGGATTGCCTTGAAGAACGTACTGCGCGGCGAGTGCCTCGAATGCGGTCACCTGCCGGCCGGCCCAGGCGTCGTCGCGGCCGAGTTCCTGCGCCAGCAGGGAGGCCACGTGTGGGGCCATCTGAACGGCGGCGCGGGCGTTGAGGAAGAGAGCGCGGGTGCGGCGGGCGAGAACGTCCTCGACGGTGCGAGCCATCTCGAAGCGGGCAGCCCAGACGACCTCCGCGGCGATGTAGGGAAGGTCGGGGTGGAGCTGGTGGGCGAGCTCGGGGCGGCCCTCTGCCAAAGCGCGTAGAGGGGCTGCATCGGCTCCGTAGACGGCGAGCAAGCCTAGCTGGTCTGGATGCTGGTGGAAGCCGTGAATGGGCAGGGTGCGCGTGACGCAGGGCTTTTGGGCGAGCTTGCCCAGCGGGATGGCGTGATCGATGGCGTCTTCGGCCATGTGGCGGTAGGTGGTCCACTTGCCGCCAACGATGGTGAGCAGGCCGAAGGCGTCGATGTGAATGGTGTGGTCGCGGGAGAGGGCGGCGGTCTTCTTTGCGCCGGTACCGGCGGCTTTGACGAGGGGACGGATGCCAACGAAGACGCTGAGGACGTCCTCACGTGTGGGTGCATGAGTGAGGTATTCGCCGGCGGTCTGGAGGACGAAGTCGATCTCCTGCTCGAGTGGGCGTGGCTCGTACGAAGCCTGGTCGATGGGGGTATCGGTGGTGCCGACCACGGTGTGATTGTGCCACGGAATGGCGAAGAGGACGCGGCCATCACTGGTATGCGGAACCATGAGCGCGGTGGTGCCGGGCAGGAAGGAGCGGTCCAGGACGAGGTGAATGCCCTGGCTGGGCGAGACTAAAGTGGCGGCATTGGAGTCTGCCATGCGGCGGAGCTGGTCGGTGAAGACGCCGGTGGCGTTGATAACGACCTTCGCCTTCAGCTCGAAGCGCTCGCCGGTCTCAGTATCGACCGCAGAGGCTCCGTCGATGGTGCCCTGCTCGTTCTTGTGGAGGGCGACGACGGGGGCGTAGTTCAGCACGGCGGCCCCGGCGTCGTCGGCAGTCTCGATCAGCTGAATCAGCAGGCGTGCGTCGTCGAACTGGCCGTCATGATAGAGAACGCCGCCGCGCAGGCCCTCCTGGTCAAGCGTTGGCAGCAGCGCAAGCGTCTGGGCGCGGCTGAGGACCCTGGAGCGGCCAAAGCCATAGCGGCCAGCGAGAGCGTCGTAGACCTTCATGCCGATGCCGAAGAAGGGAGCTTCCCACCACCGGTAGTTAGGCACGAGGAAGCTCATGTCGTGGACGAGGTGAGGGGCGTTCTGGCGCAGAAGGCCGCGTTCGCGCAGAGCCTCCATGACGAGCGGAACGTTGCCTTGCTCGAGATAGCGGACGCCGCCGTGGACAAGCTTGGTGCTGCGGCTGGAGGTTCCTTTGCCGAAGTCTTCGCGCTCGAGCAATAGGACCTGAAAGCCACGAGAGGCAGCGTCTACGGCGATCCCAGCCCCGGTGGCGCCTCCGCCGATGACGAGGATGTCCCAGGGCTGCTGGGTGACTGCTGCGTCTCGCACGCGGGCGAGCATGGCTTCGCGGTTCATGCGGAAACGGACTCCCGGTTCCAGCCGCCGGCCCGTCGCACGGCGTCCTTCCATCTTGCCTGCCGGCGCTGGACTTCGCCGAGAGAAGCCTGAGGCTGGAAGACTGTGTCTTCTCCGCGGAGTTTGGCGATCTGTTCGGGGCTTTCCCAGAAGCCGGTGGCAAGTCCGGCGAGATAGGCGGCACCCTGAGCGGTGGACTCGGTCACGGCGGGGCGGCGGACGGGGAGCTGGAGGAGGTCTGCCTGGAACTGCATCAGGAGGTCGTTCGAAGCCGCGCCCCCGTCCACGCGCAGCTCACGGAAGGGCTGCGCGGTGTCGAGGTTCATGGCTTCGAGCATGTCCGTTACCTGGAAGGCGATGCTCTCGAGCGCAGCGCGAGCGATGTGACCGACCTCCGTGCCGCGGCCAAGGCCGATAATCATGCCGCTCGCGTAGGGGTCCCAGTGGGGCGCGCCAAGGCCGGTGAACGCGGGCACGAAGATCACTTTGCCAGCGTCGGGGACGGAGGCGGCAAGGGCTTCAACGTCGGCGGAGGCGGGGAAGAAGCGCATGTTGTCGCGCAGCCACTGAACGACAGCTCCGCCGACGAACACACTGCCCTCGAAGGCATACTCAAGCTTGCGCCGCGTGCTGCAGGCGAGCGTGGTGATGAGACGCTGCTGCGAAAGCGTGAAAGCCTCGCCGATGTGGCGAAGCAGAAAGCATCCGGTGCCATAGGTGTTCTTGGCCTGGCCGGGATTAGTGCAGAGCTGGCCGAAGAGCGCGGCCTGCTGATCGCCTGCGACACCGGCGATCTGGATCTTGCCCAAGCCGAGCGACGTGTTGACGGGGCAGATTACTTCGCTTGACCAGCAGACCTCGGGCAACATGCTGGCGGGAATATCGAATAGGCGCAGGAGTTCTTCATCCCAGCGATCTTCGACGATGTTGTAGAGCAGGGTGCGGCTGGCGTTGGTGCGGTCGGTGAGGTGTCGTTGGCCGCTGGTCAGGTTCCAGAGAAGCCAGGTATCGACGGTGCCGAAGGCGAGCTTGCCCATCTGTGCCTTGGCGCGGGCACCAGGCACGTTGTCCAGGATCCAGGCGATCTTCGTGGCGGAGAAGTAGGGATCAAGCAGAAGGCCGGTCTTATTGCGAATCGTTTCTTCAACACCGTCTGCGACGAGTTGATGGCAAAGTGGAGCGCCGCGTCGATCCTGCCACACAATGGCGTTGTAGACGGGTTTGCCGGTCTCGCGATGCCACACCAGCGTTGTCTCGCGCTGGTTGGCGATGCCGAGCGCGACAACATCGCGAGGTAAAAGCTGAGCTTTACCAAGGACTTCAACGGCAGCAGAGAGCTGCGAGGTCAGGATGTCATATGGATCGTGCTCGACCTGGCCTGTATCCGGGTAGATCTGACGAAATTCATGCTGAGCCATGCCGGTGATCGAGCCATCGTGCGCGAAGAGCAGTGCGCGCGAGCTTGTAGTGCCTTGATCGAGAGCGAGTATGTACGGCATAGCGTGGGTCCGGATAGGCACGAACCGGACCGGATCACTTTAGCAGATGCGATCCACGGTGCGGCTAGGCCCCGCGCCCCATCAGGATCGGCTCGCCGGCAAGGAATTCCGAAGCGGGTTCCTTCTTCAACAGAAGTGTTTGCTCCACGGGAGACGGGATCAGGATGCGTGAATCAAGATCCCACCAGCCGGGCTCGAGAAGCCCCTCGTCCTCGGGAGTTTGTCCCGTGGCTAGTTGTGCGATCAGCTCGGCTACGGGCGTAGCTCGCGGACTGCCGGAGGAGACGTCAAAGGCTCCCGCTTCGTACGTGCCTTTGTCCTCTGTGCAGAGACACGACCAGTTATAAAGGCCGAGCAGACCCCAGGCCGTAACAGCGCGCACATCGATTCCCTGCATTCGGGCGTCTTCGGCCTGTCTCCAAATCTGATAAAGCCAGCGGCGTTGCTCGTCGGGCTCGCAGCCAAGATGCGCTTCAGTAATGGCAAGCGGCAGATGATATCGTTCCCACGCTTGCTTAAGAACTGCGCCTGCGCCGTGGATGCCTTCAGGGCGAACACGCACAGCTTCGATGTCGACCAGAGGCTCGGTGCCGGTATCTCCGCCAGGAAGATGCGCTGAATAAAGAGGAAGGCGGTCGTCGAGGAAGCGATCGCTCGTGACGTAATAGTTTATGCCGAGGATGGATGGAGGACATGCATGGTCGGCGAACCAGAGAATTTCTCGCTCTGCTAAACCGTGTTCGACAAGAAAAGAGAAGAGAGGGTGCTCGTGCTTAACACGGCCACAGAGTAAATCGGTGACGAGCCATCGGCGATGCTCGCGTGCTTGCTGATACGACTGCAAAGAGGCTGTGGCGAAGGTAGCGCCGCCGTCCTCCGTGTGGATCAAACGCGCGTGTGGTTGCACAGAGCGAATGGCTTCAATAGCCAGCACAATACCCTTAGCTTGATGAAAGAGCGACCGTACATAACTTGACATGCTGCGATGATGCGGAAACCAATGACCATACAGACACGTGAAGCGTCCTGTAGTTTGAGGCTCGTTAACAGGCGTGTAGTCGGTGACCCATGGATAGCGATGCGCGACTTGAAGTGCATACGCTGCAAGTTTTTCCGGGAAGGCGGGATCGAGTAGATCGGTGTGCGGCGGTCCGCTGCCATGATGGACAAGGCCAACAATCGGATGCAGGTCACAGCGTTGCATTGCCTGCAGCATGTGGTCCGCTTCGTCCCAGTGACCGAGTTGTTCGAAGCGCTCCCAAAGCAAAGCAACGCGTAACGTCTTGAGACCAAGCCCGGAAAAGAGTTCAAGGTCCGCCTCAACCCGTGCGCGATGGCCTGAGTATGCGTGCTGATCGTAAAAAATATTCCCAACGCGATTGATCGTGCACTCGGCACCACCCCAAAGCTCGATGCGGCCTGGATCATTCGACAAAAGGCACCCCTGGGCGCAATCATCGCGCTTCGTTCTTATGTTGATGAGGTCGCACGGAATAGAGTTGGTATTTTACAAAGGGTACGGTGCGCTCATGTCTGCCCTCCTCTGTGTCATGCGAATGTGTGCGACCGCAAAGACACTGGTGGCATCGTGTAATCTACATCTAGCATCTTACTTGCATACGAGCGGAAGCCAGTCTTGATATAGACTCAGCCGAACTTTGGCGAACGACGGCCCGGTCACTAACTGACGTAACCAGGACAGGGGCCTTCGACTTTATGGATGACGCTTCAGCCGGAAAAACTGTTGCCTTTGATTCGCCGCACGCGAATCGTCTTTTCGATTCCTCTTCCTTAGAGTCGGCCGCACCCTCCAGTTCGAAGCTTACTTTGGCCTCTGTCTCTGCTGAAGCACAGCCTGCGCTGATTGTGTTCTCGCATCTTCGCTGGCATTTTGTCACTCAGCGTCCTCAGCATTTACTGTCGCGCGCCGCATTGACGCGGCAAGTCTATTTCTGGGAAGAAGCATTTGTACATGATGCAGAGGACCATTCGTTTTCAACGCCGGTTGGTGGCACGCTCGAATTTTTGTCCGTGGAAGAGAGTAAGTCCGTAACGGTGATTCGGTCGCATTTTCTTGCAGGAGAAGATGCAGTCGCAGGGCAGGCGCGGCTGCTCGATCAATTTCTCGCTGAGCGTGCAATCAGTAAATTTGATCGCTGGTACTACACGCCGATGGCGCTCAGCTTCAGCGCGCATCTCGCGTCGCATCCCTCTGCTGGCATAACGGTATACGACTGCATGGATGAGTTGTCAGCGTTTCTTGGTGCACCGCCGGAATTGATGGAACTCGAGCGTGAGTTGTTCCAAGACGCTCAGGTTATCTTTACCGGAGGCCAGTCGATCTACGAGGCAAAGCGCTCGCATCACGCGAATGTGCACGCCTTTCCAAGTTCGATCGAAGCGGCTCATTTTGAGCAGGCTCGTACGCCGGGCGAAGATCCCGCGGACCAAGCTGCGATTCCTCATCCGCGTGCGGGATTTTGCGGCGTCCTCGATGAGCGGCTCGATGTGCACTTAATCTCCAAGCTTGCGCAGATGCGACCTGACGTTCACTTCATCTTGCTTGGTCCGGTTGTCAAGATCGATCCTGCGACGTTGCCGCAAGCGGCCAACGTGCACTACCTCGGCAGCAAGTCGTATCGTGAGTTGCCGCGTTATCTGGCCGGCTGGGATGTGGCTCTGCTTCCCTTTGCGATCAATGAATCAACGCGGTACATCTCGCCGACCAAGACTCCGGAATATCTCGCCGCAGGCAAGCGTGTGGTGTCGACGCCAATCCACGACGTCGTGACCGCATACGGCAAGCCGGGCTTGGTCGATATCGGTGCGGATGCGGAGGAATTTGCCGTGGCACTGGATCGTGCATTGAACGCGGGCGAGGACGCGGAGTGGAGTGCGCGTGTTGCTCACAAACTTGCAGACTCATCATGGGATTGCACCTGGGCTGCGATGCTTAACGAGATGAACGCGGTTCGCGAGCAACGCAAGCCTGCATCGAAGCCGGCCGTAGGCGTGCGTTCACAAATCGGTAAGCGTGCTGCAACGGAGCACTACGACTATCTCGTCGTGGGTGCCGGCTTCGCAGGAGCGACGGTGGCCGAGCGTATCGCTTCGCAGCTCGGCAAGCGCGTGCTGGTGGTGGACAAGCGTCCACACATCGCCGGCAACGCCTACGACTTTTACAACGAGCACGGAATTCTGATCCATGAATATGGACCCCACATCTTTCATACCTCGGCACCGCGTGTGGTGGACTACCTCTCGCAGTTCACGAAGTGGCGCCCCTATGAGCATCGTGTTTTGGCGGAAGTAGAAGGCAAGTTGCTGCCAATGCCCATCAACTTGGATACGGTAAATCAACTGTATGGCTTGAATCTGGACTCAGAAGGCTTGCAGAAGTTTCTCGCTGAGCGAGCCGAGCCGAAAGCTGAAATTCGTACTTCGGAAGATATCGTCGTCTCGAAAGTTGGGCGGGATCTGTATGAGAAGTTCTTTCGCAACTACACGCGTAAGCAATGGGGTCTTGATCCTTCGCAGCTCGACAGCTCTGTTGCGGCTCGCGTCCCGGCACGCTTTGATCGAGATGATCGCTATTTCTCTGACACCTTTCAGGCAATGCCGCTCGAGGGTTACACGAAGATGTTTGAGCGAATGCTGGCGAATCCGAAGATCACGGTGATGCTATCGACCGACTATCTTGAAGTAGTGAATCGCTATCCGCGGGCGAAGGTGGTGTATACCGGACCGATCGATGAGTATTTCGACTATCGCTTTGGGCGCCTGCCGTACCGGTCTTTGCGCTTTGAACATCGCACCCACGATCAGGAAAAGTTCCAGCCTGCTCCGGTCGTCAATTATCCGAACGAGCATGCGTACACGCGCATCACGGAGTTCAAGTATCTGACCGGGCAGACTCACGACAAGACGAGCATCGTGTATGAATACCCTTGCGATGGCGGCGAACCGTATTATCCGGTACCTCGTCCAGAAAATGCGCAGGTATACGAGAAGTATCGGGAGCTTGCCGCTGCGACAACAGGCGTCTACTTTTGCGGTCGGCTGGCGAACTACCGCTACTTCAACATGGATCAGGTTGTAGCGCAGGCGCTACATCTTTTCCGCCAAATCGCAGAAGATGCGGCAAGCTCTCTCAGCTTCAGTACAGCCGTACCTGCTGCCATCGCCGCGTCTGCGGCCAAGCCGCCCAGATCCGTAGGGGTTATTAGTGGAACCGGTGCGGCGTCGTCCTCTGCTCCATCGGCATCGGTAACGCCGTAACACTTATTCAACGCACCAAAGCAGGCTGTCTTCCAGCTCAAACGACAAAGTCGACTGAGCTGGGAGACATCCTTTCAGAACATCAACAGCACTGTCAGCGCTGCAATTCCATCAGGCGCTTCCTCCACGTCGAAACCCACGGGTCACGCTCGTTCGGGACAAAGCCCGCGGTTGCCAACGCGATCTGGTCGAGCGGCGCTTTCGGCGTGCGATTGGCATACAACAAGCCATTCGCCTCCTGAAAAGTATCGGTGAACTGGGTGTAGCAGAAGCCCGCAAGCGCCGGCAGCGGACGTACGGCACGAAGCAGCGCGGTATATCGGGCCAGCAACTCATCGGAAGTGCTCGATGAGCTATATCCCCAGGTAGCATCGTCCTCCTGCCGCAGGGCGATGCCGCCAAACTCCGTGAGCACAATAGGCAGCCGTTCGCGTCCGTGTTCGCCCAGACGCAGGATGCGACCGCCCGGCCGCTCAAACTCAAATAATCTTTCTTCGACCTGGTTGATGTTGTAGCGTTGCGCGATGCGCTCAGGTTGATCGTCGTAGTCGTGGATGCCGATGATGTCGGTGGCGACGCTCTCCCAGCCATCATTTCCGATCACGGGCCGTGTCGGGTCGAGCGTCTTGGTGAGATGGTAGAGAGCCTGAACGTAGTTTCTCTGAGCCGCAGAGTCGGGCAGGTCAGGCACGCCCCAGCTCTCGTTGAAAGGGACCCACGAGACGATACATGGGTGGCTCCAGTCGCGCTTGAGAACTTCGATCCACTCTCGTGTGAGCCGCTCTACGGAGCGCTGCGTGTAGCGGTACGCGCTGGGCATCTCCTCCCAGACGAGCAAGCCGAGGTGATCGGCCCAATAGAGGAAGCGCGGATCTTCAATTTTCTGGTGTTTGCGCACGCCATTAAAGCCCATAGCCTTGGCGAGCAGGATGTCGCGGACGAACGCTTCATCGTTCGGCGCAGTCTGGCCGCTGTGCTCCCAGTAGCCCTGGTCGAGCACCAGTTGCAGAGGCCAGGGCCGGCCGTTGAGCGTGAAGCGATCCCCTTGGATGTCGATCGAGCGCAGCGCCGTGTAGCTTTTAACCGTGTCGAGCAGCTTGTTATCCGTGTCGATTAGCTCAAGCTCGATGTCGATGATGGTCGGCTTCACCGGGCTCCATAACAGGTCGTTGCGGAAGTCGTCGATGCCCGGGTCGGAGAGAGCGATGCGCCGGTGAACTTCTCCGGAAGGACCGTAGCCTGCGCCTCCGATGGAGTGGATGAAGGTATACGAATCTTCAACCAGAAGCTGATTGCCGGCCTGCATGCGCACGGCGAGCCGAAGTGCCTTATCCGTATTGCCTTCGACGTGGACTTCGAGGCCAACCTCCCAGCGCTCGAGACTGGAGGTCCAACGTACGGTGCTGATGTAGGCGGCGGGGACGGTTTCGAGCCAAACGGTTTGCCAGATGCCCGTCGTGCGGGGGTACCAGATCGCATGCGGCTCTAACTTCCAATCCTGTTTGCCGCGGGGCTTTTCGAGATCGGTGGGATCGTCATGGGCGCGGACGACGACCTCCTGCGGCCCCTCGCCAGTGAGGACACGAGTGATCTCGACGGAGAAGGGCGTGTAACCGCCCTCGTGCCAGGCCACTTCAACGCCGTTCACCCAGACGTTGGCTCCGTAGTCGACGGCGCCGAAGTGCAGGATGACGCGCTCTCCTGGCTTGAGCTCCGGCCGGTCAAACTGGCGACGATACCAGACGGCGCAGTAGAAGCTGGTGTCGCCGATGCCGCTGGCCGTGGTCTCGGGCGCGAAGGGAACCTGGATCTTTGCGTTCCAGCCGACCTCAGAGAGGGCGTCCCACTCAGCGCGAGCGTCGATGGCGAAATCCCACTCACCATCGAGCGAAGTCCATTGCAGGCGCTGCAACTGAGGCCGTGGATACCCGGGCAGCGTGCCTGGGTTTCCGGTCTCCGGGGAAAACTCCATGTCGTCTCCAAATCAGGGGGGAGATGGTGTCACCTGATTGGTTCCATCATAACCATGGACGGGCCTGCGCCTTTGTGGAGAGGCGAAGTTTCCCGTAACGCACCCTTCCTGCAACGTGGGCGAGGGAGGGTGCGGGTTCAGGAGCCGGGCTCAGAACTCGAAGCGTCCGACGAACTGGATTTGCCGCTCGCGGTAGATCGTATTGCCGGCGGCGCTGGGCGTACCGAAGCTGGACTGGTAGGTGGCCGTGGTGCCGCTGAGGGTGTAGGCGGTGTAGTTGAAGGCGGTGAACTGCTGCCGGTTGAGGATGTTGAAGGCCTCGCCGGAGAGGGTCAGCTTGTACTTCTCGCGAAAGCTGAAGCCGCGAGACAGACGCGCATCGACGTCGTCAATGGTGGTTCCGCGCTGGCTGTTGCGGCGCACGCTGGTGCCGTTGAAGGCGTCCTGCGCGTAGTACTGCGGGTAGGCGCTGAGGTTGACGTACTCGGCTCCGCCGCTTGTTCCGGCCGAGGCCGCGGTGCCGCCGGAGCCGTTGAAGGTGGCGGCTCCGCCCGGGATGGAGGTGCCGCTGGTGAGGCCGTAGCTGTACGTGAGGCCGGATTGCACGGTCCAGACGGGAGCGAGCGTCCAGCCATTGGCGAGCAGCGAGGCGTAGCGGTTGGCGAGCTCTACTTTCGGCATGATGGTGAGGCCGCCGACGAAGCGCTGCGGGATGTCGTTGGCGGAGCGACCGTAGTCGGGCTTGATGGTGAAGGGGTCGGTTTGGTCGTTGGTGTCGGAGAGCGCGGACTGGTTCATGCCGTAGTCGAGCGCTTTGGACCAGGTATAGCTGCCGGAGAACTGGATGCCCTGGCTGAGACGATGCTCGAGGGTGACGGCGAGGGCGTCGTAGTTGCTGGTAACGGAGCTGCTGATGAGGGTGAGTGCGTTGTAGGCGGAATTAAGGCGCGCCGTGTAGACGGGGACAGTCCAGCGATCGCCGGCGAGCGGGCCGCCGGAGAAGGTGTAGCTGCGGGTGGTGGTGGCGGGGGCTACGTTGGCGTCGTAAAACGTGGGAAGCTGTTTGCCGAAGGAGCCGAGATAGGCGATGCCGAGGACGGTGTTGTGGCCGAGATCTTGCTGGACGCTGAGGTCTACCTGGTCGGAGACGGGGTTTTGGAAATGCGGGGTGAAGGCGGTGACGTTCGACACCAGGGGCGCGGTCGCGGTGGAGACGATGTTGGGGTAGATGGGGCTGTTGGCGGAAGGCGAGGTATTGAGCTGAAATTGCGCCTGCGGCGAGCCGGTGGACGAGAGCGCCTTGTAGATGGTTCCGTTCTGGATGCGGCCGTAGTACAGGCCGAAACCGCCATGGACGAGGGTCTTGCCGGTGTGGAAGACATCCCAGGCGAAGCCGACGCGGGGGGCGACATTGTTCTGATCGCCGGGCAGGCCAGAGGTCTGGGGAACGTTGGCGTTGGGGATCTTGGCGGAGGGGGTCTGCTCGTAGTCGTAGCGGACGCCGAGATTCAGGGTCAGGCTGTGGGAGAGTTTCCAATCATCCTGAAGGTAGCCCGCGTACTCGTTGGTGTGATAAACGAACTGCGGATGACCAAAGGCCTGTTGCAGGTTGCTGTAGCAGGGTAACGTGCTTCGACCGGAATCTCGGGCGGCATCGCACCCGGCGGTGCTGCCAAGGGTGCGGGCGAAGTCGGTGAAGAAGTCGGCGAGCTGGCTGTAGGTGAACAGGCCGTGGAGGTAGTCGACGTCGTTGATGTTGTCCTGGGTCCAGCGATACTCGGCGCCGATGTTGAAGGTGTGGCCGCCGAGGGTCATGGTGACGTTGTCGACGACGTCGGACTCGGCTTCATTGGGGTAGCTGGCGCGGGGGACGTAATAGGGCGTTCCCATGGAGAAGCCTGAGTTGGTACTGATGATGAGTCCAGGCGGAAGGCCGCCGGCGGTGGTATTGGGCTCGTTGGGCAGAGGGGTGTCGCCGTTCTCGATTTCGAAGTCACGGGCGTATTCGACGCGGAGTTCGTTGGAGGTGCGCGGGTTGAGGAGTGTGTCGATCTTGCCGACGATGGAGTCGACCTTAACGAAGTCGTTGCCGACCGAGGTGAGCCCGCGGCGGATGACCGGGTTGGTCTGGGTGCCATTGGGGGAGTCCCAGCGCATGCGGTTGTAGATCAACGAAGCGTTGTTGCGGCTGTTGAGCTTGTAGTCCAGCTTGCCGAAGTTGATGATCTGGTCGCCTTGACGGGGCGCGACGCCGCTTTGGCCACCAATGTACGCGAGGGCGGAGTTGACCTGGGCCGCGGTGACGCCGCGTGCCTCGGCGCAGGTGATGGCATCGACCGCTGCGCCGCCGGTGACGTTTTTGCAGTTGTTGTAGGCGGCGTTGCCGGCCGCGAGAAACTGGGGCGTGGGGACGGCCACAATGGGGAAGTTCCGCTTCTGCTGATCGAAGGCGTAGAAGAAGAAGAGGCGGTCGTGGATGAGCGGGCCGTTGAAGGCACCGCCGTACTGATGGCGTTTGTCTTTGGGCTTGATATAGCTATTCTGGATCGCGCCCGTAGCGGGGTTGGTGACGGCGAGGATGTTGAACGGATTGGTCGCGCCGAAGTCGTTGTCGCGGTAGTACTCGAAGGCATCGCCGTGGAAGGCGTTCGAGCCGGAGCGAGTCACCGCGTTCACGCCTCCGCCAACCGCGCGTCCGTACTGGGCCGGCACGTTCGAGGTGAGGACCTGGAATTCGAGAATGGCATCTTCCGGAGTGGAGTAGCCGACGCGGGTGTAGCCGCGCTCGACCGACTGGAAGGACTGGTTGTCGTCCGAGCCGTCGACGAGGAAGTTGTTCTGCAGGTTGGTGGCTCCGCGAAAGCTGACCAGGCCGAAGGCGCTGTTGCCGAGCGAGACGCCGGGCGAGAGCAGCGCGAAGGAGGTCCAGTGGCGGCCGTTGATGGGCAGCGTGTTCAGGGCAACAGGGTTGAACTCATTGGTGAAGTCGGAGCTTTCGGTGTTGATGACGGGAGTTTCGGAGGTGACGACGACGGTGGTGGATTCGCCACCGGCACCCAGTTTGGGCGCGACCTCGGTCAGCTTGCCAACCTCGACGATGACGTGTTCGGCCCGGTAGGCGGCGAAGCCGGGTGCGGAGACGGTGACGGTGTAGTCGCCGGGCACCAGGCGCGTGGCGCGGAAATAGCCGGCGGCGTCGCCCGTTACGGTGGTGTCGGCGTTGGTGGCCGTGCTGTGGACGAGGACGGCTGCATTGGGCAGGGCGGCCCCGCTGTTGTCGACGACGGTCCCGGCGACGGCTCCATCGACCGCGGTCTGCGCAAGCAGAGGCTTGCCGGCGGCGAGGAGCGTGCAAAGGCCCAGCATCGAGAGCCGGGCGAGGGACCGTCTATGTTCGTTCTGAAACAACATGCTGCCTCCGTACACTTGGGTGCGACGGTCCGGCGGGAGCCGAGAACGCTGCGAGGTTGGACAACAGCGCCGGCGGAGCACACGCAGGTCCAGCGCTTGGGAACGGCGAAAACTGAAAAAAGAAGAGATTCTTTGGAGTCTAAACTGAATCGCACGCAATGCAGTAAACAGAAAGAGAATTTCGTGCGAAGCACTTCGCACAAGGCACCGCGTCCGCTCGCAGAGAAAACTGCCCCGAACCGTATTTCTCGGTCCGGGGCAACAGGATTCGCAGGCGGCCCGTAAGCCGAATTTTGTTTTAGGCGATCATTCCTCTAGGCGACGCATTACTGCGCCGCTCCAGCAACCTACCCGCAAGTTCCGGAACTGCACTCTTCCCCTGGGCGCATCGGGCCGATGCGCGCCGGCCGCTCGGAAGAGGGCGACCGGACTCCCTGCCTATTTGGTCTTGCTCCGTGTGGGGTTTACCATGCGGCGCCAATTACTCGACGCCCGGTGCGCTCTTACCGCACCTTTTCACCCTTACCTTGCCTGCTTGCGCAAACAGGGCGGTATTTTCTCTGTTGCACTGGCCGTCTTCACGCCTTGACGCGTGAATCCCGGACGTTATCCGGCACACTGCCCTGCGGAGTTCGGACTTTCCTCCCCCAGCCAACACCCTTGCGGATGAAGCTGGCAGCGATCGCCCGGCCACCTGCCCTTCGAGTGTATCCCAGGGATACTTAGCGTTGGCGGCGGAAGTCGACCGTCACCACGGTTGCGACGTCCACGGGACGCCCATCGGCCAGAAACGGACGGTAGCGCCATTGGCGCACCGCATGCACGGCGGCCTCCCGCAACAGGCGATGTCCCTGCAGGACAGAGGTCGCCTTTACCTGCCCGTTCTTATCGATGACTGCCTGAAGAATCACCGTGCCTTGGAGATGCATAGCACCCGCCAACCTGGGGTACTTTGGGGCAGGAGCCGAGATCAGATTGGTCGTCATCACGCCAGAGGAAACGTCCAGCACGTCATGACGAATCGGGTTCAACGGATGCGGATCGGGCAGACTGCGGTCTTTGCGGACCGGTCGAGGATTGCCTGCTTCCACTATCGAGGCTGAAGGCGAGGAAGGTCGTGGCGAAGGATCCGCTCGCAGTTGCTTTCCGGCCTGCCTGCCAGGTGTGACCCGAGCGGAAGCAAGGGCAGGCGCTGCCGGGCGTCGCCTTGTCTTGAACGGGTTATTTCGTTTTCGAACCGAAACGGCAAGCGTCCGCCGTTCAAGGCGAGATCGGCGATCAACACCCTTGCGGAATGGAACTGAAGCTTTTCTCGGCTTCGGAAAGGTGCGAGCCGCAGCGGGAGTCGGGACAGGGCTCGTACCTATGTCCTCCACTGCCTCCGGCTCTGCCGCAAACTGCGGAGGACTGGTTATGACGGGAGCGGCGCTCTGAGGAACGGCTCGGGGCGGCACTTTGGAGTGCGGTATCCAGAGCAGGAGCGAAACGGAGGCCAGTGCTGCCACAGAAGCCGGCACCCACCACTTGCGTCCGCTTTGAAGCAGCCGCCGTGCGCCTGCCAACGCGGAGCCGTTCCAGATCTCGCCCCATCTCAGCGCCGGAGTGGAGGGTTTGCCGGACCAACGGGATGCAGCCTGGAGAACGTCCGAGTTGGACACAACCGATGCAACGGCCGGTGCGGCCTGTGCCGCCCCTTGGCTTGAAGTTTGCCTGCGCGGCTGATTGACCGGTGCGCGCGTAACGCCGGTCAGAAAGTGGAGCAGGTAACGGATCTCGGGCCGATGCTGCTCTGCCTGATCGTCGAACGCCTCTCCTCCCACGGCCGCGGCCAGCAGCCGCAACAGTTCCGTCGGCGGCAGCGCGCCACCCTCCCGGAAGATGATGGACCGGTTCATGGAATACATCTCTTCGCAAAACACCTCATCTTCGCGAAGACGCTTCGCCAAACCTCTTAGGTGCTCAGGCGCGCCGAACGGCAAGCCGGAACACTTGAGAAACTCGCGCAGTTCATGCACATAGCGCGCATAGTGCTGCGCAATCTGCTCCGTGTTGGATCGGATGTCTACCATATCGGCAGCCGCATGCAGGCTCTACCTTCTCTAAGAGGAATAGACGGTTCTTGCCAAGGGTACATCCGCTTGCGCGTGAACATCCTTCCTTTGGGTTACGTATTCGTTTTCGTAGTAACAATGCAGGTACTTCAGGCACTCCCTCTGAAGCCACGTTCAGCGGAAGCGGAAGAGTAAGCTGAAGCTGGAACTGACATCGATGGACTTCAAAGAAGCGTTCAAACTCGCCCTGCAATCGCTCTGGGCTAACAAAATGCGGACTATGCTCACCCTGCTGGGTGTGGTCATCGGTGTTGCCAGCGTGATCGCGGTCGTGACGCTGGTGAATGGCGCGAACAGCTTCGTCATCCAGAAGTTTTCAAGCTACGGCGCCGATACCTTCACGGTCTCGAAGCAGCCCGCGTTTATCACCAACTCCGACGACTTTACCCGCTTCCAGAAACGCAAGAACATCCTCTTCGACGACTTCAAGTACGTCCGCGACAACTGCAAGCGCTGCCTCGGGATGGGTGCGCAGCAGGCCAGCGCAGGCAAGGTGGTGCGTGGCACCCAGTCGATCACGGACGCGAGCATCCGCGGCTACACGTGGCAGATGCCCTCGCTCCAAAACCTCAACATCACCGAGGGCCGCGACTTCACGGAGACCGACGAAGACCACGCCGCGCACGTCGCCATCATCGGGACGGATATTCAGGAGAACCTTTTCGGCAGTGTCGATCCGATCGGCCAGGAGCTGCGCGCGGACGGCACGCCGTATACCGTCATCGGCGTGGCCGAAAAGCAGGGCAGCACCTTTGGCGCCAGCCAGGACAACTTCATCGGCGTGCCGCTGACCACGTATCAGAAGGACTACGGCACGCAGAAAACTCTGACCGTCTACATCAAGGCCGGCGACGCGGGAGCTCCGCTCGAGAACGCCGCCGACGAGGTTCGCGTGCTGATGCGCGCGCAGCGGCATGACAAACCCGGCGACGCGGACTCCTTCGAGCTCGACACGAACAATACCCTGGTCGGCTTTGCCTCTACGCTCACCAACTCCTTTGGCGCGGTGGCCGGGGCCATCGCGCTGATCTCGCTGATCGTCGGCGGCATCGTCATCATGAACATCATGCTGGTCTCGGTTACCGAGCGCACGCGCGAGATCGGCATCCGCAAAGCGCTCGGCGCGCGCCGCCGGGATATCCTGCTGCAGTTCCTCATTGAGTCAGCCGTGATGTCGCTTGCTGGCGGGGCGATCGGGGTTCTGGGCGGGGTTGGCGTAGCTGAGGCCATCACCCTGCTTGCCGGCTTTCCTTCCACCGTCGCGCTTTGGAGCGTCTTCGCCGGGCTCCTGATGGCAACCGCTACCGGTCTCTTCTTTGGCGTGTACCCTGCGCGCAAAGCGGCCAACCTTGACCCTATCGTCGCCCTGCGCGCCGACTAACCCGCACTCCGGACCACTGAGATCTCCATGGCGCTCGACGGCACACGCGAAACAGTCAAGATGGCGCTTGACACACTGCGCACCAACAAGCTTCGCAGTGCGCTGACGATTCTCGGCATCGTCATCGGCGTGATGACGGTCATCGTCATCTCCTCCGTCGTGACGGGTCTGAACAACAGCGTCTCCGACCTTGTCGAATCGCTGGGCTCAAATGTGCTCTTCGTCTTTCGCTTTCCGGTGTTCGCCAACCGGCCGACGACCGAGATGCTGACCCGTAAGCAGCTTACCTATGATGACGCCATGGCCATAGCCACGCTTCCGCACGTGGTCGCCGTCGCGCCGATTCTCCAGTATGTGGATCACGCCGCGCCCGGTGGCGTGGGCTCGACCGCCATCCGCGCCAACGGCCGCTCTATGCAGAGCACGCAGCTTGAGGGCGACACGCCCGACGCCGAAGCCGTCAACAACATGACCATGCTCGCCGGCCGCTTCTTCAACAGCAACGACCAGGAGCGAGCCACCGACGTGGTCGTTCTCGGCATCGACACCGCCGATGAACTCTTTGGCGTCAGCGATGCCGTCGGGAAGGAGGTCGTGGTGGGAGGCATTACTTTTACCGTTGTCGGCGTGGTCGACAAGCGCCGGACTGCCTTCGGGGGCGGCAAGAACGCCGAAGACAATAAGGCGTACTTCCCTATCACCACCTTCCACAAACTTCACCCCGAGATCCTCGACTACTGGATCACCTTAAAGTACGACGACCAGAAGTACATCGGCCTGGTGCAGGACGAGATCACCGAACTGCTGCGCCGCCGCCGCCGGGTGAAGAATGAGGCTGCCGACAACTTCGCGGTCTTCGGCACCGACTCGCTGACCCGGCTATGGAGCCAGATCACCGGTGGCCTGTTCATGCTGCTGTTCGCGCTTTCGAGCGTGGCGCTGATGGTGGGCGGCGTCGGCGTGATGAACATCATGCTTGTCTCGGTCACCGAGCGCACCCGCGAGATCGGCATCCGCAAAGCCATTGGCGCGACCAAGCGGACCATCCTCACCCAGTTCACGCTCGAGGCGATCACGCTGTGCGCGGTCGGCGGCGTGATCGGCGTGCTGGTCGGCTCGGCGATCGGGTTTGGGCTGCACTGGGTGCTGCCGTCGGTCGTCTCAGTGTTCTGGGTGGTGCTTGCTTTTGCCAGCGCTTGCGCCATCGGGCTCATTTTCGGGATTTACCCGGCGTGGAAGGCGGCAAGTTTGAATCCGATTGAAGCCCTGCGGTACGAGTGACCTCTTCGATAGACTGAAGAGATGGCGACAGGCATTGAAATTTTCACAGCCCTCGTCACCCTCTCCGGCATTGCTTACATGCTGCTTGCGCTGCTGGGTGCGCGGGACTTTCTTGCTGCCGTTCGGCACACCCGGACTCTCCCTGCCTACGCTCCGCCGGTCAGCATTTTGAAGCCGCTCAAGGGCGTCGATCCGCGTATGTACGCGGGCCTCGCCAGCCACTGCCGGCAGCAGTATGCGGGAGGGTTCGAGCTGGTCTTTGGCCTCTCCAGCCTCGACGATCCGGCGGCTGAAGAGGTCGCCCGGCTGCGCGTAGAATTTCCCGATGTTCCGATTCAGCTTGTTCACTGCACGGAGCGGCTCGGCACCAGCGGCAAGGTCTCGAACCTGGTGCAGATGCTTCCACACACCGCGCACGACCACATCCTTATTAATGACTCCGACATTCTGGTGTCGCCGGCGTATCTCACCGGCGTGATGCGCTGCTTTGCCGATGCGGAGGTCGGCATGGTGACGGCTCCCTACCTGGGCCGCACCGGCGCCGGGGGCCGCGACCGCACGCTGTGGGCGCGACTCGAGGCTCTCGGCATCTCGACCGACTTCTTCCCTGGCGTGCTTACGGCCCGGAAGCTCGAGGGCGGCATCCGGTTTGGCCTGGGTTCTACCCTGGCGGTGACCAAGACTGCGCTGGCGGCGGCAGGCGGCCTGGAGCCGCTGACCGAGTACCTGGCCGACGACTACGAGATGGGCCACCGGATTGCACTCGCGGGATTCCGCGTTGCGCTGGCCGGCGTTCCGGTCGAGACGTCCGTGCCGGCATGGACGCTCCGCGGCTTCTGGAACCACCAGATGCGGTGGGCGCGCTCGACCCGCGACTCGCGCAAGCTGGGCTATCTTGGCTTGGGCGTGACGTACTGCCTGCCGTGGGCGCTGGCAACCTGCGTGGCTTCGGGCGGCGCGCTGTGGAGCTTTACCCTGCTGAGCGTGGCGCTGCTGGCACGCGTCTCCGTGGCGCTAACCGTAGGCGCGGGCCTGCTGCGCGACGACCAGGTGCTCCGCGACTTCTGGCTGCTGCCGCTGCGGGACTGCTTCGGCCTGCTGTTCTGGGCGTGGGCCTTTGCTGGAGATACGGTGCTTTGGCGCGACGAGCGGTTCCGGCTCCAGAAGGGCCGCATCACTCCCGTGCCGGACCGGAAGTAGCTGCTCGACAAACGCTTGTCCGCAGGGTAAGGTATAGGCGTCATTGTCCTCTACAGAGCTCAACACGGGCAATCGCTCGAGACAAGGGATCCGGGAAGATGCTGCAAGCCAGGCCTGAAGCGCTCGCCATACTGATCCTCGTGCCTCTCCTATCCGGGTGTGGCTCAGCCATCCCAGCTTGCACCCCGTTGGTCTACCGGATAGAGGTCAATCCTTCCTCTGCTGTCGCGGATCATGCCGCCTCCTCCCCCTCGAACCAGGTGAAATATCTGGAATTTTCCACTCCCCAGACAGGGCCGAACAGCTGTCCCGTCCCAGCCGTGATTCCCGTCCTCCAGCCTGTCTGGAGTCTCTCCGACACGGTGAGCGCGCAGATCAGCAATCTGAACGATCCTACCAACGGCACCGCAACCTGTTTGGCCGCTGCCTCGGCGCCAATCACTGTCACCGCTACGCTTGGCAGCGGACCGACCGCTTCGGTTCGAACCGCATCGTTGACGTGCAACTAGGGCTTATCAGGCCCGGCCCGGCTTTTGTACCCGTCGAAGGCGCGCGATGCTCGGAAGCGGAGGGTATCTAGCGGGCAGGACCCGCTTCACTCATCCACCTGAGCGTGGTCGCCAGAAATGCCTTGAGGTCCTTGCGCGGAACGACGGCATCCAGGAAGCCGTGTTCGAGCAGGAACTCGGAGCGCTGGAAGCCTTCGGGGAGCTTCTGGCGGATGGTCTGCTCGATGACGCGGGGGCCGGCGAAGCCGATGAGCGCGCCGGGTTCGGCGATGTTAAGGTCCCCGAGCATGGCAAAGCTAGCGGTGATGCCGCCGGTGGTCGGGTCAGTGAGGACGGAAACGTACGGCACGCCGGCGGCAGAGAGGCGGGCGAGCGCGGCGGAGATCTTCGCCAGCTGCATGAGCGAGACGATGCCCTCCATCATGCGCGCGCCGCCGGAGGCCGAGACGATGATGAGCGGATGGCGCGTGTCGTGAGCGCGGTCGACTGCGCGGGCGATGGTTTCGCCGACGACGGCGCCCATGCTGCCGCCAATGAAGCCGTACTCCATGGCCGAGACCACGACCGGGATGGAGCCGATGTGCCCGGTGGCGTTGAGGATAGCGTCGAAAAGGCCGGTCTTTTTCTGGGCTTCGGCGAGGCGCTGCGTGTAGGGTTTGAGGTCAGTGAACTGGAGCGGGTCGGTGGAGTAAAGATGGTTGTCGACGATCTCAAAGCCAGGTTCGAGCAGGTTTTCCATGCGCTCGCGGGCGCTGACCTGGAAGTGGTGGTTGCACTTGGCGCAGACCTTGAGGTTGGCCTCGAGATCCGGCTTGAAGAGCGCGGCGCCGCAGCGGGGACACTTGATCCAGTTGCCTTCGGTCCGGACGGTCTTCGTGTCGTCGTTGATGATGCGGCTGTCTTCGCGTTTGAACCAGGTCATGGTGTCCTTGGAAAAGTGTATATCCCGGAGCGAGAAAACCCAGGTCTCAGAAGCGAGACCTGGGGCACCCGGATTCGCGGCGGAGTGGGAGGAGGTCAGGGGGCGGTGGGGAGGAGCTTGATCTCGCCGGTCGAGGTCTCAAGGGCTCCGGAGCGGCCGCTGGTCCGATCGTGAACCCCGGCGCGCAGGAAGTACGCTCCCTTCTCCGGCAGCGCGAGCTTGACGCCCAGCAGCACGCCCGAGGCCTGCACCTGGGCGTAGGTGGCGGGCTTCAGGTTCATGTCGACGGTGCTGCTGCTCGAGGCGACCAGGTCTCCCTTTTCGTCGAGGATGAGCGCGACAAACTCAATGTGGCCTTCGCGCAGGCCGTTGGGGTTGGCCGCGAGCTGTATCTGGTTGCCGGCGACGTGAAAGGTCACGTCCAGCGTTCGGAAAGGTCGGTCGCGGTATTTCGGCGCGAGAAAGACATCGCTGGGTTCGGGCTGGCCTTTGGAGAGCTTGCTGATGGCGGCGCTTTGGTCGACGTGCGCCTCAAAGAGGATCTGTGCGGGATCGACCGCGCCGAGCTGCATGACCTTGGCGAAGGCCTCCTGGTCGGGGTGCGAGGAGTGCGTGAGCTGGACGCGGCCGGCTGCGTCGGGTTGCGGATGGATCGGAAGCTGTGCCTGCCGGCTGAGCGAGGGCGCGTCGCGGACGGCGAAGTAGCCGCGCCGGTAGGCCAGCTGCACGGAGTCGGGAGCAGGGCTTCCCTCGACCTGAAGCTTGAGCGTGCGATAGTGGCCGTCCCACTGCTTGTTCTCTGGCGAGAAGGAAAGCGTGTAGAAGTTTGAGCCGGTGTCGACGACCTCGGAGACGATCTGGCGGATGCCGTTGGTGTTATAGAAGGCTTTGCCTCCGGTGGCCTCGGCGACGGCATCGAGGTCGGTGTGCTCGAAGAACTGGCGGGTGGCGAAGCGGCCGGCGCTCGCGGGGGAAGGGCCGCGGCGCTCGCTGGCGCTGAAGGCGGGATCGGTCTGAAGACCGCGGGAATCGATGGGTTAGACGGAGACCTGGCCCAGGACGAGGGCGTCGGTAGCCTTCGAGTAGTCGAAGAGGAAGCTTTCGGAGTCGCGCAGGGAGCCTCCGAGGGCGGTGCCGTCGTCGTAGGCATAACGGGGGATGTGGGCGGTGAACCAGATGAGGTTTTTGCGGCCGGGGCGGCTGCTGAGATAGCTGCCGAGGGACTGCATGGCGGCGTTGAGGACATCCATGCGCAGGGCCTGGGTGACGTAGCCGGGGCCGGCAGGGATGGCGGTCTGGAGTGGCTTGTCGCGATCGTGGATGGCGGTGCGCAGGACGGCGGGGTCGGAGGTGAAGCCCTGGAGGAGGCGAAGCTGGGTGTCGAGCTGGAAGATGGCGACCTCGGTGCCGGGCTGCATGGTGTTGAAGAAGGCGAGGAGCTGGTCGCGGACGTAGGACTGGACAGAGAGCGGGGTGTCGAGGGCGTCAAGGAGGAAGACGGTGGAGGCGGTTTTGGACAAGCCGATGACGGTGGATCGGGCGTTGGTGAAGGTGTTGGGGGCGAGTGCCGGGGGCTTGGGCTGGCTGGCGAGCTCGGCCGCGGAGAGGGGGTGGTGCTCCTCGAGGCTGGTGATGATCTGGGGCTTGCCGTCCTCGAGGAGCTGGAAGTTCTCGGCGGTCAGGCCGTGGACGGGGTGGCCTTTGCTGTCGGTGACGACGACGTCGAGCAGGACGGCACGGGCGTTAGCCTTCAGGGTGAGGACGGAGGAGTTGCGCGGCTGCAGCGGAGGTGTTTGCGCGGGCACGGGCTGCTGGGCGCAGGCATTGGCCGCGCAGAAGAATATGAGGGCGGAGCGATGTCGGCGGATCAGCTTGGCTACGGTCTGCATCGGCTCTCCTTTCCGGCGTGCGCCTCGGTCGATCGTATAGAGAGAGACGCGGCAGAAGGCGAGGTGGCCTCAGGAGAGGCCGGCTGGCTAGTGGCCGCTGTGGTAGGGGTGGCCGGCGAGGATGGTGAGGGCGCGATAGATCTGCTCGGCGACGACGACGCGGGCGAGCTCATGCGGGAGGGTCATGCGTCCAAGGGAGAGGACCCGGTGCGCGCGGGCGAGGGCGGCCGGGGACCAGCCGTCGGCCGGGCCGATGGCGAGGAGGACGCGCTGGGCGGCGTTGTCACGGAGCCGCCCGAGGAGTTCGGCGAATTGCTCGGAGGTGAAGGTGTCGCCGCGGGAGTCGAAGAGCAGGAGGGTGGCGGCTGGGCGTTGGGGCTGGCGTTCGGCGGAGGCGAGCAGGGCGGCTTCGGTGGGGAAGGGTGAGGAGTCGGTGGGGCAGAGGTGATTGCAGCGCTCCAGGTATTCAGTTGTGAGCGCATCCGCGTGAGGGAGTTTGGAGCGCTGCCTTGTACCAATCCACGCAAGAACTAGTTTCATACGCGATCCCTTCGGTCCCAGCAGAGATGTCGGTGAGTCTTCCATATTTCATATAGGCGACTTGGTCTCATGTACTTTTCTGCTTTTATGCAGCCGTGTTGAGAGCGGCTTGGCGCCTAGGGAAGTTACCTACCACTTTGGTTTGCTCTAGAGGATATCTTTTCATGGTGTTCTGTTTGTTTTGGCACACAACGTGCTACCAAGTTCTGGTATCACGACCAATTTTCCGTGTCGCCTTAGGCACATGAGTAGCTACCAACTCCCCAAGGAGCAGTTGATGACCCGTTTTCGCTGTTTTGCCGCAGGTCTTGTTTCCGCTGCAAGCTTGCTGTACGCCCCACACTCACTCCATGCCCAGGCCAACATTGGTGGTACGTTACGTGGCGTCATCACGGACCCAACAGGTGCGGCTGTACCCACGTCTGCGGTCACGCTTACCAGCAGCGACACCGGTACCGTCTATCAGGCGGTGGCGAACGCAAGCGGAGAATACACCTTCTCTTCTATTCCGCCGGGCAAGTATGCGCTCGTGGTCATAGCTCCGGGCTTTCTGCAATCCAGGTTCGATAGCGTCGTCATCAACCTGAATCAGACCGAAGCACTTCCGGTAAAGCTGACCATCGGCACGGCAAATACGGTGGTTGAGGTTAGCACGGAGAGTGAAAAGATCGTCACGGAAGATACTGCAGTGACGGGTCTGTTTACCTCGAATGAGATTGCCAGCCTTCCCCTCAACGGCCGCGATTACCAAAACCTTGCGTATCTCTCGCCAGGCGTGACGCGTGCCGCCGGCGGAACAGGCCAGGGATCCGGCATCATCGCGGCAGGTACGCGCGGCACCAACAATAATTTCCTGGTGGATGGCGTCGACAACAACGATCCCGTGGTTCCATCGGGAGCAGCGGGAGCGAGTAGCGGCAATATCGGCGCGGTCCCGCTGGACGAGATCGCGGAGTTCACCGTCATCAGCAGCAATGGATCGGCGGAGTTCGGCCGTTCCTCGGGTGCAATCGTGAACGTCGTCACCAAGTCTGGCACGAATCAACTTCACGGCACTCTGTTTGAGTTCGTGCGCAATCCCAAGTTCAACACTCGCCAGTGGTTCGATCCGGTCGGCTTCAAGTCTGCATTGAAACAGAACGACTTTGGCGGTCGTTTCGGACTGCCGCTGCTGAAGAGCAAGACCTTTGCTTCCGGAGCCTATGAAGGGTATCGCCAGCGCCAGACCTATACGACGACGGAATACTATCCGTCGCTCGAACTCATCAACACGGTAACGCAGCCAGCGTTCAAGTCTCTCCTGCAGCAGTTTTTCCCGCAGGTTTCCAATGGCGGCACACCGATAACGGCGGCCAACTACTCTCAAACCAATGTCGGTACACTCAGCCAGATCCGCAAGCTAAACAACCCGCTCGACAATGATGGCGGTTTCGTCCGCTTCGACCAGAACTGGTCAGGCCGTCACCAAAGCTTCCTAACGGGCAGCATTAATAATATTGTCTCCAGCCCCGGGAACACGGCCGCGGCGATCTACTCCGGCTACGGTTCTACGTCTCGTCCGTATCACTTTGTCTTTGGGGACAACCTCGCCTTTGGTCCCCGGGTGATCAATACTTTCCGTATCGGCTTCCAGCGCACGGCGTATTCGTTTCCTGGCGAAGTCGCCCCGGCACCGGTCCTGGCCACAGGAGCCAGTCGTGTGAACGGTCCCTACGCGGGACTTGCTTACGACCCAAGTGTCGGCAGCCCTAATGGCATCCCCACGGTAAATGATCTTTTTAGTCTTTTTACGACGTTTGGCGTTCCCTCCAACTTTCCCCAGGGACGCGCGGCGAATACCGCCATCTACTCCGACTCGATCAACATCGAGCGCGGCAAGCACCAGTTCAAGTTTGGAGGCGAACTACGCCGCATTCAGGAGAACGGGTATTTCTCAAACGCTGTCCGGCCTTCGGTCACCATCAGTGACGGCAGCCTGGCCAACTTCGATGCCGCCTCGATCTACACGCAGACCCAATACTTCTATTTGACAGGTACCTCGAACCGCGGCTTCCGCGAGCTTGAGCAGGGGTACTTCGCCGAGGACAGCTGGCGTGCGTCCGACCGGTTCACAATGGAGTTCGGCCTCCGATACGAGATCTTCCCCCCGTTCGGCGAATCTAAGGGCCTTGTCACCAATGCCTACCTGCTGGACTCGAACAACAATCCGCAGCCGTGCACCTCGCTTCCCATGGGCCAGTCGCTCGCCAACCTGGCGCTGGTTAACTCTAATCGTTTCGGCCTGAAGCCTTTCTGCGCAGACATGAATAACTTCGCGCCGCGTATCGGCTTTTCGTACGATGTCGGCGGAAGCGGCAAAACGGTTATCCGCGGCGGCTGGGGCGAGTATTATGACCGCATCTTCGATAACGTGTACGGCAACACGCGCTTCAACGCTCCCTTCGTGGCCACTACGCAGTTGACCAGCGGTGCCTACGACGGTACGGAAGCGCCCAGCACCTTGTCCCCGACCACCACCTACACTGGCACGATCATCGATCCACACCTCAGAACGCCCTACTCCGAGCACTACAACTTCACCGTCTCCCAGGAACTCACTAAAAACACTTCGCTGACCGTGGCCTACGTGGGCGGTGTGGGCCGCAAGCTATTTGCGACGCAGAACCCGAATTTTGGTTCAAGCTTCCCAGATGCCTTTCGTCCGACGAACGCAAACAATGTGGGCGCCACCGGCATTCTCAACCCGCGCACGGCGGGAGATATCGGCTCCGGTATCATCCGTGGACCGTTCGGTAATCTGAGCTACCGCACCTCGAACGCTAACTCGGCCTTCAACTCCGCGGAAGTTACGGTGAAGCATCGCCTGGCAAGTGGATTTTCAGCCCAGCTTGCGTACACGTTTGCGCACAGCATGGATGTGATCTCGGACGAGATCGCCGGCGCTACGGACTCTGCCAGCCCTCAGTCCACCATCGATAACCTTCTGGCTCCGTATCTCGCGCCAGGATCGCCCTGCACCAACATTTCGGCGGCGACGCTGGCTGCCGCTTCGATTTCTTCCCCTGCTACTTATCTTGCCGCCATGCAGTGCGCGACGGGAAATCCAGGCCTGACGTATTCCACGGCAGCTTCTGCCTTCCTTGCGAACTACGTACGATTCAGGCCCATCGGTTCGAACTACGGCGATTCTTCCTTCGATGTGCGTCACCGGTTCGCCATGAACGCCGTCTACGAACTTCCCTTCGGACGCGGCAAGCGCTTCGGAGACAACGTCAACGGTGCTCTCAACGAGGTGATCGGTGGTTGGAATCTCACCACCACAGTTGATACCCAGAGCGGAACACCCTACCTGCCCATCGGCGGCGTGGATGCCAATCGCGACGGAACCACGAATGATCGCGTCATTCTCAACTCCTACACCAATCGGACGCCGCATCTGGTCAAGAACACCGCGTTGTATGGCTATCCAGCGAACGGCGCGAACGTGAGCCGTTATCAGTGCCCAACGACCGCGCCCGTCAATCAGGTAAAAACCTGTACTGATGGCTACAACGGCACCGTCACCTTCAGCCAGGGAATCGGCGTGATCGATCCTACCCTGCGCATGCATCGTGGCGTTTTGCGCGAGCCTGGTTTGTTCAACTGGGACATGGAAGCGTTCAAAAATTTCCATATCTACAGAGAAAGCAACCTGCGCTTCAGTGCCGACGCCTTCAACCTCCTGAACCATGCAAACTACGGAGTTTCCGGTGCGACACTGACGTCCAGCTCGTTTGGGCGTTCTTCTTCGCAGCGCTCTATCAATAACACGTATTCCCGCCAGTTCCAGTTCGCGTTGAAGTACTCCTTCTAGGAGGAAGAACATCACACAACTGTCCAGAGGGAGGGATGCCAGGCGCATCCCTCCTTATAGGCGCTTTGAATCATTGCTTCGCTTTGGCCACCCTTGCCACACGGGCAACACCTGATTTCTTTGCCGCTTTCTTCGCAGACTTTTTCACGGCCTGATCTGTAACAGTCTCTTTGGCTTGGGGTTTCTTTGTCGTTCGTGTGCGTGTGCTGGCGATTAACCGCTTTAGCTCTGCGTTGAGTTCGGCGACGCTGATCGTGGTCGCCGACTTGCGCAGGCGCTCCAGGCCGTAAAAGGCTCGCTTTTCCGGCGAGAAGACGTGCACGATGAAGTCTACGTAGTCCATCAGGATCCACTCGCCCTGGCGACGGCCCTCGACCGATGTCGGGTAGGTGCCGAAGTCGCGCTTGAGGCGGATCTCAATTTCATCCGTGATGGCTACGTTCTGGCGGTCATTGGTGCCGTTGCAGATCAGGAAGTAGTCGGTGAGGCCGCTCTCGGTGGGGTCGAGCGCGAGAATGCGGATGTCTTCGGCCTTCTTATCTTCGCAGGCTGCCGCGGCGGCCAGCAGTAGAGGGTAGGTTTCCTTTGAGGGCATGAGGCTCCTAGAAGCTTATGGTAGCGCGGATAGAGGGGCGCTGAATTTATGCGCGGTAAAGGCCCTGCTGCTCGATGTAAGCGGAGACAGGCGGCGGCAGCAGATCGGTGCAGGAATCGCCCTGACGCAGGCGCTCGCGCAGGCCGGTGGCGGCTACGTCTTCATGCACCGAGTCAAGCAGGTGGATGCGGCTGCGCTGGCGCTCGTTGAGGAGCAGACCCTCGGGTTCGACTGGTTCACTTGCGACCAGGGGAAAGCCGGGGCGGCTGACTACGATCCACTCGGCCAACTCGAGCATGCGGAGGGGCTCGCGCCAGCGGCCGAGGGTGAGGAAGCTGTCGGCGCCGGCGAGATTGAAGCGCTGGGCGTCAGGATAGAGGGCTTGCAGTTGGGCGAGGGTGTCTACGGTGTAGTTGGGCTCGCCGCCGGGGTGTGGCGCGTCGAGCTCGGAGATAGCAAAACGGGGGTCCTCGGCGCACGCAAGCGCGACCATGGCTAGCCGTTGCGGGTAGGAGGCCCCGGTGGAGCGTTGTTTGAGGGGCTGGCGGCCGGCCGGGGCGAAGAGGACGAGATCGAGCGTGAAGGCGTCGGCGGCGGCCCGGGCGAGTGCCATGTGGCCACGATGCGGTGGGTCGAACGAGCCTCCGAAGAGAGCTATGCGCATGCTGCTCCATATTCCTGCGAGCGGAGATCCCAGGGACGCACAGCTAGGGAATGCGGAAGACGAGGCCGCTCGAGAAATTCAGCAGCGTGGCGCTGGGAAAGGTGAGATTGCTTCCACCGCCGCCGATGGTCACGCTGCTCGCCGTGCTCAGGCTGCCGTAACCAATTTCGATGGCGCGGAAGTCGACGTGGTGGCCGAGCGCGTAGTCGAGCCCGGCAAAGACGCCGTACTCGAGTTTGGTGACATGGATGGTGGTTTCCGGCGCCCTGGAGGTGCCGGCGCCGACGAACGGCTCGATATACGGGCGAAGACGTTCGGGGGCAGGGCGGGAGATACGCAGACCGACCAGGAAATTGTTCAGGCCTGCGTTGTTTCCGTGCAGGATGGCGTCGCGTACATCGCCGCCTACGGCAAATTTCTCGTTCAGCTTCACGTCGTAGTAGCCGCCGAAGTTGACGCCCCAAAAGATGCGCGAGGTGACATTCTGGCCGAGGAACGCGAACGTCCCGGAGTCCGTGGCAGAGTTGCTGACGCGGATGGCAATGGGGTTCACATACAGGCCGCCGTACTGCGCGTGCAGGGCGAGGCTGGTCAGGGACGTCGCGGCGGCGACAAGAAGGGAGCAGAGTTTCATCGGTGTGGCTGACCTCGCAGAGCGGAGTAAGGCAGAGATGGGTGGGGCTTGAAGGTGCAGGCTCAGGCACGTCCTCGCGCGGAGTTTGCGGGTGGAGGATAGTTGGGCTTGCGCTTCGCCAGCGGGACGATTTCCGGTTCGAGCTCGATGGGCCGACGTTCGGACACCAGCTTGGCGACGGCGTAGGTGAGCGGTTCGAGGCCGGTGCCCGCGACGGCGGAGATCTCGTAAAAGGGCAGCTTGCGGCGCCTGGCCATGGCGCGGAGTTTCTTTAGCTTGTCGGGGTTGGCGACGTCGATCTTCGCGGCGACGAGAATGGTGGGCTTTTCGGCCAGCGCGGGGTCGAAGCTTCGCAGCTCCTCGGTAATGACCTTGTAGTCGTCGACGGGATCAGGGCGGCCGGAGGAGTCGGAGACGTCAACGAGATGGACGATGACGCTGGTGCGCTCGATGTGGCGGAGGAACTGGATGCCGAGGCCGGCGCCGAGGTGCGCGCCCTCGATGAGGCCGGGAAGGTCGGCGATGGTGAAGGATTGCTCGTGCGGCCACTCGCCGACGGAGACGACGCCCAGGTTGGGTTCAAGGGTGGTGAAGGCGTAGTCGGCGACCTTGGGCCGGGCGGCGGAGAGGCGCGAAATGAGGGTGGACTTGCCGACGTTGGGGAAGCCGACCAGGCCGGCATCGGCGAGCAGACGGAGCTCCAGGCGGTAGGTGCGCTCTTCGCCGGCGCGGCCGAGCTCGTGCTCGCGCGGGGCCTGGTGGGTGCTGGTGGCGAAGTGCTGGTTGCCGCGTCCTCCGCGTCCTCCGCGGGCGATAGGGAGGCTCTCGCCGGCGCGGGAGAAGTCGTGAATCTGCTCGCCGGTGTCCTCGTCGTAGAGGATGGTGCCAACGGGGACCTTGAGGGTGAGGTGCTCGCCGGAGTAGCCGGAGCAGTTGGAGCCCAGGCCGTGGCCTCCGCGCTGCGCTTTGTGTTCGGGGTTGAAGCGGAAGTGGACGAGCGTATTGTGGCTGAGCGAGGACTCCATGAGGATGTCGCCACCGTGGCCGCCATCGCCGCCAGAGGGACCGCCGCGGGGGACGAATTTTTCGCGCCGGAAGGCCATGCAGCCGTTGCCGCCGTCACCGGCCTTGACTCGAATTTTCGCTTCGTCGATGAACATGGCCTAAGTCCCAGTCTAAATGAACTTTTCTGACCTGAATGGGTGACTGGGGTAGTGACGATACTCCTTGCGGCTCACACTATTGAGGCATTCCGGTCCTACCTGGGACTCGGTAGCCTGCTTTCGTAACTACCATCTCGGGAGCACCATGTTTGCTTTTCGCCGCCCAGAGCGCCCTGCGGCACGCCTAGCGTCTGTGCCATCCGTCTCGTGGTTCTGGCGCGGCTCTGTTTTTCTGGCGATCTTCTGGATTGCTGCGGGGCGAAGCTGGGCGCAGGAAGCGGACGACGGTGCAGTGCACGGATGGGTGCGGGATGCCGCCAACCAGCCGGTCGAAGCGGCGACGGTCCGCCTGGATGAACGGGAAGGAGAACCGGGAACCGAGGTCCAGGTGGAGCGGGATGGAAGCTTTCTGGTGCCGGGGCTTCGTCCCGGGGTGTACCGGTTTACGCTTCAGGCTCCCGGCCATCTGCACGGGCGGGCGGAGGGCGTGACGGTAGCGCTGGGCCAGACGACAGAACTACAGGTGGTGCTTGACCGCGTCGGACCGGGATTGTGGCTGACGATCGGAAAGGCTTCGGAAGGCGGAGGCAGTGAGGCGAAAAATGCTTTCAGTTTGCCCGGCAGTCCTTCCGGGACGGCGGCGAGGGCAGACGCAGTAGCGTTGCCGGACCAGGATGCGGATGGATTGGTCAGCCTACATGGTTTGGCTTCGACACAGAACAGCACGGTGGTAGACGGCGTGGGGACGACGCAGGCGTACACGTCGGTCCAGCAGGGGCGGGGCAGCGATCCGGCACCGGATCCGGATGGGGATGCGGACTCGGCCGAGTTGGGGAATGGGCCGGCCAATGGTTTGTCGCGCGGGCGCCACGCGGGTGCGGGAGCGACCTACTCGCAGGGCGCGGTGAAGGATTTTCGGGTGACCGGCGACAGCTACACGGCGCAGATGGGGCACTCGGCGGGCGGAGTAATCACGTCCGTCACGCGCTCCGGCACCGAGGCCTTTCATGGCTCGGTGAGTGCGGTGGTTGGATCGCAGTTGTTTGCGGCGGCAAACCCATTGTCGGTTGCGACAAGCTATACGAACGGGGCGATCGCGAGCGCGGTGATGAAGCCGCACGATCTGCGGGAGGTGTTTGCGGGAGCGCTGGGCGGACCTGTGCTCCGCAGCGAAAGCCTGGTCTTCTTTGACGCGGCGGAGTTTAGCCGTCGCGGTTTTCCGGCCATCTGCTCGCCGGCCGATCCGGCCTTCTATACGCTGACAGCCATCCAGAAATCTTTGCTGGCAAGCCGCGGCGTGCGCGTGGCGCAGATCAACACGGCGCTGAATTATCTTTCGTCACTGACCGGCTCCACGCCGCGGCGCGCGGACCAGAACAACAACTTTGCCCGGCTGGACTGGCACCCTCCGGCGCACCCGAACCTGGTCGCGGAGCTTGGGTTGCAGTACAACCTGGTGCGTTGGAGCGGGCCGGCCGCGCTGCTGGAGGCTCCGGTGGTGAACCGCGCGCGGGCCAGCCTGGGCAGCTCGTCCGGCGCACTCGATGCCTTTCTGCTGCGCTTCGACAGCAAGATTCGGCCGCGGCTGGTGAACCGGCTGCGCGTTGCGTACACCCGCGACCTGCAATATGAGACGCCGCAGACGCCCCTGACTGCGGAGCCGGCGATCAGTCCCGGCGGGCTGGCTCCGGAGGTAAACATCGGGCCAAATGGGCTGATCTTCGGCACGCCCGCTTCGCTCTCGCATCTGGCGTTTCCGGATGAGCGCCGGCTGGAGGCGACCGACTCGCTGACCTGGACGCACGGCCATCACAGCGTTGCCGTCGGGGGCACGATCTCCTACGTACAGGAGCATGTGGCGACCCAGACAAACGTCGCCGGAACCTTCCGCTACGACTCCGGCTTGACCAAGGGGTATGCTGGCGGCCTGGTCGACTTCATCACTGACTCGACCTACAACGTAAATGTGATCCCGAACGGCGGCTGTCCTTCGATCACGGCCACTACGCATGACTTTTGTTTTCGCAGCTTCTCGCAGAGCTTCGGGGAGTCGAGCGCTTCCTTTTCCACGCAGGATTGGTCGGGCTTCGTGCAGGAGACCTGGCATCCCGGACGCCGTCTGCTGCTGCACGCCGGGGTTCGGTACGAGTACACGCTGCTGCCGCTGCCGCAGAACCCCAACCCGGCGCTCGACGCGCTCTTCGGAACGCGGGGCGCGACCAGCATTTTCCCGGAGGATCGCAACAACTTTGGCCCACGAGTGGCCCTGGCGTGGCAGCCGTTCGGGGCTGGCCGCGGCTCGGTCCACGTAGGATACGGGCTGTTTTATGGACGGCTGCCTGGGGCGACCATCCGGGCGGCGCTCACGGACACGGCGCAAAAGTCCTCCACGACCAGCATTCGCATTACGCCGACGGCGGTGGTGGCGTGTCCGCAGGTAGCGTCCCAGGGGTTTGGGTATCCGTGCGCCTTTTCCGCTCCGCCGACGGGAGTGGTCGCGGCGACCACCTCGGCGGTGGTGCTCGATCGCCGCTTCCGGCTGCCGGTCGTGCAGCAGGGCAGCCTGACGCTGGAGCGGCCAATCGGCCGGGAGTCCTCCGTTTCAGCAAGTTACATCTTCAATCTTGACCGGCAGCTGCCCAGCTCGACCGACCTGAACATTGCGCCCTCCACCCAGACCGCCCACTTCCAATTGCAGGGCGGCACCGGCGCTCCCGGAGTCACGGACGGCGAAACCTTCTCGCTGCCAATGTATACCTCCCGCGTCTCGACCAGCTTCGGCCCGGTGACGGACGTGGAGTCGAACGTCGACGCGACGTACAACGGCCTGGCGGTCGGTGCGTTCACCCGCCTCTCCCACTCCTTTCAGGTTCAGGGTAGATATACGTGGTCGAAGGCGATCGACTTCGGGCAGGCACAGTCGGCCATTCCGCGGACGAATGGGCAGCTTGACCCGTTTACCAACGGCTACGACAAGGGGCTTTCATCGCTGGACTATCCCTGGGCGGCGCACCTGATGGCGGAATGGAGTCCGGTGCTGGCGTTTGGGCCGCGCTGGCTGCGGGGAACGGCGAACGGCTTTCTCTTTATGCCGATCGCTAGCCTTCGCGCCGGGCGTCCGTACACCTTTGATCTCTCCGGCGGAGCCCGCCTCGCGGGCGGCCACGAGAGCCTCAACGGTTCCGGTGGTGCGCTCTACCTTCCCACGGTGGGCCGTAACACACTGCGGCTTCCGCCAACTGAGAATGTCGATCTGCGCGCGGGACGCGGGTTCCGGGCGGGGGATCATGTGCGCCTCGACATGTTTGCCGAGGCATATAACCTCTTGAATCACACCAACATTTCTTCGGTGACCCAACGGGCGTTTCTGGTGGGGACAGCCGTCAACGGAGTGACGCCGCTGGTCTTCCAAAACGCCGCGGAGATCAGCGCCGAAGGGCTGAACACGCAACCCTTTGGCACTCCCATTGCCAGCTCAACCAGCTCCGCCCGCGAACGCAGGATTCAGCTTGGAGGTCGAGTCGAGTTTTAGGACAGGTCGTACGCCTACCGTCTGGCGGCCTGAAGCCGTGCTCGCTGGTTGTCGAAGTCGGTCATGATGACGACGCTGGTCTCGACGTAGGAGTTGATCTCAAAGACCTTAGCGGCAGCGGTGTGCTCGAAGCCGAAAATCCGCGGCAGGGCCCAGGAAAGCGAGCCAAACGCAGCGTCCATTTTGCCGTGCGTTTCGAAGGTGAGGTCGCGTTTGAAGCCCAGCGGGTAGTCGGTCAGTAAAGATTGCACGAGCACAAATGCTCCCGTACCCAATGCTGCGAGGAAAGCCGCTTTGTTTTTGCGGGCGACGATCGACATGCCCAGGAAGAAGGAGGCGTGGCAGTAGTCAAGGATGCCGTGGGTGCGGGAATTGATGATCTTGTAGCCCGGACGCGAGACCGCTTTGGTCTCGGGAAAGTGCAGCCAGTCGGCGAGGTACATAGTGCTCCAAGAAGTGAGGTTTCGGGCGCAGACTGCCGGGCTGCTGCGCACGTCCCTCTCGGATGTATGGTGTGGGTGCGGCGTTACCTAGCCTGCGGCTCCTGATCGTCTCCGCTTCCAAACTCGTTCAGAACCGTCTCAATTTCTGTGTCGAAGCCTTCGAGCATTGCTGCCAGGAAGGCCTCGGCGTCGAGGTCGGGGTCGGCCTCCAGGTGGACGGTGACGATATTCCGGGCGAGATCCGCGAGCATAATGCCCCAGGCCGCGGGGTCCTGCCAGATGCCGGGCTGGAGGGTGATGGCCTGGCTGCCCTGGGCGACCCAGACGCGGAGCAATTCGAAGGAGCGGGGGTCCTTGGCGGCGAGGGCGGGGATGGCGAGTTGTTTGTCCTGACCCATGGCTACACTGATTCCTCTCCTCTACGCTATCGCAAGTCCGAACCGGGGTTCTTTCAGCAATTCCTTGGAAGAAGCTCCTTTTTCCTCACATCTTCCTACTTTCGGAAATGACCCACAGGGATAACCAGCGGCTTGAAGGTGCGGTTCTCGATATGCTAGACACACACACAGACACAGACTGTAGTGGCAAGAGAGAGTGGTACGCATGGCTTCCCTTCCCCGACTGGTCAACCCCGACGACGACAACCGCCCCGCCTCGCTGCATGCCGAGCAGACGATCCTGGGCGCGATGCTGGTCGATGCATTGGCGATTGTCGACGCGACGATGCTGCTGAAAGCTGACGACTTTTCGCTTGATTCGCATCGCCGGCTCTACGGTGTGATGCTGCACCTGAGTGAGGCCGGCCATGCCGTCGATCTGGTCACGGTGTCCGAGGAACTGCGCCGCCGCAAGGAGCTCGACTCGATCGGTGGCCGGGCGTACCTGGCCGGGCTGAGTGAGAACCTGCCGCGCAAGCTGTCGGTTGAAAGCTACGTCCGCATTGTGCGCGATAAGAGCCTGATGCGGCAGTTGATGCAGGTTTGCGATCTTGGCCTGATGGAGGCGTCCGACCAGTCGCTTGAGGCTATCGAGGTGCTCAATGCGGTCGAGGCGCGGCTGATCGACATTTCGCAACATGCGCTTACGGGTGGTTTTTCCGGCATTTCGGATATTGTTCGCGACTCCTTTGGCTCGATCGACAAACTGTACGAGCAGGGCCGCGAGATTACCGGGCTCGCCACGCACTATACGGATTTTGATCGCATGACCAGCGGGCTGCAGAATTCGGAGCTGGTCATCATTGCGGCACGGCCTTCCATGGGCAAGACCGCGTGGGCAATCAACATTGCCCAGAACGCTGCCGTGCGCGATGGCAAGGTGGTGGCTGTTTTCTCGCTCGAAATGTCGAAGGAGAGTCTCTTGCGGCGCATGCTGGCGAGCGAGGCGATGGTGAATTCGCGCAAAATTCAGACCGGCTTTCTGCCGCGGGAGGACAAGGGCAAGCTGCTGGCGGGGCTCGAGCGGCTGATGGAGTCAAAGCTTTTTGTCGACGACACGCCCGGAATTACGCTGGCCGAGATGCGCGCGAAGGCTCGGCGCTTGAAGCAGCAGGAGGGGTCGCTCGACCTGATCGTGATCGACTATCTGCAGCTAATGACCGGCTCGGTGGGCGCGAACGCGAAGAAGTTCGAAAATCGCACGCAGGAGGTCTCGGCGGTCTCGCGCGGGCTGAAGGCGCTGGCCAAGGAGATGAAAGTGCCGGTGGTGGCGCTGTCGCAGCTTTCGCGTGGCAGCGAGCAGCGCGCCGGGGACAAGAAGCCGTTGCTCAGCGATTTGCGGGAGTCGGGCTCGATCGAGCAGGACGCGGACGTGGTCTGCTTCATCCATCGTGAGGAATACTATGACCGCGAAAACGAAGATCTGAAGGGCAAGGCGGAGATCATCATTGCCAAGCAGCGTAACGGGCCCACGGGCTCGTGCCAGCTGGCTTATCTGTCGGATTACACGCGCTTTGAGAATCTGGACACAGCCCACAGCGGCAGCGAGAGCGACTACTAGAATCCAGGAAGTTGCGGGTAATCTGCTGGAGGTGACGCGTGTATACGCCGAAGATGAACCTGGAAGACGACGTTCCGAAGCTTCGCGAGTTCGTGCGGAACAACCCGCTTTGCGCGCTTGTGACCCACACTCCGGAGGGAATGATCGCCTCGCACATTCCCATGGTGCTGCACGAAGATGGCTCAGGATTTGGGACGCTGCGGGGGCATGTCGCCCGCGCCAACTCGCAGTGGCGAGCGTCGACGGACTCTGAGGAGGCTTTAGGAATCTTCACCGGACCTCAGCATTACATCTCCGCTTCCTGGTACCCCGACAAGACGATCCATGGCAGAGAGGTTCCCACGTGGAACTATGTGGCCGTTCATGTTTACGGTCCCATGCGGACGATCGAAGATACGGATTGGCTTTTGGAGCATCTGCGGGAGCTGACCGATCGAAGCGAGGTGATTGCTGAGGTGCCGTGGCGTGTCGCCGATGCGCCGCGGGAGTTCATCAGCAGGTTGGCCCAGGCGATTGTTGGGATCGAACTGCGGGTATCTCGAGTCGAGGGTAAATGGAAGGTAAGCCAGAATCGCTCGGAGCGGGACGCAGCCGGCGTCATGGACGGACTTAGCATAGTGGGGACGCCTGCGAGCGCGGAGATGAGAGAGCTTGTGCGCTCCCGGCGTCCACGTTAGCTTCAGCCGAGTCGGCATAGACCCGATACTCTGAAGGAGTACCACGGAGGCCGCGGCAGCGTTGAACAACTGGGTCGAGATTTCGGAGGCGAACCTGGCCTGGAACCTAGGTGCCATCCAGGCTGCTGCCGGAACCGATACGGAGGTCCTCGCGGTCGTCAAGGCAAATGCTTACGGCCACGGGGTGGAGTGCTGCTCGGTGGCGCTGGTCCGGGCCGGGGCGCGCTGGCTGGGCGTGACCTGCGCCGCGGAGGGCGTTCGGGTTCGTCAGGCGCTTCGGGCCGCCGGGCTCACCGCGGACATCCTGATTATGTGCGGATTCCTTCCGGCGGATGTGCCGCTGATAGCCGAACACGCCCTTGTGCCGGTGCTGTGGACGCTCGAGCAGGTGGAGGCGCTAGCTCCACATCCCGGCTTGCGCGTGCAGGTTGAGGTCGACACGGGCATGGGCCGCCAGGGTGTGCGTCCGGGGCTGGAGCTGCAGCGGCTGCTCTGTGCCATGCAGGTGGGGAAACTCGTTCTGGACGGAGTGTTCACCCACTTTTGCAGCTCCGAGGTAGCGGACAGCGGCTTGACGCAGCGGCAGGAGCGGCTTTTCGAGGAGGCCATCACGCAGGCGATCCGCGCCGGACTTCAACCGCGATGGGTGCACGCCGGCAACTCGTCGGCGGTCGACAACCCGGCCGAGGACTGGCCGTGGCTGGCTGAGCTCGCGCGACGGGCCGGCGCCCGCGCCATGGTCCGCCCAGGGCTGGCGCTCTATGGCTATTGCCTGCCGATCGAAGGCCACGCCACCTCGCACCTGCGGCCCCATCTGCGACCCGTAATGACCTGGAAGGCGCACGTGCTTGCCGTGCACTGCCTCGCCCCGGGGGAGACCGTTGGCTACAATGCCTCCTTCACCGCGGACCGCGCCATGCCGGTCGCGCTGCTGCCAGTGGGCTATGCGGACGGCCTGCGCCGGGAGCTTTCAGGCCGCGGCTGGGTGATGCTTGGCGGCCGTCGCGCGCCGATCCTGGGCCGCATCTCGATGAACCTGACCGTGGTGGACGTCAGCGGCATTCCCAACGTTGCGGCAGGCGACGCGGCCGTCGTGCTGGGCGAGGGGGTCACGGCTGAAGACCACGCGTGTCTGGCCGGCACGATCGCCTACGAGATCCTGTGCGGCATCCATCCCTGCGGCTGACCGCCTATTTGCTTCGGGCACGGCACCCCAGTAGCATCAGGAGATGGAAGCTACCGGAAACAACGCTGCACGACGCCCCGAAGACATCGCTCTCGATCTGCTGAAGTTTGTCGCCTCGCACGCGAACGTGGGCTCGAAGTCCTCCGGCTCGACCGGCTTTGTCGCGCCGTTTCAGGCTAAGTCCGAAGACCAGGTAACGCAGCTGCTGGAGCTGTACACGCGTTGCCGCGAGGCGGTTGAGGCGCCGCTCGAAACGTAGTGACAGCCAGCCTGTCGGTGCGTGTCGGCGTCTTGGGGGCGGGCGCGTTCGGGCGCAACCACCTGCGGGTGTATCGCGAGCTGGAGCAGGCCGGCTACCCGGTGCGACTGTCGGCCGTCGTCGATCCCGACCCTGCTGTCCTTGCTGAGGCGTCGGCGCACTACGGCATTCCGGGCTTTGCTTCCGGCGCGGAGCTTCTGGCATTCGGCGTGGAACTTGATGCGGCCAGCGTCTGTGTCCCCACGGTGTATCACGCACTTGAGGCGCGTCCTCTGCTGGCCGCCGGGCTCGATCTGCTGATCGAAAAGCCACTAGCCGCATCGCTTGCGGAGGCCGACGAGCTGATCGCGCTGGCGGCACAGCATGGCTGCATCCTCCAGGTCGGGCACCTGGAGCGCTTCAATCCGGCGGTGACCGCGGTGCGCGAACACCTGACCCGGCCCATGTTTTTCGAGGCGCATCGTCTCAGTATCTTTACGCCGCGGTCGCTCGATGTCGACGTGGTGCTCGACCTGATGATCCACGATCTGGACATCGTGCTCTCGCTGATCAAAAGCCCCGTGCGCGAGGTCCGCGCCGTGGGCCTGCCTGTACTATCCGGCACGAGCGACATCGCGAATGTGCGGGTTGAGTTTGAGAACGGCTCGATCGCCAACTTCACCGCCTCGCGCATCTCGACGGAGCGCGTACGCAAGCTGCGCCTCTTTCAGCCGCACCAGTACCTTTCGCTGGACTTTGCACGCCGCGACCTGCTGATGATCGACGTCACGGCCGCGGCAGGACTCTCGCCGGCCGAGCTTGCGGCGCTGATCGAGCGTCACTCCAAACCCGAGGCGGACGGGGAGCCACGTCATCCCACCGCCGGGCTGAACCTGCGCAAGATCGAGGTTGCGCCGGGCGAACCGCTGCGGCTGGAGCTAGAGGCTTTCCTGAAGGCGGTGAACGAGCGCAGCCGGCCGGTGGTCGATGGCAGCGACGGCCGCCGCGCGCTGGAACTGGCGCTTGCGATCAACCAGGCCATCGCCGAGCATGCGCGGCGGACAGGCCTAATGCCTACCCTGGCTGACCGGGCTACATCTTCTTGACGGTGTAGTTGGGCGGGATCTCCAGGGCGAACTGGTCGTCTTCGAGCTTCTGGTTCAGGCTCAGCTTGAGGATGTCAATCTTCAACGTGTACTCGTCGAGCGGCCGGTTGATGAACAGCGACATGGGGAAGTCGATCTCACCGGACTTCTGCCAATTGCTGTAGAGGATCGTGGTCACGATGCGTCCCTGGACGTCATACACATCCTGCCGGTAGGGCTTCAGGTCCACGCGGCCGAAGTGGATGACGCGCAGGGGTTCCAGCGTGTGTCCGGACTTGGCCTTCAGCACCGTTAGATCGTAGTCCGGCTCCTCCACCGATTCGTTCCGGCCAGGTGCCGGCGGCGACACACGGGAGCTCTCCGTCAGCGTCACGTACTCGCCCTCGATCACTGGAGGGATCAGCATCGCGTCGCGGATGATGGGTGGGCGCAGACTGTACAATCCGTGCTCGGTCGTCGAGGTCATCTGCTCCTCCCCGGTAAAGGCGCGGCTGCGCGGGGGAACGACCAGCTTGAAGTCCTTGCCGTCGGCCACCATCTCCATGGCTACCGAGCCGACCACGGGGAGCTGCATGATGACGGTGAGGTCTTCGGGTTTGCGCATGAGGATGAAGCCGGAGAACGAGGGCGCCTGCTTGATCTCGCCGTTATGTTCGCCTCCCGTGGTCGCGGTGATCTCCACCCGGGTCGCGCTGATCGATGTGATCGCCTTGTATCGCTCCGCAAGCAGATCGACCAGCTGGTCCACCGTGGCGCTCTGCACCTTGTCGATGACGATGGTCTTCGGCACGGTTCGGCTGCGTATGAAGACGCTGGTGCAGCCGCTCAGCAAGAGCACGGCGGGAAGAGCAAGCGACGCGGGCAGCCAGGTGCGCCTGCGCAAGCGATGGGAAATCCCGGGCGAGTTGGGGTCGTGCGCAAGCTTCATCGTGAGGTGGGGTACCCTGGGGGCGAAGCCAGCTCCGCTGGTCGCCTGGGAACACTCTTGAGTGGTCGCCGCACCAATGGACGAGAAAGGAAGGCAACTGGATGCATCGTACTCTTTAGGATGCCGCGCCGACCGGATCGGTTCGGGCTGATTCAGCTTCGGCTTCCGGCCGGGGCGCGCTCAGGGTGCCTGCCGTTGCGCGTCGCGATAGGCGGCTACCTGCTTTTCATGCTCTTTCAGGTCGACCGAGAACCGGCTGTGACCCTGTGCATCTGCAACAAAATAAAGATAATCCGTCCGCGCCGGAGACATCGCGGCCTTGAGCGCGGCAACGCCGGGGTTCGAGATCGGTCCTGGCGGCAGGCCCGCCCGCCGATAGGTGTTGTATGGGTTGGCGCTCGCGAGATCCGACTGGTGAATCGTCCCGCGCCAGCGATCTTCGAGCAGCGCCGCGTAGATCACGGTGGGATCGGTTGCGAGCGGCATGCTCAGGCGGAGCCGGTTTTCGAAGACTCCGGCGACCAAAGGGCGTTCCGCGTCTACCCGGACTTCTTTTTCGACCAGCGAAGCGACGAGCACCATGCGCGGCAGGTCGTAGAGGCTCGGGTCGCCCACCGAGCCCGGCGGGGCAAGCAGGCCGATCTGCGCGGCGACCTGGCGGAAGCGCTTTACCATTGCGGCGGCCATGGCGTCCGGCGTGGCGTGGCGGCTGAAGCGATAGGTGTCCGGGAACAGATAGCCTTCGAGCGAGGCGGCGTGCGGGTTCAGGTCCGCGATGAGGCGGGTGTCGCGGCGTGCGGCCGCCAGAAATGCCGTCGAGGAGCCTAGCCCTGCGGCCTGCACGGCTCCTGCGATGTCGAACAGGTTGAATCCTTCGGGGATGACGACGGCGAGCGTGTATACGTCGCCGCGGGCGATGCGGGCGTAGACCTCGGTGAGCGCGGCAGGATGATCGAAGCGGTACTCGCCGGCGCGGAGGGTTCCGCCATGTAGCCGGCGGTAGAGGGCAAAGGCAAAGGCGCTGCGGATGACGCCGCCGTGCTTCAGGCGCGAGGCCATGCCGGCCGTGTTTGTGCCGGAGGGGATGTCCACGAAGGTCTCCGCGCGGGGGCCGTACGGTGCCTTGACCAGCCACCAGGTTCCGGCCGCAACGAGCAGCAACAGGATTGCAGAGACGCGCAGAAGCTTCATGCTGTGAGGATTTTACGGGATTTAGACTGGCTGGGTGGAGGATGACGCGCGAGTGGAACGGGTGCTGGGATTCGACGTGGGCGAGCGGCGCATCGGGCTCGCGCTCTCGGACGAGCTGGGCTACACCGCGCAGCCGCTCTTCACGCTGCACCGGACTTCCGGCCGCAACGGTTTGCGGGACGACCTCAAATCGATCGCGCGCGTTCTGCGCAAGCATGCTCCGATCCGCGAGGCTGTGGTCGGCAATCCGCTCTACATGTCGGGCGACCAGAGTCCGCAGGCTGCCCGCGCGCAGGCCTTTGCGGATTCGCTTCGCACCGAGTTGAGCCTGACCGTTCACCTGTGGGATGAGCGCCTGACCACGACCGAGGCGCATCGGCATCTGGACGCGCTGGGTCACTCCCGCGCGCCGAACTCCGAGGGAGTCGGGCGTAAGAACATCATCGACCAGGTTGCGGCCGTGCTGATCCTGCAGGCCTTTCTCGAAGCCCGGGCCAACGCACGAGCACGTGCCGAAGATGGCCATCGAGACGTATAATCACTGTCTGAGCCTGCCGGTGATGCCGGTTACCCTTCTGCGGTGGATGCCGCGGACGGGATAGTTCATTTCCAAAGAAACGCGAGCACGCCCGAAACGCGAAGAGATCGTTCCATGCCTGAACATGTCAAAGCCAAGCTCGCCGAAGAGATCAAGGCGCTTGAATACGAACTGACGACCGAACTTCCGGCCGAGATCAAGAAGGCTGTCGCGCTCGGCGATCTAAGCGAAAACGCCGAGTACCACATGGCCAAGCAGCGGCAGGTATTCGTGAATGCGCGCCTGGGTCAGCTGAAGGAACGCATGGGCCAGCTCGCCATGGTCAACCTTGAGAACATCCCGCGTGACAAGGTCGGCTTCGGCTCGCGCATTAACGTCTTCGACTCGAGCAAGGATGAGGAGCTCATCTATAAGCTCGTCACGAGCGAAGAGTCGGACGTGTCGCAGGGCTTGATCTCCACTACCTCGCCCATCGGCCGGGCGCTGCTGGGCAAGCAGGTGGGCGATACCGCCACGGTGATTACCCCGAACGGCAAGCGCGAGCTCGAAGTGCTGAAGCTGGCGACTATCCATGACGTGGCGCTTGAGGATGCAGAGGCCGCCAAGGCCAAAGGATAGCCAGCTTGCTCTCGTTCGGCCAATACGCAGCGAAGGCGGGTGAGCCGTGACCTGGACGGCTGCGTTCGGCAAGGGCAGCGGCTGGCTGCTGCAGAAGATCGTCAACGGCCTTGCCATCAGCAAGATCTCGCCCAACGTCCTGACGTTTATCGGGCTGCTGATCAATATCGTTGCGGCGCTATTCTTCGGCTTTGCGCGTGGCGATCATGCCGTCCGCTACTTCGTCTATGCCGGGCTGACGATCATCGGTGCCGGCGTCTTTGACATGGTGGACGGCCGCGTCGCGCGGCAGACCGGCCAGGTGTCAGTCTTTGGGGCGTTCTTTGATTCCGTGATGGACCGCTACTCGGATGTGGCGATCTTCTTCGGGCTGCTGGTCTTCTATGCTCGCGGCAATCGCCTGTTTTACGTCGGGCTAGTCGCGTTCGTGATGACGGCGTCGGTGATGGTCAGCTACACGCGCGCGCGTGCCGAGGCCTTGATTGGCAGCTGCAAGGTGGGCTTCATGGAGCGGCCGGAGCGTATCGTCTGCGTTATTCTAGGTGCGCTGTTCAACCGTTGGGGAGTGATGGCACCGGCACTTTGGGTGTTGGCGCTATTCTCAACCATTACGGTGATCCATCGTATCCGCTACACGTATCTCGAAACTGCCCGGCGCAGGCTGACCGTTTCCGGATAGTCTCAGTGTCCGCCGTACGGCACGAAGAGCTCGGGAAACTGTGCCTGCAGTGCCTTGGTTTTGGGCACGTCGCAGATCTGGATGTAGGGGTTGTTCGGGTTCTTGGTGGCGTAGTCCTGGTGATAGTCCTCGGCCTTGTAGAAGCCCTTCAACTGCGTCAGATCGGTTATGATCTTGCCGTTGAAGACATGCGCCGCGTCCAGCTGATGGATGTACGCCTCGGCGACTTTGCGCTGCTCGTCCGAATCGTAGAAAATCGCCGAGCGATAGCTTGTGCCGACATCCGGACCCTGCCGGTTCAGCTGCGTCGGATCGTGCGCAACCGAAAAGAAGATGCGCAACAGCGTGCCGTAGCTCACCTTGCCCGGGTCGAACTCGACCTGCACTGACTCCGCATGTCCGGTCGTCTCGCTGGTGACCTGGTCGTAGGTCGCGGTTTCGGCTTTGCCTCCCGCGTAGCCGGCTTCCGTACGCGTTACGCCCTTGACGCGCTGAAAGACCGACTGCGTGCCCCAGAAGCATCCTCCGGCAAACACTGCCGTTTCGCGCCCGCTGTGCTGCGCCGGCTCGTCCATCGTTGGCGCCGGGATCGGAGCCTTGCGTACATCGCCTGCCATCGCCATTCGTCGATACCCCAGAAAGAGAATGCAAAGGACCACCAGTCCCGTGACTACCAGCTGACTTCGTGTCATTGCGTCCTCCGTCGCTTGTTAGACGCAATAGGGCGGCCCGCGGACTTTGCTATTCGGGCGTGTAAAAGCCGCGTCTCGCCTGTACGGTCACCTTTCCCGGCGCACCTTGTACTTTGAGCTCGATCTTGTGGTAACTGCCGGCCCTGGCCTCGGGCGGCGTGTAGCCGATCTGGTACTGCAGGCGCAGGTCGTCTTCGATTAGCTCATAGGCGTCTTTCAGGTTCATCTGCTTGTCGAGGGTGAACAGCCGGCCACCAGTTGCGGAGGAGATGTCTCGCAGTACATCGCTGCCGCGCGACAGCGCTGCCGCCGGGGCATGCAACCGCGAAGGTTCCGGGCCGCCGATCAGCACGGCGTAAACCACCACGTCCGCGCGCTGAGCCGTGGAAATGGCCTGCTCAAGCGTGGCGCGGCTGCCTACATCTTCGCCGTCGGTCAAGAGCACCAGCGCCCGGCGTCCGCGGTCTCGTCCTTCAGAGGCCAGCGCCGCCGCGACCACCGCGTCATAGAGCTTGGTGCCGCCGCGGGTCGCGTCCATCGTTGCGCCCCGGGGAATCGTCAGGAAGTTGAGCGAGTTGATCAGCGTCTGCACCGAAGGCGTTAGCCCCTGCACCTTGCGGGCCTCGACGTCGAACTGGTAGAGCGCTGAGCGATCCGTGGGCCGGCGCATCATCGCCTTAAAGAAGACTTCGCTGTCGAGCACCTCTTCCTCGAGGTACGCCTTCTCGCTCCCACTCGTGTCTACCAGGAGGGACAGGGTGAGCGGCAGGTCACTATCTTCTGAAAAGTAGCGGATCTCCTGCGGCTTGCCGTCCTGCTTGAGCGCGAAGTCTTCTTTGGGCAGATCGCGTACCGGAAGCCCGTGGCTATCGAGGACCACCGCCGAGACACTGACCACCCGCGTGCCCAGCCGGAGCGTCGTCACCGGCTCCTGCGCATAACTCAGGCGTGCCCACCCCAGCACCGCCGCAATCGCCCAACGCAGTCTCATGTGAGCTGCTCCCACTTCGCTTGCCAGAGCAGTTTACGCCGAAAGCCGTGCCGCGTCCGCGCGTTTTCTACCCTGGATTTCGACATACACGTGCAGCAGAGAGATGGCTGCCGGCGTTACCCCGGGTAAGCGGCTGGCCTGGCCGAGTGTCATCGGCCGCACCCGCTCGAAGGTCCCCTGCATTTCGCGGGACAGGCCGCTTACGGCGCGGTAGTCGAACCACGCCGGAATGCGCATCTCTTCCGCGCGCTTCATCTTGCCGATCGAGCGCATCTGCTGCGCGAGATACCCGGCGTACTTGATCTCCGTCTCGACGGCCCGCATTTCGTTGCGGACGACGGCGCGTTGGGTGGGGCTCAGGTCGTCTGTGCGCCAGGGCGCGAAGAGCTCCTGCCCTGCCGGTAGTAGCGGCCACACGTCGGCGATGTCGACCTCCGGCCGCTTCAGAAGTTCTGCGAGCGTCTGGCCACTCAGATTGCCGGGGTCGCCGTCGAGCTTCGTCAGCACCTCCGGAGTCAGTTGCCGGGCATCGAGTCGCGTCGCTTCGAGGGCAAGCTTCAGTTCGGACGCGCGCGCCAGCCGTGCCTCGTACTCGGCCCAGGTCTGGTCGTCGACCAGGCCCAGCCTGCGCCCATGCGGCATCAGCCGGCGGTCGGCGTTGTCGATGCGCAGATGCAGCCGGAACTCCGCGCGGGAGGTGAACATGCGGTACGGCTCGTCGGTGCCTTTTGAGATGAGGTCGTCGATGAGGATGCCGATGTAGGCCTCGGTGCGGTCGAGCGTAAAGCCGGCGTCGCCACGTACGGTAAGCGCGGCGTTGATGCCGGCCATCAGTCCCTGCGCGGCGGCTTCCTCGTAGCCCGAGGTGCCATTGATCTGCCCGGCCAGGAACAGGCCCTCAAAGCTCTTGACCTTGAGCGTCCGGTCAAGCTCGGTCGGGTCGATGGCGTCGTACTCGATGGCATAGCCGGGCCGCAGCATCTCCGCGTTCTCGAGCCCCGGGATGCTTCGCACCATGGCTGCCTGCACGTCCATCGGCAGCGAGGTCGACATGCCATTGACGTAGACCTCGTGCGTGCTCAGGCCTTCGGGCTCGAGGAAAAACTGGTGCCCGGCTTTGTCCGGGAAGCGCACGATCTTGTCCTCGATCGACGGGCAGTAGCGCGGGCCGATAGCCTCGATCTGCCCGGTGTACATGGGCGAGCGATGCGCGTTTTCGCGGATCAGCCGCATGGTCTCAGGCGTGGTGCGCGCGATGTGGCAAACGATCTGGCGCAGCGGAAGCTCGCGCGTGCGCAGGCTAAAGGCCGTCGGCTCGGCGTCGCCGGGCTGTGGGTCAAATTGGATCCAGTCGATGGTGCGTCCGTCCAGCCGCGGCGGCGTGCCGGTCTTCAGCCGCGTACCACGCAGGCCTAGCCGCTTCAGCGCTTCGCCCAGCAGCACGCTTGCCGGCTCCCCGCTGCGGCCAGCGGCGTACTGCTGCTCGCCGCAATGAATGAGGCCGTTTAGGAAGGTGCCGGTGGTGACGATGGTCGCCTTGGCCAGGATCGTGCGCCCATCGCGGAGCTTGAGTCCCGTGATGGTTCGATCGTCCATAGCCAGGTCCACGACCTCGGCCTGCTTCAGAAAAAGCCCCGGCTGCGCCTCGAGCCGCTCCTTCATGCGCACCCGGTACAAAGCCTTGTCGCATTGCGCGCGCGGGCTCCATACGGCTGGGCCACGGCTGGTGTTCAGCAGTTGGAACTGGATGCCGACCGAGTCCGCCACCAGGCCCATCACGCCGCCAAGCGCATCGATCTCCCGCACCAGATGACCCTTGGCGATGCCGCCCACGGCGGGGTTGCAGGACATTTGCGCGACCAGGTCGAGGTTGAGCGTGAAGAGCGCCGTGCGCTGGCCCATGCGCGCCGCAGCGAGGGCGGCCTCGCACCCCGCATGACCTGCACCTACCACGACTACGTCGTACTGCTCAGTAAAGCTCACAGGATGATTTTACGCGTGTCGCTGAAAACAGAGGTGCCCTTCCATGCGAGGGAGGATGGCTCCTCACACTCGACAGGAAGGGCACTTCACCTTGCCTAAACTAAAGCTCTTACGCCGCCTTCGCCTGCTGGTTCACGCTCTTCTCAGCGATCGAGGTGAACTTCTGGTCACCCTGCTTGCTGTCCTTCACACTCTCGTCGAGCGCCTTGACCGCATCCTCTTTGCCGATCAACTTCGCATACGATGAAAGCGAGCCGTACGACGAGACCCGATACGACTGCTGCTGGTTGGCCGCGACGATCAGCGCTGCATCCCGCACCGGACCGGCATCGATGTTCTTGATCATCTCTTCCACTTCCTGGATCATCGCCTTGGCAATGTTGTTTTCGTTCTTCTGCACCGGGCGGCCGAGCTTCTCGAAGACCTGCTCGATGCGCTGACCGTATTCCTTGCTCTTGGTCTGCGTCTTGCTAAACAGCTCTTTGAGCTCCGGATTGCTCGAGGCCTCGGCCATCCTGGGCGCGGCCTGGCCAACCTGCTCTTCAAAGTTCAGCGTGTAGGTCATTCCTGTAACCATCAACTCTTGAATATTCTGAATCTTCATTGCCATTCCCTTGGTTGCGCTACGCCTCTCGTCCTGTCGATCGACTTGGATCGTACTGGGCGTTGCGCTCAGGGGATAGGATGAGGCTCACTCGGGGCATGTTGTCGGAGAAGTCGCGCTGTGCCGGCACTGAGGACGGTTCATGTTGCTGCGATCAACGTTCGAGCGAGCCGGTTATTCGAAACTTGGCAGACGCTGAATATCGGATGCGGGAACGTTTTCAAGCTCGCCACCGGCCCGCACCCACGCCTTCAGTCCGCCTTCGATCACCTTGGTTTTGCAGTTCTGCTGTTCCAGCATGTGCGCCACCCGTTTGCTGGTCGTATCGCGGATGCAGGAGCAATAGAGATAGATCTCGCACTCCGGTGCCATGAACTCGCGCAGGGCCTCGAGCTCTTCCTTGAGCCGCGTGGGCTCGACGCGGATGGAGTTCTTGATCCGCTGCATGCCGGGGTCGTAGTAGTTGTGGCTGCGCACGTCGGCGATGACGACCAGGCTATCGGGCGTGCTGGCCTCGACTCGCTGCCGCAACTCGTCGGCGGAGATCTTCTGGATGCGGTTGTACTTGCGCGCACGAATCGCAAAGACGATGACCGACACTGCGTATCCGGCAAGCAACAACAGCGCGAGCATGAGAAACGCATGCCCAAGGCTGTGCACCCAGCCCAAAATCTTGTTCAGAAACGTGCTGAAGAGATAGCCCACCATCAGCCATGCCGTCACGTACATGGCCACGCCGAGCACGTCTAGCCGCAGAAACCGGAAGAAGCGCATGTTGAGGCTTCCGGCCAGCGGCGCCGCCATGCTGCTCAGGCCAGGAATCCATTTGGAGAAGAGTAGGGTCTTCGCACCACGCCGATAGAAGTACGCCGACGACGAGAAGATACAGCCCTCCGGGTTCATGGAGAGCCGGCACATCCCTGCCAGCAGCCACCATCCCGTATAGCGTCCGCCGAGATACAGCAGGCTGTCTCCCGAGATCGCCGAAGCCCAGGCCAGCAGCAGAAGCCATGGCAGCGCCAGCGTATGGTGTGCCTGCGAGCCAGCCAGCAGCAAGATGATGGAGCTCGGCACTGGAAGTCCGGCCGAGGTCACAAACATGACCAGGCACACCGCCACGTATCCGTGCTGCGCGACGAGGTCGAGGAGTCCCATGGCGTGCCTATTTCCCTTCGGTGCCCCTATTGGATGCCGCTCCCACCACTTTGACACCTTTCCGCTCCCGGCTCCATACAATACAGCCATGCCCCATCCGACTCTCCTGATCCACGGTGGCGCCTGGGCCATGCCGGACGACGAAGTTCCCGCGCACCGGCAAGGCATCCGCAACGCGCTTGAGGCCGGATATGCCGTCCTGGCGCGCGACGGCTCGGCGCTCGATGCGGTGGAAGCCGCGATCGTGGTGATGGAAGACGACGAGGCATTCGACGCGGGCCGCGGTTCTTTCCTCACCCGCGACGGCCGCGTGCAGCTCGATGCGCTCCTAATGAGCGGCGCCGACCTGCGCGCCGGCGGCGTGGCCTCTGTCGAGCACCTGCGCCATCCTATCCAGGCCGCGCGCCTGGTGCTTGAACACAGCCCGCACGTCTACTTCACCGGCATCGGCGCGGAACGCTTTGCGCTGCAGCACGGCATGCGGCCCTGCGACAACATGGACCTGGTGCTGCCGCGCGAGCAGCGCCGCCTCTACGCCGCACAGGAGGCCGAGCTGCAAGGCCTTGGGGACACGACCTTCTCTGGCGCACTCGACTCCCATGACACTGTCGGCGCGGTAGCTCTCGACAGCCACGGCGACCTGGCCGCGGGAACCAGCACCGGGGGCACCCTCAACAAGGCTCCTGGCCGCGTCGGCGACTCCTCGCTGATCGGCTGCGGCTGCTACGCCGACAATTTGTCCGCCGCCGTCTCGCTTACCGGCTGGGGCGAGCCCATCATGAAGCTGGTACTGGGCAAGTGGGCCGTCGACCGCGTCGAAGCCGGCGCCTCTCCGCAGCAGGCCGCCACTGACGCTATCGCCTACCTGCATCGCCGGCTTAGCGGTCACGGGGGCATCATCCTCCTGGGCTCGGACGGATCGGTCGGTCTGGCGCACAACACGCCGCGCATGGCCTGGGGGCTCGCCACCAGCGGCGGCCTGAGCGTTGGAGTGACCTGGCAGGAATAGCCCTAGGTACGCAACGGTAACAGCCGACTTCTTCCGGTAATTTACGGTAGTAACTTTTTCATTTGCATTTCCGCTACTCTGGTCTACACTCGCCGCATACCGCGTTTCCGCTATTGACTTCGCTTCCTGACCTGTTACGGGCCGCATTCCGACTTTGCGACCGCGTCCCGGCTCCCAGGGTCCGAGGCTTGCCCATTTTCTGATTTGGCCGAGAGAGGTTTTCGCATGCATCACGTTTTCGCCCCGTCCACCCGCCGTCGTCCGGTGTTCCCCGCACTTGTGCTTGGTTGCGGGCTGCTGTTCGCCGCCGCCGGATCCTTGCTCGCCCAAGCCCCGACTCAGCTTGCCCCCTCCGCGATTACGGAGATGCAGGACGTCTATGCCTTCAAGGCCACCTTCACTCCCGCTGAGCAGAAGATGTCGATGACCCTGGTGCTTGCCTCGCGTGCCGCCGCTGGCCGGTCTCTTGGCAGCATGGCCAGGTTCTACACCGTGCCCGCCAAAGACGCGCAAGGCCTAATCTCGGTCGAGGTTCTGGGCTTTGCCTCCGCCGCGCTGCTCCAGACTGACACCGCCACGTTCGACACTGTTGCCGGCCAAAGGCCCGCGGCCAACTTCGAACACACGCATCTACGCGCGCACGTCAAGCCCGCCGACCTGGCCCGGCTGGCCGCCCTGCCCGATGTCACGAACCTGCGCGAACCCGCGCCGCACCGCACCAACGTCGGCTCCGTCACCTCGCAGGGCTACGTTGCCGAGGGCGCCAATAAGGTCGTTTCCGCCGGCATCAACGGCACCGGCGTCAAGGTAGGCGTGCTCTCCGATAGCGCCTCCGCGGCCCGCGTCGCTGCCCTGATCGCGAGCGGCGACCTGCCCGCCAACACCGTCGTGCTGCCCGGACAAGCCGGCCCCTCTGACGGAGAAGACGAGGGCGCCGCCATGATGGAGATCGTCCACGACATGGCCCCCGGCGCGCAGCTCTTCTTCGCCACCGCGGACACCAGTGAGGCCTCTTTCGCCGCCAACATCGAGACGCTGCGCTTTCAATACAACTGCGACATCATCGTCGACGACGTTAGCTACTTCGATGAGCCGGTGTTTCAGGATGGCATCGTCTCCCAGGCGGTCAACGCCGTCACCGCCAACGGCGCGCTTTACTTCTCCTCCGCCGCCAACTCCGGCAATCTGGACTCGGGCACTTCGGGCACCTGGGAAGGCGATTTCAGCTATTCCGGTAGCAGCCTCAGCACTCCCAAGGGCTATGTTGCGCTCAACAACTTCGGCACCGGCACCAGCCCCCTGATCTTTGATCAACTCACCAGTACGGCCAGCTCCGGCGTTTGGCTGCATTGGGCAGATCCCAATGCAGCCTCCTCCAACGACTACGACCTCTTCATCTTCGATTCTACTGGAGCCACGCTCAAGTGCGCGAGCACGGCGGTCCAGAACGGAACACAGGACCCGCTCGAATACTGCTATCCCGGCGACAACTACACCAACGCCGCGGCCGGCGATCTCATCGTCGTCGCCATCGCCTCCGGAGCGACTCGTGCTATCCATATCGATACCGAGCGCGCCACCTTAGCCGTCGGCACCAGCGGCGCAACCTTTGGGCATAACGCCGCGGCCCAGACCTTCACCATGGCAGCCACATACTGGAACGCTGCCCACACCGGAGCCAAGATCTTTGCCGGCGGCGCTGCCGATCCGGTCGAGACTTTCAGTTCGGATGGCCCGCGCAAGATCTTCTACAATCCCGACGGCACCTCCATCACCCCGGGCAACTATCTCTTCGGCACCAACGGCGGCACCACGCTGCAGAAACCCGATGCCACCGGCGCCGACGGCGTCAGCACCGCAACCCCGGGCTTCCTACCCTTCTTCGGTACGTCGGCTGCCGGCCCGCACGCGGCGGGTATCGCGGCGCTCATTAAGTCAGCGAATCCTGCGCTCACCAACACGCAGATTCGCAACATCCTTACCAACACCGCGGTAGACAACATGGCTCCCGGAGTCGATCGCGATTCGGGCCATGGCCTCCTTCTGGCTCCTCCCGCCGTGGCGCTTGCACAGTCGCTCCTCTCGCAGTAGACAGGGACGGACCGGGTCGCTGCAGCGGCGATCCCGGTTCGCCCCGGTAGGCGGCAACACCTCATGATCTATTTCACCAGGAGACTCAGTTGAACTCACGCTACCTTCTTGCAGCCGCTCTCCTCGCCGGTCTTCCCGCCCTGGCAGGGGCCGAGACCATCTCGAACTTCAACGGCGTTCTTACCTCCTCGAGTTCTACCGAACTCGGCCGGCCATTCCGGAGCGGAATCCAGCAGACCTGGACCGGAGCCGAGGTCTACGACGGCAAGAACAATCTCACCACCTCGTTTGCTTACACGACCTACACCTTCGCCGCGTCGCTGTTTACCGGCGCTCCGTATGTGGAAGTGTCCGTGTTAGACACCCAGGGCGGCGTCTCCGACTTTGTTACCGCCTACGCGGGTTCTTTCAACGTCAGTTCGCAGGGCACGAACTGGCTTGGCGACGAAGGTTCAAGCGGCAACTACTTTGGCCTTACCGACGGCCGCTACTTCGACGTTATCCTGCCCGTCGGTCAGAACCTGGTCCTCGTCCTCAATGACAGCAGCGTCGCCGCTCTCAACGACCCGATCAACATCGAAGTGGACGCTTACGCCGACACCAACTATGACGATCCCTCGCCGGCTGCGGTCACGCCTGAGCCCTCCACCTTTGTCATGCTTGGAACGGGGCTCGTCTGGGCTGCGGGTGCGGTCCGCGGTCGCCACAAGGGGAGCGCTGCTTAGCCGAAAGTACAACATGGAATGTCTTTCTCTTGTCGAAGAAGGCCGGTGATTACTCCGGCCTTTTTCATTCTAAGAAGCTTATGCAAGAGTGTCTCAAATTGAGAAGAACTACATAATTGTTAGGATCTGACACCTTCGGGTGATACTGTCACACAAGAGTCGCAGCTGACTCAACTTGTTCCACTTGAGGTACTTTGATGAATTTCTCTCTCTCCCTTGCGACCGCCTGCCTTCTTGCCTTGTCTGCCACCGCCTGTTCCGCCTCCTCGGTCGTTGTTGGCACCCTCGATTTCGACAACACGACGACAACTCCGCAGAGCTACAACGCTTTCGCCACGCCGTTTCTTGGCTCAGGCGCGTCTCGGCACATCCCGGGAACCTTCTCCTACTCCGATTTCGCCAATACCGATCGCGCCACCTTTACCCCGACGACCCTGACCATCACGGACGTTGAGGGCCAGTACGGCGCCTTCCCTTTCCTGATGACGTTTACGGATCCGATCTTTACCAGCTTCACCCTGGTCAGCGACAACTTCGGCTCAACCTACAGCTTTTCAGGCGACACCTTCTTTTTCAACGCGCCAACCACCAGCGCTAGCGGCATGTACACCGCCGTGTTCGACTACACCACGAACCTGGCCGCCGCGCCCGAGCCCTCAAGCCTGGCCTTGCTCGGCACCGGAGCGTTGGGTGCTTTAGGCGCAATTCGCCGCCGCGTTCGCCGCTAATCCGGGATGGTTCTACAGCAGAGAAGGAGTCAGAAAACCTGACTCCTTCTCTGTTTCAGCTAGCACCGGGTTAGCCCGGCAGCACGGTCTGCTTGTCCTTCGGTGCAGCGCGGATTACGGAAACCGGAAGCTTCAGGTGCGCCTCCGCCATCTTGTCCGGCATGCGTGCAATCCATTGATTCAACGAGACATCCTGATACTCGCTCGCATTGAACATCTCAAGGAAGACCAGATCTTCGGTCCCAGTATTTTCAATGTAGTGTCCCGCCATGGCCGGAACAAAACCGACGTCGTTCGCGTTGAAGTCGACGGTCCGGGCCTTGGCCCCCGTGGTGACGACCGTCATGCGGCCCTTGCCTTTAATCCAGTATTGCCACTCGCTCACGTTGGGGTGCCAGTGCAGTTCGCGAATGCCGCCTGGCTTGAGCGTTACCATCGCGGCGGCGATATGCGCGGACACGAGAAAGTTGGTCGAGTCCACAATCCGAACGGCCCCACCCGCGTTCTGCATCTTTGGCGTCATGGTGGACATACCCTTGAAGGTATAGGCTTTGTTGGTCTCAAGATGCTGCCCAAGAAATCGTTTGTCGGCGTTGAGGGAGTCAGGAAGCTCGGCAGGGAAGATGTAGAGCTCGGTCGGCGGAAGCTTGTCCCAGTTGGCGCGATCCCAGCCCATGTTTTTCTTTACCACTTCGGGCGGCGTGTGTGCCAAGAACTCGGAGAGAAGGAAGGTGTCGTCTTCTGAGAAGTCGCCCTGATCGAAGACCAGCAGGAACTCACATCCCTCACCCTCGAGGCCCTGAATCGAGTGCGGCATGCCAGCCGGGAAGTACCAGAGATCGCCTTCCTGCACGTCGTCGATGAACATCTTGCCGTCAGGCTGCATCAGGCTGACGCGCGCCTTGCCGGAGAGCATGATGGACCACTCATTGGCTAGGTGCCAGTGCAGCTCGCGGAAGGAGCCGGCAGTCAACCGCATGTTTACCCCGGCCAGGTCCTTCGAGGGAGGTAGCTCGCGTTGCGTTACCTGGTGCGTCCAGCCACCGGCTTGCAGACGCCGGGGAGTTAGCGCGAAGGAGTACCACAAGCTGCCTGGATTTCCCTTGTCGGTAAAGGGAGGCCGGTTCGGGTCGGGGTTCTGCGCCACCAGCGGTTGATTCTCCGGCCCCGGATCGCTGGCACTGGTCCCGTGCCTGCCGGCCGTCAGTTCCTGCCGCGTCTGCGCTGCCGCTGTGCTGGCTGCGAGAAGTCCCGCGCCCGCCATAGCGGCCGAGCCCACAAAAGTACGTCGGGAGACAGTCTCCGGCTCTGCACCTGGCGTCTCGTCTTCCGATTCCACATCTTCCTGCTGGAAGCTTTTCACGATTTTCCTCTTCAGGACCTGGCTTCCGGATCGGGTACAGGCTCCGGGCGGGCTCGCAGAAACTCGGTAATCTCGGTGTATTCGTCCTCATTGAGTCGAAACGCAGCGGCCGGAAGCACACCTTCTACCTGGACTGCATTGCGTCCACCCACAATCGCGGCGGTGACGGCTGGATTGTGCAGCGTCCAGGCGATGGCCACCACGCCGGCACTCACCTGGTGACGCTTTCCAATCTCGCCGAGAAGTCGAGCCACGTCCAGATTGCGCGAGAGCAAGGGCTCCTGGTACTGCTTGGCCCGCTTCCGGAAGTCATTATCCGGCATTTTCATCACACGTTCCTTGGTCATGGCGCCGGTCAGCAGGCCGCTATGCATCGGCGCGTAGTGGATGACGCCAATCCCGTTCTGCTGGCAAAACGGCAGAATCTCGGGTTCCGCGCTCCGGTTGATCATCGAGTAGGGAGGCTGCAGTGAAGTGATGGGTGCGATTTTGAGCGCGCGCTCCATCTGGTTCACGTTGAAGTTTGAGACACCGATGTACCGGACCTTGCCTTCCCGCTGCAAATCGGCCATCGTCGTCCAGCCCTCTTCCACTTCGGCATCCGGAACCGGCCAGTGGATCTGGTACAGGTCGATCACGTCCACCTGCAGCCGACGCAGGCTCTGTTCCACCTCCGCTCGGATTTTGGTCAGCGTCTGGACAATTTGGCGGTCGTCACCCCACGTCATTCCGGCCTTGGTGAAAATGTAGGGCTTTTCGCTTGTCTCCTTCAGGGCCTTGCCGACGATCTCCTCCGAGTGTCCCAGCCCATACACCGCGGCAGTGTCGATCCAGTTGATTCCGGCATCGAGGCTCGCCCGGATTGCGGCGATCGAATCGCCATCATCCTGCGGACCCCACCCATGCTGCCAGTTGCCGCCGCCGATCGCCCACGCGCCGAAGCCGATCGCGGTGATATGCATGTCCGAGTTCCCAAGCTGCTTGGTCGGTCCTAACACTTCGTTCATGACCGCTTGGATGCAGAGGCGCGGCTGGCTGTCGTTTGCAGCCGGAATGGGCGATCGCACAGTGCACCTGCCGGCGCAAATCTGTCAGGTTCCGGACGTTTCTCAAGGAAAATCCGGAAAATGCCCTGCTTTGCCCCGTTCTGCCCTTTCAAAGCGGATTGTTGTGGACGCGATTCGAGGGGAGACTGATTACGCCATCCTGCACTGACGTCCGGAATGCCCGAAGCTCAGTCGCCCCAGGATGAGGCCGCCCTTTGGCCCCGATCTCGATCTTTCTTCAGCGCATGAACCAGGAGCGGTTCATGCGCTATTTTTCCTTTATGACAGGTCGGCAGGGACGCGCGCATGGCTGCCACAGGACCGCTAGAATCGACGGATGCAATCCGCACCACTGTTTGTGCAGGGCCCCGATCTCCGGCTGCTTGAAGTCCATCGTGCTCTGCTGCAGTCGTACGGGCAGCCTACGCCGCGTGTGCCGCGCGATCCCCTCTCGCAGCTAATTTACTCCCTGCTGGCCTCGCGTACGCGAACTGAGGAGTCCGACGCGGCCATGCGCGCCCTCGAGATTCGATACCGCGCCGGAGCTGCAGGCTGGGACGCGCTCCGCGATGCGCCGCTTCCCGAGATTGAGGCCGCCATCCAGCCGGTCACCTTCGCCGAGGTCAAGGCTCCCCGTCTGAAAGCCATCCTCCTCGGCATCTCCGAACGCTACGGACGGCTTACGCTGGACTTCCTTGAGAAGTACCGTACCGAGAAGATCCGCGAGTGGCTGGAGAACTTTGAAGGCGTGGGAGCGCAGATCTCCGCCGCTGTCGTCAACTTTTCCACCCTGCGCCGGCGGGCGCTGTGTGTGGATGCGAATCACCTCCGCGTGGTGCAGCGGCTCGCCCTGACGCCGCGCGCCGACGCCGCCACGACCGAGATGCGCCTGATGCGTCTGGTTCCCGAAACCTGGACGGCCGTCACGCTCGATGAACACCACTCGCTGGTCAAGCTGCATGCGCAGACCCTCTGCGTCTTTGCCGAGCCGCATTGCAAACCCTGTCCTCTGCTCAGCCGCTGTCCCTACGGTCAGAAAGCTGAGCCGTCGGCGAGGTAAACAGCTGCTTGTCCCTCCAAAATGTATCCGGTGACTCAAACGTGTAATTGCCGCAACGTGCGGGTTAGGGCATTGTTTCAGGAAAGCATTCCATTTCCGTGAACCGGAGTGTCCATGCAAAACAAGACCCACACCATGCGCAACGACCTGCACTTCATGCCCTGGCAAATTCCGGCTTCCGAAGGCCTGAAGCAGCCCTGCATCCTCGTCGCCACCATGCGCGGCAACGAGATACAAACTATTTCTCTCCACGTCGCCGGGCCGGCTGCCGGCGATGAGCGAACTTGCTGACCGGCTTTAACGCTTCTCCTCCAGATGCTCGAGCAGCTCGTGCATGCGCCTGCTCAGCGTCTGGATCTCGCTCTCCGCCCGCACGTTGACCTCAAAGTCCAGCTCCGACCGCAGCCGGTCCTTCTTGTCCTGCCGATTCTGGCTCATCATGATGACCGGAGCCTGGATTGCGGCCAGCATGGACAGGAACAGGTTGAGCAGGATGAACGGGTATGGGTCCCAGGCCTTGCCGCGCAGCACAACATTCACCGTCGTGTAAACGACTAGCACAATCGCGAAGAGAATGATGAACGTCCAGGAGCCGCCGAAGCTCGCGACCAGATCCGCCACCCGCTCGCCGAAGGTCTCTTCCTCTTCGATCAGCACGTTCGGGTTCCGCGTGGCGCGCGCGCGGATCAGTCCCTGCGATGCGTGAATCTGCCGCGCCACCACCGTCAGCATGTCCAGCCCGGCCAGCGGCTTCTGCTGAATCAGCACCGAGATATCGTTGCGGTCCACCTCCAGGCACTGCGACGCCTCCACCGCCGTGGCCGTCGTCAGGTGTGCCGTTCCTTCGAGCATTGAGGCCAGCCCAAACAGATCCCCGTGTTGCGGCTGATCCATCAGTACCTCCTGGTGGTCTTCGTCGATCGTCGACACTGACACCGCGCCCTTTAGCAGCAGATACGCCCGCCCATCTGTCTCTCCGATCTTGTAGATCCGCTGCCGCGCGGCAAAGTCTCGCAGCTCAACCTGCGACGCCAGCACTGCCAGCTCCTCTTCGTCCAGCAAGGAAAACAGAGAAACGTGGCGAAGTTCCTTCGGATCACACGGCATACCAACCCCCTCGACTCGGATCAGTCTACCCGCTTCCCATCCGTGGTCTTCCGTTACCGCATTCGATTGGAGAGAATCTCCTTGCCGCCTCCGCGAGCCAGGACGTACACAGGGCCTGGCAGCCGCAGCGCGGGGCGCTCCCGATCGGACGGATCCTGCCAGAGAAAAATTCTTTGCGTTCCGGCCCACTTCGCCGCGATCGACTCTCGCGTTTCGAAGATCTTTGGCGCGTCGGGAAAGAAGCTGCCGTACCAAAGGTTGGAGCTTCGCCCCTCGACGATGTGCAGATCGTTCCGCCGCAGGTAGAAGCCCAGCGTACTGCCCGCCTCATACTCGCCATGGATGGCGACCAGGTCTTCGGGGCGCACCTGCGCAGCGATGGTCTCCGCCAGCTGGTATGAGCTCAGCACCGGGGCAAAAGTGGCCAGTCCCCAGTGCGCGGCACCGAGGAACACAAAGGCCGACCCGGCCAGCAGCAGCGTCGCAGCATGCGGGTGGCCACGGCGCCGCAACGCCCATTGCCCCACCCCGCCGGCCAGCAGCGCCAGCGCCGTCAGTGCCAATGGCCCGCGAAACAGGCCGAGCGCCGGGCCGTTGAGGTCCAGGAAGTGGCCAAAGGAGAGCGCGTAATCGTCCGGATTGCGTTGCAGAAGCGCGGCCAGGTCCGTCCCTGGAGCGGGCGTCAGCGTATGCGCGATGAGCCACAGGCACACCCCTGCCGCGGTAACTCCCGCCGCCAGCAGCAGCCACGCGGCCCGGCGCAGTGCGATTTCCTCTCGCCCCGCCCCGTTTGCCTGTTCGAGGAGGCTCGCCAGCAGCAGTATCATTGGCGGAAGCGACGGCAGCACGTAGTACTCCTGCCGCGTGGAAAGCGAAAAGAACAGGAGCGGCAGCGCCGCCCAGAGCGCCAGCAGCAGGCGGGTCCGCTCCCGCGCCGGCCGCGCAAACGCCCAGGGCAGCATCGCCGACCAGGGCATCAGCCAGACCGCGATGAGCCCGTAAAACAGCAGTAGCGGCGAGGTGTCGTAATCATGCGGCACCCGGATATTCAGGTAGCGGTACACCTGCTCGTTGACGAAGTAGAACCACGCCCATCCATGCACGTTCCCGTCAGACGGATACGGCACCAGCCAGCGGCCGTCGATTCGCGCCAGATGCCCGGGGTCGCCATGGCCCGGATTGGCCAGCGCGATCAGTACATGCCACGGCACCGCGATGGCCAGAAAAACCGCGGCCGAAGAGACTGGGTGAAAGCTCCGTACGCGTGCCCAGGCTCCTCGCCAGCCGCGGGTCACGAGCAGGTGCACGCCGACGATCCCCACGGGGAACACAATCCCGATCAGCCCCTTGCTGAGCACGTTGAGCGCGCACGACGCGGCAAATCCCCAGCAGGCGCGCCGGGTAGGCGGCCCATCTTCCTGCTCGGTCAGCCAGTAGCAGTAGATCGCCCAGCTCAGCAGCGCGCAGACCAGCACATCCGGCAGGTTGATCCGGGAAAAGATGAAGACGCCGAAACTCGAGAGCGCGATGAGCCCTGCATACAGCCCCGCCCGCGCCGCCTGGAAGGCCCGCCGTGCGAAGGCCTCTATTAATAGTGTCAGTGCCAGCACACTCCCGGCCATCGGCACCCGTGTCGCCGCCGTCGAGATGCCGAAGAGCTTCATGGACGCCGCCATCATCCAGTAATAGAGCGGAGCTTTCTCGAGGTAGCGGATGCCGTTGGCATACAGAGTGACCCAGTCATGGCGCAGGAGCATCTCGCGCGCCACCTCCGCGTGGACCGAGTCCGCGTCATCCAGCAGCGGCGGCCAGAGGAGCGTCCACGTGCAGTAAAAAGCCAGCCAGAGCAGAACCAGCGCGACCCGGTTGATGCGCACGGAACTTCCCTGCGGGTTTGAGCTGGCTTCCACGCCCTTCAGACTACCCGACTGAAGCCAGACGACCCCGCTATCCCGGATCAGTATCATGGGTAAGTGAGCATCCTCACCAATCCCGGCCCCGCCACCGAGCTGCTCTTTGGCGATTGGTACCCGGCCGCGCGCGCCGGCACGCTCCGCCCGGGCAAGATGTCGACCGCGCTTCTGCTCGGCGTTCCGCTCCTGCTTGGCCGCAAGCTCGACGGCACGCTCTTCGCCATGCGCGACCTCTGCCCGCACCGCGGCATCCCGCTCTCCGCGGGCTGGTTCAATGGCGAGACTGTCCAATGCAAATACCACGGCTGGCGATTCGAGCCGGTGACCGGCCAGTGCCGAGAAATACCCTCACTCACGGGCCTCGACATCCTGCAGCCGGAGAAAATTTACGCCACCAGCTATCCCTGTCAGGAGCGCGATGGCTACGCCTGGGTCTACCTTCCCGAGGCCGGCGCCGGGCGTGTTACCTCTCCGCTGCCGCCCGTGCCAGAGGTGCCGAAGTTCTCCGCAAGATTCCGCTCCGCGCACCTGGTCGCTGACCTGCCCTGCAACGTCGACCACGGCATCATCGGCCTGATGGACCCTGCGCACGGACCCTTCGTGCACCAGGCCTGGTGGTGGCGCAGCAAGGCCTCCATCCACGAGAAGCACAAGCATTTCGAACCGATTCCGCAGGGCTTTCGCATGAGCGCCCACGCGCCCTCCGGCAACTCCGCGCCTTACAAGCTGCTCGGCGTCTACGGTGAACCGATCACCACGACAATCGACTTCGTTCTGCCCAATCGCCGCGTCGAGACGATCCGCTGCGGCGAGAAATGGTTTTCGTCGCTCACCACCATCACTCCCGTTACCCCTTCTACCTGCCGCATCGACGTGGCCGCCGCCTGGAACGTCTTTTACCGGGTTCCAGGGGTGACGTTCCTTGCCAAGTTCTTCGGCGCGCGTTTCGTGCGGCAGGACCAGGAGACGATGATCGAGCAGGCGCAGGGACTACGTTCGCATCCCGCGCTGATGCTGATCGACGATGCCGACAAGCCGGCTAAGTGGTACTTTGCGCTGAAGCAGGCGCGCTTGACCCACACGGATGCGCATCCGCTGAGCGGGCCGGTAACGCTGCACTGGCGAAGTTGATGCGGCCCAGCCGGAAGCTATCGAGCCCGCGCCAGCGCTTCCCGCAAGAGGCCCAGACCACCGGGGCGCACCCTGCCGTGTCCGCAAGCAAATCGCTCCACCGGGTATGTCAGGAGTCTCTCCGCGCTCTCGCGAGCCGTGGGCTTGTTCCAGGTTGCCAGGTTCGGCAACGGGAAGTACCACGGTGCATAGCCTGAAACCGTTAGCCTGCCCACCCCTACTAGGGAGTCGCCCGCGTAAAGTGTTCCATCGCGCTCATCGAGAAAGGCCACGTGTCCAGGGATGTGCCCCGGTGTCGCAATCACGCGCAGAGAGCCGTAAAGCTCTCCGTCCGCCAGACTATGCCCAGGGATGGCCCGGATGCCCGGAAGCCCACCCTTGATCTTGCCCTGCGGCTCTCCGGGTTGGAAGCTTTTGTCCGGAGGCATCCGGAGCAAGGGCCGGCTGCGTTCACTCGCGGCCAGTTCCACTGCCGGCTGCTGCTTGAGGAGCGCGTCTACGGATCCTACGTGGTCCACATGGGCGTGGGTCAAGGCGATTCGCCGCAACTCACCGCCGAGCTCCTGAACAGCCTTGAGAATGCCTTTTTCCGAACCCCCGATCATGGAGTCAATCAAGGTCCATCCGTCGCTCTCGCGTACCAGGTAGCAGTTGACGAGTTTGAGGCGAGTCAGCTGAAACGAGTTTTCAGAAATCTTCGCAATACGCATCTTTTTTAGAGTCCGCGCCTGCTAAGCGGACGCACTTTTTTGTGCCGGGTGTAGGCAGGCATCACGCCATTGGTGAGCACCGCTGCCGAGAGCACGGTCCAGCCCTCTGCCTACTCCTTTGCGAAGCGAAGTGCATCTATGGTGGTGGTTGGCGACTTGGTTGGCGATTCTGGAGCGCTGGTTGTCCAGAAAACAGGCAACCCTCGGTGCAAGGCCCAGAGGAACGGCAAGCAACAGAGGAGAACGAGATGGATAGCGGACGACGCATGTTAGTGACGGCTGCAGGAGCAATCGCCGCGGCAGGCTTGGGAGGAATCGCGATGGCACAGGACGGAAAGGGCGGGAACGCCGGGGCCAATGAGCAGGCCCGCATTGACGGTCAGACCTGGGACGGTGAGGTTTGGAATGCGCCCTTGAAGGGCAAGGTCGCCGTGATTACAGGAGCCGCGCGAGGGATCGGCCGCTCGATCGCCGTGGCCATGGCGGCAAACGGAGCAGACATCGTCGGCATCGATATCAATGCTTCGGTTTCTCCAATCGTTCAGTACGTCGCCGCAACCCCGGGCGACCTTGAAGAGACAGGCAAGCTGGTGAAGCAGCGAGGACGAAGGTTCCTCGGCATTACCGCGGACATTCGTGACCGGGCCGCGCTGAAGGCGGCTGCAACGCAGGCGACGCAGACGATGGGGCACGTGGACATCGTCGTAGCCGATGCCGCGATCCAGGCGTTCAAGCCGCTGCTCGAGATGGAAGACCATGACTGGGACGATGTCATCGCCAACAACCTGACTGGGAGCTGCAATACGCTGCGGGCGTTTGCACCGGCCATGGTGCAGCAGGGCAAGGGCGGCCGGATCATCTTCATCTCTTCCATGCAGGGACGGTACGGAACCAAGAATGGCTCCGCTTATTCGGCTTCAAAGTGGGGCATCATCGGCCTGATGAAGAGCGCGGCGCTCGAGCTGGGCAAATACAAGATCACAGTGAACACCATCGAGCCAGGGCTGATCGATACGGCGATGACTCGCAATGACAAGCGGTGGAGCGAAGCTGTGGGAGAGACGATGACGACGCCTCCTCCGGAGCATCCCACCGAAGAGGAGACGGCGAAAGCCAAGTTGCCGAAAACTCCCTTGGGGGTGCCCTGGCTGCAGCCGGAAGAGGTAGCGCCAGTGGCGGTGTTTTTGGCTACCGATGCTGCCAGAATGGTGACCGGTGCCTGCTATGACGTGAATGGCGGGGACAGCGCGCACGATCTGGGCTAGTCAGATCGCTTGAAGCCTCCCTGGTGAGAAGGAAGGGTTGTGACGAACGACTCAAAACGTCATCACGCCCTCTTCCACCACAAGCTCGTCCACGGCAATGTTCATCGCCTGGCCGAGCCGCTTGAAGTCGTCCTTCCACGGCCGCGAGAGATAGTCATTGTCCACGCGGCGCAGCAGGTCGTTCCAGATATTCTGTGCCTGCCACAGCACCACTTCGAAGGGCATGAAGCGGATGATGTCCGCGATCGCCAGCGCCTCCTGCAGCGCGGCCTGGGCTCCGTGCGCGTGGGATGCCGCCATCTCCGCCTCAAGCTTGACCATCGCGCGCTTCATCCGCTGGCCTGCCGCGAAGGAGAGGATCGGCGCATCCAGTGTGACCCGGTCGTTGGCTCCGCGATGGAGCAGGTCGGCGACCGTGTCCGCGTCGAACGGCTCGGCCTCGATCGCCCGGCGCAGACTAGCGTTGATGGCGAAGCTCGCTGCCAGAGCCAGCGCCGGTGGCGGGTTCACGCCGGACTCGGTGAGGTAGTGCAGCAGCGACGCATGATCCTCATAGATCTTCCGCAGCGAGTCTTCCATTTCGCCGACGGTCTGATTCAGAATCGTCCGCAGAATGCGGTGCTGCTCGTCAGCAAACAGGCTGGTCAGGGAGTACGACGTCGACTCCTGGCTGCCCGCGGCTGCCTGTATCGGCGCACCTGCTTCGTGGGCCGGATCGAGCGCAAGGTGCGCCGGGGCAAGCTCCTCCGCAGGCGCATCTGTCTTCGAGAAGAAGCGGTCGATCAGCCGGATGACTTCGGGTAAGTTAGCCTTGCGGATCGCCGCACGCACCTCGGCCGAGAAGGCGACGAAGGCGGGCTCGTCCGCCTCCGTGTAGCGCCGGACGGCGGCCGACAGGTTCTGGTCGCCGAGGTGTAGCACCGCATAGCAGATCTCCTCCTGCTCCTCGGTGATGCGGGAGCGCAGGCGCGCGCGGCCAAGTGCGACCCGGCCACGGCCCGAGGTGAAGACCTCATGGCCGTCGCGATGCACTTCGAAGCAGAACAGCTCGCCGTCTTCGGGGTAGTTGCGAAAGACCGAGGAGATTGCGTAGTGCGCGCCCACCTGCTCGAGGCCAATCCTCAGGCCGGTGACGTACTGCTTGTATACCTCCGAGCCATCCTTCAGGTCGGGAACGTTGGGCTTGGCCTCAGCCAGAATAGCCAGAAACTCCGCCTCGAGCGACGCACCCTCAGCGCCGAACAGCTTCGCCGCCAGCTGGATGACGCGGCCCGCGTAGGCGATGATCTGCACGGTCTCGATGCCGGAGATCTCATCGAAGAACCAGCCGCACGAGGTGTACATCAGCTGCGCGTGCCGCTCCATCTCCATCAGCTCGAGTACCGTGATGCGCTCTTCCGCGGTGAGCGGACGCGCCTGCTGGGCTTCAAAAAATCGAGTGATCGCGGCCGGTGAGCGGTCGAGCACCACGTGAATATAGGCATCGCGCGCGGCCCATAGATCCCTCAGCAGACCTTCGGTCTGGCGCTCGGCCAGGGGCGCGGTGCGGTCGCGCAGGACGTCAAGCGCGTCCCGGAGCGGCTTGCGCCAGCGCTGGTTCCAGCCCGGCTTGCCTCCGTTACAGCCGCAGTCGGAACGCCAGCGTTCCACCCCGTGCGCGCATGACCAGGAGGTGTTTTCGGCAACTTCGGCCTCCCAGACGGGCGGAAAGCGCTCCAGGAACTCGCCGTAGTTGGTCAACTCGGCCAGGCCTTGCTCCTCGATATAGTGCATGGCAAAAGAGAGGGCCATCTCGCCGTGTTTGTGGTGGTGGCCGTAGGATTCGCCGTCGGTGGCGACGTGCGAGAGCTGCGCGGGAAGGTCGCCCGGCGCGGGAGGCGTGGAACGGAAGCCGCCCAGCAGGCGTCCGGCGAACTTCTCTCCGGAGTCGAGCAGGCCTTCAAAGGCGATGGCGCGCGAGGGTGGACCGTCGTAGAAAAAGATGGCGATCGAACGGCCGTCGTCCAGCTTGACCAGGTAGGGCTGGCTTGGGTCGACCGAGGCGTCCGGCGTTGGGGACCATGGGAGCTTCGGCTCGGCATCGGGGGGCGCCAGACGCCGTACACGGGCGCACTGGTTGGGCGCCAGGATGGTGAACTTAATCCCTTCGCGCGCCATCAGGTCGAGCACCTGGCGGTTGACGGCGGTTTCGGCGAGCCACATGCCCTCCGGCTTGCGCCCGAAGCGGAACTCGAAGTCGGCGATGCCCCAACGGATCTGGGTGACCGCGTCGCGCGGGCTGGCGAGCGGCATGATGATGTGGTTATAGACCTGCGCGAGTGCCGACCCGTGGCCTGAGTAACGTTGTCTGCTGGTCCGGTCGGCATCGAGGATCATCTGGTAGGCGCGGGGTGCTTTGTCGTGCAGCCAGCTCAGCAGCGTCGGCCCGAAGTTGAAGCTCATCCGGGCGTAGTTGTTGACGATGCGGACGATCTCGTTGCGCTTGTTCTGGATGCGCGACGCGCCGTTAGGGGCGTAGCACTCGGCCGTGATGCGGTCGTTCCAGTCATGGTAGGGCGCGGCTGATTCCTGCATCTCCACCACTTCCAACCAGGGGTTTTCGCGCGGCGGCTGGTAGAAATGGCCATGCACGCAGACAAAGCGCATGGGTGCGGAGTTTGGCTTCGGGGACGGAGGGGCGGCAGCTTGCGTCTTCAGCATGTTGATGTGCCTATGCTAACGGAATGGGGCGATCGCCGCTGCTGAACCAGGGGTGGCGTTCGATGGTTATAACCTCGTTATAATCATGCTTGCAACTCAGGTTATAACTCTGTTATAAACGAAGCATGCAAACCAAGCTCCGCAAAATCGGAAATGGCTATGGCGTGCTGCTTCCCAAGCAGCTTCTGGAAGAGCTTGCGCTTAAGGAGGGCTCGATGCTGGATGTAGAAAAGGTTGACGGAACCTACCGGATCAAGCCTCTGGACGAGGAGTTTACCCGTCAGGTAGAGGCCTTTCTGCGGACCGAAGCGCTGCATCGCAACACCTATCGCGAACTGGCGAAGTGAGCTTTCAGTTCATTCGAGCGGACGTGCTGCGCAACGTACATGGCCGCTTGATTGAGCGCTACGGAGGGCTCGCTGGGGTTCGGGACGAGAATGCCCTGGAGTCCTCCGTCAGCCGGCCGCGAAACCTGGAGACGTGTGGTCAGGCGACTATAGTTGCGGAGCTTGGCGCTGCATTGACCTGGTCCCTCTTACGGAACCATCCGTTTGTGGATGGGAACAAACCGATCGCGTTCGCGGCCCTTACGATCTTTCTTGAACTGAATGGCCATCGCCTGACCTGTTCGGAAGTGGAAGAGACCGCGATGGTTCTGAGCGCGACTGCTGGAGATATTGGCGAGGATGAATGGACCGGATGGGTGACGCGAAGTGTTGCGCAGCAAAATTCTGAACTCACCTGATTCCGCTTGCGCTGGTCTCAGGAGTCTTTGGCTGTCTTGTCCGCGTTGGCCAGGTCACACGCTCGCCACAGGTACCAGCTTGCCACCGAGCACCAGGGATGCCACGTGCGGGCACGCTTCTCCATCGTGTCCGGTTTAGGCAGGTCCGCCGGCGTCACCTTGTCTGCCGGCTTGAGCTTTCCGAAAGTGAGCGCGAAGCCTTTCCGGACGCCGTAGTCGCTGGTGGGGAGGATGTCCGGACGGCCGAGACGAAAGATCAGGAACATCTCCACCGTCCAGCGGCCGATGCCGCGCACCTGCGTCAGGTGCGCGATGATGTCCGCGTCCGTCATGCGCCGGATGCGCGCGAGCGTGGGTACGGTGCCGTCGAGGGTTTTGGCGGCCAGGTCGCGGATCGCGAGCGCCTTATTGTGCGAGAGGCCGGCCTGCCGAAGCTGCTCGTTCGGCGCGTCGAGCAGGTGTTGGGCGGTCGGGTGCGGTGCGAGCGGCGTGAGATCACCACCGGCACTGGTACCGGGCTCGGCAAAGCTGCGGAGAAGCCTGGCGTGAATGGCCGCGGCGGCCTTGCCATGCAGCTGCTGAAAGATGATGGACTCGAGCAGGGCCTCAAAGGGAGAAAGGGAGCTGGCGAGTTTCAGCGTGAACGGTCCCGCCCGCTCGATCAGCCGTCTCAGCTTCGGGTCGGCCTGCGAGAGTTCCTGGAGAGCGAGGGCGGAGTCATAAGCCGGCGCGCGCGGACGTTTTAGAGCTCGAGGCATGTCCTAGCAGCGTATCGCAGCCGGGCGGCAAGCGACTCTCGGCACGTTGCTTCACTGCTCGATCCGCCGCGGAGGGCTCGGGAGCGAGCAATAAGACATAGCGTAACGAGCCCTCGGAGGTCGGGTAGAAGGGCGCGTGTAGTTTTTTGAGCCAATGAACTACGACCTAAGTGGTTCTATTTACAAGGCAGATGCATGCGGGCTGCTAATTTGTGCACTATTTTCGATGCATCCGCTTTTGACCTGTTTCGATAATCGAATGTTCCGCATGAAAAATGAAGAACCGCTTCTGGAGCTCGGCACCGCTCTCCATTTTCGACTGGTATATTGGGAGTTCAAAGGGCACCAACGTCCGGAAAGTAAGACGAGGGAGTCGTTCCCGTTGCCCAGGGAAGTTCCTAAAGTAATATCCGATTGTTCCCGGTTGCATTGAGCCGGGATCGGAACCAGAGGAAGCAGGAAGCACTCATGGCGCAAGTTTTTGATCGCAACTCGAACGCCCTGGCCCGCGCGAGCCTCGTGCTCACCGGCGTGATCGTCATCGCGATCGGGGTCGGTTTGAACTCGCTGCAGCGTTCGCCGTGGGTAACGCGGCAGGGTCAACGGCCGGACCAGCCGGTCCCGTTCAGCCACAAGCATCACGTGGAAGGTCTTGGGCTGCAATGCCAGTACTGTCACACCCAGGTGGAAAAGGCCGCCTACGCCGGTATCCCGCCCACCAAGACCTGTATTAACTGCCATGCGCAGATCTGGACCAACGCACAGCTGCTGCAGCCGGTGCGCGACAGCTGGGCGACCGGCGAGTCGATTCGCTGGATCCGCGTGCACGATCTGCCGGACTACGTGTATTTCAATCACTACATCCACGTGAACAAAGGTATTGGCTGTGCCAGCTGTCATGGACGCGTAGATGAGATGCCCTTGATGTATCAGCAGAACTCGCTGCAGATGGAGTGGTGCCTGAACTGCCATCGCAACCCTGCGGTCAATCTGCGGCCGACGACCGAGATCTACAACATGGCGTGGTCTGGCCCCTCGATGGATAAGCCGGTCTGGTGCTCGGAGACGACCAACAATCATGCGGCGAACAGCTATGGACCACATGGGGAGCGCATGCCGACGGCTCTCGCGGTACGCTGTACGACGAAGGACCCAAGCGCTGATGGACCGGAGATTGCCCAGGTACGGATGGACGGCCAGCGGCTTGGAGGCAATGCCGAATCGCAGTCCGGGACTATGTCCAGTCCGCGCCCCACGCAAGGGGATAGCAAGACCTACAGCGACGTTCCTCCGGCAAGCATGCCTCTTCCCGTGAACTTCCAGAAGTTCACCAGCCAGGCCGATCTGGGCAAGTATCTGACCGCGCAGTATCACATTCGCAGCGCCAACCAGCTGTCCAGCTGCGAGGTGTGCCACCGATGAACAACGTTTCGATGGAGAACATGATCAATCCGCAGCAGGCCGAAGGGGTACAGCCCGAAGCTGTACAGGTAGTCACGAGCATCGGCCCGGCGCCGAAGCCGAAGATGACGCTCGACGCGGTCCGCACGAAGCTCGCCGGGCAGACGGGCCGACGCTTCTGGAAAAACCTGGATGAGCTGGCGGCGACCCCGGAGTTCAATAGGATGATGGCGGAGGAGTTCCCGCACCAGGCCATGCAGGGCGAATGGGTGGATCCGGTCTCGCGGCGCGGCTTCCTCAAGGTAATGGGCGCTTCGTTCGCTCTTGCCGGGCTCGCCGGCTGTACCAAGCAGCCGGACGAGCCGATCTATCCCTACATCCGGCAGCCGGAAGACCTGGTCCTAGGCCAGTCGAAGTACTTTGCGACCGCGCATCCGTTCCCGACCGGCGCAATACCTGTTCTGGTCAAGTCGGATGCATTCCGGCCAATCAAGCTTGAAGGCAATCCGGATCATCCGATGTCCAAGGGCAAGTCGGATGCGATCACGCAGGGAACGCTGCTCGACCTCTACGATCCGGACCGCTCGCATGACACCATCTACCGTGGCCAGACCTCTGCGTTTGGCAACTTCCAAGACGCCTTTCTCCAGGCCGTAAAGGCTACCCAGGGCGGCCAGGGTATCTATTTTCTGTCTGAAACTGTGACCTCGCCGACGCTGGCGGCGCAGTGGCAGGGCGTGCAGAAGCTTTACCCGAATGCCAAGTTCCTGCAGTGGGATGGCGTGAACCAGGATTCCTCGCGCGCCGCATCGAAGGCCGCGTTTGGCAGCTATACCGACGCGCAGTACAGGCTGTCGGATGCCGATGTGATCGTCTCGCTCGACGCGGACTTCCTCGGCGGTATTGCGCATCCTGGCTTTCTGCCCCTAGCGGCAGCTTATGCGGCGCGGCACAGCTTCGACGCGGAGAATCCCGGCCAGCCGATGAACCGGCTGTACGTGGTCGAGAGCATGCCGACGGTGACCGGCTTTAAGGCCGAGCATCGGCTTGCACTCAAGCCGAGCGAGATTCCCGGGTTTGCCAATGCACTGGCGGGCGGAGGCGCTGGCGGAAGCTTTGCGAACCCAGAAGCGGCAAAATTCCTGAGTGCGCTGGCTGCTGACCTCAAAGCTTCAAACGGCCGCTGCGTTGTTATTCCGGGCGAGGGAGCTTCGCCCGCGGTGCACCTGGCGGCGTACCGCCTGAACCAGAGCCTGGGTGCCGTTGGCAAGACGGTGATTTACACCGAAACCGTCGCACCTATGCCAAGCGAGCAGCTGGCAGACGTACGTTCTCTGGCTGCGGACATCGAGGCTGGCAAGGTGCAATGGCTGGTGATGCTGGGCGGCAATCCCGTCTACACGGCGCCGGCGGACCTCAAGTTCGCCAACCTGGTGGATCGTGTTCCGTACACCGCGCACCTCGGAAATCTCATTGATGAAACCGGCATCCGCGCCACGTGGCACATCAACAAAGCGCACTATCTCGAGTCGTGGTCGGATGCGCGTGCCTATGACGGCACCTTGTCGATCGTGCAGCCGATGATCGAGCCGCTCTACAACGGCCACAGCGCGCACGAAATTCTGCAAGGGCTGCTCGACGACCCGCAGTCTTCGGCTTATGACGCGGTGCTTGCAAATACGCGCCCCCTGCTGAAGGGCGATGCGGACGCCGCGTGGCGCAAGGCGCTGCATGATGGCTGGGTGGAGGGTACTGCTTTCACCCCCAAGTCCGGCAACGCAAACGCCGGGGCTGCACAGGCTGCGGCCCCGTCCAGCTCGGACGGATTGGAGATTGTTTTCAAGCACGATCCTTCGCTCTACGACGGGCGCTACGCCAATGTCGGCTGGCTGCAGGAACTGCCCAAGCAGGTAACCAGCATGAGCTGGGACAATGCCGCGCTGATGAGCCTGGTAACGCTTGAGAAGCTGAAGCTTGCCGAAAATGAGGCAGTCGAGCTGGAGCTGAATGGGCGCCGGGTGATCGCGCCGGTACTCGGCGTGCCGGGCCATCCTGACGACGTAATCACGGTACACTTCGGCGGCGGCCGCAGCGATGCTGGCCGAGTTGGCTCTGGGGTCGGCTTCAATGCCTACCTGCTTCGTGCGAGCGACGCGCCGAATGCGGCTTCGGGCGTGAAGGTGACCCGCGGCAAGGGCAGCTACGACCTATGCGTGACCAAGGTGCACTCGATCGAGCACCGGGGCGCGTACGCGCAGCACGATCTCGAGCATCCACTCTCGGACAAGACTGGGACGTACTCCCTGCCTGGCCACGAGGCGGAAGAGCGATCGATCATTCGGTACGCCACTGTCTCTGAAGCCAAGGCCAAGCCGGATTTTGCGCACGAAGGCGCGAGCGGCACCCTGGTCAACAAGGTCGGGTACGGTCCGCAAGGAGAGGATCCGAAGCACGACGACAGCCTCTCCGGTGACAAGTTCCCGTATAACCGTACCGACGAGTCCTCGCAACTACTGCAGAATGCGTGGGCGATGTCGATCGATCTGAACAGCTGCATCGGCTGCAACGCCTGCATCGTCAGCTGCTATGCGGAGAACAACATTGCTGTCGTCGGCCGCGAGCAGGTGAAGGTCGGCCGCAACATGCAGTGGATTCGCATCGACACCTACTTCGAAGGCGATCTCTCCGCACCCAAGGCGCACTTCCAGCCGATGGCCTGCCAGCACTGCGAGAACGCGGGGTGCGAACTGGTATGCCCGGTGGGCGCGACGGTGCATACGCCCGAAGGCTTGAATACCATGGTGTATAACCGCTGCGTCGGGACCCGGTACTGCTCGAACAACTGTGCGTACAAGGTGCGCCGGTTTAACTTCCTGCTGTATTCGGATTACGACACGGAGAGCTTGAAGTTCATGCGCAATCCGGATGTCACGGTTCGTTCGCGCGGCGTGATGGAGAAGTGCACCTACTGCGTGCAGCGTATCGAAGCAGCCAAGCTTGAGGCCGATAAGGAAAATCGCGCGGTGCGCGATGGTGAGATTGTGACGGCCTGCCAGCAGGCCTGCCCGACCGACGCGATTATCTTTGGCAATAAGAACGATCGGACAAGCAAGGTGGCCAAACGCAAGGCAGCCGAACGCGACTATCCTGTGCTTGCCGATCTCAATTACAAGCCACGCACGACCTATACGGCAGGCGTTACTAACCCGAATCCGGAGCTGGCATAAATGGCTACCAAAGGACCTGTTCACGATCCCTCCGTCGACCCAATGATCGACCCCGTTACGGGGGAGTACGCTGTCATTGCGCCCGGTCACAGCTTCAAGTCGGTGACCCAGAAGATCGCGGGAGTCGTGCTGACGTCGAACACGCCGCTCGGCTGGTTTGCCGGGTTGACGGTCGGCGCGGGCGTAGCCACCGGCGTCGTGGTCGGCATCACGTGGCTATTTCTTAAAGGCGTCGGTATCTGGGGCGTCACCATCCCAGGTGCCTGGGGTTTTGCCATCATCAACTTCGTCTGGTGGATCGGTATCGGTCACGCCGGCACGCTGATCTCGGCGATTCTGCTGCTGTTCAAGCAAACCTGGCGCAACTCGATCAATCGCTTCGCGGAAGCAATGACGATCTTTGCCGTGGTGTGCGCGGGTACCTTCCCGCTGATTCACGTCGGCCGGCCGTGGCTTGCGTACTGGCTCTTTCCCTATCCAAACTCGATGAACCTGTGGCCGCAGTTTCGCAGCCCGCTGGCCTGGGACGTGTTCGCGGTATCGACTTACGCGACCATCTCGATCGTGTTCTGGTATATCGGCATGATTCCGGACTTCGGCACGCTGCGCGATCGCGCGACCATGCCGGCGGCGAAATATTTCTACGGGCTACTCTCTTTGGGCTGGCGCGGGTCGACCCGCCACTGGATCCGCTATGAGTCGGCTTCGCTGCTGCTGGCTGGGCTTTCAACGCCGCTGGTGCTCTCGGTTCACACGGTCATCAGCTTCGACTTCGCGGTGGCCGCTCTCGCCGGCTGGCATACGACCATCTTCCCGCCGTACTTCGTGGCCGGCGCAGTGTACTCGGGCTTTGCCATGGTGCTGACGCTGGCCATTCCGATCCGCAAGTTTTACCACATGGAAGACCTTGTCACCCTGCGGCACTTGGACAACATGGCGAAGGTGATGCTGGCAACCGGCTCGATCGTTGCTTACGGTTACGGCATGGAGGTTTTCATGAGCTGGTTCTCGGCCAGCCACTGGGAGTTCTTCATGATGTGGAACCGTATGTTCGGGCCAATGGGCTGGGCGTACTGGATCCTAATCCTGACCAACATCGCTATTCCGCTTACTTCGCTCTGGAGCCGTAAGCTGCGGGTCAACGTGGTCTATCTGTTCATCCTGTCGCTGATCGTGAACACTGGCATGTGGTTTGAACGCTTTGTAATCGTCGTGACGTCGCTCTACCGCGATTATCTGCCGTCAAGCTGGGGTACGTACCGCGCGACCAAGTGGGACTACATGATCTACGTTGGCACGATGGGCCTGTTCACCGTGCTCTTCTTCCTGTTTGTGCGCTTCCTGCCGATGATCCCGATGTCCGAGATCCGCACCATGTTGCCGCAGACCAAGGTCAAACGTGGTGGTGATGTTGCCGAAACCACAATCAACGAGGTGGTCTAATGGCCGTTCCCCGCGAAGGCATTTACGGTCTTCTGGCCGAGTTCAACACGCCCGGCGAGCTGGTCGAGGCAACCGAGGCCGCTCACAAGGCCGGCTACCGGCGCATGGAGTGCTACACGCCGTACCCGGTCGAAGAGGCCGCCGATGCGCTGCACTTCCACAAGACCCGTGTTCCGCTAATGTGTCTGCTGGGCGGCATCATGGGGGTGACCACGGCGTTTCTGATGGAGAGCTGGATCAATGTCTGGGGCTATCCGCTTAACATCGCCGGACGCCCGCTCTGGAGCTGGCCTGCATTCATTATCCCGGCGTACGAGTGGACCATTCTGTTTGCTGGCCTTTCCGCCGCGTTCGGCATGATTGCACTGAATGGCTTGCCGCAGACCTATCATCCTGTCTTCAATGCGCCCAATTTCCGCAACGGCGCGACTACTGACAAGTTCTTTCTTTGCCTGGAGGCGTATGACCCGAAGTTCTCGCTGGGCGAGACCCGGAAGTTTCTGGAGCAGTTCCCCGCGGTCTCCGTGGTCGAGGTAGATAACTGATGAAACAGGCAATCAGAAACAGAATTCAGCAGACCACAGGGCGCGGGCTGCCGGTGATCTTGCTTGCGGGAGCCGTATTGCTCTCTGGCTGTCGCCAGGACATGCACAACCAGCCGAAGTTTTACCCGCAGCGCGGCTCGAGCTTTTACGCCGATGGCCGGTCGGTTCGTCCGCAGGTAGAGAACACTGTCGCCCGCGACCAGCTCCATCAGGACAGCTACTTCTACACCGGAATGGTCAACGGTGCTGAGGGCACGACCATGCCCTTCCCTGTGACGATGGATGTATTGGCCCGTGGTCAGCAGGAGTACAACGTCTTCTGCACGCCATGCCACTCCCGCGTCGGCAACGGCGTGGGAATGATTGTGCAGCGTGGCTATTCCAAGGCCGGAAACTTCCACACGGCGCGGTTGAACGCGGCGCCGCTTGGCCACTTCTACAATGTGATCGCCAACGGCTACGGTGCGATGCCGGACTACTCGTCGCAGCTGACGCCCGAGGAGCGCTGGTCGGTCGTCGCGTACATCAAGGCGCTGCAGTTGAGCCAGAATGCTCAGGAGTCGGACGTCGCGAGTGGCCAGCACGTGCAGCCACTGACGGACATCACCACCAGCGAAGGGTTTTATCCAGGGTTCGTTTCTGAGTGGGTGCTGCCTTCGACGGCGGTGACCGGAACGCCGTCGGGCGAGCTCTACGTCATTCCAACGGCGAATATAGGCAAAGTGGCGGCGCATATCGGGACTCCAAGTTACCGCGATTCCGGTCCTACTCCGGCGCAGACGAGCACCGGCTATCCTCCGGAGCCGCACGAGCCCGGCAAGTAATCTGGCAAACGAAGGCTAGCAACGGCAGCGATCAAATTTGCTCTGAATGAAGGTTTGAAACGAATGTCCTCCGCACTCGCACAACCCGAAGCTCACTACCACCACGGTCCTCGCACCTTGCCTGCCGATCTCCGCTCGGTGCCGACGCTGACGGCGTGGCGTCTGCGCGCGCTGATTGTCTTTGCGGTGTCGACGCTGGTGTCTCTGCTGTTCCTGATTCCCCCGGGCGGCAAGACGCATATCCTGCGCGCGTACCTGCTGGGCTTCATGGCCTGCTTTACGTTTGCCGGTGGCGGCCTGGTGATGCTGATGCTGCAGTATGTCTCAGGCGGCAAGTGGGGCATGCTGTTGCGCCGTCCGCTCGAGGCGATGACACGCACGCTGCCGCTGGTGGCTCTGATGATCGTTCCGGTTGGCCTCTTCGCCGGTCGGCTGTACCAGTGGTGGGCGTACCCGAACGCGAACGCGACCGCGGCTGCCTTCAAGGAAGGGGTGATGACCAAGGAGCAGCAGCTCACCGCCAACCTGAAGCACACGATGTTCAACCCGGCCAGCGCCATCCTCCAGACGGTGATTATCTTCGGGATTCTGATCTTTCTCGCATATCTGCTGAATAAGTGGTCGCTGGAGCGCGACAACGATCCTGACCGGGGCACGGTGGCCAGCTACGACCGCTGGCGGATCAAGTTCGAGAACCTTTCCGGCCCCTCTATCCTGCTCTACGTGATCCTGCTGACCGACGGCGCCCTGCTTTGGATTATGTCGCTCGACGTGACCTGGTACAGCTCCATCTGGGGTTTGCAGTTCCTGGTCGGACAGGGGTTTGCTGTACTGGCGCTAGGCATCCTCACAGTGATTAAATTGTCGGACGTGGAGCCGATGCGCACCCTCCTGCGCACGACCGAGCAGCACGACCTGGGCAAGTTCGCCTTCGCCTTCGTTATGCTCAACATCTATCTTTCTTTTGCGGAGTTCCTGATCATCTGGTCGGGCAACGTGCCGGACGAGATTCCCTGGTACCTGGCGCGCACCCGCGGCGGTTGGTGGTATGTCTGCGTGGCTGACTTTGTCTGTCACTGGCTCATCCCGTTCTGCCTTCTGCTCTCGCGCGATCTGAAGCGCGACAAGCGGCGGCTTTCCGCGCTCGCAATCTTTATGATCTTCGCCCGCTGCCTGGATCTGTTCTGGCTGATCGAGCCCAACTTCAAGGATGCAGCTAGCAATCTTGTCGGGGAAAATTGGGGCATCTTCGCTTACGTCACCGTACCGCTGGCCGTGTTGTCGTTGTGGGCGGCGTACTACTTTACCCAGTTGATGGCGCGTCCTTTGGTCAGCCTCAACGATCCTCACCTTGAGGAGATTCTGGAGCCTGAACATGGCCACTAACACACCGAAAAGCAACGAAGGTTCGTACTCCGCGTCGAACGGCGATATCGGGGAGTACCCGAAGTCCGGGCCGGAGAGCGTCGAGGTCGGATACGAGACGACGGACGTCAACGCAGGTGGGATCATTGTCTTCATCGGCGGTCTCTTCTCCTTCGTCATCGTATTTTTCTTCTTCTGTTTCTTCATGGGCCGCGTGATCAACGAAGCGATTCAGAAGCAGGATGGGCCTGCCGACCGCTGGCACAAAGGCCAGCAGATGTTTGCCGGAGCTGGCGATGTCCAGGTAGGGAACAAGCAGGAGCGTGGCAAACGTGAGGATCTGAAGAGCAACGCCGTCATCGTCCAGCAGGAGCTCCAGACTATGACGACGTCGTTTCCGGGACCACGTCTGCAATCAGACGATGGCAACCAGGACACGGCCGATCTCCACGCGCGCGAGGACCTGCTGCTCGATCACTACAGCCGCATGCCGGGCGATCAAGGCATTCGCATTCCTATCGACCGCGCGATGCAGTTGATTGCGGAGCGTGGGCTGCCGGTCGCGCCCGCCGCCCAGCAAGGCCAAATGCTGGCCGAGGATACCCGACCCGTGGTGACGCCGCCGCTCACCAGCGGCTTTGCTCGTACCGGGTATGAGCTCGACACGATTGAAGCCCGTGAGCAGAAGATGGCTTTCGGGAAAGCGACAGCGGAGCACGCAGAGTTGAAGCCGGTGAAGCACCCGTAAGTGCGGGAAGCCGGAAAGCTTTAGCATGGATTTAGAGGAAATCTGGTAATGAACAGGCAGCAGACAATCCGATCCGGACACCGCACACGGGCTATCCAGACCCTGGTGCTCGGTTGGGCGCTGCTGTCCGGCTGGGTCATCCTGCCTTGTGCTCGGGCGCAGGTCTCTGGCTATGGAGATAAGCAGCAGGGCGAGAACCGCGGCGATGAGTTGCCTAACGTCCTCAAAGGAGTCGCAGTCACCCAGCACCTCAACCAGCAGCTTCCACCTAACGCTGAGTTCCTCGACGAAACGGGCGCCGTGGTGAAGTTGGGCGATTACTTCGGCAAAAAGCCCGCGCTGTTGTCGTTGGTCTACTTCAACTGCACCATGCTTTGCTCAGAGGAGTTGGACGGTGTAACCAGTTCGCTTGAGATGGTTAAGCTCAATCCTGGCAAAGACTTCGACGTTCTGGTGATTAGCATCGATCCCGAGGACACGCCGCAGCTTGCAGCCAAGAAGAAGGCGTTTTACGTCAAGCGGTATGGCCGTCCTGAGACTGCAGCCGGCTGGCACTTTCTCACGGGCAAGAAGCCGGCGATCGACTCTGTCACCGGCGCGGTTGGCTTTGGGTATGTCAAAGTAGCCGGACCGGATGGAACGCTGTCGCAGTTTGCGCATGCCAGTTCGCTTGAGGTTGTAACTACCTCCGGGCAGATTGCCCAATACTACATGGGCGTCGAGTATTCGCCTAAAGATGTTTTGCTGGGGCTGATTGAGGCTTCCGGCAATAAGATCGGGTCGCCGGTAGCAAATATTCTTACCTATTGCTATCACTACGATCCGCAGACGAATAAGCATTCCTTGATCGTGGCCAGGGTAGTGCAAATGGGCGGCATGGTTACCATGGCCGGCCTAGGTGGTTTTATGTTTCTGATGTTCCGCCGGGATATCAAGCTTGGTCGGGAGCACGGCTTAACCGACGAGAGAGATAAAGGGTAACGATGGATAGGTTCATCAGTCCAGTTTTATGGCAGTTTCTGACGAAGTGGCTGGCGGCCTCTGCGCTCTTTCCTCGCGAGGCCTCCACCATGGCCCCTTGGGCCGATGCTCTGTACTTCTTCCTGATCGGCATGACCCTTACCGGCCTGCTGCTGGTAGGTGTGCTGGTCTTTGGGTTCTCGGTTCGCTACCGCAAGGAACGTAGTCCGGTAGCCACGCAAGTGGAAGGCTCGACGCTGCTTGAGGCGACGTGGACCATTATCCCTCTGGCCATTTTTCTGGTCACGTTTGTCTGGGGAGCGCTGCTTTACTTCCGCATCTACAATCCCCCAGCAAATTCCATGAACATCTATGTCATCGGCAAGCAGTGGATGTGGAAGGCTGAACATCCGGGCGGCCAGCATGAAATCAACGCGCTGCACGTTCCGGTAGGCCGCCCAGTGCAGCTGACGATGATCTCTCAGGACGTATTTCACAGCTTCTCGATCCCTGACTTCCGGGTTAAGCGCGAAGTCATTCCCGGTCGCTACTCGACGGTGTGGTTTCAGGCTACAACTCCCGGCACGTATCACATCTTCTGCACGCAATACTGCGGGACCAAGCACTCCGGCATGATTGGCGAGGTTACGGCCCTGACACCCGAGGACTACCAGCGCTGGACGCAGCAGTCGACCAGCGGCCAGTCCCTGGCGCAAAACGGCGAGCGCTTGTTTGCCAGCATGGCCTGCAACCAATGCCACAACGGCAATGCCGAGGCGCGCGGTCCGAATCTGGCGGGAGTGTACGGGGCGAAGTTGAATCTGGCCAACGGCTCGCAGGTTCTGGTGAACGACGCATACCTGCGCGATTCGATCTTGAATCCGTCCCAACATGTCACTGCTGGATACGCGCCGATCATGCCGACGTACCAGGGCCAGATCAGTGAGGACGGCTTGATTGATTTGGTGGAGTACATCAAGACCTTGAACAGCAACTATCGTGTTCAGCAGACTTTGGGCACACAACAGTCAGACCTTGCGGCGCCGGTCGCGCCGGGAATGGGGAAGTAAATGAGCGCAGCCAACGCAACGATCGTCAATCTTCCGGACCAGCGGACAGCTAGTTTGCCGCGCCGCAACTTCATCAACAATGAGCACGGGATTCTGAGTTGGTTGCTTACGGGCGACCACAAGCGCATCGCGATGCTCTATCTGATCTCGATTACGTTCTTCTTCTTCATTGGGGGTGCGTTCGCGGGCATGATTCGTCTGGAGCTGCTGACGCCGCAGCCGGACCTGGTGGCCTCTGACACCTATAACAAATTTTTCACCATGCACGGCATCATCATGATCTTCCTGTTTCTGGTGCCCTCTGTGCCGGCGACGCTTGGCAACTTTCTCATACCGATCATGATCGGGGCCAAGGACCTGGCGTTCCCGAAGATTAACTTGTTGAGCTGGTACCTCTACCTCATCGGCGGTACGCTGACTCTCGCTGCGCTCGTTCTTGGCGGCGTGGATACGGGCTGGACGTTCACCACTCCGCTGTCAACGCACTATCTCAATACGCACGTAGTTACGGCCGCAACTGCAATCTTCATCGCCGGCTTCAGCTCCATCTTCACTGGCCTGAACTTCATCGTGACCATTCACCGCATGCGTGCGCCTGGCATGACCTGGTTTCGGCTGCCGCTGTTCGTCTGGTCGAACTACGCGGCTTCCGTGCTTATGGTTCTTGGAACTCCGGTTCTCGCGATCGCACTGGTCCTGGTCGGCTTGGAGCGTCTGATTGGCATAGGAGTCTTCGACCCAAGTAAGGGTGGCGATCCGCTGCTCTTCCAACACCTGTTCTGGTTCTACTCACACCCGGCGGTCTACATCATGATTCTGCCCGGATTCGGCGTCATCTCGGAGGTTATCTCCACCTTCAGCCGTAAGCGTGTGTTTGGCTACACAGCCGTTGCTTTTTCCTCGGTGGCGATCGCAGTTTTTGGCTTCTTCGTCTGGGCGCACCACATGTTCATCATGGGCGTCTCCAACTACTCTGCGCTGGTCTTCTCGCTCCTAACCATGCTGGTCGCAGTACCCTCGGCAATCAAAATCTTCAATTGGTCGTTCACGCTGCAGAAGGGCTCGATCACCTTCGAGACGCCGATGCTATATGCGTTCGGATTCATTGGTCTATTCACCATCGGCGGGCTCACCGGGATCTTCCTTGGCTCCCTTGGCATGGACATCCACTTGACTGAAACCTACTTCATCGTGGCGCACTTCCACTTCGTGATGGTGGGTGGCATGTTGATGGCGTTCCTGGCCGGTATCCACTTCTGGTGGCCGAAGATGACGGGTCGAATGTATCCGGAGTCGATCTCGAAGCTGGCCGCGGTCGTTACGTTCATCGGGTTCAACCTGACCTTCCTTCCGCAATTCATCCTGGGCTATCTGGGGATGCCGCGCCGCTATCATGCATATCCGGCTGAGTTCCAGGTGTTGAACGTGCTTTCAACCGCGGGTGCTACTATCCTCGGTGTGGGATACATGTTGCCTCTGCTTTATCTTGGTTGGTCGCTGAAATATGGTGCCATCGCCGGCAGCAATCCATGGCAGGCTACTGGCCTGGAGTGGCAGTTGCAGTCACCTCCCTTAACGGAGAACTTCACCGAAGTTCCCATCGTCGATCACGAGGCCTACGATTATGAGTGGCTGGCAAACAAAACTGCAAATGAGGTGACGACCGTTGGCTAACACGATCGCCGTACCGGAGCACGGCCCAGTCGATACGGCGCATGATGTGTACGACCACATCGTGCTGCCGCAACATCGCCATCATTTCGAGACGGAGGAGCAGCAGCGCGAAGCGGGAAGCTTTGGCATGTGGCTGTTCCTCCTCACCGAGATTATGTTCTTCGGCGGCATGTTTTTCGCATATCTGCTTTATCGCAACTGGTATTACGACGCTTTTGTTCCGGCATCAAATCAGCTCAGCGTTCCCCTCGGAACTTTGAATACGATCATCCTGATTACCTCAGGATTCTTCATGGCGCTCGGAGTCTACTTCGCCGAGGTGCGCAACCGGAAGCTGCTGGTTGGCTCTTTGGTTCTAACGACTGTGTTTGGGCTTGCCTTCCTTGGTGTTAAGGCAGACGAATACCACGAGAAATGGGAGAAGCACCACGTCCCTGGTGCGGACTTCAATGTCAAAGAATTCATCAATCCCGCGGCGTACGGCTTGGCGGAGAAGCCCCTTGCTCCGGACATGGCGCAGAAGACTCAGGTATTCTTCTTCCTTTACTTCGCGATGACCGGCATGCACGCCGTTCACATGATCATCGGCATTGTCATCCTGTTCTGGCTCATGTGGAGAGCGCAAAAGGGGGAGTTCTCGGCGGGCTACGTAGCTCCCATCGAAAACTTTGGACTTTACTGGCATTTCGTCGACATCGTTTGGCTGTTCCTGTTTCCGCTGCTCTATCTGATCAATCGTCATCCTTTAGCGCACTAAGCTGCGTTCAGCCATCCACAGGAGCCGCGCCCGTGTCTGACACAAATGATGCACTGAATGTAACGAACCCCGAGCACTCCGAGATCCATCTCGTCACGCCGCTGCAATACAGCTATGTCTACGGGACGTTGCTCATTGGAACGATTCTGACAGTTCTAGCCGCTAGGGTGGAACTCGGCGTGTTCAATCCGATCGTGGCGTTGGGAATCGCCTGCTTCAAAGCTACCGTCGTCATCCTCTTTTTCATGCACGTGAAGTATCAATCGCGGCTGATCAAGATTACTGTGGGTGCCGGCTTTTTCACGTTTATCGTTCTGATTACGATGACCCTGTCAGACTACATGAGCCGTGCGTGGGGACTTTGGTAAAGACCGACGCCGGCTATTTTCTATGGATATTCTAGAAAGCTCTGGCCTCGCTGCAGCTTACTCAGTCCGTCGCCACACTGTGTAAAGCAAAACTGTAACTCGTTCTTACCTAGCGACAGCTCAGCTAGAGGCCGATTGCGATAAGGACGTGTGTGGAGTTTATCTTCATACGCACCCACTCAGGGTCATTACAAGAACCTTCTTCTCACGTGAGAAGCTCGAGTTCCGCGTCTGTCTCGCAGTCGCATCCCTCCTAAACTAAGAAAGCTCGGTCAACTCACTGTACGCAGACAGCTTTGTCGCTCCATACTTCGGGGCGAAAAGCGATCTGCGTCTCCAGCTCAGTCTGTGCGAAGCCTAAAGACCGCGGCAAAGCCGTGCGTCGCAGCTGGCCGTCGAGAGCCGTTGTCCCGGAAGCAAAAACATCAAGAAACGCTCCTTAATCGCTAAAGTTCCGGCAAGAACCGCCGATAAGGAAAGTGTGTGACGAGGGAGTGGGTAATCGTGGACGGTTTACCCGAACCTCTTGGAATGCCCCGAAAGATCCATGACCTAACACGGACTGGCCGTTGTGAGTAGACTCCCAGCACCGTAACTTGAATCTACCAACAGGGCCGTTCAGGAAAGATCCTCCTAGATCATGCTTGACCCGGAGTCCACGCCAGAACGCACGAACAACAACGGGGCCAGGAAACCCCTTACAAGGAGAAGCATATGAAGAACCTGAAGCAGCTTTGGAACAACCTCGTGGCTGATGAGTCTGGCCAGGACCTCATTGAATACGCACTCGTCGCCGCTCTCGTTGGTCTCGGAGCAGTCGCTTCCATGAAGACCCTCGCGAACTCGATCAACACGGCATTCAACAGCGTCGGCACCAGCCTGACCTCGAACGTTTAGCGGCTTTCGCTTTTGATTTATGAGGCGGCTCCAACCAGAGCGCCCATAGGACCCCTACAGAGGACTTCACTTCCATATGGGGCGATGTAAGCAGCACAAACTTGGACTGAGTAGCGTGTCGAAAACGTCGGATAGTTGCTCAGTCCACCTGCACCACTTTCTGCGACTTCGGTCGCAGCTCATTCGATATACCAGCCGCACCTATTTAGCGCCGGGGTGCATGTCGTAACCCACAGAAAGAAGTCCTCCGATGACGACTGCCTCAAAAGAACTCGTGTACCCGGCCGCCGCGACCCTCTGCGCACTTGTCGGCGCTGGCTTTGATCTCAAGAGCCGCCGGATCCCGAACTTCGTCACCGGACCAGCCATTCTGCTGGGGTTGCTTCTTCACGGATCGCTCGACGGCTGGCAAGGATTGCTGAGTGCGCTGGCCTCCGGCCTGCTCTGCGGAGTTATATTCGTAATCTTCTATCTCGCCGGGGGCATGGGAGCGGGAGATGTAAAGCTGATTACCGCCGCCGGATGCCTGGCCGGTCTGCCTCATGCGGCGTACCTGTTGGTGCTGACCTCGCTAGCCGGCGGCGTTATGGCGCTCGCGTTGGCGCTCGCCCGCGGACGTCTGAAGGAGACCTTATGCAATGTGTTTGCGCTTACCTCGCATCACTCACAAGCGGGCCTGACTCCTCATCCTGAAATCAACGTGCTTAATACGAACACGCTCCGCTTACCGTACGGGGTAGCGATTGCAGCAGGTAGTTCGCTGACCTTCTGCCTTCTGGGCTCGCAGAGGTGAACCAATGAACGTACGACGACTCCTAGCAGCCTTGGGTATGGCCCTCTTCGGCTCTGCTCTCTTCACTTTCTGGATTAGTAAGAAGCTGGCCAGACCCATCGAGACAACGCATCGGCAACAATATGTTGCTGCCACGCAGGACCTCGCTGCGGGGGACTCACTGCAGAAACAGACCCTCACGCTGATCGACTGGCCAAGTGATAAGCCACTGGAAGGAGCTTTCGCGAAAGCCGACGATCTGGTTGGCCGAACGGTAATGTACTCCGTGAGCGCGGGCGAACCGATCCGGGCGCGTTACCTGGCTACGGCTGGATCAGGCATCGGACTTTCCACAAGAATTCCCGAAGGTATGCGAGCGATGTCGTTAAAGACGGACCAGATCGTTGGAGTCGCTGGATTTCTGGTTCCCGGGTCGCATGTCGACGTTTTGGTTACCTTTCATACTCCGGCGTCCCCAGACCCAATCACGGCAACGGTCCTCCAGGACGTACAAATCCTTGCTACCGGACAGAAAATGCAACCCGATCCTGAAGGCAAGATTGCGCCCACCGACGTGGTAACCCTGCTGGTCAATCCGCAAGATGCCGCAAAAGTCGTATTGGCCAGCGCTCAGGGAACGGTTCACTTTGTCCTGCGGAACGGCGCAGATCATGCCGTCGTGACGAGTCACTCCGCAGAACTCTCAGAACTGAGCGAGAAAGCTTCCTCCTTCAGCACTGCACGACCCTCGATGAGCGGCCAACCTTTCAGGTTCCCGGTCCCTGCCGCTGCGACGCAGTCCGCAGGAAAAACTAGACCCATTGCACCGCCCGCGCCCGCAGGCTACACCATCATCACCAACGCTGGCGGTAAGCAAACAACGGAGAGTTTCCAGTAATGACAAACAGAGCACTTCGGAATCTTTCCCTTGCAAGCCTCAGTACCGCACTCAGTCTGTTCACTACGCCTTTCGGGGTGGGACAGGAACTGTCTCAGGCAAGCATGCGTCCCGTACTTCTGAATCGTCCCTCCGCCACCGATCACGGTCCGGCCGGCACAGGAAACTTCGATAGCAGAACATCGAGCGACCAGATCACGCATATCACGTTGGGTCGATCTGTAACCGTAGAGACAAAGCGTCGCCTCGCAAAGATCTATATCACCAACCCGGAAATTCTCGACTCCTACACTGCAAGTCCAAATCAGGTCATCATCACCGCAAAGAAGACTGGAAGTAGCACCCTGCTGCTTTGGGACGAAGCCGGTGAATCAAAGACCTATCTCTTTTCTGCCGATCTGAACGTGGAGTCCCTTCGGGCTTCTATGCGCCAAATTCTCCCCAACGACAACATAGAAGTCGAGTCACGCGAGGGAACCATTACGCTCTCGGGGACCGTCGGTACCTCAGTCATAGCCGATTCTGCCGTGAAGCTGGCCTCCGTTTATTCCAAGGATGTTGCCAACTCACTGTTGATTAACTCTGGACGTGTAAAGCAGGTGAAGCTCGAAGTCAAGATTGTCGAAGTCGATCGCTCAAAGATGAACAGCTTCGCCTTCAACTTCTTCAGCACTGGCGGTAATAACACCGCATCCACGTCAACGGGACAATATCCTTCGACCATCAGCAGCACCGCCGGCACGGGCGGCAAGACGGTGACGATTGCGAACCCCCTGAACTTCTCGATCTACAGTTCAAAGCTGAACATTGGAGCAACGCTCCAGGACCTGCAATCGATGCAGCTGGCCCAAATTTTGGCAGAGCCGAACATCACGGCCATCAGTGGTCAAAAAGCTGCTTTTCTCGCTGGTGGAGAGTTTCCCTTTCCTGTAGTGCAGAGCTCTTCAACGGGAGCCCCCACTATCACCCTCATGTTTCGTCCCTATGGTGTCCGGCTGGATTTTATACCGGTCGTGAACGTAGACGACACGATCGATCTTAAAGTAGCTCCGGAAGTAAGTGCGCTCGACTACACCAACTCGGTCAACATCGCGGGCTACACAATTCCAGCCATCTCGACCCGTCGCGCAGAAACGCAGGTCGTCTTAAAAAGCGGACAGACATTCGCTATCTCAGGCCTGCTCGATAACAGAACGGCAGACCAGTTCTCCAAGACTCCCGGCATTGCCAGTGTTCCAGTGCTGGGACAGCTCTTCAAATCCAAAAATATCAATCACACGGAGAGCGAGTTGATTGTGATTGTGACACCGACGCTCGTCGACCCGCTGACAGAAGACACCCCGGTGCGTTTGCCCCAGTCCGCGGTGCCTACCATCGATCCTCGAGCATTTGACAGGGACTTCCCCTCCAGTCCCAAGCCTAGGAACTAATCTGCACAAGCAACTTGACGAGGACAGCATGGATACACATCAATTTCAGCAGGACTCAACGTATGATGTTGCTCTGATCACGGTCTGCGTTGACCCGGACGACGCTTACCGCATTTCAGACTCGGTTGAAAGAATGCCCTGGGCGGTGGCTTCCTCAAGCTTTGACGCCTACATCAGCGCTATCCGTCGGCCGTATTTCAGCGCCAGCATCAGCGCCGCCAAAGCCTGCGTCGCTGTTGTCGACTTCGATCTTGATCCTGCGCAGGCAATCGAATCCACGAAGTATCTTCAGCAGGTGTTTGCGGGCCGGGTCACGGTGATCGCCCTGGCGGAAAGCCGGGACCCGGATATTCTACTGCGGGCTATGCGTGCCGGTTGTAGTGAATTCCTTGGAAAACCCTATCATGCTGCCGAGCTAGACCAAACCCTCCAGGGTCTTCAGCAGCTTTGGTCGGTCTCCGCAGAGGCGAGTGAGTCTGGCGGAAAGATTCTAAGTTTCGTTGGTGTCAAAGGAGGAGTGGGAACGACCACCTTAGCTGTCCACCTGGCGATGAATCTCGTCCAGATTCAGGGAAAGCGAACCTTATTGATTGATCATCATCCGGAGCTTGGCCATGTGTGTGTCTACTTGGGTCTGGATGGTCAGCGCTGTACGTATCAAGAGGTAGTGCGAAGCGTAACACGTCTCGACACAGAGCTACTCCGTGGCATTGTAAGTAAGCATGCAAGTGGGTTAGAAGTGCTCTCTTCACCCGATTCCTGCGCCGCGGTACACGGCATGGATGCAGATGTCATTGCGCGTACTTTAAAGTTCCTTCGTTCGGAATACGACTACATCGTAATTGATTGCCCAAACAGCCTGGATGAAGTCACAATGGCCGTGATCGATGTTTCAAGCACCGTTTACTTAGTTGCTACCCCTGAAATCGGCGCTATTCGTGACCTGTCTCGATACGTGGACCACCTGACGCTGAACAGCACTACAACGGAGAAGATGCAGGTCGTAGTTAACCGGGTATCGTCTCGATATGCAGTCAATGTAGACCACATTGAAAAGGCGATCCGGCTGCCAGTTGCCATCCGCTTGCCGAATAGCTACGCGGATCTCGTTCGCTCCGCGAACTTAGGAGAACCGATCTCTCTCAAGACCAAGTCCGAGTTTAATGCTGAGTTTCTTAGCTGGTCTAACACTCTTGTTGGATCGACTGGGCAAAGCTCGCCGATCAAAACTAAATCATCGATCTTCGCAAAATGGTAAATCGAGAGAGGAAGCAACCTAAGGTATTATGACTGATCTTGCCAGCAACCTGAATCTCTCGACGAAACTACAGCCTTCCGCAGTGCGTGTGCCTCGTGGAGTTCCCGAGCATATTCAGCAGCAGATCAAGGGAGCTGTGCACAAAGAGTTGTTGAACCGCCTTGATCTCGATCGCCTCAGCTCGTCAAACCAGACGAAGTCGGGTCAGCTCCAACTATTTTCGGTGATTCAGCAACTCACATCCGAACAAGGCGTACCTCTAAGTCTTGCCGAGCGCGACCGTCTGGCACAGGAGGTGTTGGATGAAGTCTTCGGCCTAGGGCCGCTGGAGCCTTTACTACAGGACCACACCGTAAGTGACATTCTTGTCAACACATTCAATTCTGTGTACGTCGAGCGTCGGGGTGTTCTCGAGAAGACCAACATCGTCTTCAAAGATAACAGGCACCTGATGCACATCATCGACAAGATTGTCTCAGGGGTAGGCCGGCGAATTGATGAGTCCTCCCCCCTGGTTGATGCGAGACTTCCGGACGGCTCACGCGTAAACGTGGTCATCCCTCCCTTAGCGGTGGATGGTCCGTGCATGTCGATACGTCGTTTTGGTGGCAAGCCCATGCAAGCCGACGATCTTCTGCGCAGCCAAATGCTCACCCCGCCGATGCTGGAGGTTCTCGCGGGTGCGGTGAAGGCACGCCTCAACATTGTGGTTTCTGGCGGAACGGGAGCCGGTAAGACGACGCTGCTTAACGTGCTTTCTGGCTACATCTCTCCCTATGAACGAATCGTCACCATTGAAGACTCAGCCGAACTTCAGGTGAAACAGGAGCATGTAGTCCGGCTTGAGACTCGACCGCCGAACGTGGAAGGCAATGGGGCGATTAAGCAGCGCGAGCTGGTAATCAACGCGCTTCGCATGCGGCCCGACCGCATTATTCTCGGCGAGGTCCGCGGCGAAGAGACGCTCGACATGCTGCAGGCCATGAACACGGGACATGATGGTTCGATCACAACCATTCACTCGAATACTCCTCGCGACGCGCTGGCCCGGTTAGAGACGATGGCGATGATGGGCTCGGTCAAGCTGCCCGAGAAGGCAATTCGAGCTCAGATTGCAGCTGCGGTTCACGTAATCGTACAGGTTGCTCGACAGGCTGACGGCACCAGGAGAATTACTCACATCACAGAGCTCACAGGAGCTTATAGTGACGTGATCAGTATGAGCGATTTATTTCTTTTCGAAAAGAAAGGAATCGGCCAGAACGGGAAAGTGAAAGGTCGTTTTCATAGCACTGGAGTTATGCCGCGCATAGCCGATAAACTTCTCGCTTCCGGTATTCAACTACCTCACAGCCTAATGGACCACTCAGTGGAAATCTGATTATACTCTGGAACAATTTATGCTTTTTTTCGTTATGTTCTCGATAACCGCGACACTTACCTTCGGTGTGACGATGTTTGTCGTTCGACCTACATCCGAGCAAAGGGCTATGCAGCGCCGACTTGCGGCAATGAAGGGAGACCAAAAGACCGCGGTTTCGGGCGAAGACGATCTAAGGCAATATCTCAAGACGCTACAGCGCGGTTCCTTTGGGTGGGTTGAAGATTTCGTGGACGGGTCAAAAGTTCAGAGGTTTATTCAGACACTCATTATTCAGGCGGACCAAACGACGTCTGTAGGAATGGTCCTGATGATTTGTGCTGGCCTGGCGGGGATTGCAGGACTTCTAACTTATCTCTTTCTGTCCAAATTGCTCCTCGTGGTGGTGGCGATGCTGGCCGGAGGATATGTTCCAGTCGCTTTTCTGAGTTATCGAAAAGCCGGTCGCGTCAACGCTTTCAATGCTGCTCTGCCGGATTGTATTGACATGATGGCGCGCGCGCTCAGAGCGGGGAACTCGCTGAATGCAGCAATTAGCATTGTTGCCGACCAAGCTATTGGGCCTGCCAAGACTGAATTCAGCGAGGTTTCCAAGAAGCAGAATTATGGGCTGCCGATACGAGACGCGTTGATGCAGCTATTGGATCGTGTTCCTTCCCAGGATCTGCGCGTTCTAATCACGGGAATTCTTGTTCAAAAGGAGACTGGCGGCAATCTCGTTGAGATCTTAGACAGAATCCTCAACGTGATCCGGGAACGTATTCGACTCAAGGGAGACATTCAAACGCATACAGCGCAAGGTCGGTTGACGGGCTGGATCTTATGTGGGCTGCCGGTCGTTCTTTTGGTACTACTCAATATTATTGATCCTGGCTATTCGAGTGTCTTGTTCAACAATCCATTCGGTCAAAAGATGTTGTACCTAGGTGCTGTTCTTCTTCTCATTGGCGCATTCATCATCAACAAAATTGTGCGAGGGATCGAGATCTAAATGGTGATCATGCTTTATCTCGCCTCGACCCTGACATTGTTTTGCCTCGTCTTGCTGCTCGGCGCGCCCTTTCTGCTTGAGCGCGATCCTGAAGCAAAGCGTCTGGTGGATGTGATTGACGGGAACCGGACTGAATTTCGCAAGCCGACCTATGTCGAGCAATGGCGGGAGCGACTGCTGGAACAAGCGCAGGCACTTCGGAGCAAACTCGGATTAGCGGAAAACGAGAAACTCAAACTCAGGTTAATGAGTGCGGGCATGAGGGGGCCCGCTACGGGGGATGCATTCTTTGCCGTGCAGTGTCTTCTGCCGCTGGCGTTGGCCTTTGGGGCCAGCTTTGTGCCAGACAACACAATCTTCTGTGTACTGATTGGCGGAGTCGCCGGGTTTATGGCTCCTGACTTCTGGTTAGGTCGTAAGATCAACCAGCGCAAGACAAAGATTCGAAGAAGCATGCCGGATGCGATGGATCTGCTGGTGATTTGTGTGGATGCAGGTTTGGGCATGGACCAGGCGCTTCTGCGTGTTGGAGATGAGCTCGCGCTAAGCCATCCGGAGATCAATGAAGAGTTTGTGCAGGTGAATCTTGCGCAACGTGCCGGCCAACCCCGCTTGGAGGCCTGGAGGACGCTTGCGGATCGCACGGCCATTGATGAGTTTCGCCAGTTTGTAAACATGCTGACGCAAACAGAGCGATTTGGTACTCCCATCTCGAAGGCACTGAGCCGCTTCTCTGAGGACTTACGCACCAAGCGGAGGCAGTATGCGGAACAACAAGCTTCCAAAACCAAAATCAAGATTATATTTCCGCTTGTACTATGCATCTTCCCCTGTATTTTCATTGTGCTTTTGGCACCGGCAATTCTTACGATTTCAAGTGGAGTTTCAGGAATGAACCAGTGAAGCAAAGCTGGCATGGAGATACTCTTTGCGTGCCGGTTGCGAGAGCTACCGCCAAATCTTCGAGTGACCCTTGCTCAAGACATTTCGCAGAGTTTCTGCGACTGCGCTGACGCCTCGCGCTGACGTTTGTTGTTACTTTGGACGATTCTCCAGAAAGGAGGCTTCATTATGGAAACTACCGTTGTAGTTCGTACCGCGGCCGGCGTTCTTGCAGCTGCTGTGCTGGCGATCATCGCTTATCGCAGAAAGCAGAAGGCCTAACTCGCTTACGCAGATTCAGTCGCATTCATTGCATTTAATTGTGCATTGCTGTTCAGCAACAGCGGACCTGCGCAGGTGATGCTCCCAAGAAATCGGTCGGCTGGAAAGAAGTCTACAGGCTGGAGAGATCAGAGAAATGCAAGTACTGCAGGTGATGGATCAGACACGCGACACAATGATCGGCGACCGAGTTACGGTCGCCGACACTTCTCTTCGTCGGATGGTCGGGCTTCTCGGAAGGAGTGAACTTGGCACGGGGGAAGGGCTCTGGATTCGGCCTTCGTCCGGAGTGCATACCATAGGCATGCGATTTGCCATTGACGTAGTCGGACTCGACAAACATCATCGCGTCGTTAAACTTTGGGAACATCTGCGTCCCTACCGGATAACATCGGTGAGCGCCGCGCTTCGGAGCGTCGTCGAACTTCCTCCCGGGCGGATTCTAGAGTGCGAGATCCAGGTTGGAGATCTGTTTCATTTCAAGGTGGCCCAAGCCTAAACGACTTGGTTTCGGCTGAGACTTAGGTTCGTCATCTGGAAACGTGCTCGGGATTATTAGCGTCTCGTTATCGGCTTACGTTCAGCACTGACTCGATCTCCTGGACAGAGCCTCGGGTCGCCTTACGTGCGGCTGCTATGACAAAGTAGGAGGTAAGGAGGGTGAGCAGCGGATCCAGGACGAGTCGATAGCGAAATTCTGCATGAGTGCAGTAATACGGCAAGGGAAAAAGCAGAAGGGGCATGGCGAAGAGGATTGTCAGCGCATGAGAGCGACGCCTCCAAAGGAGCAACAGTCCAGCTAAACCGAAGGCGGAGGTTGCGCTGGCATGGAGGGCGAAGGCAAGGGATCCTCCCTTCGTGCCCGTACCTGCCCAGAAGCGCAGCATCCGCATACCGGTCAGACGAAGAAAGCGGGCTGGATGACTTTCGATGTACTGTCGAGCGAGGTCGGACTTGTGTGTCGTGTAGCCGATCTCACCAAGATGCCGGTACTCGGCTAGCTCGGCCTGGTTGTACATGGGGAAGAGCCCCTGCTCCAGGTACCCGGAAGCACCCTCACGATTTCCCATCCATAGCTCGAAGCCGACGGTCGTCCGGAGCGGGACGAAAGTGTGGAAGACTCGAGCGTTGCGCAAGGGCCAGGGAGAAAAGACGATTCCAAAGCTCAAAGCCGCTAGCAAGGCGTAACTGCGTGAGGTGCTCCGAGTCTGCCAAACCAGCCACATCAGAATGCCGGCTAATGCAGGAAGCAGAGCCGGATTGATCAGGGCAGTCACTGCGCAGGACGCGCCAAGAAGAAGCCATACCCAAGGGGAGACATAGTTGCGAACTCTCAACACAAGCGCGAGGAGGCCGACGAGCAGACCGATAGAGAGCGACGTGTCCCAAAATATTGTTGGAATCCAAAGCAGCGGAAGCGAGCAGGACCAAATAAGACCGGCGACCAAGGCGGTGCGCTGATCGAACAGGCTTCTTGCGAGATGCATTAGAAGCCAAACAGTAAGCACACCGATGACAAGCTGGCCGGTCATGATGACAGCCGCGGCCAGCCGTGTTTCGTCTCCGAGAACGCGAAAGGCGGCTGCAATCAGAAGCGGGTAGCCGGGAGCGATGAAGGCGGTCGGTCCAGTTGAGCCCCCGAAGGGCGAGCTTAGCCCCAACCCGGCAAGCAAGGAGTGTGCCAGGAGACCCATCTCGATGCCACGCTGGAAAAACCATTGCGTGGGGTAGCCGAGGAGCACTCCACCAAGCACAAGCAGACGAAGGAAAGCAGCCAGAATCAACACCGCCAAAGTCTGGCGGCACTGGGTGGCTGCCGTAGTTTGCTGTGAAAGTGTGCCGGCCACCACCGAAGCGTATAACTCTTCTGAGCCAGAGACTATGGTACATCCGGGGGATACTGAGGCCGTTCAGGCATTTGAGTTCTGAGGTTTGCCGGGCTGCGCGACGATCCGGAGGTAAGGCTTGGGTGACTGCCAGCCCTCGGGGTACTTCGCCTTCGCTTCTTCGTCCGTCACTGCGGGCAGAATGATAACGTTCTCGCCGGACTTCCAGTTGGCGGGCGTTGCTACCTTGTGCTCGGCTGTGAGTTGGATCGAGTCCAACACGCGGAGCACCTCATCGAAATTGCGGCCAGTGCTCATCGGGTAGCTCAGCATCAGCTTGATCTTCTTGTCTGGGCCGATGACGAAGACTGTGCGCACAGTAGCGTTGTTTGCCGCTGTCCGACCCTCACAGGTGTCTCCCGCTTCGGCGGGAAGCATGTCATAGAGCTTCGCAATCCTCAGATCCGGATCGCCGATCATGGGGAAGGTGACCTTATGGCCCTGCGTCTCTTCAATGTCGTCAGCCCACTTACCGTGCTTGTCGATGGGGTCTACGGAAAGGCCGATCACTTTGGTGTTCCGGCGCTCGAACTCAGGGGCAAGTCCGGCCATGTAGCCCAATTCCGTGGTGCAGACGGGGGTGAAGTCTTTGGGATGCGAAAACAAAATGGCGTACCCGTCGCCGATCCACTCGTGAAAGTGGACGGGGCCTTGGGTAGTTTCGGTGGTGAAGTCGGGTGCGGTGTCGTTGATGCGCAAAGACATTCGAATCTCCCTGTGCGTAGCTCTCATGAAGAATCATATGAGAACGGTGATTGGATGCATCCGGAAAGATTTCGGCGCTTTGTTTGACTGATTGGTCGTTGACGTGCCGCAGGAGGTTAGCGTCGTTTCAGCCGGGCGGTACTCTAATATAAGGACGAAACGCGCCTAGGCGAAGCTGAAAAAAGCGCCTGGCGTGCGTAGCCAGACAGCGAAGGACAACCAAGTGGAATCTGTCGACAGTACGATTCAGTTGATTCAGATACGGGAGCAGCAAGGGTCTGAGCCGGCCACCGAGGCGGCCACTTGCTCCACCGCGCTCGCGGAGGGGCCGTGGGTGTTTGACATGGAGGCTCCGAGTTACGGCCCGGGGGCGTCCATGCTGGACCGGTTACCATCCTCGTCGCCTCAGCAGGGCATGCTGCCGGAGGAGTACCGGAAGGCCTCGCCGGCAGAACTCGACCTGCGCATCCGGGCGGCCAAGCACGCTTTGGGCGAGCGCGTCGTCCTCCTGGGCCACTTCTACCAGCGAGACGAGGTGATTCAGTATGCGGACTTCGTTGGCGACTCATTCCAACTTGCGCAGGCGGCACGGACCCGCCCCAACGCCGAGGCGATCGTTTTTTGCGGCGTGCACTTCATGGCGGAGACGGCGGACATGCTATCTCGCCCGGATCAGGCGGTGATCCTGCCGAACCTGGCCGCGGGTTGCTCGATGGCCGACATGGCTGACCTGGACTCGGTGTCCGAGTGTTGGGAGGAGCTCGAAGAGCTGTTCGGGACTGAGCCGGATGCATCCGGGCGCGTCCCGGTCATCCCGATCACGTATATGAACTCGTCGGCCGCGCTGAAGGGATTTTGTGGCGAGCATGGTGGCGTGGTGTGCACATCTTCGAATGCCTCGACGGTCCTCGCGTGGGCGTTTGAGCGTGGGCAGCGCGTGCTGTTCTTCCCGGACCAGCACCTTGGCCGGAACACCGGCAAGGCGATGGGCGTGCCGCTCGAGCAGATGCCGATGTGGGATCCGCGTCGGGCAATGGGCGGCACGGATGCCGAGACGCTCCACAACGCTCGCGTAATTCTCTGGCATGGATTTTGCTCGGTGCACAAACGTTTTTCGGTTGCGCAGATCGCCGAGGCAAGGGCGAAATACCCGGATGTACGCGTGATTGTGCACCCGGAGTGCCCGATGGAGGTGGTCGACGCGGCGGACCAGGCGGGCTCGACCGATGTGATCAACAAGGCGATTGCGGCGGCTCCGGCAGGCGCGACCATCGCGGTCGGGACGGAGATCAACCTGGTGCGGCGTCTGGCCAACCAGCATCCAGAGCTGAATATTTTCTGCCTGGATCCGGTCATCTGTCCGTGCTCGACGATGTACCGAATTCATCCTGGGTACCTGGCGTGGGTGCTGGAGGCGCTCGAGCGTGGCGAGGTCCTGAACCGAATTATGGTGCCGGAGTCGGTGGCGGTGCCGGCGCGTGTGGCGCTTGAGCGCATGCTTAGCTTGAAGCCGGCAGGAAAGTAGTGGGGGGCGAAGCCATGCGTCCTTCTCCGGCAGCGGTCGACGCCCTGGTGCGAATGGCGCTTGAGGAAGATGCGCCGTGGGGAGACGTTACCTCACAAACCCTGATTCCTGCGGCGGCGCGTGTCTCGGCTGAGCTGGTGGCTCGGGAAGACGGAATTTTGTGCGGGTCCGATCTGTTCCGCGCGGCGATGTCTCTGACCGACGCTGCCATTATGACCACATTTCGATTCGAGGACGGGCAGAGTTTCGGTGAAGGTGACGTGCTTGCGACGGCGGAGGGGCCTGCGCGGGGTGTGCTGCAGGCGGAGCGCGTGGCGCTCAACTTTGTGCAGCGGCTCTCGGCGATTACTACCTTGACTGCAAAGTATGTTGCCGAAACCGCAGGAACCAAGACGCGCATTGTCGACACGCGCAAGACCACGCCGGGGCTGCGCCTGGTGGAGCGCTATGCCGTGCGCTGCGGGGGTGGGCACAATCATCGGTTTTCGCTTTCGGACGCGGTGATGGCGAAGGACAATCATCTGGCGGTAGTCGGGGCGACCGGCGGCGCGAGCCTCACCGAGGCTCTGCGCCGGATGCGGGAGGCGCTTCCGCATACGACCCACATCGAAGTTGAGGTCGATCGCCTAGACCAGATCGAAGCGGTACTGGCAGCCGAGGTCGACACGATTATGTTCGACAACTTCTCAACCGCCGACATGCGGACCGGGGTAGCGCAGGTGGGCGGGCGCGCGCTGATCGAGGCCAGCGGCGGGATCACGCTGGCGCGCATCCGGGAGATCGCGGACACGGGCGTCGATATTATCTCGGTCGGCGCGCTGACACACAGCGTGCGCGCGCTCGATTTGGGACTCGACCTCCGCGTGGAGCAGGCGTGATCTACCTGGATGCGGCTGCCACTACACCCACCCGCCGCGAGGTGCTTGAGGCCATGTGGCCTTGGCTCATAGGAGAGTTCGGCAATGCATCCAGCCAGCATTCGCTGGGAAAGCGGGCCGCGGAAGCGCTAGCCGATGCGCGTGCGCGGGTGGCGGCGTTGCTTGGCTGCCGGGCCGGGGAAATCATCTTCACCTCCGGCGGCACGGAAGCCGACAATCTTGCGCTAAAGGGGATTGCGCTCGCTAGTCCGCGCGGGCGCCACATCATCACGTCATCGATCGAGCATGAGGCTGTGCTCGCTTCCTGCGACTACCTGGAACGGCATCATGCGTTTGAGATCTCACGACTTCCCGTTTCGCGGTTCGGGACCGTCGAGCCGTCGGTTCTGGGGTCGGTTCTGCGCGACGATACGACCCTGGTCAGCGTCATGCTAGCGAGCAACGAGGTCGGCACCGTCCAGCCGGTGGCCGAGCTGGCCGGGATCGCCCATGCGCGCGGCGTGCCGATGCACACCGACGCCGTGCAGGGTGGCGGTGCATTGGACGTAAGCGTGAAGACTCTTGGCGTGGACGCGATGAGTCTCTCCGGGCACAAGCTTGGAGCGCCCAAGGGAGTGGGCGTGCTGTTCCTGCGCGGGCGCCTGCAGGCTGAGCCGATACTGCATGGCGGAGGCCAGGAGCGAGGGCGGAGGTCTGGCACAGAGAATATAGCCGGAGCAGTTGGCTTTGCGCGGGCGCTCGAGCTCGCCACGGCCAGCCGAGCGGAGAAGGGTGAGCGCCTGGCCCAGCTCCGCGATGATCTGATTGCCGGTGTGCTGGCCGGCGTCCCGGAGGCGCTTCTGACCGGGCACCCGACGCAGCGGCTTCCCAACCACGCGTCCTTTTGTTTTCCGGGTGCGAGCGGTGAGGCGATGTTGCTGCAGCTGGAGGAACGCGGAATCATCTGCTCAAGCGGCTCCGCCTGCGCCGCGGGCCGGGATGAGCCATCGCATGTACTGCTGGCAATGGGGCTCTCGTCGGAGGTGGCCCAGACCGCGGTGCGCTTCACGCTGACGGATACCGTCACCGAGGAGGAGATCCGGCTGACGGTGCGCGCCGTGCAAGAGGCTTCTCAGGCGATTCGTCTTACGGCCGCAGTCTGAGCCGGTTGTCATCCAATGGCTTTCAAGGACACTGGACCCAATGAAAACACTTCGTCTGCACCTGCTCTGCGCCATCGCCATGTTGACCCTCCAATTCCAGTCTGCCGAAGCGCAGGAGGCCGGCAAGTCTCCCGCGGTCGTCTATGTCATCCGCCATGCGGAGAAACCCGCGCCAGAGGAGAACTCGCCCGATCTGACGGCGACCGGCTTCAAGCGCGCGGAGGTTTTGCCCTCGTTGTTTGTGCAGATGCCGGGCCTTCCCGCGCCGCGCCTGCCCAAGCCGGACGCCGTCTTCGCGACCGCCCGCAGCAAGAGCAGCAATCGGCCGGTCGAGACGGTGACGCCGCTGGCTCAGTTCTTGAAGCTGCCCCTTCACCACGAGTTCGACGAACGGGCCACCGGGCCGATCGCCGCAGAGGTTTTGGGCGGCAAATATGCGAGCAAGGTGGTGCTGATCTGCTGGCATCACGGGCAGATCCCCGCGCTGGCCGCGGCCCTGGGGGTGACGGACGCGCCCGCGGCCTGGGATGCGCAGGTCTTCAACCAGATCTGGAAGATCACGTACAGCGCCGGCCAGGCCAAGCTGACGATCATTTCTGAGAGCCTGCTTCCCGGAGACCCGCAGTAGGTGGATCTCAAGAATCCGATTGAGCGGCCTGGCGCGATTGCTGCAGGGCCTGCACGATCCTCGGACGCTCGCGAAAGAGATAGTTCGCAATGATTGTCAGCAGCCCGATAAAGTTGGCGATCGACGTGGTAAGCAGCGCGATCAGCACCCCGTCGCTCAGGTGGAAGCCCGCGTTGATGCGGCCCGACTGCCAGATCATCTGCCGCACGTTGTAGTCCCACCAAAGATTGATCAGCAGCGCGAAGAGGAAGAAGCTGAGGCGCAACCAAAAGTCGAGAGTCCAGTCGAAGTGGTCTTCCCGATCCCGCACCGGCGCAAGCGTTCCGTCGCTGAACCCCTGCAGCTCAAGTGCCGCATCTCGCACCGAGGCGGCTCCGGCAACGTTGCTTTCAAGCGCCGCGAAGCGGGCCGTGGACTGGAGCAGGCCCTCAAACGGCTGAGCTGGCGCTGGATTCGGGACAGGGGTCGCAGGCGCTGTGGGAGCCGGTTCTGGCATCAGGGCGTGTTCCTCAGCCGCCGCTGAAATTCGTCGCGAATGAACGCTGGAGGGATAGTGGGGCTGGCGATGTCGGGTCCGGCGGCCTTCCGAGCCAGATCCCAGGCGGAGCCTTGTTCATGAGTCATCATGGAGAGCTCGATGGCGGTCAGGCCGCGGTATTGCTCCCAGACCTGGCGGAGGAGCTCATCCTCGTCAGCATCGAGCGTTGGCGTCCGGGGTGGAAGAGAGCAGGGACGGTCGATGTTGGCCGCGCGATAGCTTTTGAATGCCGTGTAGAGCTGCGGAACCACCGGACCGTAGGGCCAGGCCTCCACGCTCTCGCGGATCAGGGGCTTATGCCGCTTGACCAGGCTCCAGCCCTCCGCGATATAGACGAGCTTCTGCAGCTTCATCGGATCGACCGGCCGCCCATCGGCCAAGCCAAGCTGGATGTACTGATTCGCGACGACGAGCGCTGGAACGGAAGACATAGGCAAACATTCTCTCCAGACTCAGTGTAGAACTGACTTCCAAGCAATGAGACGAAGCAAAGCCAATGTGCTGTTGTCTTGGCGCCTTGCGGGCGAGTCTTCTGCATACGCGCCGGAAGGCGAGGCCTATCTAAGCGGCTCAGTGCCCGCCGACACTACCGTCAGATAACGTTGGTAGGCAAACATGCGGCCTCGTTGTTTGCCTGTGAGCTCGGTCACGATCACAAGTTTCTGCAGATGTCCGAGGGCCTGTATCCGTCTTCGATCCTCAGCAAACAGGCGAAGCAGTTCTACCGCCGTTTCTGAGGCTTGCCGTGCTGTCGATTCGACTTCCTCCAGGAAAAAAAATTAGCCACTCCTCCCATGCTCCTTGGGTGCGCACACCTTGAAGCAGCTCGTAATAGCGGTCACGGTGTGTTTTGAGGTAGAGGCTGAGGTAAAGGAGCGGTTCGCGTAATGCACCACGTGCACAGAGCAGTAGGGTGATGAGGAGCCTTCCAAGTCGTCCGTTGCCGTCAAGAAAGGGATGGATGGTTTCGAACTGGACGTGAATCAAACCGAGCTGCACTAGCAGCGGCAACATGGTTTGGTCGTCGCGCAGGAATGTTTCAAAGGCGCCCGACTGTCCATGAGAGCTCCCGGGGGAGGAGGAACATATCTGGCATTTCCCGGTCGGGTTCCGCCAATCCAATTTTGCGTAAAGGCGGAACTCACCGGGTGTCCGCTCTGCCCCACGCCCTCCACGAAGGAGATGCCGTGTATCTCCCGGATCAAGCGCAATGAGAGCGGAAATTCTTCGCGTAGGCGTGCTAATCCATGCTGCATGGCAGCGACGTAGTTTGAACCTCGGCTACATCGTCGAGTGGAACATTTGGAAATGCCTCATTCTCGTAAAAGAAGAAGGTCCGACAGGGAGGATTGGTACCCTCGATCTGGGACGAAAGCACGGCTTCTTTCCGGACATATAAGTAGAGGAAGAGGGACGTGTCCGGAGCAGAGTCGAAAGTCCATCGAGCCTCCAAGTGCCTGGTTTGCGCGATCCAGAAGCGGCAACAACGGCTCGAATTTGAGTGGAGGATTGGGTGGAAGAGGGTCGGGGAGAAATGCCCGTACGCTCTCTCCGGAATAGTGAGACACAGTGAAGGTTCCTGTACGTCTCTCTGGATACAATTCAAGTTTCCCTAGTAGGCTCAATCGTTATTCAGGTTTAGGGCCTGATGGCTTAATAAGGGGATTCCTTATTCAAGGCTGAGCGACTTGCTCAAGGGGAAACTTGGTCGGGGCGGAGGGATTCGAACCCCCGACCCTCTGGTCCCAAACCAGATGCGCTACCAGACTGCGCTACGCCCCGACTCTCCTCTAGACTATCGCACTCCCGTGCGTCAATCGAGCCTTAACCTAAACGCGTCTTGAGCAGCGACAGCAGATGCGTCGCCACCCAGCCGACCAGGATCACTGGCAGAAGAATGAGCCCCAGCAAAGCCAACAGAGCGGCGCTGAGAACAAGCCAGTCGGTCCAGGCTCGCCGGCCCTTTTCGGCGAGCGGCGATGCCTCCAGAGCCCGGGTCATGAGCGCATAGTTGCGACGGTTGGCCCGGAACCAGATGTCGAACATGTCTCCGACGACCGGCAGGGAGCCGACTGCGGTCTCAATGGCGACGTTTAGCATCATGCGCGCGACCGTGGCCCGCGGAACTCCACGAACGCAGGCGGCCAGAATCAGCAGACAGGAGGCCAGACCGCCGAGGAGGTCACCGATTCCCGGCACCAGGCCCACGATGCCGTCGAGGCCAAAGCGGATCGAGGTACCCGGGACGCGAATGAAGTCGTCCAGCAGATGTGAGAGTAGGTCAAGGTTCCGGTCCGAAAAGGCATGGCTGTCTCGTTCGGACCCGGGCCTGAGGATCTCGGGTTTTGCGGTGATCGCCATCGATGGCTCCTTCAAGCCGCACTAAGATAGATGCGCTCTTCCGAACGCCTGAGGTATACTAATGAGAATACGGCGGCTATAGTTCAGTGGCAGAACGCCGCTCTGTGGCAGCGGATGTCGTGGGTTCGAAACCCACTAGCCGCCCCAAACTTTTCAAACTCAGTTCTAAGGACGTCATGCGGTCTTCCGGCTTCTGGTTGCGCTTGTTCACAGGAGCGGAGATTACCGTTCTTTCCGCTGCACTGGTTTTACTCGTCGGGTTCTCTGTTCAACACCGAAGCCAGAGCAATCCGTAAGGCTCATGGCCGAGCGCTCGCGCCTGTTCATCGGCACCTCCGGCTGGGCCTATCCCACGTGGAAGCCGGACTTCTACCCCAAGGGCGTCTCCGCGAAGAAGTTCCTTAGCTTCTATGCGTCGGTGCTCGGCTCGGTGGAGGTGAACTACACCTTCGGCTCCGTGCTAAAGCCCGGTCAGTTGCAAGGCTGGCTGAAGGATACTCCGGCCCACTTTCGGTTCACCTTCAAGGCTCCGCAACGCATCACGCACTTCAGCCGGCTGAGTGCCTGCGAGGACGCGTTGGCCGTCTTCTTCGCCTCGCTGGAACTTGCGCGAGACGCCGGCAAGCTGGGTTACGTCCTCTTCCAGCTTCCGCCCAGCTTGGCGGCTGACCTTCCCCGGTTGGCCACCTTTCTCGCTGCACCCGCACTTCAAGGCTCGCAAGCTCCTCGGATCGCCTTCGAATTTCGTCACCCTTCCTGGTTCAGCGACGAGACCTACACGCTCCTGCGCCAGCATCAGGCCGCGCTCTGCCTGGCAGAGTCGGACGAGCTCCAGACTCCTGAAGTGCACACGGCACGCGCCTTCACCTGCTTTCGACTGCGCTGGCCGGGCGGATACACTCCCGAGCAGATTGCCGGGTTCGCCGCGCGCTTCCGCACTCTGGCCGAGAGCCGGGAAGTCTTCGTCTACTTCAAGCATGAGGCCCCGCCCACTGGTGGCCTGAACGCTCTGGCCCTGCTGCGGAGTCTGGCGGAGTGAGCGCCGCTGCTTCGTTCCAGCCGACGGCCTTCGTTCCGCGCCGCGGCTTCCGCAACGGCCACGTGCAGACCATTCTGGGAAATTTTCTGCCGCGTCCAGACCCTCTGCCGCCGTTTACCTCTGAGTTGATCGAGGTTGCGCCCGCCACGCACACCCAGCTCTCGAGCCAGGTGCTCTGCCACTGTCACTGGCAGCCGGAGAGCGTCCGCGCGGAGCGGCTCACCGTGATCCTGCTCCATGGGCTGGAGGGCTCTTCGCGCTCGCAATACGTGATCGGCAACGCCGGCAAGCTGTGGCTGGCCGGCGCGAACGTCGTGCGCATGAACATGCGCAACTGCGGCGGCACGGAGTCGCTCTCGCCCACGCTCTACCACTCCGGCCTCTCGGGCGACGTGCGAGCGGTAATGACGGCACTGACCCGGCAATTTCACCTCCGCCGGGTAGCTCTGGTCGGTTACTCGATGGGCGGCAATCTGGTGCTGAAGCTCGCTGGCGAGCTGGGCGCGGAGTCGCCCACACAGCCGGCTCCGCAGCTGTGCGCGGTCGCGGCGGTCTCGCCTGCGGTCGACCTCGCCGAATCCGCCGATGCGCTGCATCTCTGGCAGAATCGCATCTATGAACGGCGTTTCCTCAAGGCGCTCATAGAACGCTTCCGCCGCAAAGTCACGCTGTTCCCGCGGGTTTACGATCCCGCCCGCGCCGACGGCCTGCGCTCTCTGCGCGACTTCGACGATCGCGTCACGGCCTTTTATGCGGGCTTCACGGGAGCCTCCGACTATTACTTCCGCGCCTCCTCCGCCCGCGTGCTCGAGAGCATCGCCGTGCCGACGCTCATCCTGCATGCGCTCGACGACCCCTTCATCCGGCTCACCCCGGAGAGCCGCGCCAAAATTGCGGGCAATGCTTCCATCACGCTGGTTGAGCCGGCACATGGCGGCCATTGCGCGTTTCTCGCCACGCCGCAACCGGCGCGAGGGGATGACGGCTACTGGGCGGAGTCCACGGTGCTCGCGTTTCTGCGCGCCCAGATGGTGGATGTCCAGCCGCCGGAGCCGGCGCACGACCCGCTATGATAAGAGCTGATGCGTGGGGAATGGTCGGCTCAATGCGGCGCGGACGATCCGGTACTGGTCGTTCCATGGTCGGATCCGGACGATCCCACCGGCCGCTGCCACTTCGTCGATCTGCGCGAGAACCCCTACGACCTCGACCTCATTCCGGAGGCAGAACTTCATCCTCCACTGATGCAGGCCCTTCGCGCGCTGAACGGCGGCCGCTCCCCGGTGTTCACCGCGAAATGTGACGCCTGGGAGACGAATGCCGAGGAGCTTTCTGCTCTGCAGGCGGAGCTCGAGCTGACGCCGGCGGACACTCCGTTTGGATTCATGAGCTACCTGGACGTGCTTTGGCGGGAGCGCACGCTGTTCGTCTCGCTGCACCACCAGCAGCAAAGGCTGGACCGGCTGATTCGGCTGCTTGACGCGTTCGAGCAACCGTATGCTGCGGCCGAGTGCGTGCTGCGGCCCGCGCTGGTCGACCTTGCCGGACCGCAGGAGGGTTTTGCCGTCACTCTCTACGTCAAAGCGTTGGGGACCGATGCGGCGGAGGCGTACGAGCACTGGTCGGCGGCCTTGGAGGCGGTTGTCTCAACGATGCGCGTAAAGGATCTCTCCTTCGCCTAAGCCCGTCTGAAACGATACAATCAGATATGTTCCGGATGGGCGAGTAGCTCAATTGGATAGAGCACGAGCCTTCTAAGCTCGGGGTTGCAGGTTCGATCCCTGCCTCGCCTACCACGTCCACCCTTCTCGATACCGGTACCCCCTCCTACAAATTCGCCCACGCCGTGGTAAGCGATCCTGGCGGCAGGCTCGGTGTCCGGTATCCCAAGGAACACGACATCATTGCCGCGCGACTGTAGTTTGCGCGCCAGCGCAACCATAGGAGATGACCCGTCAAAGGATTAAGCAAATTCTCAACGCGAATCTCCTTTGAGAATGACGTGCTACATGGGTCATCTCTATTTGCTTCGGAGCTTAATTCAAGTCGAACTTCCTGTGAGCGCCCAGAGCAAGGTCGAGTTGGGATTGCCTCCGCATATCTTTTGCGCATCGCACGTCAGCTGTGCAGCGGCATTGTCCCGGCCACCTGTCGCCGTCTCAATCGAAGGAGTATGGACTGGGCCTGGGCTGACGACGTTTACGCGTATCCGCCGCTCCCTGAGTTCGTTCGTCCACGTTCGCGCAAAGCTCCTCACCGCGGCCTTGCTCGCGCTCAAACCGTTCCCTCCTAGAACAGAGTTTTTCAACAGCATTGAATGTTCTTGGAAATGCTCACGGCTAGAGCTTGCTGTTAGAGGGAGCAAGCTGATATACGCTTCGGCTTATGAATGCGAGGAGCATGCCTTCACCTAAGTACGGAGACTGCTCGTCCCACCCTTTCTGATCCGTATCGTCTTCAAAGTCGTTCAGCTGAACATAGGCGACATGCCCGGGGAGTATCTGGAACTGGAATACTCTTACAAAGACGCGACGGGTTTCCGAAGCACTAAACTAAGTGCCGCGATGTCGCAAAGGTGGAAGTGTGCCGCCTCAGCCCCTCAAGCTATGGTCTGATTGCTGACTGGCGTTGAGTCGCGTTTACCGGGACGGAGATCTTCCTGCGATCCGGCAACCGCTCCTTACGCGTGCGGTGAGGCGAGATGCTGGGCTGCATTCACAACACAAGTTCGACGACGCCTTCGCTCCGTAGGAACCTTGCCATCCGAGCCTGTGACCATGCGCGCCAACTGGGGAACGGCAAACCACCATGCAGCCAAGCCGATCAGTAAAAAGACGAGTTTCGCTGGATCGAGATCGTCATTCAGTATGCCGTTCCGTTGTGCTTCGGCGAACATCGCCACCGTGCGCTGGTAGTGAGCGGTACGGACTGCCTCGTTTACGGCTGGACCATCAGACAGGCCCTCCCAGAGTAAGAGCCGGACGAGATGCGGATTCTCCGCGTGATAGTCAAAGATGCACCCCGTGTATTCGCCGATGTCGTCCAGACCGGGTGCATTCAGCCCCAAGGAAACAGCGAGCTTTTCCAGTTCCTCTATGAGCACAGTCTCGAACAGTTGTCGTTTGTTCCCAAAATAGTTGTAGAGTCGCTCCTTGTTGATTCCCGCCAGAGCTGCGATCCGCGCCATGGTGGTGCCGTCCGGACCATGTGCCGTGAACTCTGCGCAGGCCGCCTGCTGAAGACGGCGACGGGTTTCCTGTGTATCCCAGGCCATCCACCGATTCTATTTGAATCTCCAACGGCTAGGTTGGAGTCTCATGTAATATCCAACCCAATAGTTGGAAGTGGACTGAAGATCATTGGCCTCCGGGAGAGAAGTATGTCGGCAAGAGTTGAGAATAAGATTGCGGTGGTTACGGGCGGAACAAGTGGCATTGGATTGGCGACAGCCAAACTGCTCGCAGCGGAGGGGGCCAAGGTTTTTGTAACAGGGCGAAGGGGTCCGGAACTCGCAGCGGCGATCGAGCAGATCGGTCATGGCGCTGTAGGCGTCCAGGGCGACGTTTCCAAGCTGGAGGATCTCGACCGGCTGTTCACAACGGTGAGAGAGCAGGCGGGGCGGCTGGATATCCTGTTCGCGAATGCCGGCACGGCGGAGCACCTCACTCTTGAACAGGTCTCTGAAAGTCAGTTCGAAGCCGGGTTCTCTGCGAACGTCAAGGGTGTGTTCTTCTGCATGCAGAAGGCTTTGCCGTTGATGCCCAAGGGAGCGGCCGTTGTTCTGAATGCTTCCATGTGGACGATCAAGGGAATACCTGGGTTCGGCGTGTTGAGCGCGAGCAAGGCCGCGGTGAGGAGCTTCGCGCGAACGTGGGCGAACGAACTCAGAGAGCGGCGGATACGCGTAAATGTCGTCAGCCCAGGCCCAGTCCATACTCCTTCCATTGAGAAGGCGACCGGTGGCCGGGACAACGCCGAGCGAATCTTGTCGGAACTGTCGAAAGACATCCCTCTCGGTCGCCCCGGCAAGCCGGAAGAGATTGCAAAGGCCGTTTTATTCCTCGCCTGCGACGACGCAAGTTATGTGAACGGCGCTGAACTGTTCGTCGATGGCGGCATGGTTCAGATCTAGCTCCGAAGCTTGAGCCTTGTAAACCGAAACTGCTGCTCCATATGAGCGAACAGCAGTTCCACCCTCGTGCGGAGGCGACGCGATCGTTGGAACGATTTTGTGTCTTGGAGAGCCTTGGTCTGCTGTCGAATACCTGATCCACAGACATGGACAAGCAGCGGAATCTATCGCCGGTGTTGGCGGATGCGACAGGATCTGCAATCGGTGTCTTTCGCATAAGAGCGTTGAACCTGCGAGTCGGCGGGAGTCGTGAGTTCTTGCGGATTTTGTTTTCGGAGCAGATGGAGTAGTTCTGTCCGGATCGATCGTGAAGACCAGTCGCTGTCGCGCAGCAAGATTCAACAGCATTGAACGTTGATGCGGAGGTGCACGTGCCATGACCTCGGTGCAGTTGCTATGTCTAGCGTTCATGCACCGGGCTTGTCCTACCAGTGCTCCGTCTCCAGTATTGGAGCAGCTCCGGCGGCTGGGGTCCCCGCCGGCAGCACATCCAGCGTCAAAACGGTAATATCGTCGACCTGGCCGAAGCTGCGGGCGACGGCAGCAATCTCCGTCGCCGGCTGGCGGCTCAGATTAAGTGTCCGCTCGAAGCCAAAAAGCGCGCGGTTGTGCATAGCTTCGGGCACCCCGTCCGTGATCACCGTGAGGTGATCGCCCTCACGAAGGCGAATAGCCATCTCCACAAAGCGGGCGTCTGGATCGAGGCCAAGCGGCAGGTTAGGCTCAGTGGCGAGCTCCCGGCCATTCAGATAGGGCGAGAGGTGGCCGGCATTTGCAACCGTGAGCGTCGCGTGATCGGGCGACAGATGTAATGCCAGGCACGTCGTGAAGCCAGTCCCGCGGCCGTGTAGACGTCGATTCAGTCCGGCGAGGATCTCGCCGGGGGACGTGGTGTAGTCGGCAAGTGTGCGCAGGCTGCCGACCGCGAGAGAGACGGTAAGCGCGGCAGGCATGCCCTTGCCGGCAACATCGCCCACGATGACCAACACCGCAGCCGAGGGGAGCGGCAGGACCTGAAAGAAGTCGCCGCCCACCTCCTGCGCGGGATAATATGCGGCTGACACCTCGATCCCGGGCACCGTTGGAAGCGCTTCGGGAATCATGACCTGCTGAACCGAGCGTGCCGCTTCAAACTCAGAAATAGTGCGATCCTGTTCGCGCCGGGTTCGTGCAAAGCGGTTCACCAGAATGGCCAGCATGGTCAGCAGAAAAAAGCCATCCGCTAGGTTGGTCGGCCTTATCAGGAAAGGGTACCGGATGTTCAGCTTAGAAAGGCTGAAGCTGAGCGGATGACTCAGTGACTCAAGAATGCCGAAGCCGTCGCTCACCAGGTTGAGCACGAAAACAAGCAGCACGGGTGCCAGCAGAAGGCGGGCGTCCGTGAGCCGGTTAATAGAGCGTCTGAGAAGAAGAGCGATCACCCAGATCTCAAAGGGCAAGGAGGTCAGCGTGCCCAAAAGACTCGCCCAACCCACGCCAATCAGGCCGAACCCCTCCAGCAACGTCATCGGAATCAGGTTGAGAAACAGTCCCGCAATCGCCAGGCGCAGCAGCCAGGTGCTCTTCGCGTGCAAGAAGCGGGAGAAGAATGCAACATACGCCAGACGCGAGATCAGCCGGGTAAAGAGCACCGCATAGTCGATCAGGTACACGGAAATGGCCCGGTCTGCCGTGGTGTACTCAAGAAGCATCGGGATCGCCGGTGCCGCGATGGCGATGCCGAAAAACAGGTATTCGAGCTCGGATCGACGCAGCAGAAAGAGGGCGATCGAGGTCATGCCGGCAAGAAGATCCAGGCATGCGAGATCAAGATCCACGCTCCTATTCAGCCGCTGCAAACGGGCATCGTTGCTAAAGCGGCTTTCCATCAACGATGACGGCCCGGCCAGTTGGTTCGCCTCGCTTCCATACTCCGGTCCTCCGCCGACGTAGTTCGCCCACACAGGCGCGTGCCAGACCCGGATGGCCACTGACACTACCCGCGGCTGAGGCCTGGGCCCTCCAGGAACGGGCACAAGAACCGGACTCTCGTAATAGATCTGCCGTGATGGCGGAAAGGCCGCAGAGGTGTGCACCAGCGCACCGTCAAGGAAGACCTGGTAGGCGCTGTAAATCACCGGTAGAAGTATCGTGAAGGGCTTCTCGCCTGCGGGAAGAACCACACGGAACCGATACCACGCGAACCCACTCAGAGTCTTATAGCCTTGCGCGGTCCAGGGCTCTCCCGATTCAAGCAGCCTCCAATCAGAATCGTCCAGAGCGGGGTCAGCGAACCGCAGGTCGTCCTTCGGCTGAAAGCGCCATTTGCCCGCGAGCGAGATTACCGCGTCGCGATCTGTCACAAAGGAGAATTCTGCCTGGGCAGCCCTGGACTGTGCAGACGGAACGGACTGCGTCCGAAGGGGAGCGATAGGCAAACTTAGCAGAACGAAGAGCGCGAAGATCCGCATCATGCCCCTATTATGATTCAACCGTCCTCCATCCACCTCGCCCCTGTACCGTCTTGAGGCGCATACGCCAGTGGGCGCGTAAGCCAGCAGAAACATTGGAATTCCGTAGGCGGCTTTCGACATCCCTGCAGGAGATCCAAAGACCAAGGCCGGTCCTTGGTTTTCTTTCGTTACATAAAGGCACTGAAGAGGTGCATTTTGCTTCTGCAGGAATGCCTTTGCGCTATGGGCCACCGTGCTACAGATTACAAATTATCTCGTGGAAGGTCTGGAAGTGTGCACACCTATTTGCGGTGAACCATATTTTCTTTCTTACCTAGCCTGATCTTTTGGGGTCTGGAATATATCGGTGTTTGCGACGATAGCTTTTGCCGTTTACGCCGGCTTGCGCGTGATACGGCAGGAGCTTTGGCCTCGTTGAGGCCCCATTCAACTTCAGAGGTGAACGCGTGCGCTCTCCAGCGTACAAACTGGACGGATGCTCGAAAGTAGGCACTGCCAGGGTCCGTCCAGACGTTCTCATTGTTTGAAGAAGAGGACGAACACGGTGCCACTCTTTCCAGCAGCATCGTTGCTCCAAACGCGGATCGTCCCGCCGTTCTTCTCGATGAGATCCTGCGTGATCCACAAACCCAGCCCTGTCCCGCCGATGCCTTTCGTTGAAAAGAAGGGTTCGAAGATGCGGGACTGGGTATCGGCATTCATACCGATGCCGTTGTCGGCGACTGTAATACGTATTCCGTGATCATTCGTTTTCCAGTCAGTTACTTCGCGGGCTCTTAGGCGAAGGCGGCCGCCAGTTCGCATAGCGTCGAACGCATTGCCGACCAGATTTGCAAGGATCTGGCGAAGCTCGCCCTCGAAACAATACAGCGGTTTGCTGTCCGAGCGATCGACGCTGGCCATGATTCCCGAATTCAAAAGACGAGCACGATATAGCGCGAGCGTGGACTCGAACAGATCCCTCAAATCAAGGTCGCTCTTGCGCGTGCTCTGCCGGTGAAAGCGCAACGTGTGGGTTGCGATCTGAGACACGCGCGTGACCTCATCCTGCGCTGTATTCACATAGCTCTTCATCTCGGGATCCGTCGTAATGCCGTCCAGGATGTAAAGCAGGTTCGTGATCGACTCAAGCGGATTGTTGATCTCGTGCGCGATCGAACTCGCCAGGCGCCCAACCGAGGCCAGCTTTTCACTTTGCAACAATGCCCTCTCGGTCTGTTTGCGTGCGGACACATCACGAATAATGGCAGAAAATGCCACCAGGGTTCCCGGCGCTTCCATGTGAGGAGTCAGGTTCATGGAAAGCTGAATTTCCTGCCCCGCCTTGTTTCTTCCAGCTGTGTCGCTCTGCACGTCCTTACCCTGACCAAGCGATTGAAGGGCTTGTTGCAAATCGTTCTGCTGTCCCTTCGGAAAAATCACGTCCCACAGCGGTCGGGCGAAGACCTCTGCATGCCCGAAGCCAAACATCTGCTCTGCGCCATTATTCCAGCTTTGGATGACTCCTTCCGGGCTGAGAGAGACAACCGCGTCGCTCGTGTGCTGAATCACTTCAACCATGCGTTCTGCACGATTTCGGGACCGGAGAAGCTCGGCTTCGTATGCACGCCGTTCTGCCGCTTCGAAGACGGTCAACCGGATGGCAATGGGTTTCCCTGCCTCGTCATCTTGCAGGTTGGCATTGATGAGCACCGGGATGCGGTCCTTGCTCGAGTCAACCAGATCGAGCGCCACCTCTTTCAAGACACCTCGAAGACGAAGCGCTGGAGCGAACTGTGTCTCATAGTAGATCGCTCCAGCCTTCGAGAGCATCTGCTGAAAGTGCATTGAAGATGCCCGGTCCAAGGTCAGGCCAACCATCTTCAGGAACATGGGATTCGCACGTAGCAGGGCTCCATCGAGTGCAAGTACTGCGCAACCGCACGGGGCGTTTTCGAAGAAGTCGTCTGACGCTGTGTGCCGTTCAGTGGGCATTATAGGAAGCGCTGGATTGCATCCGTCACTTCTCCAGCCGAACTGAGATGAGGGCAATGTCCGGTCGCATTCATGATAACCAGTTCACTGTTCGCAAGCGCCTCGTGCACGTGCTTCCCAACGGCAGCCGGAGCGATGACATCCTTATCGCACTGAAGAATTAAGGTGCGCGTCTTCACGTTCTTCAGGTCTTTCCGGTTGTCGGAGAGGAACGTTACACGGGCGAAGTGTTGGGCGAAGATCGGGTTCGTCCGGCAGAAGCTGGCTTCCAATTCGATGGCCAGCTCAGGGCGATCCGGTGTTCCCATGATGACCGGCGCCATCATGGCGGACCAGCCCAGATGATTGCTGTCCAAAAGCAGAAGAAGGTCTTCGATATCGGCGCGTTCAAAGCCGCCGTGATAGCCAGCATCGTTGATGTAGCAAGGCGAGGGCCCGATCATTACCAAATTGTCGAAGTAGTCCGGTCTCTCGATCGAAGCCAGGGCGCCGACCATCGAACTAACGGAATGTCCGATGAACGTGATGTTTCCAAGCTCCAGCTCTTCAATAATCTCGAGGACATCCTGAGCGTAGCCTCGCAGAGTGCTGTAGCGGGTCCGATTGAAAGCCGCGGGGTCGGAAAGACCGGCGCCGACATAATCGAACAGGACGATCCTGTACCGATCCTCAAAGGCCGGAGTAACCGCTCGCCACATATTCTGGTCGCAACCATAGCCGTGGGCAAACATGAGGGTTTTCGGCCCGTGTCCAACCACCTTCACATTGTTTCGTTGCACCACGTCCATAAGACATCCCCGGAAGCCCGCCGTCTCGAATGATATCTCACGCACCTACAAGGCGCTAACAGCCAGTCGTCTCGCCGCCCTTCTATACACTTTCTTGCTACTTCCAGGTTTTAGCGCGTTGACCGCCCGCGCACTCGCAGTAGCAGGACACACGGGTTACGCCAGCATGATTGATCTTCATGGCAAGAGCGCACTCCATATGAGGGAAGCTGCAACGTTCGCGAAGGAGCGCTCGCAAAGCTCCTTGCGGTCGTTGGACGTGACATCGCAGAAGTCTGCCGACGAAGCCGTCGCGACGATTCTGAAGGATCAGGGCCGGCTCGATGTCGTGGTGCACAATGCGGGCCACATGGTCTTTGATCCTGCGGAGGCTTTTACGCCAGAGCAGTAAGCGGAACTATATGACATCAATGTAAACGGTACGCAACGTGTGAACCGTGCGGCTCTGCCGCATCTCCGAAAGCAGCGACGGGGCTACCTGCTCTGGATTGGAGGCACGAGTACGCCGGCGGTCCATCGCCCTACCTTGCTCCGTACACAAGAATTTTGGACAAGTTGTTTCGGAGGCGCAGAAGTCCGTAATCCCGGACTGGCGGATGTAAGTAAACGAGCGAGCACAGAATTACTATCGGTGCGTCCAAAGATGATGTCTTTAGGCAATTACAACGTCCGACGGACTGAAGGGCTGGTACTCGCCTGATGTGTCCGGCAAGAGCGACAAAGGCGGCGAGGTCACGTCCTCGTTCACCAAAAAGAAGGTCCGTTCCGCTGGAAGGTCACCGAAGCCGACTCAGCGATACCTTGGCTCCGAGCAGGAGATTGCCGTCGCCGTCAACGGCTCGCTGTGCCTTTGAACCGGGCTATAACCCTTACAGACTAGCTGGTCCTCCTATCTGAGAAGGACATCAACAGCTTGTAACGTTTAGGTAGCGAAACGATCGACTTAGACAGTTAGGTCGAGCAGGTCATCTTCTCTTGCCGAAGCGCCTTGGTCTAGTGTTGAGGAACGATCTACCTTGACAACAGTCCTTTCACTCTAAGGTTGATCACATCTTGCTTACCAATGAATTAGTTTTAACGTGCAGAATCTTTGTTAGCGTTCGTCTTTCTTAGAAACGAAAACGGCATCATCATGCGCTTTAAACCTGAGAGCGGCCTAGAACGGAGAACGAGGGAATGATCAAAAAGAGACGAACGCGAGTCGGTTGGCTGGTTGGGCTTCTGTTCTGTCTGCCCGGCTCAAAGGTGCAAGGCAACGCGCAAACGGCACTCGTTGCCGCGCACATTCCAAGCTCCATGGTCGAGCACCAGCGGGACGTTATGGTCAAGGTTCGCGATGGCATACTGCTGGCGACCGACATCTATCGTCCTATGGTGAACGGCAAGCCTGTGATGACACCACTGCCGGTCCTGCTGCACCGCACGCCGTATGACAAATCCGCCGCGGCCACGATAGCCATAGCCGACACTCTGGCACGCCATGGCTATGTCGTTGTCGTGCAGGATACTCGCGGGCGCCATCACTCCCAGGGCGTATTTGAGAAATATTATGTGTTCGATGCGTACGACGGCTTCGACACGATCGAGTGGGCGGCCAAACTGCCATATAGCAATGGCAAGGTAGGCATGTTCGGCACCTCGTACGCGGCGCACACGCAGGCCGATGCCTCCAAGCTAAATCCGCCACACCTGAGCACGATGATCCTGAACATGGGCGGCCTGGCTAACGCGTGGGACCACTCGGTGCGCTATGACGGAGCGTTCGAGATGGGCCGGCAACTGACCTGGGCCTGGAGCCAGGCGCTTGAGGACGCCAAAGATCCCATCACAAAAGCGATGCTGTCCAAAGAGAGTGTGACTGACTGGTACGCCGCGCTGCCCATCCGCAAAGGCCTAAGTCCGCTGGCTATTGCGCCAGTCTACGAGGGCTACTATCTCGATGAAGCAACGCAGTCCGACTACGACGAGCATTGGCAGACGCTCGGAATGCAGTGGGAGAAGTTTTACGCCCAGACCGCGGACGTGCCGATGCTGCATATCAGCGGCTGGTACGACATATATCTGCGCGGCACGATCGAGAACTATGACAAGCTATCCGCGTTGAAGAAGTCGCCAATGCGTCTGTTGATCGGCCCCTGGACGCATCATGGAGATACCTTCTCCTACGCTGGCGATGTGGACTTCGGACCCTTGGCCGCGATCACGGATTTCGACACAGACTTTCATCTGCGCTGGTTCGACTTCTACCTGAAGGGCATTCAAACACCCGTTGCCACGGAGGCGCCCGTACGCTACTTCCTTATGGGCACCGGGGACGGCCACAAGGATGAAAACGGACGGCTTTACCATGGCGGCATCTGGAAAGACGCGCAGCAGTGGCCCCCGTCCGCGGCGCAGGCCACTACTTTCTATCTTCACGCCAATGGAACTCTCGATGAGCACTCGCCGACCTCCACGGAGGCTGCCTCGACGACCTTTCAGTTCGACCCGAATCACCCCGTGCCAACTATCGGCGGCGGAGTCTCGAAGCGTCTGAATGACGGCGCATACGATCAGCGCGAACGGCCGGACATGCCCGGGTCGCGGCCGCCCTACCTGCCGCTTCGCTCACGCAAGGACGTGCTCGTTTTCGAAACCGCGCCCCTTGATCACGATGTGACCATCGCCGGCCCGGTCGAGGTGACCCTCGACGCCTCTTCCACCGGCAAGGACACGGACCTTACCGCGAAGCTAATCGACGTCTACCCGCCTTCGCTCAGCTTCCCACGGGGCTTTGACATGAACCTCACCGACGGCATACTGCGGGCAAGCTATCGCGAGGATGCCAGAGTGCGAACGCTGCTCCACCCCGGCGAGCGCGCCACCTTCCGCATCCGGCCCTACGATACGGCAAACGTCTTTAAGAAGGGCCATCGGATCCGGCTTGACATTTCCAGCAGCAACTTTCCGCGCTTTGACGTGAATCCGAACACAGGCGAACCGCTCGGGACGAATCGCCGCACGCTGGTCGTCGACAACACGATCTACTTTAATGCTCCACAGCCCTCGCAAATTAAAATGTCGGTGCTGCCGGCTGAAGTTGCTCCGTAGACGCCAACCGTTCACTGCGCTAGCAAGGCTTACCTGGCGCATAGAAGTTGTCTATACGGCTTTGATTCGCATTGACGCAACCTAGGCGCTGCCCTAGGCTCCTACTTGTCACCAATGATTTTGGTGCAGTCGCAGCCTCCTTCGTGGGCGTTGCTCCGCTGCGTACCTCGGAGTTCTATGCCTTACGTTGCAGGTATCTCTTCGCGCCGTCTTTCCGCATGGACGGTCGCTGCTGCCTACATGCTCTCTGCGCCGGCAGCATTCGCCGATGTTGTCGGTATCGGCGAAGGAATCGTGCGTGACGCTACCGGCGCCGTCGTGGCGGGGGCCAAGATCACCCTCACCCGCGTCAGTACCAACGCGGTCGTAATACGCACCACCGGGAGCACGGGCACATTCCGATTCGCCGATCTGGCCCCGGATGTCTACACAGCGGTTGTCGAAGCTCCTGGATTTAAGAGAACGACTCTGAAGCAGGTGATCATCCAGGTCGATCAGAGCACAAATCTTGATGTGACGCTGCAAACGGGCGATGTCACGGACTCCGTGAGCGTCGATGCTGGCGCACCGTTGATTGACACGCAGCAGTCGACGCTATCCAACGTCATCGATCCAACGACAGTCGCGTCCGCACCGCTGAATTCGCGCAGCTTTCTCGATCTTGCGTTGCTCACGCCCGGCGCTACGCCTTCGGCCGCCGGCAGCCAGGTAACCGGATTCAACGTCGCAGGCGCCCGAACGCAGTCGAACGATTATCTGATCGACGGTATCAGCAACATCGACATCCAGGTGAACTCGGCAATCAGCAACTTCCGCATCAACGACGCGGTGCAGGAGTTCTCAGTGCAAACGTCGGTCCCAACTGCTGAGTTTGGTCGGGGCGAAGGCGCGCAGGTGAATGCGGTTATCAAATCCGGCACCAACACGCTGCACGGATCAGCCTTCGAATACTTCCGCAACACCATCCTCGATGCCACCGACTACTTCGCCAAACACACGCCCGGAGGCTTCAAGCCGGTGCTGAATCGCAATCAGTTTGGTGCGACGGTAGGCGGCCCGATCTTCCGTGACCGGACTTTCTTTTTTCTCTCCTATGAGGGCTTCCGCCAGGTCGCGCCGACTGTTTCGCTGGTGCTTGTGCCTACCGCGACTCAGCGTGCTACCGTTACCGATCCAATCTCACAGGCCTTGCTCGCCTACTTCCCTCTGCCCACAAGCGCGACAGCAAGCAACGGCACCAACTTTTCCTCAAACGTTCGCAGCGTTCTGAACGACGACACAGGTCTCGTGCGCATCGACCACAACCTGGGCTCGAAAGACCATCTCTCCGGACATTTCATCACCTACAACGGCCGGGTCGTCACGGGCGGGCAAATTCCAACCTCCGGCGGCAACACCAACTCTCCGCTCTCGCAATCCATTTTTGTCGAAGAGAACCATACCTTCTCGCCCACGCTGCTCAATACCTTTCGCGTCGGCTACTCGTTTAATCAGACCAACTTCGTCGTACAAGACGCTGGCTTCAACGCGCAATCCATCTTCAACACCACCGGTGGCACAGGCGGTACGCCTCTTTCCGGAGTGGTCAATGGTTCGCAGAACTTCACCGATTCCGGCTTACCTACAGTGCAGATCTCTGGATTCGCGCGTCTCGGTTCGGCGACTAACCTTCCGCAAGGCCGTAAGACCCGCACGTACGAGATCTATGACACACTCACCGCGTCGTCCTTTCTCGGCTCGACCAAGCACTCGCTGAAGTTCGGCTTCCACATCCGCCGCGATGACGCACGTCGATTCCTCGACGGCACCTCTCGCGGCAGCGTCAACTTTACCAACGGCACTTCTGCAACAAGTTTTCAGGACTTCGCCGCTGGTCTCGTCAACACCTCGTCCCTGCGATCAGGCAGCACCCTGGCTCACTTCCGCCGCTATCCCATCGATATGTTTGCCCAAGACGCCTGGCGCGTTACGCCCAGCCTCACCTTGAATCTCGGCGTACGCTACTCCTTGCCATCGGCCATCTATGAGCTCAACGATCGCGGCGCGAATCTGATCGCAGGCCAAGGCATGACCTTGTTCGGCAGCAATCAGGTCCTGAGCATTAATACGGCCCTCAATGGACCCGGCTCGATCGTCTTCACGCCCGGTGCAACAACGCTGACCAATAGCGGAGTCCTCACCGTGGATCGCAAAGACATATCGCCAGTCGTCGGCTTCGCCTGGAGTCCGTACAAGAACTCCGATAGAACTGTGCTGCGAGGCGGGTTCCGCATAGGCTATGACGATATCTTCAACAACATTCCGGCCAACCTCTCACTCAATGCGCCATTCAATTTGACGACTGCACAGGCGTCCGGCACAACGCAGCCAGGAAAGTTCAGCTATGCCACAGCTTTCAACCAGAACGTTCCGCTGGTGAAAAATATCGGACTGCCAAACCAGGTTGGTCTGCTGTCCTTTAACGGAGAAGATCCGAACATTCGTGAGTCCTACAACTACGCCTATAACGTGTCGCTCGAGCAGGCACTGACGCGCTCCCTGTCCTTTGAGGCGGACTATATCGGCAGCCTCGGGCGCAAGCTTGGCGTCTTTATCGACCCCAATCAGCCAACTGTCGTCGTCAACAATCCTTTGCTTCGCGGCAATCAGTCGCCTAACATCCAGCAATTTCCGTACAAGCAGTATGGCAGCTTCGCCGATGCCTTCGGCCGGTCGGCCGCTAACTCGAACTACAACGCCGCGGTCGCAGTGATCAAATATCGCGGTTATCACGGCACGTCTTTTCAAGCGTCCTACACGTGGTCTCACTCGCTTGACTACAGCTCCAGTTTCTTTGGCTCGACCGGCGATCTCGGGTACCCGTCCGACGGACGAAACCTCAGGGGCGAGTATGGCAACTCTTCCTTTGATCTCCGCCATCGCCTCGTCGCTTATTACAATGTGCCTCTGCCCTTTGGTCCTGGGCAGATGCTTCTTACTTCGTCCAGGTTTATTTCACGAGAGGCCTTTGAAGGCTGGTCCGTGTCCGGCATAACGGAGCTCCAATCCGGTCTGCCGTTTACTGTCTACCTTGGTGCCGTGGACTATAGCGGCTTCAACCAGTTCGCCGACAAACCGAACATCGGCGTAGGCAAGCTGATCCAGAACAACAAAAATCCGGACAACGCCTTTACTCCCGGTCTGGCACCGGTCGGCACAGTCGGAACCCAGACACTTACCACCGCAGGGACGTTTTCTCCCTACTTCGCTCCTATCGGCGCCGGGCAGGATGGCAACGAGAGGCGCGACCAATACTACGGCCCTGGCTTGGTGAACTTCGACCTAACCGCGCAGAAGGACTTTCCCATCACCCGTGAGCGGATCAAGCTGAACTTCCGTGCCGACCTCTTCAATGTTTTCAACCATACCAACTTCTCGAATCCAATCGCGACCGCCACGAGTTCTTCTTTCGGTAAGATCACCTCAACGGTTGGAAACGCAACCAGCGGCTCTGGCGGAGTACTCGGCGGAGCGCGACTCGCTCAGTTCTCCCTACGCCTTAATTTCTAATCCAGACCGAGTTGCAACAGGCTGTCTAAGCATTTCAGAATGGCGTGCAGCACTGACTCTACGGTTTACCGCCGGCGGACTTGGCGAAGTTTGGGTCTGAGGCAGACTGCAGCTTCTGTGCAGTGTCGGTCTCGCGATGTGCGTCTTCCATGCGGCTGGCCTGCCGGTAGCACTGGCCGAGCAGGCTGTGTGTCATATAGTTGCCGGGGTCCATGTCGCGCGCATGCTCCAGGTAGCCGGTGGCGGCCGCAGCATCTCCCTGCTTGAGCAGCACCTTGCCGAGCAGGATAAAGGGTCCGGTGGAGCTTGGTTCTAGCAGTATCGCCTCCTGAAGCGATTGGCGCGCGAGCTCGAGATCGCCGCGCCGGACGTAAGCGTCCCCAAGCCGATCGTAGACCGACGGCTCGAGCGGGCTGAGGGTGCGTTCTGCGAGGAACTCCTGGATGGCCTCGTCGAGGTGGTTGCCGGCCAGCTGAGTTTCGCCAAGCAGAAGGTGGGCAAGTGGAAGGCCGGGTGTCAGCTCAAGTGCCCGACGCGCAAACTGCTGGGCGATGGGAACGTATTCCCGGCGGAGCAGCATGCGTGCGGCGAGAAGGTAAGCCTGGGCGGATTCGCGTGCAAAGCCAAACTGCCGGGCAAAGGCTTCGCGAGCGTCGTCGTAGCGACGCATATCTAGATAGCAGAGGGCGAGCACATAGGCGGGATCTACGGGAGAGCTTACCTCGGTCGGAGTGGCGCGCAGCGATTCGAGGATCGGGATAGCGTCCGCGGGACGGCCTAGTCGGAACAGCGTGATTCCGCGCATCTGCAGAGCTTCGCGGTCCATCGGATCCTGGTGGAGTGCAGCGGCGAAGGCCTGGTCGGCTCCGTGGAGGTCACCGCGACTGTAGAGCGCAAGCCCACGGAGACGCGGAACGTAAAGCGGTGCCGGGTTGCGAGTAGCTGAGGCGTCGAGTTCGGCAAGGGCTTCGACCGTGTGGCCATGCTGGATCATCTGGCGAACCTTTGCTTGGGAGTCGTCCGCCGGGAGAGCTTGCTGGGTGCGGCTCACTGGCGCAGACAACAGGCAAACCGCCAAGGTGAGAGCTGCCGCCGTGCGGGTCCGGATTACTCTTTGCGGAAATGCCTCAAACGTCATAACAATGGAGAGTGTATCCGAATTACTGAGCTGACCTTGGATGGCCGCTCCGCTTGTTCCGCAACGGATGAGGATTTTATGAAGAGCGAATTGAAGGGAACTTCGGGAGCACCCGGAGGGACAACGGGAACAATGCCGAAATATCGCGTGATCTTCCGCGATCTGAAGCAGGCGATCGAGTCCGGCCAGTTGCGGCCGGGGGATCGGCTGCAGACAGAGGCAGAGCTTGGCGTGCAATACCAAGCTTCCCGGATTACCGTGGCGAAGGCTGTCAACGAGCTGATGCGCGAGGGTTTGGTTTCCCGGCGCGCGGGATCCGGGACGCACGTGCTGGAGCCAGTTGAGGCAAGGGGACACGTGTTCGGTCTGCTGATTCCAGACCTGGGACGCACGGAGATCTTCGAGCCGATCTGCCAGGGGATGATGCGTTCACCGCTGGCGAAACCGCACTCGCTGCTGTGGGGGCACGCCATGGTGGAAGCCGAGCAGCAGGGCAAGGAGGCGCGCGAGCTTTGCCGGCACTACATCAAGCAGCGGGTTTCCGGCGTGTTCTTTGCGCCGCTGGAGTTTTCTTCCGGGATGGATGTGGTGAATCGCGAGATTGCGGGCGCGCTGCAGGATGCGGGGATCCCGATGCTGCTGTTGGACCGCTGTTATGCGCCGTATCCGCTACGATCGAACTTCGACTTGGTAGGAATCGACAACCGAGCGACGGGATACATGATTACGGACCACCTGCTGGGCTTGGGAAGGAAGCGTCCAATGTTCCTGGCACGGGCTCGGTCGGCTTCCACGGTGTACGGGAGGATTGCTGGATTTCGCGAGGCGCTGCATGCGCGTGGGCTGCACTTTGAGCGGGAGATGACGCGCGAAGGCGATACGGGCGACCTTAATTTTGTCAGGAAGGTGATTGAGGAGCTGAAGCCGGACAGCTTTGTTTGCAGCAACGACCAGACAGCCGGGCGTTTGATCGCCACCCTGACGGAGCTGGGGCTGGAGGTGCCGCGAGAGTTTGCCGTGGTGGGTGTGGACGATGTAAAGCATGCCGGCCTGTTCTCCGTTCCACTGACAACGCAGCATCAGAACTGCTTCGATATCGGGGCGACGGCGCTTGCGGTGATGCTGCAGCGGTTGGCCCAGCCAAACCTGCCTGTGCGGGATGTCCTGCTGCGGACTTACACAGTGGTTCGGGAGAGCTGTGGGGCGAAGCTGTCGGGAGTGGTTGGGGGAGCAAGCGCATCGGCTGAGGGCAAAGCGGGGCCGCGGGCGCAAGCGGCAAAGCGTGTGGCGCGAAGGACCGTAGCTAAGAGGTAATTTTGTACTGCGTTCACGCGCGATCGAGCAGCGCGGCACATGGAATGTCTGTCTGCAGGGATTGACCAAAAAGACAGCACAATCCTTGAAGAAAAGTGTAGACAATGCTGTGGTCAGTGTTAGCAGCTTTCAGGTATCATCTGGCTCTGACGGTAGGCGTACAAGTCTGAGGCCCGTTTGCATGAATGCTTCCCCAATCGATGGTGCGCTGTGCTGGGCTTGAGCCTGGGGTTGACCGCGTGGGCGCAGAATCCGTTGGAAACAGGTGGGAAGAAGGCGCAGGAAGGGGCACAATCTCCGGCGATGGGCGGTTCGAGTACGGCGGGAGTGTTTCCGCCGAAGCTGGATGCGGAAAAACGGCCCGTGACGGTGGGGGGCTCGGTGGCAAGCGGGCCGGTGTTGTTTGAGGATGTGACCCGGGCTGCGGGGCTGAGCGGGTGGAAGCATGTGATGGGTTCGGCCGATGGAAGGCACATCCTTGATGTGATCGGGTCGGGCGTGGCGCTGGTGGATTACGACAACGATGGCTGGCTGGATATCTACCTGGTGAACGGCAGCACAGTGGATGCGCTCACGGGCAAGACCGCCGCTCCGCATGCGGCGCTGTTTCACAACAATCACGATGGCACGTTTACAGATGTGACGGCGAAGGCCGGGGTGGGGAATGATCGATGGGGATTCGGGGTGGCCGCGGGGGACTTCGACAACGACGGCTGGCCGGACCTGTATGTGACCAACTTTGGGCAGAACCGGCTGTACCGGAACAACCATGACGGAACGTTTACGGATACGGCGGTGAAGGCCGGGGTGGCGTTGGGGAGCTGGTCGACGGGCGCGACCTGGGGGGACTACGACGGCGACGGGAAGCTGGACCTGTTTGTGCCCGGGTATGTGCACTACGATGTGAGCGCGCCGCCGGAGCCTGGGGGGAGTGGGGTTTCGTTCAGCTTCTGCAGCTATCGCGGCGTGAAGACGATGTGCGGGCCGCACGGATTGAAGGGCGAGCCGGACCACCTCTTTCACAACAACGGCGACGGAACTTTTGCTGATGTGAGTGTGAAGGCGGGTGTCGCGGATAAGGACGGGTATTACGGGCTTTCAAGCGTGTTTGTGGATGTAAACGGAGATGGCAAGATGGATCTTCTGGTGGCGAACGACTCGACGCCAAACTACCTTTACCTAAACAAGGGCGATGGCACGTTTGAGGATGTGAGCTACGCGAGCGGGTATGCGCTGAACAAGGACGGGCGCGAGACGGCGTCGATGGGAATCGCGATCGGGGACTTCCGGAACAATGGGCTGCTCGATATCTACAACACGACGTTCAGCGACGACTACAAGCCGCTTTATCGAAACGATGGCGATGCGAACTTTACCGATATCAGCTACGAATCAGAGATCGCGGAAGGAACGATTCCGTTCCTTGGATGGGGTACCGCATTCTTCGATTATGACAACGACGGATGGAAGGATCTGATTGAAGTAAACGGTCACGTGTATCGCGACGCCGATAAAAACGCGTGGGGCACAACCTGGGCGCAACGGCCGTTGCTGTTCCATAACGTTGCGGGACGATTGCAGCCGGTAGCTCCGGTTACTGGGTCGGCGATGGCGCAGGCGATGACCTCACGTGGAATGGCGGTGGGAGACCTGTTCAATACGGGCCATCTGGATATCGTGATTAATAACCTGGATGGAGTGCCGGCAGTGTTTCGCAACGTGGCTGGCGCGGGGAACCATTGGGTGGGCTTAAAACTGATAGGCGGAGCAAAGAGTCCACGCGATGCGGTGGGGGCGACGGTGTATCTGACGTCGAGTGGGGTTCGGCAACGGTTGGATGTGGTGAGCGGTGGAAGCTTTGCGTCGAGCTCGGACCAGCGGCCGCATTTTGGGCTCGGCGCTGCAACGAAGGTGGATACGGTGGAGATTCACTGGCCGAGTGGCACGGTGGAGACGGTCAACCTGCCGGGGGTAGATCGCTACTACACCGTGACGGAAGGCGTGGGGGTGGCGAGGTGAGGGGGCGTGGAGCGATGTGGCCGCGGCGGTTTGTGGGGTTGGGTGTGATGCTGAGCGCCCTGCTGGGACTGCTGGCAGTGCTTCCGCAGCGCGCAGTGGTCGCGAGGATGTCTACGGACAGCCCGGAACCGGACCCGGCCATTGCGGCTGCGGCTCGGCATGCTTACAGTGAGAAAACCGCGGCAGGATATGACTTCCACTGGGGCAAGGAGAACCCATTTCTACCTTCGAACGCGCAGACGGATACGGGAGAGTTTCTCGATCCAAAGTCTTTCCCGACGGCACAGTATTGCGGGCATTGCCACCAGGAATCGCATAAGCAGTGGCGCGAGTCGGCGCACTCGAATGCAAATCGGGCACCGTGGTACCTGCGCAATGTGGCTCTGTTGAACGAGGAAAAAGGCGTGGAGCGTTCGCGGCACTGCGAAGGCTGCCACGACCCGATCGCGCTGGTGAGCGGCGCATTGACCAAGGGCGCGCCGACCAAGCGACCATACGACCAGGATGGGGTGACGTGCTCGGTGTGTCACGCGATCCAGAAGGTGGACACACGCGGGACGGGAAGCTACACGATGGGTGTGCCGGCGGTGCTGGTCGACGCGCAGGGCCTGGCAATTACGCGGCCGGTCAGCGACCTTGAAATTTTGACCCACCTGGACCGTCACTCGGCAGCAGTGATGAAGCCGTTTTACAAGACAAGCGAGTTTTGCGCGAGCTGTCACAAGGCTGCATTACCGCACAGTCTGAACGACTACAAGTGGCAGCGGGCGATGAGCCCTTATGACGAGTGGCAGAACTCGAGCTTCGCGGGGCAGAGTCCATTGCCGTTTTACAAGAAGGACACCGTGAGCAGCTGCGAGACCTGCCATATGCAACGGGAGGCGTTGACGGGGCGTGATCCGGGTGCGAAGAGCGGGCAGCTGGCGAGCCACCGGTGGCTCGGAGCGAATTCGCTGGTGCCGCAGTATTACGGGTTTGAGGAACAGGAAAAGCGAACAGCAGAGTACCTGAAGAGTAAGGTGCTGAACGTGGACGTGTTCGCGGTGGAGAAGGCGGATGGTTCGCTGGTGGCTCCACTGGGAACACAGGGCTTCGGGCTTGCGGCGGGTGAGCGCGTGACGGTAACGGTGGTCGTGCAGAATAAAGGCGCGGCGCACAGTCTAGTGCCGGAACAGCGCGATATGTACGAAGCCTGGGTTCGGCTGCGGGTGACGGATGCGGCGGGCAAGGTCCTGCACGAGAGCGGCGACCTGAAGCCTACGGGCGAGCTGGACCCGGAGGCGCATAGTTTTACGAACCGGTTGATTAATGTAAATGGCGGGTTGAATGCACGGCACGAGGTTTGGAATAACCGTGTAGTGGCTTACAACGACACGGTGCAGTCGGGACGCTCGCAGCTGGTGCGGTACACATTTACGCTGCCGGCGAGTGGCGTGAGCACCGTAACGGCGAGCGTGCAGTACCGCCGATTCAACCAGCACTTTATCGATTTTGGGATGAAGAAAGAACATTATCCGCAGCCTGTGGTGGAAATGGTTTCAACTACGCGCATGCTTGCGGTTGGGGAGAACAAGGCAGACACCGGTGCGACGCCGGCAGACCTGAATCCGGAGTGGATGCGCTGGAACAATTACGGGGTAGGGCTGCTGGATGCGCAGCAGTACGCAGCGTCCTTGGCGGCGTTCGGGCGCGTGGCGCAGCTACGGCCAACCTATGCCGATGCCTGGACGAACATGGCAATCGCGCAGATTGCATGGGAGAAGTACCCGGAAGCACGGCCGAACCTGGCGCATGCGCTGGAACTCGCGCCAGGCAATGCACGGGCGCTGTATTACCGTGCATTGATCGAGCGCAACGGTGGCGATGTCGATACCGCGATCACCGACCTGTGTGAGGTCGTGAGGCAGTTTCCGCGCTCACGCGACGCGCACCGGGAGCTTGGATTCAGCTACTACCAGCAACACAGATATGTGGAGGCTCGGGCGGAGTATGAGGCGGTGCAGGGGATTGACCCGGATGATCTGGCGGCGCACTACAACCTGGCGATCCTCTATCGGCGGCTCGGACTGAGAAAGGAAGCGGGCGAGCAAGCGGCTTATTTTGCGGACCAGAAGGACGATCCGACGGCGAGCGTGTATGCGCTGGAGTACCTGCGAAAGCATCCGGAGATTGCGAATGAGAGTGTAGTGTGGCACGCGCACGACCTGGATCAAAAAGGCCGAGCCGTGACGGGAAAGGATCTGCCAGGAAGCTTTACGAGTAACTCGCAGTGAGACGTTTGTTGGGTTTGGGACTGATGTTGGTAGGGATATTTGGGCTGGTGGCCCTGCTGCCGGGGGCTCCGCAGAAGGAGATGCCAGGGACAGTAGTGTTCCACGAAAAAGGCTGTGAGCAGTGCCACGGGATCAACGGAGTGGGAACCCAGAAAGCGCCGAGCCTGGCCGGGGTGGGCCGGCGGCTTACGCGGGCGCAAATCGAGAAACAGATCATCGAGGGAGGGCAGGAGATGCCGGCGTTTGGCACGGTGCTTGATCCGGATGAGACAGGGCAGCTTGTGGACTGGCTGGTTATGCGCAAGGCACAGGCAAAGAAGTAACCAGGTTTTTGGATCAGCGCAGAGCAGAGGACGGTTTCAGACCCTGGCCTTCAGTAAGAGTGAGTATCCGGTCGAGTTCAGGTGGAGCAAAACGCTCTGTCTCACCATTGGGCCAGCGGATTTCAAGAGCGGTGAGGGTGGTGGTGTCGCCGACACCGAAATGGAGGCGCAGGTCGCTCGATGAATTGTAGCTAGAGCCGCTGCGAACTTCATCGACCCATTTGCGTTTGGAACTGGTGAGGATGACGCGGGCTCCGATGGCGCTGCGGTTGGAGCTGGTGCCGACAAGACGGAGCCCCAGCCAGTGGTTCGTGTTTCGGGCTTCATTGACGAGGAGCATCGGGACATCGGAGAGGTTGTTGACGATGGCAGAGAGCCGACCGTCGTTCCACAGATCGGCAATGGCGAGACCGCGGCCGCTTTGTGGAGTCTGCAAGCCCGGGCCGCCGGTGGTGGAGATGTCCTTGAACTTGCCGTTGGCTTGGTTGAGGTACAGGAAACGGCGCTCGCGGAAGGCGGCGCCAAGCTTGGCCGCGTCCACTTCGGGGTAGACGTGGCCGTTGACGACGAGCAGGTCGGGGTAGCCGTCGTTGTTCACATCGGCGAACATGGCTCCCCAGCCGAGAGCGTCGGAGTTGATGCCGAGGCCGGCGGCGAAGGTGATGTCGGAGAATGTGCCATCTCCGTTGTTTTTGTACAGGGTTGCGGTGTCATCCGAGAAATTGGTCTTGAACAGGCCGAGGTTCCCGGTTCCGAGGAAGTCGGCTGCGGTTGAACCCATGCCGGCCTGCTCGCGGCCGTCCTCGTTATAAGCGGCGCCGGTGTCGGCAGCGAGATCGGTGAAGGTACCGTCGCGGTTGTTGTGATAGAGGATGGACGGGGTGGAGTCGCAGGCGAGGTAGAGGTCGGGCCAGCCGTCGTTATCGTAATCGAGCGTGGTGACGGAGAAGCAGTAGTGACCGGCAGTCTTGCGGATGCCGGCTTTCGCGCTTACGTCTTCGAATCGGCCGTTTCCCAGGTTGTGGTACAGGAGGTTGGGGGCGAACTCGAGACCGCGCGGGCCACACATGACGGGAGTACCCTTCCACATGCATCCCGCTTCTGCGCCTGGAACCGGTGTCTTGCCGAGATTGAAGTGGACGTAGTTGGCCACGACGAGGTCCAGCTTCCCGTCGCGGTCGTAGTCGACGAAAGCGCAGCCGGTGCCCCACTCCTGGCCAGTGCCGGCTACTCCCGCGGCTTCGGCGACTTCCTTAAAGGTGCCGTTACGCTCGTTGCGGTAGAGGCGGTTCTTGCCGTACTGAGTGATGAAGAGGTCGTCGTAACCATCGTTATCGTAGTCGCCGACGCAAACGCCCTGGCCCCAGCCTGTTTGCGTGAACCCAGCCTTAACGCTGACGTCAGTAAAGGTGCCGTTGTGATTGTTATGGAAGAGGTGGCTGGTGGGGGCATCCTTCGTCTCGAGCGAGCGACCGTTGACGAGGAAAATGTCGGGCCAGCCGTCGTGGTTAGAGTCAAGGATGCCGACACCGGAGCCTGTGGCTTCAATAATGTATTTCTTCGTTGCGGGGTCGCCGTTGGTGTTGCGGACGAGGATGTTGGCATGACCGGCTTCGTCAACGAACCAGGCAGGACCGGACCGGGTTGGCGGGTAGGGTTGTTGCGTGCGTGCGGGACGGGCTTGGAAGACTAGGACAAGTACACCGCAAAACAGCCATTGCTGCACTCTGGCCATCACGAGGCACGCGCCTTGGCTTTGGACATAGGCATGACCTTTAGCGTTTTGCCGCCTTCTTCGAGGACGTAAAGAGCGTTCGCGGCAAGTGTCTTGTGATGGTCAATCTGGCCGGAGGGCCAGGCGATTTCCGCATCGGCGGTTGGAGCTTGGTCCAGGCCGAAATGGATGCGAAGGTCATTTTGCGAGTAATAGCTGCCGCCTGAGCGGACTTCTTCAATCTGGGTAAGGAGCTTGCCGGCTTGTTGAGTGGTGACGGTAATGCGGGCACCTATTCCAGCGCGGTTTGAGCGGGTGCCGACGGTGCGGATCTTGATCCAGTTGCGAGTCAGAGTGGAATCGCAGCGGAGCAGCTGGGGCAGAGCATTGACGCAGTTGACAACTACGTCGATGTCGCCGTCGTTGTCGTAATCGCCAAAGGCACAGCCGCGCGCGGGGACGGCGTCGTTGATGCCGGGGCCAGCCTTGGCTGTGATCTCTTCGAACTGTCCGTTGCGCAGGTTGCGGTAGAGGTACTTATGCTCGGCGTAGGGAGCGTCGATCTTGGAGCCGTCTACCTCCGGGTAGACGTGGCCATTGGAGATGAGGATGTCGAGCCAGCCATCGTTGTCCATGTCGAAGAAGCCGACACCCCAGCCGAGGTAACGCGTGTTGAGGCCAAGGCCGGAAAGGTAGGTGTGATCTTCAAAGGTACCGTCGCCGAGGTTCTGGTAGAGGGAGTCGGTGTCGCCAGCAAAGTTAGTTTTGACGATGTCGAGCAGACCGTCACGGTTGTAGTCCCCGACGGCGACGCCCATCCCGGCTTGCGGTTTGCCGTCGGGCGAATAGGCAATGCCGGCCTCGACTGCCACATCCTTGAATGTTCCATCTTTTTGGTTTTGGTAGTAGGTCGCAGCGGTGGAATCATTGGCGACGTAGATATCGGGCCAGCCGTCATTGTCTAGATCGGCCACTTGGACGGAGAGCGCGTAGGTGCCGACGGTGTCGAGGATGCCGGCCTTCTTGCTAACGTCGCTGAAGGTGCCGTCGCCATTGTTGCGGTAAAGCAGATTCTTGCCGCCGTTCAGGCCTGGTGGTCCGCAGGCTACCTGGATGCCTTTGTAGGCGCAGCCGGCGGCTTCAGGCAAGGGCGCAGTCTTCAGGTCGAAGTCGACATAGTTCGCGACGAAGAGGTCGAGGTGGCCGTCCTTGTCGTAATCGAGAAACGCGCATCCGGAGCCCCAACGAGTGCGCGTGCCGACCTGGCCGAGGCCGGCTTTGACGGTTACGTCGGTGAAGGTGCCGTCGCCGTTGTTGCGATACAGCGCGTTCTGGCCGTAGTAAGACACGAACAGATCATTCCAGCCATCGTTGTTGTAGTCGCCTATGCAGCAGCCCTGGCCCCAGCCGGCGCGGCCGAGACCGGCTTTCAGGGTAACGTCGGTGAAGGTGCCGTCGCGGTTGTTTTTGAACAGGTGGGAGACGGGTTCTGCGCCTTTGGCGAAGCCCTCGAGACGTGAGCCGTTGACGAGAAAAATGTCGAGCCAATCGTCATGATCGTAGTCGAAGAAGGCTACGCCGCAGCCGGTTGTTTCGAGGAGAAAGCGATTTTTGTGCTCGCCGCCGTAAGTCGCTTTCACGTTGAGCCCGGCCTGCTTTGCGACGTCGAGGAAAGAGAACCCGAGAGGGGTGCCGGCAATGGGCGATGGTGCTTGAGGGGCGGCTTTGGGAGTCGCATCGTACGTGGGGCGGGACTGCTGGCCGAGCGCCAGGATATCGTCAAAGGAGAGGACAAGCGCGGTGCGGGAAAGCGATTTCAGGAAGCCGCGGCGGGACCAGATTCCATGGATGGAGAAGCTCATAACAGGCCTTGAGAACTATCATTCTATCGCTGGATATAGGTGAGCGGAATCCAGTTCCGGCCACTGTAGAGGCGAAAGCCGCCGGTGCTCTCGGCCAGAATCTGGAGCGGGGTAGGGCGCTTCAGATTCACATCGCTTTGAGTGGGAATCTTGAACAGCTCCTGGCCGCCCAGGTTCATGACGATAAAGCTGTTGTTCAAAAAGCCGACGCCATACGCACCGGGGGGAAGCGTTTGCGAGCCGAGGGCAAGCGGAGCTTCAGTGATGAGGTAGTCCTGGTAGCGCTCCTGTATGCCGGTGGCGTAACCGCCGGTATCAACCTTTGCGACAAGCACGACAAGTTCATTTGAGAAGCGGACGCCGGCGGAGTTACGGAGCTGAACGGTGGCCGTCTGACCGCGGAAGAAGACAGTTGCGGGAATGAGTTTGTCGAGCTGCTCATGCGAAAGAATCGTCCCAGGGCCGGGCGTGACTGGAAGCGATTGGACCTGCTTCAGCAGCTCCTGCATGCTGACGTAGACGCCGTTCGTCCAACCGAAGCCGATCACGTTCGACTTATAGCCGGCGCTCACCTTGACGTTGCCATCCGCGCTTACAACATTGTATTTTTCCCGAATGGTCCCGTCGTGGAGATAGTTGGTATTCACCGACCTTATGAAGGCGCGCGCGATGCGCGATGCGTCCTGGTGGAAGCCGTAGCGGTCGAGCCCGGCAACTGCGAACCAGTTGGTGGGAGCCCAGCCGTAGGGAAGATCCCACTGCACGCCGCTCTCGCGGTCGCTCATGGCGACACCGCCCTCATGCTCGAAGAGAGCCAGGTGCTGTTGCACGGCGGCTGCTTGCTGCGGCGTGGCAAGCCCGGCCCAAAGCGGATAGAACGTGGAAATGAAGTTGTATTGTGAGGACTGCCCCGTGACGAAGTTGTAGTCGTAGTAGAGCCCCGCGTCGGCCTGCCAGAGGTACCTATCGACCGCGGCTTTGCGCCTGCTTGCGATGCCATTCCAGTCCTCCTCCTCCTGCTGCTTGCCGAGCTCGTGCGCAAACGTCGCCAGGTCGCGCTCGTACTTGTATAGAAGCGAGTTCAGGCAGACGGGAGCGAACTGGTCCGCCGAGCCACTGAACGGGCCGAAGCGGAAGCTGGTGTCAAAGCCGGATTCGCGCATGGCGCGGTCGCCATGGAAGAAAGCGGCAGAAAGGCGGTGACCGTCTGCGTAAGCACCAGCGCAAACCTTGGAGGCAGCGATATCGCAGCTGACGGTGCGCAGGCGCGTGGCTTCGGCAGCATCGGGGTGTGCAGAAGCTTCAACCAGGTAGCTGGTGTGGACGTCAGGATGGGCGCGCAGCCAGCGAATGACGTCAGAGAAATAGGTGCTGTCGTCGGCCATTTCCGGTACCGGTCCGTCCCCGAGGTCGTCGTAGCGGGCAAGGCCGGTCGGGCCGGCGAGATGAGTGGATTGAGTCCACAACGCGTGATCACGTTTAGCGTAGCTGTAGGCATGGGCGAGCCAGGCCTTATCGTGATTGCGGGCGTAAACCTCTGCAATCATGCTCGAAAGCAGCGGGGGCTGCGAGCGCGTGAAGTAGTAGGTGCGATTGGCGTTGAGAATTGCACCGTAGTTTTCAATCTCGAAGAAGAAGTTCTCGACGATACCTTGCGCCGTGGCGGCGCGGTTATCCTGCACCAGGCCGAGAAGGATGAAGTAGCTGTCCCAGCCGTACATTTCGTTGAACCGCCCTCCGGGAACAACATACGGGTTGGGCAGATAGAGTAGACCGTCCTTCGGGATCTCGACGACCTTGACGTCCCCCATGTGCGCGATCGGCCGGGGTAGATGCGCTATCTGCACGCCGCACTGCTTCTGCATGGCGACGACCGCGGGAGGGGTCGTCATAGCGGCAGGAAGATAGAGGATGGGTGCGGTGGTGACCTTGGTATCAACGACAGATTTGCATTCACTCATGGAGCGGCTGAGCGTGTCCCAACTGTGGTGGATGTAGTCGGCGATGGGCTCAGGCTGGCTTGGACTTTGTGCGTGAGCGCAAAAGGCCATGCCGAGTGCGAGGCTGGTCAGCACTTTCATTGGAACATTTCCATCTTTCCTTGCTGGGAGGATGCCCAGCTCGCGGTATGGCGAGGCTACGGCTCTTGCGGTGAGGTCATCGCAGTTACTACTGCAGTGAGACACATCTCACACCCGAAGTCATGATAAAACAGGCGGAAGAGCTGCGCTCTTCCGCCTACATAACGTACGGTTTTCTTAGAACTGAACACGACCCGAGAACTGCAGCTGCCGCGGATTTGCCGAAGAGTTCGGGAACGGCCCTGACGTAATCGATCCGCCCTGGTCGAGATTTCCGTTCGGTGTTCCCCAGTTGATGTGGTTGAACGCATTGAATCCGTCCGCCCGCAACTGGAACGTGTACCTTTCGCGGATGAGGAAGTTCTTCTGCAAAGAGATATCCCCGTTGAAGAAGTGCGGTCCGAACGCCGTATTGCGGCCCACGTTGCCAATCTGGTCCAACCCTGGAGTCGTAAACGGACCAGTTGCCGCCAGATTGTACTTCTGGTAAAAAAGCAGGTTATTTCCAGGAATTCCACTTTCATTTGGATGGAAGTTTGTTCCGCTGCCATTCACTCGGCAAGGTGCGTCGCCCGGAACCTGCGAGTTACAACCTGAGTAACTCAGCGTGAAGGGAAGCCCGCTTGAATAGTTGATGACCGGACTGATCTGGATCCCGCTCACAATCTGGTTGATGAAACCAGGCGCATGGTTGAGCAATGCCTTGTTCCTCCCGAACGGCAACTCCAACAGCCCATACACAATTATTTGCTGCTGGCGAAGCGCGCTGTCCCGGCCCCGGACGATGTTCTTGTCCCATGACGAGTAACTCACCGATTCACTTTCCGCCTGCTGCCATGCGTAGTTCGCGTTAATCGAAACTCCGTGCGTGAACTGCTTGGCCAAGGTAGCCTGCAGAGCGTTGTAGTGCGTGTCCAGGTTGTCGCTGAAATCCGTCTGATCGTTCGTCCACCCGCAACCCGTTGCAGGCAGCGTCACTCCAGCCAGCGTAGCCGCCGCCCTGTAGTTCGGGTCAGAGCACGCCGCCAGCGTTCCGCCGTAGTACCGGCGCAGCAGGTTGGAGTTGTTCACCGCCCCTCCCGCCGTCACGCCGTTCACATAACTCGCGGTCGGCTGGTTCGGGTCCCAATGCAGAGCCTGGCCATTGAACGTCTGCGACCCCGGCAAGCTGATGGCTGCTTCGTTCGGATTTGTAGTGTTGCCTGAAGAATCACCAAAGGTATGCGTCCCCTTGTTTCCCACGTACGCTACCGTCATTGAGACCGTAGGACTCAACGACTGCTGCACGCTCAGGTTCCAGGCATCCAGAGTCGGCAGCCGCAACGGCGTCGGACGTGCGCGTGAAGTTACCGCATACCCCGGATTTGGCAGCAGCCCGCTAGTCGGCACGGCCACGGCCGTCGCCGCCGGAGGTCCCTGCGTCAAAGTAAACGCCGTGCCCGTTCCACCCGCCGTGTCCGCCTGGTTTTGCAGCACGGGAAGGTTTTGCGTTGCCGCATGACCGAACACGGAACCGAAAACTCCGATATCAAAGCTTCGGCCGTATCCACCGCGAATCACGGTCGTAGGCGTCGCCTGGTAAGCGATTCCAAGCCGCGGTCCATACGTATTCTTTGGGATTCCCCAGTTCATATCGCTTGCAATCGACCCGTACCCCGCAACCTGCAGATAGCCCGTGGCCGGATTCAGCAGCGCGCCATTGCCTTTGCCGTTCACGCTTTCGGGGAAGTAAAACTCGTAGCGCAGACCATAGTTCAACGTGAGCTTCTGCGTCGCGCGCCAGGTGTCCTGCACATAAAAGAAGTCGCGCTTCTGGAACTCCTTCGCATTGTTCGTCGTGCTCACATACCGGTTGAACTGCGTCACGTTGCCCGTCACAAAGGAGGCAAAGCCTAATCCGCTCATCCCGTCATTGCCGTTCGACGTGGGCCCTGTGCCGAAGTCCAGAATGCCAGTCCGATCGTTGTCGCTCGGGACCCGCAGGTTACGCGCATAGCGCAGGTCCGCTCCAAACTTGACGCTGTGATTTCCAATCGTCCGCGTCCAGTTGTTGGCAATTTGGAACTGATCCTCACGCTCGATGAGAGGGCAATTGCAGCGATCCACGTTCAGGCCTGCGCCATACTGCGGTCCAGCCGCAGCAGCGTTGTTCGGGCCACCGAAGCTACCAACCTCCGTCAGCTGAAAGGAAGGAGCTCCGCTCGTCAGGGGATCGGCCGTATTCATTCCGGGAATCCCAAGCTGCGATGCCAGGTTTGTTCCCGCGTCATACTTTCGCGTCGCGATGTCATAACGCAGATAGCCCAGACGAACGTCCGTCACCAGCTTCGAGTTGATTGCGATATCCGCGCCCAACGCCGAACTGTCGTTCGCCCCATTGGAGGTTCCGCCATAGCCGCCCAGACCGAAGCCTGAGCCGCCCGCCGCTCCGAACAGCGTAGTGCCGGTCAACGTATCCGTAAACCGGCTGAAGCGCCCAAAGGTGTGCACCTTCTCATTGACGGTATAGTCTCCGCGAATATCCCACTGGTCGCTGTTGAACAACCCATTTCCACTGCCTGCATAGTTATTTTTCAAGCCAAATACACTCGCCGGAGCTGTCCCGCCAGACGTACTGGCGACGCTCACCGCCGAGCCAGGTGTGTTCGGCGCATAGGGCTGCAAAATTTTGAGGAAGGCCAGCGCCGGCGCCGAAAGCTGAGAGTTCGGGATGATGTTGTTTGCATACCGTGTCGAGGTCGGCTGCCCCTGCGCATTCACTCCCTGTTGATACACAAATACGCCTGCCGCCGCATACTCGCTGAAGTCGCATCCATTCCCGCTCAGGCAGCTGGAAATCAGGTGCGCCGTCGGGACCGTCTGCACGTTTGCGATACCAACCTTCTGTCGCACGCCTTGGTAATCGCCAAAGAAGAACAGCTTGTTCTTGAGCGCCGGGCCACCGAGCGAGCCGCCAAACTGGCTCTTGATTCCACCCGGGAAAGGATTGGTCGCCGAAAGCTGGCTCGGCCCTTGCGTAAACGGATCGCGCGCCAGGTTAGCGTTGCTCTCGCGATAATCAAACAGTGAGCCATGAACCGTGTTCGACCCTGACTTCGTCTGCGCGGTCACCACCGACGACACGGCCTTACCAAACTCCGCGTCGTAGTTCTGCGTCGTGATCTTCGCCTCTGATAGCGAGTCGGCATTTGGGTTCACCACGATGATGCCCAGGATGGGATCCTGATTATCGGTCCCGTCCAACTGGTAGGCCACGCCCGCAAAGGCCTGCCCGTCTACCTCGATCTGCTTCGACCCTTGCGGATTCTCACTCGCCGCATGGCTCCAGCCGAGCAGCTGCGCGCCCGGAAGCAGTAGCTGCAGGTTTGAAAAATTACGGTCCGGAATTGGCAGATCCACGATCTCCGTCGCGCTGAACTCCGTGGCAACGTCCGCCCGATCCGATTTCAGTTGCGGCACCTGGTCGGCATTCACCGTCACCGTCTGGTCCGCGCCGCCAACCTCCATCGCCGCCGCCACCTTGGTGGTCGTGTCCGCAAACAAGTGAATATCCGTCTGGGTGAATGTCTTGAACCCCGCCACCGATACCTTCACGCTGTACACGTCCGGAATCAGGTGTTCCCCCGTAAACTCACCCGCCCCGTTACTTTGCAGCGTCACCGACGTTCCCTTCGCCACGTCCGTGATCATCACGGTCGCGTTTGGGACAGCCGCGCCCGTTGTGTCCGTCACTGTGCCGACGATCGAGCCATACACCGCCTGCGCGTGGGCCGAAAGCGCCATCCCAAAAGTGAGCGCAATCGCTCCCGCCCTCACCCAGATCTTCGAAACTCTTTGTACTTGCTGCATACAGCCTCCGTAGTCGCTTCGCTTTTGGCTGGAACTTGCGTAACCGGCGCGTAGATATCCACTGTCCCGAACGTCAAGCGGCATGACCGCTGAACAGTTGGAATCAGAACAGAAAATCGCGTTCTTTTTTCAGGACGAACGTTACTCACCCGCTTTGGGGTTTGTCAACTTGTTTTCCTCGACAGGTATGTTCCCCTTCTGTCCAATTGTCATAACAATTACTCAGGAAGATCGATTCAGTGCGAAACCTGATCAATTTCCCGATATTTCAAGGAAGCTGCTGCTCTCTCCTCACCCACCAGGAGCCCCCATAAAGGCTTCGTCGCACAAGACGAGATGAATCTGTATTGACAACCTAGGCCAGCCTAGAAACGAAATGCTATATAGCTCTCGTACTCAGGGAGAAGAACTGTAATGACAGCCTGGGCTAATCTCAGGTGCAAATGTTATATTCCTCCCGTAACCTCGGAGCCCATCTTTGATCTACCCAAACCTCATTACGAGACGTCAGCAACTCTCCGCCTGCTTGACCACGTTTGCCTGCGCCGTCCTTCCCCTTTGCGGTCTTCTCCCGACCTCCGCTCAAAGCTCGAGTAAGCCGTCCGTCCCCGTAGCCGCTCCTTCCGCTGGCGCTAACATCTGGTGGCAGCACGCCGCCGTCTACGAGATTTATCCGCGTTCCTACCAGGACTCCAATGGCGACGGTATCGGCGACCTCAACGGCATCGCCTCCCGCCTCGGCTATCTGCAGAACCTTGGCATTGACGCCATCTGGATCGCCCCCATGTATCCCTCACCCCAGGTCGACTTCGGCTATGACATCTCCGACTACACTGCCGTCGACCCACAGTACGGCACCCTCGCTGACATGGACCGCCTGATCGCTCAGGCGAAAAGCCGCAACATCCGCGTCATCCTGGACATGGTTCTCAACCATACTTCCGACAAGCACCAGTGGTTTCTCGAATCGGCCAGCTCCCGCACGAATCCCAAAGCCGACTGGTACGACTGGAATGACGGCATTCCCGTCGACACCCCTGGCGTCACCGATTACCAGCGCAAGTACCTGAATGAGGGGCGCGTTCCACCCAACAACTGGGTCTCCGGCTTCGGCGGGTCCGCCTGGGAGTGGGTGCCGGCCCGCAAACAGTTCTACTATCACCGCTTCTACAAACAGCAGCCCGACCTAAACTGGAGCAACCCCGCCGTAGAAAAGGCGTGCTTCGATGCCATGCGCTTCTGGCTCGACCGCGGCGTGGCTGGCTTCCGCCTCGATGCCATCCCCACCCTTTTTGAAGATCCTCAGCTGCGCAATGAACCCGAAACCGGCGGCCTCAACGAACAGGGTGACCCCAATCTCAAGAACATCTACACCGACAATCTTCCCGCTGTTCACGACGTTATCCGCCGCATGCGCGCCATGACGGCCGCTTATCCCGGGGACCGCGTCCTCATCGGCGAAACCTACCTCCCCAACACCGCAGCGCTCGAACAGTGGTACGGCGGGAGCGCTATGGACGAGCTCAACCTGCCCATGGACATGCTCGTCGGCATCCACGGCAAGGTCGAACAGCTCGATGCTACGTCGATGCGCAGCCACATCGAAGAAGCTGAGACCCAGCTCCACGGTGCCCAGCCTCTTTTCGTCTTCGATAACCATGACAACGTCCGCTCGATCGACCGCTACGCCCCAGCCTCCGCAACGCCCGTTGACCGTGCCCGGATTTCGAAGCTCCTCGCCGCCATCCTGCTCACTTCACGCGCCACCGCCCTCATGTATCAGGGGGAAGAGCTTGGCCAGCCCACTACTACCCCCGTCCGCGTTGAAGATGTCAAGGACCCAATCGGCATCACCGGCTGGCCGAAAGAGAAGGGTCGCGATGGGGAGCGTACCCCCATGCAGTGGACTGCCGGGCCCCAATCTGGCTTCTCCACGAACGCCAGAACCTGGCTCCCCCTCCCCGCGAGCTACACTTTCATCAACGTCCAGTCCGAGCTCAAGGACCCCAACTCCCAGCTCGAGTGGTACAGCCAGCTCATCGCCCTGCGCCGCACCAACCCCGCCCTCCACGATGGCGGCATGACCATGCTTGACCCCACAAACCCGAACGTCCTCTCCTGGCTTCGCTCCACCGGCCCTGACCAGCCCGCCGTTGTCGTCTCCATGAACTTTACCGCCCAACCCCAAACTGTCTCGCTCGACCTCACCTCCACCGGCATCCAGGCCAGGCGCATCAAGACCCTCCTCACCGAAGACCCTTCCCTGCAAACTACCTCCAACCTGCAGAGCATCACCCTGCCCCCGTACGCCACCTGGATCGCCTCCGTCCAGTAACCGCATCATCTTTCACTGGGGAGCTCCAGGTCCGCTACAGGCGGCTCTGGAGCAGGTACCTCGCTGCCCCGCCATGATCACGCCGTGACATTTGGCACAGACTCGGTTCGCTGTCGGGACTACTTTGTCGAACAAACGGGAGCGGACTCGCTACCACGAAACCTGGACTTTTCGCTCCACATATCCGTCTCCCGGACCGAACCTCACCACCAGATTTTCTCCTGAAATCTCTCCGCCTTCCACCCTCAGCGCCAGCCCCGCAGCATTTCGTCTTAGCCCCAGCCGCACCTCGGTCCCTGCCGGGCCCTCCAGCTCCAGGCCTAGCGAGCGTCCCTCCACCCTTTCATCCAGCACCTTCATCTGTCCCGTCCGCGCGCCCGGCAGCGGCAAACTATGCGTCAGTTCCACCTCAACGGCCGGCAACGGAATCCGCAGGCTCACTCCATCCTCAGCCCCGACCAGCCTGACTGGCAGCCCTGACACTGTCCGCAGCGACACGGTCATCGCCACCCCCTCGCGCCGGTAGACCACATCCACCACGGAAGCCCCCACATGCAGCCGTCGCACCGTCGCCCCATCCCAACCCGCCGGCAGCCGCGGCTCCACCGTCACGGTCCTACCTACCCCATCCACCCCCAAGCCAAACATTCCCCGCAACACTGGCGTGACCACCATCGCCGAAGACCACAACTGGTGGCTTGTACTCCTTCCGAATGGCTCGAAGAATGCCCCGGAGAGCAGCTCCGTGACAGCCCCCAGATCCTGAGCAAGAGTGAGATCCACGTTCTGCATCGCGCTCTGGAAACCTGCCAGCGGGTGTCCGCTGCGATATTGCGCCATCGCCGCCCAGCCCGTAAACAGCGGCCAGACTGACCCCTGGTGGTAGCTGATCGGGTCATACAAAGGGTCGCTCTCCGCCACATCCCGCAGTCCCCAGTCTGTGGCGAACGCATGCGACGCCCACCGCCGCAAACTCGCCCGTGAATGCGCAAGCCCCGGCTCAAAGCCCGCCCCTGCATTCCACCATGCCACGGCCGGAAACACGGTCTCCGTGGCATCAAGCCGCCCGGCAACTCCTCCTGCATCCCCCCGGCTGAACGCATAGCGGTCCTCGCCGCCCAGGTAATACTCCCGCTCGACGACTCCCCGCAGCTTCGCGGCCCGAGCCTCCGCCTTACTTCCATCCTCTCCCAGCAACCGCGCCAGTTGCCCCATCGCCGCCGTCCCTTGCTCATCCAGCAATGCCAGGTACACCTCCTGCCGTGGCATCCCGGGCGGCCAACTCTCTACCCATCCCGTCCCTTCCGCGTTGTCATACACCCCATCTCCATCCGCATCGTGCGTCGTCTCAAACCGCCACGCCCGCAGGACCGCATCGCGATGAACCCGCAAAAAGGCTATGTCTCCGCTCGCGCGAACGTAGTCCAGCATCGCCGTCAGAAATAGTGGAGTCGCATCCGCCGCCGCGTACTCATATGGCAGAGACTTCCAGTCCACCTCTGCCGCGGTCTGCGAGTACTCATGCATGACCTTCCCATCGGCCCGCTGCCGCGCCATCAGGAACTCCAGTGCCGTCCGCGCCAGCGCAAAGTCTCCATAGCCGTCGATGGCGTAGATCGTGTACAAAGTATCGCGCCCAAAGAACCACCCAAACCCCGGCCGCGCTGAATCCCCGGAAGCGTAATAGCCCGCCACCAAACCTATCGCTCCCGTTGCCTGCTCCTTCGCCCGCAGCTGCCCAATCGCAATCTCTGCCCATCGGAAGTTGTCGTTCAGGCTTAGATCCGGGGTCTCAATCGACGTCAGCTCCGCCGCGGATGCCGTACAACGCGCCGTATGCTCTTGGTAGATCAACTCCAAACCGTCGTTCAACTTCGCGAGCCGCTCGCGCAGAGCCTGGTTTGTGGCTGTTGCCTTCGTCTGTCCTATTGCCATCAGCAGCGGATACATTTTTCCATGATCGGTCTTTGGGTCCACATGTAGCCGCAGTTCAAGCGGGTGCATTTGCGGCCTTTCCTGATAGGGCGCCATGATCCCCGGTTTCGCCCCCGGCAGCGCTACCGCCCCCGCAAAGTCCGGGAAATCTGTATGCAGCACATAAAAGCCGTTTGATCCCGCACCTACCCACTCCGCCGAAGGCGCGCCACCTCCGGGCTCCGGCCACATCTTCCGCATCTCCCCCGTAAACTGAAACGTCAAGTCGACAGGTCGCACGGAATCCACTTCGAACAGCACCACTGCTCCTGTCCCCTCCGCCGCACCCTCAGGCGCAAACATAATTTGTCGCACTGTGACGGCGATGTGCGAGTAGGTGATTGTCGTGCGATCCGGCCGCACCTCGATTTCGCGCGTCGCCGCGTTCAGGTCGATGGGTACGGGGTAGCCTTCGACATCTGCCTGCAAGGTCAGGTGGCTTAGCAATTTGACTGGCAGGATCCAGGCCTCGAACGTTCCGCCCTGTTCGCCGACCAGCACGCCTTGCGGTCCCGCCACCGTAAACGGCTGGCCCGCCTCCACGTGCCGTCGAATCACCGGACCATTTTCTGGCAAAGAAAACGTGGAAAGCGTGTGAAGTTCCGTGGCAGAAAGCGACTGTCCGGATTGAGGGCGGGCATATAGCAGTGTTATCAGTAGAGCGAGCGCATACCGCATGAAGCATTCTCCCGGAAGCGGCCCTATTCTACCTTGCAAGCTGTCTATACATTTTCGTACCATTGCGCTCACGAGGCCGGTCCTCCGGAATCTATGCGCCTTCCCCCACTCCATCCCGGTCGACAACACCTGGCCGGCTGGCGGCGCTGGGCTCTTCTCCTGTCCACTCTTCTGCTTGCGCATGCGGTAGCTCAGCCGGCACATTCTCAGAACTTACCCGCTGCCACCAGCGCCATGCGCGCAGGAATGGCCGCTGCCCAAAGGAACGACCTCCCCTTAGCCCAACGGGAGTTTACTCGCGCCGTCTCGCTGGCCCCACAGATCGCCGCCTCCCATGCCGCGCTCGGATCCGTCCTGCTCGCGCAAGGCGAGCTTTCCGCGGCCGCAAAGGAGCTTGCCCGTGCGCACCAACTCGCCCCGCAGGACGTCGGGGCCAGTCTGAATCTAGCGCGCACGCAAAGCCTGCTTGGCCACTTCGCCGAATCCCGCCAGCTCTTTGACCAGACCCTCGCCACGTCGCCCGCCCTTTCCGAGGAAGAATCGCTTGCCTACGCCGCCGCACTCAGCGCAACCGGCGACCCCGCCCGCGCCGAGGCCCAGCTGGCTGGCGCCTTGCGAAGCTCGCCCGACTCCGCGGCGTTGCTCGACGCTCAGGGCACTCTCTACGCGAATGCTGGCCGGCTCGATCAGGCCGAGGCCAGCTTCGCCCGCGCGGTTGCGCTCGATCCTCAGCCCCAGCACGAGTACCACCTGGGAGTAGCTCTGCTTTTGCTGGGCCGTCCCGTTGACGCAATTTTGCCTTTGCGCCAGGCGGCCGCCGCCCTCCCCGCCAACTTCGACGTTCACCTCCAGCTCGGTCGTGCCCTCTCCGCCGCTCACGAGGACGAACCTGCCCTCGTTGAACTGCATCGCGCCCAGCAACTCCAGTCTGGCCCGATCGCGCCTGCGACTGCCTACGCCCTGGCTCTCTCGCTTGAAGCGAGCGGAGACCCCGCCGCCTCGCTCCCGCTGTTTCGCATTGCCATGACCACGTCTTCACCGAGCAGCGATTCCTTCACGAACGCCGCGCTGGCCCACGTGCAAACCGGTGATGCCGCTGGCGCACTCCCGCTGTATGCACGCGCCCTTGCACTCGGGCCCGATTCCGCCATCCTGCGCGAAGACTACGGTGTTGCCTTCCTGCAGCAATCTGATCTCGACCATGCCATCGCCCAGTTTCGCTCTGGCCTGGCGCTTGACCCAACCAGCACCCATCTCCACTATGATCTGGGGCTCGCCTTTAAGCTGAAGGACGACCTTGCTGCCGCCATCCCCGAGCTTGAACGCGCGGCCGAACTCGACCCCACCTTGCCCGATCCCTCCTACACGCTTGGCATCCTCTTCATGCAACAGGGAGACTCGGAAAGGGCGGCCGCTCAGTTTCGCCGCGCAACCGATCTACAGCCCACCAACGAAGACGCCTGGGCGCTGCTCGCGAGCGTCCTGAAAGATTCCGACGGGCCTGCGGCCACCGCGGCCCTCACCCGCGCCATCGCCCTCAAGCCCGATCAGCCCAGCCTCCACATCCAGCTTGCGGCCCTGATGGTACACGCCGGCCAACCAGCCCAAGCCGCAGCCGAACGCAAGCTGGCCGCTGATCTGAGCCGGGCTGCGGTTGCGCATCAGCGCGCCACCTTCGCCCTCAACAGTGGTCGCAGCTTGCTCGCCGAGGGCAAGCTTCCCGAAGCCGTTGACCAGCTCACGGTCGCGACCGACGCCGAACCGAAACTTGCGGAAGCGCACCGCCTTCTCGCCCAGGCTTTGACCCGTCAGGGCAAGACGGCGGAGGCAGCGCTGGAACGCCAACGGATGGACTCTTCCGCCCCGCCTGCGGTAGTCACGACGCCCAACCTCAAGTGACGCCCCTGCATCGACGCCGTGCCTGCATCCTCGTCCTCTCCCTTTGCGTGCTCGCCGCCGCTCTGCACCTGCGCCACGTCTCCCAGGGAAGAGTCCTCGCTGCCGAAACCATCGTCGCCACCGCCCCGCTCGCCACTCCTGATCGGGTCTGCGCAAAGTGCCACGAGGCCATCTACGACCGCTACGAGACCACCCCGATGGCTCAGGGCAGCGGACTGGCCACGGACGCGCTCGATCCCGGCAGCTTTCGCCATCAGCCCTCTGCGGTTGACTACCGCGTCTTCCTTCGCGATGGCGCGGCCTGGATGTCTTACCGCCGAACCGAGCCAATTCGCGACGCCCAACCCACCCTCGAAGGCGAGCGCCAACTGCAATACTTTATCGGGTCCGGCAAACACGGACGCACCTACCTCTACCAGCAGGGGAGCCAATGGTTCGAGCTCCCCATCAACTTTTACAGCCGCCGACAGGCCTGGGACATGGCTCCGGCCTTTGACTTGGCCGCCTCCATGCCGGCCGTGCTTCCCACCGACGCCAACTGCCTTCACTGCCATGCCACCGAGGTCCAGCCATCGCTCGCCTCTGCCCGGAACCGCTTCACTTCCGTGCCCTTCCGCCAGGGAGGCATCGGCTGCAGCGCCTGCCATGGAGATCCATCAGAACACCTGAAGCAAAATGGTCACGGTCCCATCCTCAATCCATCCAAACTTGCAGTCGCCCAACGTGACAGTGCCTGCCTGCAGTGCCATCTGGAAGGGGACGCCGTCGTGTACCGCCCGGGCCGATCACTAGCCCAGTTCCGCGTTGGAGAAGACCTCGCCGACACCGCGGTGTACTTTGTGCGAGCCAGCCGCGAAGCCGGCGAAGGCCGCGCCGCCAGCCAGTACGAAGCTCTCCTGCAGAGCGCCTGCAAGCGTGCCAGCGGCGATTCGCTCACCTGCACCAGCTGCCACGATCCGCACTCTTCGCCTGGTCCGGCGACTCGCGTCCAGTACTTCCGCTCCCGCTGCTTGGCCTGCCACAACTCTCCACAACTTGCCGCCTCGCACCACCCCGAGCAACCCGACTGCGCCCTCTGCCACATGCCCACCCGCAGCACCACCGACATCTCGCATGAGCAGACGACCGACCACGACATCGAATCTCGTCCGACCCCGCATCTTTCCTCTTCGAGGCTCCAAAGCAGCTCACGCGCCGAGCAGTTGATAGCCGTCGGCACTCCCCACATCGGCGACCGCGAGTACGGTCTTGCCTACGCGCAACTCGCCATACAAGGCAACGAGGGAGCAGCGCAAAGAGCTCTTATGCTGCTTAGGAAAGCAGCCGCATCCGGAGCCTCGGACTCTGAGTTGCAGGTGCGTCTCGGTTTCCTTGAGCAACGTTCCGGACAAAACGAACTCGCCCGTTCCGCCTACGAAGCCGCCCTGAAGTCAGACCCCTACGAGCCTACCGCCTTGGCTAACCTCGCTGTTCTTGACGCGTCCTCTGGCAAGCTCGCTGAGGCGGTCCATCTGCTCGACCGCCTAGCCGCCGCCGACCCAGGCCAGACCTCTGCGGGGCTCAATCTGGCTTTCATCGTCTGCTCTCTTGGGCATCCGGCACAGGCACAACGACTGGCGCTGCGTCTTCAAACCTTTAACCCGGACGACCCGCAGCTCCGCAGTTTTCTCGGCTCGGGTAACTACGCCGGCCAGCACTGCTCCGTGTCCACGAAGTAGCCTTGGAAGCGTCTGTTGCAAGAACGTTATGGCTGCAGCTCGACTTTCGGTTCTGGGTTAGCGCTACCGTAGGCCTTGTCCGTGTTGATGACCTCGCCCTTCCCAGTCCTTCAACCCGTTCAGCGCCTACATAAGGAAACGCCACGCTGCTTGGCACGTGGAGGAATCCAAATTGCAGAGTCGTCGGTAATCCGGCCAGGGTACGCGCCTCGCAGTCTCATGTGACGTGAGCGGCGTTTCCGTACCAATCTGGCCCATTCGACCGATGAGTGGCAGGTGCCTAAGCTTCTTCGCAGGCGTCTTCATCGGACAGACGGAATCTGTTGAACAACGTCATCTACGGTGCAGTGGTTTCATTCACCAAGAAACGTCGGCTTAGCCAACGACGCACCGGTTCATCGTAGAGCTTGAGGCAGGCATAGGCGATGGCGATGGCGGTAAAGAACAAAGCCACCCCCCACACCAAGCCCTGCGTCGGGGTGAGTTTCCCGTCGTAGACCCACGCTGTGTAGATATAGATCAAGGCATAGTGTGTGATGTAGAGCGGGTAGGAGATTGCACCTGACAAACGGCATAGATGGGTGGCCACGCGTCCATGGATCTGCTCACCTGCACCCATGGCCACGATGGTTGGGTAGACGAGAATGATGATCACTGCCTCGTACAGACCATTCTTCCAGCCGGTGGCGTGCGTGCCGAAGCGCGGCAGGACCAGGGTAAGGACAAGCAGCACACTGCACCACGGGAACGCGTTGCGGAGGTGAATGCGTTTGTGCAGACGTTGCAGGAGCATGCCGGCCAGGAATGGATAACACAGCCGTACCAAGCCTATTTTGAGTTCCATCGCGTTGAGGCTCCAGCCGCCCGTAATATCGCCGCGCGGTGTTGTCACAAGATAGTGCGTGAGCAAGGCCGCGGAGATCGCGGCAAGCAGCAGGAGCACGCGATTCGACACCTTGCGCAGGCCGAGCGCATAGACAATGTTCGCTATGTATTCGAAGAACAGGGACCACGCTGTACCAGCGAGCGGCTGCATCTCCTGCCAGCCGCGGATATCCATGGACATAGGGATTGGAATCACCGTGCAACCGATCAGCGCGACGAGGATGAGCTTGGACGCAGATGTCTCAGCGACAAGTGGAAAGATCTTGGGGCTCGCGCTCTGGTAGAAGAGCAGCGCACCAAGAAGATTTGCGATGACGACCATCGGTTGAAGTCGGATAAGGCGACGTTTGAAGAAGTCCAACAGCGTCATGCGCGACTGTCCATTTTGCGGGTGCCAGCGGTCGTCGTATGCGTAGGCGATCACAAAACCGGAAAGCATAAAGAAGAAGTCCACGACCAGGTAGCCATGATTGATGATCTGCCTTTGATGGTCGCCGCTATTCCACGTCTCACACAGGTGAAAGACGACTACCATCATGGCTGCGACGCCACGTAAGCCGTCGAGGATTTCGAAATGCTGCTTGGGCTGGATGCGGGCTTCTGGCTGACTCATGCTTGTCCAATACCATACAGAAACAATTGCAAACTTCGCTTGCGCTTGCCTGAAGTCAACTACTTGTATCCGTCAAGACTGGTGTTCGGGGCCAGCTATGTATAGCGCAACTCTTGGCAGGCCGCTGCATCTTTCCTCTGCCAGTTCATCTGCTATCGTGACTTTGTGTCCCCCCCCGATCAGCCAGTCAGTTCAGGAGCTCTTCGCATGCGTCTTGGCGGTCTCGTTACCCTCGTCTTCTTTGCCGCAACTACATCGGTACTTGCACAGCAGCGCCCCGTGCTCAACGCCGAGGATACCTCTACCCTCATTGGGCGCCGCGAGGCCGTCGAAAAGCAGCTTGAGGCTATCGCCATCATTGACCGTAAGGTGATGGTTCCAATGCGTGACGGCAAGCGAATGGCCACCGACATCTACCGCCCCAAGGACACCTCAAAACCGTACCCGATCATCTTCAGCCGCACCCCATACAACTTCAACTTCTGGGACGTAAAGCTTGGCACCTATCGCGACATGAGCACGGAGCTCGAGATGGTCAAGCGCGGTTACATCCTCATCGAGGCGAATGAGCGGGGTCATTTCTTTTCCGAAGGCAACTACGACATACTCGGCGCACCGCTCACGGACGCTGAGGATCAGTTCAACTGGATGGCCTCCCAGCCCTGGACCACGGGACAGATCGGTCTCATCGGCTGCTCTTCTACCGCAGAGTGGCAGCTCGCCGCCGCCTCGCTTCACAACAAGGCGTTGAGGACTATCATCCCGCAAAGCTTCGGCGCAGGCGTCGGGAAGGTCGGCCCTTACAACGAGCAGGGCAACTGGTACCGCGGCGGAGCGGTGCAGATGCTGTTCATCGATTGGCTGAACGGCGAACAAAACCAGATTCGTCCCCAGTTTCCAGCGGATACCTCCCAGGCCGATCTCATTGCCGCCTCAAAGCTCTTCGATCTCGCTACCCAGCTTGCTCCCATAGACTGGGCAAAAGCCTTCGAACACCTCCCCGAGAAGGACATCATTTCTGCGGCCGGCGGCCCAAAAGGCATCTTCTCCGACAAGATGGATAACACTACCGGCGGGGCCATGATCGAGCGAACTCCCTCCGACCCTGCCTGGCGCAAGGGTGGCATCTGGCAGTCCGATACGATGCCCATCGACGTCCCGGGCTTCTGGTTCATGACTTGGTATGACGTGTCTACCGGCCCGAACCTCGCAGCTTATAGCTTTGTCCGTGAGCACGCCAAAGGCGATGCCGGTAGCCAGCAATACGCTGTTATCGCCCCTACGCTGCATTGCGGCTATAAGCGCGCGTCTGAACACACGATTGTCGGGGAACGGGACATGGGCGATGCCCGTCTTGACTACGACGCCATGACTTTCGCTTGGTTCGATCACTTTCTAAAAGGCGAGCAAAACGGCTTTCTCGAGAAGACTCCCAAGGTGCAGTACTACACCATGGGGCTGAATAAATGGCAGGGCAGCGACACCTGGCCGCCCCAAGGCGCGCAGTCCGTCACACTTCGTCTTAGTAGCGCCGGCCACGCCAACACGCTGGCCGGTGACGGTGAACTCGTTCCCGTGAGCAAACTGTCAGGGCTCACCTTTGATGTCACATCAACCGTTGCTGCTCGCGACCTTCCCGATACCTTCACGTACGACCCCATGCACGCTACGCCGAGTTATGGCGGAAATGTTTGCTGCGCTGCCAACACCATCGTTGGCAACGGCGGCGCTTTAGATCAGCGCAGAATGGAGAACCGCTCGGACATCCTCGTGTACACCTCCGCGCCTCTCTCGGCCGATGCCGAAATCTCCGGGCCCATCACCGTGACCTACTTTGTTTCGGCAGATGTCAAGGACACCGACATCACAGCCAAGCTGATTGACGTGCTCCCCGGCGGCACAGCTTACAATCTCGACGAGACCATCCAGCGGCTCCGCTACCGTGCAGGCGATGACAAAGTAGTCTGGCTGGAAAAGGACAAAGTCTACAAAGTAACTTTGACACCCATGGTCACTTCGAATCTTTTTGGCGCCGGTCACCGGATCCGGTTGGAGGTCGCCGGCGCAAATTTCCCTCGCTTTGACCGCAACCTCAACACTGGAGGTGACAACTTCGATGAGACCACCTCCGTCGTAGCGCACACCTCCATTCACCACTCCGACAAGTACCCAAGCGCCGTAACCCTGACCGTGGTTCCCACCCACCCGGCACGCACTTCCGGTTTAGCTCAACATCAATGAGTAGAAGTACGTAGGCTCTGCGCTGTAGTGGCGCCCTGTAAAGTCGACAAGGGTCGGAGCCACCAGCTTCTCACTCTGTCGACCGGCTTCGTAGTCAGGTTTGAACCCACGGTAAAGGGCTCTGTTGCAAACCCTTGTTGGCGGCGTGAGAATGGCTTGAACGCGAGCGGAG
>CAXTLR010000004.1:0-340195 GCA_964245195.1 uncultured Acidobacteriaceae bacterium | reverse complement strand
CTTGTCTTCTCGACCAAACTTCCCCTTGCAGTCGTGCGGCGACCATACATTCTCGAGACTGATCTGGGAGCTATTGCAAACCCAAGCAGCATGGCCAGCGAAAACACATTCAGGCTCGATTCTTACTGGATCGAGAAGCGGTGGGTGAACGAAAGGGTCGCCTTCCGGCTGGGCCAATTTGCGGGAGAAGATTTCTATGGCACCCAGCACGATGGAGTTCGTTCATTCTTGAGCCTTTGGGTTACGCACTAGGAAATCTCAACTCTACCTACGAGAGTTTCGATCCTCCATCCACGCCCGCTGCGGAATTGCGAGTCGTGCCATTGGCGCATCTTTATGTGAAATCGATGATTTTGCGGCGGATTGCATTCCCTTTGCCCATACTCAACAGGCTTCGTGGCTCCAGTTTCGTGGAGCTGCCGCATCTGTTTCTGAAATCGGCTGGACACCGGGACAACAGGCGTCCAGCGTGCGAGCCTTCAATACGATCGCGCAACGGAAAGGTTATTCAGGGCTCTCAGTTTGGAAGTTCTTTCAATCCGGGCAAATTTCAAGCAAGTGGCCCCGCACCCATCATCTCCGGAAACTATCTGGTGTACCTCATGGCGAGTCAAGCCATCTGGCGCAAAGATAAACAGGGGAGCATGGGACTTGACTTGACGGCCGCCACGGACTTTACGCCGTCTAACCGCAGTCCTATCGGTCGGCAGACAACCCTTGGCGTCCGGTACAATAAACCGCTTCCTTTACGGCAGCACAACACAATCTCCTTCGGCTATGTCCAGAGCCAAGTGAGCCATACCTTCCCGGCTGCACCTTCCGGCTCCAATCTTCCGTCAGAGAACGCGCTGGAGTTGAACGGCGTGATACACGTTACGCGCTCAATCACACTGCAACCGGTGGTGGAGCGACTCATCCATATGGGCGGCTCTGCCAGGCAAGCGACCGTCTTTGGATTTCGGTCCAAAGTGGACTTCTAGACCGGCACTGTTCGCCGCCGCCTTTCCGGTTCTTCAACCGCATGTACTCCAAACCTCTTGAGGAGAACGAACCATGAATACCGATATTTTGACCGGCACTCAGCTTTTACGCGATCCGTAGTTCAACCAGTCCACCGCCTTTCCACGAACGTGCGCGAACAGAAGTGTCTGATCGGCCTGCTACCACCGAGGGAAGAGTCGCTGCAACAGCAGATCGACCGCTGCCTGTTGCACCTTAGTAAGAAACCCAACGATCTGGAGCAGTACGTCTACCTTGCACAGCTTTGCGACGATAACCAGACGCTCTTCTATGCTGTGATGGCGACCGATCCAGCCCGATTCCTAAAGATCGTCTACGACCCGACCGTTGGCGAGGCCTGCCTGCAGTTCGGTCATATTTATCGCAAGCCTAATGGCCTTGACGTCTCAATGGACCAACGCGCAAGGTCAAGGAGGTGCTAGCCAACTGGCCGGTAAAGGATGTGCGCGTTATTTGTGTCAGCACCGGCGGTCACATCCTGGGTCTCGGCGACCTTGGCACCAACGTCATGGGCATCCCGATCGGCAAGCTACAGCTCTACACCGCCTGCGCCGGCGTTCCTCCAATTGTGTTGCTTCCCGTTCTGCTGGACTGTGGAACCGACAATCAACAGCTGCTTGACGACCCGCTCTATCTCGGCCTCAAGCAGAAGAGGCCCACCACCGACGACCTCAACGCCTTTGTTCAGGAGTTCGTCGACGCCGTTCAGGGGCTTACCCAAAGTGCTGCATCCACTTCGAAGATTGGCAGGGCACCGATGCTATCCGTCTGCTGGCTCGCTCCACAGACAAGATCAGCTGCTACAACGATGACATTCAGGGAACCGGCAGCGTAACGGTCGCCGGTCTCTATAACGCGCTGAAGATTACCAAAGACGCCTTAAAGGAGCAGCGGGTGCTCTTTCTCGGCGCAGGGTTGGCCGGCATCGGAATTGGCAACATGATCGTCTCCGCGATGAAGCTGGAAGGGCTCACGGCGGAGCAAGCACAGGCTCAAATCTCGATGGTCGATGTCAACGGCCTGCTTACCCCGGAGACGAGCAATCTTTCTCCGGAGCAGAAGAAATACGCGCATAAGCAGGCGCCGACAAGGATCTGGTTGAAGCCATTAACGCGGTCAAGCCCACCATACTTATCGGCGTCAGCACCATCAAAGGCACGTTCACCCAACAGGTGATCGAAGCAATGAGCAAGCTGAACGACTGTCCTGTCATGTTCGCGCTCTCCAATCCCACTGACCACGCCGAGTGCACCGCACAAGAAGCCTACCGATACTCGAAGGGCAAAGCCATCTTTGCGGCCGGCGTACAATTCGATCCGGTGCAGATAGATGGCAAAACCTATCAGCCCAGCCAGGCTAACAACTTCTTCATTTTTCCAGCAGTCGGTCTGGCCATCGTAGCAACGGAAGCAAAGCGCGTTCCCGATGAGATCTTCATCGAGGCGGCCTGCGCCACCGCGGATCAACTCACCAGCGAACAGTTGGAAAAAGGCATGCTCTTTCCACCGCAGAGCGACATCCTGAATGTCTCGATCAAGACGGCGGTCAATCCGCTGAGAAGATCTTCGCCCTCGGCCTGGCGCGCGTCCCCCAGCCCGACACCGTCGATCATCTTATCGGCTCCATGCTCTACAAGCCTGCTTACACGAACGGTCAATAGCTAACTCGGGATGCCCGCAAAAGGGGCATCCCTTGCCTGCGCCTCATAGAGAAGGAGCGCTCGAGTGGAAGGAGAAACTATTTCAACGTCCACCACTGACTCTGAAGTCGCGTCATGGCAACAGGGCTCGGCTTTGGCCTATGCTTTTGCGGGCGGATACGCTGATGCGGCAGGGTACCTACTGACTCGCACCTTTACCGGACATGTCACAGGCAATCTCGTTTTGCTGGCGACTCGCTGCGGCATCCCGATTGGGTAGAGATCGGCCAACGCTTTGTCGCCACCGTTACGTTCTCATTCGCGACAGCCGTAGGCTTTCGCGTGGCCCGCTTCCGTAGTGCACTTTCGCCCTGGGCCCTCCTTTTGGCACAGGCATGCTTGATCGGCACAGTGTCTCTGCCAACTGTCCGCGGGTCTCACCATTATGCTGTCTGGCTTGTGACGGCTCTTTGCCTTGCGCTCGGGTTGCAAAACGGCGTTGTGACCTCGGTTGGCAGCGTTAGTCTGCATGCCACTTTCATTTCAGGCGATCTAACAACTCTCATGGGAGAGCTCTCGGAGAGACTTTCAGGGAACGTAGGAAAGCTGCACGACCAACACCGCCCACCTAGAAAACCGACGTCCACGCTCCTGGCAAGTTTGTCTTTGACCTTCCTGTGGGTGCTTACAGTGCGGCTCTGCTGATTGGTCGATTTGGTACCCTTGGCCCGATTTTCGTGCTTGTAACCCTCTGTGCGGCCGCCGCTCTTTGGTCCGCACCAACTTTCGCCAGCCCCGCTAACAGTTACAAAGATCTTTAGTTATGGCGTGGCTTTGGCCATCTCTTGTGCAATCACTTCTGCCCTCGTGTTGAATCTCTATCCTCGCATTGGAGCTATCGCATCGGCCAATCTATTTCTCGCGATGATGTGGGCCACAGTCGCTATGTTTTTGTACAACACGTCACTTGTACGTCGACCTCTGAAAGTGCCGTGTCTCGCTTGGTGGCTACTGGAATCAGTTTCGCTCTCTGCCTCCTTTACTTACTGATTTCCCCTTTCATATTTTGGGGCTTGCGCTGCTGATCGGGCTTGGCAGCATAAGTACCACACTCGTCGGCAGGCCCAACGAGATAATTACAACGGGGATCACCACGACTGTGGTAATGGTCGTCGCCGCAATGAATCCCGAACATCGCTGGGAGCAACCTCTTTGAGATTGGGAGATACTGTGGTCGGAACGGTCGTTGGTATGACCATAGGCTGGATCGAGGCAAAGGTCTGACACTGTACTACTCCGGGTCGGATCGCTGATTAACAAGAAATAGCTGAAATCTTGGTAAGCTCCGTCTGATGCAGTAGACAATTGCGATGTTCATCGGAGATCTTTGTACGGCGGCATGGCGAACGTGGCAAGCGCCGCCACAAGACTGAGGCTCACGAAAAGCAGCAGGCCGGACGTGTATGCCCCCGTTCGATCGAAGCTGATACCAAGCAGCAAGGGACCGATCCCTCCGGCAAGCGCGAAGAGCCCGAAGCCGATGCCATAGAGACGGTTGAAGGGCGCGTTGCCGAAATAGCGCCGCACAAGAAACGCCGTGAAGTCGACCTCTGCCCCCAGGACGGCGCCCAACAGAAGCGCGGCGAGGGCGTCGACTAGTTTACCGCGTGTGTAGACGAGCAGCAGCAGAGAAGTCATGACCGCAAGGCACACGCAGGCGAGCAGGCGCGCCGCGTTGAAGCGGTCCAGCAGCCAGCCAATGCCACCGCGTCCCGCAATCACGGCGACTCCGGCGAGACCCGCCACGCGCGCGGCTTCGGTGGGAGTATTGCCGCGATCTGCCAGCATCGGGATGAGACTGGCGAATGCGCCGCTGACCGTAATCGCGATCAGCATTAGGACGACAGACATGACAAGAAACGCGCGCGTCCGAAGCAGTGGCCAGACAGCGACGTGCTCGGTAAGGCGCCTTGGCAAAGGCAGCCGAGCATTGCGCGTCGCGACGACTGCCGCTGGGAGAGTGACAACCAAAGTGAGAAATCCGATAGCGGCGTACGCAGAACGCCAGCCCAGGTGTGCGACGAAGGCCTGCGCGAGCGAGGGAAGCAGCGTGGCACCCAGGCCGATGCCCATGAGCGCCAATCCCAGCGCGAGGCCGAGGTGGCGCTGAAAGGCGCGGACGAGCACAGCCGCGTAGCCGATGGGAGACGCCCCTCCTCCCAGAAGCGAGAAGAGCGCAAATAGCAGATAGAACTGCCAGAGATGATGGGTGAGCAGCGAGAGCGAAGCAAAGGCCAGAGACATGCCGATGATGGATAGAAGAATGACACGGCGAGGGCCGAAGCCCTCAATGAGGAAGCCCCAGAGTGGAGAGCTCAGGGCGACGACGAACTGGCCGATTACAAGCGCGGTCACGACCTGGGTCCGAGTCCAATGAAACTCGCTCGTCAGCGGGCGGACGAAGACACCGAAAACATAGAGTAAGAGAGGTCCGACGGAAAAGATGAGACAAATCCCGCAGCCCAGGACGGTGAGCCAGTCCCGATCCACAGGCACTGCACTCTCCGGTGAGTGGGGCAAAGTTTGATTGTCGGCCATCACAGGGCTCCGGGCAAGTGAGCTTGATTTAGGGAATGTGTTCGCTTTTGAAGAGTGGTCGACGGAAGGCATGATTGTCAACAATGGCCTGTGCGCTCTGGTGGATCAGCCAAGAATCACGCTTGACAAGCGAGGGAGCGCTGGGAAAGACTCTGCATCGGTGAACATGTTCGTCGATACCTGGGGCGGCAAAGTGTCCTATGTATGTGCGTGGCAAATTTCTAAGCGGAGAGATACGATGTCAAAAGTCAGGAAGATCGTACTGGAAGAACACTTCTCAACACCCAAGATGTCTGAGTATGCGACAGATGTGGTGAGTACCATTGACGGCGACTTCCTCCGGTATGTGAAGCCGCGGCTGATGGACATGGAGCAGATGCGGCTTGAAGACATGGACCAGAATGGCATCGACATGTGTGTGTTGTCGGTGACCTCACCCGGGGTCCAACTGGAGAGGGACACGCAGAAGGCCATCTCCACCGCAAAGGAGATCAATGATCTTTTGGCCGCACAGATCCAGCGGCACCCCACACGCTATGCCGGCTTTGCGCACCTGCCGATGCAAGATGCGAAGCAGGCGGCGGAGGAGCTAGAGCGTTGCGTCCGACAGTTGGGCATGAAGGGCGCATTGATTAACGGACACACCAACGGCGAATACCTGGACGACAGGAAGTTCTGGCCGGTGTGGGAGCGAGCCGAAGCGCTTGACGTGCCAATCTACCTACATCCGGCCGATGCACCTGCGAAGCCCAGCAACGAGGCGGGCTACTCGGAGATGGCGGGACCCGGTTGGGCGTGGGGATCAGAGACTGCCGGGCATGTACTTCGGATCATCTACGGCGGTGTCTTCGACCAGTTCCCTAAGACGACCCTGGTGCTTGGGCACATGGGTGAGACGCTGCCCTTTATTCTTTGGCGGCTGGATAGCCGATACAAGATGCTGAACCACACGAACCATGTAAAGTTGATGCCGTCTGAGTACATTCAGCGGAATATCATGGTGACGACCGCTGGATCGTTCTCTGCGGCACCGCTGCTTTGCACCCTTGCTGCGCTGGGTGCGGACAGGATCATGTTCTCCGTAGATTATCCGTACGAGTACACGGCCGAGGCGGTGCACTTCATCGAGAATGCACCGATCAGCGAACTGGACAGGGCGAAGATCTGTCATGGCAACGTGGAACGGCTGCTGAAGCTCTAGATCTGCTCAGAGTCTTCCATATTTGGTCAGCGCGGTGAGCAGCGGCATGCCCTGAGAGATCTCCTGGCGTGCGCTGCTCTCGGTCCTCGCGAGTTCCGCACCCGCGGCGGCCACAGTGGGAACCAGATCGGCGGGGATGGCGATCACCCCGTCCGAGTCGCCGACAATCAGGTCTCCTGGTACAACGGTGAGCCACTCGCTCAGGGCGCCGCGCATCTCTACGGGTTTCTGATAGCTGGTCACCTTCCAACGGCCCACACCTTGCGCCGGAGTACGGTAGCGGGTCACGACGGGCATGCCGCAGCCGCGAAGAAAGTGCACATCCCGGACCCCTCCATCTACCACGGCCGCAACCACGCCGCGCGCGCACATGGCGCTGGCCAGCAGGTCACCAAAGCAGCAGACACCTTCCGCATCGTGGCCCGCCCACACGGCGACGGCACCCTGCGTCATGCCGTCTATGGCTTCGAGTTTCATGCGGTCTCCGCCGACATAGGTCGCGTTCTTACCCGTGACAGTGTAAGCCGGCCCAGCGAACACACTGCCCTCGACAATCGGAAACAGGCGAGTGTCAAAGACCGGTGGCTGTATGCTGAGTTGGTCGAAGATGTCGGCGATGGCAGCCGTTCCAGCGGCTTGAAGAACTCCAGTAATGTCGGATGTTTGCATGGATCTTCAGCCTACATCTCCTTTCACGTATCTCGTCAGGCAAGTAGGGCGCATCCTATACCGCACCACTACTCTTCAGCTGCCTGGCGGATGAATGGAAGCGAGCAGGTTGAGAAAGATCGGCTTGGTTGTGGGTTGTGCCGCAGTAGCCGCCTGGGCCGTGTGGGATTACGCGCGTTGGCGATCGTTAGGGCCAGGAGGACTGCCCGCCAATATTCGCGGCTGGCTGACCACGACACGCCTGCGCCTGAGGGCGATCGACCCGCTCGACGTCGGTCCGATTACTGCATCAGCCACCCATGAGTGGAGCGCCTGGACAGCCATTCGTCCGCGCGCCGGCACAAGGCCACGGGTCAGTCCCTATCCGGTTCCGCACCGGCAACTCGATCAACTTCCGGGTGAGCCGACGCGTGTTGCGCTGCGAGAGCTATTTGATCAAGCTGTGGCAGAGAACTCGGATCAGGTGGAATATGCCCTCTCCCACTTTGAGAAGAGGCATCCAGCGATCCGGCGCACGTGCCGAGCAAGCAGCCTGGGGCCGCCTTCGTTTGGCGAGATCGCGCACATTCACCCTAGTGATCACTCCATGCACATGATCCTGAGTCCAAGGGACGCGGTCGCAGTGATCGAAGCGGGATGGGGAGAGCGGCATGGACTCGCCGGAATCGCGCTTGACCTGCCTGTGAACTACGTTTTGGTGTACGCGCCACGCGGCAGGGACGATCTTGCGGTCATTGGGCAGCTGCTCGAGGCTGCCATTCGGTATGCGGCATGGGATCCTGTTGTGGAACAGGGTGCGAGTTAGAATAGACCTTCAGGAGACACGTTTGCCCCTCGCGCAGCTCGAACCGGTCGTGAAAGCGAAGAAGGTCGGGGTACGCGAGCGATCCAAGCAAGAGCGCCAGGATCGCATCATGATGGCCGCTCGCAAGCTGTTCGCTGAGCACGGGTATGATGCAACGACGCTGCGAGACGTGGCTCAAATGGCGGGCCTGGGTCTCGGGACACTGTTCAACTACATCAGTGACAAGCGCGATCTGATCTACCTCGTATTCAACCAGGAGGTGCGCATGGTGACCGACACCTCTCTGGCCGCGCTGCGCCCCTGGCAAGGCTTTCACGAAAAGATCTTGTCCATGGTGGAGGCCTACTACCGTCTGTTTGGAAGCGAGCCGATCCTATCGCGCATCCTGCTGAGCGAGGTCCTGCAGCATACCTTGGGTTTTCACCTGGCGGAATACATCAGCACTCGCGATCGTTTTATACGTGGCCTGGAGGAGGTTGTCACGGCCGCGCAGACGACTGGCGAGATAGGCTCGACCGAGAACGCTGAGCTCATTGCACGTCACATTTTCTTCTCGTATTCGGCGGCGCTTCGCTGGTGGCTTGCCGCCTCCGAGCATCCGGAGTGGCGCACGGGCGTGCGCGAGTTCGCGGCAATCCTGAAGCTGCAGATCACGGGCCTCGGTCTTCAGACACAATCCGATAAGAGCTCGCGTGGACTGGTCGTGTCTGCCGCTGCCGGCAATCGCGTCAAGTCCGTGAGCAGGTAGCCAGTACCTTTCGCATGCTCCTGAGAGTGGCAGGGCAGACCGGCTCTGCTCGGGAGCACTTGACAAACGTATAGCTACTAGCTCAATCTCGTTTCCGAACGTGTTCGCTTTTCCACGTCCCCCGCACGCGGCTTAGGCGCTACCCAGGATTGAGCGCTCGGCTTCAAGACGGGTCATGGATCGAACACTCCACATGGGAGTAAGGCGTTGAGGTTCATTCTGTATAGACGAGAAGGCGAAGTCGCTCTGGGCGCGCTACGTGGAGCCAGTCTCTTCGGCCCCAAAGCGGGAAGTACGCAGCCTGCGTATCTGCAGGCCCTTCTGACGGCCGGGCCGGATGCCATGCGGCAGGCCTATGACACCCTCCTTAAAGGGGAGGAGGTCGACATATCAAAAATAGAGTATCTGCCGCCGCTTCCGTCTCCGGAGAAGATCATCTGCGTCGGCTTGAACTACAAGGATCACGTAAGAGAGAGCGGCTTTGAGGTGCCCAAGTATCCAGCCCTCTTCGGGCGGTTCCCGTCGAGTCTCATCGGCCACGGAGCGCCCATCGTGCGGCCAAAGGTTTCCGAGCAACTGGACTATGAAGGCGAGTTGGTCGCCATCATTGGCAAGGCAGGGCGCAACATCCCGAAAGAGCGCGCTCTTGAGCACGTAGCCGGATATTCGATTTTCAACGATGCTTCGATCCGCGATTACCAGTTCAAGTCTGCGCAGTGGATGGTGGGCAAGAACTTCGACAGCACCGGAGCGTTTGGGCCTGTGTTCGTCACGGCCGATGAACTGGAGCCAGGCGCGAAGGGCTTGCGGCTGACGACCCGTTTGAACGGCGTTGCGTTGCAGAACGCCTCGACCTCCGACATGATCTTCGACGTAGCGACACAGGTTTCTTTGCTGAGTGATGCCATGCTTCTGAAGCCCGGAGACGTTTTCGTCACGGGCACGCCTAGCGGAATCGGTGTTGCGCGCGATCCGAAGATCCTGATGAAACCTGGCGATGTGTGTGAGGTCGAGATCGAAGGAATCGGCCTTTTGTCCAATCCGGTCGTTGCACAGGACTAATCCTTCCGCAGTTCAAGAGGTGCAGCATGACGATGATTCGCAGCTTTACCCCGCAGGCTAAACGTCCCGGCGAACTGGGCGTTCACTCACTCGATCACTTCAGCGTCTCGGTCCCGAAGATGAGTGTCGCGGAAGACTTCTATGCGGCTTTCGGTCTTGATCTGAAAGCCGATGGCAACCACCTGGGCCTGACCACGTTTGATGGTCCGCATCGCTGGGGTGTGCTGACCGAAGGACCTGCGAAGAAGCTCCAATACATCTCGTTCGGAGCATTTGAGGAAGACTTCGCCCAGATCAGAACACGGGTGGAGTCGGCCGGCGTAAAGCTGCTCGAACCTCCTCCGGGCTTCGACTCGGACGGTTTCTGGTTTGCCGATCCCGACAATATCCTGATCGAGGTGAAGATCGCGGAGAAGTCTTCGCCGAACGACAAGATGAGCTTTGAAATGGACACGGTGGATGGCGGTCGGCGCGGCGCACCGTACCGCCGGCTTGCCGACCAGGTACGTCCTCGCCGCATGGCTCACATCCTGCTGTTCACCACCAACGTGGCTCGCGCCATTGAGTTTTACGGTCGCACGCTCGGGCTGCGGCTGTCGGACCGATCGGGTGACGGCATCGCCTTTCTCCATGGCATTCACGGCAGCGATCATCATATGATCGCCTTTGCGAAGTCCTCCGCGCCGGGCTTTCACCATGTGAGCTGGGATCTACCGAACGTCAATCTCGTCGGACTAGGCGCGATGCAGATGGCAGACAAGGGCTTCACGCAGGGCTGGGGCCTGGGCCGGCATGTGCTTGGCTCCAACTACTTCCACTATGTGCGCGACCCATGGGGCAGCTACTGCGAATATTCCTCCGATATCGATTACATCCCGGTCACCTGTGATTGGGACCCTGGCGATCACCCTGCGGAAGATTCGCTGTATTTGTGGGGTCCTCAGGTTCCCAAGGATTTTGTAACCAACTACGAGGCGGAAGTCCCTACGGCCAAAGTAGCTGCGGAGCTGGTTGCGGCTAGCTAAGCATTTTCCTGTAGGTATGGTGAACTCGTGACATCCCCTACACCTACAGGAAAATACTCTGACCTGTGGCGAATCTAAGACAAGCAGCCTCTGCGGCCGGTTAGGGACGAATCGCCTGTAACAAGTCGATCGCCGGCACGGCCTTTGCGGCGTGCCACTGATGATCAGCCAGTGCGGTGCCAAGCTCATCGAGAAGCTTGGGGAGTTCTTCGATGGTTCGCACCGATCCGAAAACATAATTGTCCGGCCTCAGCAGAAATGCTTTTCTTCCCGTCTCTCGATACCACATGTCGTACTCGCCGTCGATGTCGACGTACTGCGCATTTGCCCCGCGCGACGCATGCGCAAACTCAAGGTCAAGGGAGGCGAGCAGCTCTTGCTGACTCTCGTTGAAGAGAGTCATGGGAATCGGGTGACGGGCGATAATCTTCCATCCTTGCTTCATGAATTGGTCGAGCCTGTCGATGTGCCGACCGACGGCGACGCGGGCCTGCCGTGACGGCCGTCCGTCGCTCTCGTGATGATCCGGCGAGTTTGGCGGCCGAGCGATGCCGTCCCCCAGCCTGGGGAACACTGGCGCTTTTGGCACCGCACCTGAGCGCAGCATGTCATCGCGCTTGCGTGCCTCCGCCGGGTCGGTCATGAGTACCATGTGGCCGACGCCGATGGACATGTGGATGATGTTCTCGACGTGCGGCTTGCGTTCACTCTCGTAGGTGTCCAGCAGTTCCTGGCCGGCTTTGCCGGACAGCACCGCATCCAGCTTCCATGCAAGATTCAGCGAATCGCGAATGCCGGAGCACAGTCCCTGGCCCATAAATGGAGGCATCGTGTGGGCTGCATCGCCCACCAGCAGCACTCGACCGACCCGCCATTGGCTCGCAAGCCTGCTCTCAAAGGAGTAGACGGAGTGCCGAATAATCTTTCCGTCTCCGGGAAAGATGTCCCAGCTTTCGAGGAGCTTCCAGCAGGTGTCCAGACTTTCCAGGTAAGCGCGGCTCTCGCCTTCCTTGGCATGGAACTCGAAGCGCGACCAGCGATCGCCGCTCCAGCGTCCAGCCAGCAAGGGCCGATTGATGTCTAGGACCTGGTAGACCTCAGGAAGCTGCGGAAGATCGCGGTCTGGGTCGTTGTGTTCGAAGTCAATGACGAGCTGGTCGTTTGCTTTGAAGCCGAGATCGGTTCGTTCAATGCCGCATGCTCGGCGCACAAAGCTGCCTGCGCCGTCTGCGCCCAGGATGAACGAGGCATGAATGACCGAGGGCTCCGGTGCCGGGTTGCTGCTGCTTTGCACAAAGAGCCGAGCGCCCGTTTCATCCTGTTCCAGCTTGACCGCTGTCGTATCCATGAAGACCTGAACGCCGAGTTCCTGAGCGCGAGCATCGAAGATAGCCTCGAATTCAGGCTGGAACGTGAGATAGCTCTCCTTCCAGCCGCTCCCGCCCAGGCCGAGCTTTATCTGTGTCAGCACCTCGCGTTCCGCGGTGACAAGATCCCATTGCAGCATGGGCCGGGCGATCAACTCGACAGACTCAGCGAAGCCAAGACTTTGAAATGTACGCATCGTCTCACTGTCGAAGTGGCCCGCGCGGGGCAGGTCATACCGTGTGGGCCAGCGCTCGACCGCAATGACGGAGTAGCCGCGCTTCGCCAGCAGTACTCCGAGGATCATGCCGACAGGCCCATAGCCGACGATCGCGACGTCACACGTCATCTTTGCGGCAAACGGCTCCGGTACAGGCGCGCTACTGGCGGCACCGTTCGTGGTTTCATTTGTTTCCATCGGATTCATCATGTGTGTCCCCATTCACTTGCGATCAGATCAGGAAGCTAGACTAAGCGGACGGCATGGAGCATGCTTCAATTCAGCGGCGCGCCTTCTGTCGAGAGCTCCGGCAAAATCAATGTGTCTTCACTCTGCATGTCGTGCAGCGTACGCGGAATAAAAAAAATGGAGAGGCCGGCAAGAACCGAAACCGCGGCGAAGACAAGCACGTTCCCGCTGAGGTGGGCGCCTGCCTTGAGCAGCAGACCACCCAGCAAAGGACCCGCCGCCGCTCCTAGCCGGCCCACGCCGGAGGTGGCGCCAATAGCTGTGGCTCGGGACGCCTGCGGGTAATGTGCCGCCATGAATCCAAAAAGGACCGATTGATTGCCAACCGCTACGGCACCCGTGATGAAGATGAGAACTTTGAAGAGGATGGAAGGCATGTGAAGGGACAGGCAGGCCAGCGACACGGCACCGATGAGGAACATGGCGATGACGACCTTGCGGCCACCGATACGGTCGGCGATCCAACCACCCAGCAAAGCTCCGGCCAGAGCGCCGATGTCGAGTAGAAGCAAGAATTGCAAAGCTGATCCCAGGGGGTAACCGGCTCCTCGCATCAGTTGCGGCAGCCACGTGTTCAGCGCAAAAGAAAGCAGCAGGGCAAAGAAATTGGCAGCTGCAAAGAGCACCGTTGAGACTGCCGCGCCACCGCGCAGCACACCCCGCCAGGGACTGATCCTGGTCGCTGCCGGTCGGCGATGGGCTTCCGCCTCAGGGCCTGGTGCGCCTGGCAGCAACCATGCAGCTAGCGGAACCAGGGTGACGAGGGGAAGCGCTCCAAAGCCGAACATAAGCCGGAAGCCAACATGACCGAGCAAGAGGATGGACAGCCCAGCGGCTAGAATGGCGCCGATGCCGAAACCGCTCAGCATAACGGCGGTCAGCACAACCTTTCGATCGCGAGGCGCGAACTCGTAGGCCTGCGCGATCGCTGTGGGTGGAATGCCGCCGAATCCAACGCCGGCGAGGAAGCGAAAGAGCGCGAATAGTGCGGGAGTTGGCGCAGCCGCGGCTAGGATCATCATGAGCGAGAAGAAAGACAGTAAGCCGATGAACAGCCTTCGGTGGCCGAAGCGATCGCTGAGCCACCCGGCAAGCGGAGCTCCGAGGAACATGCCTATAAAGGCAGCCCCGCCAATCGCTCCGACTCTTGCCGGCGTGAGATTCCATGCCGGATAGGCCAGCAGCGCAGGCACAGCGGTCCCGTACACGATCAGGTCATACCCTTCAAAGACCAGTGCTCCAAACCCAAGCGCTACAACGGTGGAGACGGCGCGCCTGGATGAGGCAAGACTTTGAGCGGCATTCGCATGAGTAATCATGACCTAGAGACCTCGCTTGTTTTCTTGCGGATTAGCGATCGCAGCCACGACGCTAATACTGGCGTATGAGATTAGACACTGTCAACAGGGTGAATCGGTATTCTCAGTGCGGCGCTTCACTGAGTGGAGACAAGGTCATCAATTGATCGCCGGGTCAGATTCTGTGTATGAGCCCTCTCCGGAAGACAAAATAAATATACGCGCCGCCTATTGTGACTCTTCTAGTGGCGCTGGTATATTTGGCACCGCATCTGGAACTGAGCACCGTCCTGATCCAGCACATTGAGGCATCATGTCAATTTTTTTCCGCAACGTAATGAAGTACACGCCAGAACCTACCAGTGGCTACCTTTTCTGTCGTCTACGTGTCTCTGTTCTGGCATTGTGTGCGGCCATACTGTGTCTGCTTTCCCTGACGTGCTCCGCTCGGGCGCAGGTCGCGACGGGCGATATCCTCGGGTCCGTGAGGGATAATACCGGAGCCGTAGTTCCCGATGCCTCAGTAAGACTGGAGAACGTCGGAACGCATGAGGTCCGCACGTTCACCACGAGCAGCAGCGGCGAATACACCTTCAGCGCCCTGCAGCCTGGCACGTATGTCCTCACGATCGGCTCTCCGAGTTTCAAGACGTACACCGCGAGAGACATCGTCGTCGCGGCCACGGACCGTGTTCGCATCGATGCCGCGATGCAGGCTGGATCTGTCAATGAACAGGTGGAGGTCACCACGACCCCATCCTCGCTGCAAACTGACTCGACCACCGTAGGCAGCACCATTACTGAGAGAACACTGGTCGATGCTCCCCTGAACGGGCGCAACTTTATTGGACTGGTGCAGGTACAGGCAGGCGTCAACGCCGGTTCTCCTAATTCGCTCTCGAGTGGATCAAACATAGTCGACCGGCGGCTCTCGTCCTCAGTCTCGGCCAATGGGCAGGAAGAATTATTCAACAACAATCAACTGGATGGCCTGGATAACAACAGCAGGACCATTGGAACGCTGCTCATCCGTCCCTCGGTTGAGGCCATCGCTGAGGTCAGAACCGATATCAACCTCTACACCGCAGAGACGGGACGTACGGGCGGCGCGGCGATCAACGTCATCACCAAGGCAGGTGCCAATCAGCTCCATGGCTCCGCCTATGAGTTCTTCCGCAACGACATTACAGACGCCCGCAACTTCTTCGTGCCTAGCTTTCTTCACAAGCCGGAGCAGCGACAGAACCAGTATGGGGCAAGCTTGTCGGGTCCAATCTTTCGCGACCGCACCTTCTTCTTCCTCGACTACGATGGGCTGCGTCAGATCAACGGCAATAACTCCGTGTATACCAGCACGGTTCCCACTCTTGCTGAACAGCAAACGCCGGGCTATCTGGGCGATATCATTAATCCCTTTACGCGTATCGCTGTGCCTAATATCCCGACGGCCAACCTCGATCCGACGGCCCTGGCTTACTTCAAACTATTCCCCCTGCCGAACCTGTCTGGCGCGACGAACAATTTTGTCTACAATCCGTCAGCTTCCCTTTACTCCTCGCTTGGGGACGTCCGCATCGACCATCACTTCAGCCAGAAAGATACTTTGTTCGGGCGCTACTCCTATAACCGCACCCAGGCGTTTACGCCACCCTATCTGCCCGCGGTCAACGGTGTGCAAGCAGGCGGCAACATCTCCGGCACACTGCCCGGCAACAATCTCACCACGGCGCACAATGGACAGTTTGGCTATACGCATGTATTCACCCCATCTCTGTTGCTGGAACTTAGAACGGCGTACACCTACTTCAATCTGGATGCGACGCCACTGAATTACGGGAAGAACTTCAACGACTCGGCTCCATACAAAATCCCAAACGCTAACGAGTGCGGTGTCTGCTCCGGACTTGCGACCTTGAGCCTAGTCGGCTACGCCGGGCTTGGCGACACAATCTCGCAACCGTTCTATGACCAGGAACATAACACGCAGTTTGCCGGGGCTTTGACCTACACCAAGGGCCGTCAAACCTTCAAGGTCGGCGCCGCACTGATCCGGCGCAACTTCAGCTTTCAGCTGCCTCTATATCCGAAAGGTCTCTTCATCTTTGCACCGACAGCAGTCGCGCCTTCGGCGGCGAACCCCACGGGCACCTATACTCCGACGTTGACAAAATTGCTTACCGGCGCCGGGTACGTCACGATGCGCCAGGCCTTCAACGTCAAGCCGTATGACCGCAGCTATGAGCCATCCGTCTACTTCCAGGATGATTGGCGCGTGCGGGATAATCTCACCCTGAACCTGGGCCTGCGTTATGACGTGTACACCAAGGCAAACGAAAAGTACGGTAACATCGCCAACTTCAATCTTGCCACTCTTAGCATCATCGACAGTGCCACCGGCGGTCTGCAGAACACCTTTCACGACTTCAGTCCGCGTTTCGGCTTTGACGCCACGGTCGCTCCTGGAACTGTCCTGCGCGGCGGCTTCGGACTTACCTTCTTTCCCGGCGATTCCAACAACAGCCTGGTGCTGAATGATCCGCCGGTCGGGTTCAACAGCGGAACAGTCTTTCATCCTGGCCCGCTTTCTGTACAGGGCATCGGACCGGTAAGTGTTCAGTCGACTGCGACGGCCAGCTTGAGCGGTGGCCTGCTCACGAAGAATCTACGTCAGACCGACAGCTACCTGGAGCAGTTCAACCTGTTGCTGCAAAAGGAGTACCGTGGGACAGTCTTTACCGCGGGCTATGTGGCGGAACTGGGAAGGCACATTGTGGATGCGTCACCGAATATCGATCTTCCAGACACCCAAGGCCCCGTTGCGTCGGGTACGGCCGCACCGGCATTTCGATATGCTGCCCAATTGCCGAATGTAAACACCATTGCTCTTTACGGCAACTTCGGAGCCTCCTCCTACAATTCGGCACAGGTCTCGGCGGAACGCCGCATCGCGCATGGCCTAACCGCAAACGTGAACTACACCTACGCTCACAATCTCGACGATATTTTGCAGGTGTTCAGCGGCGACGGCCTCGGATCGAACGGATTCGGCCTGCAGCCCTTCAATGTGGGCAAAGCCGATTACGGCAACTCTCCGCTCGATATCAAGCAGCGCTTCGCCGGGTTCTTCAGCTACGACATCCCGACTGGAAAATCCGGGTCCACCTTCTATAAAGCTTTTGCTGGAGGTTTCCGACTAAACGGTCTGGGATTCTGGCAGGATGGCGCACCCTTTACCGTCACCGACAGCACCACCCAGGCGAACGGGCTTGCACGAGTCAACCTCCCGACGGTCACCGCGGACAAGCCGAACGTCGTTGGAGCCTATGGTACGGGTGCAGGACTCAGACAGTTCTTTAACACGAGCGCTTTCGCCGGCCAAACACTTGGAACGCTTGGAAATGAAGGTCGCAACCAGGTCTTTGGTCCTCATCTGCGCCGCGGCGATCTCTCGCTCTTCAAGACCATACCAGTGCGGGAAGGCGTAAAGCTGGAGCTGCGTGCAGAGTGCTTCAATTTCACCAATACGCCGAACTTTGCTCAGCCGAGTGCGGTGATCACGGGCTACGACGCCTTGGGGGTGCCACTGAACACAACCCCGAGGGGAGCTACCGGATCCACCAGCCCCTTCGGCAGCATCACGAATACAGCCTTCGGGTACTCCGGCCGACAATACCAATTCGCCGGAAGGGTCAACTTCTAAGTGAATCCTAAAACCTGGGCGGTACGCCCTTTCTCTGAAGGTGGCGTACCGTGAAGCTGTTGGTCTCAATCGCGTGGAACGAAGCCTAGAACATCGGCGATCGGCCAAGCCAGTCGAAGGCGGAGCGATAGAGTGCCTGCACCTGCTCCGGTTGATCGTCGCCGTACAGGTCGGCAGTCATCGAGCGTCCGGACAGGCTGATGTCGTAGGCGACGAAACGGTAAGACGGCCGGAACTGGGCAAGGATCTCGTGATCCACATCCAGCATCGTGCCAGGGACGGTCGGAGCCAGCGTGTCGCGCTCATAGATCGCGTTTAGTGACAAGATCTTCCATCCGGTTTCGCGCAGCTCCAGCCGGTAGAGCAGCCGGCTCAACGATGTGAGGTCCGCCTCCACCCCTTTGAGCAGGAAGCGTCGCTCTACCGACACGGGCAGCTCAAGAACAGCCTTGTCTCCATTCACGTGCACCGTCGGCGGCGATGGCCGATGCAAAATACGTATTCCCATCTCACTCATCTTTTGGGAGCGCGCGACAAATTCAGATCCGGGTCCATCAAACCAACTTAAGGTCACACGCGAGTCGGGATGGAAACACTCCGCCATCTGCGCCCACCAGCCGCGATCCCGGCCTTGCCGTTCCCGTAAAACAACCTGCGTAATCTCAGTTACATCGTTCATGTGACCTCTTTATTGTGCGCGAATGATCAGAGCAACCAGGTCTCGATTGAAGATTGCGATTGAAGCTCCACGTCCGAAGGCTCGCTTTCAGGAGGCAGCCTTCCAGATGGCTCTATCGCCATCGCGCTCGAGACGTCCGATCGCGGGCCAGGGGAAATGGGGAGAGAAGCTCTGCCATTTGTTCTCAAGCAGCAATTCGATCAGCTTCCGTCGGGTCTGCACGCCTTGTTCAGGATAGAAGTCTAACGGGTGATGAACATGGGGCGTCTCGACCGAGACCACGGCGTTCGTGAAACCATCACCTGTGTAAAGAAGCGTTTCTGACGCACCCTGGACAATGAAGCCGACCTGACCTCGAGTGTGTCCAGGGAGGGCGATCGAGCTGACTCCAGGCATGACCTCTTCGCCTGCACGAAAGGTGGTGAGCGTGCTGCCTGCAAAACGGAGAAAGCGGCCGGACGCTTGACGTCTGTCCTGCTTGGCCGCTTCCGAGATGTTCGAATCGCTCAGGTCGACCGGGTCGCGGTGCCAGAAGGCGATCTCCTCCGCAGCGACGTGGTAAGTTGCCCGCGGAAAGGTCTTGCTTCCATCGTCGCGGAACAGACCGTCAATATGATCCGGGTCGAGATGCGAGATCAGCACGTCGTCGATTGCTTCCGGTGAGATACCGGCAAGGGAGAGCGATTCGGCCAGGCGGCCATCGCTGAGCAGAGGCTTTCCGAGTCGCCCCGGGTTATAGCCGAACCCGCTGTCCATCAGAACAAGTTTTCCCGTCTGCGGCAGGGTCACAAGGAGGCATGCGAGGGGAACCAGGCGAAACTGCATCGGCTTACCCGGTTCAGGTGGTCCCATCGGGACCCGGATGGCTCCGTCGCTTAACGATACGCATTCGATGTCGCCCACCCGGAAACGGTGAAACCTGGCCTCGGTCCCCGCGAGTGTCGGCGCTGAGTCTTGTTTTTCCTGAGCTTCACTGGGTCTTTCGCTCACGACTGTCTCCCGCTGAGAAAGCATGTCTTGCTTTAGGTGCGATGTATGTTCTCTGGCTTCCGTCCTAGCGTTCTATCACAGACAGCAGACAACACGCTAGCCACAGCCGCAGAGGCAGAAGACACAGGAGCTCCTTAGGGTTAGGCGCTGGGGCTGGTGTTTCCAGTATCTGGACGCTCCTTCTGCTCAAGCAACCTGGAGGCGTCATACGCTTTCCGCAATAAGTACTGTGCCTATTGTGAAGAGAGTTCTCAAGCTGCTATATTGAGTCGCCCCAACCCTAAGGGGTAAGGCAGAAACCAGGGTGGGAAACGATCGACGTGGAAGCGTTCGGGTCGCGGGAGAGGATGGAGATGGAAACGCAACGGACGGCAAGGAACTGGATCGGCGGCGAGTGGGTGGAAGGCGGGACCAGACGGGAGAGCACAAACCCCGCGAATGGTAAGTGCATCGGCAGCTACTTCGACGCGGATGCCGCCGTCGCGCAGTCCGCGATCGATGCGGCCTCGGCAGCTTTCAAGAAGGAAGGCTGGCGTACTGATCAGATGATGCGCGCAACTGCCCTGAGCCATCTTGCCGACGCTTACGCGGCCCGGCTGGGCGATGTGATCGACGCGCTTTGCGAGGAGAATGGCAAGACCCGTCCCGAAGCGACCTTTGAGGCAAGCCTGATCATTCGCGCTTTCCGCTTTGCGGCCGGCCTTTCCATTCACACTTTCGGCCGCGTGATGGACACGGTCCCGGGTCGTCAGTCGATGTCGATCCGGCAGCCGGTGGGCGTTGCAGGTCTGATCATCCCGTGGAATTCGCCTGCATACCTGAGCATTCGCGCGTTGGCCCCGGCGCTTGCGGCCGGATGTACGGCGGTGGTCAAATTTCCTGCGCAGGCTGCGCAAAGCGCGCAGGTGGCCAGCGAAATCATGCGTTCAGTAGCGGAGCTTCCCAAGGGCGTCGTGAACATGTTCGCGGAGGGCGGCGCGGATGGCGCGCGACTGCTGGTGAGTTCGCCTCTCGTGCCCGTCATCAGCTTCACTGGCAGCACGCATACGGGAAGGCAGATCGCACAGGCCGCCGCGGCTCATCTGAAGCGGGTGGGGCTTGAACTCGGCGGAAAAACGCCGCATGTGATCTTCGACGATGCCGATCTAAACGTGCTTCTGCCCACACTGGAGAAGTCGTCGACCGTGTTCGCCGGCCAGTTCTGCATGACAGGAAGCCGCATTCTGGTGCAGCGTGGCATCGCGGAGAAAGTGACAACCGGTTTGGCGGAACGGCTGAAGCGCGTGAAGCCCGGCCCTGCCTCCGACCCCAGCAGCGACATGGGCCCGCTGATCGACCTTGCTTCAGTCAAACGCGTCGATGCCGCGGTCGAAGCGGCCATCCAGGGCGGTGCACAGGTCATCGTGCGCGGCGGCCCAGCGACCGATCCGGCCCTCGCTGGAGGCGCTTTTTACCACCCCACGCTGCTCGCCGTGACGGACTCCAGCATGCCGATCGTGCAGGCCGAGACGTTTGGGCCCGTACAGACCATCCAGGTGTTCGACACGGAAGATGAGGCTGTCGAACTGGCGAACAACACGGAGTACGGGCTGAATGCGTGCGTGTGGAGCCGCGATGTGGACATGCCGGTGCGAGTCGCGAGGCGGCTAGATGTCGGACTGGTTTCGATTAATAGCTGGGCCAATCTTGCGGTCGAATTCGAGGAGGGCGGCTACAAGGCAAGCGGTCTGGGCAGACTTGGTGGCATGGCCTCCGTCGAGGATTATCTCGAGTACAAGCAGATTGCGCATACCTTCGCCGGCGGAGGCCACCATTGATGCCGGCCAGTGAGGGACAGACCAGCACACAAGCCGCAGTCGTGCGTGAGCCGGGAGGAGCCTTCGTCCTGGAGGAGGTTGAGCTCGCCACGCCGCGCCCGGATGAGGTCGTGGTGGAACTGGAGGCAAGCGGCATGTGCCATGCTGATCTTTCGGCCCGCGCCGGGCACATCCCATTCCCGCTTCCTGCGGTTCTGGGCCATGAGGGCGTGGGCCGGATCGTCGAGGCTGGCTCGGCCGTAAATGATGTGGCCGTGGGTGACCGCGTGGTGATCAGCTTTACCTGGTGCGGGCATTGCTCGGCCTGTCTGGGCGGAGCTCCGGTCTACTGCGAAGACTGGCCGCGGCTGAATTTGGTCGGAGGCAGTCGGTCCGATGGCTCCTCGACGCTCAGCCAGTGTGGCACTCTACTACATGGCCACTTCTTTGGTCAGTCTTCTTTCGCGCGGCGCATCTTGGCTGCAGCACGCTCGGTAGTTCGCGTATCGGATGATCTGCCCGCGGAGGTTCTCGCGCCTCTAGGGTGCGGTGTTCAGACTGGTGTCAGCGCGGTCACATCCGTGCTGCGTCCTTCGCCCGGTGCACGCGTGGCGGTGTTCGGCGTCGGTGCGGTGGGTCTGTCCGCCATCATGGGATTGCGGCTTACCGGCGCCGCGCAGATCATCGCCGTGGACATCCACCCAACGCGTTTAGCGCTTGCCCAGCAGCTTGGAGCGACAGACATCCTGAACGCCAGCGCTGGTGGAGTCGTGGAGCAGATCGCCCAGCTCACAGGCGGCAAAGGACTCAACGGCGCGGTCGAGACCAGCGGCAATCTTGGTTCCTTGAATGCCGCGATTACGTCTCTGAGCTCTGCCGGGACCTGTGTTGTCATCGGTGTTCCGCGTGCCGGTGAGACCGTGGCCGTCGACGTAATCAACATGGTCGGCCGTGGTCTGCGCATCGTCGGCACCAACCAGGGCGACGCCGTGCCTCGGGTATTCATTCCACAACTCATCGAACTCTATCGGCGCGGGCGTCTGCCAGTCGATAAGATCGTTACCTGCTTCCAGCTTGCCGACATCAACAAAGCCGCCGAAGCGTCGCTGAACGGCAGTGTCATCAAGCCTGTGCTGCTCATGTAGAGATGAAGCTCACGACAGCGCTTTCGCCAAAGCAATCCCTCGAGGTCCGACTCATAAGTTTGCCATCAGGAGAACACATGCCAAGCAAGATCAGAAAGATCATCCTCGAAGAACACTTCTCAACACCGGAAGTAGGCCAGTACGCCACCAAGGTGCTGAGCACCATCGACCCGGACTTCGTCGCCTACGTCAGACCTCGCCTGGCCGATATCGGCGCTCTACGCATCGAGGACATGGACAAGAATGGGATTGATCTGTCCGTGGTCTCCGTCACCACACCCGGCGTGCAGATGGAGCCCGATCGCGACAAGGCCGTCAACGGAGCCAAGCACCTGAACGACTTGCTCGCCACCCAGGTGCAGCTCTATCCGACGCGCTTCGCGGGCTTCGGAACTCTCGCGCTACAAGACCCGAAGGACGCAGCCGAGGAGATGGAGCGGTGCATTCAGCAACTAGGCATGAAAGGCGTACTACTCAACGGCCACAGCAATGGCGAGTATCTGGATGATCCCAAGTTTTTTCCCGTCTGGGAGCGAGCCGAGGCGCTCGGCATCCCGGTGTACCTGCACCCGGCGGACTCTCCCGTGCAGGCCAGCAATGAAGCAGGCTATCCGGAGATGGCCGGCCCGGGATGGGCGTGGACGCCCGAGACCGCGGGCCATGTTTTGCGCCTCATCTACGGTGGAGTCTTTGACCGCTTTCCGAAGACGACCGTGGTGCTTGGCCATATGGGCGAGACGCTTCCGTACGTGCTCTGGCGTCTCGACAGCCGCTACAAGATGATGCAGCACCGCAATACGCTCAAGAAGATGCCTTCGGAATACATCAAGCAGAACGTCATGGTGACGACCGCCGGCTCATTCTCTGACGCGCCGCTAATCTGCTCCATGCTGGCCCTGGGCGCGGACCGCATTATGTTCTCGGTCGATTACCCGTATGAGTACACCCAAGAGGCGGTCGAGTTTATTGAGAAGGCGCCCATCAGCGAAGAAGATCGCGAGAAAATCTGCCACGGCAATGCCGAGAAGTTGCTTCGACTCTGACCTGTGACAAGGCGATTAGCCGACTGGGTCGCAGTGGCTATGGTGTAGAGGCATCGCTGCTCTACAGCTTTTGCAAGTCCGCTCTAAGAAAATTCGATCGTGTACGCGAGGACCGGTGTGCTACCCAGCATTCTTTGGTCTAGTTGCGAAGGTGTGAAGCAAAAAAGTCTGTTGCCCGCTTGACGGCGATCTTCGTCTCCGGTGCCTGTGGGATCAGGCTGAGCCAGACGTGCGGCATGCCTTCATACACATCGAGCACCGCCTCATGGCCTCCGCTCCGGATCGCCTGGTACTCTCGCACAGAGCTGCTCAGCAGATGCTCCCGCGTGCCTACCTGGAGCAGTGTCGGGGGAAAAGCCTGCGTGTAGTCGCCATAGACCGGGGACACGTAGGGATTCTTCTGGTCGGCTACCGGCGCGTAAGCCTCCGCGCTCCAGGAAGTGGTATCGACCGAGAGGATAGGATCTGCCCCCGCCAGAGTTGTAAACGTGTCGCCGGCACCGGAGAGGTCCGCAGCCGCGGAGATCAGATAGAGCGCGCCCGGCAGTGGTAGGTGCTCATCGCGCATCTTTAGCACGGAGCCTGCTGCAAGGCCGCCGCCGGCCGAGTCGCCCATCATTCCAACACTTGCCGGCTTCACACCCGAGGCAAGAATAGCCTTCCAGACCGACACTACCTGATCGGTGACAACGCGCCAGTCGGCACGCGGCGCAAGCGTGTAGTCGATCGAAATCACCTCATGGCCGCTTGCTGTGCTCATCAGCGCTGGAATGGACAGACTGCTGGCTGCGGAAAGAAACGTATAGGCCCCTCCGTGCAGGTATAGAACGATCGGGCCGCCCGGCTTGTAATTAGCGGGACGCACGCGCAAAACCGGCACGCCGCCCAGGCGATCTTCGGTTCGCGTGACGTGAAGGGCATCCGCGGTGGCGGTTGAAATCGGCGTGGCCATGGCTGCCAGCTGGGCGTTGGCCCGGTCCCAGTCTTCCTGGGTCTTCGGGCGCTCCCGCTTCGGCGCATGGGCGAGCCTGGCATAGAGCTTGCTCAACTGTGCCGCCGCTTCCGGAGAGACCGTAGCGGGAACACTGAAGCGGTCAACACCTGTTGCCGGAGTCTGTGCGACTCCTTCTGACGGAAACATCATCGCTAACACCACTAAAGTTGCCGTTGCTCCGAGCACGAGTTTGGCGCTACTCACTGGATCGCCTCCATTGTCATCCTAGACAAGATATGCATTTACCTTAACAACGTAGCAGTCTAGTCGAACGGAATCATAGCGCCGAGCCTGCGGAGCAGTGTCTCATGATTGCCATTTGCCTCAGCGAACCGCAATGGTTTGACGTTGTTCACGCAAAGCTCTGAGGGAGTTGGATCGCTGAAGAGCAACCCCATCGTCTGCACAATGAAGTCGTCAAGCGGCATCACGCCAGGGGGAGGCGGAACGGAGGGATCATTGCCGCCAAGGCCGGTTTGCACCGCGGGCGGGATGATCTCGAGCACGCGAACGGCGGTCCGCTCCAGCTGATATCGAAGCGACTGCGTATACGAGTGGATGAAAGCCTTACTCGCGGAATAGGTAGGAAACGCCGCCAGCGGAACATGAGCAAGGCCTGATCCTACGTTGATAATTGTCGCTTCAGGCTGCGTCTGCAGATGCGGGAGCAGTGTAGAGGTGAGCCGGATCGGAGCTAGGATGTTGGTAGAAACGATCGCCTCGGCTGTAGTCAGCTGGCCGGCGCTGGTCGCCAATCGTTCGATACCCGTGATGCCGGCATTGTTGATCAACACATTCAGCGTTGGATATTTTTCCATCATGCTATGAGCAAATGCGTCGAGAGCCTGGGCGTCTTGTACATCCACAACCGCCCATTCCATGCCAGGATGCGCTGAGGCCACTTGCTCAAGCGCGTTCCGCCGCCTTCCCGCGAGGATGACCTTGTTCTTAAGCGCGTGGAAAGCTTCTGCAAGGCCACGCCCGATGCCTGAGCCTCCGCCGGTAATCAGAATGGTGTTGCCGGTGCGCTTCATGGGTCCTCCTAGAGAGGAGCTCTAAAAGCTCTCTTCTAAACTGGAATGACAATAGACATTTGGTCTATTGTCGTCAAGCGGGATCTGGACGCAACCGGTAACCTTTTATAAAGACCCAGTGCAGCCGCGTCAGCCGCCTGGCTTGGCGCGCTCGACTGCTTCGCTCCTCACGAGATTGCCTGTACATTGAGAAAACGAGGTGTGCACGACCGACCTCTTTCGCTTCGGATTAGACGACTATGCAGACCGAGATTTCAACCGATCATCGCGTACGTGTAGGACGGCAGAAGCGCGAGAAGATGCGCAAGCGCCTCCTACAAGCCGTCATGGCCTGCTACGCCGCGCGCGAGGACCACACCACGCCGGGCATCGATGACGTGATCCGCGAGGCCGATGTCTCACGCGCCACGTTCTATCTGCACTTCGTCTCGATGGAGGATGCGTTCAACGCCTTGCGTGCAGATCTGGATCATGACCTCACGGTAGTCGAGCACTTTTTTGAGCGGTCCGATCCCCTGGAACGGCTGGCAATCGGCACACTGATCTTTCTTTTCCGCAGCGTCACCGACTCTACCTACGCAAAGTTTGTTTCCAGCACAAATTATCTGCCGGACAACGTGGCCAATATCGTAGCGATCGAGCACCATCTGCTCAAAGCAAGGGAGGTCGGGCTGGTGCACTTCACTGAAGTCGCGGCGGCCCGGGATCTGTTGCTTGGCTCCATGTCGGAGGCAATGCGCTCTCTTTCCAAGGCCAGCGGTCGAAGCCGGACGTATCTTGAGGAGCTGACCGTCATGATCCTTTGCGGCTTGCGGGCGGACCACACGCGCTGCAAGGAGGTAGTACGCGAGTGCGTCATCTACATCCGCGGGTATGCGCCGGATTGCCTACCCTGGTGGAAAGATCCCTGGGCCGGCTGATAATGCCGGGAGAGCGAAGGCATCTTCCCCGAATCCATTGTTAAGAAGTAACGTTCTTTCTGCCTAGTTACTTCAAGTATTAGTCGTTCTGTTGACAGCGTCTATTTTGATGGCTCAGGATAGTTTGCGATGGATGAAGCAGTCCGCTCGCGCGAAATGGTTCATACGATTCGCTAGGGCATCCGGAGACACTGGTGAGCACGCAGGACAAAGCGAAGTTACAGCTGGAAAGATCCGAGATCGCGGAGATAATTCAACGAGAGCGCGCCGCGCGCGACTTTGCGTTTTGGTCGGAGATGGCCTCTTGCTATCATCCCGAGTCCACGGTCGAGGTCTCGTGGTTCAAGGGGTCCGGCCAGGAGTTTGTCGAGCGGACCAGAAGGCAGTACGAGAAAGCACAGCAGCAAAGCGATCATGCGGAGCGAATCCACTTTCACGAGATGGGACCCGCAGTCGTCACTCTGAACGGGCCCAGGGCGATCGCCGAAACGGCGTGCACACTGCACAGCTTCTTTCCTCTGGACGGCATCGCCTGCAAGAACACGGCGTTTGTGCGACTGATGTGGAGAGCGCAGCTGCTGGAGGGGCAGTGGCTCATCGCAGGCCTGCGCTGTCTTTATATAAGAGACCTGATTAGCCCGTGCAATCCCAGTAAGAGTGTACATCTTGACCAGTCTGAGCTCGACCGGTACCGCGTCTCCTATCGATTCACCTGTCACCACCTCGCACGGTTGGGACTCGAGCCAAAGGATGATCTTCCGGGAGTCGACCGTCCGGAGACGGTGATTGCACTCCGCCAAGGAGAACAAGACTGGCTTGCGCAAGCGCAAGCATAACCGGCAAATGTCGTTTCGAAGGGTTACATCCAGGGTACGGAAAACTAGCTGGCAACGGCCTGTAACGAGCCTCCCACAGGCAGCGAAACTCCTGCACCAGCCAAGTCCGAGAGCAAGTCACTCACCAGCTCCTTTTGGTCGTCGAAGCTAAAAGCGCCTCCGTAAACATAGAAGTCCGGCCGTACGATCATCGTGTCCCACCCATGCTGCTCAAGAAACGGCTGCATCCGGGAGTCAAGATCCCGAAGACTGCCTTTACCTGGATCACTGGCAAGGGAAACAAAGCGCAACCCGATCGCTTCAAGAGCAGTCCGCGTCGCTTCATCAAACCACGCCAGCGGATTAGCATGCGTCGTGATCAGCAAAAAGCCCAAGCCAACCACCTCATCTAGTCGCCCTCTAGCTGACTCGGCCTCAACCGAGACATGAGGTGCCAACAGGCCGGCACCCTGCTGAACCTGCCCTCCGGCGGTCCGCCTAAGAATCCCGCTGGTCAGATGTGGGAAGGCAGGAGGCGGAGGCGCTGTCTTGTTCTTGAAAGCGAGATCCCGTTGTTCGGCTTCCAGCGGGTCTGAAGTGCAGATCATCTTCCCGAGATAGATGGAAAGATCAATGATCTGGCTTACATGCGGCATGCGCTCGGTCTGGTAGGTGTCTAGCAGTTGATCGCTCGCCTTACCATCAAGAACGAGGCCGAGCTTCCAGGCAACATTCCAGGCATCGCGAATGCCTGAACACATCCCTTGCCCCATAAAGGGTGGCATTACGTGCGCGGCATCGCCCGCGAGCAGAAGACGTCCCTCTCGCCAAGTTTCCGCAAGCAGCGACCGAAAGGTGTATACCTTGGAGCGCACGAGCTCGAGAGCGTCCGGTCCAGCCCAGGGCCGCAGCAACTCCCACACCTTAGCCTCTGACTCCATGTCTTCCACCGACTCGCCGGGAAGCCGCATGAACTCCCAACGCCGAAATTTCTTCCCGTCACGCACGCCTGCCGGCACGATTGTTGTTGGCCTGGTCGGGTTGCAGTACTGTCCAGCGGCGGGAATCTTGAGCTGCTCGATGGTCGTGTCGTTACGCAGTAGAACGTCAATGACGAGCCAGTCCGCCTGGAAGCCGCGATCCTCCTGAACGCCTCCAATTTCTTTTCTAGTCATGGAATTGGCTCCATCACAGCCCACGACATAGCGGGCTGAGAGATGCTTCACCTGTCCCGTCTGCTCGCTGAGTTCGAGATTGCACTGTTGCTCATCCTGCGTGATGCTGATGGCCTCCCAGCCCAGGTATGAGTCCACGTTCGGCAGTGTCGAAACGGCTTTGCTGATAGCTGACTCCAGTGTGGGCTGATGGACGAAATTAACCTCTGTGCCGCCTGAGATCGACTCGGCGGACCAATCTATAACGAGCAACTCCTCCCAAGCCGCGTTGAACCACTGATACTTTGGCCCCTGATGACTGATCGATGGAAGCACCGAGCCCATGCCGTTGGCGGTGAGCACCCTGTAGATTTCATGGTCGATGCAGACGGCACGCGGTAAGGGGTAACGCTCAGGCCAGCGATCGCACACAGCGACAGACCGGCCTTGCCGTCCCAGCATCAAGGCAAGGACCTGCCCGACAGGTCCATAGCCCAGGACAATCACGTCGTATTGCTTTGCTTCAGGCATTTCTACTCCCAACACACACTCTCACTTCAGACTAGTCACCGTACATTCTCCGAGCGTTGGCACGCATGGGCCACGAGAGCACCTAAGAGTATCAACTATCTGCGGAGAACGAAGCACTTACGAAGGTGGAACAACTTTAGGCTAGAGCGGAGACGATGCTTCACCAGGGCAGTGTGCCCAGGGAGAAATCAAAGAAGCCGCCTGAAGGTCCATCCTCGGGTAAGGTAGCCAGCTTGATAATGATGCGCGCTCCCTCCTCCGGTGTCTGAAATCCCGGCCGGCCGGCAAATTTTTCTCCGTTCCCCTGACCGGTCAGATCCGTCGCGACCAGGCCAGGGTTCGCCGCATTGATCTTAATCGGCGTATCCCGAAGCTCATACGCAAGCTGAACGGTTGCCATGTTTAGCGCCGCCTTCGAACTCCGATATCCAAGCGTATTGATGGAGCGCACTGGGGACTTTTCGTCCGTGCTGAGCGCGAAAGATCCGAGATTGCTGGAAACATTGACGATCCGACCAGCATGCGATCGGCGGAGCAGCGGCAAGCACGCCTGAGTCATGGCCACCGGGCCGAAGAAGTTGACGTCGTAAAGCTGCCGCAGCTTCTCTTCTGACAGTTCACTTGGCTTGATCGTCACGCCGAAGGTGGCTGTCACCTCGTTGCTGATTCCTGCATTGTTTACGAGAACATCGAGCGTGTCTGTTTCAGCTGTGATCAGTTTGACTGCCGCCTGTATCGAGTTTCGGTCCGTTACATCGAGTTCGACGAAGGAGACCTTGCCATCACTTTGCAGGTCAGTCGCAGCCTGCTGCCCTCGCGCTGTGTCTCTCGCGCCTATCCAAACGCAAAAGCCCTTCTGAGCCAAGGCGCGTGCTGTAGCTTTGCCGATTCCCTTATTGCCACCTGTGATGAGAGCTGAAAGCATGAATTCCTCGTGTCTTACGAACTTTAGTAGACGGGACGTCTATTCTGGGTAGACTATGAGCGCCATTGGGATCCTGTCAACGCCGACGATTCCGGCGTGTTCATCATCCCGCGATGGAACTTACCTGGCCTGGATCTTGAGTGGTGAACGGGTCGCCAATCAAAGGGTCTGGCTGAACCGGCCCCGCCATAGAATCGTGATCCCGAACAACGACGATGAGATCCACAGTCGCACGAAAGACAGAACGGTACCTCAGCTCGGAGCAGGAGATCGCTGGCGCAGTCAACGATGCTTTAGGTCTTTGATGTGAGCGATATTCAGGACCATCGTAGCAAAATGAACGATTCACACATCTCTCATCGCCCTGTAATCTTCCCAATCATCTTCGGATCGTAAAACCCGAAACGCGCAAATTTGTGAGATGTAGCTTTACGGCCCTGCCCGCACTGTGTCTGGTCACCCTTGCTCCCGCCGCACTTCACGCCCGTTTGAGACCGCCTCTGTCCTTTGCTATGCACGCGACGCTTCTGCCGCCACCATCCCCGGCGCGACCGTCACCTTGACCGACGAGCAGACCAGGGCCACCTTCACCACCAAGACGAACGGCCAGGGTGCGTATGAGTTCACCGATGTAAAAATTGGCCAGTACCTCGTCACCGCGCAGGCCACGGGCTTCGACCTAAGCACCACTCAGCCCTTCACCGTCACCGTCACCGTCAACGCCCGTCAGCGCGTCGACCTAGCCTTCAAAGTCGGATCAAACAATGAAACCGTGACCGTGAGTTTCCGCCGCATCGCTGCTCGAGACGGACAGCAGTGAGCGCGGGCAGGTGATTGGCACCCGCGAGGTCGAAAACCTTCCGCTCAACGGCCGTGAGTACGCCGACCTGGCCGCGCTCGTTCCAGGCGTGCGCCGCGACGCACTCGAAAACCAAATCGACTCCAGCCGCGACGCCTCCTTTAATGTGAATGGCCTGCGCAGCGAGTTCAACAACTTCCTCCTCGACGGCATCGACAACAACGCCTACGGTACCTCCAACCAAGGCTTTCCAATCAGGCTATCCCGGCCTCCCCGGACGCCATCTCCGAGTTTCGCGTTGAGACAGACAACTACTTCGCAGAGTACGGACGCTCCGCAGGTGCCGTCATCAACGTCAGCATCCGTAGCGGCGCCAACAACTCCCACGGCAACGCCTGTGGCTATATTCGTAACACGGTCCTCAACGCCGTCGGGCCGTTTACCGCGCCGACCAACCCCCTAACCGGCGCAGCGCAAGCCCACCCTCGTTCGCAATCAGTTCGGCGGCACCTTTGGCGGCCCCATCTGGAAAAATCACACCTTCTTCTTTAGCGATTACGAAGGCGACCGTTAGGTCGTACACGCCATCCTGCAGGCCACTGTGCCCACCGCCAACCAGGCCGGCACCAGCGCCCTGGCCCTCGCTACGGCGGCTATCCGTCTCGCGGCTAATCCGACCAACAAGGCAGTAGAAGGCGCAATGCCCGTCCAGATTCGTAATCCCGTTACGGGCCAGAGTTATACGAATGGCGTGGTCCCCTTCAACCATCCCAGGGTCTCCGTCTTCGCCAGAGGTGTGCTCAAGGCGCTGCCTGCGCCCAATGTCACCGGCGGTGTTTTTGCGAACAATTACGCCTCGCTGCCCGCCGACACCATCAACGACGATAAAGGCGACGTGCCCGTCGATCAGGTGTTTAGCCAGAAGACAACGGTCTTTGCCCGCTAAAGTCAACACAAAGGCGCTATCCTGTCGCCGCCTGCCATCCAGGGCTCCGCAGGCGGCAACTCCGACGGCAATGTGCAGATCTTCAACCAGCAGATCGCCGGTGGCCTTACCCGCGCCTTTTACCCAGAACGCCATTCTGGACGCCCGCTTCGCCTTCACCCGCACCGACGGCGGCAAGTTTCCCTACGGACAAAACCTGCCCAGCCTGATGACCGGCATTCCCGGCCTGCCCACCGACCCACTGTCGTCCGCAGCCTCAACGGTCAGAGCGTCAGCGGCTATACCCAATTCGGCAACCAGACCAGCAACCCCCAGTTCCAAGACCCATACGTTTACAACCCAAGGTCAACATGACGCTGCTGCATGGCCGCAGCAGCTATAAGGCCGGTTATGAGTACGAGGCCATCTTCACACCCTTGAGGATTTCATTCCCACCTACGGTCAGTCCACCTACGCCGGCGGCTTCAGTTCTTCCGGGCTGACCTCCGCGCAGTTCAGCGCAGCGGACACCGGAACAAAAGACGCGGGCCATCTAGGCGATTTTCTCTTCGGCGCGCAAAGCCAGTATCAGTTGAACAACTATCAGGTCGTCCACCTGAACCAGCGCATGCACTTTCTTTACCTGCAGTATGACATCTGCGTGAACTCCAGGCTCACGATCAACGCGGGCCTGCGCTATGAGCTCGTCACGCCGCAGTGGGAGTCAAGCAACCTGCTCTCCAACTTCAGCCCCGCCAGCAGTTCCCTTGTCCCCCGCCACGCCCGGCTCGCTCTACAATCGCGCCCTGGTCAACATGCCCAAGCTAGACTTTGCGCCCCGCGTTGGCCTGGCCTACTCCATCGATCCCAAAACCGTGGTGCGTGCCGGCTACGGCATCAGCTACGCCCAGTTCAACCGCGAAGGCGGCAAAAACCTCCTGGTCTACAATCTTCCCAACATCGTGAACACCAGCATCAACCAGGTTCCGGTCGACGGCAATCCATCGATCGCCGGCGTGTCCGCCCTTCCTGTCTGCACGGCGACGCAGGTGAACGCTGCCTTTGTTCCCGGCGTGCAGACCTGCTTCCGCACCACGGCCCAGGGCTTTCCTACCGGCTTCACCAGTTCCTCCGTGGTTACGGCCCTGAGCTATGCCAACACGCAGGCGCGCTACATACCGGCCAACCTCCCCACCGGGTACGTGCAGGCCTTCCACCTCACCGTTCAGCGGCAAATTACGTCTTCTTCGACCTTTGAGGTCTCTTACGTCGGCGAACACGACGTGAAGTTGTAGGTGCTGGCGGACTACAACCAGGCCAGCCCCAACCCTGTCACCGCCACCTGCAACGCAACCGTGACCAGCGGCTGCGTCAATCTCCTGCTCAACAACCAGGCCCGTCCACTCAAGACCTTCCCCACCATGGAAGAGATGCTGCCGCCGGCTGCCTCTCCTACAACGGCCTGCAAACCAGATTCGAGCATCGCACCGCGCACGGCCTCTACCTGCTGAACTCCTTCACCTGGGCACGCGCTATCGACAACGCCAGCGGCCACCTGGACACGAACGCCGGCGACAACTCGCGCATCAACCTCGCCAACCCTCTGGGCGAGCGCGGCTTCTGGGGTTACAACCAGCCCTCTCAATGAGACCCTCTCGGTCGTTTTATGATCTGCCCTACGGCAAGGGCCGGATGTTGGGCGGGCAGGCACCGCGGGTGCTCGAGGAAGCACTCGGCGGCCCGCAAGTCACCGCTATCGAGAACGCCCAAAGCGGCTCGCCCGCCAACATCATCTACGCACCTACGGCGTTTCAGTCCGTCAGCACGATCCTGAACCAGCGCCCCAACCAGCTCACGCAGGCCGCCGTAATTCCCAAGGCACAGCGCACCAAGACGCCTGGCAACCAGGGCATCAACACCCTGTAGCTCAGCGCTTTCAGCCTGCCCACCCAATCAACCCTACGGCAACGCCGGCCGCAACTCGGTCCGCTTTGACCCTTACTACGACACTGACCTCGGCCTGCGCAAGCAGTTCGCCCTCTACCCCGAAGGGGGTTATCTTCGACTTTCGCGTTGAGGCCTTCAACCTGCTGAACCAGACCAACTGCGCCTTCCCCGCCAGCGAAACCTTCAGCCCTACCTCCACGAGCTTTAGGGTCGTCACCTCCGCCACGACTTTGCCGGCGCGCCAGCTACAGTTTGCCGGCAAGATCATCTTTTAACCTCGCCCGTGGGAGGACTCATGAACCGTCGCCACTTCAACGCCCTCGCCTCCGCCTCGCTCGGCAGCCTGCTCACCCGGAAACTCTGGGCGGAGCAGGCCCAGGCCTTCGCCGCGTCCCACAAGTTCTACATCGCCCTCGTCGCCGACCCCCACATCATCGACACCTTCTACAAGCCCGGCTCCGAGAACGGCGTCGAAGACAACGAAAGTATCCTCGTCACCACGCCGCGGCTCACCTCCGCCCGCGATCTCATCAACTCCCTCCACCCCGCCATCGAGCAGGTCTTCCTCCTCGGCGACTACTTCCACAATTACCCCTCGCCGGACTACGACTTTTACTTCCAGAACACCACTCGCCTCGACAACGCCAAGACCATCACCGACGGTTTCCACATGCCCGTCCACCTCGGCTTCGGCAACCACGACTATGACGTGCGCAACATCTCCCGCGAGATAAGCCACCGCCTCTTCGCCGCCAAGTTCAACGCCCAGCCTTACTCAAGTCTGGACTATAAAGGTTTCCGCTTCATCCACCTCAGTAACTTCCTGGGCCGCACGCAAGACCGCACCGCGCCGGACTTCAATCCCAGCATCGGCTCGCTCGGGGAAGAGCAGTTGCACTGGTTCGAAGCGCAGCTTGAGCAACGCAAGCCCACCTTTGTCTTCATTCATTACCCTCTGATCCAAGACGCGCCCACCGAGTTCGCCGATTACGGCCTGCTGACTCCCTGCGCAAGCATCAGGAGACCATTCAACTCGTCGTCTCCGGCCATATGCACAAGTGGATCGACTTCGCCGACACCTACGGCCCGCCGCACTATGTCATGGCCGCCACCCGCTACGACCCCAACGCCTACATGCTGCTTGAGATTGATACCCGGCGCACCTCCTGGCGATTCAAGAACGCGAGCCTCGTCGACTGGTCCAGCCACTACAGCAAGCCCTATCGCGTCTGAAAGCCGCTCTCCAGGAGAGTTCTCCTTTGTCCCGATCGTGTCTTCCGCTTCTGATGCTTTTGTTTGCCGCCCCAACCCCGACTCTCGCCCAGGCCTCCGACAGCGCTCTAAAGCTCAACCAGATCCAGGTGATCGGCACGCACAACAGCTATCACGCCGGCATCGCGCCTAGTGAGTCCAAGGTCTAGCAGGCAAAGTACGCCGACGCGTACAAAGGACTCGATTACCAGCACCTGCCGCTCCCCGTGCAGTTCGACGCCGGCGTCCGCCAGATCGAGCTCGACATCTTCGCCGACACCCAGGGCGGCCGCTATGCCCATCCCTCCGGCCCAGTAACCGCTGCCGCCGCCGGCCTTCCCGCTGACCCACCCTTTAATCCCAACCTCTCATGGACAAGCCCGGCTTCAAGATCATGCACGTCCAGGATGTCGACTACCGCAGCACCTGCCAGCCCTTCACTGCCTGCCTCCAGCAGGTGCGCGACTGGTCCCACGCCCACCCCGGCCACATCCCCATCTTTATCCTTGTCGAGACCAAGCAGGGCTCCTCGCCACACCTCAAACTCACCGAGCCGGAGCCCTTTACTTCCGCTATCTTCGACGCCCTCGACGCCGAGATCCGCTCCGTCTTCCCACCTGCCGAAATCATCACCCACGACGACGTACGTGGCAGCTATCCCACGCTCAACGCCGCCGTTCTCGCCGGCAACTGGCCCACCCTCTCGAGCGCCCGCGGCAAGGTCGTCTTCCTCCTCGACCAGCGCCCCGTCGGCCCCGTCTACCTCGGAGGCCATCCCTTGCTACGCGGTCGCGTCCTCTTCACCAACGCCGAACCCGGCAAGCCTGACGCTGCGTTCCTTGAGCGTAACGTCGGCCCCGCCGCCGACATCTCCGCGCTTGTCCGACAGGGCTACCTCATCCGCGCCCGCACCGACGCCGACACCAAGCAGGCCCGCACCAACAACGTCTCTACGCGCGACGCCATGCTCGCCAGCGGCGCCCAGTTCCTAAGCACGGATTACCCCGTCAACGAACCTGCCCGTTGGCCCGGAAACTTTGTCGTTGCCTTTCCCGGCAAGGTTGCGGCCCGCTGCAATCCGGTGAATGGGTCCGCCAGTTGCCAAGCTGAACTTAGTCACAAACCAAGGAACTGAACCAGAAAAACTATCGGACCTCGAGTAGAAGATAGACGAAAGCTCTCGCTGAGCAGGTACTTGGCGCGTATTGAGATTACCTGTCGTAGACAGGGTTAGTTAGAACAAGCCCGAGACGAGGCTGTCCCATGCTGCCTCGACTCTAACTAGCCGTAATCATCAGCTCTTTTGCTTTCTCCAGATCACTAGGATCGACGAAATAGTCCATGACGGGCTTCCCGTCGTAAGTAATGCTAGTGATTCGCTTGCCCGAGCCGTTCTTTTGGACGGTCAGCGTATGGACCTTTCAGCTATGTAGTTAGGACTCCAGGGAATGGTGAGAGAGAGTTGAGGTGCTCGAAGTCGGGCATTGCTTTTAGTTTTGCTTGCAGCGGGAGGAAGCAAAACGAACCACACTGGTGAAGTCGCGACAGACTTCTTCGTGTGGGAGTCTCGCTTAGCGGTGATCAGAACAAAACAACGTTGTCACAATCAGTGCCGACGCCCACGGTACACGCGCAGTCGATCTAAGGCAACCCCGCCCGCGAAGTGACAGCAAGGTAGCAGACGATCGGCTCAACGTGAGATCCGGCTGTTCCCTGGTGAAGCTGGTCTGTGGAAGAGCGTTTGCGCACCGCTTTCTCGTGTCGTCTTGCTACGGAGAAAGTGTACTTGACATTGCAGATGTGCGACCGGCATACATTTCTCGCCCTAATGTCGGCATCGTTGTCAAACCGTTGGCTGACTCGATTGCTTACTAAGTGGCCGTAGAGAAGAGTCGGAGCGACCGCATAGAGCAGGTCCAGACTAACCCGCGTGGACAAGACTCAGCTTGCGCTCTTCGTTTCATTGCGCGTGGGCGTCTGAATTCTGCTTCGCCGTTTCTCAGGCACGGCGTAGACACGTGCTAGGTGATGGCGCTTTCTTAAAGGCTTGAAGTGAACAATTTGGATGTGAGGTCACCATGCTGATTCGTCATAAACCGCGAGTGCTTTCTTTGTTCCTCTCGACGGGTGCGCTGAGTGCGCAGCAGTTGACGGGACGTGTGACCGATTCCACCGGAGCGGTCATCCCCAAAGCTAACGACACACCCTGCACTCAGCCCAACCTGCAGCGAGTACCCGATGCCACCTATGGGCCAAATACGAACACGGTCTACACCGGCGTTCGGATACCCAGCAGTTACCAATGGGACACCAACGTTTCGAAGAACTTCAAGCTATATGAAAGACTTTCCTTGCAAACACGCCTTAAAGCCTATAACGTGCCGAATCATCCACTGTGGTCGGAAGGCCCTGACACGAACTTCAACGATCCGCATTTCGGAGAAATCCAGAGGGGTAACTCAGGGCAAAGCAATCTGCCTCGGTATCTTCAGCTTTCAGCGAAGATAACCCTGGTAGTCAGAAAGTCGTAACCAGCAGCGCGGATCGGCGTTAGCCAGCAGTGGTCAACGCCGTATCCACAGAACTCTTCACTTATGTTTCGAGGTGCCTGAAATGTTTCGCCGCGATCTGCTCAAATCCTCTCCTCTCGCTCTCGCATCAGCTGTAGCAGGTCGTGTTGCGTTCGCCCAGTCTCCGGGTTCCTCGTTGAGCGAGGGCTCCTACGACGTTCGGCGCTATGGCGCTACTGGCGACGGGAAGACGGTGGACACACCTGCGATCAATCTTGCTATTGAAGCTGTGGCTTCGGCCGGTGGCGGGACGTTGGTCTTTCCGGCCGGGACTTATGTCTGTTTTACCATCCGTCTGCGCTCGAAAGTTGCTCTCTGTCTGTCGCAGGGCTGCACCATTGTGGCGGCGGACTCGCCCAAGGCGGGTGAAGCTACAGGATATAACGGCGGCGTTTACGACCCAGCCGGGCCAGCGCAGTCCTGGGAGAATTACCAGGACTATGGCCACAACCATTGGAGCAATTCGCTCATCGTTGGCGACGGCATCAGTGATTTCTCAATCTTTGGGCCCGGCTTGATACATGGAAAGGGACTTTCCTTTGGGCAAGGGGGCCACCGCGGCGACTATGCCAATTACACTGCCGAACAGGCCGGCGTCGGCAACAAAGCAATCGCACTTAAGAACTGCCGTAATGTTCTGCTGCGCGATATCTCCATCTTGAAGGGTGGCCATTTCGCGATCCTCGCCACCGGCGTCGACAATCTCACGATTGAGAATCTGGTCATCGACACAGACCGGGATGGCATAGATATTGACTGCTGCCGCAACGTGCGCGTATCGAACTGCACCGTCAACTCGCCCTGGGACGATGGAATTTGTCCCAAGTCAAGCTATGCGTTGGGCTACGTTCGCTCGACCGACAATGTGACCATAGCCAACAACTTCGTCACCGGCACCTATGAACTCGGCACTGTAATCGATGGCACCTGGAAGAAGTTCACGGATGAGTCGCACCCTCACCAGGGGCGGATCAAGTGCGGAACGGAGTCGAACGGCGGCTTCCGCAACATCACCATTACAGGCAACGTGTTGGAAGGCTCCAAGGGCATAGCGCTTGAGACCTCCGACGGGGCATTTCTCGAAGATATCGCGATCACCGGAAATGCGATGCGCGATGTTTTCGATGCGCCCTTGTTTCTGCGTCTAAATCGACGCAATCGCGGTCCCAGCGAGACGATGAGGCGCGGAACGCTCCGTCGCGTGGTCATTTCAGACATCGTCAGTTCCAACTCGAACTCTGTAACATCGTCGATCTTCTCCGGCGTACCATACAATCTGATCGAAGACGTAAAGCTCAGCAATTGCTTCTTCGGCCATCGCGGACTTCCCATCACAATCGATCCACAACGTCAGAAGCCCATGCCGGATTGGCACACCATTCAGGTGCCGGAGCAGCAACAAGGATATCCAGAGCTGGGTAGCTTTGGTCCGACGCCGTGCCAGGGCTTCTTCATCCGCCACTTGAAGAATCTCGAGATGTCCCATGTTGAGGTCGCTCCCGCCAAGGCCGATCCTCGCCCGGCATTCTGGCTTGAAGACGTTCAACGCGCGGACTTCTTCGCTGTCACTGCTCCGTCGCAGCCTAACTTCGCGCTCCGCAACGTCCGCGACCTGCGCATCCTCTGGTCGCGTGCGGCGAGAGACACTACGCTCGCTACCGCTACGGATCAAATGCTGTAAAGCCGCTCCGTTCCAGGATGGCGTTCGCATTGATTAAGCCGGCCTGAAGCACTTTGAGAGTGGATGCGCAGGCCAGTACGAACACAGGGCAATTGAGGATAGCCGACATGAAATTTAGTGACCCATTTCGGAGCATGGCGCCCGGCGGGAAACGCGCTAAGCGCGGATCAGACGCAGTCATCCACACGTCATCGTACTCGTTGTCTGGACCGGTGGAAAATGTGCAATTAATTTTACCTTTGTCAACGAGCATCATTTTGACATAGCCCTCGCCCACGTAAAGCATGGGATGTTGAGCTATGCCTTTGCCTGGAAGACCCGGCGGAACCGGCTTGGGATCTCGAATAGGGGCGACCTCCGTTTCGGCTGGTCCCATGTCCGGCACACCTGGTGCGGTAAAAAGCGAAAGTCGCTTCATGAGGGGCCTATCCTCATGCTGCCCTACCGAGCTAGCAGCGGGTGCAAAGGACAGAGCGACGACGAAGCGGAGAGCTACCTGTACAACGGCAAGTAGATACACACTGCGGAGGCTCACTCGTTTATCGGTTTGCCGGTTCGACAGGAAGCACATCGTACAGCGGACGAATGGGCTTTACTTCGGGATTCTCCTCAGCGACCGACATCGCTAGGATACGCACGTTCTCGTTATTGGGTAGCTTCACGGTTTTTGCTCCCAGCGGAAGGTCGACCACGTACCCGAACAGATAGGCGTACGAGTAGTCGACGTTCTTACCCGCCGCGTCATGATGGTGGCTCGCATACCAGGCCAGGTCGGCGCGTTTGATGAAACCCGGCTTCAGCCCCGTCATCTGCCCCCATTTGTCATGCGCCGGATCGCCGCCCGTCCACTGCCGATCGTCCCATTGTCCGATGAAGCCCCCCCAATCCTCAATGGTCAGCTCGGTCTTCTTGCCGCCCGCCTCAAAGGTCGCCGTCTGGTCGCCGTTTGCTGAAGCAGCAAGCACATAGACGCGGTTGTATTCGCCTGTCGGCAGGCTGATCGTTTGTCCCTTGGCTGCGATTGCATTGAGCGACGCGGTCTTGGCCGCTGCCAGCTCGAATCGCACGCCGTTGAACTGAATCTGTGTTGGCAGCATCGCGGCCGGTAAGGTGTCGCCTTTGCCGTCAAAGCCAGTTATCGAGGGCTCACCGTCAGCGCTCGCGGTCGCAAGCGTGTAGGTCAGAGCTACCGGAGCCGACTTCACCGTAGCCACTGACGTCGAGGCCGGCGCCAGATGCAGCGCGAAAGTCCGGGGTTGATATGCAGTAAATGAGGCAACGAGCGTTCCATCCGTTACTGTCGCCGAGCCCACCGGCTGTTCCTGCCCGTTCACCTCCCTCGCGGCGGCGATCGGCGCGCCGAAGGACACCTTCACATCCGGCTGCGGCTTACCGTCCAGTTCCACCAGACGAACGATCACCTCGTCGCTCAGTTCAGCTTTCTTTACCGCAAGCACCCGGATGCGAGGATTGCTGACCTTCAACAGTGAGAAGCTGCGGCCGAGAGCGCCTTCGTGCCTGGCCGTGGTGAAGGCAAACAGCGGAGCGTTCAATCTCTGCGCCTGCCAGTCTGTCTGCGCATCGCGCCAGCCGCCGGCGTGGCCCGCAAACCCGTAGAGGAACTCATGGTGTCCGACATCCTGCGTCGCCTGGTCCGCATACCCGCCGGCGACTCCGGGCGTGTCAAGCAACGTCAGCCGCAGGGTGTTGTCAGTCGGTTTGTCCGAGCCATTTTTGCTGTCGGTCAGCACGGTGGCGCCGTAAGTGCCGGTCGCGTCGGTGAGGTCGATCCACTGGTGCGAGGGGACCTCAAACTTCTTCGGTTCCGCGGTCGGCCGCTCGATGGTGCCGATATCCCAATTGTAAGTCGCCATCCGGTTACTTGCGGTGAGTGGAAAGGTCGCTTTCAGATCTGACTCGCGGGTCTTCCAATCGATGACGTTCCCGAATTCGACACGCTTTCCACCGTCGCCCGCCGCAAGGCTGATTGTCTGTACGAAATGCGAACCCGCCGTTTCGCGCGTAACCTCGATGGACACACGTACCGGCCCATTCTCAACGACACGGATCTGTGCTGGTCCAGAGACAAATGCCTTGGGCGCCGCCTGCTCCTGCTCCCAGTCCATGTTCCAGGCCGGCCATTGCGAGGGATTGACATAGGAGATCGCCAGGCGGGCAGGCGCGGCGAGCAGCTCCTTGCCGGTTGCCTTATCGAAGATGCTGGCGACGTCGCCATCCTGATTCAATCGAACGCGATAGTAGGTGTTCTCCAGCTGATCCCGTGACACCTGCAACGACGAGGAAGCAGCAGCAGACCCGGCTTGAGGCTGAACATCGTAGACCGCGTAACCCACTGAAGGCACGTTCGCGACAAAGAGAACTTTCCCTCCGGAGAGTTGTGACGCGACCTCCCGGCCATCCGGACCGTTCACGCGAACTGCCTTCGGCATGCCATTTGGGAACTCGACCTTCGCTTCGACGACATCTTCGCGCGCTATGTTAAGCGGATTGAAAAGAATTACGGGGATCCCCTTGGTCTGCGTGTTCATCCCGGCAGCAACGCCCTCCACCGCGCTGTTCAGAACATCGGCAAACTGGTTCAGCGCGATCACGTCATCGTTCCAGGCGAACTCGTACGATCGCGGCGTGGCCGTGCCTGCTGCCAGATCATGGAAGTGCGCGCCCATCGCGAGCGTCCACGCATCGTTCAGCCTATCCATTGGATAGGTACGCGCGCCGAGCCACTGCGCAGCGACCGACGACTTCTCAGCTGCGTCCGCGAGCAGCTCATGGTGGCGAATCCAGCGTTTCTGATACGCCTGCGACGTGAGTGAGCCGGCGGAGTGATTGGTCAGCTCCATCTCCCCCGTATACCGAGGCAGCTTCGCCTCCTCAGCCGGAGTGATGTTCAGAAACATCTGATCGGCAGTAGCCGAGATGACGTGGACCGGGCCGTTGCCGACGCTGACTGGAGCCGATTCCGGCTGTCCACGCATCGCGCCGAGGGCCGGAAGGCTGACGCTTCCCTTTGTAACGATCGCTTCCAATCGCTTGACAGACTCTTCGCGCGGTGCGCCGCCGATATCGCCTGTGCCGTAGTAGTGGTAGTCCGTATACAACCCGCTGACCTTGCCGTTCTGCTCCACGCGGGTAGCCCAGTCGCCCTGATATCTCTGTAATTCACTCTCCTTTTGCGTCTTTACAAGCGCCGCTTGCTGGCCACGCAAGTCGTTGAGTGCCTGCAGATCGATTGCATTAGGCGTTGTACCGGCCTGCCGCGCAACCTGTTGCTTCGCGCGCAGATCTGCAATCTGCTTGTTGAGCTCAGACAAAGTTGAATTCACCGGAAGTGCAGGCAGTGGCGCACTGAGGTCTGATTCGATATTGCCGTTGTAGCTGCCCGGATTCACGGCCGCCAGCACACTCTCCCCATCGGGACCAACCCACACACCCACATTGAAGGGCGTGCCTTCGGGGGTTTTCTCGATCGACTGCAGACCTCCACCATCCGCAGAAGAGCCCCATACCAGCTTCTGCGTCGAGAACCCCTTGACTCCAGAATGCGCAAGAATCGTCGGCAAGGAAGCCGGAAAACCGAAGCAGTCCGGCAGCATGTATTCCGCGCTCGACTTCCCAAACTCGCGCCGAAACCAGTCATTTCCGTAGAGAACCTGGCGGATGATCGCTTCTGCGCTCGGAGTGTTTACGTCTCCTTCCTCCATCGAAGAGCCCGCGGGAAACCATCGGCCCTCATCCACGTACTTCTTCAGGGTGGCAAAATCGGCCGGGTAGTACTCCTTCATGAGCCGATAACGGTTGGCTCCGCTGAAGTTGAAGGTGTAGTGCGGATACTTCTCAATCAGCTTGAAGTTGTCCTGCATGGTCTTGCGAAGATAAACGTCGATGACCTGCGGGTATTCCCAGCGCCACTCCGTATCCAGGTGAGCATAGCCGACCACATACAAGGTTGGCTGCTTTGTCAGATCCGGCTTCTCGGCAGTTTGTGCGTCGGCGAGGCCGCTGAGTGCAACCGCGAGAAACGATCCAGTCTTCAACGTAGTCTGTAGGGTCTTCATCTCATCTCCAGAATGACAAAGTAAAGCGAAAGCGGCAATAGATGGGAAAGCGATACCGCACCGCTTGAGCAGAGGGAGCAGAAGTGTTTGCAAGCGGCGATCAAGTTCTCCGTTGAACGCCGAGATTGTTGCGCATCAATGACATCGTTGTCAACGGACCTTGTGCACAGGTTGAGGTAACTGGCAAAAGCGTGTACCGGCTCCGCGTACATTGAGCGTTACTCTGAGCGTGAGCTGCGCTACCCACAACGAGAAGCCATGACACGCCTCGAGATTATCTTAGTGCTCCATCCTCATCTTCACCGGCTTAGGCGAAGTCGCTACTGCTGCGGGCGACATGGAGCTGGTGCGGCCCTCCGCCGATACCGCTTCGACCGTGTAAGAAGAAGACTCGCCTCGCTCCGGGGCTGCTTCGGTGTAATCCGGGGTGGTAAGTCCCATCGCAATCATCTTCGGCTCGGGCTCAAGTGTGCTCTTGCGGAACACACGGTAGACGCGTGCACCTGGCACCGGGCTCCAGGTAAGCATCAAGCGTTTGTCGACGACCGACGCCGTGACTCCGGAGGGAGCTTGCACATCCGGTGCAGTCTTCGCGGGCAGCAATCCATAGACGCAGAACTGACCCGTGCCCACGTTTTCCGAACCGAAACTGGCAAGATAGACCCGTCCGTTCGCGATCGTAGGGGGCGCCATCTTCGAGTATTCACCGCAATCGTCTCGCGCCGGATTCTCAAGCGAGTTCCACAGTTCATGGCGAATGTCATCGGCATCGTAGGCGTGCAGAACTCCCGGTCGTGACTCATGCCAGGAGTCGCCGGTTGCATGGATTGCCGCCCACAAGATGCCGTCTGTGTTGCCGTTTGCCGAGAGCGACAACATCGCACCCGGGTGGCCCTCGTTCGGGACATCTCTCATCAGGAACGGTGTTTCCATGAGCTTGTCGCCTTCGAACTTGTAGACTTTCGCCTTATCCCTTTGTCCCCACACGTAAAGCAGGTTGCCGTCTTTGGCACTATTCCAGTAAACCAGGCTGTGTAAGTGCGATGCCGTGGCCCGGAAGTGCTGTATCGCGTGCTCGTCACCCAGATGTCCGAGGTTCTGCACGTTCAGGGTGTAGAGCACGCCCTCTTTGCCGCCGCCGAGGACCAGATGCGTTCCGGGAATCAGTGTCGCTCCGGATGAGTCAAGGTCAATATCTCTCTTGTCAAGCGCGAAGTGATTTGTAGGAGTAAACCAATCCAGAAGCTGCAGTTTGGGTGACAACTTCATAAAGCTCTCGCTGAAGTTCTTGACGCCATCCCAACTGCCATTGCCGGTTACAACGTAGACGTTACCTTCGTCGTCCGCCGCCGGCCCTTGGCCCGATTGCCAGATGCTTGCTTCCGAGCCGGTAGGCGACGTATTCAAGACGCTCACCTGTCCGAGTGTCCTGGCGTCGTAAGCCATTAGAAAACCGTGATAAGGTTCTTTGTCGCAGTGCGAAGCATAACCCACGTACACCATGTCGTTTGCCAGCATCAGCGCCGGACGCTGGTTCTGCATCAGGGCATTAAAGTCGTCGGCACGGATTTCAACCGGACTTCCCGGAAGATCCGCGCCGGTCACGAGATCGAGCGCATGCAGCCTCTGAATGAAACCGGTTCCGGGTCCTGCGACTTCACCAGCGCGTGTTAAGGCCACAACGTACAGTGCTCCATGGGCCTTATCGATGACGGGCGTACCGATAATGCCCATCTGACCGTTGATATCGAGACAGCCGAAATCAGCGCTGTGAAGATTTGCCGGTTTGCCGAAGTTGACATGCCATACGGGGAGGATTGCCTCGCTGTCATTCGCGTCGAAGGCGTACACGCTATTGTTGACTGTCGTGACATAGACCAAATCTCGCGTGCCCGCATCAGTCTTCACGCCAGTCACAACCAGCGGCTGCGTATAAAGCTGATCGTCCAAAGTCCGCTTGAACAACATTCCGAACTGCGTCTTGTTGACCGTACGTGGGGTCAAAATGGCCTCGTGCAGGTTCGTGCCAGTTCTGGCGTTATCGTTATGCTGGGTAAGGACGTCCACTTGTGCATGCGAACAGGCGCAGTCTCCTGCAAACAGAGCAATGAGCAGAGAGAGGCGTAGCACTCGCTTCGACAAGGTAGTACCCACGTTATTCCAAAACATTCGACAACTCTCCAGCACTCTCGTTTAGTTTTCTAAACGATAGTATGCCATGTTGACAACGGTGCCATTTACGCTCTTCGTATCATGAAGAAACTTCCCGAACAAATCCTGCCCGGGGCGGAATCTAATCGTGGGGAAGCAAAATCTCTGATGAACGTGTGCACGACGGACTGGCTTAGCGTGACAAGTAGGTGTGAGTAATCCAGAGCAATTCTCACCGACGTTGCCGGCCGGGCCTGTTCCTGTAAAACTACAAACCATCTTCTACCGGTCGCACCTGAAAAGCGGGCTGCACCGATCTGAAATACCTTCGCCGCAACCAAAATGCAACGTTTACAAGTCCGATCAGGGACGGAACTTCGATCAGTGGGCCGACGACTCCCACGAAAGCTTCTCCTGAGTTCAAGCCGAAGACCGCGACTGCAACTGCAATCGCCAGCTCGAAGTTGTTTCCTGCGGCGGTAAAGGAAAGCGCTGCGGACTGCGCATAGTCCGCTCCCAGCTTCTTGCCCATCCAGAAGCTCACTAGAAACATAATGAGGAAATAGATAACCAGCGGTACGGCGATCTTAACCACGTCAAGCGGCAGCCGCACTATTAAGTCCCCTTTCAACGAGAACATGACCAAGATTGTGAAAAGCAGGGCCATCAAGGTAAGAGGACTAATCCTAGGTATGAAGCGGGTCCGGTACCACTCTTCACCTTTGGTTCGGATTAGCACGAAGCGAGTCAGGAACCCGGTGACGAACGGGACGCCTAGGTAGAGGCCGACACTCTTTGCCATTTGCACAATTCCAATAGGAACGACGCTTTCCTGCAGCCCGAAGAGTTTGGGTAGCACGGTCAGAAAGGCCCAAGCATAGAGGCTGTAGAAGAGCACTTGAAAGACACTGTTGATTGCCACGAGCCCGGCAACGTAGTCGGTATCGCCCTCGGCCAGTTCGTTCCAGACCAGCACCATGGCAATGCACCTTGCGATGCCGATCAGAATCAGGCCCCGCATGTAGGCTGGTTCCCCACGCAGGCAAAGGACCGCCAGAAGAAACATGAGACCGGGACCGATAATCCAGTTTTGTACAAGCGAAAGCCCAAGGACGCGCTTGTTTTGGAAGACCTCCCCCAGCTTCTCGTAGCGGACCTTCGCCAGCGGTGGAAACATCATGATGATGAGGCCAATGGCAATGGGAATGTTCGTTGTCCCGCTCTGGAAGCGGTTTACAAAGTGGGCCGAGGACGGAACGAGGTGGCCGATAGCCACGCCGATTGCCATCGCCAGGAAGATCCAAAGCGTCAGGAAGCGGTCAAGGAAGGAGAGATTTTTGCGTGCGGCGGGTGCACAGACTTGGCCGTGCGTAAGCGGAGCGTTGCACACTAACAGGCCTCGCAAAAACCATTGTTGACTGCCGTAGGAAGCGGAGCCCTCTTCAGGAGAGCATGTTCAAGGGAGAGCAGCTTGGTGAGCCAGGCCTTGTCAGCCTGCGTGGTTTTCTCGTCCTTGAGCCATGCGAGCGTTCGCCATAAGAGTTATGACGCTCCAAATGTGGGGTGGCATCAGGACACGGTAGCGCACCCACTTGTTTTCCCGTCGTATCTCCACACAATGCCGGCGCTAGGAAGGCAAGCATGGTGCCGGGAGATTGTCGGCTGTGGACCTCCGAGGACCTCCACGAAGTGTCAAATGCAGATCTGATGATCGTCTATGAGCTTTAGCAGCCAAAGAATGCTTCAAAGACCTTAGATTCGTGAGGTTCCCTTGCAGCCCTACATGCATGTATACGCCTTGGCGTGTTTACCTACAACTCTTATAGCTGCCGAAGCAAATTATTCAAGGTGATAGGTACTCAGGACCAGGTGACGGGCTGGATGGCATTTCTCGTGGCGCAGATAATCGGGCCTGAAGGTCGTGCCATTGGCATCAACATGACCACTGCGATGATTGAACACGCAAGAGACAACGCGGCTAAAGGTGCAGCTACACCAAGGTCGAATGTTTCAATCGACCATTTACAAAATGCTGTTGCCGGATTCCTTAATCGTTTGCATCATCTCGGACTGAGTTACCAATCTCGCGCCCAATGAGCCAGCCGCCCTCCGAGAGATCCACGTGTTCTGAAGTCGGGTGGCCATGTCGCCTTGAGTGACATCGCCCTGAAGCGATCTGCCGGAGGTTCTTACCCAAAGCATAGCAGCATACGTCGGCTGCATCGCGGAAGCCGTGCTGATCGACAACTACCGGGCAGATCTGCTCGAGACTGAATGCGACTTATGTTTGAGTGACAAGCAAGAGCAGGTGTAGCTTGAGAATGGTCAGGCGCAAGTCTTTGGGCTTTGTTGCAAGAACTCAGCTGTCGTAGTCTGAAGCCGTTAATCAAGGATTTATCTCATGTTCAAGCACTTCTCCTTTTCTGTTAAGACGATTCTGGTCTGCGTGTGGCGCTACTGCAAAACAAGGATTTTCTATCGCGATTTGGTCGAGACGAGGCAGGAACGTGATTTGGGAGATAGATCTGTGCACGATCCTGCGCTGGGGTCCATCGTTACGCGCCTGAACTGGAGAGGCGGATTCATGAAAACTAGTTACGCTTTTATGACGATGGCGGCAGCTACTCTGTGCGCGGTGGCGCAGGCTCAGGCACCGACTAACCCTATCCCTCCTGCGGCAACGTCACCGGTATCGGCAGCCCCCGCCGCGGTAGCCAAACCAGCACCGTCTCCCCGGACGCCCGAATCGGCACAGACTCCCGAGATCAAGAGTCCGGACCGCCACAAGGACTTTCTCTTCCGCATCACCCAAGGCGATGTGGGCCTGCTCTTCATGGGCGATTCGATTACCGACTTTTGGCCGAGTCGTGGGCAATACAGCTGGCTTAAGTTCGCACCCTACAACCCGGCCGACTTCGGCATCTCGGCCGACAGAACGGAGCATGTCTTGTGGCGCATCGACAATGGCGAACTCGACGGCATTCATCCCAAGGTGATGGTGCTCATGATCGGGACCAACAATGACGGCGTTGACCAGCCGGAATGGATTGCCTCCGCCATCGAGAAGATCATTGCAATCACGCACGATAAGCTGCCCACGACAAAGGTGCTGCTACTCGGCATCTTTCCCCGCGGCAAGCACGGTAACCGAGCGACCGTCGTGAACGAACGGGTCAACGACATCCTTAGCAAGCTGGACAACGGCAAGACGGTGCGCTATCTCGATGTCGGCAAGGTCTTCCTGGATGCAAACGGAGACGTCCCTCCGGAAATTATGCCCGATGGTTTGCACCCGAATGCCCATGGCTATGACCTGTGGTACGCCGCCATGAAACCCTTGCTCGACCGGATGATGAAGTAACTGCTCCACTCAGGGGTCTCATCAAACTCTGCCTCGATCAATCGTCCGGCGACTGACGTTCCCCTTGGAGTGACAGAAGTTCCGCTCTGTTGCAGAAGCCAGCTGATCGGTCCCTAAGCGGGCTTCTGTGGTTAGGATGGTCATCCTCACGCGTCGGCGATTTTGGTTAGGATCATTCTGCTTCATACTCGTTGGTATGACAATAACGTCATTACCCTCGGAACAAATGCGCGTTCCGCTCGGCCGTAATCTCCTACTTGGAGGAAGCATATTGGCCATTTCATTTGAGTGCTCGGTAAGTGCCTTGACCGAGTTTGCAACATCAAGAATCTTTGGGGGTAGCAAGCAGATAATAAGAATCTACTCTGCTGGAGTAGATGAGCTTACCTAATCAGTGCGGTAGAAACCTCGCCTACCACGCCTCCCGACCGCCTCTTAGATCTCAAGCAGCAGATCTCTCGGCTCGCGATGCGGCAGGTTGCGTGCTCCATCCTTAATTCCCGTTGCATGGCGCAGCGCTGCCAGCGCCATAAAGCCGAGCGCGAGGCCGCAAACGCCATTCCAGCCAAAATGCGCCCAGGCAGAGCTTGAGAGCCATGAACCCAGGGCGGCTCCCGCAAAGTAAATGACCATGTACACCGTGTTAAGGCGGCTGCGGGCGGAGGCGTCGATACCGAAGATGCGCGTCTGATTGGCGATCTGGGTCATCTGCGCGCCGATATCCAGAAGCACGACGGCAAACACCAGTGCGGCGATATGCAGCAACTTTGAGGCATGCATCGCAACCGCGCCCCATAGCAGCAGGTACGAAAAGATCAGCGTGCCCACGCCGAGCGTCACGACAAAGCGCGATCCGCGCCGGTCGGAGAGGCGGCCCGCTAGCGAAGCGACCAGCGCGCCTGCTGCGCCCACAACGCCAAAGCTGCCGGCCGCGCCCGGTCCCAGCCCGTAGTATGACTCAAGTAAAAACGCGAGCGTGGTCCAAAAACAGCTGAAAGAAGCAAAGACCAGGGCGCCCAGGATCGACGACTCGAGCAGCAGGGGCTCAGTCCGCACCAGCGTCCAGAGGCTTCGCATGGCCGCGCCATAGCTGAGCGGGTGCTTGGGAGGAAGCAGCGGCATCGTGCGCCAAAGCAAAGGCACGAAGGCCCCGTTGATGATGGCCGCAATCACGAAAACCCAGCGCCAGCCGTGGATGTTGCTTACCCAACCGGCAAAGGTGCGCGCCAGCAAAATGCCCAGCAAGAGGCCGGTCATGACGATGCCGATAGCGCGCCCGCGCTGCGTGTCGTCGGCTAGATCCGGCGCGATCGGCACCACCACGTGAGTCACCGAGGCGAGTAGGCCCACAAGCACGCTAGCCAGAATAACCAGCCCCAAAGAGGGCGCAAGCGCAACCAGCAGCAAAGCCCCCGACACGGCGCCATACAGGCGCATCATCAGCGTGCGCCGCTCCATTACGTCGCCAAGCGGCACAAACAAAAGAATGCCGCAGGCGTAGCCGATCTGCGTCGCGACGGCGACAAAACCGATGCGCTCGGGACTTGCCGAGAAGGTCTTGCCCATCTCGCTGAGCAGCGGCTGATTGTAGTAAATGGAGGAGACGCCGACCGCGCAGGCGAGCCCCAGCAACGACAGCGGCGCGCGACGGGACACGGGTGACCGGGCGGGGTTTGAGCCTGCGTCCGGGTGCAACGGGTTGGAAGGAGTTGCCAATGACCTAACCCCCAGTCTACCGGAGGCCTCGGAAGCCAGTCAGCGGGCTGGATTTAGGAAAATACACGCACCGCAGAGATCTCATCCCATGTGGGTAAAGACAGCAGCTAGTCGATGCCCGGAGTTCCACCGGCGCGCCGCCCTGCCCCAGCGCCGGCTGGAGCTTCCTGTTTGCCCGCGTCCAGCTGATCCCAGTTCAGGATCGTGTTGAAGCCCAGCGCATACGTACCCTGCGTCTGCCAACGCCAGAACGGCCGTAGCGCGAACATGACCACATGCCCCTTGCCAAGCGGCTGGTCAAGTGCCAGTGCGCGCCCACTCAGCGACTGTCCGCCGGCGAGCTCGCCCGAGAGCAGCATATCTTCCGGCCGCGTTGGGAACGCCATGACCACGCGCGGCGCGGGCCCGGGAGCGTCGGCTCCGGCTCCTCCTGGCCCGAAGACGCTGCTGCTCCCCAACGCCTGCCTGGCCGCGGCACCATCCCGCTCCTGGGTCGGCAGACCCTTCGGCTCGGCCGTGCTGTCGTCGCCGTCATAGGGCGAGAGATGGATCGGCGTCGCATTCGGCGTTATGTCCTGTCCAACGCCCGAGACTGGCGGCCCTCCGCGTCCGAAGCCTCCCGCCCCGCGCGCGTTCAGCACCGGCTCCTGGCTGAAGTAGACCGGCATCTGGTCGCCGCCGTAGCCGTAGACGATTGGGCTTTTCTTGTCCGCGATCATGCCCCGCATCAGCGCGCCTTTGGCATAGAGCGTGCCCGGGTGCTCGACAGTGATCTGCGTCGTGATCCCGTAGTCGGGCAGGATCGTTGTGGTCGAGCCCTCGGTGATCAATGTGCCGCCGGCCTGCACAAATTTCACGAGCTCGGCGAGGCCCTCGATTCCCATGCCTCCGCGAATGTCGTCGCTTGAATCCTCAACACCGAGGTTGGGCGTCAGCGTGGTGCGGTGGTACGGGATCGGGTCCGGGCCGGTCTTCGGAATGCCGTTGACCTGCGAGACGGAGCTGCCGCCGATGCTGGGGAACACGATCACATCGTACTTCCCGCGCAGATTGCCCTCACGCAGCTTCTGGTCCGCAAAGTAGGTGTACGGCACGCCGTAGTGATCAAACGCCGCGCGCACCCAACCTTCGTCCTGCGTGCGCTGCCAGCTGTGCACGTAGCCGATGCGCGGCACGGTCAGCGGGTGCGTCTTCACCGTCACCGCGGAGGTCGCGTACGCCACAAGGCCCAGCTCCTCAATCGACGCCTTCACTGCATCGCTTGCGCCGTCGCGCAGCACGAACGCTCCCGCATGCAGGTGGTGGCCATCCACATCGAACTCCTCTTCAGCCGCTTCCATCTTCACCGCGGGATTCTTGAAGCGAAACGTGGTCAGCACATTGTCCGTGTCGTTCTCGACCACCAGCACATTACCCGCGCCGCTGACTGTGCCGGGCTCGACAATGTCTTTGGTCGTTGCAGTCATTGCCGCGCCCAGGATCGCCTTCTCCTTTACCTGCTTCACTACGACGTTGCGCATCAGCGGCATGGTCCAGCCGGTGTCGTCGTAGGGCAGGGGATTCGAGACCGGGTAGTTCTGCAGACCAAAGTAAAGATCGACCAGCGTACGGTATGGCTGGTCCGCGCGGATCAGGAAGTCTCCCTTCGCCACCTTGGCGTCGCCGAACGTGCCATCCGCATCCGCGACCTGCACCTCCACGCCCTGGTGCCGCAGATCGTTCAGCATCTCCACCGTGTTCATGCGATGGGCCTGCGCCGCGGGAACCAGCCAGCCGTACACCGGGCCATTCCTGCCGGCATCGACCGCCCGCTTGTTTTTCATCCAGTAGTTCTCGAGATAAAGCTCTTTCTCTTTCGCCACTTTATTCAACGCGAACAGGATCGCCGATTCCTGGATATTCACGTTGTTGCGCGGACCCCACTTCACTGTTGGCAGCGGCGGATTCGGCCGATACCACTCGCGACTGGTCGTCGTCGCCGGAAGCTGTAGCTTCTCGGTTACGTCCGGCCCGTAGCTCTGCACCTCATAGAAGCGGCCGAACGAGTTATGCGTCTCCGCGATCCAGAAGAGATAGTTCGGCACCCAGCCGTCATAGAAGCCGTAGGTCCAAACGCCGGGCACGCCGCGCTTGGCCATCTCCATCACCTCGGTCTCAGCGAGCATCCACCATTCGTCGATTGCAATCGGATCGAGCGAAGGATTGTAGGGCCCGGTGCCGGTCGAAACATACAGGTACGACTGCGCCTCATGCAGGTCGTGCAGAATCGTCGGATGCCACTCCAGCATGCCGCCCGTGATGTTCTTGGTCAGGTTCAGGTACTGGCCCATGCCGTCGCGGTTGTTGTCATGCGCAACATATTTGCCCCAGTACATGAGCGGCGGCCGCGGCTTCTTGGTCTCCTTGCCGTAGTAGTACGTGTCGACAGCCTTATCGCGGCCATCGGTCTCAACCACCGGCGTGATGAAGACAATGGCGTTATTGCGAATCTCCTGGATGAACGGCGTCTCCTCCACCAGCAGCCGGTACGCGAGTTCCACCAGCATCTGCGGGCCGCCAGTCTCGGGCGAGTGGATGCCGCTCGTGATCCAATAAATCGGCTTCGAGGTATGGATAATCTTCTGCGCCTGCGCTTCGGTCGTCTTGCGCGGATCGGTCAGCGCGGCCAGATCCGCCTTGTACTTATCCAGATTCTTGATCGTCGCCTCATCCGCGATGGCCAGCACCACCATCTCGCGACCCTCTTCGCTCTTCAGCGGCAGCTTCCATAACTTCGCGCGCGGCGAGACGGTGCCCAGCATGGAGTAATACCGATTGATGTCGGCGTTGTAGTAAAGCTCGCCCGGCTCCCCAGGCATCGTGCCCAGATACGTCAGCGGCGTCGGAATGGTCGCGGACGCCGGCAGATGATCGACCAGCTCGGTCGTGAAGCGCGGGTCGGAGAGATACTCCTTGATCTTGGCCGTGTACTCGGCGTCGTTGGGCTGCGGCGCGGCAGGCTTTTGCGCCTGTAGAAAACCCGCGCCGGCCAGCAAAGCGCAGAGACAAACACGCGAACGCGAAGCGGCAGCTCGCTCAAGGAACGACCAAAGCTTTTTCATGAATGTACGTTACATCACTCTTGCTCAAGCTCGGCGGCTTTTTGTAGTCAAACGTCGACGTGAACCCGCATGCCATCCGAGCGGGAGGTATGCTGAGCTGGTAAGTGGGCCACGGACTTCAATCGGCGCGATCCACCGACCTCGACGATCGCGTTCCTTTCGGCGGCTTCCATGTCCACGCAGATTCTTCCCGCAATCGACATACGCAGGCGGCTCGCATCCGATCGCCGCTTCTATCTCGTCATGGCGATCGCGTCCGTGATCCTGATTTGTGTTGGCTTCAGCCGCACGTACTTCCTCAAATCCCACTTCCCCCTGTCGCCGGCGCTCAGCTTGCTGCTGCATGTGCACGGGTTCGTCTTCACCTTCTGGATGCTCTACTTCCTTCTCCAGACAGCGCTGATCGCGGTTCGACGGCCGGCCCTCCACCGCACCCTGGGGATCTTCGGCGCGGCACTGGCAGCGCTGATGGTCGTGTTGGGCCTGCTGGTCTCCTTTACCGCCGTGCGGCTGCACCATGGAGGTGTAGGTCAGGATGCCGAAACCATCTTTCTGGTAAGCCTGATTGATCTCTTCTCTTTCACCCTGTTCCTTGTCGCAGGCTGGGTGTGGCGGCGCGACCGAGAGGCGCACCAGCGCCTGATGTTGCTGGCCGTGGTCGTTGGCCTGACAGGCCCTGCCATTGGCCGTCTCGGCGCCCTTGGGGTGTCGATCGGCGTCATGTCGCTGATCGGGTTTGCTTTGCTCTTCGCGGGGCCTCTCTACGATTTAGCCACGCGCCGACGCATCCATCGCGTCTACGTGTTTGGCGTCCTGTATGCGCTTGCGACGTTCACTCCGTTGCGCTTCTTACTGGGCCACACGCTGGGGTGGCACCAGGCAGCTCACAGGATTGCAGGCATGTAGTCGACCCGGACTTCTAGCGCGCATCCATCCGCTTGCCGCCGCGCGCCACGATCGTCAGCTTCTCTGCCGCCAGAATCCGGCGCGCCTGCTGCCGTGCATGCGCTGCCCACGGCCCAACCGGATCGAGCTTCAGGTACGCCATCCAGTGCCGCAGCGCGCGCCGCCGCTCCTCCAGCCGCTCATACGCGAGCGCCAGGTTATAGTGCGCGTCGGCGTACTGCGGAACGATCGAAATCGCGCGGCTATACGCCTCAATCGCATCCGGCAGGCGCTGCATTTCGTCCAGCACGTTGCCCAGATCGAAGAAGGCCAGCGCGTACTCGGGGTCAGCCTCGGTTGCGCGGCGATACATCTGCTCGGCGCGCACGAAGTCCCGCTGGTTGTAGCGGATCGTTCCCAGGTTGATGCAGGCAGGCGCATGACCCGGCTTGAGCTCGAGGATCTGCTCGTAAAGCGCGATGGCCTGGGTTAGCGTTGCCGCGCCTTCCTCCATCTGCACTGCGCGCACGAACATCTCCTGCAACCGTGCCGCTGCAAGCGACGAGGCTGCACCTCGGCCGCCATGCGTTCCGGTGGAAAGCATCTGCACCGGCCGACCCTCGGTCATCGCAAAGTCAAAGGCCAACTGCTGCGTCATTGCATCCACCAGCGAGCCGCCGTGACGAAAGGCCAGTCGCGTACCCCATCGGACCGCACTGGTTTCGGCCAGCGCATTGCCCATCCCCGCCACGCGCTCCATAGCATCCACCTGCACGCGAATGCTGCGCGCGGAGATGCGCTTGGACCGCATCTCGCGGAGCGCACGCAGGCGCGAGAGGTGCGCAAAGGAGTAGCCCTCAGCGCCTGCGTGCGCGGGGAACAAGCCCTCCCGTTCCCAGGCGGCCAGTTGCCGGGGCTGCAGATGCAGGATGCGGAGCACGTCTTGACGCGAATATTGAGTCACGGGAGTGAGGGAAGTGCGAGGGATACGTATGCTTTGAACGCCAAGCTCTTCTCGAAGTATCCGACGGACCCTCAGGCGGAGCAAGAGCCTTTGCGCTGTAAGCTGCACAAAGCAGTGGATTTCCTGTACCAAACGAGATTCCTGCCCGGCGTTCCACACATGCATAAGCCTGAAAGCAGGCCGATAGACAACATCGCATAATGCGAGCTGGAGGGAGCTTTGGCCATCAGGAAGGGTTTGTGGAGCCGATGAGCGGAGTTGAACCGCTGACCTACTGATTACGAATCAGTTGCTCTACCAACTGAGCTACATCGGCCTGCCGACTCCATTCTAAAGCAAATCTTCGTGCCCGGGGGAGTTCTGACCGGACGCGGCCAGGCACACACCTCCCGTTCGCATCCAATTCCGAAAGCTCGGTGCCGCTGCCGTCTTCCAGGCAGGGCACACTCGCCGCTTGAAGGAGCTCCCATGCCCACCCGCTCTCGTCTCGTTCTACTGTTGTCCGTGGCTTGCCCTATGGCATACCCTATTGCCGCGCAGCAGGCTCCCGTTCCGCCTCGCACCGTCCATCTCAATGTTGCGGTCACGGAGAAGTCCGGAACCCCGGTCCCCGGCCTCACGCAACAGGATTTCATCCTGACGGACAACAACACGGCTGCCCCGATCACCGCATTTCGCGCGGCCACGCCTGCTTTGGAACCGGTGCAGGTCGTGCTCGTGCTCGACGCCGTCAACACGCCCTTCACCGAGGTCGCCTACGAGCAGGGTCAGTTGCAAAAATTCCTGAAGTCAAACGAAGGGAAACTGTCCTATCCCACCAATCTCGCCGTCATCACGGACACCGGAACGCAAAGCGAGCAGACCTTCACAACGGATGGAAACGCGCTCAGCGCCTCGCTCGATCATTACTCGGTCGGGCTTCGTCAGCTCCGCCGCGACTCGGGCATTTACGGTGCGGATGAGCGTCTTGAGCTTTCACTCAAAGCCGTTGGCCAGCTGACAAGCTATGTCGCAGGGCTGCCGCCCGGCCGAAAGATTCTGGTGTGGCTCTCGCCTGGCTGGCCGCTGCTCTCCGGTCCGCGCATCCAGCTCGATGCAAAACAGCAAAAGCAAATCTTCGCCAACATCATCTCTTTCTCCACCCAGCTGCGAATGGCGAACGTCACCCTCTACAGCGTCAACCCGCTTGGCGCGCAGGAGAACCTGCTTCGAGCCAACTACTATCAGGAGTTCCTCAAAGGCGTCGGCAGTCCGGGAAAGGTCGATCTCGGCGATCTGGCGCTGCCTGTGCTCGCCCTTCAAAGCGGTGGACTGGCGCTGCAGGCGAGCACGGATGTCGCGGGAATGCTCCGGCGATGCTTTGAAGATATTCAGTCCTGGTACGAGATCAGCTTTGATCCTGCGCCGGCCGATTCGCCTGAAATCTACCACCACCTCGACCTGAAAGCGGACAGGCCGGGTCTTACGGTTCGCACCCGCGACGGCTATTACACCCAGCCCGCGCCCTCCCCTCTAAGGTAGAACGCGGAAAGCCTCCGCTCGCGGCCCGAGAAACACCGGCCGTACTCCCTCGAGGGCCGTGGACGTCTCCCACGAGGGCGACTGCAACTCCGGCATCGGCGCTGCGACGAACAGCTTACGGCACTGCGCCGCCGTCCAGCGCGCCGCCCGCTTAGACTTTTTGCGGCGCGCGCTGTCGGTAGAAATTCCCGTCCCCGCATACATCTGACGATAAAGTTTGGAGAGAAACATGAATGCCACGCGCGCCCTCAGGGTCGGTGTGCACTCCGAGCGTTTCCAGATCGACTTCCAGTCGTAAAAGCGGTCCCAGACCCGTTGCGTGCGCTCCCGAATCTCCTCCGAGCTCATCGATGGATGAGGCGTGAACATCTTCGGACGGATCGCTGTGGGAATCAGCCAGTAGCGTGTGATCGGAGTGCCCTCAACCAACGTCGGATTCAGGGCCTGTTCTTTTTCCCAGCGTGCAAAGTCGACCGTGCCCGGAAACGGCGTCATCATCACGAACTGCGCAAAGGTGACTCCCGCCTTGAGCGCCATCGCTACCGTCGCGTCGAAGGTCGCCGGCTTGTCCGTCGGCAGACCGAAGATGAACGATCCCAGCACGTGCACCCCGTGCTGCTTAAATGTTTGCAGCTGCCTGGCCAGCGCGTCGCCGGAGTAGTTGAAGTCCTTGAACACTGACTTCAGGCCCTCCGGTGTAACCGCCTCCACTCCCACCAGAGCGCCCTTGATATTGGCCTTCCGCATGGCATCGAGGTACTCCGCATCCTCGCCTGCCTCCATGGTGATCTGCGTAAAGAACACCATGTCCTTCGGCAGCTTGGCCAGCTCTGCCATCAGCGCAAAGCGTTCCGCCTTGACCCGCATCAGCTCCGCCAGTTTCGGCTGGTTGTTCTGCTCACGGGCCAGTCGCAGATCGGTAAGTGACACGGGATAGAAGTTGTCATCCGCTAATGCGATAAAGCGAAACCCGATTCGCCGCAGATTGACAATCTCGTCGACGACACTCTGGTAGGCGCGTTGCCGAGGCGCCTGGCCATCGGTCCGCCACACACTGCAGAACGAGCAGTGCTTTGGGCAGCCGCGGATCGTCTGCACCGAAGCCCACATGTATTTGTCGCGCGGCATCAGGTCCCAGCGCGCGGGCAGAAACTGCCGTCCCTCGATCCGGCCGCCCTCGTAGACCTTGCCTAGTCTTCCGGCAATGCAGTCCCGTACGGCGTTCCCCCAGGCTATGTCTCCGTCGCCCTTGACCACGGCGTGCGCCTCGCCCAGTTCGAAGACCTCCTCCGGAAAGAGCGTGGCGTGAATTCCGCCGTAAACAACCCAAGCACCCTTCGCTCGCGCCATCCGGCCCACCGCATAGCCGCGCAGAGCATTGCCCGTGTGCACGCTGATGCCGACGATGTCGCCGGAGCTAATTGTCTCAGGATCGATCTGCTCAAGCGACTCGTCGATCAGGACCGGATCGCCCGCCTCTGCTGGGGTCGCCGCAGCGAGAACAAACAGCCAACGCGGTGTAATCACCGCCGTGCCAAACGAATTGTCGCTGGGGTTAACAAGCCGTACCTGCATGTGAATCTCCCTCGGTGTACGAGTCCGGTAGATTCACCGCAGTGTTGGCAACTCAGATCGTCCCAGTGCTGCAGCCCGTAATGTGTCCTATCCTACACAAAGAAGAGGCACAATGCGCTCCAACTCGCCAATCTCCTGTTGGCTGTCGCCTTACGCCGGAAGTGTTCTTTTGAATGCGCAAGGAATGTACCTTGCGCTTCGTCGCTGGCCTGGAGGAAAGGGAAGAGGCCGCCCGGCAACAGGGCGGCCTCTTCGTTGGGAGAATAGTCCGGACGGAGGCAAAGCCGCCTGAACTTTCTGGCGAAATAGTAAGAGCGCCAAAATGCAGTGTCAAGGTGAAAAGAAGCGTCTCGTAACTTGTTCAACCTAAACAACTTGAGAAGAGTCTTGAAGACACTTTGTGCGCTCTCCCAAGCTAAACCGGAGCGCCCGGCGATGTTTTCTAGAGAGCGGAAGCCTGTGGAGAATCGGACTTTGGTCCTACACTTGCACCATTGATTGTGCAGCGAGTCCTTAGCCTTGCGGACCTCTCTCCGAACCAGGCGGCGCAAGCAGCGGAGACGAACGTCCGCGCAAATTGATCGTCAGGAACTCCGGCTCGCTGGCCGCGGGTTTGCCCATCAGCACGCGAAAACCGGCTCGCGCGCCCCCCAGAAACAGGCCCAGCAGCAGCGCCGCCAGGATCAAAACGCCGAACAGCACGGCGATATTCTGGAGCAGGCTGGCTGTCTTCCTGACTTCCGTGTGGAACTCAAGCGGCATCTTCTGGTCGAAGGTAACCTCTTCGTTGAGGCGCAGCCCGCCCACCAGGGCCTCTGCTTGATCGGCCGAAAACGCGCCCGAGGCGATCCCCAGCATCGGGCCAACGCGCCGCATCTTCACCGTTGCCCCGAACGTCGCCGGTCCTCGGTCGTTGATCAGCTTCTCGATCGCCCGACCGCGTTCCCCGGCGATCTGCGGCGTTGGATAGAGCAGCAAAGTCAGCTTACCCCGGCCACCTTTGCCCGCGACTTCCGTCGTCGCCGCTTCCAGGCTCTTATCCCAGCCCAGATCGGCAGCCGGCAACACGCCGCCCGTGGCCGCGTAGCCCATCGGCCCGAGCGCATAATGCAGCGAGTCAGTGCGCACCCCGGATGCCGTCATATACGTCGGAAGCAACGGAGGCAGACTTCGGCGGCCGCCGACCTTCGGCAGCACCGCCAGCCACTGGTCCACCTCCTGCTTCGACATGGGAGCATCGACCGTAAGCAGCGCAGTTCCTGCCCAGATCAGCGTAGTCTTGCCGCCCGCAGACGCAACTGCACGCCCCGCCTTGTAGTCCATCTCGGATTCACGAAGCTCCGTCAACTGGCTCCGGAAGTACGTAAACGCACTGAAGGCTCCGGTAGCATCACTAAACTGCAGGGCGCCGACCAGCCGAGCCGGCCCATCGCCCGTGTAGCTTCCCACCGCAAATCGAGCCAACCCATCTTCCTTGAGCAACTGCCGACAATCCACGCCGCTTTGCCCCGCACCGGCGGGCTTCAGGATAAGACCGCACCCCGCGCCAAAACGCTCCGGCGTCAAGTCCGCAGCGGAACCCGCGGCCAACTCTCCCAACGTAAGCCTGCCCACCTGCCGCGACAGCAACGGCGCGGGAGGCTCCACAATCGTGGTCGAAGCTGCAGGATTACCCTGTCCGCGCACACCGGCCGCGCCCGCACAGAACGCAAGCAAGATCACCAGACCGTGTCTGAAACGAAGCTTCATCAGCATGAGACTACCATCGGCCTCGCCTGGTGAGCGCACCTCCCGCTTCTCCGCGCACAGCCTTTGCGCGCCATCGAACTACTGCAAGGACGCCCGCTTCAGCGCGACCGGTCGGGTCCCCGCCAACCCGCCCTCGTATCTGGCCACGCCGTTGTACAGACTCTCCGCCACCCGCTCCCGGTACTCCGGCTGTCGCAGCTGGTCGGCGTCCTGTGGGTTGGTCACAAAGGAAATTTCAGCCAGAATCGATGGCATGTTCGCTCCGATCAGCACCACAAACGGGGCCTTCTTCACCCCGCGATCCTTCAGCCCAGAGTTGCCCCTGGTTAGCCCGGCATAGAGCGAGCTCTCCACGTCCGCCGCAAACTCATGCGACTCCGCGATCTTGTCTTTGAGCGTAATCTTCTTCACCAGATCGCTCAGCTGATGGATCGACTGGCCAGAAACCGCGTTCTCGCGTGCCGCCACGTCCAGCGCCAGCGGGTCGGACGTGAAGTTCAGGTAGTACGTTTCCACCCCGCGCGCCGTCGCGTCAGCCGAGCTGTTCGCATGGATCGACAGAAATAGATCCGCCTGCGCCTTGTTGGCTATCGCCGTCCGCGTCTCGAGCGGGATGAACGTATCGTCGGACCGCGTGTAGATAATCTCCGCGCCCAGCCGCTCATGCAGCAGCTTGCCCAGGCGTAGCGCCACGTCGAGCACCACGTCCTTCTCCTCGATCCCTCCCGCGCCGATCGTTCCCGAATCATGCCCGCCATGGCCCGCGTCGATCACGATCCGCCCGATCTTCAAACCCAGTGCGCGAATGAGCGAAGTCTCGCCGTCCGCCGTCTTATCCGCCGCCCGCACCGGTGCAGCCTCGGGAGCAACTGCCGTGTCCGCGGTCTTGCTCCTGGCCCTGCGCGCGCCCGAGCCCAGGCTCACCTCCCGCACCGCGATCGGCTTCGACGTCGGCGCGTCGGTCGCCTCCACCTTGCCCGGCGAGTCGCTCACCGCCGCCACCTCGGTCGCCGTCTGCGGCTTCGACACCGCCACCGCGTTCGGCACCGGCTTCGCTGCCGTCGGCTTCTGCACCACGCTCACCCGCGGCGCCGGCGCGCTCGTGCGGACAGGCGCCGGAGCCGCGTTCGCCACGGCAACTGGAGCCCGCACCGCCTCACCCCCATCGGTCGGAGCCATTGCCGGCAGTCCAGAGCTGTTCGCCGCCGCGCTCGCCCGCTTCACCGCCGCGGGAGCTACCGGCAACTCCGCCGCCGTCTCTACCTTGGCCGCCTGCCCCGCCCCCGCCGTCTTCCTCCCATGAATGTCGATGATCAGCCGGTAAGGATTCGGTAGCAAGAACGCGCTGTACTCGCTCACGTCGCTCACATCGAGCACCACCCGTGTCACATCTCCGCCCGCCTGCGCCGCCCGGATCCGCTTCAGAAACCCGTCGTCGGTCACATCGAAAGTCTTGCCCACCAGCGCCGCATCCAGCTTCGCCCCATGCAGGTCAAAGAACAGCCGGTCCGGATCGGGCACGCGTGCCGCCTCAAACGTCACCTCATCCCCAAGATCGATCGCCACCCGCGTGTACGTCGCCGTCGACCAGTGCCGGATTGCCGTGACCTGCGCCAGCGGCCCCCGGCGCACGGGCGCTGCACTCTTCGAACTCGCAGGCAGAGCAGGTGCCTCACTCGTCCCGGTCTCCTCACGTAGCGTGGAAGCCACATTTACCGGCGAAACATCAGTTTTCGAACCTGCAGCCATGCCCGGTGCCCCATTCATCACGGCCTCATCGTGATGAGTGGGTTGGACAACCTTGACTGGGCTCGTTTCCCCCAAATTCTTCAGGCCAGCCAGCTCCACCCGAGCCTGCTTTGCCGCCTCACTCCGCGGAGCCTCCTTCATCAGCTGATTCAGCTTCGCCCGCGCAACCCCCTTATCACCTAGACCGTCCGCCTCGATCCGCCCTTCCGCCAGCAGTGCCGGCGCTCCCAGCGGACTCGCCGGATACTGCGTCCGCAGAAATTCATACTGCCCAACCGCCGCCCGAAGGCTCCCGGCATCTTCCAGATCCCGCCCCTGCTCGGCCAGCAGCTCAGCCACCGAGTAGACCGCCTCTGCCGCATGCGTATCCCGCGGATTGTCATGGTAGATCGCGCGAAACTGATCGAGCACCCGCGTATACGCCGCCCGCGTCCGCAGTCCTTCCGCCTGCGCCTCCAGCCCAGCCCGGGCCCGTTGCGCCTGCTCCCAGGGCGTCAAGGCAACCGCATGCTTCGTTGTGCGCGAGCTAGGCGGAGCCCCCGCAAACGCGGTCGTCCCGCACAGCAGCGCTGCCACGCAGACCTCTACCCGAGTTCGCCCCAGAAACCACATGCCACCTAAGTTTAAGGTTCCGCGCCGCCTCACGCTGAGCGAAAAGGCTTCAGGTACACGGAGCGGTACTCCCACCAACGATGCAGATAAGCAGGAGCTTAGTCTCGCGGCTGACGTCCATAAAGCAATCCTTCGTCCTCATCCGGATCTCCGATTGAATACCAGAGGCGGTATGGAAGGGAGTGTCCCAGTAAGACAAAAGAAGAGAAGTTCTCCGGTCCACAGGCGGGGAGAGAACCCCGATCGGCCGATCTCGCCGCCAAGAGATGCATGTTCAACTCGATTTGGCCGGGCGCACCATAGAGGCTCCAGGTCCCGGTGCCGTTGAAGTGACAGTCTCTAGCCTGCCCAAAATTGTCAAAAGCCGGAAGATCAATTACCTCCAATGTATGGTCCGCTCTCAGGAGAAAGCCGGATCTTTCCGAAACAAATAATTCAGGCAGCTTTCTATCATTCGAATGTGTGTCGGCGAGCTTATACCAACCCGCCAAATCTTCCGAACGAGGATTTTTACTGGAAGTATTCCAGAGGTTGACAGGACCGGTGAGAGTGGACACCAGTCGCGACCCGGTCGCCATTCCAAAAAAGAGAAGCATCGTCAAAATAGGAATGAGCGGCAAAATCGCAAGAAGCCACAACCAGCGATACTGCCTACGTCCACTTCGCCGATCTAGATCGGCTTCCACGTCGCTGGCTTTTTCACTCACAGCATCCCTTCTACCACCCCCGCCGCCTTGGCCAGCGCCGCGTCCAACGCCCCCACATCCGAGCCGCCCGCCTCTGCCAGGTCCGGCCGCCCACCGCCCCTGCCTCCCACCAGCGGAGCCAGCGCCCCCACCACCTTGCCCGCCTGCAGCCTCCCGGTCAGGTCCCTGGTCACGCCCACAATCAGCGTGACTTTCCCATTCGCCGCCGCGCCCAGCACCACCACACCCGAGCCAAGCTTGCCCCGCAGCTGATCCACCAGATCCCGCATCTGCGCCTTGTCGACACCATCGACCCGCCGCGCCAGCAGCTTCACGCCCTTCACCTCGACCGCCTCTCCAGCCGCGTTCTCTACCGAGGCGCTCGCCGCCTTCAACCGCATCTGGTCCAGCTCCTTGCGCAGCCGCCGTATCTCCTCTTCATCGGTCGAGAGCTTCGCCCGCAGCGCCGTCTCCCCACCCGGCACCACCCGCGCCACCTCGAACCCACGCCGAAACTCCTCGAGCGCCCCCGTCCCCGTCATCGCCTCCACCCGCCGGATGCCGCTCGCCACCGAGCTCTCCCCCACCAGCTTCACCAGCCCGATCTCGCCCGTCGCCTGCGTATGCGTCCCTCCGCACAGCTCCGTCGAGAAGTCCCCAATCTTCACCACCCGCACCCGGTCGCCATACTTCTCGCCAAACAGCGCCATGGCCCCGTAGTCGTTCACCGCCACATCAATCGGCACATCCACCAGCGTCTGCACCGGCGTATTGGCCAGCACCTGCGCATTCACCAGGTCCTCGACCGCCCGCAGCTCCGGCTCCGCCACCCCCGCAAAGTGCGAGAAATCAAACCGCAGCCGAGCCGCCGTGTTCAACGACCCCGCCTGCTTCACATGCTTGCCCAGCACCTCGCGCAGCCCGGCCTGCAGCAGGTGCGTCGCCGTATGGTTGCGCATGGTCGCGGCCCGCACCTCACCGTTCACCGCCGTATCCAACTCCTCACCCACGGCGATCGCCTGCTTCGCCATCACGCGATGCGCAAACACTCCCTGCACCGGCTTCGTGCACCCCAGCACCTCGGCCACGACCGTCTGGTGATCCGCCCCATACAGCCAACCCACATCGCCCACCTGCCCACCGGAGTCGGCATAAAAACTTGTCGCATCGAGCACGACCTCGCCCGTCTCGCCCGCCGCGAGCGCGTTGACACCGAGCCCATCCTTCACCAGCGCCAGCACCCGAGCCCCATCCACCCGCAGCGCCGTGTACCCCTCAAACTCCGTCCGCGGCAACTCCCGATACACCGGCGCCGCCGACTTCTGCGACCCACCCTTCCAGGACGCGCGGGCACGCTCCTGCTCTTCCTGCTTAGCCCGTTCGAAACCGACTAAGTCGAGTGTGATTTCAGCATCTCGCGCGGCATCCGCCATGAAGTCGAGGGGCAAACCATAAGTTTCGTAGAGATGGAATGCTCTTACACCCGGGAAGACAAGCTCGCCTAAGATTCGCCTACGGAACTCCGACACGAACATTCCCCCAGTCACGCTGCCGTATGTCTCCAGCAACAACTGTTCTACTGCCGGGAAAACACCTCGACCCTCTTCCTTAAGTCCTCTGATCTTCTCGGTCATACCCGGCTTAGTCGACTTCTCAATCTCAATGATGTACTCAGAAAGCCGCTTCGCAGCGTTCTGTGCCAGCTCATCTAAGGTGGCTTGCATCATTGAAAAAGCTGTCGAAAGCACCCGAGCAAACTGCTCCTCCTCCGCCAGCACCACCTTACTCACCCGCTCCGCAGTCTCCACCAGCTCCGGATAAGCCACCTTCATCTCATCCCGAACCGCCTTCACCATCTCGAACATGAACGGCTGTTCCTGCCCCAGCAGCCGTCCATGCCGAATGCCGCGTCGAAGAATCTTGCGCAGCACATACCCACGCCCTTCGTTCGCCGGCTGCACTCCATCCGAGATCAGAAACGTAGCCGCTCGCGCATGGTCCGCAATGATCCGCAGACTCGCCGCCCCCTTCGCATCCGAGACCGCAGCCTCCAAGGCCGGCATCGCCGTAAACCCGGTCAGCTCCGCCGCCCGAGCAATGAGCGGCACAAACAGATCCGTCTGGTAGTTCGACATCACCCCCTGCAGCACACACGCAATACGCTCCAGCCCCATCCCCGTATCAATACTCGGCTTCGGCAAGGGCGTCAGCACCCCATCGGACGTCCGGTCGAACTGCATGAACACCAGGTTCCAGATCTCCATGTAGCGCTGGTCGTCCTGCGGAAACGGCTTGTCCTCCCCCGTCTCACTCGCCTCCAACCCCAGGTCAAAGAAGATCTCCGAGCACGGCCCGCACGGCCCCGTATCCCCCATCTGCCAGAAGTTGTCCTTCATGCTCATCGCGAAGATACGCTCGCGCGGCACCCCGGCCTCCATCCAAAGCTCCTCCGCCTCGCTATCCCGCGGCACCGACCCTTCCCCCTCAAAGATCGTCACATACAGCCGCGCGGGATCGATCCCAAACCAGCTTGGCGACGTCAGCAACTCCCACGCAAACGCAATCGCCTCCCGCTTAAAGTAGTCCCCAAAGCTGAAGTTCCCCAGCATCTCAAAAAATGTATGGTGCCGCCGGGTAAAGCCCACATTTTCGAGATCGTTATGCTTGCCCCCCGCACGCACACACTTCTGCGACGTCGTCGCCCGCGTATACGGCCTCTGCTCCGCCCCCAGGAACACATCCTTGAACTGGTTCATCCCCGCATTCGTAAACAGCAGCGTCGGATCATTGGCAGGCACCAGCGACGATGAGTGCACGCGCCGGTGCCCCTTGCTCTCAAAAAAACGCAGAAAATCTTCCCGAATCTGGCTGCCAGAGCGATAGTTCATAGAGGGCTAGTTTAGCAGCGGGTCTTCTGCGGCATGCAGCTACACAAACTTCGAAGGTCCCCGTCCTCCGGGTTATCCTGCCAGCATGAAGCGCACCCTTCTGCAAGCCTTCCGCCTTGGCCTGTTCTCCGTGCTTCCTCTGCTAAGTGTTCCTTCCCTCTGTAGAGGACAGGCTCAGCCAGATACGAAGCCCGAGGACTCCCTGGTGCATCAGGATCTCTATCTCCGGGGCTTCTGGCAAGGCGCGAAGCTGGAGTTTGACGCCGCAGGCAAGCCGCTCAAGGAGTACACGCCCGGACCGGTCACCCTCAGCGGAATCGACATCCTATCTCTGCACAGGGATGGCCACCGGTTGTTCCTCCACGCCGCCAAGGTCGCCCTCGTGGCGGATGCGGGAGGCCGCCTGCAACGTCACCCAGTGACCAACACCACCCAGATGTTCGGTACTCTCCAAAAGAAATTTGTAGCCCGGCAAGAATTGGACATCATTGTGAATGCAGATTCCAATGGCAGCTTCACCACAGCCCTAGAAGCCATCTTCGTCCACGGTTTCGCCGATCTGGCGCTCTCTGTTCCCTCTTACTGGAAGTGCTACGCAGCCGCATACTTCTCCGCCGACGTGTCCGACGAAGAAGCTCGCGAGCGAGTCAGACGATGTGTTCAGGAGCCGGGGATCTCCGACGAAACCAGTCCCGACCGGGTAACGTCTCCTTCCATACTGAGTAGCCAACAACCCAGCTTCAACCAAGCGGCCTTCGAGGTGAACGCCTCCGGCGAGAGCAAGGTACACGTTATCGTCAGCAAGGCTGGATCCCCCGTACGTCTGCAGGTAGTACAGGCCGTAGGAGCAGGACTCGACGAAGCAGCTCTGGATGCCATCTCGCATTGGCAGTTCCATCCAGCGACAAAAGATCTTCTTCCTGTGCTGAGTCAGACCGACATTACCATCGACTTCCGCACGCGCTAGGCGAGGCGACAAGGCATTTCATAGCTTCAGCAGCCGCTCCGCATTCCCATGCGCCAGCATCTCCATCTCGCGCGCATTGAGAGTCTTGGCCGCATCCTCCAGAAACTTCCTCCCATTCGTGTTCGGGCTGAACGGGTAATCCACCGAGAACATCATTCGCTCAATCCCCACCACCTCGAGCGCCAGCTTCAGCGGCGGCTGCGTGAAGTACCCACTCGTTGTCAGGTGAATATTCGTCTGAAAGTACTCCGCAACTGTCTGCCGCAGGTGCGCCGGACCAGACAGGATGCCGCTCGATCGAGCCATCGCCATCGGAAGCATTTCACCCATATGCCCGATAATCAGCTGCAACTCCGGCAAGCGGTCGAACAGCCCCGACACGATCAGCCGCAGCGTATGCAGCGCCGTCTCCGCGTGCCAGCCCCAGCCGGCAATAGACACAATTTGTCCTAGCCCATCAGGAAGCCCACTGAAGTAGGCCGTCTGAACCGTATGCGGCGGCGGCGCTGGATGCAGATAGATCGGCACCTTGAGCTGTTGCGCCGCCTCGAAAACTGGCAGGAAGCGCGGGTCGTCGTAGAAGAGCCCACCACATGTGCCGTCGAGCAAAACTCCCGCAAAGCCCAGCTTTGTGATGCAGCGCTCTAGCTCACGCGCCGCCTTTTCCGGCTCCTTCATGCCTAGTAGCGCGAACCCCGCAAGCCGATCCGGATGGGCCCGCACCGCGTCCGCCAACTCATCGTTGACGTCCCGCGCCAACGCCGTTGTAGTCGTTTCGTCGAGCTCATCCAAGCCCATGCTGGCCAGCGAAAGCACCTGCAGATCGATCCCGGCTTCGTCCATGGCCGCGATCCGCCCCGCGCCCATATCCATGAGCTTCGGCCGCATCGCGGCGACCTGCGGGGGCGCCGCCTTGCCATACGCGCCGGTCGCCTCCAGGAAAGATTCCGTGACGAAGTGTTCTTCGAGCGTGATCGTCTTCATGTTTGGCTTCGATGCGCTTAGGCTGGCAGCGGATCACACAACCCTGGCCGCCACGTGATGCCCTCCAGCCGCAACGTACGGTCCTCTGTCCTCTGCAACTGAGCAAACTCCGCACGATATCGCACCATCTCCACGCAGCAAACCAGCGCGTCGAAAGCGTCCTCGCTCCCTTCCGCCTTCGCGACCACCGCACGCGAAAGCCCTGCGCACAGCGGATCGCTTCTGCGCCGCGCCTTCATATACGCCCGCCGAGCGTCTCCATTCGCCTTCTTCACCGGCCCCGTCAACAGCCGCGTATACATCTCCACCAGCAACGGCTGCGGTGGGTTCGCCCCCAGTACCGCCGATTCAAACGGCCACACCCGGAACCCCGCCTCATGCATCTGCTCCAGCCACGGCATCGCCCGCAGCGACCCCGTGCCCACCGACCCCGAGCCGCCAATCTGGAACGGCGACTTAGGTGTGATCCCCCGCATCAGCGCCGCCCGCGCCGCATCCCCCCCGGCCAGGGCCTGCTCAATCTTGTTCTCCATATCCGTTCGCCGCATCATGCGCGAAAGGTTCACTCCGGAAAACTGCTCCGGACGCTTGTGCGGACGGCCCCAGAACCGCACATCCCGCTCATGCTCGGCGCACGTCGTGCCCAGCCATTGCTCGCCGTGCCCGGCGGTCACATGCCGCCAGAGATCAAACACCGAGGCGCACCCATGCTCTTCGAGAAACCACGCCGGATAGCTGAAGCAGCAGTCGATCCCTACCACCATCGCCGGCGTCTCCGCCGCAAGCCCGATCAGCCACTCCGTAAGCTCCTCGCGGCTCCGCCCGTCCTCAAGCAGCATCGACCCGCCATCCACACGGCCCGCCCGCGCAGAAGCAGTCCACACCGCTGCCCAGATCTTCTTGCGCTGCCCCGGACCTTTATCGCCCGAATAGTCGACCGCCACGACACGCTGCATCTCTTCATTCTCCGCTTCTCGGGAACTTCCTGCCGCTTAAGGGCGTACATCGCAGGAGGAGCAAACCGGATGTTGAAGCTGCTTGTCTTCTGTTTTCTGCTTGTCACTTGCCGGCCGCTGGCTCTCGCTGCGGTCCTGCTTTACCCGCTTATCTGGCTGATCCTGCTTCCATTCCGAGCCCTCGGACTTGTCGTAGGCGGAGCGTTTCACCTGGTCGAGGCGATCTTCCTTCTGCCCGTGCGCTTACTGCGGGCGATTTAGAACTCCGGCAACTCCTCATCCCTCTCCGCATACGAATCCGAGTCAGTCAAGACCTCGGGCGGTTGCACCTTCCAGCTGTTCAACAGCTTGAAGATTGCACTCGCACTGTAGCCGGCCCGCATCAACCGGTTCATCACCCGCACTGTCTGCTTCTGACTCTCCGGGCCAGCCGGCGGCTGTATCCGTTTGCGCTCGCAGAAGGCTCTCGCCAGCGCAACCTCGTCCGCCTCGTCAAATGCGGCAGCCACGGTACTCGCCGCCAGCTCCTTTTCGACCCCCTTCAACGCCAGATCCTGCTGCACCCGCCGTCGGCCAAAGCCCTGGTTCTCCTTGCGCAGGCGGGTGTAGTCCTGCGCAAAACGCTGGTCGGAGAGGTAGTTGAACTCGACGAGCCGCTCCACGACCCGGTTAATGTCCCGCTCGCCTTCTTCTCCTTCCCGGGCACGCGGCCTCATCAGCCGCTTCAGGTCACGTACGGTACGCATTCTCCGCGCCAGAGCGCCAACTGCATACTCGAACAGCTCCGATGCTCCTACCGGCTCCCGCTTCTTCGGTCGCGCAAACGCCACGGTGCACTCCCTGCCGCGAGCTCTTCTTCAACCTCATCCCGCGTGTCAATCCCCCTGATCTTACTGCCCTTGCCCCTCTGCTGTGCCTTGGCAGCTTTTTCCAGCACTGCCATTGCCTTCTCCTCTTCGAGCAGCACGCTCTCCATCCCTCCTGCTTGCCGCACCGGGAACTCCATGACGACGGTTGCGCCATGCGGCTCCCGGTTGAAGGCGTGGATCTCGCCGCGATGTTCACGCACAATGCCGTAACAAATGGATAGCCCCAACCCTGCACCCTGCTCCGGACCGCGCGTCGTATAGAACGGATCGAACGCGCGCCCGGGCTCGGCGAATCCCGTTCCCGTATCCGAGACGAGAACCCGTACCACCCGCCCGTCGTGCGCAAGCGTGACCCGCACCGTGTGTTTCTCGTCCTCGCAAAGCGATCTCTGCCGATGCAGATCGATTGCCTGGGCAGCGTTGTTCAGCAGCTGCTCGAGCACCTCGCGCAGTCGGTCGCGAGAGCCCAGCACGCTCGGTGCCGGCAATCCAAGGCCGTCCCGCTCAAGCAGGATGCCTCGCTCGGCCAGGCTGTCCTCGCATGCGCTGGCTACCTCCATCAAGAGCGAAGACAAATCCAGCGTTCGGTCCGGCAGCCGCGCCGGCTGCGACAGATCCACCAGGCGCTGCACGGTCGTCTGCATCTTGGAGGCTTCGGCTAGGATGATGCCGGCGTCCTTCCGGATGGGCGCCTCGCTCGCTGTTTCCGCAATCAAATCCGCAAAGCCCAGCACAGCGGTAAGCGGATTATTAAGAGCATGCGCCACTCCTGCCGCGAGCTGCCCTACCCCGGCCAGCTTCTCGGCGCGCAGCAGCCGTTCCGCCAATGTGTTCGCCTCCAACGCCGCACCTAGCCGCGAGGCCAGCGCTTCTAACGGCGCTAGTGCTCGTTCGAGGCTCGCCGGACGCTTGCTGTTCCACGCCTCGCCCGCATTCGCAAGGGGCGTTCCATCCACTCGGGCGCCGTCCGCGCAAACCGCCAGCGCCCCCAGTAGACGTCCGCTGCGCGTGCGCACCGGCGTAATGATGCCTCGTCGCCGGCGCCGCCGTTCCTTACGTCCTGAGAGCGCCCAGGAAGCGATCTCAGGATCGAACCGGCTCCATTCCCCCAGTGGAATGCTGAACGATGGCCCAGCCCCGTCCGTTCCTTCCGGTCCCAATCGCTTTCCGCTGCCCTCGTCTCGACTCACCTGGGCTCCCCAGCTCTGCAAGGCGCTCACTGTCAGGTCATCGGTGCCGATGCTGCCCGCAAGCTCAAGGCGGTCTTCCGGGTTGCGCAGCAGCAACGACACGCGAGAAAACACGCTCTTCCCAGCGATCGTGCGACACACCCGCCGAGCCAGTATCCGGACTGCATCCGGTGTCCCCTCATCTCCGTTCGCTTGCTCTAGCAACGAGAGATCGAGCGTCAGGTACGCTTCGAGTTCCTCGCGCATGCGCCGCTCTCGCCCTTGTTCAAGCACCGCCAGGTCGGCGCGCCAGCCTTGTCGTCTGGCAAATGCCGCCAGGCCTGCCGTCAACGTCAAAAAGCCCGCATGCGCGCCAATCCAGCCTCCGATGTGTGCCGCCGCGCTTGCCGCGGCCCTCCAAACCAATCCGTGAATCATTTCCTCTCCTCCCCGGTGCGTAGCCGAAAGCTTCGGCCGATGCGTCTAAATCCCCGCATGCCCGTTCTGCCGCATCATCGAAACTGGACAAAACCTATGAACCACAAAGCCATCCTTCTTGCCCGGCCAAACCACGCGCCCGGTTTCAGCCGGTCCGCTACGGTCCGCGGCGTGCTCTTTGCTGCGGTATTTCTTCCTGCTCTGTCTGCCTTATCGGCGCAGGTGGCGCATCCCCTTACAGGTGTCCTAAATTGGTACGGTGCCTCGCCCGCGCTTATGCCGGCCGCCGCACAATCCACCCCGGCCGGCTTCGGCCCGCTCGACCCCACGCCACCCAAAGACGTCACGGTCGACCAGATCATCGCCAAGTTCGGGCAGCGCGAGTCCGCCTTCGCCAAGGCGCGCGATGAGTACACCTTCCGCCAGAGCGTAAAGGTTCAGACCATCGACGACGACAAGAACAGACCCGATGGCATCTACCAGCAGGTCACCGACATCGTGTTCTCAAACGACGGCAAGCGCGCCGAGCACGTCGTCTTCGCCCCGCAGAACACCATCGAGCGCGTCATCATGACCCAGAACGATTTCGACGACATCGAGCATCGACTGCCCTTCGTCCTCACCGCCCCAGAGCTCCCCGAGTACGACCTCACCTACCTTGGCCGCCAGCACGTCGATGAGATCGACACCTATGTCTTCGACTGCAAGCCAAAGGTCATCGAAAAGAACAAGCGCTACTTCCAGGGCAAGGTCTGGGTCGATCAGCAGCAGTTTGAAATCGTCCTTATCAACGGCAAGAGCGTCCCCGACATCCTCAAGCGCGGCCACGAAGACCTGTCCCCGCCTTACACCACCTACTACTCCGAGGTCGACGGCGGCAACTGGTTCCCGATCTATACCAAGGCCGATGGCACGCTGCACTTTCCCGCGCAGCAGGGAGCCATGCCGATGGACGTTCATCTGCGTTACACCGTGCACTACGACGACTACAAGCGTTTCCGCGCGAAGTCCCGGATCATCTACAACGGCGAAGACCTTCCTGCGGATGGCACAGCGAAACCTGGCCAGGCTCCGGCCAGCACCCCGGCAACGCCGCCACCCTCCGATCCCAATGCCTTGCCACCGTCCGACCCCGACGCGCCGTCTCTCAGCCATCCAAAGACCACGCCACCTAAATAATTGAGATTGCAAATAAAAGAAAATATGCATTCTAGTTCCGCAAGTTTGGTGACTTAGTAAGTTAGTTGCATAGCAACCATCAATTGTTCCACCGATTTTGCTAAGAGTGACTGGAATGCCTGCGACCTGGAACTTTATTCAAAGCTTTGCGCGCTTGCCCGCCTGTTCAAGACTGAGCGTGCCTCGTCTTTGATGAACGACTGATCCAAGGCAGCGAATAGGTTTGTGGCCTTGTTTCTTGCATCCTAAACCACAGGAATAGGCCTATGAGAACTAAAGTCGGGGCTCCGTTGGGGGCTGTCGAGAAAAGAGGTCCGGGGCGGCCGCGTGAGTTCGATCGCCTTGTTGGTCTGCGCACGGCCGCGGAACTGTTCCGCAGTTGCGGCTACGCGGCTGTCTCAATGGCGGACCTGCGCGAAGCGCTTGGCGTTACCCAGGCAAGCCTGTACGCGGCCTACGGTAATAAGCAAACACTGTTTGAGGAAGCAGTTTCGCTTTACCTCGAAGGAGACGGTGGTAGTACTGCCCGTGCGCTCTCCGGCGAGACTACTGCGAAAGCAGCCGTGGAGAAAATGCTTCGCGACGCAATAGGGAACTTTGCGGTCCAGCCATCCGGCACAGCAGGTTGTCTCCTTGTGCTGGGCGCAGGGTACTGCTCTGCCGAGACTCAGGCTATAACCGATCGCTTGAAAAGTCTCCGCCTGCATAATTTCGAATTGATCGAAAAGCGCATGCGCCGGGGCATCCGTGCAGGCGACGTTCCCCCGTCGGCACCCGTGAAGGCGGTTGCAGGTTTTTACGCGACCACGCTGCACGGATTGTCGATACAAGCAAGAGATGCTTTTGCTCCAAAGGCTCTACATGCTATCGCGGATTGTGCGATGAGTGCGTGGGACGGACTTCTAGGTCTCTAGCCAACGAGAGACAAGCTTCGAAACACGCACGTTAGGCGTTGAGACCGCCATCCAGAACGAGGCTTGTGCCTGTCAGATTCTTTGCATTGGGGCTAACCAGGTAAACGACGGCGGCGCCAATCTGCTCCGCAGTGGAGAACGTTTTGAGTGCGACATGCTCGCGCATCATCGTAGAAAATTCACCCTCCTCAGAGGTCATGTCCGTCATAGTCGGTCCCGGATGAACTGTGTTGACGGTAATGCCGCGCGGTCCGAAGTCTCGTGCGAGCCCTCGAGTCAACCCGTTGAGAGCGGACTTGGTCATGGCATAAGCTGCTGATCCCGGCCACGCAACTCTATCGGCCAGGCAGCTCCCAATGTTCACGATCCGTCCACCGTCGGGAAGGAACTTGAATGCTTCCTGGATGGCAAGCACAACGGATCGGACATTCACTGCGAGCAGTGCATCCAGGTCCTCGATCCTGAGATCTTCGATCGCACCGCCACGATAGATTCCGGCGTTATTGATAAGTATGTCCAGGCCACCGAGCGCTTCCGCAGTACGTTGAACCGACGACTGCACGGCAGGCGCGCTTGCGCTGTCTGCCTGAAGTGCAATGCATTTACGCCCGAGCAAAGCGACGGAAGCTTCCACCTCTCTGGCCCGCTCGCTAGAACGTTCAAAGGTAAACGCTACGTCTGCACCTTCTTTGGCAAGTGCTTGCACGATAGCGCGACCGATCCCACGACTTCCGCCAGTCACAAGAGCACGCTTATTTTCCAACTGCATGGTGTTCTCCTTGGATACTCTTCGAATCTCTTGCTATACTAGACCACGCAGTCCACTAATATCTACAGAGCTAACTAACAGCAGGCGAACACAAAGACACCTACTTATGGCTGTACCCCGATGCGATAGTCCGGTCCTCGACCATCTCTCCAAGGAGACCTTTCAAATGTCTTCACCGAAGCAAGTGTTAGAGCGCTTTTATGCCGCGGAACGTCTGATTATGCAGGGAAAGGCGACCTTTGAAGTGATGGCGGCAACCCTTGCTGATGATGTTCGGCTTTACCAATCACCTGACCTTCCATTTGGGGGAGAGTACGTTGGGCCTTCCGAATACCGGATCTGGGCCGAGAAGATGGCAGCAATCTTCGATCAGGTTGATGTGCAGGATGCCCGCTTCTTTGAGGACGGCGACACGGTTGTCGTGGTGTGCACGCTAGTGACGAGAGGAAGATACTCGCAGCAAGAGATGCGTTTCCCGATGGTGCAAGTAGTCACCGTGCGTGAAGACCGCATCATCGAGTTCCGTCCTTTTTATTGGAATGTTCCGGCGTACAGCGAGGCGGCGCGAGCCGCTGCTTCAACTGGCGCACAGTCATAATCTCTTCAGCATTCCTGCTCCGGCAGGAGCGCCTCAGCGTGCGATCACCACCCGTATGTCTGCGTGCTGAAAAGCCTGGGCCGTTTCGGGGGAGATGCCGTCGTCGGTAACGAGAATATCGATGTCCGCGACCGCGCAGATCACGGCCGGACTGACCATGCTGACTTTGCTCGAGTCCGCGACAACGATAACCTGCTTCGCGCGTCGGCTCATGGTTCGGAAGACAGCCGCTTCCTCCGGCTGAATGGTCGTTGCGCCATGCTCCGGGTCGATGCCACAGACGCTAAGGAAGACCTTGTCCATCACGACGAGATGCAGCGACTCCAGCGCCGCCGGGCCGATCAGCGAAAAGGCTCCCGGCCAACGCATGCAGCCGCCCAGCAGGGTAGTGTCTGGTCCGTTCCCTGAACTCAACTCCACACCGATGTTGACCGCGTTGGTGACGATACGAATACCGGACCGCAGGCGCAAGCTACGTGCCACCTGCGTCGTTGTGGTTCCTGCGGTGATGCCGACTGTGTCATTCTCTTGCACCAGGTCCGCCGCGGCCAGCGCGATCCGTTGCTTTTCTCGGGCGAAGCGCTCCTCGCGCACGTTGAACGAGGCATCAAAGCGGAACGGCTCATAGATCTGCCCCGCCAGCATCACGCCGCCGTGCGTCCGATGAACCAGGCCGCGCTCCTCGAGTCGAACCAGGTCGCGGCGAATGCTGGCGGGGGAGGTGGCAAACAAATCGGTCAGGTCTTCGACCGAGGTCTTGCCGTTCTTAAGCAAGAGTCTCAGGATCTCTTTTGCGCGTTTCTCGGTCTTGGAGGACATGCCTGCCCCTCGGTGAAGAGATCGACCAGGATGGTCAACTCATTGTACGGAAGCCGCCAGTCTGTGCTGCCGATACAATTCGTTCGGCTGCCTCAGCACAATAGGCTGACGGGTTCGCCACACGCAAGCACAGCCTCCCTCAAGGAGCGAACATCCTCGGAGCGGACGATGTAGCGCACGTACTCATCCGCGCCCGCATCGCCTAAATGCACGGTGCGCACCTGATGCTGAACCCGGCTGGGCACGGCATGCCGAAGCGCCGCGTGGAACTCACACACGCCGCTCTCGCGAGCTATCTGCTGCACGTTGCCGGGACGGACGCCGCCGCCGGCCATCACCTTGATACGGTCGCCACCCGCCCGCACCAGCTCTTGAATGCGCTTGCACCCGAGTAGCGCCGTGGGCTCAGCACCCGAGGTAAGCACGCGATGCGCGCCCGCATGGATGATGTCTTCGAGCGCGGCCAGGGGATCACGCGTCATGTCAAGCGCACGATGAAAGGTGACCTCCATGGGGTGGGCCAGGCGAACCAGTTCGCGGGTCCGCTCGGCATCCACATCGCCGTGTTCTGTGAGCAGGCCAAACACGACACCGTCTGCACCCGCCTCCGCCGCAAGCTCGATGTCGGTACGCATGATGGCGACTTCGTCCGAGGAATAGAGGAAGTCTCCGCTACGTGGACGGATTATTACGTTGACACCGATCGAGACGCGCGCACGAATGGCGCGCAGGAGGCCAAGGCTGGGAGTCAGGCCGCCCTCGGCCAGCGCAGCGCAGAGCTCGATGCGCTGTGCCCCTCCGGTTTGTGCTGCCAGCGCGGACTCAAGCGAGTCCACGCAGATCTCAAGAACTGCCGCTGCCATACATTTCCTGTACTGGAGGATGGGAACACATGCCCGTCCTCGTCGAGGGATCGACGCGCGCTTCAGAGCCGCGCGATCACGCCTTACCGAGGTTTTCCAGAGTGCCTTAGAAGCGGTAGTTCGCCGAGAACTGCAGACGCCGCTCTGTGGAGCGCACAGCCTGCCCGATGCCGTTGGCGGCGCCCTGGTTAGAGATGTTGCCGAAGTTGGTGTCGGTAATACCGGTGTCGGGATTTCCGTAGCTCACGATGTTGAAGGCATTGAAGGCGTCAAAGCGGAAGCCCACGGTCTGCTCGCGGAAGGTGTGAAAGTCCTTGAAGGCGGACATATCGACGTTCAAGTAGCGCGGCCCGCGGGTGTTGCCATTGCGGGCGTCGCCAAAGGTGTTCGCCGCAGGAGTACCGAAGGCGCACAGGCCGTTATCGACGCCGGCAGTCAAGCACGGGGTGGCCGAGGGATCGGTGCCATACCAATGATTGATGCTGCGATTGACGATCTTCAGCGGACGATACTGGTTGGGCCGCGAATTGCCAAAGCTGTTCGAGTTATTTCCGGGCCCTGTGATGGTCTCCGCAAAGCCGCTGTAGGCGACGGCGGCGACAGAGGCCTTCCACCCACCCACGAGCTCATCGACGAATCGATTCGCGCCTGAAAGGAAGCTCTGCCCACGACCGACCGGCAGCGCGTAGACTCCGGTTCCGCTGAAGTTGTGCCGAACGTCATAGGGCGCGGGACCCCAGTCCGCGCGGCTGTCGTAATAGTTCTGGAAGGCGCCCTGCCCTTCCCCGGTTGCGCCGGAGGTGTTCACTGGGTAGTTTCCCGTGCTGTTGGTGAGTGCTTTGCCGTAGGTGTAGTTCAGCGTGAACTCCAGGCCATGATTGACGTGCTGGCGGAGTACAGCCTCAAGCGCCTGGAAGTTGGAGGCGGCCCGGGATTCCGTGATGAGCAGAGGTCCGGAGCCGATGCTGATCGAAGGATCGACAGCGTTCACGCCCAGATACTGATTGTTGTAGTAGCGGGCCGACGCAGGATTGCCGTTGACCAGATACTGATTGAGGTTGCCGTAATCCTCGATGTGCTGCCCTTGTTCGCCGAGATAGCCGACCTGCAGGGACAAGCTGCGGTTGAGCGCATACTCGGTCGTGAGATTGAACTCCTGCACATAGGCGGGCTGAATGTTTTGCGGGTATACGTTGAAGGTTCCGTCGTTGGTGAGCGTTCCTCCGGTGAAACCCTGTTCCGCTGTGCGTGGCGTGCTCGGGTTACCGGGACTCGGCGTATCTACCGACGCGCTAGCCGCCTGAATGAAAGGCGTGATGGAGGTCAGCCTTTGGTTAGAAGAGTTGCCTTCATAGAAGCTGGTGGCGCCGTAACCGCCCCGCACGACTAGACGGCTGTTGGCCTGATAGGCAAAGCCTAAGCGTGGCATGATCTGGCGGAAGTTGCTGTCGTAGCAGGCGCGATTGCTGCAGAGCCCGGAGCCGATGGGCGCTCCGACCGGCAGGTGATCGGCATAGATCACCTGTCCCGTCGCGATGTTGATGTTGCCGGTTTTGTTGTTCTGCTCCGTCCAGGGTTGGTCATATTCAAAGCGCACCCCGACGTTCAAGGTGAGCTTCGACGACGCCTTGTAGTCATCGTTGATGTAACCAGCAGCCCGCCATTGCCGATTTCCGACGTTAGCGCTGCCCAGGGTCGCTGTCGCGGAGCTGACACGATCAAGCAGGAAGTCCGCCGCGCCATAGCCGCCTCCGCCGCTAGGCGCAGCGGAGTTGCTGGTAAACGCACCCGTGTAGTTCAGGTTGCCGAGATAGCCGGAGTTGTTGCTGGTGGGGTAATTCGTCTGGTAGCGAAGCGCCTGGACACCGACGCGGAAGGTGCTTTTGCCACGCTGAACTGTCAGGTCGTCGACGTAGCTGAAGGTGTTGTCCGTAAGGCTGCCGTTGTTGCCGGCCTGGTTGCCGACAGAACTGGCGCCGCCGCTGATGTTCTGCGCAGTAAAGCCCTGGTAAGCCTGATTGGCAAAGGTGATTCCGACTACTGCGTCGCCGTTATTGCCGAAGCGGCCGGTTCCGTCAATAGGAAGACCCTGCCGCCAGGCGACGCGGGTGAAGCCGATGCGGGCAGAATTGACGATGGTGGGCGAAAAAATGTGCACCCAGTTCGCACCGGCGACCTTCGAGGGGTATGTGCTGCCATTGGGAAAGGTAATGGCCAGCACCGAGGACCGTCCATCGTACGCCGTTGAATCAGAGAAGAAGCCGGTGATCTTGTCGGCATTGCGCGGATCGAACTCGATCTTTACATCGCCCTGGTTGTTGGCCGCGAAGTTACGTTGCGGGCCGCGGAGGTTATTGCTGATGATGCCATCCGACGGCGTGGAATTGGGCAAGGGATAGAGCGCTGGATTCGCGAAGAGGAACTTCGCCACTGGGTTCACGATCGGCACGCCCACATTGCCTACGTACGGCGCGAAGTTGTTCTGCGAGTCATAAAGCTGGATGGGATTCGAAGCACCAAGAAGCGCAGAGAAATCGCCGTTCCGCATTGCCTGCGTCAAGACGCTGGCCTGGCTGATGCCGCCGGTGTGAAAGCGCGAGCCCAGGTAATCCGCGAAGAAGAACAGCTTGTCCCTCTTGATCGGGCCGCCGATAGTGCCACCAAACTGATTCTGAGAGAAAGGATTGGTGGGGATGATGGGATTGGCGTGCTTGTTGGTCCAGGAGTTGGCGTTGAGCTTGTAATCCTGAAGGTATCCGTAGGCTGAGCCGTGAAAGTGATTTGTGCCGCTCTTGAGCACGCTGACCACGCCGCCGCCGTTGACGTTGCCGTAGTCCGCCGGCGAGTTCGCCGTCAGCACCTTGACCTCCTGCAGCGACTCCGGCGCCGGGCTGTAAGCGATCACATTGTTGAACGTTTCGTTCAGGTCGATGCCGTCGAGCGTGTAATTGTTCGCCTGCGCACGGTTGCCGTTGAGGTTGACGCTGTCGGTGTAGGAGTTGCTGCGCTCGATGCTGGTCGTGCCGGAGGTACCGACCGTGCTTACCGAGCCAGGGACGTAGAGCGTAAGCGCGGAGAAGTCGAGGCCGTTCAGCGGGAAGTTCTGAATCGTATTTGCGGTAAACGTGCCGCTCAGGGTGGCGTCCGCCGTATCGAGGATCGGTGCCGCGTCCGAGACAGTCACGGTCTCCGCGCCGCCGCCGGGCCTCAGCTTCAGGTTGAAGGTTGGCGTTTGCAGCGCTTCCAGTTGGAAAGGAGGAACCGTCTCCTGCACGAAGCCGGCGGCATCGACCGTGACCTGGTAGCGTCCGATGGGCAGAAATGCGATCCGGTAGAGACCGGCAGCATCGGCGGTGGCGGTCGAATCAACGCCCGTGTCCAGGTTATGCGCGGTCACCTTTGCGCCCGGAATCACCGCACCGCTCGGGTCCGTGATGTTCCCCGTAACGGCACCCGTGACGGTCTGTGCCGAGACGCACGCAGCACCCATCCCCATCGCAACCAAAGATCCAGTCAACACACCCAACAAGCTTGTTCTCATGTGTCCTCGCTTCACGCCTGACCAACGGGGTATGTCGACGACCGTCCGTAAGAACGAGCCCCAAGCCCGACTATCTATCCCGTGTGGCCTTAGACTAATCCGGCAATGATCGTTTCGTCGAGAGAAAATGCACAGAATGAGCAGGAAAGATCGCCGGTGTGACGATTTGGGTCAGTCAACATCTGGCGACAGCCGCCAATACAGGGACAGAAGAAGGAAGCGGCAAACCTAACGGGCATTTGGCAGGGAAGTCCAGATGCCTGGGTCTTCCTCGCCCAGGATCCAGGAGCAGACGCCTTCCAGCCGGTCCGTCCTGGCCAGGGTGTAGCGATCCATGAAGGCGCGAGTGTCCGTGTAGAAGACCCATTCCCGCATGTCGTCACGGTAGATAAAGAACCAGGGTGTGTGGTCCGACTCATCCCACTGCTGCTTGCCGCCGTAGGTGTCGCGGAGCGAGAACGCGGTCTCCGCGGAGATGTAGTCGGCCGTAACGTTCGGCGTCTGTTCCTTCTTGTCCAGGCCGGGGTCGCCCGTATACCAGCGATACCCATAGGCAGCGATGCCGAGGGAAAGCTTGCCAGGCGGAACCACCTTCAGCGCGTAATCAAGATTCTGCTTCGTCCAGACCCAGCCGCCGACAGGCCCTGGCGTCGTCCAATGGGTGCTCTGGTCATAGGTCATCAGGCAGAGCAGATCGACCGATCGCCCCAGCGCCTCTAGATCGTAAGCGCCGCGCCATTGCTCAAAGATCCATCGGCCGAAGCGGGTCTCCCCGGCGTGGCCCGGAGCGCCAGGCACCACGTCGATCGAGACCTGCAGGTGCTCCGCGTGCAGGGCGTCGGCGGTCTTCTTCACCATCGCCGACAGTGCGTCGCGGTCGGTCCAGAGCACGTTTTCAAGGTCAAGGTTGACGCCGTCGTAGCCGTTTTCCTTGCACTCCCGGATCAGGCCGCGGTTCATCTCGTCCTGCGCCTTCCCGTCCGTGACGAGCATGTGCACCTTGTCCGGACCGAACAGGGCAAACAGCGGCGTAATGGTTACGTGCGCGGCCTTGGCGGCTTTCAACACCACCGGCTGAGGCTCGCCGGCGACCAGACCCTGGGCGTCGATGCTGTACCAGGTAGGCGAAATGATTCCGATCTTGTCCTTGTGCGCCAGAAACGAACTCACCGATGTGAGGCCGTTGCTCATCCAGAACAGAACCTGCGGAGGCGCCGCGGCCGCGAAGGTGCTGCGTTGCGCGTGTGTGGGCAGGCTTACGATTCCAGCCGAAAGCAGGGCCAGGGCAGCAAACTTTCTCATGAACTCCTCATCGTCTCAGCATTCATTCGGACTGGCCAATCCTCGCGCGGTAATTCAACCGGCACACCCTCAGGCAAGCCACTTCCTTCAATGTGCAGAGTTCACGCTCGAAATGTCCACTACAATCAGAATCGCGATCAAAAAATGATCGAAATACCCGATCTCTCATCCACATGACGTAAAGTCGTACTGATCGGAAGTAAGCCTGCCCGCAAGGCACGCGTGAGAGGGCTAACCCTATGGCGTACTTTTTGGCAGTGGATGCCGGCGGCACCAAGACCGATTACCTGCTCGCGGACGAGACGCATACGCTGGCGCGGGTTCGTGGCGGAACCATCAAGCGAATGCGTGCGGACGCGGCCACCACGGGCTCCAACCTCGACGAGGCCCTGGGCCAGCTCACGGATCAGGCCGGAGTGGCGCTCCGTCAGGTTTCGCGGACATGTATCGGCACCGCCGGCAACACCGTCGCGCTGGTCACGGACTGGCTCCGGCAGGCGTTCGGGCAGCGGCTGGCGTGCGAGCTGATCCTGATCGGCGATGTGGAGATCGCCCTGGACGCCGCGTTTCATGGCGGCCCCGGCGTTCTGGTGCTGGCGGGAACTGGCTCGAACATAGCAGCGCGCAATGTGGATGGCGCGCTGCTCGGCTCAGGAGGCTACGGCCCCCTGCTGTCGGACCAGGGATCGGCGCAGCGTATCGGCTGGCAGGGGCTGCGCGCCGGGTTTATGGCCAAGGATGAAGACCGGCCAACCAATCTTCTCGGGCAAGCGGTATCGCTGTGGAGCTTGCCTGGCGAAGAAGAGTTGATTGCATTTGCCAACAGCGTCCCGGCGCCGGACTTTTCGCGGCTGGCTCCCGTCGTCCACCGGCTGGCTGTCGAGGGCGATGCGGTAGCGTCCGAGGTGCTGCGGCGTGAAGGCGAGGACCTTGGTTATCTGGTGCGGCTGCTGCTCCGGCGGTTGATCCCGCCTGCCAAGGCGAGCGCGGGAGATCCGGCCGCGCATCAGGCTGCGCGCATCGCCTTCGCGGGCACAATCATGGAGAAGGTGCCGCTGGTACGCACGGCGCTGCTGGACGCGGTTAGGGTAGAGTTCCCCGCTATACAAGCGCAGGAGGGCGTGGTCGATCCCATCCTGGGCGCGCTGTGGCGTGCACGCGGCGGGAGTCGACAAGGTTGATGCCGCGAGCCGTCTTTGACGAACTCTCGCAGACTCTCCTTCCTCACATTTGCACCAAAACTGCAGAATCACGAGCCGCATGCAAACGTTCGAGTAGAGACTGCACAGATTTTGTAAAATTAGCCGAATGAAGCTTCAGGCTGGGGCAGCGAACACGAAGACTCTTTGCAACGCGAACAATGGCAACCCGACAGGCTCCGGCTGGTCGGGCCCAAACCGTCGCGAGTTTTTGCAGTTGGGCGTTGCAGCCGCGGCCGCCGGCCTCCTGCCATGCGCGGCCGGCGCAAGCCCGCTCGAGCGTTCGCACGACAACCTGCGCTGGGTCGATCCGCGGATCGGTACCGGCGGCCACGGCCACTGCTTTCCGGGTGCCAGCGTCCCCTTCGGCGCCGTGCAGCTCAGCCCCGACACGTACAACAACGGATGGGACGGGTGCTCCGGGTACCACTCCGACGACACCTCCATCATGGGCTTCAGTCACACCCACCTCAGCGGTACCGGGTGCGGCGACCTGCTGGACTTCCTCGTGATGCCGGGAGTCGGCGCCGTGAAAATCGTTCCCGGCACGCGCGAGAACCCGGAGTCGGGCTACCGTTCCCGCTTCAGCCACGCCGATGAGATCGCGACCCCCGGCTTTTACTCGGTGTATCTTGCAGACCCGAAGGTCCATGCCGAGTTGACCGCCACCGAGCGTGCCGGCATGCATCGCTACACGTTTCCTGAAAGTGGAGAGGCCTACCTTGTGCTGGATCTCCGCCACGGGTATGAGGGTGGGGGCAAGCCAAATGTCATCTCCGCGGAGCTGACGCAGTCCGCACCCGGCACCCTGGCCGGCGGACGCACCACCCGGGCGTGGGGCAACAACCGCCAGGTGTACTTCACGCTGCAGGTTTCCAAAACGCCCGACCGGATTGTCTTCTATAAGGATGATGCGGAGGTCGCGCCATCCGCGGCGGCCACCGGCGAAAACCTGAAGTGTGTGCTGCACTTTTCCACCCACGCGCGCGAGACGATCCTGGTGAAGACAGGTATCTCGGCCGTGAGCGCGGAGGGAGCGGCGCGCAACCTGCAGGCAGAAATCCCGCACTGGGACTTCGACCGCGTACGCCGCGAGGCACGCGAGAGGTGGGTAGCGCAGATCGGCAAGATCGACGTGCGCACGGACAACGAGGTGCACAAGCGCATCTTCTACACGGCGCTTTATCACATGTCGTTAGGGCCCACGCTGTTTGACGATACCGATGGACGCTACCGGGGAATGGATAAGGCCGTGCACACGCTGCCCCCGGGGAAGCACAACTACACCACGTTCTCCCTGTGGGACACCTACCGCGCCGCGCATCCGGGCTACACGCTGATTGAGGCCGAACGCGTACCCGATTTCGCCAATACCCTCATCCGCATGGCCGTAGAGAGCCCGGAAGGCATGCCCGTTTGGCCGCTGCAGGGTACCGAGACTGGCACCATGACCGGCTACCACTCCGCTTCCGTCATCGCCGAGGCGGTGAACAAGGGCTTCCCCGGCATCGATATCGATGCGGCCTACGCGGCCATGATGAAGCGCGCCATGGTGGACAACTACCGCGGCATGAACTTCTACCGCACGATGCACTTCATCCCCGCAGACCTTGAAGAAGAATCGGTCTCGAAGACCTTTGAATACTGCTATGCCGACTGGGCAATCGCGCACGTCGCTACCAGGCTGGGCAAAAAGGACGATGCTGCCTTCCTCCGGGAGCGCTCGACCTGCTACCGGAACTACTTCGATCCTTCCGTGCAGTTCATGCGGCCCAAGCTGAAAGACGGTTCGTTCACCACGCCCTTCAATCCCATCGATCTCGGCCACTCCACCAAGTGGCGCGACTATACCGAGTCGAACGCCTGGCAGACGACCTTCGCGGTCCAGCATGACCCCGCCGGCCTCATCGCACTCTTTGGTGGACCAACGCTCTTCCTAAGCAAGCTGGACGAGCTGTTCACCACCGCGCCCACTCTGCCCGCGAACGCGCCTCCCGACATCGCCGGCCTGATCGGGCAGTATGCCCACGGCAACGAGCCCTCGCACCATATCGCCTATCTCTATGTCTATGCCGGGCAGCCCTACAAGACGCAGGCCCGCGCGCGCAGCCTCATGGAGACGATGTACTTCGATAAGCCAGACGGCTTGCAGGGCAACGAGGATGTCGGCCAGCTGTCGGCCTGGTACGTCCTGAGCGCGCTGGGCTTCTACCCGGTCGATGCCGTGAGTGGCAACTATATTCTTGGGTCGCCGCTGTTTGAGCATGCGGCCGTGCAGCTCGGGCCCGGCAAGACGCTGGAGATAGACGTGGATCGCAAGGATCCCTCGCATGCCTACATCGAATCTTTTGCGCTGAACGGAAAGCCCCAGAGCAGAACCTGGTTCAATCATCGCGAGATCGCGAACGGCGGCAAACTCAGCATCAGGATGGGACCGCAACCCAACCTCACGCTGGGCACCACGCCGGACGCTTTGCCTCCCTCACTGACTCTCGCCTAGGCCAAGCTTCCTTGATGCTTCGGAACGGATTGGGGCGCGAAGTCGTAGCTTCGCACCCCACATCCATCGAACCACTTCCGCACGCGCTACGGAATCGTGACCTCCACGGCCTTCTTTGTGCGCCCGTACTCGTTGGTGGCATAGAGGGTGTAGGTCGTCGTCACCGCCGGCGTTGGGATCGTCACTGTGTTTCCCCGCACCGCCCCCACGGTCGGCGAGATGATGAAGTACGACGCCCCGGTGGACGTCCAGCTCAGCTGCGTGCCCGCCAACGTCGTCGCCGCCGTAAAGCTCTCGATCTTCGGCGCGGGACCGGTCGGAACCGTCGACTCCGTATAAAGCGGCTGCTCCTCAAGCACCTCAAAGTCCGCCGCCGTCACCCCGGTCAGGCCATGCAGATCGTCGTTGTCCCAATGATGATCCGGAGCGCCCGTCACAAACATCGCGCCGCCACCGTTGTCGGCCAGGATCATCCCGTACGTCTTCAGCGCCTGCAGAATGATCTTGGCCTGCGGCGTAAAGCCGGAGATGTCGAAGTTCGCCCGCAGCCGCAGCCGCATGCCCATCGGCGGCCCATATTCCTCGGACGAGTTGGCCGCATAGTGCTTGGCCGGAGGCACGATCGCCGCCACCGTCTGCGGCAGCGTAAACCGCAGCGCATGGTGGATCGCGCCCGTCTTCACCTCGTCATAGCGCGCCAGCCCGGGAAATACCGGCAGCCCGGCCGCGTCCGACGACGTCCAGAGATACGGCCTCGCGCTGTTCGCGTTCAGGTCGAAGATCGCGCCCGACGCCGCCTTGACCTTGCCCGTCTCTCTATTGATGAACGTGCTGAACAGCTCGTAGAGGAAACAGTTGTCGCGGTCGAGCACCAGTACATGACGGTCGCTTCCTGCCGGATGCGGATAGCCTTCAATCAACGCGTCTGCCGGAATCGGCATCGGCCCCGAATCGCTTTGATCGCCGTACGCGTCGTAGGTCACCGGCACCAGCGCCTGCCCGCTCACCACCTGGTACGGAATGCCTACATACGATCCGCTCTCGATGTCCGAGGCGAAGTTCGGATGGAGCTTCAGCGTCGTGCCAATGGTCGCGAGAATCGCGTCCGAGTTCCCATCCACCGTAGCGTTGGTGATGTCTTGCCGCCACGGGTCGGTGGCCGGAAATGGCACAAAGCCGTTCAGGCTCACGTTCTTGCCCAGGGACATGCCCTGACAGGTGCCCTTCTGCGCCTGAACCGGAACACATAAGGAAAAAAGAAGAAGAGATGCGGGGAGGCCGTACGAGATCGCGTTCATGTTGGTGTCCTCTTACTCGAATTGACAACCGTGCAGTCAGATCCAGGAGTAAGTCGACGACAACCATTCGACGGGGGCTCTCGAAGAGCTCTCTAAACTGGTAAGAGGTTATACCGCCAATAGGTATTTTGTATAGGTCAACCCAGCGTGGGCATGCTGGTATCAACCCCGGTCCGGATGCCCGCCGGCCAGCGGCTCGTTACCGTCTTGATCCGCGTGTAGAAGCGAACGCCCTCCGGCCCATGCACCGCGTGATCGCCGAACAGCGAGCGCTTCCATCCGCCGAAGCTGTGAAACGCCATGGGCACCGGAATGGGCACGTTCACCCCAACCATGCCCGCCTGCACCCGATGCGCGAAATCCCGCGCGGTGTCGCCATCGCGGGTGAAGATGCTGGTGCCGTTACCGAACTCGTGTTCGTTCACCAGCTGCAGGGCGGACTCAAAGTTGTTGGTACGCACAATGCCCAGCACAGGCCCGAAGATCTCCTCGCGGTAGATCCGCATCTCCGGCTTCACGTGATCGAAGAGGCAAGCGCCTAGAAAGAAGCCGTCGCCGGCCGGCAGCGCCGCATTTCGCCCGTCGACGGCCAGCTCCGCACCTTCGCTTACGCCAGTTTCGAGGTACCCCGACACCTTATCGAGGTGCGCCCGCGTCACCAGCGGCCCCAGGTCGACCGCGCTTCCGGGAAGATCGTCCGCGCCGTCCCCTACCTTCAGCTTCGCAATCCGATCTGCCAGCTTCTCCCTCAGCGCATTGGCCGTCTCACTGCCCACTGTCACCGCGACCGAGATCGCCATGCAGCGCTCGCCCGCCGAGCCGTACGCTGCGCCCACCAGCGCGTCCGCCGCCTGGTCGAGGTTCGCATCCGGCATCACGATCATGTGGTTCTTCGCGCCGCCCAGAGCCTGTACGCGCTTGCCGGCCCTGGTGCCCTCGCGGTAGACGTACTCCGCAATGGGCGTTGAGCCGACGAAGCTGATGGCCTGTATCGCGCGATGCTGGAGCAGCGCATCCACGGCGGACTTATCTCCGTGCACCACGTTGAAGACGCCATCCGGCAGCCCGGCCTGTTGCAGCATCTCCGCCATCAACAGCGACGCGCTCGGATCGCGCTCGCTTGGCTTCAGCACAAAGGTATTGCCGCACGCCAGCGCGACGGGAAACATCCACATCGGCACCATCGCCGGGAAGTTAAAGGGCGTGATGCCGGCGACCACCCCAAGTGGCTGCCGCAGGCTCCAGCTGTCGATGCCCGGCCCAACCTGCTCGGTGTACTCACCTTTGAGCAGCTGCGGAATGCCGGTGGCAAACTCGACCACCTCGAGACCGCGGGTAGCCTCGCCGCGAGCATCGCTATTGACCTTGCCGTGCTCGCGCGTAATCAGCGCGGCGACCTCGTCCAGTCGTTGCTCGAAGATCTCCCGGAAGCGGAACAGCACACGCGCGCGCCGCAGCGGAGGCTGCGCGGCCCAGGCCGGAAACGCTGCGGACGCGGCAGCCACGGCAGCCTCGACCTCCGCCTCGCTCGCCAGCGGCACCCGCGCCTGCACCTGTCCACTGGCCGGATGAAACACATCGCCGAACCTGCCCGAAGTTCCCGGTCGAGCCTGGCCGCCAACCCAGTGCGAGAGTTCGCGAGGCTGAGACGATGCGAGGGGCGCAGTGAGGGGCGCCACCAGAGTGGACATATAACCTACCTCCGAGAATGCCATCCTAGCAGTACTAATACTCAAGCTCGTGGAACGCAGGCCAGGTCAGTGCGCCGCTCTTGCGCAGGTAATACATAAAGACGCGCTTCTTCTCGTTCACCGTCACGGCCACAATGATTCCAGTACCAAACGTGCCCTCGCCGTCGGTCCGCGAAATGTCCACATGGTAGGTGTTCACGGGGCCTTCAATGGGGTCGTGACGCGACCAGTCTTCCTGAAACGAAGCCTCGGGATAGTCCTTGTACTTGTCCGGATGTTGCTGCCAGTCCGGATCGTTGTTGTAGATCGCGAACGCTTTTGAATAATCCTTGGCTTGCAACGCCGCAAAAAAGGTGCTCACCCGATGTTCCGCCGGCAGGTTCGAGAACAGCCATCCGTGGCCGGCGATGTAGCCGGCCAGCGTCAGCACTACCAGCAGGGCAAACGTGATCCCGGCACCGATCAGCGAAGCTTTTTTGAGGCGTTCCTTGCGTTCGTCGTAGGCCGGGGCGTTGAGCAGGGTCATCGGGGCGTCCTCACATACTTAGACACCATACCGGGAGCTTTGGTCTTTTCGCCAATCGAAGGCATCGCGCAGCAGTTCGCACTCCGTTCCACTTGGAAGCAGGTACACCGACACAAAGTCGAAGCGGGTCAGTACGTGCTCAGCCTCAGCCAGCCGCGATGGCCGGGGCAGCGTCCGCAGATACTCCCGCGCCATGCTGCTCAACATGCGTCGTTTGGCCTGGTCGATGGCCAGCGCTGCCGGGGTCTGGTCGCGCTGCGAGCGGGTCTTGACCTCGATGAAGCACAAGGTATCGCCCTCCCATGCCACCAGGTCCAGGTCGCCGTTGCGCTCGGGAGCGCGCCAGCGCCGGGCAGTCACAATGTACCCCTGCCTGCGCAGAAAGAAGAGCGCTTCGAGCTCGCCGCGTTCGCCCAGGTGCAAATGCGCCGGCTGCGTACGGGTATGCCCAAACCTCCGCGCCAGGGTTCCGAGATCCATCACGCAGGCGCGCTGTAGCGAGATCCGCCAGCCAGCCAGCCGGCCGGGAGCTCGCGGCGAGTTTGACCCGCTCAGCTGCGCTTGCATCTGAATTCTCCTCTTCGCTTACCTTCAGCCGGCAAAGCCGCTAACGCAATCCCACCAACGGGGAAGAACGCGCGCAGACTAGAATCAGCTCAGCCCGAGGTCTCCCATGCCGTCCGATTCCGTTGCAGCTCCACGCCAGCACGCTTACACGGGTCCCGCGCTGCCGCAGGTGCCGGAGCCGAGCCACGCCGAGCGCGTACGCACGCTGTTTTCTAGAGCCACCGTCGCCACGCTGTGCACCTTGTCTCGCAAGCACGTCGGCTTCCCGTTCGGCTCGCTGATGCCGTACGCGCTCGATGCCCATGGCCGGCCGTTGTTTCTGATCAGCAATATGGCCATGCACACTCAGAATCTAAAGGCAGATTCACGCGCCAGCCTCTTCGTCACGCAGGCCGGCGAAGACGGAGACCCGCTCGGAGCGGCGCGCGCCACGCTGGTCGGCAACGCAAGCCCGGTGCCCGAGAACGATCTGGCTTCCGCACGAGAGACCTACCTGGCCGTACACGAAAACAGTCGCTACTGGGTCGACTTTGCCGACTTCCACTTCTTCCGGCTTGAGCCCCTCGACCTCTACTACGTAGGCGGCTTCGGCGTCATGGGCTGGGTCGAAGCCAGCGACTACGATGCGGCTTCTGCGGATTCGCTCGCTCCGCATGCGCAGGCCATTCTCGCGCATATGAACGCGGACCACGTCGACGCGATGATCCTGCTCGCACACACCCACTCGGGCCTGGAGGCGAGCGAAGCGTCCATGACCGCAGTCGACCGCCTGGGCTTTTCTTTGCGCCTGAAAACCGCAGATGGAATGAAGGGCACCCGAATCGCCTTCCCACGTGAAGTCCGTGATGCTTCCGCAACCCGCGAGGCGTTGGTAGAGATGGTGCGGCAGGCGAGGACCCAAGCGTAGGCTCAAAACGAAGGACCTGCTCGAAGCAGGCCCTTGGCATGTAAGCCGTTCGTTAGCGACGTCCGCCGCCGGCATGACCGCCGCCCTGGAAGCCAGCGCTATGTTCTCCGCCCGCTTCGTGACCGGCATTACCAATGTGGCCCTGGCCATCGCGCGCCTCGTTACCCTGAAAATGGCTGAACGCCCGGTCGCCACGATTCGGCATCGGCCCCGCATAGCCATGGTGCGGGTCATACCGGTTGTCCACGTGTCCGTAGAAGCCGCGACCTCCATGAAACCAAGGTCCAGCTCCGATGAAGATGCCTCCGTTGAACCAGTCCGGGCCATAGTAGCCGTAGGGTGCACACGAGTACGGCGCATAGTCAAAATATCCGTAAGGACACCCCGGCTCGGCTCCGATGCTGACCGAAATCTGCGCAGGTGCCACCGAATGCCCACCCGCAACCGCAACTGCAAAAGCAGAAAGCGCAAGAACGTTCCACTTGGTCATGTCTGCTCCTTTCAAAGAGGTGAGACAGTGCCGGCAGTCGGCGAGTTGTTCCGATCTCCTAAATCACAACGGTCGAGGCCCGGTCGCAGGCGGCGTCCGCGTCCGAGGCTCCATAAAGAGCTTGCCTGCGAACACCAGCACGATCAGCAACACTGCACAGACCGCGAACACATTCCGAACGCCGATCCGCTGCGCCAGGATGCCGGAGAGCACCAGGCCCAGGATCTGCGCGGTGAAGATCAGGCTCATGTTGGTCGATCCCACGCGGCCCATCAGCGCGGGCGGAGTCTCCTGCTGGATGAGTACGTTGGCCGGGACGACTATAGCCGCGACGGCGAGGCCGATGACTCCGTCCGCGACAAGAGCCGCCCAGACGTGCGGGACGCCGGCAAGCAGGCACAGACCGATAGCGATCCCACCCAGGCCGGAGTAGACCAGGGTCGTATTTTTGAGCTTCTTGCCCGCGCTGTTGAGGATGTTGACGCCGGCCAGCATGCCGGCTCCAATCATCGCTGAAATAACGCTGTAAATGCCGGTCGAGGCGTGCAGCGAATCGCGGGTATAGATGGCGATCAGCGGGCCGAAGCAGCCGATCACGAACATCCCGGCCGCAAGCGCGAGGATGACGAACAGCACCTCCGCGTGGTGCACGATAAAGTTGATTCCCTCGCGCATGTCCGGAAGGATCGACGCCAGGCCTTTGCGCGGGGCAGGGGTGGGCGGCGAAGGCGTGCCGCTGAGAGCTTCCGTGAAGGGCTTGTTGAGCGCGAGCGAGGCTATAAGCACGCCGGAGCAGAGAAAGCTAATGGAGTCCGCCACATAGCAGACCCGTGCGCCGAGCAGCGCGTAAAGCAGCCCGGCGATCGGCGGGCCGACCACGCGCATGCCGAAGATCACCTGCTGCATCAGCGCATTGGCGGAGCGAAGCCCGTGCAGCGGCACCGCCGACCGGATCGCCACGCCCTGCGCAGGGCCGAAGAAGCTGGACACAACACTGATAGCCGCGAGCACAAGATAAAAGTGCAGCACCGTTCCTGCCAGCAGCAGGAGCAGGCAAAGTACGGCACGGATCAGGTCAGAGGTGACCAGGGTCGGCTTCAGCGGCCACCGATCGACAAAGACACCGGCCAGTATGCCCAGAACTGCGATTGGAAGCAGGTAGGCAATCTGCAAACCGGTGACCTGCTGCGGCTGCGCGTTGAGGTGGAAGGTAAGGAAGTTGATGACGGCAAACAGAGCCAGGAAGTCGCCGAACGTAGACACGACCTGCGCGGTCCAGAGCCGCCGCATGACTGGCACACGCAACACCTCGCCCATGGAGAGCGGCTCGGGCGCGGCCTGGGCCTGCGGACTAGCGGCTGCGGTGCTCATAGTGTGTGGAAGATAATACTTGAGGCGAAATCTGTCACGCGAAAAATGGTATTTCGAAGTTCTGGTCCAGCAGCAATCGCACTCGACTAGCTACCAGGGAGGACGACGCAGTGTAGTCGGAATGCTTTTCCGCGAATGCAACAGCCCGCGTCAAATCTTCCTCTTCGAGATCAGGAAAGTTGCTAACGAGCTTCGCTTTATCGAATAGGTGGCAAGAATACGGAGGACACGACGCACAGTGATCCGCATGCCCGAATGCAGGACATTGCCACCTATCTTCCCAGCTCTACGGTGATGCGCTCAAAAGGTCATCTGCGACCTCCCGTGGGCCGGTTTATGACGACGACGCTGCGATGAAGTCCGCCGGAGTAACGAACGACCGTCCATGTACCCTGGCCTCCAGCAGAAGCTCGACCGCCCGCACCGTCGGCAGGCGCGGCTCACCCAATGCCGATTGGCCGCCATCGTGAAGAACCACGTTCGTCCCACCCGCGCGCCGCCGGTTGCTCGCGATCCCTCGCTCAAGCCGGGCAAGCAGCGCCTCAGCCGACTGCGGCTTCCAGTCTTCGACGATCAGATTCCACATCATCGTTCTCAGTCCAAGGTCTGCAGCGATCTGGAGCACCGCTGGCCTCCGTGCCCCGTGAGGCGGCCGAAAAAAGCGCACCGGCGCACCCAGGATGTCCTCAAGCACGTGGTTGCACCCGGCGATCTCCTCCCGGATGCGCGCCGACGACAGCCGCGGAAGCCAGGGATGATGCATCGTGTGGTTGCCGACAAGATGTCCTTCCTCCGCGATCCGGCGCGTCAGCCCAGGCTCTTGTCGAGCAAAGTCGCCGATCAGAAAAAATGTCGCCCGTACCTGATGGCGCGCCAGCACGTCCAGCAAGCGAGGCGTAGCCACGGGATTTGGCCCGTCATCGAACGTCACCGCAATCTCATCCGGACGCGGCGGAGCAACCAGCGTCCGACCAAAAAACTGCGACTCCGGGTAACTGATGCCGTAGTAGCCCAGCCCGCACAGTGCTCCGGCCGCCGCCAGCGAGCAAGCCAACACGCGCGCAATCTGTCCCCGCGAGGCCATGCTCCGCTACGCCCGCACGTTCGCCTGAACGTAGGCGAGCACCTCTTCGGCATGGCCCTCCGGCTTTACCTTGGTCCACAGATGCAGCAGTCGCTGCTTGCCTTCTGCGTCCGCCGGCGCGATCAGATACGTGTTGCGCTCGACTCCCTTGACCAGCTTGCCGTACATGTTCTTCGGCTTGATCACGCCAAATGCATCGCAAATCTTTTCGTCCGGATCGGCAAGCAACGGGTACTTCAGGTGGAACTTCTCGGCGAACTTCTTCTGCGCCTTCACCGTATCGCGCGAGATGCCGAGCACCGTCACGCCCGCGTCCTTCAGCTCGGAGATTGCATCCCGGAAGCTGCACGCCTCCACCGTACAGCCAGGCGTGTCGGCGCGCGGATAGAAGAACAGCACTACGGGAGTCGCGGCAAAGCCGGAGAGTGAGACGGAGTGGCCGTCCTGGTCTTCGGTGGTGAAATTTTCGATGACATCTCCGGGGTTCATAGGTGCGCTCATGCCTGGGCTCCTTGGTTCGCGGTAAGGGCCGCGATCGTCTTTTCAAGCGATGCTTTGTCCTCGACGTTGAGGCTGGCCGGCGAGGTAACGCCGCGCCCCAGAATCTGCCGGGTCAGTCCAGTAAGCACCTTGCCCGGGCCGAGCTCGATAAGATGCGTCGCCCCCTGCGCAACCAGCAGATCCACGCACTCCACCCAGCGCACGGGGCCGGTCACCTGGCGAATCAGCGCGTCAAGAACATCCGTATGCCGCGTCAGCAGACGCGCATCTACGTTGCAGACCACCGGAAACGCCGGATCCTCGAGCGTCAGCGCCTCAAGCGTAGTGGCAAGCCGCTCCTGCGCCGGTTGCATCAGGGCGCAGTGAAACGGCGCGCTCACCTGCAAGGTAACCACCTTCTTCGCGCCCGCGGCCCGGCAGAGCTCGACCGCTCGGTCGACCGCAGCCTTCGACCCGGAGATAACAATCTGCTCGGGTGAGTTGAGATTGGCAGGCGAGACGATCGCCCGCGCGACCTGCGCCCGCACCTCGTGCGATTCCGTCGGCGTAGTATCAGCCGCAGTGGGCGCCGAAAGCTCGTCTGCGGCCTGCGCGCAGAGATCGTTGACCTGCTCGGCAGCCAGACCGAGGATCGCAGCCATGCTGCCCTCGCCCGCAGGAACGGCCTCCTGCATAAACTGACCGCGCAGGCGCACCGTGCGTACGGCGTCGGCGAAGCTTAGCGTGCCGGCCGCCACGTGCGCGGCGTACTCCCCCAGCGAGTGCCCGGCCGCAAAACATGGGGTCAGCCCCGGCACAGACTCGGCCAGCACCCGCCAGGCCGCGACCGAAACCGTCAGCAGGGCAGGCTGGGTATGCTCGGTCTGCTGCAGCGTCTCAGCCGGCCCTGCAAAGATGAGAGACGAAAGCGAAAAGCCGAGCGCCGCATCGGCCTCCTCAAAGACCGCGCGAGCGGAGGGGAAAACGTCGTGAAGCTCGCGGCCCATGCCGACGCTTTGCGAGCCCTGGCCAGGGAAGAGGAGGGCTGGTTTCAAGTTGTCCATCGGTTTCGATGGTAAATCAGCAGCGCCTGCCTTCGCAGGCAGGCAAGGCAGGCTAGCTAAACGCCCACGCCAAACTCCATCTCCGCCTCATCACCGGAGTGCGAGTAGAAGTCATAGGGCGTGCGCCGGTTAAACTTGTACCGCTGCCGCAGCTCCCGCCCGACGAAAAGCCCCAGAGCCAAGGCCCCCAGACCCGCCGAAATCCATCCCGCCGTCTTTAAGAGCGCCGACTCCTCGACCTCCGGAAGTGCGTCGTTCAGGAGGTCAACGGCCTCCTCGGAGAACGTCTCGGAAAGCTCCACCGGCTCATCGCCAAACCATCGCGTTGTCAGGAAGGACAACATCATGTGTGGATCATAACCCACGCACATGACAGTGGGAACATACCTCTTTTGTGGGATAGTTTCCCTTAAGTGACCTCCACGTGCTCAAAACCGAGTCCGTACAGAAGAGCCGCAATGGTCGTCCGCGCATTCCTTCTGGCCGCGTCCAAAATTCCATCCGAGAGCGCCGCCGCCTGCAGCTGCTGCTGCGCCTTGACCCGCGTCTGACTCTCGAGGTTCGGGTCGGCCGGCACCAGCAGGCCGGTGGTGCGCAGGTAAACGCGGGTGTGCTGATTGTCGAGCGTCGTCAGGAACAACTCGGACGCAGGCAGATTGACATGCACGGAGCGCTGGTCGTTCCGGTCGATGCGGACGTCTTCCGGCTTCAGCTTGGCCAGATCGATCCCCGCGATCGACTCCCCATGGCACACCAGCAGAAGCTTGTCGCCGGCCAGAATGTCCGGGATCACCGGGCTACTGTGCGCGCCTTCGACCACCGTGTCGAGCGAGTAAACCACCGTCTCCATCCGGCTTAGTCGCTGGATCTGCGCGACCACGACCGGAACCGAGGCGTCGAAGCTAGAGGAGCGACCCGAGATCAGCGTGGCCAGCCGCGCCGACAGCCCCGTCCGCGCGTGCCGCAGAAAAAACGCCAGACCGACCGCGCCAAGCAGCAACGCAAGCAGAAATGCCAGGAAGGGGCCGGAGCCGCTGCGCTCGCGGTTATATTGCGTGGTCATGCTGCAAGCATGCGGGCTGGCATACCCTTCGGGCAAGTCGTTTGCTCAGATTACTCCAGCCATAAATATGGTAGCTTCGCCTTATGAGAACCACCGTGGACATCCCGGACCCGATCTATCGCGAACTCAAAACCAAAGCTGCCTCTGAAGGACGTTCCGTGAAGGAGCTGGTTCTAAGAGGGGTGCAAACCGTCCTTGAACCGCAAAGACCAAGCCACCCGGAAGGACAGTTGATTCTCCCTGCCATCGAGTCGAAAAATCCAGGATCGTTGAAGTTGGGACCAGAAGGGGTGTATGAGTACATCCCTTTTCCCTGACGTTAATGTCTGGCTTGCCTTGGCGCATCCGATTCACCCTCATCATACGAGTGCTATCTTATGGTCCGGGGAAGTTGGAGTCAGTAGACCGATTCTCTTTTGCCGGTTCACCCAACTCGGACTTCTACGACTTCTGACCACGCGTGGCGTAATGGGGCCAGAGGCTATGACGCAAGCGGCATCTTGGAACGTCTTCGACACATTCCTGAGCAATCCCACTATAACGCTCGTTGAAGAACCGGTTGGTCTCGACCTGCTCTTTCGGCGTTCCACCACGCGCGACGAAATCTCGCCCAAGCACTGGGCAGACGGCTACCTGGCAGCTTTCGCCGAAGCTGGCAGCTACAGCCTCGTCAGCTTCGACAAGGCGCTCGCCAAACGCGTGCCAGGTTCGGTGTTGCTTCGTCCGGCTACGGCCTAAGCCTTGGCCGCGGGCACAGCTGTATGCGGCGTCTCTCCCTCGGTGATCAACTCATAGGGATGGCCCAGCTTTTTCCGATAGCTGGCCCCGATGAAGTCGCGAAACAGCGGATGCGGCTCAAGCGGCTTGGACTTGAACTCGGGGTGGAACTGGCAGCCAAGGAACCACGGATGTCCAGGAATCTCGACAATCTCGACGTAGGTCGCGTCCGGAGTCGTGCCGGTCAGCTGGAGCCCGGCTCCGGTCAGCACTGCCTCGTACTCCCGGTTGAACTCGTAGCGATGCCGATGGCGCTCCGAAATCTCCTTCGTGCCATAGGCTTTTTCGGCCAGCGAGCCCGGCTCGAGCACACAGGCCCACGCGCCCAGCCGCATCGTGCCGCCCATCTCCTCAACGCCCGTCAACTCGCGCAACTTATAGATGATGCGATGCGGCGTGGAGGGATCGAACTCGCCCGAGTTCGCCCCGGCCAGCCCGCACACGTTGCGCGCAAACTCCACGCACGCCGTCTGCATCCCCAGGCAGATGCCGAAGTACGGCACCTGCTCTTCGCGGGCATAACGAATCGCGTTCAGCATGCCCTCGATGCCGCGCTTGCCAAATCCGCCCGGAACCAGAATGCCGTCGAAGCCCGCCAGTTGCTCCCGGTAGTCCGGAGCCTCCAGCCCCTCGGCCTCGAGCCACGTTACGTTGAGCTTCAGGTTGTGCGCGAGCGCCCCGTGCACCAGCGCCTCTTTGAGCGATTTGTAGCTGTCCTCGTACTCGACATACTTACCGACGACCGCGATCGAAACCGTGTCCTTCGGGTGATACGCACGCTCGACCAGGTCGGTCCAGCGGGAGAGATCGGGATTCTTCGCGGCGATCCGCAAGTAGTGCAGCGAAAGCGTGTCCACACCCTCCTGCGCGAAGTTCAGCGGCACCTCGTAGATGGAGTCCACGTCGCGGGCAGCGATCACGGCGCGTTCCTCCACATTGCAGAACAGCGCGATCTTCGACCGCATCTCCCGCGGCACAGCACGGTCCGAGCGGCACAGCAGAATGTCCGGCTGGATGCCGATCGAGAGCATCTCTTTCACCGAGTGCTGGGTCGGCTTCGTCTTCAGCTCCTGCGCTGCCGCGATCCACGGGATCAGCGTGACGTGCACAAACAGCGTATTATCTCGGCCCAAATCTTGCCGCATCTGGCGAATCGCTTCGAGGAAGGGAAGCGACTCAATATCGCCCACCGTGCCGCCGATCTCGACGATCGCCACCTCGCAGTCGGCGGCCACCTTGCGCATCGCGTTCTTGATCTCGTTGGTCACGTGCGGAATCACCTGCACGGTCTTGCCCAGGTAGTCGCCGCGGCGCTCCTTGGTGATGATCTGCTCGTAAATCCGACCGGTCGTCAGGTTGTTGTCGCGCGTCAGCCTGGCGTGGGTAAAGCGCTCGTAGTGGCCCAGATCGAGGTCCGTCTCGGCGCCGTCGTCGGTTACGAACACTTCGCCATGCTGAAAGGGACTCATCGTCCCCGGATCGACGTTGAGGTATGGATCGAACTTCATCAGGTTGACTTTGATCCCACGTGCTTCCAGCAGTGCGCCAATCGAGGCCGCAGCCAAACCCTTGCCGAGCGAAGACACAACGCCGCCGGTTACAAAGATGTACTTTGCAGACATGTCCGCGACCTCTTTTCCTGGTTGTCTGGGTTGTGCGTGGTAGGCACGGTTAAGTATCGCAGGAGGCAAGCGGGGAGGCAATGGGCAAGACAGTAGACTGAAAAATGACCGGTTCGTCTAAAGATTTCGGCGCAAATGCCGATAGATGTTATGTGAGGTGAATATCCGCATTTCCGCTGTCTTGACCAGAGCCGTCCTGTTCGTGTGTCTCTGCGCGGGCTTCGGCGTTCCCGCCGTGATCTCGCAAACCGCTCCGCCCGCCAGCGCCGCCCCGCCTGCTCCGGCCGACACCGGCGCGCAGGCCGCCAAAGGCGCCGAGCCCGGACAACCCACCGCGCCAAAGCCGGCCACGGCCGTGCGCCTGGCCGAACTTCCTAAGCCGCTGCCGCCGCAGCTCACCAAGGACATCAACGTAGGCAATCGCTCCAAGCAAATCCTGGCCCACCTGAGCGAGGTGATCCGTTATTACCGGATGACCATTGTGCCCATCCAGAAGACCGGCGAGCCCAGCGACATGCTCTATGCGGAGCAGGCGCAAGCGGAAGCAACCCAGGCCGCGCAGTTGGCTTTTCAGTCGGCGCGCGACGAAGCGACGCTGCTCTCCCGGGTAGAAGCCGGCCAGCCAGGAGTGACGTCCGCGCCCCAGGCCGAGAATACCCGGTTGAACTCCTCCGTAAGCACCATCGTCACCCAGCTCACGCAGCTTCAGGCTCAGGATCAGGCGCTGGACCAGCAGATCGCGAAGGCGCCGGCCAAGGCCAGGGCCGCGCTCCAGCTGCAGAAAGAAGATACAGAAGGCCAGCTGGAACTGGCGAAGGCCAGTTATGAAGCACTCACGAAAGTCGTCGGCGTCTCCAGCGCGCAGAGCGATACCGGCCTCCAGGGACAAATTAATCAGCTGCAAAGCGCTGTGCCGGAGCTGATCAACAACAAGGTTAAGCCCGTCGCCAGTACTATCGAGAGCATCGCTGCGCTTCACGACGCGGGCGTCAGCAGCCAAGCGATTGTGCTCTTTCAGCTGCTCGGGACCGAGCGGGCCATCGATCAGCAGATCGCCGAGACGCAGTTGCTGCACGATCAGAGCGTGGACCTGAGGACGCCACTGATCAAAATTCTACGTGCCACGCTGGCCGCTGGACAAAACCTGCAGGCAAGCACACCGTCCGTAGCCGCCCCTAGCAGCGCTCCCCCCGCAACCGCCTCCCCGGAGTCCTTGATTGCGGCTCGCAAGCAAACCTTCGACCAGCTTACCGAAGCCTTTCGCGCCATCTCCGACGTCTCCATTCCGATCAGCCAGGAGGTGCTGCTCGTCGAGCAGGCGCGGGCCAACCTGCTCTCCTGGCGCGCCGCCGTCAGCTCCGAGCGCAGCACCATCGTGCATGCGCTGCTCTTACGCGTCATCAGCATTGCCGTCGCCCTCAGCATCATTCTTGGTGTCGGGGAAGCCTGGCGAAGGCTCACCACCCGCTACATCCAGGATGTCCGCCGGCGGCGTCAGATCATGCTCATACGACGCATGGTCATCGGCTTTCTCAGCGGTTTGGTGCTCATCTTCGGCTTCGTCACTCAGTTCAGCTCGCTGGCTACCTTTGCCGGCTTCATTACTGCCGGTATCGCGGTCGGGCTGCAGACCATCCTGCTCTCCGTCGCCGCGTACTTCTTCATCGTGGGTCGCTATGGCGTCCGGGTCGGCGACCGCATTACGGTGGCCAATGTCACGGGAGATGTCGTCGAGGTAGGCCTGGTGCGCTTCTACATGATGGAACTCACCGGAACCGGAACCGAGTCGCACCCCACCGGACGCATCGCCGTCTTCGCTAATTCCGTGCTTTTCCAGACTGGAACGCCGCTCTACAAACAAATTCCTGGCACCGACTATGCCTGGCATGAGCTCACCCTGAAGCTCAAGTCCGGAACTAACTACCAGCCGGCTATAGAAACCATCCGAAGCGCCATCGAATCGGTCTACAACAGCTACAAATCCAGTATTGAGGATCAGCATCGCCAGGTAGAGTCCTGGATGGACGCGGCGCTCGAAGCTCCCCACGTCGAGAGCCGGCTCCAACTCACAGACAGCCTGGAATTTGTGGTGCTGTATCCCGTCCTGATCCGCAAAGCCACGGAAACCGACCAGCAAATCGTCCAGAAGGTGCTCGAAACGGTGCGGGATCCCGCCATAGCGGAGGTATTGGACGGAGCTCCCGTCGTCAAAGCCGTCGTCAAAAGCTAGGAAGTCCTCTAGCTATCACATTCTTCGCAGCGCATTCCAAAGGTGCGTCATTCTGAGCCAGAGTTTTCCGAGCCACGCTTCTTTACTAATTGCTGCACAGCATCCGGCAACCTGCTTTCCCAGCCGGGTCGACTCTGTCGCCACCAGGTATCGTTAGCAAAAAAACAGGCGGCCGCGTCAGGATGCAGTTAGACTAGAACATGAACGCCCATACTCGAACCCTCGCGTACCTCTTCGCCTGTGGTTCGAGAATCTGAGCTCCCGGCTCGCGCTCGATCCAGTCAGGTGCATCCAAGGAGTCCATCATGTCGCCTTCCCCACTCAAACCCTGTCCGGGAGCCTACTCCGCAGAGGTACAAAAAGCGCTGTTCAGCGACACTGACCGGGCACGCTGGAAAGAGCATCCCTGCGAAGTCTGCGGCCAGATGGTAAGCGCGCAGCTCTATAAAGGAAAATGGGAGCCCGACCTCCACTGGCGCTCGGTCACCTATGCTCCAGCCAAACACAGGGTGCCCGGTCGCTACACTCGCTACGAGCCGCGTACCGAGTAACTGCGGCCAGGGCTGATCCAACTCAGTTTCGCACGCGTATGGCCCGCTCCTCCGCAAGAGCGTCTGCCCGCTTTCGGCTCCCGCCATAGAGCACAGGCTGCTCCAAATACCTCCAGGAGAGTACCGAGTACGCCAGCGAAAGCCCGAACGTCAGCCCTGCCACCAGCCAGCGCCCCCCAAGGTATCGCTGCAACACGATAAGCACCGTCGTGTGGATCAGGTAGAAGCTATAGCTGATTCTTCCCAGCGCGCGCATCGGCCCCCACTTAACTACCTGCACCCCTCGCCCGCTCAGCGCCCAAAGCACCACTCCCGTGCTCGCAACGAGCGTCATTTCGTAGATCCAAACATTCGCAAACGGTGTGTTCGCCGTCACCGAAAATCTCTGCTCCCTGGACAAAGCCGCAAGCACCCCCAAGGCCCCCACTGAGAGCAGCGGCCCGAAGCCTCCGAATCGCGTGATCCACTCCCTCCGCTTACGCCACACCAGCGCCAGACCCGCGCCTGCGGCCAGCAAATCCATGCGGAAGGGCGTCAGCATATAAATTGGCGCATAGCTTGAAAACTCCGGCGAGCAAAAATAGCGGAGCAAAGGCGCTGCCACAATCAGGACGCCCACAGCCCACGCCAGCGCGCGCTCGCTCAGCAGCAGCACCAGCACCGGCCACACCAAGTAAAACTGTTCCTCCACGGCCAGGGACCACAGGACATCAAGCGAGGAAAGATGCGGAGTCCCAAACGCCGTCACGAAGTTCATCAGAAACGCATACATGTATCCGAAGCGCAGCCATCCCACCCCGAAAAAAACAGGTGTAATCGCCAGCAGCAGCAGGTAGGGCGGCAGGATGCGCCGTACACGCCGCCCGTAAAATCGCCCGTAATACGCCCCCGCACGCAGCTGCTTCACTCCCAGCAGAATGCCGGTGATCAGAAATCCCGAGAGCACAAAGAACAAATCCACGCCCGCCCAGGCCAGCCTCACCTTGAACGCATGATTTGCGAACACCAGGAGGATGGCGATCCCGCGCACCCCGTCAAGTGCCCCGATCCTTGTCTCGCCCGCGTGACCCGCCTCGCCCGTACCAGCCACGCTCATCCCCCCGCCAGGGCTACCTTCGCCGCGTCCAGCAGCAACGCCACCTCGCGCTCCCCATGCGCCGTCGAAAGAAACGCCGCCTCAAACTGAGAAGGCGGAAGCCACACGCCGGCCTCCATCATCGCGCGATGAAAGCGCCCGAACGCCGCGGTATCCGACTCCGCCGCGCTCGCAAAATCCGTCACCGGTCGCTCTGTAAAAAACCACGTAAACATAGACCCGATGCGATTCGTCGTCAGCCGCACGCCCGCCTGCTCCGCCAGCGCCGCCACCCCATCCGCAATGGCTCGCGTCACGCGCTCCAACTGCGGATACACCTCGTCCCGATGCTCCAGCAGGTAGCTCAAGGTCGTGATTCCCGCAGCCATGGCCAGCGGATTCCCACTCAGCGTACCCGCCTGGTACACCGGACCCTGCGGCGCCAAAAACTCCATCACGTCCGCACGGCCGCCAAACGCCCCGCATGGCAGACCGCCACCCAAAATCTTGCCCAGAGTCGTCAGGTCCGGCGTGATTGCAAAGAGCTGCTGCGCACCCCCCAGCGACAGCCGAAAACCGGTCATCACCTCATCCAGGATCAGCAGAGAACCGTGTTCCGCGGTCACTCGCCGCAACCCCTCCAGATACCCGGCCTCGGGCACAATCGTGCCCGCGTTCCCAACCACCGGCTCCACGATGATGCAGGCAATCTGCCCCGGATGCAGTGCAAACGCGGCCTCCACTGCCGGCAGATCGTTATAGGGCAGCGCCAGCGTATGCATCGCCGTCTCTTCCGGCACGCCCGCCGAGCCCGGAATCCCAAGCGTCGCCACCCCGCTGCCCGCCTTCACCAGCAGCGCGTCCGCGTGTCCGTGGTAGCAGCCCTCAAACTTGATGACGAACTTGCGCCCTGTAAACCCACGCGCCAGCCGGATCGCCGACATGCAAGCCTCGGTCCCGGAGCTCACAAATCGCAGCCGCTCCACGGACGGGAAACATCGCATCACCAGCTCGGCCAGATTCGCCTCGTCCGCATGCGACGCGCCAAAGCTCGCGCTCCGCCCCGCGGCCCCTCGGATCGCCTCCACCACCGGAGGAAACGCATGCCCCAGAATCATCGGCCCCCAAGACCCAAAACAGTCCAGGTAGCGATTGCCATCCACATCCCACAGGTATGCCCCCTCCGCCCGCGCGACAAACGGCGGATCTCCGCCCACCGCCCGGAACGCCCGCACCGGCGAGTCCACGCCCCCTGGCAGCAGGTCCGCCGCCCTCTGCTGCAATCGCCTCGACCCGTCCATCACCCGCATGTCCGTCGCTCCATCTGTCCCATCTTAAGCCCCAGCCAGGGCGGCCCCGCACCGTCCATTCACAGGAAGTGGAAATACCCCCTGCTAGACTGGACCTCTCGCGCGATCGGCTCGCGACCCAGTCCCAAGGCACGGTCGCGACCCTTTGCCCAGGAGCCTTCCCGTGCCTGAACCTCCGCAAACGCCCTCGGAACCCGTCGTCGCCGAACCCGCCTCCGCCGAAAACTCCGGCCAAAAGCCCAAAGCATCCGTCTCCTACGCCGATGCTGGGGTCGACATCTCCGCCGGCGACCGCGCCAAGCAGCGCATCAAGATGCTTGCTCGCAAGACGTTCAACAAGAATGTCCTCTCCGAGATCGGCGGCTTCGGCGGTCTTTTCGCGCTCGACCTCGCCAAGTTTCCCGACCCTGTGCTCGTCTCCTCCGCAGACGGCGTCGGCACCAAGCTCAAACTCGCCTTCGAACTCGGCATCCACCACACCGTCGGCGCCGACCTCGTCAATCACTGCGTCAACGACATCGCCGTCCAGGGCGCCACGCCGCTCTTCTTCCTCGACTATCTCGCCACCGGCAAGCTCGAAAGCGACATCGTCGAGACCGTCGTACGCGGCCTTTCGGAAGCCTGCCGCGCCAACGGCTGCGCCCTCATCGGCGGCGAAACCGCCCAGATGCCCGGCTTTTATGCCGATGGCGAGTACGATCTCGCCGGCACCATCGTCGGCGCCGCCAATCGCCCCGACCTCATCACCGGCGAGAAGATCGAGCCAGGCGACGTCCTGCTCGGCCTGCCCTCAAACGGCCTCCACACTAACGGCTACTCGCTCGCCCGCAAGCTGCTCTTCGAGGTGGCCCACTACGGCCCGGACCAATACGTCAACGAGCTGAAGGACAAGACCGGCGGCGCCCTCATGCGCACCCATCGCAGCTATCTTTCGGTCATCAAGAAGCTCACCGCCGGCGGCCCGGCGAGCGGCCTCGTCTCCGGCCTGGCGCACATTACCGGCGGCGGCATCACGGAGAACCTGCCCCGCATCCTTCCCCGCGGCTTCGACGCCGTCATCGATCTCTCTAGCTGGGCCGTCCCCCCGCTCTTCACCCATCTCCAGCAGCTCGGCAACGTCGAGCAGGACGAGATGTTCCGCACCTTCAACATGGGCATCGGCCTCATCGCCGTCATCCCCGCCGAGCAGATCAAGAAGGCAAAGGCCATCCTCAACCGCGCCAACGAGCGCCACTGCCTTATTGGCCGCATCGTCAGCAAAGGCACCCGCAAGGTCGTCTACGCCTGAGTCGGCACTAAGAACACCTATTATGCTTTTATTCCTAAGGTAACTGGAAGTGAATGAAAGTGAGTTATACCGAACAACCGTGTACTCAAAATAGTCTAGAAAGTAGCGGTTTGAACCCGCTGCCGAAATCTTCGCATCTCTCTATGGCGGATATCTTCGCCGAGTTAGACAAAGCAGGTGCCGCTGACTTTGTGCTGGAACGCGACCACACATTGCCTCCCGCTAACGATGTGGTTTAGCGATGGTTTGCTCCATCCGCTCCAACGGCGAAGGCACCTTGACCCAACCCATCCCTCCCGCCCGCGCCGAATCTATTCCCATCTCGGTATCTTCAAACACGAGGCAGTCTGCCGGGTCCACTCCCAGGCGCTCCGCCGCTATCAAAAACGGCTCCGGATGCGGCTTGCTGCGACGGTAATCCCCCGCGCATACCAGCGTCTCAAACCGGTCCCGCAATCCCAGCACCTCGAGCGACGCCACCACCGACTCCCGCGTGCTGCCCGAGACCACCGCAAACGGAATTTTCCCGAAGCTCGCCTCAATGTGCTCCACCACTTCCGGCACCGCCGTCAGCTGCGGCAGCAGCTCGTAGTAATACTCCTCCTTGCGCTCCGCCACGACGGCCACCGGCATTCGAAGCCCCTGCTCCCGGTTCAGCGTCTCGATAATCTCTACGATCGGTTTGCCGCCCCAGAGATAAAAGAGTTCCTCCGGAAACTCGCAGTTCCACTCGCCCAGCGCCCGGCGCCAAGCAACATAGTGCAGTGGCATCGAGTCGGCAATCGTGCCATCGCAGTCAAACAAATAGGCCTTGAAAAGACGTGCAGGCAGCGCAAGTTTCATGCGTCTATCCTCTCATCCTCTCGTGTTCCCTAAGGAAGAAGTTGGGCGGAATAACCCTGTTCGGTAAGCTGCGCGACTGCCTTCCGATCAAACGAAACGAACGTTTCGCAGCCCAGCCACCGGCCCTCATACGCGATCACACCATCCGCAAAGTCTCCCCCCACTCGCAGGCAGGCCATTCCGGCTTCAACGGCCGGCCGGTTGAGAACCACATTGCCGGTGTCGAGCAGCGCTTGTACTGCCGAGGCGATGTCGGCGGAGGGAAAGCCATACACCCGTCGCAACACCCAGACAAACTCGCACAAGCAAGGCAGCGCGACGGCGATGGAAGACGCTTTGCGTAGCAGTCGTTCTGCCACTTCAGCCTGCACTTTGTCATCGCCAACCACGCTGCGGACGAGAACGTTCGTATCGGCGGTAATCCTCACCGCCGACCTGCCCAGCCTTCTGCCGAGGCTTCCTCGATCTCTTCGAGCGTGGCCACTTTGTTCGTCTTTCCGGCAAGCAAGCCGATAAATCCGGCTACTGTACCAACCGGGCGCGCCGCCCGCAGAGCAGCCCGTCCATCCGGAAGAAGATCTACTTCGATCTTGCCTCCAGGCTCAATGCCGAGGTGCTGCAAAAATTCCTTGCGCAAGGTGACCTGTCCGCGTGCAGTTACAGTCAGAGCAGTCATAGAACCTCCTCTTTCATAATAAGGCAAATCTGCCTTACTTACTGTACTACCTACGAGAACAGGTACTCTAACCTCATGCCGATCCCTCGCCCGGAAGTGCCATCTTGAAGCGTCTTGGCATTCTTCTCTCCGGCCGCGGTTCAAATTTTCTCGCCATTCAGCAGGGAATCCGCGCCGGCCACATCAGCGACACAGAAATAGTCGTGGTGCTCTCGAACAAAGCCGACGCCGCCGGTCTCAGCGCCGCCCGCGACCTGGGCCTGCCCGCCTTCCACATCCCCATCGCTGGCCGCACCCAAGAGCAGCGCGATCTTGCCTTCGTCGCCAAATTAGAGGAGTACGCCGTCGATCTCGTCTGCCTTGCCGGCTACCTGCGCCTGCTCTCGCCGGTCTTCATCGCCGCCTTCCCGCAACGCATCCTGAACATTCATCCCAGCCTGCTGCCCAGCTTTCCAGGCCTGGAGGCCCAGCGGCAAGCACTTGAGTACGGCGCCAAAATCACCGGCTGCACCGTCCACTTCGTCGATGAGCAGTTAGACCACGGCGTCATCATTCTCGAGCGCGCCGTCCCGGTCGAGGACGACGACACGCCGGACACCCTCGCCGCCCGTATCCTCACCGAGGAGCACAAAGCCTACCCCGAAGCCATCGCCCGCGTCCTCTCCGGCGACTACCACGTGCAGGGACGACGCTACCTCAAGCGTTAGAACCGTCCCCCGCGCGTCGTATCCGGGAACAGATACGTCACCAAGCCCAACGTGAACAGCAGCAGAACAAATTTCACCAGCGTCCGCGTGCTCGGCTTTTCCGCGTACCCACCCTGCCACAGCCGCCAGCCCATGCCGAGCGCCACGAAGCAGAACACGTACTCGTGCAACAGGCCGAAAAAGATCAGCGACGTCGCCACAACCAGCCAGCGTTGCGTCCGATCCAGCGCATACGTCGCCTGCGCCCCATCAAGCCCAAACACCGGGATCAGGTTCAGCACATTCAGCCACGCCGAGACATGGGCCAGCGCGCTGAACAGATCATGCGTCTGCCCCGCCGGACTGATAAACGCGAAGCCGCCGCACACCACCGAAACCAGCAGTCCAAAGAACGGCCCGGCCAGCGCAATGCTCGACAGGTCCTCAAGCGAGATCCCCATCGAGTACCAGCGTACATAGGCGCCCAGCCCCGGCAGAAAGACCGGCAAATCCACCTTCAGCCCACGCATCCGGGCCGCCGTGTAGTGACCCATCTCGTGAATCAGGATTGCCAGCGTAAAGCCCAGCCCAAACTTCCACCCGAACAGAGCCCAATAGATCGCGAAGAATCCGAGAAAGCTAAGCAGGAACTTGGCCTTGAACAGAAGAAAAAAGAAGGTCTTCAGCTTCGCCAGAAAGAAGACCACCGGCGCCAACGGCCCAAGCCGGCGCGTCCACCTGGCCCGCGTCGCTTCGGTCTTGTTCAGCCTCTGGTTGATGAGCGCGATCCTCTGCTCCACCGCGTCCGTCTGCTTGGTTCCGGCCGGCAGCCACGCCAACGCCTCGTGCCAGCGCTCTCGCGCCTCTCGCCACTGCTTCTCACCTTCGAGCGACGTCGCCGCCCTCGCCAGTTGACGCAGATGCTCCGAATACACGATCGCCTGGCAATCCGGACACGCCAGCGTACCCTCTGGCAGGTAATGGCTGCATTGCGGACAATTGAAGATCGGCGCTGGGGAAGCCAGCGACGTAGGCTCCTCAAGAACCTGACCAACCACGGAATTCATACTTCTCATTAGACGCTACCCGCGCACGAAACTGTGCTACCCGCTCACCGTCGGCCTGCGTCCCAGAGTGCTTAGTGCAGCCCGAAAGGATTTACCCGCCGCATCTTTCCACTCTGCCCAAATCCCGGACTGCCCGCCGCCAGACGCCACGCCGTGCGCAGGCCGACAAACAAAATGATCAGCCCCAGCCCGCCGTTGAGCGGATTGCGCAGCGCCAGGAACGGCCCCGCCACCAGTTCCCGTGCAAGGAGCGAAGCCGGCACGCGAAGGACCGCCGTCAACGGAATGCCGCTGTAGTGCAGCACATCCAGCAACTCGCCCAGCGTCACCGCAAAGTACGTCAGCACCACCGCCGCGACCTGGTACGCCTGTCCGCCCACTCCGCCCGAAGCCGTCATCATCGCGCGCGCGACCAGCCAGCCCACGCCGATGGCCACGATACTGACCATGAACCCCGAAAATCCAATCAGCGCATAGCCCAGGCTCCCCACCAAGGCCGCCGCCGCGCCGAACAGCACTGCCAGCGGAAATCTCCCGCCACGCGCACGCGAGTAGCCCCCGCTGACAGTTTCCCCCTCCAGCGTCTGCGGCTGCCGATACTCGGCTCGTTCAAAGTCCGGAATGCTCATCTTTTGCAGCCTCTTTCTCTGCCTCGCTTACGTCGTCTGCGCCGGCAGCGAGATCGCATCCTTCGCATCGCCCAGCACCACCTTCACGGTCATCCGGCGCTGCCCGCGAAACACCGTGACGTTCACCGTCTCACCTGCCCGATGCGCGGTCAGCGCGGCGCTCAGATCCTGAGCGGACTGGATTGGCTGCCCATCCACTGCCACAATCAGATCCCCGCCCAGCATCACCGGAGTGTTCCCCTGGTAGAGTCGCTGGTTGCCTCCATGCAGCCCCGCCTTGTCCGCCGCGCCTCCAGGAAGCACGCGCTCAATCAAGATTCCATAGTCTGCCGGCAGGCCAATCTGCTCCGCAATATCTGGCCCAATCGGTAGCGTCACCACGTCGAGCGACGGCCGCCGCACCCGGCCATACTTCGCAAAATCATCGAGCACCGCCTTCGCCGTGTTGATCGGAATCGCAAACCCGATTCCCGCTGACTGGTCCGCACCCGCACTCGCAATCAGCGTCGTAATCCCGATCACCTCGCCGCGCGAATTTAACAGCGGCCCGCCTGAGTTGCCCGGATTGACCGCCGCGTCCGTCTGGATCGCGTCCTCAATCGGTGATCCGCTCTGGACGCCAATCGACCGGATCGCCGAGATGATCCCCCGCGTCATCGTGCCGCTCAGCCCAAACGGGTTCCCGATTGCGTACACCCGCTGCCCCACCACCAGCCCGTTCGACTCCGAAAGCGTCGCTGGCACCAGGTCCGGCGCCGTAATCTGCAGCAGCGCCAGGTCGTGCTGCTTATCCACGCCCACCACGGTCGCCTTGTACTTGTGCTTGTCCGCCAGCGTCACTTCCACGCGCTGTGCGTTGTCGATCACGTGGTTGTTGGTCAGGATGTGCCCTTGCTTGTCCAGCACAAAGCCCGAGCCCTGCCCCTGCTGCGGCACCGGCCGGTTGAAGAAGTCGAACGCCACCGCGGTCGAGGTAATGTTCACCACCGAGTTGATCGCCTTGTGATAGACCGCGATGTTCTGCTGCTCTTCGGTGTCGAACGCGGGTGCCGCCGCAGCCTCTTTCAGCTGAAACTTTCCCAGCGGCCCGGTCAGCTCGGCCAGCTTCGTTCTCGGGCTGTCCACGGCAATCTCATGCAGGGAAGGGAACATCGTCCCCGCCGTCGTGCCGCGCGTGGTGACATAGTAGAACGCCGAAAGCAGCAGCAGCACAAGCACCACAGGACGCAACTTCATGGGTCAAATCCCTGTCCGGACAGAGTCTGCAGGCGCACGCCCGCCGTCCTCCTCCATTGTAACGACGCGCACCCACACACGTCGCCTTCTGCGCCACGCGGCGCTACACCAAAGTCACTCGGCCAGGTTCGCGAGCCCCCGCTCCAGAACCTCGTTCACCCCGCGCAGCTCCTGCACTGTCACCCCGGCCCAGGCCTCTGCCTCCAGCTTCGCCAGCACCGCATCCGCATGCGCCAGCAGGCGCTCGCCCGCCGGGGTCAGCCGCGCCGTCACCAGGCGATCGTTCTCCGCGTCCTTGCCCCGCACCACCCAGCCGTGATCCACCGCCCGCACCAGCATCGCCTGCGCGCTCTGCGGAGTCACGTAACACGCCCGGGCCATCTGCGCCCCGGAACTTCCCGGATGCTCCTTCACCTCCATCAGCAGCCGCAGTTGCGCCGTCGACACATGGCTCGCGCGCAACTCCTCATCCAGCCTTGCCTTTAAGCCGAGCAGAACCCGCCGCATCAACGTAGCGCCACGCCGCATCTCCCACGCCCTTGACCCGGGCCGCCCTTTTTGTTGTACAGCACCCATATCAGCTTGCTGATACTCTATCAGCAAGCTGATATGAGCGACACCCCGCACGCCGAATCTGAGTGGAAGCCTAAATACAATCCCTGGGTCATCGCGCTCACCGTCACCCTCGCCACGTTCATGGAGACCCTCGACACCTCCATCGCCAACGTCGCCCTGCCTCATATCGCCGGCTCGCTCGGCGCCTCGCAGGATGAAGCCACCTGGGTGCTCACCAGCTATCTCGTCAGCTCCGCCATCATCCTGCCCATCTCCGGCTGGATCTCCAACCGCATCGGCCGCAAGCGCTTCTACATGACCTGCGTTGCGGTCTTCACTATCTGCTCGGTGCTCTGCGGCCTGGCACCCACCTTGCCGCTCCTCATCCTCGCCCGCATCCTGCAGGGCATCGGCGGCGGCGGCCTCGCGCCTTCTGAGCAGGCCATCATCGCCGATACGTTCACCGTCGAAAAGCGCGGCCAGGCCTTTGCCCTTTACGGCATGGCTGTCGTCGTCGCCCCCGCCATCGGCCCCACCCTCGGCGGCTTCATCACCGATAACTTCAACTGGCACTGGATCTTCTTTATCAACCTTCCCATCGGCCTCTTCTCCCTCTGGGTGTCCAACCGCGTCGTCGAAGACCCACCGCAACTGAAAGCACGCACCAAGCTCAAGCTTCCCATCGACTTCACCGGCCTCGCCCTGGTCGCCTCCGGCGTCGGCTGCCTCGAGTTCTTTCTCGACAAAGGCCAGGAAAAAGACTGGTTCGGCGATCCCACCATCCGCAACGTAGCCGTCACCGCCTTCGTTCTCCTGGTCGCGTTCGTCATCTGGGAGTGGCGGCACCCCGACCCCATTGTCGATATCAAGCTCCTTCAAAATCGCAACTTCGGCACCGCCGTCTTTCTCCAACTCATCCTCGGCATGGTCCTCTTCGGCTCGACCGTTCTTATCCCCCAGTACCTGCAGACCCTGCTCGGCTATACCGCCGAACGCGCCGGCGAGGTGCTCTCCCCAGCGGGCTTCGTCCTTGTCTTCATGATGGCGCTCGCCGGCCGCACCCTGGGCAAGATGGACCCCCGCCTCATGGTCTCGCTTGGCTACATCGCCGTCGCAGCCGGCCTCTACAACCTCACCCGCCTCTCGCTCGATAGCGCCTTCGGGACCGTCACGTTATGGCGCATGCTCCAGGTCCTCGGCCTGCCCTTCGTCTTCATCCCCATCTCCACCCTCAACTACGTCGGAGTCCCGCGCTCAAAGTCCAACCAGATCTCCAGCCTCTCCAACTTCGCGCGCAATCTCGGCGGTTCGGCCGGCACCGCCCTGCTCACCACCTTTCTCGCCCGCACCTCGCAGACCCATCAGCACCAGCTCGCCATGAACACCGTCCCTGGTTCCATCCAGTACACCAGCTATCTCGGCGCCGTCGCCCGCATCTTCCGCAACGAAGGCATGGGCGCGGCCCAATCCATGCAGATGGCCGTCGGGTACGCCTACTCCCAACTCCAGCGGCAGGCCTCCATGCTGGCCTACCAGAACGCCTTCTTTGTTCTTGCTGCAGCCATCCTCTGCCTTACCCCGCTGCCCTTCCTCATGCGCCTGCCCACCAAAGCGGCCAAGCCTGCACCCGAGGATCTGGTCGCGCATTGAATCCGCCAAAGGCTCCGCAGCGCTAACCCGTTGACCGGATGAACAGCGTTGCGAAAGCCGGGCGCTTATGTCCTATATGCGACATTGCGGGCCGTCCGCAGGCATAGGATAGTGACGCCGGACATTGAACGAACACAGGCGTACGACGATGAAGAGACGGAGATATTCGCTCGCGCTGAACGTGCTGGATGCGCAAGCCCACGGTCCGGCGACACGCCTGGCCAAGACTGGCAGAACCTTTCTGGACACGCACAATGGCGAGAGCTGCAAACTCTGCAGAATCGGCCCCGCCGTTCCGTTCTCGATGGCCTTTCAGCCCATTGTGGATGTGCACTCCAAACGCGTCCTCGCCTATGAAGCCCTGACGCGAGGCCCCCATGGCGAACCCGTCAGCAGCGTTCTGGCCAAGACGCTGCATAACAATCGGTATGCTTTTGACCAGCGTTGCCGCGAGAAGGCGATTCAGATCTCCTCCCGTCTCGGCATCCTTGCCACCGGGGCCGACCTCAGCATCAACTTCTTCCCCAACGCCGTCTATGAGCCGGCCCAATGCTTGCAGCGCACCTTCAACGCCGCCAGCGCAGCCGGCTTTCCGCTCAAGCGCCTCATCTTCGAGATTACCGAAGTAGAAAAAGTTCACAATCAGGAGCACCTCCGCAACATCATGCTCGAGTACAAAAAGCATGGGCTCCGCGTCGCCATCGACGATTTCGGCGCAGGCCACTCCGGACTCAGCCTGCTCTCCGTCTTTCAGCCCGACCTGATCAAAATCGACCGAGCCCTCATTGAGAACCTCCACGAGCGCCCCACCAGCCGCTCTATCGTGCGTTCGATCGTCCAGGTCTGCAAGGAGCTCGGCATCACCGCCATCGCCGAGGGCATCGAGCAGGAGCAGGAGATGCAGGTGCTCTGCGACATGGGCATCTCGCGCATGCAGGGCTTCTTCTTCGCCAGACCCGCTTTCGAAGCACTCCCACCCTGGCCATCCGCCGGAACAACGCACGTCCATCCCGCCTGATTCCGTCCCTTGCAGCAAATCGCAGGTGTGATTGTCATCCCGCAGGGATCCGCTTTACGCTTACTGGATGAACCACCCGCTGTGCCCCATTCATCGCAGCTTCACCGCGATGAGTGGGAGGTACACCATCACCCCTTAGCCCGAAACGCATTCGCCTTGGCGAACTCCTCCCGCAGCTCCGGCGTCTTCAGGTTCTCGCGCAGATGCGCCAGCCGCTGCTCCAGCGCAAACAACGCCGCGGCCAACGGCTCCGTGTTCGTAAACGCCACATCCCGCCACATGCTGTACGGACTCGCCCCCAGCCGCGTCATCTCCCGAAACGCCCGCCCGCCAATCGCCGCAAACTCATCGGCCAGCTCCGGGGCCTCCGCAAACAAATCCGCAAACATGGCCGACATCGCTGTAGAAACCATCTGCGGCAGATGACTCACCGAAGCACAGATTCGGTCATGCCGCGCCGGCTCCAGATCCATCGCGCGCGCGCCAAACCGCTCCACCCACCCCCGCCAGACACGCTCCAACTCGCCCATCTCGCCCACCGGCGTAAACAGCCACATCGCCCCATGGAAGAGTGTCTCCTCCGCCCGCGCCGCGCCACCGGACTCCTTGCCCGCCATCGGGTGCCCGGGAAGAAACCGAGCCTGCCCCGCGCCACCAAACAGCGGCCCGGCAAACTCCGCAATCACCCGCTTCGTGCTGCCCGCATCGGTCACCAGCTGACCCGGCCCCAGCACCTCCGCAAGCCGTTGCATCCAGTCCAGAATTCCGAGCACCGGCACCGCCAGCACAATCACATCCGCCTCGACGCACGCCGTCACAGCCTCGTAGTCGCTCACCACCGCATAGTCGACCGCGCCCATCCGAACCGCCGCCGCACCTTCTTCCGCGCTCTGGTCGATGCCGGTAATCTTGCCCGCAAACTCCGCCCGCCGCAGCGCCAGCCCCACTGACGCCCCAATCAACCCCGTCCCGACGATGACCACCCGCCGCATCAAAGCGTCATCCCCCGCGTCGACAGCAGCGCCGCTTCCACAATCGCAGCCAACTCCGAGTTGTCGCCCTTGGTATGGCTCAGGATCGAAGCATCGACCATCTGCTGCTGCGTGAAGCCCGCCCAGGAAAGCGGATGTCCAGCCTCAAGCGCAAGCTGCCGGATAAACTCCCGCTGCGTCCTTCCATTGCCCTCGCGGAAGGGGTGGATCGCATTGATCTCCCCTAGATAGAAAGCGACCCTCGCGACAAACGTCTGCTGACCTAAATTACGCAGACATTCTTCACTGGCAAGTTTTCCAAGTAATTCGGTCAATGCGCCTACGATGTGCAGCGCAGGGCCGAACATCGAGTTCCCCTTAGAAATGTTGACGACCCGGAACTCGCCGGCCCACGGGAACGTGTCTTGGAAGAGATACCGATGAATGCCTTGGAGATGAGTAACATCGAACTTACCCGTGATGTCCTGGTCCTCAAGCCGCAGAGCTCGCTTCTCGGCAAAGATCGCCTCAATCGGCTGAAGTATGCGGTAGTCCGTATAACCGAACACGTTCTTCGGGCAGAAGTGGCCACGCTCTGAATGCGGATCGTTCGCGAAACCAGTCTCCACTGCGCTCAGGCAACGCCAGCAAGAAGCCGATTAGCGTTCACGAGGCTATACGCATGAGTGTCCATCGCAGCCGCGAACTCGTCCATTGTGAACTCGCCAGAGACATACTTTTCAAACAGCACAAGAGTCTCTGCATCAGGCTCTATGCCTTCCATGGCATGCGTTCCCAGAACACTGTCGACCATACGGCGGCGGCGGAGCTTCTCTTGGTTGGAGATGATCGGCATGTGTGCTCCTGAGCTAATTTTACCTATACGCACGATCAATCCCAAGACTAATCTCCGTCTTTACGCCAGCGTCCGTCCCACCACCGGAGCCAACAACCTCAACTGTGCTACCAGCTTCTCCAGCTGCTCCGGATACAAACTCTGCGCGCCATCGCTCATCGCCTTTTCGGGATTGGGGTGCATTTCAAGCAGCAATCCATCCGCCCCCGCCGCCACACTTGCCAACGCCAGCGCCGGCACAAACTCCCGCTTGCCCACACCATGCGACGGATCGCCGAACACCGGCAGATGCGTCAGCTTCTTCAGCACCGGGATCGCCGAAACGTCATACGTATTGCGCGTGTACGTCTCAAACGTCCGGATGCCGCGCTCGCACAGCATCAGCTCGTAGTTGCCGCCCGAAAGTATGTACTCGGCCGAAAGCAGCACCTCTTCAATCGTCGCCGCAATCCCGCGCTTCATCAGCACCGGCTTGCGCACATGGCCCAGCTCCCGCAGCAGGTTGAAGTTCTGCATATTGCGCGCGCCCACCTGGAAGCAATCGATATACGGCAGCATCAGCTCGATCTGCGAGATCTCCATCACCTCCGTGATCACCAGCAGCCCCGTCTCGTCGGTCACCTCACGCAGCAGCTTCAGCCCCTCGAGCCCCATGCCCTGAAAACTATAGGGCGAGCTGCGCGGCTTGAACGCTCCCCCACGCAGAAACTGGCATCCAGCTTTCGCGGCCAGCTTCGCGCTCGTCAGAATCTGCTCCCGGCTCTCCACCGAGCACGGCCCCGCCATCATCGTCACCTGCTCGCCGCCCACCACGACGCCGTTCGGAAACGTAATCCGCGTTCCTTCCGGACGGAAGCTGCGCCCCGCCAGCTTGTACGGCGAAGAGATCCGGTACGCCTCAAACACCCCCGGAAGCACGCTGAACTCCGCCACGTCAAAGTGACTCGGCGTTCCTACCCCCGCCAGAATCACCTGGTCGACCCCCGTCGTCCGGTGCACATTGAATCCGAGCTCCACCATCCGCTCGATCACCTGCTGCACATCTTCTGCCGCCGAATTTCCCTGCATCACTACAATCATCGCCACGCTCGTCTTCCCATCCGTGTTCGTATTTCGAATAAATTCATTCTCAGTTACATATTGCGCTGCCCGCGAACCAAAACGGTTACATATCCCGGCGCTGCAGCGTCCTCATCACATCAATAAGGCGCTCGTACACGTCGAGCAGCTCCGCATTTGAGAGCGGCCCGGGATTGATCCGCTTCACATGCTCAAAGATCTCGCGCTCCCGCTGCGGCTCATACACCGGCAGAGCCGTCTCCCGCTTTAGCAGGCCAATCTGCTTGGCCGCCTGCGCGCGTTTATTGACGAGCTCCACAATCTGCTCATCCATCTCATCGATCTGCTTCCGCCAGTCATCTATCTCCATCGTCCAAAGCTCCTCGTGCTCATGCTGTCCCTGCCCGCAAACCCTGAATAAACTCGCCCACTGCTCGCGGCGCGTCCGCCGGAGCCGTCTTCTCAATCAGCCCCACCAGCGCACTGCCTACAATCGCCGCATCCGCAAACTCGCCCACCGCCCGCACATGCTCCGCATTCGAAATCCCAAACCCTACCGCCACCGGCAGGTCCGTCACCTTCCGCAGCCGAGCCACCAACTCCTTTGCATCTCCGGCAATCGTATCCTGCGTGCCCGTAATCCCCACCCGCGAAATCGCATAAACAAACCCCTTCGAAGCCGCACCGATCGCCCGCAGCCGCTTCTCCGGACTGGTTGGCGCCGCCAGAAAGATTGGCGCCAGCTCATTTGCCTCCATCGCCGCCAGGTACTCCGCCGCCTCTTCCACGATCATGTCTGTCAGCAGTACCCCATCCGCGCCCGCATCCTTCGCCGCCGCACAAAACTTTTCCAGCCCCATCCGCACCACGGGATTTAGATAGCTGAAAATCACCAGCCCACACGCCGGCCGAGCCGCACGCAGCTCTTTCGCCAGCGCCAGCACATCGGTCAGCCGAGTCCCCCGTGCCACCGCCCGCTCACTGGCTCGCTGAATGACTGGCCCGTCCGCCAATGGATCCGAAAACGGCACTCCCAGCTCAATCACATCCGCGCCATGGTCAATCGCAGCCAGCGCAATCTCCCGCGTCGTCGCAAGGTCCGGATCCCCAGCGGTGAGATACGCAACCAGGCCCGGCCTGCGCCTGAACTCAATCGGCACTAGAGGCTCTCCTTCGCTGCAGACGTGCCTTTGTTCTCCGCAGGCGCTCCACCCAGCTTCAGCTCCCGCGCTAAAATCCCCATATCCTTATCGCCGCGCCCGGAAAGATTCACCAGCACAATTTCATCCTTGCCCATCCCCGGAGCCATCCGCATCGCCTCGGCCACCGCATGTGCGCTCTCAAGCGCCGGCACAATCCCCTCGGTCCGGCTCAACGCCACCGTCGCCTTCAGCGCCGCGTCATCCGAGCACGACACATACTCCGCCCGCCCCGAGTCATGCAGCATCGCATGTTCCGGCCCCACACTCGCATAGTCCAGCCCCGCGCTTACCGAGTGCGTCCCACTCACCTGCCCAGCCTCGTCCTGCAGCACGTAAGAGTACGTCCCCTGCAGCACACCCGGCAACCCGCCGCCCGCCGTCTGAAAGCGCGCCGCATGCTCGCCCAGCCCCGACCCACGCCCGCCAGCCTCCACCCCGATCAGCCGCACCGAAGCATCCGGAAGGAACTCATAGAACGCGCCAATCGCGTTTGACCCGCCGCCCACGCACGCCACAATCACATCCGGCAGCTTGCCCGCCTGCTCCAGAATCTGTTCCCGCGCCTCGCGCCCAATTACGCGATGAAAGTTCCGCACCATGGTCGGATACGGATGCGCGCCAAGCGCCGAGCCCAGGATGTAATACGTCGTCCGCACATTCGTCACCCAATCGCGCATCGCCTCGTTGATCGCATCTTTGAGCGTCGCCGAGCCCGAGTTCACTCCGCGCACCTCCGCCCCAAGAAGCCGCATACGGTACACGTTCAGCTCCTGCCGACGCATATCCTCTTCGCCCATGTAGATCACGCACTCAAGCCCGAGCAACGCGCAGACCGTTGCCGTCGCAACCCCGTGCTGCCCCGCGCCCGTCTCCGCAATAATCCTCTGCTTGCCCATCCTCCGCGCCAACAGGCCCTGCCCCAGCGCGTTATTGATCTTGTGCGCGCCCGTGTGCAGCAGGTCCTCGCGCTTCAGCCAGATCTGCGCGCCGCCCAGCTGCTCCGTCAGCCGCTTGGCAAAGTACATCGCCGTAGGCCGTCCGCAATAGTGATGCAGCAAGTCATCCAGCTCGGCATGAAATGCCGGGTCCGCGTCAGCCACCTCGTACGCCTCTTCCAGCTCCTCAAGCGCCGCCATCAGTGTCTCCGGCACATACCGCCCGCCGTACGCGCCAAACCGCCCCTTCACCTCTGCTGCGATCTCCACCGGGTTTGCCAACGTCGCCATGCCACACTCCTCACCTAAGCTTTTCAAAAAGCACAAAAGCCGCTCCCACATAGGGTAGCGGCTCGTCTGGTTCGTTGCGATCGATTCGTCTGAGTCGGAAACCGTATTCTCAGTGAATCTCTACGACGCCCGGGCCGCTGCTCGACGCGGAAGGCCGCGCCAATAGCGGAACGTAAACGACGGGCTAAAGTAGATCGCCATGTCTGGCTACTGTACATCGGTGGGATAGCCGCCCGCAACCGTCAGTGACACACTACCCGAGCCTTTGCCGAGAACTGGTTCGCACAGGGTCCGCCGCCGATGAGACAAGATTCGCCCTGAAAAGCGAATGCCTCGGGGCTGCAACCCCGAGGCATTCGCTCTGTAAAGGAGGTGATGAATCCATGAGACCGATCAAGGTCAAATGGAGGACGCTTGATCTGGAAGTGCCGGGAGAAGTAACTCTCTTCCTTCTGATCAGGCTGTCGGAACTGATGCATTCGCTGCGGTTCTAAATCACACAACCGGCTCTGGACAGTACCAGTTTTCTGTCCAGAGTCACTTACCTTCCTCATTAAATCCTCCCTTACCAGCATCGTCAAGGGCTTTCTGTCCTTCGACGACGGCCTTCTTGGCACCTCTGTGGGATAGCCGCCCACCGTCATCAGTGACACACTACCCGAGCCTTTGCCGAGAACTGGTTCGCACAGGGTCCGCCGCCGATGAGACAAGATTCGCCCTGAAAAGCGAATGCCTCGGGGTAGCAGCCCCGAGGCGATTCTCTGTAAAGGAGGTGAGAAGCCATGTGACCGATCAAGGTCAAATGGAAGACGCTCAATCTGGAGTTGCCAGGCGAAGTTGCCCTGTTTCTCTTGATCAAGCTATTCGCTTTGCTGCTGCTGTTAGCGCACTTCTAAACCAACCGGCTCTGGACGTAACCAGCGTCCAGAGTCGCCTCCTATTTTATGCGTATTCTACAAACGATCAAGACTTATCTTGATATGGCATGTAACACTCTTGCGTTGCAGCCCATCACCCCTCCACCGGCTTATCCACCTGGCTCTGGTACACCTCCTCCACCCTCTCCACCGTATCGATCTCCGCCAGCGGCTTATCTGTCCGAATTCGCAGAATCCGCGGAAACCGCAGCGCAAACCCGCTCGCATGCCGGTCGCTCCGCATGATGTTGTTGAACGCCACCTCCAGCACCACCAAAGGCTCGACCGTCCGGAAATGCCCGCGATCCTCAAGCGTATGCGCCTTCAAAAACTCCGTCAGCTCCACAATCTCGGCGTCCGTCACCCCGCTATACGCCTTGCCCACATTCTTCAGCTCGCCCTCCGCCCCACGCACCGCAAACGTATAGTCGCTCAGAAACGGAGCCTTCCTCCCACTCCCATACTCCGCCCCGGTAATCACCACATCGAGCGTTGCCAACTCGCGCTTCAGCTTCACCCACGCTAGCCCCCGCCGCCCGGGCTGGTACACCGACCCCGCCGCCTTCAGCATCACGCCTTCATTCGCCCGAGCCCGTGCGTCCGCATATGCCCGGTCGATCTCCTCTGCACTCTCCACCAGCCGCGATGGCGAGATCATCAGCCGCGCCACCCGCTCCTCCACTAACTCGTCCGACCCGAACATCACCGCCTGCGCCGCACCTTTACGCACCGCACCTTCGCTTAGCTCCAGCGGCGACCGCACCCGATCCACCAGCGCCTCCACCATCGCCTCCAGACGATTCCGCCTTTCCCGCAACGCCAGCGGCAGCAGCAGTTCGCCGTCAGCAAACATCAGGTCGAACGCCATAAACACCACCGGCACCTGCCTGCGAATGTCATTGCCTACCCGCTTCCGCCCGATCCGCTGCCCCAGCACCGCGAAAGGCAACGCCTGCCCCGTCCCGAAATCCCAACCCAGAATCTCCCCATCGAAGATCACGCCCGAACCCAATCCCTCCGCCCGCTCAAATGCCTCCACCAGCTCCGGAAAGCTCTCCGTAATGTCCTCGCGGTTACGCGAGTAGATCGCCACCCGCCCCGGCTGCGCACCAGCCCCGCAATGCACCTGCGCTCGCATCCCGTCGTACTTGTCCTCGAGAAACGCCTGCACCCCGCCGGCTTTCCCGCTTGACTCCGATGCAGCGGCCGCCAGCAGCTCATCCGCGCTCCCGCTCCCCTCGTCTGGCGCAAGCATCGTTGCCTGCACATCGTTCTCCATCACCTCCGCCATAGCCTCATCCAGCTCCGGCTCAGCTCCCTTCTTCCGCCGCTTCGCCTTCTTCACCGGAGCCACCTTCACCGGTTTCGCCGTAAACCGCTCGATCGCCTCCTCCGGCGTCTCCACCGGGCTCGCCAGCATGAACCCCAGCGGATGAAACAACGTCATCTTCGCCTCACCGAGCGTCCCTGCAAACGCCCGTTCCGCCGCCCGCCCCAGGTCCGCCTCCAGCATGACCGCGTGCCGCACCGCCGCGACATCGGCCGCGGCCGCCATCGCAATCGCCTCCTCGACCAGGCTCTGCTTTACCCCAATCCGCATATCCCCCAGCATCAGCTTCAGCAGATACTTCGCCTCCACCGGCGCCGCCCGCCGCAGCAGACCGTCCACCAGCCCTGCCCGCACCGCCGTCGTTCGTGCCGAAGCCATCCCCGCAAACGCTTCACTCACCTCTCCCAGCGTCAACTCGGACCCCTGTGCCCCATTCATCCCGGTCGTATCGGGATGAGTGGGCTTGCCACCATGCCCATGCGCCACGAACAAATCAAACGCCGCCGCCCCCAGATCCCCATGCCGCCGATACGCCACCCCCAGCTCCGCATCTGTCGCTCCACTCACCGTCAGCACCGCCTTCGTCAGCAGCGCCCCACCCGCATTCAGCTTCCGCGGATCAGCTTCCGCAAACGGCAGCCCCGCCAGATACAAACAAAACAGCCCTACTTCGGATCCCTCACCTTCCGGGTGCCCTACCTCAAGCAGTCCTTCGCCTGAGGTGGGCTCACTCCCCGTATGCGCCCGCGAAATTGCTGCCGCAATCCGATCTCGCTTCGCTAGCCGGCTCGCCGTCCCCGCCATCTCTTCCGCCAACTTCGCCACGGCCCGGTACATCGCCATCGAACACCTCTCCGTACTCCCTAAAAGATACCTTCCGCACCCCACGCGTCCGGAGTAACATCCAATCAGCAGCATGAGCCCCTTCGCAAATCCGGTGAACTCCTCCCGCATGACGCCCCCACGTCACGACTTTGCCTAGCTGCGCCCACCTGCCGTGCCCTTCTGGTCCGAAAACAAGCAAAATTAAAGACTCTGCTGTGAGGATTCCTCTATATGTTCGACCGCCTCGCCCAAATGAACGCCCGCTACGACTCCCTCTCCCGCGACATGTCCGACCCCACCCTGGTCAATGACCAGAAGCGCTTCCAGGCCATCGCCAAGGAACACCGCGACATGGAGCCCGTCGTCGAAAAGTATCGCCAGTACCGCAAAATTGCCGACGGCATCGCCGAAGCCAAGGCCATGCTGAGTGAGCCGGACCCAGACATCCAGGCCATGGCCCAGGACGAGCTCGCCTCGCTCGAGCCCCAACTCGAACCCATTGAAGAAGCCCTTAAAGTCATGCTCCTGCCCCGCGACCCCAACGACGAGAAGAACATCGTCATCGAGCTACGCGCCGGCACCGGCGGCGATGAAGCCGCACTCTTTGTCGCCGAAATGTTCCGCCTCTATCTCCGCTTCGCCGAGCAGCACAAGTGGAAGGTCCAGATCCTCTCCGAGTCCGAAACCGGCATCGGCAACGGCCTCAAAGAAGTCACCGCCATCTTCGAAGGCGACAAGGTCTACTCCAAAATGAAGTATGAGTCCGGCGTCCATCGCGTTCAGCGCGTCCCCGCCACCGAAACCCAGGGACGCGTCCACACCTCCGCCATCACCGTCGCCGTTCTTCCCGAAGCCGAAGAGGTCGACATCAAAATCGAAGCCAAAGACCTCCGCATCGACACCTTTTGCTCCTCCGGCCCCGGAGGTCAGTCGGTCAACACCACCTACTCCGCCATCCGCATCACGCACCTCCCCACCAACACCGTCGTCAGCTGCCAGGACGAAAAATCGCAGATCAAGAACCGCGAAAAAGCCATGCGCGTCCTGCGCTCCCGCCTCTATGAGGTCGAGGAGGAGCGTCTCCACCAGCTCCAGGCCAAGGACCGCAAGCAGCAGATCGGCTCCGGCGACCGCTCAGAAAAAGTCCGCACTTACAATTTCCCCCAGAACCGCATGACCGATCACCGCATCGGCTTCACCAGCCACAACCTCGCCATGGTCATGGAAGGCCAGCTCCAACCCACCATCGACGCCCTCATCGCCCACGATATCGCCGAGAAGATGAAGGGCGAACCCGTCGCGGCCTAATGGAGGGACAGGAGTGTCTCACTGCTCGCGATCCTCTCCCGATGCGTCGGTGGAGGCGCGGCCGGGCTCTCCTCACGGGGCAAAGGATCGCCGGTAAAGCCAACCTCACGCTTCCATACGGCCGGCAGGTTCACCGCAGGCAGAGCCTCAAAGGCAGGTCTAGCCAGCAGATAGCCCTGCATCAGCCGAATCCCGCATCCTCGCAGCGTCTCATACTCTTCCCGGGTCTCGACTCCTTCGGCGATCAGTCCGGTGGAAAGACGGTCACACAGCTGCACCATCGTATCCACAATCGTTCTCGCCTTCGGGCGCCCGGAGATATTGCGGATCAGATCCATATCGAGCTTGACTAAATCCGCTCCAAGCTCCGCCAACAGATTTAGCCCCGAGTAGCCAGCGCCAAAATCATCGATGGCCATCTTGAATCCATGCCGCCGGTACTCCCGTGCAATGGCCGCGAGATGTCCGCGATCTGCCACCTCCTCGCCTTCCGTAATCTCGAAGATCAGCCGGTCCAACGGGAACGACAGCCTGCGCGCCGTATCGAGTGTTAACTGCAGGCACGCGGCCGGGCTGTACACCGCACCCGGCATAAAGTTGATCGCCAGCCTGGCGCCGGTCTCGGCCAGCCCCAGCTTGGCCGCGGTCGCAATCGCCGTCACCCGGCAGCGCTGGTCAAATGCATATCGTTGCTCCGGTGTAACCTGTTCCAGCACCCACCCCGCAGGTTGGTTTTCCGACCCCCGAACCAGCGCCTCATAGGCATACACCTTGCCCGTCTGCACGTCCACAATCGGCTGAAAAGCCATACTGAACCGAAATGGAAAGCCGAGACCATCCCGGCATGCCTGACACTTCAGCGGGGTTGGTCCGCCGCTTCCTCTTTCCACAATGACCTCCAATCCCCTCGCATCCGACCCCCGTGCTCGCCCCAGCAAACGGCGTTGTTGACGGTCCCGGACACGCGCCGATCAATCGGCTTTCTGGAGTATCCCTTCCTGCCAGCGCGCTCGCAATCACACCGACGCGCCATCTTGCTACAACCGATGCTTCACCTGCTCCCCCGCCGCCGCTATAGTGAGGACACATCCATGCGCCCCAGCTGCCATCTCATTTGCATCTTTGCTGCCGCCCTCGCCATCCTTCCCAGCCTCGACGCCCAGTCCACAACCCCGCCCCTCGCCGGCGTCGCCCACGTCTCTCTCCGCGTCAAAGACCTCGCCGCCTCCCGCGCCTTCTACGAGAGCCTCGGCTTTGAACAGGCGTTCGACCTCAAACGCGACGCCGTCCCCTACGAGTCCTTTATCAAAATCAACGATCAGCAATTCCTCGAGCTCTCTCCCGCGACCCCGAAAGACTCCATCCTCGGCTTCCTCCGCCTTTGCTTTGAAGGCGACGACCTGCAGGCCATCCACGACGACTACATCGCCCACGGACTCAAGCCCACGGACCTCCACAAAGACCCCGCCGGCAACCTGCTCTTCACGCTCCCCGGCCCGCTACAGCCCATCAGCCGCGACGGCAAGGCCCTCCCGCAGACCATCGAGTACACCCAGTACACGCCGGACTCGCTTCACACCAGTGACCTCGGCCAGCACCTGGGTCCCGACCGCATCGCCGACCGGCTGCTCAGCGTCGCCCTCAGCATGGTCGACCCCGCCACCGCTAAGGACTTCTACCTCAACGACCTCTCCTTCAAGCCACTGCCCGGCCGGCAGAATGTCATGCATCTGCCCGGAAACTCCGGCGAGCAGATCGAAATCACCTCCGCCGCGCTAGGCACCCACGCCCGTATCACGCTCCAAACCAACAATCTCGGCCGCGCCACGCGTCACCTCAACCACGAACACATCAAGCTCCAAAAGTCTGAAGAAGCTGTCGCCTTCGAAGACCCGGACGGCAACCAGATTGTCCTCGAACAGCATTAACGATTCATTTTGCGCTCATAGTAGTTTCTCTGTAGGTACAGCTGGTGCCACAACCTTTATGGGTTCTTCTTAGTGAAAGACCGCCGCACGCCCTCCTTCGGAACTCCACCAACAAGAATATGTCTTAGCACCGTGCACTTGGCGGTAGGCGTAAGGCCTCGCTATTTCTTATTATTAACTTGGCTCATGTCCTACCCCCTGTTATCTTCCGGCCATAAGCAAAGACTGAAAACTTGAGCTTCAGTTTTGAGTCCTTGCGTTCACTCGGGCCCCAAATCTAAGGAGAAAACATGCACGCAAAGCTTTTCGCGATGCTTTCGGTAATCCTGATTTTCGGATCAGCCTCCCTTCATGCGACCCCCTAACCTTCTTTGGTCAGGATGTAAATCACTCCGGTGATCCGATTACGGCAACTCCGACAAACTCAACCGCAGCGCATAACTCGCTCTTCGCAAACCTCTCCGGGGTTCAAACCCAAACGTTCGAATCCTACAGCACGGGTACCGCTCTCCCACTCACCGTGAGCTTTGGAACGGCAGGAAACGCTACCCTCACCGATCCTACGAACAGCAGTTTTATCGAGTCGGGCAACGATGGCTCGGGTCGCTTTCCAATCTCCGGGTCGCAATATCTTGAAACGGGTGCAGGAAGTGGATTCACGATCAATTTCTCTGCGCCGATCTCCTCGTTCGGCTTCTATGGAACCGACATCGGAGATTTTGGAGAAATTCTTACGCTGGGCCTGCGGGGTACAAGTACTCAAAGCCTAGTCGTCCCGGCTACGGTAGGTGCGGGCGGTTCCACCTCCGGTTCGGTCCTCTACTACGGTTTCTATGACATGAACAATACTTATACTTCGATCAGCTTTCTTATAGCGGCAGCGCGGTGTTGACATCTTTGGTTTCGACGACTTCAGCATCGGCAGCTTGTCGCAGACCACCCCTGTTTCAGTAACTCCCGAGCCGGATTCTTTTCTGCTCCTTGGAACTGGTATAACTGCTCTACTGGGTGTTCGAAGAATGCGTCGTAACTAGCGGTTATTTCCTTAGAATCGGGAGAAGGCTGTATTTCCATAAAATCGAAGTTCAGCAGAACTCTATGAGATACAGCCCTTCAGCAATGAGAAAACAAATGGCGGCCCACGCTCTATCTTCCTGCAACACCTCACTTACTCTGGACGCTCACGTTTCTTGTGTTTTCCTTGGCAAGGCTGGATTCCTGTTGAGTCTGCTCTCCTCTCCTAACAACTTGCTGCACAGCCACCCATGATTACCGTCCGTGAAGCTCTCACTCGCGCCACCGGCCAGCTGTCCGCGCACCCCGACCTCCAGCCCACGGCCCTCGCCGACGCCGTCCTGCTCCTCTGCCATGCCCTCACCCTCACCCGCGCCGGCCTCATCGCCCACCCCGAGCGCTCCCTTGACCGCGACCAGCAAGCCCGCTACCAGCGCCTGCTCGAGCAGCGCCTCCGCTTCGAACCCATCCAGTACATCCTCGGCTCCCAGGAGTTCTTCGGCCTGGAACTCCGCGTCACCCCCGCCGTCCTCATTCCGCGCCCCGAGACCGAGCTCCTCGTCGAGGCCGTCTTAGCCCGCCTACCCCACGACACACCCCTCCGCCTGGTCGACGTCGGCACCGGCTCCGGAGCCATCGCCATCGCCCTGGCCCATGCACTCCCACAGGCGTTTGTAACCGCAATTGATCTTTCTCCTCAGGCCCTCGCGCTCGCCCGCGAAAACGCCGCCACCCACCACCTCGCCGACCGAATCACGTTCCTCGAATCCGACCTCCTTGACGCAATCGCACCCGAGCTTCGCTTCGACGCCATCGTCTCCAACCCACCCTACATCCCCAACGCCGACGCCTCTACACTCCACCCCCAGGTCCGCGACCACGAGCCCGCGCAAGCCCTCTTCGCCGGCCCTTCCGGTCTCGAGCTCTACGCCCGCCTCATCCCCCAGGCCTTCGCCCTCCTCAAACCCGGCAACCTCCTCGCCCTTGAGTTCGGCTTCGGTCAGCGCGACGCCCTGGCCTCCCTGCTCACCGCCTGGCATGCCGTCGAGTTCCTCCCCGACCTCCAGGGCATCCCTCGCGTAGCCCTCGCCCGCCCAGCAGCCGTCCACAATTGAGGTCATCTCGACCGAAGCGAAGCGCAGTGGAGAGACCCCCACATTTCGCCTTTGCCCTCGCACCTCCTACAAACCCGCCTCTGCTACCCTCATCCCATGCGCCCATCTCTCTTCCCCGCAGCCGCCCTGCTGCTCGCCTCCGCCGCGCTCGCGCAAGCCCCCGCCATCCCAGTAGCCACCCGCGTAGCCGCCCAGAACGCCCTCTTCGCCGAGTCCTGGCAGACCAACCTCAAGCTCTCCCCCACCCTCGCCACCTCCGTCGGCGACTACCGCTACAACGACCAGCTCGGCGACTACTCCCTCGCCGCCACCGCGCACCGGCATGAGATCAACGCCGCCTATCTCGCGCGTATCAAGGCCATCTCCCCCGAGGGCTTCTCCGACTCCGACCGCATCTCGCACGACCTCTTCCTGCGCAACCTCCAGGAATCGATGGACGACTACGACCTCAAAGACTACGAAATGCCCCTCAGCGCCTCCGGTGGCGGCGGCGGCATCCACACCGGCGTCGCCGACCTCCCGCTCTCCATGCCCTTCGACTCCGTCAAGCACTATGAGGACTACATCGCGCGCCTCCACCAGATCCCCCGCGCCTTCCTCCAGACTGAAGACGTCCTCCGCGTCGGCGTCAAGGACCACCTCGTCCCCGTCCGCTTCATCGCCGAGAAAATCCCCTCGCAATGCGACGGCGTCATGAAGGCCGACCCCTTCCTCATTCCCACCCGCAAGTTCCCCGCCTCCTTCTCCGACGCCGACAAGAAGCGCCTCACCGACGCCATCACCTCCACCGTCAACACGGAGGTCTTCCCCGCCTACAAGCAGTTCTCCGCCTTCATCACCTCGGACTACCTCCCCTACACCCGCACCGCGCTCTCCATCAACTCCCTCCCCGGCGGCAAACGACGCTATCAGGCCGCCCTCTACCGCTTCACCACCACCAACCTCACCGCCCCCCAGATCCACGAAATCGGCCTCAAAGAGTACGACCGCATCACCGCCGAGATGACCGCCCTCGCCAAGGCCAACGGCTACCCCGACCTCGCCAGCTTCCGCACCCACATCGAGTCCGACCCCAAATACACCCCCACCTCCGAAGAATCCATCGTCGACGACTTCCGCAAGTACATCGCCCAGATGGAACCCAAGCTCCCCCAGCTCTTCACCGTCGTCCCCAAGGACCCCGTCACCGTCGAAGCCATCCCCGACTTCCAGAAAGCCGCCGCCACCCACTACCAGACCGGCTCCCCCGACGGCAAGCGCCCCGGCCGCGTCTCCGTCGCCGTCTCCGACTACCAGAAGCGCAGCTTCATCAACGACGAAGCCGTCGCCTACCACGAGGGCGTTCCCGGCCACCACATGCAGCTCTCCGTCCAGCAATCCCTCACCGGCCTGCCCGAGTTCCGCAAGCACGGCGGCAACTCCGCCTACACCGAGGGCTGGGCGCTCTACGCCGAGCAGCTCGGCAAAGAAGTCGGCTTCTACCAGGACCCCGGCTCCGATTACGGCCGCCTCCGCTCTGAGCTCTTCCGCGCCGTTCGCCTCGTCGTCGACACCGGCATCCACGACATGGGCTGGTCCCGCGACCAGGTCGTCGAATACATGCGCAACTCCCACGCCATCGACGAACCCACCATCCAGGCCGAAACCGACCGCTACATCTCCGGCCCCGGCCAGGCCTGCAGCTACAAGCTCGGCCAGCTTAAAATCCGCGAGCTCCGCCAGCGCGCCACCCAGGAGCTAGGCCCCAACTTCAACCTCCGCACCTTCCATGACGAGATCCTCTCCGGCGGCTCGCTCCCCCTCGACATCCTCGACGCCCGCACCACCCGCTGGATCAAAGGCCAGCTCCCCGCCACCGCCAGCCGCTAAGCCACCCCTCTCCCGTGCCCCATTCATCGCAGCATCATCGCGATGAGTGGGTCCCCAACACTAAGCTAAAAGACGGACGCGTTGTCTCACCACTGCATGTCGCTCGCTTCCTCACGGAGGTTCCGATTTCTTCGGCGGCATTCTCCAGCGCAAGCTGCTGAACAAGCGAAATCCACGATTAGTATGGATTGAGGCAGCTAATTCAGATGAGCACAAGGGACCAAGACAAGCGAGCAAAAGGTACTTATCCGCAGAGGCAAGCGCGGCTAAGTATCAGCCGAGTCTTTGCTTCCCTGCTCGCCTGGCGGGAATCCCCTTCATTTGCTTGGCCCGAATGCATCATCTTCATCGGTTACATCGCCGCAGTCGCCTTGGTCATTCCCTATCATGAGCGCTGGGCAGATGAGGTGCAAGCATGGTATTTAGCGACCGATAACTCCATGTGGGATATTCTTCGGCACCGCATGCACTATGAGGGTGCGCCCGCCCTCTGGCACATCATTCTCCACCTCTTTCACCTCTTTGGAGGAACAGTTTTCGGAATGAGCTGGGTAGGTGCAGCTTTCGCTGCCTTGGGAGTCTTCGTCTTGCTCCGTTGGAGCCCCTTTCCACTCATCCTCCGCGTCCTTGTTCCCTTTACCTACTTCTTCGCTTACCAATATGCTGTGATCGCCCGCGGCTATACCCTCTTTGCGCTGCTCTGTTTTAGCCTTTGTGCCTTATACACGCACCCGAAGCGCTGGGTAGCATTCATCCTCGTAGCCGGCTTACTCGCAAACCTTTCCCTGCAAGGTGCCATCGTCGCCTTTCTTGTAGTGTTCCTTTTTCTCTTCGACCAAGTGCAAAACGCTGCTGGAGGATCTACGGCTTCATCCAGCATGTTTCGCACGTCCTGGAACTGGCGTCGCGCTGTGGGTCCGGTCCTCCTCTTTGCGCCCTTCCTCGCATTTGCCAGTGTGGTCGCGCTTCCGGCGCCGGATGTTAACTTCGCCGTTGCCAGCCAGGTTTCGGACGGTACTATGCATCGGCTGCTGGTCCGCTTTCCTGGCGAGTTGCCCAAGACAATGCCCGACCCACCGCCAAACCCCCCACTTCCACCTGAAGCCGAGCCCTCAGAGCCAGCATTGCGACTGGCTGCACCCGGCGAATGGCTGGGCTGGTATACCGATCATCGCCGCTTAGACATGCACGGAGCCGATCTCGGGCAATCCTTTACACAAGCGTTTCTCGAGTTCACTCTAGGCATCGCTGCGCAGGCCACATGGCCGGTCGCGACCTCGAAGTTGCTCGCCTGTGTCTTTCTAGTAGTTTGGATGGTCTGGCTTAGATCGATAAATTTCCTGCGCGGTGCGCTCGTCTGGTTCAGTTTGATTATCGTAGGTCAGGTCTTATGGGTTGCCGATCACCACGCTGGTATGATTCTGATCGCATTGATGTCGATCGCGTGGATCGCGCACGCGCGAGCCGATTCTACGCCCACTTTCTCCACAGCAAGCCTTCGCGTAGATCGTGGGTTTATCCTTCTTTTTTTCCTTGTCACAGCGCTGCAGGTTCATTGGACTTATGTATGCATGCGCAACGACGTTTACGGGAAGTACGCTCCTGGACGAGATACTGCGGAGGTACTCAAGCAGATCCTCGCGCGCGATCCCTCAGCCCGTATCGCGGCTTTTGATTCCATGGCTGCCACAGTCCAGCCTTATTTCAATAGCAATCCCTTCTTCAATATGCCGCACCGCTTCTGGATTTGGTCGGAGACCGATAATCCGAATGCCCAGCATCAAGCAACGATTGCCACTCATCCAGATGCCGTCCTCTTCACCGACGAGATGAGCGAAGACGGCCTCATGCGCAATACCTGGGCAACCCTCTCACGCAAAGTCCCCGCCGCCGAACAACGCGACCTCACCCGCAACCCGATAGTGAACGATCTACGCGTAAACGGTTACGTAGAGACACATCGCTTTTGTGGTCACCGTTTCAGCCGAGTTAGCTCTTCATTCATCAACTGCCATTTAATCTTCGAACCGGGTAACAAATAAATTCTACCCGCCTAAGAAACGGCCATATAAAGAGAATAGGAGAGTAAGGCGTTAACGCCCTACTCTCACGTAAGCATGTATTCATCGCCATGCAATACACATCATGGTGGTAGTTCCGGTACTCCAATGGGAGCCCTCCGTCCCTCCGCTCGCAGGTTCTGCAAACAAATACCAATCCTCACTCCAAGAGATCGGAACTGCTCTGTGGGCCCTTGTCGAATACCTGCTCTCTCTAGGCCAAGTGAAAAGTGGTGGCGCCAATCGGAGAAACAAGTACGCGGCGTAACTTACGCCGCCCCGGCACTCTCGCGGCGGGAGAGCGGCGCTTGACGATGTAGCTCACCATGTTCGTGTCAAGCATGTAAAGCAACGTCACAGTTCGGGTCTTTCCTGAAGCGCCTGGGCATCGCGGTGGATGTAGACCTCCTTGCCGGGAAAGCGGAACTCAGCCGGAATGCGGACCGCCTGACTCCCTCCAATCATGAATACTTTAACCTTTTCAAGCTGTGCCATCTCTTCCCCTCTGCCATAGACCGTGCGACATCTTAGCGACTAAGTCAAACGATCGAAGGTCACTCCCGGCCTCCGCAGTTCGTCGCTGCACTTGCGCCTGCCTGTCAAGAGACAAATCTTGGCTCGCCGCTTCAACTCTCACACTTCAAAGCACTTTTAACGAAAGAAATGTGGCATAGTTGCTCCCGTCTGCTTGGTAAAATAGAAGTAGAAGAAAACTAAGCAAGCTGCTCTAGAGCTTCGAATACTTCCTTCCTTTCGTCATCCCGCAGAGATCTGCTTCTGTCTTTGTCGTTGTTTCTGTCATCAGCGACCTTGCGCCGCGCGCAGACTTAGGTCCGGACAAGTCCAGACCTAAGTTCAATCGATCGAAGACTTTAGCACAAAACAGGGGGGAGGGGGGTACTACTTCAGGCAGCCACCCGCTCTGCCACGGCGAAGGACAAACCCTCCTTCGCCGCGTCCACCACCACCCGGTCCCCGTGCAGCACCGTCCCATCCAGGATCTTCACCGCCAGCTTGTCCTGCACCATGCGCTGGATCGCCCGCTTCAGTGGCCGAGCCCCATACGCCCGGTCGTAGCCAGCCGCAAAAATCGCATGCCGCGCCGCGTCGGTCAGCTCGAGCGTAATCTTGCGATCCGCCAGCAGTGTCTGCAGATCATTCAGCCGCAGATCGACGATATGCGTCAGCTGCTCTTCACCCAGCGGATGGAAGACCACAATGTCGTCCACGCGATTCAAAAACTCCGGCCGGAACTGCTGCCTGAGGCTCTCCATCACGCGCACCTTCGCCTCCTCAAACCCGTCCGGACCTTGCGCCCACGCCGTCGAAAGCGCCTGCGCCCCAACGTTTGACGTCATGATCAGCACCGTGTTCTTGAAGTCCACCGTCCGGCCCTTCGAGTCCGTCAGCCGCCCATCGTCGAGCACCTGCAAGAGCACATTGAACACATCCGGATGCGCCTTCTCGATCTCGTCGAACAGCACCACCGCATACGGCCGCCGCCGGACAGCCTCGGTCAGCTGCCCGCCCTCGTCGTACCCGACGTACCCCGGAGGCGCGCCAATCAGCCGAGCCACCGCATGCTTCTCCATGTACTCGCTCATGTCGATCCGCACCATCGCCGACTCGTCATCGAACAGGAACTCCGCCAGCGCCCGTGCCGTCTCGGTCTTGCCCACGCCGGTGGGGCCGAGGAAGATGAAACTGCCAATGGGCCGCTTCGGATCGGACAGGCCGGCACGTGAGCGGCGAATCGCGTTCGCCACCGCGGACAATGCCTCATCCTGCCCAACCACGCGCTCGCGCAGACGAGCCTCCATCGTGACGAGCTTCTGCATCTCGCCCTGAAGCATCTTCGCCACCGGGATCCCCGTCCACCGCGAGACAATCTGCGCGATATCCTCCTCGTCCACCTCCTCCTTCAACATCCGCCCGGCCACAGCGCCAGTCTCGGAGACCTTATCGGCAGCATCAGTCAAAAGCTTTAGCTCACCCTCCAACTTCGGAATCTCGCCATACTGCAGCTCTGCCGCCCGCTGCAAATTCCCTTTGCGCGTCTCCTCACTAGCCCGAAACCGCAGCGTCTCCAAAGCCTCCTTGAGCTCCGCAACCTTGCCGATCGCCCCACGCTCCGTCTGCCACCGCGCCCGCAACCCGCTCGCCTTCTCCTGCACCTCCGCCAGCTCGCGCTCGACCTCCTCCATCCGCTCCCGAGACGCCGCATCCGTCTCCCGCTTCAGCGCCGCCCGCTCTATCTCAAGCGACACCGCCCGCCGCTCCAGGTCGTCAATCTCGACCGGCACCGACCCAATCTGGATCGCCAGCGCCGCCGCCGCCTCATCCACCAGATCAATTGCCTTGTCCGGCAGGAAACGGTCCGAGATGTATCGATCGCTCAAGGTAGCTGCCGCCACGATCGCCGAATCCTTGATCCGAATCTTATGGTGCGACTCATAGCGCTCCTTCAACCCGCGCAGAATGGCGATCGTATCTTCCACGTTCGGCTCGCCGACATACACAATCTGGAACCGCCGCTCGAGCGCCGCATCCTTCTCGATGTATTTCCGGTACTCGTTCAGCGTCGTCGCGCCAATCGCTCTGAGCCCGCCGCGCGCCAGCGCCGGCTTCAGCATGTTGCTCGCATCCATCGCGCCCTCGCTCGCACCCGCGCCGACCAGCGTATGCAGCTCGTCGATGAACAGGATGATCTCGCCGTCCGACTCCTCAATCTCCTTGAGCACCGCCTTCAGTCGCTCCTCGAACTCCCCCCGGAACTTTGCCCCGGCAATCATGCTGGCCAGGTCGAGCGCCACGACCCGTTTCTCGCGCAGGCTTTCCGGCACGTCGCCCGAGACCACCCGCCGCGCTAACCCCTCCACGATCGCCGTCTTACCCACGCCCGGCTCGCCGATCAGCACCGGATTGTTCTTTGTCCGGCGGCTCAGCACCTGCACCACCCGCCGAATCTCCTCGTCCCGCCCAATCACCGGGTCCAGCTTGCCGCGCCGCGCCAGCTCCGTCAGGTCCTTGGCGTATTTTTCGAGTGCCTGGAACTTGCCCTCCGGCGTCTGATCCGTCACCCGCGACGATCCGCGCACCGCACTCAACGCCTTCAGGATCGCGTCATGCGTCGCGCCAAACGTTTTGAGCGCCCCCTGCACCGCGCCGTTTTTCTCCTCCGCCAGCGCTAGCAGCAGGTGCTCGGTCGAGACGTACTCGTCCTTGAAGTTTTCAGCCTCCTTGAACGCCTGCTCCAGCACCCGCTGCAGCGCGCCGCTTATCCCCGGCTGCGCGTTCGAGCCCTGCACCTTCGGCAGCTTCGCAATTGCCGCGTTCACTCCGCTCAGCATCTGCTGTACCGGCACGCCCACGCGCTCAAGTACCGGAAGCACAACGCCTTCCTTGTCTTCAAGCAGCGCAGCCATTAGGTGCAGCGGCTGCACCTCCGGATTGCTATTCTCGGACGCCAGACCACCCGCGGCCTGCACTGCTTCCTGCGACTTCACCGTCAACCGCTCCCAACGAAACGCCATAATTCCTCACCTCGGCCTGCGCCTTTCATGCGAGGGCGGTCAAGTACCGCCTGCCGCCTGGATTGCAAACCCACTTTGCCTTCTGCGACGAAGCAAAGATCACAGTCATAGGACGCATAGCTGAGGAAAGAGTTGCAGATAATATGACAGCAGAACGCTCAAGGTGCACAATTGTCCGTGATCCACCTCGTTGCATCCAAAGAGCACAATGGATAACCTACTGATGACCCGAAACATGATTCTGGCGGCCGCTTCCTCACGTTTGCGCTGCACTCCTTGGTGGCCGCGCCCGCAGCCGACACCGACCAGGCCTTTGTTGCCAAAGTCTCTCAAGGAGGAGCGTATGAGGTTGCCGCCAGCAAGTTCGCCGTGCAGCACGCTATCATGCCCGACGTCAAAGATCAGGCTCTCATCGAGGTTCACGACCATACCCTCGTCGGCGACGAGCTGAAGCGTATCTCTGCCTCCGCCGGTATCCAAATCGTCCCACAGCTCAATCCCGAGTTTTCTGCCCGGCTGGCTAAGCTCAAGTCAGCCGTAGGCCCCGGCTTCGACGCGGCTTACATCGACGACATGAAATCTATTCACGACAAGGATGAAAAGCTCTTCGCCCAGGAGGCCATCGACGGCTCCGACGCCTTCAAGACCTTCGCTCACCAGACCGACCTCATCGTCAAACGCCACGTCGGCGCACTCCACGGAACCGATCAGTAGCGGCGCCTGCTTTCTTGCCGGAGCCATCGCTAGAAGCGAGCGTCGCAGCTCGCTTCCTGCGCATGCGCTTTACTTTGCCGAACCCTGCTGCTCACCACTCTTAACTTGACCCCGCTCGGGCCCTCAAACGCGCCGTCCGGGCAGCCGACACCACAGACGTAAGCCAAGAGGCAAGGTCACAGCACCTGCATCGGATCCCCGAGCCTTACCAGTCCGGGCACGATCACAGACGCGTACACTCCCGCCCGACCTTGGTGTTGGCGATCGAGCAACTTCATCAACCCAGACAGTGGCTCCGCCGTGTGGAGCGCGTCAGGATCGTATGTGATCAACCGGCAGCGAGGATCCCGTTCTCGAACCGCTATGACCGCCGTCTCTCCCAGCCGGACAGTCTTACCTACCAGCCCATCCTCGCTGAAGGCACCGCCGGGCAGGTCCAGCAGCAGATTCGCCCGAAACCGCCGCGCGTCGAGTGCCTGGCCAAACTCCTCCGCCAGCCGCTCCACCGTCTGTGCCGAGATCAGCGACAACGGCCGAACATCGGTCTGTGGCGTCTTCGCTCGCGTCAGCCGAAACACGCTTCCGGCCGCAGCCTGGCCCTGCAGCAGCTGCAGCAGCTCGGCTGACCCGACCGGCCATTTCTGGCCTGCCGGATCCCGCACTTCGACCTCGCCGTTCTCATCGATCTGCGCGCTATACCGTAGCAGCTCGCGCCGCTCCCGCCCGGTCACCCGCAGCATTCCCGCCGGTGCTCCGCTGCTCTCGAACGCGTAGAGCCGGTCACGCTCCAGGCCGTCCGCCGTCAGGCACACTTGCCGGAGGCTTTCGCCGGCCATGCTCTTCACCGGATAGCGACAAATAGAAGCGATCATGCCGAAGCCTGGGACGGTATAGAGCAAATGTCGTAAGTCGCTTGACGCCCGTGATCCTGCGCTAAGACAAAAGCCCTAAGTGCTCTCGAAAAATGATGTATTACTCGGTTCGGCAGCACTTTGTCCATTGTAAGTATGTTGAGAAAACGCTAGAGTGCAGTCAATCGATAGACACAACTTTGCTTTTTCACGACGCCCGGGAACCCACGAGCTTCGTGGGATTTATGTAGTTCCGTGCACGCCTGAACCAGTGGTAAATGTTCCGAGGAGAACGCTCATGCGCATACCTGTTCCAGTGAAAATCAACGTCGTCCTGTGGATGGCGTTGTTGGGTTCGACGGCCTGTCCTGGCCAGACCATTACGGCCGGAGTAAACGGTACAGTCACCGACGCCTCGGGTGCGATTGTTCCCAACGTCAAGGTGACTGCGACCGACGTCGCGACCAACGTGTCCACTGACACCACGACCAATCGAGATGGCGTGTACATTATCCGCAATCTGCAGATTGACCAATACAAGCTGGTGATTCAGGCGCCTGGCTTCACGACGCAGACGCTTGGGCCGTTCACGCTTGAGTCTGGCCAGGATGCCAAGCTCGACGCCAAGCTGAGTGTCGAGGGGTCAACTACCTCCGTCTCCGTAGGTGTTGAGCTTGCTCCGCTGCTTGATACCGAAGACGCGACGCAGGGCGCCACGCTTGATACGACGGCGATCTCGAACATCCCTCTCGTCGGCCGTAACTTCACTGAGCTAACGCTGTTTGTGCCTGGTGCGGTCACTGGAACGCCGGCCTCGTTCACCGGCCAGAACGCCATCGAGCGCAACGCCAACAGCACTCTCGCCTCGCAGAATGGCAACCGCCAGGAGAGTAACAACTTTCTGCTTGAGGGTGTCGACATCAACGAGACCATCAACAACGGTATCGGCTACAATCCGAGTCCCGATGCTATCGGCCAGATTCGCGTCATCTCGCTGAACGCGCCCGCGGAGTTCGGCAACGTGGGCGGTGGCGATGTCATTACCCTGCTCAAGAGCGGAACGAACGCCTTCCATGGTAGCGCCTTCGGCTTTCTTTCCAACTACAACATGGACGCCAACTCCTGGGCGAATAAGGATTTTGCTGGCGGCTCGGCCAACTTCATTCCTATCACTCCTTATACCCAGACCATCTTCGGTGGCACTCTGGGCGGTCCCATCTTGAGGAACAAGCTCTTCTTCTTTGCCGATTATGAAGGCATCCGCTACCACAACGCGGCCACCTCAACCGCGAGCGTGCTCACCGCGCAAATGCGCATGGGAGACTTCTCTCAGCTCCTCAACACCACCCTTACCAACGGTAAGCCCATCCAGCTCTATAACACTCAGGCTGCCGGGCAGCCCGCTTATCTCAACAACCAGCTTGGCGCTGTCACCAACCCTGTCGCTGCCTACCTTTTCGCCAACCCCCAGTATTACCCGTTGCCGAACCACGTTGCCACCTCCGGCACTGTCATCGGGAACAACTACGCCGGTCAAACTAAGACCAACCGCTATGACGATCAATTTGATGTCAAGGTCGACTACCAGGCCTCCACGCGGGACAAGCTCTCGGGCAGTTATTCGCACGGTAAATCCGGCGATCGCACCACTCCTCTCCTCGCCATCACCTTCCCCGGCCAAAACATTTATCCCTTCCAGAGCTTCTCATTCAATTCCGTCCACACCTTCACCCCGCACCTGATCAATGAGTTCAGCGCCGGCTTCACCCGCGTCGTTAATCTTGGAGCCATTCCTGTCGACACTACTGGAGCGTTCGGCTTGAACGGCAACAACCTGCTCGGGATCCCCGGCACCCAGGCACAGAACGGCTTTACCGGGCAGAACTTTACCAGCGTCAGCGGCACGGGACCTTCCGGTGTGGGTAACTCTTCTACCGGTACCACCTACTACGACAACACCTTCAGCTACTTCGACAGTCTCACGTACAACGTCGGCCGTCATACCATCAGGACCGGTTTCCAGTTCCTCCGCTACCAGCAGAACACCTTCTACCCTGGAAACGATGGAGCTCTCGGTCACTACGACTACACCGGTTCGTTCACGACGGAAAACACCGCCAGCGGCACTGTTCCGAACACGGGCTACTCCGGTGCGGACTTCTACCAGGGACACATCGCCAATATCGCCATCGGAGGCGTCACCGGTCTTACCGGACAGCGCCAGTGGCGTGATGCAGCCTTCGTGCAGGACGACTACAAGGTCACCCCGGCTCTTACCCTTAACCTTGGTCTCCGCTGGGAGTTCGATCAGCCCCTCTATGAGGTGAATAACAAGGAAGCGAACCTCAATTTCGCAACCAAGTCGGTCATCTTTGCCGGGGTCAATGGCGCGAGCCGTGCTCTATTCGCCCCTGTCTATACCAACTTTATGCCGCGTATCGGCTTCGCCTACACTCCGTCCCGGCGCACTGTTGTTCGTGGTGGATACGGCATTACCAACTACTTTGAAGGAACCGGCGCGAACCTCCGCCTGAACTTCAACTATCCCTTCCAGAACTCCTACATTGCGCCGGGAGAAGCCAATCCCACGGCAAACAGCGCGGGAATCTTCCTGAGCCCAGCCGCCGGTTTCGGGACTCCGAGCACAAATTGCAACATCAACACAGATCCCGCGCACTGCAGGGTCACGACCATCCGTGCCTGGCAGCAGAATATCCGTCCCATGTTTATCCAGCAGTTCAGCCTTGCGGTCGAGTATCAACTTAACAACAGCGCGTCGGTGACGGTGGCGTACGTCGGCGAGTCTGGACAGCACCTGATTACTGCTGGTGCTGCCAATGCGCTTTCCACTCCCTGCGTGCAGAACGGTGTTGTGCAAAGCTCGCTCACCTCCACCTACTGCATGACCAATGATCCTGCGCCTTTCATCAACCTCGTCGGTCAGACCGGCTCGGTGGTCTACACCGCATCGGACGCCATGGAAAACTACAATGCCCTGCAGACGACTTTCCGTCAACGCCTCAACAAAGGCCTGGAGTTTACCGCCAACTACACGTACGCCAAAGCCATGACCAACAGCACCGGCTTCTTCGGAGCCCAAGGCATCAACGGTCAGTCCGCCTACGCCGAGAACTTCTACAACAACCATGAGGAGTACGGCCCCACCGCCCAGGATATCCGCAACAATCTCAATGGGAACTTGACCTACGAGCTACCGGTAGGGCGTGGACGTCTCTTCGGAAACAATATGAACCGGGCCCTCGATGAAGTCGTCGGCGGCTGGAAGATCGCCATGACCGCTCTTGTCTACAGCGGCTTCCCGGTGAATATTACTGCACAGAACAACACCTATACAGGCAATAACTCGGAGCGTGCCAACCACTTGAACAAACTCGTCGTCACTGGCCGCAGCGCGCAGAACTGGTTCGGAACTGGCCCATCGGTGGCCGCTTGCGCGGCCGGCGTCAACAATGGCGTGTGCGCTTACCAGCAACCAGCGAATGGGGCCTTCGGCAACGCCGGCGTCGACTCTGAGCGCGCGCCCGGCTACCAGTCCGCGGATGCTTCCGTGTCCAAAGACTTCGCTATCACTGAGCGTCAACGCATCGGCTTTCGCGCCGACGCCGCCAACGTCTTCAACATCACGTCCCTCTACAATCCGGGCAACAACGTAACCTCATCCACCTTCGGGCTTATTACCTCATCTCGTTCGCAGGCCCGCCAACTGCAGCTCTCGGCGCATTATTTCTTCTAACCCGCCGTTACTCAGCTTTGAAGCGGTACCGGATCTCCCAGGCCTGCGTGTGGCCTGGGAGAACGTGTATGTGAAGGTAAGCCTCGGGGCAGATCGTCTTGGGCGTGGACCAGAAGTAAAACTTCGATAATGGCGAAGTCGAAGTCTGTTCCACGCCCATGTGGGTGTTCCTGTCTTCGACAGAGATATCGTACTCGCCCGCCTTGCCGGTGTAGCCCGTGAGATAGCCTTGAGGACTTTTTCCGCGCGCCGGAGCCTCGTTGAGGACAATCTCGTTGCCGGTGATGGTGGCGGTTGAGGGAAACGGCTTGTCGGGCGCGGGCGGGAAGCCGAGACGCACGACCATGCCAGGGCCGGTAGGCTGCTCGTCGAGCATGAAGAAGTCGTGATCGTAGACATCGGTGTCGATCGTCTGTGTGCCGAGATTTTTGAGCGTGTGCTTCAGCGTCAACTCGGCTCCATGCCTGCTGAGCGTAACGGTCTTCTGGTAGCGGTAGCCATAGCCGAAGCCGGTCTTCAGGAGCTGGGTGAAGGTGGCGGAGCGCTTCGAGAGATGAGTCGTGCGCTGACCGGCGTCGACGATCGGGTAAGCTGCGCCGAAGCTATAGGGCGAGCCGTCGAGCTTCTGAAGAACGCCGACGCCGATCTTCAGGAAGCGCCCCTTCGCGGAGGGATCGTCGTAGGCAAGTTCGGAGGCGGGTGCGCGGAACTCCTCTACTGGGCCGGTGATCGAGTCGTTCAGCAGCGGATCATAGCGGGGGAACCACTCGCCGAAGTAGGTGTGGCCGCGGTAGGCGACGCAGCCGATCACGCCTGCCCAGTCAAAGCGCGAGCCTCGGTAGTAGCCTTGCTGCGCGTCGGGGAGGAAGACGACGGCGGAGAGCGCGCCATTGCCGAGCCGCATGCGGGGGTGGTCGGAGTGCGGGAGCGTGTCGCAGGTGCGGGTCGCCGGCGCCGTACTGGCTGCAGGCACGGCCTGCGCCGAGCTTGCGCTGGTCGCCAGGGAGATGGTACCGAAGCACCAAAGCATGTGGCGGAAGCTCACGCTTGCGGGCCCTCCCGACGTAACTTCAGAGCCGGACCGGGTGGAAGAGCAGGCTGGACGCTGCGTCAACCTGGGCGACGCAGCCCGGTGTACCGAGGGCACCCGAGGAGGCCTCGAACCCGAGACGAACGATCCTGCCGGAGGCTTGCGTTATGCCGAGCAGATGCGTTCCATCCGAGGACCAGGTAAGCAGTTCGAGGGACCCTTCGGTGCGGACCGCCGCACGCTCCGAGAGTTGGCCGCTGCTGGCATCGATCGCGAAGGAAGTGATGGAACCAGCGCCGGCGATCACCAGGAAGCGGCCGCCGGGATGCATGGTCATGGTGGCTGGGCCGAGACGTCGAGGCGTGCCAGCGGGCAGAGGCTGAAGATTGCTTCCGCCGCGCGCGGGGTACACGGTGATCGAGCCCGCGGTAGCGTGCTGGGCGTAGAGCCAATCTCCCGCGGGGGTAAGAGCGAGCTGGGAGGGGCCGAAGCCCGGCTGCGCGCGCTGGCGGCGCTCGAGGCGGATCGATTCGTGGTCGAACGAGAAAGCGCTTATGGTCTCCTGGCCGGCGTCCGCGGTGAGGATCGTTGCTCCGTCAGGGTGGAAGAGAGCCTGACGCGGTGCAGCGGTCTTTGCCTGTGGGCCGTCGCCGAAGCCGAGTTCTTTGCGAATGGCTGAGGGTGGTTCGAGCGCACCATCGGGGGCGATCGGAAGAAGATTGTAGAGGCCGCCGCGCTCGGCAGTGGCAAGCAGATAGCGGCCATCCGGGCTGACGGCGGCGTGCCGCGGATAAGTCGCGGAGAGGGAAAGCGGCTGCGTGTGCAGATGCGTGAGCCGACCTGTGGCCGGGGCGATGGCGTACGCGCTGATTGCGCCGCGCGGCAGGCTGTTCCAGAGGCCGACGGCGTGAACCGCGTAGAGCACGGGCAGCGTGGGATGGGCAACGAGGTGCGCGGGAGCCGCAGCAGGGATCGTCTGGATGGGGGTCCAACGTGAGCCGGAGACGCGGAAGACGTGGATCGCGTCGCCGCCGCCTTCCGGAGACGAACCCACGAAGGCGACTCCAGCCAAGCCATTAGGCGTCGCCGACAGGGTCCTCCAGCCAAGCAGAGAAGTCGCAGCAGCAGCCTGCGAGAACTGCCGTCTGGTCCACTGGTTTGGCTTGCCGCTCATGCTTCCTCCTTGCTTGGCGTGCTCAGGTCCGTACGGTCATGCTGTGGTGGAAGATGTTGTTCGGGTCGTATCGTTTCTTGACGCTTTGCAGAAAGGGATAGAGGCCGGTGTTGCCGTAGTAGAGCTCCGGCCAGAAGCTGTAGCGGGTCATGTCGAGATCGGGGTAGTTGATGTAGCAGCCCTCGTAAAGCTCGTTGTGGAAAGGCGTGCCGGCGTGTGCGGCGTCGACGCCTGCAGAGTAGACGTCGGTGTAGAGCTCGTCGAAATACTTGAGGCGAGCCTCATCTTCGTCGGGGTTTTGCCAGTACATCTGGTACTGCAGCTTCATTACGGAGGCGCGCTGTGGAATCGAGGTCTCATCCGCGAGATGCGGCTTGTTCACTGCGCCGCCATACGAGTCGACGGCGATGATGCAGTTGGTGTTGATGCCGGGGATGTCGCGGGTGAGGTGCTTGTACATGCAGCGCAGTTCGGCCGTGGTGAAGTTTTTCTTCATGTAGCAGGACTTGTATTTGCCGCGGGTGTTGCCGTTGGCTCCCGCGCCGCCGCCGTTGGCAATGGTGGCGTCGATCCACGGCGAGGTGGTGTAGCGATGCTGGCCGGCGACGCAAGGAGACTGCTCCGGAGGACGGCCGCTGGTAGTGTCGGCATGGTGCGCGTTGACGGGAGCCTTGTCGAGGGAGGCGGCGTCGCCGCATTTCAGGAAGCGGTCCAGAAACTCGGTAGCAATGCTGAGATCGTTCTTGCCGTCCATGTCGTGCCAGGTGGCGGAGACGCCGATGCGGCCGTTGGGCGACTGGTGCGTAAGGCCCATAAAGGTAAACATGGGCCAGGTGTCGGGATCCTTGCCGCGCGTCTCGAAGTACTCGCCGTAGGTTTGGGCGATGTGGATGAATTTGTCTTCGGTCATCGTCTCCCACGGGAAGGCGACCCCGGCGCTCGAGAGCGTGCGCGGAGCGGCAGGCAGGTGGTCGAAGTAGAGGTTGGTGATGAGGCCGTAGTTTCCTCCGCCGCTGCCACGCAGTGCACGGAAGAGGTCTGCGTCGTGCTGGCGATCGACATGGCGACTCATCACTTTGCCGTTGGCTTCAACGGTGACGACATCAACGGCGCTGATCAGATCGACCGTGAGGCCCTGCAGCCGGGTGAGGAGGCCGTAGCCGCCGCCGGTCAGGTGTCCTCCCGCGGCGACCGAGTAGCAACTGCCGCCCGGGATGGTGACGTTGTACTTGCGATAGAGCTCGGTGTACACAATGCCGAGCATCGCGCCGGGGCCAACCTGGTAGCCGCTCCTGCCGCCGGGCGCGGCCGCGGTGTGGTCAAGCATGCTGACATCGAGGATGACGCCGTTAGGGTTGTTGACCACGAAGTCTTCGTAGCAGTGTCCGCCGGAGCGGATCGTCGGGCGCAGGCCGGAGGTGACGACTCGCTCGAGAACGTCGGCTGCGTCCGCCGCGCTCTCGCAGACTTCGATGCGGGCGGCTGCGTCGGCAATCGTCCGCGGAAAACGTGCGTTCTTGCCTCGGTAGAGGACGGAGTAGCGCGGGTCCTGCTTGGTGACGGTCGAGGCCATGGGTCTTTCTCAGACGATCTTCAAAGCCGGGGCAGCATCCGCCATCGGACAAATGACCTGCCTGCCCTGCAGCATTTTCATAGGAACAGAACGCACATCGGCTTCTTTGCGGGATAGGTGTGGACGGGAGCCGAGAGCCTGCCGGTCTTGCGATCGCGCTCAAGGACGACGAGGTCGTTGCTGTCCTGGTGGCAGATGACCATCCAGCGCTGGCTTGGATCGAGGGCGATGTATCGGGCGTTCTTGCCGCCTCCGGATGCAGATTGCGCGAGGCTGAGCAGGTGGGTACGGCGGTCCACGTCGAAGACCGCGATCGTGTCGTCGGCGACCCGGTTGCCTGCGTAGACGTTGCGGCCGTCGGCGGAGGCGATGATCTCGCCGAGCGAGGCGGTCCTGGGCGGGAAGCCGGCGGGCAGCGAAGAGACAAAGCCGACGGAGCGCAGGGTTGCAGAGTTCCCGCTCCAGGCGAGGATCTCGACGGTGGAATCAAGTTCGTTCGAGCAATAGACGAAGTGGCCATCCGGGCTCCAGGCGAGGTGCCGGGGTCCGCTGCCTGGGCGCGCAGACCAGAAGGGCGGGTCGACGGGCGTAAGCTCCGCAGTGGCGGAGTTGAGGCGGTAGACGACGATGCGGTCCAGGCCGAGATCGTTTACCAGGACGAAGCGGCCGTCGGGTGAGGTGATGGCGGAGTGGGCGTGGGGAGCGTCCTGGCGACCTTTCGAAGGGCCTGAGCCGGTGTACTGGAAGTGCGAGACGGCCGTGGAGACCGATCCGCCGGGAAGGACCAGGAAGGAGCTGACACTGCCGCCGGCGTAGTTTGAGACCAGGACCGTCCGGCCGTCAGGCGAGATGGAGACGTGGGCGGGGCCATCGCCGCCGGCGTCGACCTGGTTCAGCAGCTTGAGCGCCGAGGTACCGGTACCGGCCGTGAAAGCGCTAAGTCGGGCCTCGGCACCGCTCATTTCGGAGATGGCATAGACCGCGGTCTGGCCGTCCGGGCGTCGGAACTGCGCGAGGAAAGTCGGGCTTGCGACCTCGGCGGCCAGCGTCAACGGGCCAATCTCGCCGGTGGCGGCGTTCCAGGTCGCGGTGAAGATACCGTTGCCGGCTCCGCTGAGGCCGTTGCCGATGTAGAGGCGCTGGGGCGTTGCGGATTGGGCTTGGACGCCGGAGGAGCGGGTCACAAGGGCGGCGGCAGAGGCGGTGCGGAGGAAGGTGCGGCGGGGGATCATGGGGCGACTCCGTAGGCACTACTCTACAGTGAGTGCACCAGGCACGCCGAGGAGCGTCTCGCGAGCATTCCGCCAGAGAAGCCGAGGTGCGTCCAAAAGTCTAGTGATATTGCAAATGGCCTAGAGGCTGGACGACAGCCGACGGAGCTTGCGGTAGAGTTCTGGCATCCCTCTCGCGACCCCTGTGGCCGCACTCACCGGAGATGGCAATGCCTGTCGAGCGCACATCCCGCGTACGATTCTTCCTTGCGTTCTGGCTGTTCGTGATCAGCGGCGTTGCCTTTCTGGATCGCACGAACATCTCGATTGCGGGGCTCGAGATCAGCCGCGAGTACGGACTTGGCAATCAGCGGCTGGGCTGGATCTTTTCTTCGTTCCTGATCGGCTACGCTGGGTTCCAGCTTCCGGCGGGCGTGCTCGCGGCCAAGTACGGTCCGCGGCGCGTGCTCTCGCTCGGCGTGCTGTGGTGGGGCGTGGCGACGGCGCTGACGGCGATTCTACCTTCGACCATGACCCATGCCCTGGTATTGCTCATCGGCATACGCTTCCTGCTGGGAGTCGGCGAGGCGGTGATCTACCCGGCGGCGAACCAGTTCGTCGCGCGCTGGGTTCCGCAGCAGGAGCGCGGGTTCGTCAATGGGCTGATCTTTGCCGGGGTTGGCGCCGGCAGTGGGCTGACGCCGCCTTTGCTGACGTGGCTCATCGTGGCGCATGGCTGGCGCTCGGCGTTCTGGTTTAGCGCAGTGGTGGGCTTTCTCGCCGGAGCGGTTTGGTGGGTCTTGGCGCGGGATGCGCCGGAGGAGCACCCGGGCGTTGCGCGAGCGGAGCTGCAGGAGATTCGCGAGGGCCTGGGATTCAAGCAGGCTGCCAGCGGCTTTACGCGGCGTGAGGCTGGTGACGATGCAATCTCCTGGCGGGCAATCTTTGCGCGGCGCGACCTGGTGGCGCTCATCACCGGCTATTTCAGCTTTGGCTATATTGCGTGGGTCTTCTTCAGCTGGTTTTTTCTCTACATGGCGCAGGTGCGGGGGTTCGACCTGAAGGCGAGCGCGCGGTTCGCGATGCTGCCCTTTCTGTGCATGACGTTCTCCAGCCTGGCCGGTGGTGCGCTTTCAGACCGGCTCACACGGCTCTATGGCCTGCGGGTGGGACGGTGCTATCTGGCGTCGCTCTCGCTGGTGGCGACGGCGATCTTTCTCGTGCTGGGCTCGCAGGTTCGCAGCCCTGCGCTGGCGGGCGTCATCCTGGCCGGTGGCGCGGGCGCGCTCTACCTGTCGCAGAGCACATTCTGGTCGGTGTCGGTGGATATCGCGGGCAGGAGTTCGGCGGTGTTTTCTTCGCTGGTCAACATGGGCGGGCAGATCGGCGGAGCGCTTACGGCTTCGCTGACGCCCTGGATCGCGCAGCGGTTCGGCTGGACGGCTTCCTTCGCCGTAGCGGCGACGCTGGCGATCGTGGGCGCGCTGTGCTGGTTGATCGTGCATCCGGAACGAGCGCTCGAAGAGGGCGAGCCGGAGACGACGTTTGTGCTTGCGCCCGAGCCGCAGGATGTGGTGCTTTAAAGTCAGTGACTCTGCGCGCCAAGTCGCTGCTGTGCCTGCTCCTGTTAGCTTGCGGGCTTTCGCCTCCGTTGTGCCGAAGCCAGGTAGCGCCCTTGAACGACCCTTCCGTCGTGGTCGATACTCCCGATGCGGGGCCGCCGACGGTGAACACGGCAGCGCCAGGAGGTCCCGTGCCGTACCTTCGCGGATGGTCGTTTCGCAGCGAACGCGAAGGAGGCGATCTTCTCCATGGAAGTGACGTGGCGCTCGATCCAGGTCACCCCGAGATCATCCTCTTCTTCGACGCCACCGGACGTAACGCGAAGACGGAGTTCCGATATCGGCTGGACGACTACGACGCGGACTGGACCGAAACGTTGGGGCGCATGGCCCACTATCGGCGCCTAACGCCAGGGCGATACCGGTTTGAGGTACAGGCGCGCTCCCCGGGCCAGTCGTGGACGCATACGGAGGCGGTGTTGACGATCCGGCAACGGCCCTTCTTCTATCAGACGTGGTACTCGTATGTGCTTGTGGGTCTGGCGCTGCTTGCGCTGGCGGCGCAGTTGCTGAGCCAGCGCGACCAATTGCTCAAGGGGCAGATGGGGATCGTGCTCGAGGAGCGCAACCGCATCGCGCGCGAGTGTCACGACACACTGATGGCAGGCTTCGCGGCGATCTCGTGGCAACTGGAGGCGACCGCGAAGTTGTTTCGCAACGCAGGCCCCGGCGCGGACCCGGCCGCACAATCGTGTGAGCTGGCACGCAGCATGGTGGCGCACTGCCAGGCGGAGGCACGTCGGATCATCTGGGATCTGCGCGACTCGGACGAGATTACCCATAGTCTTTCGCGAGCGCTCTTGAATGCGACCAACGCATATCGCGAGCGCGACAGCCCGCAGACGACGCTCGATATTCAAGGCGAGGAGATTCCCATCTCACCGGGTGCCGTGCATCATCTGGTGCGCATCGGGCAGGAGGCGGTGACCAATGCCTTGCGGCATGCGGGGTCTTCCTCGATTGCCATCCAGCTTTGCTATGAAAGCGACTCCCTGCGGCTGACGGTGCGGGACAATGGGCGCGGATTTCAGCCGGCGGATCGCTCCGTACGCGCCGGCCACTTCGGCATTCCGGTGATGGAAGAGCGGGCGCGCAAGCTGGGCGGCGCGCTGCACCTGACCAGTTCGGCGGCGGGCGGCACGGAGGTCGCGGTGACGGTAAGCTTCGACGGAATCGTGCTGCCGGTGAGCCAGCAACATTATGTCGTGCCCTGGATCGGTGTGTAACCGGATTGGTGTGTAACCGGATCGGTGTGTAACGGGATCGGCGTTTAAGCCGGATGACGATGTACAACTATTGCATGAAGCAGATACGGGTCCTGCTGATCGAAGATCACTTCCTCGCGCGCATGGCGCTGCACTCCGTCTTTGGCGGACATGGGGGCATCGCCATCGTGGGCGAGGCAGCGGATGGGGAGCAAGGCGTGGCGCTCTACCGGACGCTGCTGCCGGATGTTGTCGTGCTTGACCTGCGGCTGCCAAGGGTGAGCGGGTTCGACGTGATCAAGCTGTTGCGCAAGGAGCGCATGCCCGCGCGCATCGTGGTGCTTTCAAACTACCAGGGCTCGGAAGACATCTACCGGGCCGTGCAGTCCGGAGCGATGGCGTATCTGACCAAGGACGTGAGCGGCGAAGAGGTCATCAACGCGATTCAGAGTGTGTATCGCAATCTGCGCTATCTGCCGCGAGTGGCGCTCGATCGGCTTGCGGAGCGCATGCCGACCGTCGAGTTGACGCCGCGCGAGCGGGAGGTGCTGCTCTGCATCACGCACGGGCGGTCGAATCGCGAGATCGCGGAGGAGCTCGGTATTGCGGAGAAGACGGTGCGGATTCATGTGTCGTCGATGCTCGGCAAGATGGGTGTTCGGGACCGCACGCAGGCGACCATCTACGCGCTGCAGCGTGGACTGGTCCACTTCGACCGCGAGTCGTCGCTAGGCCTTTTGCCATAAGCACAGCTGCGGCAATCGACGGATGACCGCATGCCTGCAGTATGTTTCAATATGGTGAATCCAAAAAGAACCTAGCTGTGGTCGGGGCTTCCCGGTCTCGTTCCCTTTTGCCTCCGCCGAGCGAACAGGAGACTTATGTTGAAGAAGACTCTCACATGCCTCACCATGTTTGCCGCAGTCGCAGCGAGCCATGGACAGGTTGCGAACAATACATCCCTCGTCGGTACGGTGACCGATGCTACAGGTGCGACTGTGCCGGGCGCGCAGGTAGTCGCCATCAACCACGACACCAAAGTCGAGTACCCGGGTAAGACCAATGCCGAGGGATACTACTCGATTCCTTTTGTGCTTCCGGGCATCTACGACGTCGTTGTCGATCTGCAGGGCTTCCGCAAGGTGACTGAGACCGGAGTGACCGTGACGCTGAATCTCGCGGCGCGCACCGATGTGGTGCTGACAGTGGGGTCGGCCAACGATGCGGTAACGGTGTCGGCGGAGACGCCTGTGCTCTCGACCGATGACGCGGTGATCGGAGAGACGATCAGCCAGAAGCAGGTGGAGAACCTGCCGATGAATACGCGCCGCGTGCTGGAGCTGGCGGCCACCGCGTCAAACATCATCGTTGGGCCGAAGACCTCCTACACGGGCGTGCCGCCGGGCGCGGACTTCATCGGTGCCGGCACGCGCGAGGTGACGAATTCGCTGACGCTCGACGGCATTACGATCATGAACTCGCTGATCTCGACCTCGCCGGTGACGCCGAACCCGGACGCAGTGGCCGCGGTCCAGACGCAGACCGGCAACTACACCGCGCAGTATGGCGCGTACATGGGCGTGCACATCAACGTGGATACCAAGTCCGGCACGAACAAGGTGCACGGCACGGTGTATGACTATGTGCAGAACGACTTCTTCAACGCAAAGCCGTTCACCTCGCTGCCGACCACGCGGACACCCGTGCTGCGCTTCAACCAGTTCGGCGGCGAGGTGGGTGGGCCGATCGTGATTCCGCATCTTTACAACGGCCGCGATAAAGCTTTTTTCCTGGGCTCATACGAAGGGACGCGCCGGATCGCGCAGACCAACATGACCGGCCAACTGATTACCGATGCAATGCGCACTGGCAACTTTTCGGCTTTGTGCAACGCGTACACAGCGGGTATCTGCAACGCCGGCGCGGGCATACAGCTGAAGAACCCGGCCACGGGCGTCAACTACATCAACAACCAGATTACAAATATCTCGCCGATTGCAACGGCGCTGCTGGCCTACTATCCGCACCCGAATCTTGCCGGCGTTGGCACGAACTTCAACAATCTTGTTCCCAGTGTCTTCAACAAGGATGCGACGCTCGATCGCGTCGACTACAACATTGGCGAGAAGGTTCGGCTCTTCGCGCGCTATACCTACGAGAAGAGCAACGCGATCAACGGCAGCATCGTGACCACATCGCAAAGCTACTCGCCCACAACCGACTCAAACGGGGCGGTCGCGTACACGCATATCATCACGCCCAACCTGATCAACGACCTGCGTCTTGGCTATAACAAGCTGCAGACCAACCAGCTGAATTATTTTGCGGAGAACGGCTTGAACAGCGCGGGGACGGCGCTGGGCATTCCGGGCTTCACGGCGGACACGACCAACGGCAACCCGGGCATTCCGACCATCGTCCTCAACGGCGGCTACCAGGGCCTGGGAGCGGAAGGCACCAACTGGTTCCAGGACGACCGGACGCTACATGGCTACGACCAGATCAGCTACACGAAAGGCCGGCACTCGCTGATGGCGGGCGTGGATATTCGCCGCATGACGATCGGCCGCTCGGCGACCAATCAGAACCGCGGGCAGTTCACCTTTACGGGCAACTATTCGGGCAATGCGGCGGCAGACTTTCTCACCGGCTACTCGCAGACGGTGGTGACGCCGTTGTTCCAGGTCAAGGGCTCGGTGGCCGAGTGGCGCGACGGATTCTTCGTGCAGGATAACTGGCAGGCCACGCAGAAGCTCACGGTGCTCTACGGCGTGCGCTATGAGCTTCCGACCGTGCCCTACAGCCTGAACGGCCTGGCCCGCGTCCTGAACTCGAGCTACACGGCACTGATTCCCACCAGCACGGCCACGACCGGAGGCGCATACGTTCCGGATCCTGGCTTCAAATTTATCAGGCCGAACCATGAGCTGGTTTCGCCGCGCCTGGGTCTCGCGTATCGGCCAGCCGAGAAGATTGTAGTACGCGCAGGCGGCGGCATCTTCTACAACCCGAATCAACTAAATTCGTTTACGCTGGCCTCGAGCAACTATCCCTTCGCGGCTTCTACGACCTACAGCGGACCGACCAGCGGCATTGCAACGCAGAGCTTTAGCAATCCCTCCGGTGGCGGCAGTGGATCGCTATCTCTCCCGGCCGGAACTCCCGGCACCTACCAGACCGCGTTTACGGATAACTTCTCCCTGCCGACACCGCGACTGTACCAGTGGAACCTGGACTCGGGCGTCGAGTTGACGCATTACAACGCGCTGGAGCTGCAGTACCTGGGCTCGCACTCAATTCATCTCGATCACTCGCTCTACCCAAACCAGCCTCTGCCGAGCCCGGGAGCGGTGAACCCGCGTCGTCCGTATCAACTCTTCGGGCAGATTCGGCAGATTCAGAACGATGGCCTCGAGACCTATCACGCGCTGACCGTGATCTTCCGCCAGCGTACGTTTCATGGGCTCGACATGAACCTCGGCTATACGTGGGCTCATACGCTGGACACGTCCAACGATGCCAACGGCGGCGGCACACCGATGATCCAGTACAACCTGAAGGCCGACTACGGCGACGCGAACTGGGACATCCGCAACCGCTTCGTCGGCACCGTGACGTATGCCTTGCCAAGCCTTGCGCGCTTCGGTCATCTGACCGACACCTTCGCCGGCGGCTGGCATGCGAACACCATCGTGACCATCCAGGGCGGGCAGCCGTTCAATGTGGCCATCACTAACGATCAGGCCAACGTGGGAGGTATCGGAACACAGCGTCCCAACTATGTGCACGCGCCGAAGTTCACCTGCGGCAAGGCCCAGTACTTTGCCGGAGCCAGCTGCATCGACGCGACAGCCTACGCGCTGCCGGCGCCGTACAACTTCGGCAACATTCATCGCAACGATGCTCGTGGTCCAGGTGCGGCCAATACAGACCTCTCCGTCTTCAAAGATTTCGCCTTGTTTGAAGGCACCCGGCTGCAGTTCCGCGCCGAGGCTTTCAACGTCTTCAACCATGCAAACCTGGCGAACCCGGGCAACGTCACCCTGCCCACGGCCAATGCGGCCGGTGTGTTCAACTTCACGGGCTCCACCTTTGGCGAGATCACCGGGACTCCGACTGTCACGCTTGGCAATCCTCGCACCTTACAGCTTGCAGGAAAGTTTAACTTCTAATCCTTTGGAGATCGGCGGACGCAGACTTCAGCCACTGTTTCCTTTTTCCCGCAGAAAGCTTAGGATTTCGCTACCGCTGCTTCATTGGAGAACCACACTTATGCTGTTGCGCCGTGGACAAACGATTGGCGTTAGCCTCGCGCTTTGCATCGCCTCGGTGGCAGCCGCGTTCTGCTTCAAGCTCTATGCCGACACCCCGATGACGCAGGCGGAGTACGAGCACAACCCGGCGCAGATGCTCGAGGCGTACCGCCACGTCGAGGCCGCTTCCGTATCCGATGCCGAGGAGCAGATGCTGCATGAGAAGCACTACATGGCGCACACCATGCAGGCCATCTTCCCGACGAAGTTTGCGGGAACGGCGCTGACCGTGCTGCTGAAGAAGGAAGAGAACACGGACCCCAATGCGCTTTCCGGCATGCTTGCTGCGATCGATAGCGGCGGCCCGGGATCGGTGTACGTGATGAAGGTGGAAGACGGGCAGGACATCGCCGGCATGGGCGGCCTGATGGGCACGGCCATGTTTGCGCGCGGCTTTGCGGGCGCGGTGGTCGATGGCGGCGTGCGCGATCTCCCGCAACTGAAGCGGATCGGCTTTCCCGTGTATGCAACCGGGCCGGTACCTTCGACGTCGGTCTCGCACTATCGCTTCGGCGGCATGAATCTTCCTGTCGAGGTAGGCGGAACGCACGTGGCGGCCAGCGACATCATCGTCGCAGACCAGGATGGCGTGGTGGTGGTGCCCCGGGCGCGCGCCGCGGAGGTGCTGATTCTGGCGCAGAAGTTGGACTCGAGCGAGCACAGCATGTTGCCGTATATTGAGAAGTTCCACTCGATCGTCGAAGCAGTGAAGCAGTTCGGCCGCATCTAGCTATGACATTTGCCCGATGACAGTTGGACGTCGTTCTGGTGCACTCAATTCACCAAGTCACATCTTTGCAACCGGTCGCCCGATTGCCGCAAAACCAGGAGTTCCAGGTGGGAGCATCGACTCAGCTTCGCGCAGGTCTCTCTTCGCGGCGTCGCTTCGTCGGCCTGGCCGGTGCACTGACTTCAGCCTTGGGCGGCTCACGCGCTCTTGGCCTGATGCCGAATGCAACCACCGCGGACGCGGGTGAGGACTACTATGACAAACTCGGCGTGGCGAAAATCATCAACGCCGCCGGGACCTACACGACTTTGACCGCGGCGTGCATGCCGCCAGAAGTGCTGGCAGCCGTGCACAAAGCGGCGCTTCATCCCGTGCGGCTCCGTGACCTGCAGACCAAGGCGGGCGAGTATGTTGCGGGTCGCCTGCGCTGCGAAGGCGCGGTCATCACTTCAGGCGCTTCGGGTGCAATCAGCCTGGCGACGGCGGCGTGCCTGCAGTCCGCGAATAAGATCAGTCCGCTTAGTATGCCGCAGGCGATCGATCCATCGAGGGATGCAGACATCAAGAATCAGGTGATCGTGCAGCGAGCCCATCGCTACGGCTATGATCACGCCATGTTTCTCTCAGGCGCGCGCGTCACCGAAGTGGTGACGCTGGACGAGTACAAGCGTGCCTGCGCCGCGGGTCATGCGGTCATGACGAACTTCTTCAACGCAGCTGAAGATGAGGTAGGCCTTGCAGGCTCGGCGCAGATCGGGCGTGAGGAGTGGCTGCGGGTCGCGCACGACCACGGAATCCCCTGCCATCTCGATGCGGCCGCGGACATGCCGCCGATCTCGAATCTCTGGAAGTACACCGGCATGGGCTTTGATCTTGTCTCGTTCTCGGGAGGTAAGGGTATGCGCGGACCGCAGAACGCGGGTCTGCTGCTCGGCCGCAAGCACCTGACCGATCTTGCCGCGGAGAACAACAACCCGGGCGATGGCGTGGGCCGCGGCATGAAGGTGGCCAAGGAACAGATCGTCGGCATGGTGGCTGCAGTGGACTGGGTGCTGTCGCATACGGAAGAGTCGATGCAGGGCGACTCGCAGCGGCGCGTGGATCTGATCGCCGAAAAGCTGCAGGGCCTCCCTTCTGTGCGCACAGAGACCGTATTGCCGAAGATCGCGAACCATGTGCCGCACCTGCTGGTCCGCTTCGACCCTGCCGTGACGGGAGTGACGACGCCGGAGGTTGTCGCGGCGCTGCGCAACGGTAAGCCCTCGATTGAGTTAAACCCGAACACCGGACAACCTCCCAACCAGGGCATTCCGTCGGACGCGAACACGCTAGTGGTTGGCGTGTGGATGCTGCAGCCAGGCGAAGACGCAATCGTAGCGCAACGTCTTCGCACGGCGCTTACGAAAAAAGCTTAGAACCACGCAATCGAAGGAGACAGGATCATGAAGAATCAAACGCGTAGAGGACTCCTGAAACATGCTGCAGCGGCGGCCGTTGCCGCGACCGGAGGCGCCGCGCTCGCCCCGAATGCAGAGGCGCAGCAAGGCGTCGTGTGGGAGAAAAAGGCGATTGCCGCACCGCCCGCGCCACCGGCGACGAGTGCAGGCAGTCCCGCCATGACGGCGACCACGCCCGCCAAGGGTCCGCTGTTTAGCAGCATCGTCACCTTTGGCAATCTGGTGTTTCTCGCCGGCGTGGGCGCGCACTTCAAGGGCACCATCGAGGAGCATACTAAGCACGTGTTGGACGAGCTCGAACGCAATTTGATCGCCGCCGGATCGTCCATGGACAAGGTCCTGAAGGTAAACGTGTACCTGAGCGACCTGGCCAACTATGCGCGCATGAACGCAGCCTACGCGGGCCGCTTCGGCGGTGTTCCTCCGGTGCGCACGACCATTGCCGCCGCGGGAGGCGTCCCTGGCGATTCATTGGTCGAGATCGACTGCATCGCTTCGTTGTAGGCTCTGAAGGTACGCTGTCTTTGCTGCACTAACACAACCACAGATGGAGATGGAATGGCCCTGTTCTCAATGTTGCGCCGGTCTGGACGCTTGTCCCGGCGAGAAGTTCTCAAGCAGTCCGGCCTTCTCTCTGCCGCAGCAGCGCTTGGTCCACTCACGATTGCCGAAGCGAAGACGCCGACGTCCGCATCGCTGGTGAACACCGGCACGGCTACGGACAATCTCTTCACGCGCATTGGCGTGCGGCCGATCGTGAACGCGCGTGGAACTTACACCATCATCTCCGGCTCGCAGTCGCTGCCGGAGGTGAAGCAGGCGATGTTTGAGGCCTCCACGTATTACGTGCAGATGGACGAGATGATGGCTGCCGTCGGCGCGGAGATCGCAAAGCATATGGGTGCGCCGAGCGCCATTGTGACCTGCGGTTGCGAGGCCGCCATCGCGCTCGCGACGGTTGCATGCATCTGCGGCACGGACCCCGAATTGTCGCAGGCGATGCCGTACAAAAAGGTGCGCGACCAGGTCATCGTTCCAGGCTACTCGCGCAATCCGTATGACTTCGGCGTGCGCATGTCAGGACCCGAAATCGTCGAGGTAGAGACCGCGGACGAGCTGCGCAGCAAGATCAGCGAACGCACAGCGATGATCTACATCCTCTCCGGCCCCCGCGCCTTTCAGGAGCCGCTCTCAATCAAGTCTGTCTGCGCGATCGCGAAAGAGAAGAACGTTCCGGTGTTCATCGATGCCGCTGCGGAAGAACCGCTCGTGCCCAACATCCACCTCGCAGCGGGCGCGACGTTCGTAGGCTACTCTGGTGGCAAGTGCATGCGCGGACCGCAGACCGCCGGCGTGCTTCTGGGGCCGAAAGATCTGTGTGGCGCCGCATTCTGGAACGCCGCGCCGCACCACAACTGGGGCCGCGCGCTGAAGGTCGGCAAGGAAGAGGCCATGGGCATGCTGGCTGCCGTGCGCATGTGGTACAAGCGCGACCACGAAGCGGAGCAGAAGCAATGGCTGGCGTGGGTTCAGTCGATCGGCAACACGGTAAAGGATGTACCGTCGATAACCACGCACATCGACATGCCGGGCGACGATCTATCGAATCGCGCCCCCGTGATCACGCTGCGGTGGGACGCCGCAAAAGCCGGCATTACGGGGAGCGAGCTGGTGGCGAAGCTCGATGCTGGAACGCCGCGCATTCTGGTCATGGGCGGCTCGGGCAAGCGTCCGAATGAGATGAATTCATCGATCGCAATCATGCCGTACATGATGCAGCCGGGCGACTCCAAGGTGGTCGCCGACGCGCTCTCGCAGATCTTTCGCAACCCCGGCCACTTCGAGAATCCTCCCGTTCCTGCCGGGCCAGTGGCCGCGCTGGCCGGCACATGGAATGTGACCATTCACTACGATCGGGGCGTTGGGCATCAGCAGTTCGTGCTGCAACAAAATGGCACGACTGTATCCGGCAACCAGAAGGGCGAAGTCTTCAACGCTGCCTTGCACGGTACCGTGGAGGCGGACCACGTCACGCTCAGCAGCACGATGAAGCAGAACGGAAGTCAGGTGCCATATAACTTCACTGGTGTGGCCGCGGGAGGAACGCTCTCCGGTGCCGTGAAGATGGGCGAGTATGGCGCGGCGACCTTCACCGCGACGAAGGTATAAGCCCGATGAAAGCGAAGTCTACGAGGTACGTTATGATCGCCCGGCGTCTGGCTGCGCTGTGTTTCTCCGGCAGTCTTCTCTGTTCCATGCTGGCGACCGCGCAGGAGGGTGGCGGGCGCGGACCGGCCATGCCGCCGAATCTTCTGGCGTACGATCTGCTGCTGATGAACGGCCACCTGCTCGACGACAAGAACAAGATCGATGGCATGCGCGATGTGGGGATCAAGGACGGTAAGGTCGTCGCGGTGGCCGAGCACCTGAGCCCTAAGGATGCGCTCAAGACCATCGACGTAAAGTCCATGTATGTCACGCCTGGGCTAATCGATCTGCATACCCATGTCTATGCGGGAACGGGCGAGAAGGGCTCCTATGCGGGCGACTTCTCGGTCTATCCGGATGGCTTCACGTTTCGCGCCGGAGTCACGACCATCGTCGACGCGGGCAGCTCCGGCTGGCGTAACTTCGACGATTTCAAAGATCGCGTGATCGACCGCAGCAAGACCCGCGTGCTCGCCGAGTTGAACATCGTCGGCGCAGGCATGCGCGGAGAGAAGTATGAGGACAATCTCGAGGACATGGATGGCAAGCTCACGGGTGATAAGGCCAAACAGTTCCCTGGAGTAATTGTCGGCGTCAAAAGTGCGCACTTTACCGGGCCGGAGTGGAAGCCCTATGACCAGGCCGTGATCGCGGGAAACATCGCAAACATTCCGGTCATGATCGACTATGGCGCGCGCCGCATCGAGCGCACGCTGCTTGAGCTGGTCTCGACGCACCTGCGTCCTGGCGACATTTACACGCATTGCTTCTCCGGACTGCGCGGCGAGCAGAACCCGCAAACGGGTCTCGCGTCCGAGGCTCTGCTCGTCATGCGCAAACGCAACATCTACTGTGACGTCGGCTTTGGCGGCGGAAGCTTTTCATGGACCGTGGCTGCGCCGATCGTCCGCAGCGGCTACCTGCCGGATTCGATCTCGACCGATCTGCACGTAGGCTCGATGAACAACGCGATGAAAGACATTCTCAGCGTGGCCGACCACCTGATGGCGCTCGGCGAAAGCATCCCGCAGGTGGTCGCGGAGATGACCTCGCATCCCGCGCATGAGATCAAGCAGGAGCAGCTTGGCAATCTTTCGGTCGGAGCCATTGCGGATATCGCAGTGCTCTCGGTTCAGACAGGCAACTTCGGTCTGATGGATATGTACAACACCAAGATGATGGGGACGCGCAAGCTGACGTGCGAGTTGACGCTGAAGGATGGCAAGATCGTCTATGACTTGGACGGCCTCTCGGCGGATGCGTGGGATGCGACTGAACACTCAGCGGATCAGAAGCAGTCGCGTCGGTGGACCACCTTCAACGAGCGGCCGTTTGGCGCGTCCCATGGCCAGCAGTTTCCGGTGTCGACTCCGGCCGGGCAGGCACCGCCGGTTACGCATCCGTGAATCTAACCTTCGCAAGGACGTAGGATAGGAAACGATGAAGCCTTCAGCAATCGCGCTGGCCTTTGGTCTCTCGTGCGGATTGCTGCTGGCTGCGCCCGGCGCGCCAGTCACGGTCGGATGGTCGACCTTGAAGACACTTACTTCGCTCACCACGCCCTCGCCGGCGCGCGATCTGAACAACAAGATCGTCTCTGTCCCGGGCTTCATGGTTCCGCTCGAAGACGATGCGGACGAGGTGACGGAGTTTCTGCTGGTGCCCTACGCAGGCGCGTGCATTCACGTGCCGCCGCCACCGCCGAACCAGATGATCTATGTCAAGCTCAGGAACAAGCAGAAGGCCAAGATGACGTTTACCGAACCGATCGTGGTCGTCGGCCAGTTGCATGTCGCGTCGGTCCAGAGTCCATACGGCGATGTCTCCTTCAATCTCGACGGCGACTTGGTCAAACCCTACGCTCAGTAGAATTTCTATGACGCCTGCCTCTGTCGAAGGATCAAGCAACAAAGACGCGATAGCCCTGCGGGATGTGGTCTTCGCCTTCGCGAAAAGCATGCCGATCCTCGACATCGAGGAGCTACGGATTCCGCGAGGCCAACGTGTTTTCCTGCATGGCCCCTCGGGCAGTGGCAAGACAACCCTGCTCTCCGTCATCTCGGGCGTCCTTGTCCCGCAGCAAGGCTCGGTTCGCGTGCTCGACCAGGAACTGACAACGCTGCCCGCTTCGGCGCGGGACACGCTTCGTGGATCGCGCATTGGGTATATCTTCCAGGGTTTCAACCTGGTTCCCTATCTTTCCGTAGCCGAGAACATCGCGCTGCCATGCCAGCTGCATGCGCCGCGACGCGCGCGGATGGTGGCCGCGAGCCTTCCCGCGGAGGTGAAGCGGCTCGCGCACCGGCTCGATCTGACCGGGCAGCTTGATGCGCCGGTGACCAAGCTCTCCGTGGGCCAGCGGCAGCGTGTTGCGATCGCGCGCGCCATCATCGGCTCGCCCGCGCTGATCGTCGCTGATGAGCCCACGTCGTCGCTCGACACCGATCGTCGCGACGCCTTCCTGGCCTTGCTCACCGAACTGACCGGCGAAGCGAAAGAGCGCGGCTCCGAAACCACGCTGCTCTTCGTCTCGCACGATCGCTCGCTGGCTACGCGCTTCGATCAGACGCTCTCGATCGAGACATTAAATCGCCAGGCGCGCTCGGCTGAACTGGCGACGCGATGATCTTGCTTTGGCTCGCCTTCAAGTCTCTGCGTGCGCGCTACGTCACGACGGGGCTGACCGTCTTTTCGATCGCGCTTTCCATCATGCTGCTGGTCGGCGTAGATGCTTTGCGCAATGGGGCTAGGGCGGGCTTCGCAGGCACTGTTTCGCATACCGATCTCATCGTGGGCGCGCGCGGCGGCGATCTTCCATTGCTGCTTTCGACCGTCTTCCACATTGGCAACGCGTCGAACAACATCTCGTGGGAGACGTACCAACACTTCGCGCATCATCCCGCCGTCGCGTGGACGATTCCGATTTCCATGGGCGACTCTTTTCACGGCTACCGCGTCGTCGCAACGGACGACAATCTCTACGCGCACTACCAATATCGCGGAGGCCAATCGCTTCGCTTCGCGGAGGGTCACGCACCCCGAGCGTTGCTCGACGTCGTACTCGGTGCCGAGGTCGCGAACCATCTCAATCGGCACCTTGGCGACAAGCTCATACTCGCCCATGGCATTGAAGAGCGTTCGATCCTCAATCACGAAAGCACGCCGTTTACCGTGGTGGGGATTCTCGCGCGTACGTCAACGCCGATCGACGACGCGCTGTACATCACGCTACTTGGCGATGAGGCGATGCACTTCGGCTGGTCTGACGGAACGCCGCCCGCTATCGGCGAGGCTGCCCCGCCGCTCGACCCTGCGAAGCTGAAGGTCGACGAAGTCACCTCATTTTTGCTGGGCACAAAATCGCGCACCAGCACCCTCTATCTTCAACGCGAGATCAACACGTACAAGCCGGAACCGCTGACCGCCATCATCCCGGCCTACACGCTGCAGGAGTTGTGGACGCTGCTCGATTATGCGGACGTGGCGCTTTCGCTTGTTTCGGCAGCGGTGCTGGTGGTCGGGCTGCTTGCCATGGTTGCCTCACTGTATACGGCCTTGAACGAGCGCCGGCGCGAGATCGCGATCCTTCGCGCGATCGGCTTGCACGCGCCGCAGATCTTCACGTTGTTCATCTTTGAAGCCATCTTGATTGCGCTCGCCGGAACGCTGCTCGGCATAGCGGCGGTCTATGCGCTGGTGCTTGCGCTGCGCACAACGATCGAGAGCCGCTTCGGCCTGCCGGTAGTTTTGAGCGGTGTCTCACCACGCATCGAACTGTACGTGGTTGCGACCGTGCTGTGCGCGGGAGTGCTTGGAGCGATCCCCGCCTGGCGCGCCTACCGCAACTCACTCGCGGATGGGTTGAACGTATAGCTAGGGCTCGTTTGGCGGCTCGATGTTGCCCTGGTGGATGTCGATGTCGAGATGACTGGTGCGAACCGTGACTCTGGCGCCACCGCCTCGGATCGTTCCCTGCAGCGTTTGACTGCCGTTCTGAGAGGTGGAGTCAAGGCCCAGATCGGTGTCGATGCGACCTCCGTGGGTGGCGGCGTCCAAACTAAGGCCGGCGTGCTCGGGAACAGTAAGGGTGACGGCTCCGTCACGATTCTGAACGTCGATGCTGCCCAGCGGGGCGGAACTGGTGACGTTCACGCTGCCCCTGCTGTTGGTAATGGAGACATCGCCGGCAACCCGGTCGAAAGACACATTGCGGCTGGAGGTATGGAGAGACAGAGGCCCGACGATCTGGCTTCCGGTCAGTTCAGACTCGGGGCTGATGTCCACCTGACCAGGCAGCTTGCCAAGCATGAGCTGGCTGCGATGGGTGCGGAAAGCTACAGGACCGTGGAGGCGCTCGAGATGGGTGTTGCCGAAGAACTCGCCTTCCAGGCTCACCTGGCCGTAGACGCCGGTAAGGTTGAGGTCCTGGGCGTGGCCGCGGACGAGAACGTCTCCGGTGATGTCGGACGCAGTGAACGAGGAGCCATTGTGGCTCATCTGGACGTTGACGGCTCCGGTGATGTCCTTGCAGGTGACGTCGCCGTGGTCGGCGGTGATGGTGACGGGAGCGTGCAGGGCGGAGACGTCGACTGCGCCGTGCTGGGCGTTGAGCGAGGCAGCTCCGGAGCTGGGGAGAGTGATCGTAAGGTCAGCGGTGGCGCCGACGAGTTTGGGAATGGTGAGCTGGAGCGTGCCGCCCGAAAGCGAGATCTGCGGATCGAGTTGCGGCTCCTCCTGGCTCGCATCCGAGTCGGACTCGGTATAGATCTGCTTGTTGACGACAACATGCATTTGGCCGTCGTCGGCGGAGCCAAGAACCGTGATGTTTCCGTGTGGATTGTCGACGCTGAGACGGGTTCCCATCGGGAAGGCGGCGTCTACGGTTTTGGTGGACTCATGTTTCTCCTCGAGGAGTTCCTCGAACTCACCGAGACCGAGGTGGACGTCGTTGCCGAACAGATTCCGGGTCTCGCGAACGCTGTGGGTTCCCGTGCCAAAGAGGGCGAGCGCGATCAGCAGCAGCGTCGCTCCGGCGCCGAGGCGGCGAGGCACGGCAGGCGTGTTTCCGGTGAGAAGAAAGAAGTCGCAGGCCCACTCGAGCAGCAGAAACAGGCCGGCAAAGAGCAACAGCAGCGGCCACCAACGGCCGTACCAGGAGAGAAAAGTGGCAAGCGGAGGATGCCCGGCGCGGATGAGTAAAGCGGTCACGCCCAGGGCCAGAAGAAGCAGCGGGGCAAGAAGCGAGGTGCGGCGAAGGCCGCGTCGTTGCCCATGGTACAAAAGGCGGGCCTGCTTGTGGGCGAGGCGTTCCTGCTTCGATTGCATGCGCGCCTGCCTCCGCCCGGCGCGCTGTTGCCGACGCTCGGCGCGTGCCTGGTCGCGTGCCGTGCCGGCGACCGGCGCACCGAAAGGCTGTCCTGGTGGCGAACCCGGAGGCGGATACCCGGCCATCAGCGCCCCTCCCGAAAGCTGGGTCCGGGTTGCTGGGAAAAGTCAGTGGCCAGTGGAGGTACGGGCGGCATGGGGGGAACATAGGCCGGGGCCGGAACGGTACGTCTGAGCAAAAGCAGGAACCCGGCGAAGATGATGATCCAGGGCCAGCTATACGACCAGCGCAACAGGCGAAGCGCATCAAGCAGCACAAGCATGCCGATCAGGACGAGCCAGGCCGAGGGCGTCAAGGCGCGAAGGGTACGGAGGCGGTAGTTGGAGGCACTGGCGGGGTTCTGAAGCGCCTCCGGGCTGGTAAAGCGGCGGGTGAAGACCCATGCTCCGAGGCCGATAAGCCCGAAGCCGACCAGGACGTTTCCGGAAATATTGTGGAAGACGCCGGTAGTACCGAGCAGAAAGATAGTTCCGAGAACCATGAGGCCGATGGCGCCGGCGGGAAAGCGGCTTGCCGGGGCAGGGGGGAGCGGAGGAGCGTCGATGTGCGGACCGTAGGGCGGCGCGGCGGCAGGATAGCTGGACGAGAAAGGAGGCTGAGGTGGCCAGGACTGGGTGTGGGGCTGGTAGGCGGCTGAGGCCGAGTCTGGCACGAAGGCCGGGTTGGTGGCGTACGAGGGAGTGTCGATAGGCGCGCCCCAGCTGGACATCGGCTCCGGAGCACGGTAGGCGGGCTCCTCGGCGGTGGGCACGGGCGGAACGTACGGAGGAGCGTAAGGTGGGGCTTGCGTGGAACCGGGTGCGTGTGGGGAGGCCTCAGGAGCGCGGCGAAGGTTGGCATCGAAGCCGAGACGTTCGCCGATGTCGTTCAAGCCAAAAGGATTGGGCAGGGGCGTACCGTCGCGGCGGGCTTTGGCCGTGTGGTGGGCTTCAATGGCCATGTAGAAGATCCAGCCAGAGAGGAGAAGCCCGAAGACTTCGCTAATATGCGAGAGGCTGACCAGCACCGCAAAGATAAACAGGTGGGCTATGCCCTTGGCATACTGCTCGTTGTACATCGCGCCCACACCGGGGATCAGGCCGAGAAGCGCGGCCAGATTAGGATTTGGCCGGCCTGCGGATGGGGACGTCCAGGCAAAGGGTGGCGTGCTGGGTTTGACCGGCTGGTAGGCGGGGCCGGCAGAGGCTCCGTTCAGCCGGGCGGCCAGGCAGGGCTCACAATAAACCGCGGGTCCCACCACGCGGACGGTTTCCTTGCTGAGCGGACGGCCACAGTTCTGGCAGAAGGCAACAGGTTTCCCCTCTTCAGGGGAGGTCATGTTCGGATCGTGGGTGGTCGGGTTCATACCAGGCCTCCGCCATCCCAGGAACGAGTCTGGGCGTAGAGCACTTTGGGGCGGTCAGACGGATTTACGTAGATGGGCTCGCATCGGCTCACACCGTTGTTCGGCTTGGAGGTCTTCGGCTCAGGCGCGGATTGGGGGCGGGCAGGAGCTGGATGGTTGGCCGGGACCGGAGAGGATTCACCTTCGGAATTGGCGTCGGATTCCTCGCGCAAGTCGTCCACGCGGGACTCCAGCACTCGCACCACGCGCAGATTGTCGTAGTAGCGGGCGACTCCGGCGGTCGACTGATAGTAGGTCCGGCGCAGGCTGGTGGGACGGAGCTGGCCGAACTGGGTGCCGGTAAGATTCATGGTAAGAGCGAGCGAGAAGAGGGCCATGGCAGCCGTCATGGCCAAGCGCGGCTCGAAGAGGGCAGCCGGCAGATGCGCCCAGCTGGCGACGCGGCGCGCGGGCCGGGACCTGAAGGGCAGGACGATCGCTGGGACTGAAAGCGCAGGGGCAGGCGGGGTCATTGGAGCGAGGCTGGTTTGAGCCAGGCTGGTTTGAGCCAGGATCCGGCCGACCAGGTCTGCCGGAGGCTCGGGCGGCGGGGAGCTCTTGAGCAGGTCAAGCCAGGCGGCGCCGCGCTGGGCGTCGGCAAACTGCTCGCCGCACTCCGCGCAGGTACGGACGTGCCGGTCGAACCAGGCCTGATCGATCTCGCCGAGGTTGCCGTCGAGGGCATCGGTCAACAGGGCCTGGCACGCGATGCAGTGCGGAGCGCGGGTTTCGGGAGCGTCGGAATCAGAAAAATGAGAATTTGCCAAGTTACATCACCTGTCCTTCTCTACGTTGCAATAACCTTGCCAGTTCTCCACGACCGCGGCTGATACGGCTTTTGACGGTGCCTTCGGGAATTTTGAGGACGAAAGCGATCTCCTTGTAGTCCATCTCTTCGAGGTCGCGCAGGATGACCGCTTCGCGAAGGTCGGGGGAGAGCTTGGCGAGCGCGGCCTGGATGCTGGCCTTGAGTTCGAGTCCGGCGACGCGGTGCTCGGGGCTTGGTCGGGTGTCGGCGAGGCGCTCAGAGAGCGTGGGGCCGTCGTCATCCGCGGACTGGCTCATGTCGATGGACTCGGTGAGGCGGTCCTGCCGGGCACGGCGGTAGTGGTCGACGAGCAGATTGCGGGTCAGGGTGGTGATCCAGGTGGTAAAGGCGCCTTTGCCGGAATCGAAGGTGGCAAGATTGCGGTAGACCTTGAGAAAAACTTCCTGACTGACGTCGTCCGCCGCAGTCCGATCTCCGGTAAAGCGGAAGCAGAGGGCGTACACGCGTTTGTGCTGGCAGGTGACCAGCTGGTGCCAGGCGGCCTGATCGCCAGCTAGGCAGCGGGCCGCGAGCGCCGCGAGCGCATCCTGCTCAGCCTGCTGTTCGGGCGTTCTCTGCACACGCGCCTCGGTGGATCTCTGGGGTGCAGGCAGTGTATCGCTCAGAGGGGTGGGCAGGGGGGTAGCACGGGGTATTCGGTCCGGCTCTCGTTCCAGGGGAAGACGCCGGGCTGTTGCGGCGGGGAAGGGTATCGTGATGTGGCAAACGCCCATGCTTGAAGAGTACGCATGGGCGTTTGAGTTTGTTCCGAACTACTTGCGCCTCGGTCAGGGTGTTCCGAGGATGACGCCGCAGGCAATTCGATTGCCAGCGTTCCCTGTGGGGTCCGTCTTCATGTCGTCGGCCTTCTCGTGCACCATGATCGACGTGCCGCCGTTGCCCAGGATGTCGTTCGGCTGACCGGTGCCGATGGAGAGGTAATCGACCGTGAAGGACGCGCTGGCGGTGTGCTCCACACCCACCGTGAGATTCTTGGGCAGGTCGCCGTTATGGTGGCCGGCTGGATTTTCGAGACCGTGCTGCTTGGAGTCAGGATTGAAGTGGCCACCCGCGGACTTGAAGTCGGGGGCTTCGCAGAGGGGCTTCTGGTGAATATGGACGGCGTGATCGCCTTCAGGAAGGTTCTTGAGAGCGAGCTTGATCGAAAGCTTGCCCTTGGTCTCCTTGAAGGTCGCGGTTCCGGCGTCCTCGCCGGTGCTGGTCTTCAGCGGAACGACAAGACCCTTGTTCTTCGCTGCAAGCGCGGGCATGCTGACGATGAGCAGTGCCAAGCCGATGAACCTGAACCGCATAGTTCCTCCCGTGTTTCCGTGTGCCTCTACTATAAAGTCCTCGGCAGCAGCAGCCGTCAGTTTTGCGGCGGGGCCGCAGCGGGAGCCGGAGCAGGTTGTGTCGCCGGGGTCGTGCTCAGGTTCGTAGGCGTATTCTTGCCGTGCTCCGGATCGTAGTCGTGCTTGGCCATCCAGGCCTTGAACTCGGCAATGGGCTCGGACCGCATATTCCCGTTATGGGACATGTAGGCGAAATCTTTTACGTCTGTTTTCAGATCGCAGGTAAAGTAACTGCCAGTTTTGCCGAAGACAGGAAGTAGGACGACGAGCGTCTGGTTCGGCTTCTTCCATTTGGCCGGGTAGGTCTCGAAGCCGAACGAACTCTTCAGTTTTTCCGAGCACTCAAAGGAGAAGTCGACGCCATGGGGTTCCCCGTTTGCAAACAGATTGGCGCGCCCCTCGCCCTTCGCCTCTTCCTCTTGCCGGTGGTGATAGAAGGTGGTCTCACTGCGGTTAAAGATGTGAATGCGCAACGGATAGTCGGCGGGATTTTTGCTTTCTCCGGCCAGCGCCGAAGGAACGAGCAGAAGGCAGAGTGCGACGGGTCGAAGCATGCGCATGAAGGTCACTCCTGTAAGTTGGCTAATTTTAGTTCAGGGCAGAGACGCGAACAAGCTATTTTGTCTCCTGTCCGGGACCGGATTCGCTTCCGCGACCTGTATGCTGACTTCATGAATTTTGCTCGAATCGTGTTTACGGTTGCCCTCGCGGCGGCGCCTCTTTCGTATGCGCAGGGCCGTCCTGACCGTGTGTCTGCTGCTCCGGACTCCGCCGCGGAGGCGACGATCGCCAAGCCGATGGCGCCGAGCCTGCCCCCCGATGCACACGTGGCGCAAGAGATCCAGTTTGAGGGCAAGTCGCTCAAGTACACGGCGACTGTAGGCACGCTGCCGGTGAAGAGTACGGAAGGCAAGCCGGTGGGCGAGGTGGTGTTTACGTCGTACATCATGGACGCGCCAAATCGCCCGGTGACGTTCGCGTTCAACGGCGGCCCGGGTGCCGCGTCGGTGTATCTGAACCTGGGAGCGATCGGGCCGAAACGAGTCGATTTTGGCGCAGAGGGGCAAAGTCCATCAGATCCGGCAACGTTGAAGGACAATCCCGGAACGTGGCTGGATTTCACCGACCTGGTGTTTATCGATCCGATCGGGACGGGCTTCTCGAAGTCGCTGGTCAACGACGCAGACTCTAAAAAGCTGTTCTATGGGCCGGACCAGGACATCGCCTACCTTTCGAAGATCGTCTACGACTGGCTGGTGAAGAACGGCCGCCTCGAATCGCGCAAGTACCTGGTAGGCGAAAGCTACGGCGGCTATCGCGGACCGCGGCTGACCAGCTACCTGCAGTCGCAGATTGGCGTGGCCATGAATGGCCTGGTGCTGGTTTCCCCAGCGCTGAACTCCGCGGCGGGCGATCCAAATCTTTCGCCGGTCCCGTGGATGCTGACGCTGCCTTCGATCGCCGCAGCGAACTATGAGCGCAAGGGCATGCTGACGCAGGAGAACATGCAGAAGGTGATCGACTACACGCGCGGGGAGTATGCGGAGGACCTGCTGCGTGGCAACTCCGACCCCCAGGCCACGCCGCGGCTGGTGAAGAAAGTGACGGAGATGACAGGGCTCGATGCGACGTTCGTGCGCGAGTCGGGCGGACGGCTTGAGACGCAGGCATTTCTGCGCGAGGAGTTTCGCGAGACGGGCAAACTAGGCAGCCGGTACGACCCCAACGTGACCGCCTACGACCCCTTTCCGTATAACCCGACACAGGAGACCAACGATCCCATCCTGCTCAGCATCATCGCCCCGACCACGACGGCCATGGTGGATTGGGTCACCCGGACGGTGGGCTGGAAGACGGATGAGCGGTACAACGCACTGTCGAATCAGGTGGCGCGAGCGTGGGATCGTGAAAGCCGAAGTGGTGCATTTGCCGGCTCGGCGTCGGCAACCGATCTGCGAATCGCGGTGACCACGGACCCGAAGTTGCGAGTGGTCATTGCGCATGGCTGGGCGGATCTTTCGTGCCCATTCATGGGTTCGGTCTTAACGGTCAGCCAGATCCCGACCATGGGGGATCCGTCGCGCGTGACGGTTCATGAGTATCCGGGCGGACACATGTACTACGCGCGTGTGGCGAGTTCGCTGGCGCTGCGGAAAGATGTGCTCGAGATGGTAAGTAAGCACTGACGTCAGCGCTTCGTCAGTGCGCGAGGGGCTGCCAGAGTTCGAGGCGGTTTCCTTCGGGATCGTCGATCCAGGCGAAGTGGCCGTAGGGGTACGATCCGCGTTCCGGGCCGACATGCACACCCGCGGCTTCAAGCTGCGTGATCAGAGCATCAAGATCGTCGACGCGGTAGTTGACCATCGCGGTCTGCGGCCCGGAGCCGAAGTGATCGGTGGTCGAGGGGAATAGCATCCAGGTAGTCTGGCCGGTGCCTTTGGGAACCTCGTCCGACCACTGCAGGACAGCGCCGCCATAGCTTTCGAGCTTGATGCCGAGATGGGTGGCGTACCACGCGCGCAGAGCCTTGGGATCTTTTGCTTTCAGAAAGATTCCGCCGATACCGGTGACGCGAGCCATGTGGAAGTCCTTTCGCCGCCAGAGTAGTTGATCGGCGTTCAGAAATCAATCGTTTTAGAGATCGTCGCGGCGGCGCAGACGGCGGGAGTGGTAGTTGCCGGAACCTCCCCAAACCGAAATTGCGACCAGCAGGTGGATGAGGAACCATAGGCTGAAGCCCTGGTCCAGATAAATGAGATAGAGTACGAGCGCACGCGGCAGAAAAAGCCAGACAAGCAGCGGAACGATGCCGATGACAATCTCAAAGTGACCGAGCGAGTGCTGGAAATACATGAGAAACAGCGACAGGCGGGGCAGGAAGAGAGCAAAGATGAGGAACCAGATAGGCAGCCAGTGCACAACGGACAAAGCGTGGATCGTCATGGGGCCTCGGGTAAGGAGTCGGCTGCGAGTGCGGCGACAAGCCGTGTAACGCTTCCGGAGTCGATGGTAGCCTCGGCAAGCCGGGCGGCGGAAGAGAAATCTTCAGCGAGGCCGGCGGTAACGAGGACAGCGGCGCTGTTCATAACAACGACATCGCGGGCTGCGCCAGGGACGCCGGTAAATACGCCACGCAGGATTGCGGCATTGGCTCGCGCTTCGCCGCCGGCGAGGGCCGACATCGGTGCGGGGGAAAGGCCGAAGTCAGCGGGGTGGAGAGTGCGGAGAGTGACCTCGCCGTCGAGGACCCGGGCAGTGTAGGTCGGACCAGCAAGGCTAATCTCGTCGATGCCGCCTGGGCTGCTCGCGTCGGTGCCGTGGACGACGAGCGAGTGGCGGGTGCCGAGAAGCGCCAAAGCTTCGGCGAGGACGGGGACAAGGTGGGCGCTATAGACGCCGATGACCTGCGCGGGCGCTCCCGCCGGGTTAGCGAGGGGGCCAAGAAGATTGAAGACGGTGCGAACACCGATCGCGCGGCGGACCGGCATCGCCGCGCGCATCAGCGGGTGGTGCGAGGGGGCGTGAAGAAACGCGAAGCGAGAGCGGCGAAGAGCGTCGGCGGCCTGGCTGGGGGTGAGGTCGACCGGAACGCCGAGCGCTTCGAGGACATCGGCGGAACCCGATTGCGAGGTGACGGCGCGGTTGCCATGTTTGGCGACGGTGGCTCCGGCGGCGGCGGCGACAAGGGCGGCGGCCGTAGAAATATTGAACGTGCCGGAGTGATCGCCGCCGGTGCCGCAGGTGTCGACGAGCGAGGCGCGTTCGCCGTCGGTGAGGGGAAGCGGGGTGGCGTGCGCGCGCAGTACGTCGACGAAGCCGGCGATTTCAGCCGGAGTTTCGCCGCGGCCTGCGAGTGCGCCAAGGAGGGCGGCAACCTGCAGTTCCGCCGGCTGCTCGGTGAGGATGGAGTGGAAGAGTGCCGAGGCTTCGCCGCGGGTCAGCGTTTCCTTGCCCTCGACGATGCGCTTCAAGGCGTGCTGGACAGGGCTGGAAGTGGGGCTGGACATACGCGCTTGAGGGTAGCATGTGGCCTGGTCCGGTACTTTTATCGGACGACTGTGCGATTACAGGACGCTACGATTGCGAACGCTTAAGACGCTTCGGTAGGATGGGCGGGCGCCGCACTTGGCCAGGAGAGCTTCCTCTTATGAAGATTCACGAGTACCAGGCGAAAGAAATTCTTCGCAAGTACAACGTTCCGGTGCCGAACGGTGAAATGGCGACGACGCTCGAAGAGGCGGATACGGCGGCCAAGTCGCTGTTTGCGGCGGGCAATAAGGTCGTGGTGGTAAAGGCGCAGATCCATGCGGGCGGCCGCGGCAAAGGCGGAGGCGTGAAGCTGGCGCGGACGCTCGAGGAGGCGGATGCGGCGTCGAAGGCGATTCTTGGCATGCAGCTTGTCACGCATCAGACCGGCGCAGCGGGACAAAAGGTGCAGCGACTGCTGGTCGAAGAAGGCTCCGCGATTGAGCGCGAACTATACCTGGGCCTGGTGCTGGACCGGGCCTCGGCCAAGATTGTCTTCATGGCTTCGCAGTCCGGCGGCATGGAGATCGAAGAGGTGGCGCACGCCACGCCGGAGCTCATTTATAAGGAGTACATCGATCCCGCGGTGGGATTCCAGCCATACCAGGCGCGGGCGCTGGCGTTCAAGCTGGGGCTGAAGCCCACGCAAATCAACCCGGCGGTCGGGTTTATGACGGGGCTGTACAAGGCGTTTGTGGATACAGACTCGACGCTGATGGAAATCAACCCCTTCATCACGACCAAGGATGACAAGCTGGTCGCGCTCGATTGCAAGATCAACTTCGACGACAACGCCATGTTCCGGCACAAGGACCTGAAGGAGCTGCGCGATCTCGCCGAGGAAGATCCGCTGGAGGTGGAAGCTAGTAAGTTTGCGCTCAACTACATTAAGCTGGACGGCAACATCGCGTGCATGGTCAACGGCGCGGGGCTGGCCATGGCGACGATGGACATCATTGAGTACGCCGGGGGCAAGGCCGCGAACTTCCTCGATGTGGGCGGTGGCGCGAACCAGGAGCAGATTGAGAACGCCTTTGGCATCCTGCTGAGCGACCCGAACGTGAAGGCGATCTTCATCAACATCTTCGGCGGAATCCTGCGCGTGGACGTGCTGGCGACGGCGGTGGTTGCGGCGGCGAAGAAGCTGGGTGTAACGCTGCCGATCATCCTGCGGCTCGAAGGCACGAACGTCGAAGAGGGGCGGAAGATTCTTGCGGAGTCGGGACTAAAGTTTTCCGTAGGATCGACGATGAAGGAAGCAGCGGATCTCGCAGTTGCCGCGGCGAAAGGGTAAGCCGTGTTGTTTTTTCGCAAAAAGAAGCCGGCAGCCTCAAACGCGAAGGTACAGGCGTTGCTGTTTGACACGTTTGGGACGACGGTGGACTGGCGCGGAAGCATGACGGAGCATGCGCGCCGGCTGGGAGCGGAGCGGGGCATCAATGCGGATTGGGCCGGCCTTGTGCTCGAGTGGCGCGCGCACTACAAACCGGCGATCAAGCCGGTGCGCGAGGGAAAGCGCAAGTGGGCGGGATTTGACCAGCTGCATCGCGAAGAGTTGGACAAGATCGTACGGAAGTTTGGGGCGTCTAAGCTGACCGACGCAGATCGAGATCGGTTGACGCACGGCTGGCACCACCTGACGGCGTGGCCGGATGTGGTCCCCGCACTGCATCGGCTCAAGAAGCATTTCATGATCGGGCCGCTTTCGAACGGCACGACGCGGCAGATGGTGGATTTGGCAAAGGGTTCGGGGCTGCCGTGGGACGTGGTGTTCGGCGCGGACCTGTTTCAGACGTACAAGCCAGCGAAGCAGATGTATCTTGGGGCGGCGGCGTGGCTTGGATTGAAGCCTGCCGAAGTTCTGATGGTCGCGGCACACAATGAGGATTTGGAGCATGCGCAGAAGAACGGGCTGAAGACTTGCTTTGTCAAACGCGTGACCGAAGACGCGGAAGCTACAGCGAAATACGACTTCATCGTGGAAGATTTCGAGCATCTGGCGCGGTCGTTGGGCGCAGTTTAGAACACAAGCTAAGGACAGGGAGAGCGCTGATGGCAGTTCTGGTCGATAAGAATACAAGGTTGATCGTACAAGGCATCACGGGCCGCGAGGGCCTCTTCCACGCGCAGGGCTGCCGCGACTACGGCACCAACGTAGTCGGCGGTGTCACGCCGGGTAAAGGTGGCACAACGGTAGACGGCTTTCCAGTCTTCAACACCGTCGAAGACGCGATCAAGGAGACCGGCGCGAACGTTTCGGTCATCTTCGTTCCTCCGCCGTTTGCGGCGGATGGCATCCTTGAGGCGACCGCGGCCGGCATGCCGCTGGTCATCTGCATCACGGAAGGCATCCCCACGCTCGACATGGTGAAGGTCTGGGATGTCGTGAAGACAAGCAAGACGCGGCTGATCGGGCCGAACTGCCCAGGGGTGATCTCGCCGGGCAAGGCCAAGGTTGGCATTATGCCAGGGCGCATTCACAAGGAGGGCTCGGTGGGCATTGTTTCGAAGTCGGGCACGCTGACCTATGAGGCCGTCTATCAGCTGACGCAGCGCGGCATCGGGCAGTCTACGGCAATCGGCATCGGCGGCGATCCGATCATCGGAACGACGCACATTGACGCGCTGCGGCTCCTGAACGATGATCCGGACACCGAAGCGATCATCATGATCGGTGAGATTGGCGGCTCGGCGGAAGAGGCTGCAGCGAAGTTCATTCAGGAGAACGTGAAGAAACCGGTCGTGGGCTTCATTGCGGGCCAGACCGCGCCTCCGGGGCGGCGCATGGGTCATGCCGGGGCGATCATCTCGGGCGGCGAAGGCACGGCGGCAAGCAAAATGCAGGCGATGAGCGAGGCCGGGATCCACGTGGTGAAGTCGCCGGCGGAGATCGGGGAGACCATGGCGAAATTGCTGGGCCGGGCTTAAGCAGAGCCTAGCGCGGCTGCCCGCGATAAAAGAGCCATGCCACCAGAAACAGCAGCGCCATCATCAGGGCGAGCTCAGCGTGCTGCGGGGAGTGGACACGAATGCTGACCGCACAGTCGGCGGTCCAGGCGATGCAACCCGCGAGCCAGATCCAGGCAGTTCGGCGCATTCCGATAGGACGCAGGAGCAGCCGGTTTGGTCCGCTCGTGCTCAGATGAGCTCATCGCCACCCACAGTCCGCTACACTGAAGCAGAACAAATTCAAGGAGAAGACACGTTGATACAACGGACATTCAGCATTGTGAAGCCGGACGCGGTTCGCAAGGGATACACGGCGGCGATCCTTGCCGAGATGGAGAAGGCGGGCTTCAAGATCGTCGCGATCAAGCGGATGAGCTTGTCAAAGGCGCAGGCCGAAGGCTTCTACTACGTCCATGCGGAGCGTGGATTCTTCGACGAGCTGACGACCTTCATGAGCTCGGGACCGATCTTTCCGATGGTACTGGAGAAAGAGAATGCCATCGCCGACCTGCGGACGCTGATGGGAGCCACCGATCCGGCCAAGGCAGACGAGGGAACCCTGCGCAAGATGTTTGCGTCGAGCATCGGCGAGAACGCCGTCCATGGATCGGATGCGGAAGACACGGCTGCCTTTGAGATCGGTTACTTCTTTGCGGGAATCGAACTGAAGTAAGTAGCTGTTGTTCTACGTCGTAGATGCCCAGGAAGAATCTAATTTGGTGGGGTTCACAGGCAGACCTCCTCAGGAGATGCACGTGACCCCACTCAGCCGTTTGCGTTCTCACTCGAGCTTAGCCGTTGCCGCGATCGTCTCCATTGCCGCCTCCGCCTGCTTGTACAGGACTTTGCGTCTACCCGACGCAAGTAACTGTCTACAATCCGCAACGCGTCTATGACAGCGCTTGATCATCCACCTTTTTCGTCCCGGCCAACCAGCCTAACGGCGGTCCCTTTACTGCGCGAACGGTAAACCTTCCGCTCCGGTCAAGGCGCCTCTATAGATGGATCGGCAACAAGGATGACGCCAACGTAGGAGATAAGACAGTCGACGGGGGAGATAAGAGTGTCGAAGGTGCAAGGTCTACTCACCAATAGAGGAAGAAAACCTAACCTGCGCGGCGGATAGATGGCTCGGCCTCGTCGAAAATTTCATCGAGCTGGGCGGCAAGCGAGGCGGAGCGGCTCCGAAGAGAGGTCTGGGTCTGGGTCATGGACCCAGTGAGGGCGGCGTAGCGGGAGCGAAGGCACTCGAGCTCGTCGGCGATGTTGAGTGAGGCAAGAACGGCGACGCGGAGCGAGTCGACGGTGCCTCCGTGCGCGGCTACGGCGCGCATCTTGCCGTCGACAAACTCGGCGAGTTGTTCAAGGTAAGGTGTGTCGGTCCCGCGGAGATGGTAGATCTGGTCGTAGATCTCGACGGCGATGGATTCAGTGGTGTCGGATTCGGCAGGCATCAGGCTTTCGGACTTCCTTTCTGAAGGCGGCTAAAGCAGCTCGTCCATCTGCTGGAGCATCTTCTCGACGCGTAGGCGGACGGCTTCGCGCTCTTGGTTGAGCGCGGTGATCTGGGTCTGGGCGATGTTAGACGCGGCGGTAAGATCATCAAGCTGCTGACGGAGGGCGGCGATCTCGGCTTCGGCGGCCTGGCGCGCTTCACGCTCACGGCGCACGACCTCGACGGCGCGGAGGACGCGTCCTTCAAGAGCCTGAAAGTCGTCCTGTTGAATGAGGACAGCTTCCTCGCTGATGGTATCGTCGCTCAAGATGTAGACCCTCTCCTTAACTATAGAGAGAGAAGGCGTGGATTAGTGGGCAGGAAAGCACTGCAGAGCGACTCCAGAGACTTTGACCTGCCTGAATGACGAACTTTGACTTGCCTGAATGACGATAGGCAGGGGTGAATGATCGTTCCAGGGTGCCTCACGCGCGGAGGGTGCCTCCAAGGGCTTCCAGGGCGGCGATGATCGCGTTGGACCAGGCGGCGAGTTCGGTGTCGACCAAAGTGCGGTCTGGGGACTGGAAGACGACGCGGATGAGGCTGGAATAGACGCCGGGGTGTTTCTTACGGTCGCGCCAGACCTCGATGGGTTCGAGGGCGCGGAGCTCGGAGAAGCTGAGGGCTCTGATTCCGGCGGCAATCTCAGCCCAGAGGACGGCGTCGGGGAAGGTAAAGGAGAAGTCGCGCTGTACCGCCTGGAAGCGGGAGAGCTCGTGGGCGGAGGCTTGGCGAAGGGGGAGTTCAAGAAGGTAGGCGAGATCGATTTCGGCAAGGAAGACGGGCTGGCGGAGTTTGCGGCGGGTGGCTTCGGCTCGGGAGAGCTCGCCGAAATGGGCGAAGGGGTGGCCGTTGAGGACGGCGGAGGCGGCGCGGCCGGGCTCGAAGATGGAGCTGGCAGGAAAGGGCGCGAAGCGGGCGGCGGAGGTTTGAAAGAGGGTGAGTAAGGATTCAATGGCGCCCTTGAGTTCAAAGAAGGGAGCGTCCTCGGCGGAGTGGAAGGTAGTTTGGCCGGAGAGACCGAAGATGCCGAGAGCAAGGGACGCAGCTTCGTGGACTTCGGCGGGGGAGCCGGTGAAGATCTCGCCGGCTTCGAAGAGCCGAGCGGCGGGAACGTCACGGTTGAGATTGAGGCCGAGCATGGCGGCCATGCCGGGAAGCAGCGACGGGCGGAGGTGGGCGGCCTCTTCGCTGAGGGGATTCTCTAGGGCTACGGCGGGGGTCTGCGAGGCGAAGAGGGTGGAGTCAGCGGCGCTTGCGAAGGTGCTCGAAAGGGTTTCGGAGAAGCCGAGGGCGTAGAGGCGGTCGCGGACGGCACGGCTGGCGCGGGCTGTGGGGTGGGCGAGGACGGTGCCGGGCGCGGGGAGGGTGTTGGCGAAGCGGTTGTAGCCGTAGACGCGAGCGACCTCCTCAATGAGGTCGATGGGGCGGGTAAGGTCGAGACGCCAGGAGGGGAGCTGGACGGAGAAGGTGTCGGTATCGAGCAGGGTGAGGGTGCAGCCGAGCGCGGTGAGGTACTGGGCGATGAGTGCGGAGGAGATGCCGGCGGAGTCAAGCGTGGTGCCAAGCAGGCGCTGGGTGTGGGCGACGGAGAGCCGGATGGGAGGGCGGGCGGCGGTGAGGCGTTCGTGTTCGGGAAGGGTGATGTCGATCAAGTCGCCGTCAAGGTGGCCTCCACAGGCGTCGAGGATGTGGCGGGTGACGAGGTGGTTGGCGACAGGTGCGGCGGCAAAGTCGGCTCCGCGCTCGAAGCGGTGGCTGGCGTCGGTGTGGATCCCGTGGCGGCGGGAGCTAGCGCGGATGGCGGCGGGGGAGAACCAGGCGGACTCGACGAGGATGTTGCGGGTGGCGGGGGTGATCATGGAGTCGAAGCCGCCCATAATGCCGGCGAGCGAGAGAGCTTTGCTGTGGTCGGCAATGACGAGGTCGTCGGGGGTGAGGGTGCGGGTGGTGCCGTCCAGGAGACGGAGCTGCTCGCCGGAGAGGGCGCGGCGGACGACGATGCCGCCGTCTATTTTGTCGAGGTCGAAGGCGTGGGTGGGGTGGCCCATGCCGAGGAGGACGAAGTTGGAAATGTCGACGGCGTTCGAGATTTGCTTTTGGCCGAGCTCGGAAAAGAAGCGGGCAATGCGGCCTTCGGAGGGAGCAATGTCGACGTCGCGGATCACTTGAGCGGTGAAGCGGCCGCAGGAGTCTGGAGCTTCGATGCGGACGGGGATTGGGGGTCTTTCTGGCTCGCTGGACCGCATCAGAGCCACGCCTTGTGGGTTGAGGTGGAGGTTGTAAATGGTGGCGATCTCGCGGGCGATGCCGTAATGGTTCATGGCGTCGACGCGATTGGTGGTGATGTCCATGTCGAAGAGCGAGCCTTCGGAGTCGCCGGCGGTGTCGTTGAGCTCGAAGACGCCCTCGACAGCGATGCCGCGAAGGGTGAGGTCTTCGGCGAGGGTGGCGTCATCGACGTTGAGGACGGGCAGGTAGGAGCGGAGCCATTCGGTGAGGATCTTCATGGGTGGATGACTTTAAGTGTAATTACACATGTTTCCAGTCGTCGCCGGGCATGATGCGTTTCATGAATTCGTCGAACAAGGGCACGGTGAAAGCAGTATCCCCGTGGTTGGGGCTCCAGAGCATACCTTTGGTGATGAGACCTTCGCGCAGTTTGCCAAAGGAACTGACGCCTTTCCCTAGCTGGTTAGCGATGTCACCAGAGCGGTGCGGACCGGCTCCAAGCTCCGCCATCGAGCGTAAATACTTTTTCTCTTTAGAGGTGAGTTGATCGAAGCGAACCCTGAAGAAGCTTTCGTCCAGGGCTGCGAAGGTACCTTGTGAAGCTGCTTCAACATCGTTGAGGGATATAGGGGATTGTTTGGCGACTTGCCATGCGTGTTTACCCCATTTCCTGCAGGAAATACGGATAACATTTTGTTTGGTCGATAATGGCATCCAGGGCGTCGGCGGTGAAGGTGGTGCCTTCTTGCTCAGCAGGCTTTTGCATGGCGATGCGAGCGTCCACGGGAAGTAGCGGACCAACCATTGGAAAGTCGAAGAGACGCTCAGCGTAAGACTTCGCGTCACCCGCCAACGCCCGGAGTTGCGGGAGGCCTGCACCCACTACGGTCAGGGGCAGATTTTCTTGCGAACAGCGGTGCAGTGCGGAGATGAGAGCGGCGAACTGCGATTTCTCGATGTACTGAATTTCATCAAGAAAAATGATGACAGCTGTTCCGGCAGCTCGTGCTGCCCTCCCGACCTGTTCGAGAAGGATGGCCAGATCGGATTCAAGATCTCCGTTGTCTGCCAGACCTACCTCAGGAGCAAGATCAAGGCCAACCTCGATGTCCTGGTATTTAAGTTTAAATGCCTTGGCGAAGCCTGCTAGGGCGCGCAGTCCACGGTTTGCGAGTTGCTTTGCTTGCTCACTAAGACTCAGGCGCAAAAGGGCCTGACGCAGTTGCGGAAGCAAGAGCGCCGGCAAAAATTGCTTTGGGGAGTCTCCGCGCGAAGAGTGAAAATGCCTGTTGCCTCTGCATCCATGCGCATCCTGTCCAGCAAGACAGTCTTTTCCGACACCGCGCAGCCTTACCATCAAACACTTTTGGCATGTTTCCCTGCGCGGAGCCGTGCGACGGCTATAGCGACCTGCTCGCGAATGCGGTCGCGTCCTGCCAGTTCTGGAGGTTGGCTCCCTGCTCCAGGTGCATACGGGTTTGTATAATGATCTCTGGAACGAATTTATAACTAAATTGGGCAAATTATCCTTCGTGGGTAATTTGGGTAATTTAGTTATAAATCAGGCGAACTGCTCCAGAAAGCGGAGGTCGCCGGAGTAGAAAAGGCCGATGTCGGAGACGCCGTGAAGGATCATGGCAATGCGCTCGACGCCCATGCCGAAGGCGAAGCCGCTGACGCGTTTGGGTTCGTAGGGGCTCGGGTCGAGGCCCAAACGACGGCGCTCGGCGGTGACGGCTTCGAAGACGGCGGGGTCGACCATGCCGCAGCCGAGCAGCTCGATCCAGCCGGAGTGCTTGCATTTGCGGCAGCCGGCGCCATTGCAGAAGATGCAGGAGATCTGGACGTCGGCGGAGGGCTCGGTGAAGGGAAAGAAGCTGGGAAAGAAGCGGGTTTTGACGGCGGAGCCGAAGAGCGCGCGCATGGCGTGATCGAGCGTGCCCTTGAGGTCGGAGAAAGTAATGTTGGTATCGACGCAGAGGCCTTCGACCTGGTGAAAGATGGGGGAGTGAGTCGCGTCGGCGGCGTCGTTGCGATGGACCTTACCCGGGATCACGAGGCGCAGAGGCGGCGGGCCGGCGAGCATGGAGCGGATCTGCACGGGCGAGGTGTGAGTGCGCATCAGCAGGCGGTCGCGGCTGGGTTTTGTGGCCTGGCCGGCGATCTGGAGGGTATCCTGGGTGTCGCGAGCGGGGTGATTTTCGGGAAAGTTGAGCGCTTCGAAGTTGTAGAAGTCGGCCTCGACCTGCGGGCCGAGCGAGGTGGAATAGCCGAGCTGATGAAAGACCTCGACGATGCGGTCCATGGTGGTGAGCAGCGGGTGCGGAATGCCGGGACGGCGGGTGAGGCCGGGGAGGGTGATATCGAGTGCGGGTGCGCTTAATACCGGAACAGAAGCGGGTGCGTCCAGGGCGGCTTCGATCCGTTGCTTGAGCTGGTTGAAGCGGAGGCCGAGCGGTTTGCGAGCTTCGGGCGGAGCGGATTTAAGCCAGGCATCGGAGATGAGCTTGAGGCGGCCCTGCTTGCGGCCGAGCCAATGGAGGCGGAAGGCTTCGGGGTCGAGGGCGGCGCTCGTGGTGTGAACCTCCTCGGCCAGGGCGGTGAAGGCCTGGTCGAGGGTGGGCTCGTCGTAGGTGGGGAGATGGGGGATGGTGTCGGTCATGTGTTTGTGGGCAAATGGTGAAACGTTCGGAAGCGAGGGCTATTTTCATAAGCTGCCAAGGCAAAGCAAGCGATCAGATGGAAGAAATGACGACGGCAAGGACTAAAGCGCCCAGCAGCAATGACCGTTTATCGGTAATGGCGTAGACGACGGGGTCCTCGTTGAGCTCGCCGCGGGAGGCGAGTAGCCAAAGCTGCGAGACCCAGAGCAGCAAGATGGGCAGCAGCAGCCAGAGATGGAGGGAGTGGCGGTAAAGGTGCTGGTCGAGGTTGGAGATGTAGAGGGTCAGCACGAAGACCGAAACGTAGGCGGCGGAGGTGCCGAACGCGCGCAGCTGCTCGATGTCGGCGATGAGGTAGCCGCGGCCGTTCGAGGGAGCAGCGCCGCGCAGGCGCAGGGCTTCGAGTTCGGCAAAGCGTTTGATGAAGGCCAGTGAAAGGAAGAAGAAGATGGAGAAGCTGGCCAGCCAGGTGGAGACGAACACGCCGGTGGCGGCGGAACCGGCCAGGATGCGGATGGTATAGAGCCCGGAGAGGACGAGCACGTCGACCAGCACGATGCGCTTGAGGGCGAAGGAGTAGGCGGTCGTGGTGACGGCGTAGACCAGCAGCCACTCGGCGAAGCTGTGCGGATCGGGGATCGGGGCGCCAAGGGCGGCGGTAGCGTGGGGAAGCAAAAGCGCGAGGGCGGCCGAGGCGAGCAGGAAGACGAGGACGACCGCGACGCCCACAAGCGCGGAAAGATTGCCGGCGGCAAAGGGTCGGCGGGATTTAGTAGGGTGGCGGCGGTCGGCTTCAATGTCGAGAAGATCGTTGACGATGTAGGTGGCCGACGCGCAGAGACCAAAGGAGATAAAAGCTAGGACAGCTCCCAGCGCGGTGCCGAGGGCCTGCGGGCCGCTCCAGGCGTGGGCGAGCAGCAGGGGCAGGAAGACGAGAACGTTTTTAGCCCATTGATGGAGGCGGATAGCCCTGAGCCACGCCCGGATAGCTGGGCTGCCGTCGCGAAAGATGTGATGCGGAGTGACGCCCGCGGAGCGCAGGCCGGTCATCAGGGCGCGGTCAGGGTTGGCGAGCATAGGCTCGCGGCAGGTGGAAAGAATGGGCAGGTCGGGCCGCGCGTTGCCGATGTAAGAAAACTCTTGGCCGAAGCGGGTCTCAAAAGCGGCAAGTTTATTTCCACCGGCCAGGTTGTGCTCGCCATCAGAGGCGAGGACCGCGGCGAAGATGCCCAGATGCGCAGCGACACGGTCGGCCAGGGTCCGGTCGGCGGCGGTGGCCAGATAGAGGATGCGGCCCTGCGCATGCTGATGGAAGAGGAACTCGAGCAGCGGCTTGTTGTAGGGCAGGTGTTGGACGTCGAGCGAGACTCGCTCGGTGACGCGCTGCTTGAGGGCGGCTTTACCCTTGGCGATCCAGCCCGGCAAGGCGACGAGCGACTGCGGATGCTGGCGGGCGAGCACGAGGACGCTGTCGACGAGCGTGTCGGATTTGACGAGGGTGCCGTCGAGGTCGACACAGAGGGGAAGCGTACTGACGGCGGCTTGAAAATCGATTGGGGCGCCTCCAGGGGTCCGGTTTCCTGGCTCGGGGCCGGGTTCCGCGGTTGGGGTGGGGCTTTGCGCGGCCATGATGGGAAAGCTCCGAGGGTGAGTCGAACGGCATCCGGGGCTTCGCGGCTGCTCGACGACCAGAGTTCGCTCCAGGCAGCGGCCTTGCCCAAGGACAAGGTTACAACGGAAAGCGCGAAACCTTCGCGCGACGTGCAACGTCTCCCGCCTGTATCATCACCTTAAACTACGCTTCTTTCTCTACTTTCGTGTGAAGCATAAGACGGCGTCGATTCGATCAAAGGTGACATTCCTTATGTCCGCTACGGTTCATTCTTCCGAGAATCGCCCGCTTCCCGCACCGGCGCTGCCGCCTGAGGCAGGTGCAGGGCGTTCCGGGACCAATCTGGGAGGTGTGCTGCGGCGGGTCGTCCTGCTTGCCTTGTTGGTGCTGGCCGCCGTGTTCATTTACCTTCGCGTCAAGAGCAACAAACGCGAGGCGGCGCGAACGGAGGCAAAGTCGGCGCGGGCAGCAAACCGGCCGATCCCGGTTACGGTGGCGGCGGTGCAGTCGCGGACCATGCCGATCTTCTACTCGGCCCTGGGGACGGTGACAGCGTACAACACGGTGACGATCAAGAGCCGCGTGGACGGCCAGTTGCTTTCGGTCAATGTACGCGAGGGGCAGCAGGTGAAGCAGGGGCAGTTGCTGGCGCAGATCGATCCCCGCCCCTACGACGCGGCGGTGGCGCAGGCCGAGGGGCAGCTCACGAAGGATCAGGCTTCCGCGGATTACGCGAAGGCTGAGGCGGGGCGATATACGGCGCTCTTCCAGGCCGGCGTGGTGTCAAAGGAGAGCGAGCAGACGCAGACCTCGAACGCGGGAGCTTCGGCCGGAACGCTGAGCGCGGATCGTGCGGCGATCCAGGCGGCGAAGGTGAACACGACCTACACACGCATCCTTTCGCCGATCAACGGTGTGGTGGGCCTGCGGCAGGTGGACGCGGGCAACATTGTGCATGCGGCGGATACGACCGGGCTGCTGGTGGTGACACAGCTGCAGCCGATCGCGGTGATCTTTACGCTTCCTGAGGATCAGTTGCCGGAGGTGCTGCGGCTGGTGCGGAGCGGGCGCAAGCTGGTGGTGGAAGCGTATGACCGCTCGCAGGCGAGCAAGCTGGCGACAGGAACGTTGCTGACGGTAGATAACGAGATCGATACGACGACGGGAACCGTGAAGGCCAAGGCGGTGTTCGACAATAAGGACGGGGCGCTGTTTCCGAATCAGTTCGTGAACATCCGACTGGTGCTCGAGGAGCGGGCGGGGTCGCTGACCATTCCGGCGTCGGGCCTGCAGAGCGGCAGCGGCGGCAATTTCGTCTACGTTGTGAAGCCTTGTCCGGCGACGGGCTGCCCGAAGGCGACGGACGATCAGAGTGACACGGATGGGTCCAGCAAGCCGGCGGAGCCGGCCGTGGCCGCGGATGATCCGGATGCGGAGGCGGTGCAGAAGGGGCCAAAGTTTTACGTGGACGTGCGCAACGTGACGGTCGACCTGACAGAGGGTTCGACGGTGATCCTGAAAAGTGGCGTACAGCCCGGCGAGCAAATTGTGATCGACGGGCAGGAAAAGCTGAAGAAGCTAAGCAAGGTGCAGCCGAGAAAAAATCCCGGAACACCCCCGGCGCAGGCGGCTACGGGCTTGGTTGGCACGGATGGGACAGGTTCGGGTTCCGGAGCGGGCACTCCTGCTTCGGTCACGCGCACGGACAACGGTCAGCCAGCGCATGCGCCTACTGTGGGCCCGCATGATGGGCTGGACACGGTGGAGCACGGACGCCAGGGCTCGCACGGGAGGGTGATGGACGGGAGCAAGCCATGAGCATCTCGCGGCCGTTTATACTGCGGCCGGTCGCCACCTCCTTGCTGATGGTGGCGATTTTGCTTGCGGGCGCGGTGGCGTTTCTGCAGCTTCCGGTCTCGGCGCTGCCGCAGGTGGATTATCCAATCATCCAGGTGCAGACGTTCTATCCGGGAGCAAGTCCGGAGGTGATGGTCAGCTCGGTGACGGCGCCTCTCGAGCGGCAATTCGGGCAGATTCCAGGCTTGGCGCAGATGACCTCGACCAGCTCCGGCGGCGCGAGCATCATCACGCTTGAGTTTTCGCTGAACGAGAGCATCGATATTGCGCAGCAGGACGTGCAGTCGGCGATCAACGCGGGCTTTACCTACCTGCCGAAAGACCTGCCGAACCCGCCGGTATACAGCAAGGTGAACCCGGCCGATGCGCCGATTTTAACGTTGGCGCTGACGAGCAAAACGCTTCCACTGAACAAGGTCGAGGACCTGGCCGATACAATCCTGGCGCAGAAGATCTCACAGCTCTCAGGCGTGGGCTTGGTTTCGATCAACGGCGGGCAGAAGCCGGCAGTGCGCATCCAGGCGAACCCGATGGCACTGGCCGGCTATGGGCTAAGCCTCGAAGACATTCGCGCGGCGCTCGGCACGGCCAACGTGGACCAGGCCAAGGGCAGCCTGAGCGGGGCGCGGCAGTCGTTCACCATCGGCGCGAACGACCAGCTGCTGACCAGCGCGGACTACGCCAAGGTGATCATCGCCTATCGGAACGGATCGCCGGTGCGGCTGTCCGATGTGGCCGACTCGATCGACAGCGCGGAGAACCTCTACCAGGCAGCGTGGGTCGGCTATGCGGGCAAGCCGGCTTCCGGCAAGCAGGCGGCGACCGAGGCGACGCAGAATCCCGCGGTAATCCTGAACATCCAGCGGCAGCCGGGCGCGAACATCATCGGCGTCGTGAACCAGGTCCAGAAGATTCTCCCGCAACTCAGGCAAAGCCTGCCGGCGAGTGTGTCGCTTGAGGTGCTGACAGACCGAACGAACACGATCCGGGCCTCGGTGAAGGATGTCGAGTTCGAGCTGGTGCTGACCATCGGCCTGGTCGTGATGGTCATCTTCCTGTTCCTGCGTTCGGTGCGCGCGACCATCATCCCGGCGGTGGCGGTGCCGCTGTCGATTGTCGGCACGTTCGGCGTGATGTATCTGCTGGGCTACTCGCTGAACAACCTGAGCCTGATGGCGCTGACAATCTCAACCGGCTTCGTCGTGGACGACGCGATCGTCATGGTCGAGAACATCTCGCGCTACCTCGAGGAAGGCGATGGGCCGCTCGATGCGGCGCTCAAGGGCTCGGACCAGATCGGCTTTACGATTCTTTCGCTCACCGTTTCACTGATCGCGGTGCTGATCCCGCTGCTGTTCATGGGAGATATTGTTGGGCGGCTGTTCCGCGAGTTTGCGGTCACGCTGGCGGCGACGATCTTGGTCTCTGCCGTTGTATCGCTGACGCTGACGCCGATGATGGCGGCGAAGCTGCTGAAGCATACGCCGGAGAACGAACAGAACGCGTTTTATCACTCATCCGAACGCTTCTTTGAGTCTGTGATCGCGCGCTACGGCGTGGGCGTGCGCTGGGTGCTGCGGCACCAGGTGCTGACGCTGCTGGTCACGGCGGCGACGTTTGCGCTGACGCTCTATCTCTACATCATTGTGCCGAAGGGATTTTTCCCGGTGCAGGATACAGGCGTGCTGCTCGCGATTACGGAGGCTCCGCAATCGATCAGCTTCGGCGCAATGGCGGAGCGGCAGCAGCTGGTGGCGAACCTGATCCTGCAGGACCCGGACGTGGAGAGCTTGTCGTCGTTCATCGGTATCGATGCGCAGAACTCGACGCTCAATGAAGGCCGCATCCAGATCAATCTCAAGGACAAGGACGATCGAAGCTCGTCGGCGCTCGATGTGATCCGGCGGCTGCAGCCGCAGGTGGCGCAGATCGACGGCATGCAAACGTTTCTACAGCCGCTGCAGGACCTGACCGTGGAAGACCGGGTGAGCCGCACGCAGTATCAGTACTCGGTTGAAGATGCGAGCGCGGCCGAGCTGGCGGAGTGGTCGGACAGGCTGGTCGCCGAGTTTCAGAAGCACAAGGATGTGCTCATCGACGTGGCGAGCGATCAGCAGCTGAGCGGCATGGAGGCTCATCTGGTGATTGACCGCGACACGGCTTCGCGGCTGGGGATCACGCCGCAGAATATTGATGACACGCTCGACGATGCGTTTGGCCAGCGGCAGGTGTCGACGATGTTTACGCAGCAGAATCAATACCATGTGGTGCTTGAGGTCTCGCCGCGATTCCAGCGCAATCCGCAGTCGCTGGACGGTATCTACGTCAAGAGCTCGAATGGAACGCAGGTTCCGCTTTCGACCTTCACGCACTTTGAGCCGCAGCGCGGGTCGCTGGCGATCAACCACCAGGGGCAGTTCCCTTCAACGGTCATCTCGTTCAACATCGCGCCGGGCAAGTCGATTGGCGACGCGGTGGCGGTGGTGAATCAGGTGCGAAAAGATCTGGAGCTACCGGCCAGCGTAAATGCGGAGTTCCAGGGTTCGGCCGCGGCGTTTGAGGCTTCGCTCTCGAATGAGCCGCTGCTGATTCTGGCGGCGCTGATCGTCGTGTACATCGTGCTTGGCGTGCTGTATGAGAGCTACATCCACCCCATTACGATTTTGTCGACGCTACCCTCAGCCGGGGTGGGTGCGATTCTTTCGCTCATGCTGTTTCACGTAGACCTGAGCGTGATTGCGCTGATCGGCATCATTCTGCTGATCGGCATTGTGAAGAAGAACGCGATCATGATGATCGACTTTGCGCTTGAAGCCGAGCGCGAGGGCGGCATGGCTCCCGAAGAGGCGATCTATCAGGCCTGCCTGCTGCGCTTCCGGCCCATCATGATGACGACGATGGCGGCGCTGCTGGGCGGCGTCCCGCTGGCTCTGGGCACGGGTACGGGCAGCGAGCTGCGGCGGCCGCTGGGCATTACCATCGTCGGCGGCCTCATTGTTTCGCAAATCCTGACGCTGTTTACGACCCCGGTGGTTTACCTGTTCTTCGACCGCATCGGCCGGAGATATTTGCACACGAAGGAAGCCGACGATGAGTTTCGGCGGCACGAGCAGGACACGCATATGCCGGTGCATGCGGCGGGAGACTGACGATGAAGCAACAGATCGTCCACTGATATGAATTCGCAGTACTCTCAACCCGGCGACAAGGCCCCGACCGACGGCGAACGGCCCGGGGACTCGGCATTGTTCCTGGGTACGGAAATGCGCGCCGGAGATCACGCGCCCGAGGACCAGCAAGCGCCCGGCGATGCCGAGCGGCTCGATCAGGCGTTCCGCGAGGAGCAGGAGCCGCTGGGAGGGGTTGCCGGCATTCATTTCTCGGCGGCCTTCATCCGCCGGCCAGTGGCGACGTTCCTGCTGTCCTTTGCCATTCTTCTGGCCGGTGCGGGCGCGTACCTGCTGCTGCCTGTGTCGAGCCTGCCGCAGGTCGAGTTTCCGGTCATCAGCGTGGGCGCATCGTTTCCAGGGGCTGATCCGGAGACAATGGCCTCTGCGATTGCCACGCCGCTCGAGCGCCAGTTCAGCCGCATCGCGGGCGTGAACCAGATGACGTCAAGCTCGTCGATGGGCTCGACCTCGATCACGATGCAGTTCGACCTGGACCGCGACGTGAACGGCGCGGCGCGCGATGTGCAGGCGGCGATCAATGCGGCGCGCAGCCAACTACCCTCGAACCTGCCGCAGAATCCCAGCTATCGCAAGATCAATCCGTCCGAGAGTCCGATCCTGATGCTGGCAATGACTTCGGACACGATGACCGTTCCGCAGATGTACGACGAAGCGGACTCGGTGCTGGCCCAGAAGGTCTCGCAGGTGTCGGGCGTGGGGCAGGTGTTTGTGGGCGGCAGCGCCAAGCCGGCGGTGCGGATCGAAGCAAACCCAACGCAGCTGGCGAGCTATGGTCTGGGCCTCGAGGCGCTCAAGGCGGCCATTGCTTCGGTAAACGTGCACCAGCCAACGGGCTACCTGGCCGGAGCCGGCCAGCGCACGTCGATCACGACGTCGGACCAGTTGTTCGGCGCGGCCGCGTATGCTCCGTTGATCGTTGCTACAGACAAGGGGCCGGTAAGCTCAGCGGGTGCGTCGAACGGGCTGCCGGCGAGCGTGGCTTCAGCGATAGCCGCAAGTTCTTCGACTTCGACTGCAGCTGCGAGTGGAACCGTGGCTCCTACAGCGGCGGCGGCTCCGGCCTCCACGCCCTCCGCGCCTGCGACCCCGGTGGCTGCTCCGGTTGCTGCGGTCTCAACGGGCACGGCTTCCGGAGCGACCACAGCGCATGGCATTGTGCGTATCCGCGATGTAGCCGAAGTGATTGACGACGTTGAGAACATCCAGACGGGAGGCCGCTTCAACGGCAAGCCGGGCATCCTGCTGATTGTGTTTAAATCTCCGGGCGCGAACGTGATCAGCACCGTCGATGCGGTGATGGCGATGTTGCCTCGTCTGCGCGCGTCGATTCCCCCCTCGATGCACTTGACGGTGGCGCTTGACCGGACGCAGACGATTCGGGCCGCAGTGCAGGACGTGACGAGGACGCTCATCCTGTCCATCGTGCTGGTGATCATCGTCGTCTTTTTCTTCCTGCGTGAGGTTCGCTCGACGCTGATTCCGAGCGTGTCGGTACCGCTCAGTCTGCTGGGTACATTCGGCATCATGTACCTGCTGGGCTACACGCTCGATAACCTGTCGCTCATGGCGCTGACGATCTCGACGGGTTTTGTGGTCGATGATGCGATCGTGGTGATCGAGAACATTAGCCGGCACCTCGAGCAGGGAATGTCGCCCTATGATGCGGCGATGCTGGGCTCGCGCGAAATCGGCTTCACGGTGATCTCGATGAGTACTTCGCTCATTGCGGTGTTCATTCCGATTTTGCTGATGGGAGGCATCGTCGGGCGGCTGTTCCGGGAGTTTGCGGTGACGCTTTCGGCGGCGATCCTGGTCTCGCTGGTGGTGAGTCTGACGACGACGCCGATGCTGAGCGCGCGCTTCCTGAAGGCGCACGGAACCGAAGCACACGGCTGGTTTTACAACGCGGGCGATAAGGGGCTGACGTGGCTGACGGGAGAGTACGAGCGCCTGCTGCGGGCTGTCCTGCGGCGTCAGCCGCTGATGCTGGGGGTTACGGTAGCGACCTTCTTCCTGACGGTCTATCTGTTCATCATCGTGCCGAAGGGCTTCTTTCCGCAGCAGGATACGGGCCGTCTGCAGGGCTCGATTCGCGGGCAGCAGGATGTGAGCTTCGACGCGCTGAAGGCTAAGGCCGAGTCGATGGTAAGCATCATCCGGAATGAGCCGGGCGTCGAGAACGTCATGATGTTCTTAGGCGGTGGCGGACCAGGTGGAGGCGGATCCAACTCCGCCAATATGTTCATGGCGCTCAAGCCGAACGATCAGCGCGAGAAGACCGGCCAGACGGCGGAGAAGATCATCCAGGACCTGCGCAAGAAGACGGCGGGGACTCCGGGCGTCACTGTCTATCTACAGGCGTCGCAGGACCTGAACATCGGCGGACGAGGCACGGTGACGCAATACCAGTACACGCTGACGAGCGATAGCCTGAAGGATCTGGAGGAGTGGACGCCACAGCTGTTGCTGGCGATGCAGAAGCTGCCAGCGCTCAAGGATGTGGCGACCGATCAGCTGGATAATGGCCTGCGCGAGCAGCTGGTGATTGATCGCGATACGGCAAGCCGCCTAGGCGTCTCGGCCCTGGCCATCGATTCGACGCTGTCCGACGCGTTTGGCCAGGCGCAGGTCTCGACGACTTACGAGCCGCTGAACCAATATCACGTAGTGATGGAGGTGGCGCAACGGTTTCAGCGGGATCCGGATGCATTGAAGAATATCTATGTGAAGAGCACGACGGGCGCAATGGTGCCGCTAACGGCGGTGACACACTTTGAAATGCAGAGGATTCCGCTGGCGGTGAACCATCAGTCGCAGTCTCCGGCAGCGACGTTAAGCTTCAATCTAACCCCCGACTCGAGCCTGAGTGAGGCTACGGCGGAGATCGAGCAGGCGCGTGTCGACCTAGGCGTTCCGAGCAGCGTGCACGGCGGTTTTCAAGGTACGGCGCAGGCGTTCCAGCAGTCGCTTTCAAGCGAGCCTCTGCTGATTGCGCTCGCCCTGGTGGCGGTGTACATCGTGCTGGGAATCTTGTACGAGAGCTTCATTCATCCACTGACGATTCTTTCGACGCTGCCTTCGGCGGGGGTGGGAGCGCTCTTGTTTCTGCTGCTGTTCAAGGTGGATTTGAGCGTGATTGCGATGATCGGCATCATCTTGCTGATCGGGATTGTGAAGAAAAACGCCATCATGATGATCGACTTCGCGCTGGTAGCGGAGCGCGAGCATGGCAAGACGCCGGAGGAGGCGATCTTCGAAGCCTGCCTGCTGCGCTTCCGGCCAATCATGATGACGACGATGGCGGCGCTGCTGGGTGGTCTGCCGCTGGCGCTCGGCACAGGAACAGGTAGCGAACTGCGCCGGCCGCTGGGGATTACGATCGTGGGCGGGCTGATCGTCTCACAGGCCCTGACGCTGTTTACGACGCCGGTGGTGTATCTGTTCTTCGATCGCCTGCGCGGCAGAGTGGAGCGGGCGGCGACGCGTCGAAGCCATGGGAAGGCAGGGATGGTGGGACAGGTTCAGCCGGTGGCGGGAGATTGAACGAGCCCGAAACCCCGCGGGAAGACATCGAGTTCCTGCGATTGCCGCTGCTGACCGGAGATCACGTCCGTCTTGTGCCGCTCGGGATGGAGCATCTTCCTGGCTTGGCCGCGGCGGTCGAGGACGGAGAGCTTTGGCGGCTCTGGTACACGAGCGTTCCGGAGCCAGAAAAGATGGAGCAGGAGATCGCGCGTCGTCTGGCTTTAGCAGGGGCAGGCTCCATGATGCCGTTCACGGTGATTGAGCAAGCGACCGATCGCATCGTGGGCATGACGACGTTCATGAACGTGGATGCGGTGAACCGGCGCGTGGAGATTGGCTCGACATGGTACACGCGGAGCGTGCAGCGGACGAGCCTGAACACGGAGGCCAAGTGGCTGCTGCTGACGCACGCCTTCGAGCGGATGTTGTGTATCGCGGTGGAGTTTCGGACGCACCTGCTCAATCAGCAAAGTCGCCGCGCGATTGAGCGGCTGGGCGCGAAGCTGGATGGGATCTTGCGGAACCACTCCGTTGCGAGGAATGGAACCTTGCGCGACACCTGCGTCTACAGCATCCTCGCTTCAGAGTGGCCGGCGGTGCGGGCACATCTGGAGTGGCAGAGGAAGAGGTCACGGTGCTGAGAGGCAGGGCAGCGGAGGGGACGATGTCTCCGCTGACCACGGATGCACTCAGGCCAGGATAATCGCCTCGGCGATAGCCTCATCTGCCGGCGTCGCTTCCGTGGCGGGTGCCTGCGGGAAGTAGGCGTTGGCGAAATACTGGCCGAGCATGCGATCGGTGTTGAAGAAGCTGCCGTTCATGGCGATACAGTGCTGCTGCATGCGCGCCCAGGCGTTGGGCCGGGCGAACATGGGGGCGATGCGGCCTTCGAGTTTGTCGTAGAGGCTGGCGGCTTCGGCAGCGTCGGTGTCGCCGTCGTCGATGGCCCAGCCGGTAACGTCTTCGGCGCAGCCTTCAATCCACCAACCGTCGAGGATGGAAAGCGAGGGGACGCCGTTGAGGGCGGCCTTCATGCCGGAGGTTCCGGAGGCTTCATAGGGCCGGCGCGGCGTGTTGACCCAGACGTCGACGCCCTGGGTGAGGATGCCGCCGAGCTCCCAGTCGTAATTTTCGAGGTAGACGATGCGCAGCGAGCCGGTGCTGCCGATCTTGCCGGCGAGCTCGAAGACTTCCTTGATCAGGCCCTTGCCGGCGGTGTCGGCGGGGTGCGCCTTGCCGGCGAAGACGATCTGCAGGCCGCCTAGTTTCTTGGCGATCTTGGCGAGACGCTTGGGATCTTCGAGCAGCAGGCTGGCGCGCTTGTAGGTGGCGACGCGGCGGGCAAAGCCGAGAGTGAGCACGCTTTCGTTGAGGGCTTCGCCGGTGCGCTCGGCGATGGTCTCGATGAGCTTGTGCTTCGCCACGCGATGGGCGTTGGCGATGCGGCTCGGCTTGATGCCGTAGACGGAGCGGAAGTATTCGTTGTCATGGCGCCAGCGGGGCATTTCGTCGTCAAAGAGGCGTTGCAGCGGCGCGGCGATCCAGGTGGCGGCATGGACGCCATTGGTGACCGACTCGACGTGGTAGTCGGGGAACATCTGCTGCGAGACCTTGCCGTGCTGCATGGCGACGCCGTTGACCCAGCGCGAAAAGCGCAATGCCACGTAGGTCATATTCAGCAGGTTGTTGTGCAGGCCTCCGAAGCGCTCGAGCGCTTTGGCACGGTCCTGGCCGAGCACGGCGTACATCTGGTCAAGCCCGAACTGGTCGTGGCCGGCGGGCACCGGCGTGTGCGTGGTGAAGACGCACTGCTGGGCGACCGCGAGGCGGTCCTCCTCGGTGGAGTTGGCCAGGGTCTCACCCGGGCTGAGACGATCTTCAAGCAGGCCGAGCGTCAGCAGCGAAGCGTGGCCCTCGTTCATGTGATAAACCGCGGGCAGGCAGCCGAGCTGGTGCAGGAGCTGCACGCCGCCGAGGCCAAGGACAGTCTCCTGGCAAAGGCGATAGTAGGTGTCGCCGCCGTAGAGAGTGTCGGTCAAGCGGCGATCGTAGGGATCGTTGCCTTCGATGTCGGTATCGAGCAGAAAGACGGGGATCACGTGGCCGGCGACGCCCACCACGTCGAAGCGCCAGGCGCAGATCTTGATGGTGCGATTCTGCATCGTGAGCGAGACGACCTCTCCTGCAGAAGGCAAAGTCTCGGGCGACCAGGGCACATCGCTCTCGGTCTGCTGCCCGGAGGCGTCGAGCTTCTGGCGAAAGTAGCCGCAGCGATGGACGAGCGACACCGCGACCATGGGTGCGCCGGTGTCGGCCGCGGAACGCAGCGTGTCGCCAGCCAGCATGCCGAGTCCACCGGAGTAGGTGGGTAGGCTGGGATCGAGCGCGATCTCCATGGAGAAGTACGCAATGGTGCGCGCGCTCAGGTCGACGCTTTGGGAGGGCAGATTACGGGTGGAACCGAGTTCGATCTTCATGGTTGTACGGTCCTTTGTTTTCTGGAGGACTCGACTTTCACAGGGTTAAGCTGCTGGAGGATGGAGCCGGTACCGCATGGCAGCCTGGGAGTTTGCATGCGAAGAACTTAGGACGACGGGTACAGATTATCAAACCCGCATGGAGGACAAGCAACACTTTCGAGGGATCGTTGCACCTATCAAGGCCATTCGACGACGGAGTACCTGGCGTGCAAGATGTTTTCAGCGAAGATCGTGCGTGGCGAAGCCGAACTTTTCCACGACGCCCACGGCGAGTGCGAGCAGAAAAACGAGGGTAGTCCAGAGGCCGGCGGTGCGCACTTTGCGGGCAGCGGCCTCGATCAGAAAGACAAGACAGTAAAGGCCAGACATGAGAATGAGACCAGTAGGAGCAAAGTAACGCACCGTCATGGGGGTTGGATGGGTGAGAAACCACTTCATCGGGAAGGGGTCGCGATGAAGCAGGCCAAGGAAGCTGCCGATAAAGAAGACAGCCGTGAACAGGCCGAACAGGATCACTTGCCCGAGGACGAAGAGGAACGTTTTCATGGGCGCTTGTGACGAGTGTATCAAGGCAGGAACGTAGCTTCGAAGAGTTGGTACCGGTGTTCGAGCTCCCACTGCTGCGCGGCGCGCGCATTCCTCTTGAGGAACTCGGTGCAGGCCGCGGTCGGGGTCTCGGCGCCGAGCGGCTGAGCGGAGCATACCGGAACGGCCCGGGTGAACTGGTCGGGCTGCTGCCACAGGTCCTCGCCGGGGAGGAATGCGTGCTCGAGCGAGGTGCGCGCGCTGCGCTTCAGGTCCAGGTAGCTGAGCTTGTAGTCCAGCGCGGCGCGGGTGTACTCATGGGTGAGGTCGATACGCGAGACACCCTCGTCATCCGTAGAGAGAGCGACCGGCACGTGCGCCCGAAGGTAGTCCGGCAGAGGATGGGTGGCGGCGCGGCGGCCAAGGATGACGTCGTTCGAGGTAAGGTTCATCTCGATCATGACGTGGCGCGCGGCGAGCTCCTTGAGCAGCAGGCCGGGGTCGGTCTCCTCCATTACGTCCACGCCGTGCCCGATCCGTTCCGCGTGACCGAGATCAATCGCCTCGCGAATATGGAAGCGCAGACCCGCAGGCGGGACCAGACCCAGCGCCAGCTCCCCGGCATGCAGGGAGATGTGCACGCGCGGGTAGACGCTGTGCAGGTAGTCGAGCATGAGCATCTGGCGGTGATACTCGCTCATCGCGAGGTAAGCGTCCTCAGGCTGGACGAAGTTGATTCCGACCACATCGGGATCGGCGGAAGCGACCTCAAAGGCAAGCAGCGTCTGCGCAAAGACCTGCTGCGGAGCAAAGGCGCGCAGCACCTGGTAGAGGACGCGCACTTCGACCGAGCAGGCGGGTGCGGGGTTCACCGTGGTGCAGCGCTCAATTCGCCTGCGATCGGCGAGGTTCCCGTCTATTTGTTCACGGTCGGTTACAATTTCGTCGCGCAGGCCGCCGGCCAGGAGTTTGTCGCGCAACGCGGCGAGTTGCTGAGGCGACGCTCCCAGGTCCGCAGCCGGAGTGGAGCTCTCGGCCAGAGAGGCCACGGGAGAAGATGCCGGCCATCCGAGCTTGTAGCCAAGCGCTGCCGCACGTGCGAACGGAGGCGTGATCATGACCTCGAGGTACTGCTCATTCTGGGCTGCGGCGCGGGAGGCCAGCTCGTCCAGCCACTCGCCCCCGTGAGCTTTGTTATCCAGCGCGCCGAAGCGATCGAAGGTGGCGAAGAACTGATCGTGCCCGCTAAGGCCGGAAGACGGAACGAAGGAGCGCATGGAGAACGCGTCGATCATGGCGTCATAGAGCTTGCCGTCGCGGAACGCCGAGGCCGCGGGCACGGCTCCTTGCGGGCACACGGCTGGATCGCTTACCGGCCCTGTGCCCCTGAGCAGGCTGTGCGTGGTGAGGTCGATGCACAGGCGGTCGTCGGCTGCATCTTTTAGGAAGGTCTCGGCGTACACGGCTCCGACAAGATGCGTATGCAGATCGGCACCCTTGGGCATGCCGGCAAGAAAAGCGGTAAGAGCGAGTTGTCCCTGGCTGCGAGCGATGTCGAACGCTGCGGCGGCGCGCCGTTCTGCGCTGCTGTTCGAAGCCGAAGAGAGACCGGAGTGGCGCAGCGGCTGTGCCGGACTGGACGCGGCCGAAACCATGAGGGCTAGCAGACTGACACATGCACGCATGTGTTCCATTATGCTGTCGACGCCAGCCGGATCGTAAGCAAATGGGCGCGGTTTGGCGCATGGCTCTCCGCTTGATATACTTGGGCAACGTTGGCGAGACTTGTCTGCTGATCAAGGTGATTCGTCAAGGCCTTCGAAGGCCAAACAACCGACGTTCAGGCTGCGGAGTCATTACTTGGCGCGCTCCTTCCCTGAGTTTGCGATTTCGAGCGAAAGTTCGGTCGCAACCTGCACGCAATTGCCAAGGCCAGATAGCTCAGTGGTAGAGCGCGGCCCTGAAAAGGCCGGCGTCGGCGGTTCGATCCCGTCTCTGGCCACCACCTCTTCGCGCGACTAACGACCAGCAAAATCCGCAATGGAATTGCCGCTTGCTGTAGCAAATTACCTGGCGTTTCAGCCCGCGGAACAGGTCGTCGTTCTGGCGAAGCCACAACCTCCGTTTCACAATCACACAGCTTTAGCTGGCTGCGACCAGCTCGGCTGCGGCGCTCTCTCATCACGTCTGTGTGTCTCCCAAACGTTTCGGGTATCGCACGCTTGACAGAGAAACAAGCCGAAGCGCACAGTCATCTGCGGTTGAAACGTTTGCAGAGGTTTCCAACTCAGCCGCCCCAGCTCTTTCAGGCAAACGTTTGTGAACGCCGGTCCTCCAGGAGGCTTCATGTCGCACTGTTCCGCCACGAAATATCTGAAGGCAAGCAGCCGCCACCCTCTATCCAGGCACGTCGCTCTGATCGCGGCCGCCACCGTCTTCTGCTCCGGTACGATCGCCCACGCACAGTTTCGCGGTTCCATCCAGGGCACCGTCACCGACTCGACCGGCGCGGCAATTCCCAACGCGAGTGTCACTCTGAAGGATGTGGATACTGGCCGCGTCCTGGCTACCACCTCGAACGCAAGCGGTGTCTATAACTTCGACGCGCTCGCCAATGACCACTACACCATCACTGCGGCCGCACCCGGGTTCAAGCAGCAGTTAGTCAGCAACTACACCCTGAACCCCGACCAGGCAAACGCCGTCAATCTCCGCCTGGACATCGGCGACGCCGGCACCACCGTCAACGTCTCCGCCGACACCGTCTCCGCCATCGATACCGAGACGGCCAACATCTCCGGCAATGTCGACTCGAACGAGATCCAGCACGTTGCTGCGGCCGGCCGGGACATTTTCCAGCTCGTGCAGCTCGCGCCCGGCGTCTTCGGTGACGGCTCGCAGACCACCTCCGGCACCAACACCACGCCCGGCAGTCAAGGCCCAGCCGGCCCAGGCCACTCAACCGGAATCTTTGCCACGGAAAACGGCCCACAGGACAACGCAAACGGCGGCCAGTATGAGACCAACTCGGTCTCCATCGATGGCATCTCCACCGTTTCAGCAGTGTGGGGCGGCACGTCGATCATCACGCCGTCAACAACATTCAATCTGCCAACTTTGGACAGGCTACGTCCGGTCTCGCCGGTCGAGTCATCAATCTACAGGCCCGCTTCTCCTTCTAACTGCGGTCTCAGACTCTTTTCGGGTCATAGACTCGCCGCACATCGTCCCTGGTTCGTCTGACCGCAGAGCCAAAGTGAGTTGGCCCTGGTTTCAGATCTCCAGATAGTAATGCTCCCTGCCGATAATCCAGTGACACTTCCCTGGGGCGACCTACCTAACGGCTGCGCGGGTCTCTGTTTTATGTCTTCCACGTGACTTACAACCACAACAAATCACCGATTCGCGCCAGAAGTTGGTGCTAGTCGGGGATAGTATGCGTCCAGTCCCGATCATTAATGTCCCATCAGGCCTTGTTCTACGGGTGCAGTCAGAGAGTTGGTCTGAGGGAAGTGTGATGAGCTTCAGAAAATTGTTTCTACTGATTTCTTTTGTTTTTACATGGATGCTCAGCCTTGCCCTGGTCGGCTGCGGATCGTCTCATCCACAGGTCGGGACCATCCGTATCTCAGCGGATAGCACGTCCTTGTCCGCAGGATCGTCCACGCAGCTGCATGCCATGGATATCAGCTACCTGATGCAGGAAACGGATACTACTACCTCCGTCACCTGGAGCTCGTCGAACCCAAGCGTCGCTTCCGTCAACTCGACAGGCTTGCTCACCAGCTTCTCCGCCGGAGCGACCGTCATCACGGCGAAACTCAACGACGACACCGGTTCCTTCTCCGTCACCGTTTCCAACCCGCTTACAACAAGCTTGACGCTCGCGCCAAGCGTAAGCTCGCTCTACGCCGGGGCGACGAAGCAGTACACCGCAACCGCATCCTACGCCAACAACACGACGGCCAATATCACCTCCTCCGTGCAATGGTTCGTTACTCCGTCCTCGGTAGCAACCATCAGCAGCACGGGCCTGCTGTCCGCCGTCGCGCCAGGAAACTTCATCGTCTCCGCCGTAACCGCGTCCGCAAGCACGTCGGCCCTTGGCACCGTGGTCAACGCCCCTCTCTCTTCGCTCGCCGTTACACCGGGAAGTCCTACCGTTTTCAGCGGATCCACCCAGCAGTTCACGGCAACCGGAACGTACAACGACGGCAGCACGCATACTGTGAGCAGCTCGGTCAGCTGGATCTCGAGCAATCCCAGCCTGCTAACCATCGATGCGAACGGTCTCGCCTCTGCTCCTTCAAGCACCTCGTCCGGCACCGTAACGATTACTGCCACGCTCGGAAGCACAACTGCCTCCGCCACGGTTCAGGTAAGCTCCGGAGTCACCCTCACCAACCTCTACGTCGAGCCCACCAGCAGCAGCATCGCCAACGGCACGGCCGAGCAACATACGGCGTTTGCCATCTACTCCGACGGCTCCCGAAAAGACGTCACCTCACAGGTCACCTGGAGCGTAGCCGCGTCGTCCTCGGCCCAGGCTCATGCCAGGGTCGTTGGTGCGCAAAGCGTCATACCCAAAGCCAACAGCTCCTCGGTTGCTGTCATCACTCCGGCCGGTGTGGACTGGGCCATGGCCCCGGGCATAGCGTCGGTCCAGGCCTCGCTCGGTACAACTCAGTCTCAAAGTGTAGTCATTGTCACCAGCGCAACCCTTGTCTCACTAACGACCAACTCAACTGAATCTTATTTCCCCATCGGTTCCATGCAGCCGGTTCAACTTACCGGGACCTTCTCCGATGGCACCACCCAGGATCTCACTCTGAGCGCCACGTGGCAGAGCTCCAATCCTGCTGTCGCCACAATTGGCGCTACGAATGGGATCGCCGTGGGTGTCGCCGCAGGAACCGCGAGCTTCACTGCCAGCTTTGGCGGTCTTACCGCGTCTCAGACACTCAAGGTCTTACCGCCGGATCTGGTGTCGCTTACCGTGCAGGTTCCGGACGCCGCGGTCGTGGTGGGTTACACCCAGCAGCTTGGCGTGTTAGGCACCTACTCCGATGGAAGCGTCCACGATCTTACCAGCCTGACTACCTGGTCCTCTGCGGATTCCAGCATCATCTCCGTCAGCAGCACAGGTGTGTCCGACGCACTCCAGCCAGGCACCACGCAGATCACCGCCACCGTAGGAAAGACCAGTGCCATAACAACCTTACTTAGTAGCGTAATCCCGCTGCGGTCAGTCACCATCCTTCCATCCAGTGCGAAACTCGCTCTTGGCACAACGTTCGCCCTCACCGCAGCGGCGACGTATGGGAACGGCCTCACCGTCGACGTGAGTGCACCGGCGATCTGGACTTCCAGCGATCCTACCGTGATTACCGTTGACGCGACCGGTGTGGTAAAGGCTGGCAAGTTAGGTACGGCCACAATCACCGCAAGCTACCTTGGTGTTTCGCAGACGAGCGGCCCCATCCAGGTCACCGACGCCACTCTCACGCGGATGACCATAAGATCCAATATCACTCAGGTTGCTGTTGGCACCGGAGCGCACTTTACTGCCGTTGGCGCCTTCACTGACGGCAGCATCCAGGACCTCACCACCCAGGTCGTCTGGAGCACTAATAATCCCGCCATCGCCACCACTGACCCAACCGGCCGCGCTTTGGGCGTAAGTTCCGGCTCAGTGGACGTCATCGCTACCCTCTTCGGGCAGCAGGTATTTGCTCCGCTCAAGGTCACCAATGCCACCCTTCTCTCGGTCGCTTTGGTGCCTGGCAACACGGAGCTTCCCGTCAACACAGTACATCAATACAACCTGGTCGGCAGCTTCTCCGACGGCACCACGCAGCCACTCGAACACGGTGTCGTCTGGTTATCCCCGACACCTTCCATCTGCTCGAATCACCTGCAGGGACACATCGTGGGCACCGGTCCTGGTATGGGGGCCATCACCGCTCAACGTGGGTACTTCAGCGCCACTACCCCAGTCAATGTCACGTCAGCCACACTCACTTCGGTCTCTATGACGCCGGCCACCAACACGCTTTACCAATACGATGTTCAACAACTAAACGTGATTGGCACCTTCTCCGACGGCTTCACTGAAGACCTTACTCTCAACGATATTCTCACTTCCGACAACACGGCAGTGGCGGTTCCCTTAGACGTCACCGGCCTGACCTTTGCTAGCGGCATTGGGACAGCCCAGTTCACCGCAGCCGTCGGCAACCTCTCTGCGTCGAGCACTTTCAACGTCGTCAGCGGTCTGATCAACTCGCTGGTCGTTACCCCCGCTCAGCCAACCGTCGTGACCGGCACCACGCAGCAGCTGAGCGCCCTGGCCACAAATGTCGACGGCAGCACGGCCGACGTCGCCGGGAGCGTCAACTGGACCAGCTCGAATCCCAGCGTACTCAGTGTTGACAACAATGGACTCACGACGGCCTACCCGGTCACGGTCGCGACCACGGTGACCCTCACCGGACAGTACTCCAATAAAACCGTCACGTTCCAGGTCACCGTCGAGCCCGCAGGCTACGTTCCCCCGGCAGCCACACTTTCCTCTATGACCGTAACGCCTTCCGGCAGGAGCCTCGTTGCAGGGAGTACACAGCAGTTCACGGCGACGGGAACATACTCTGACAGCTCCACTCAGGACATTTCCTCACAAGTCACCTGGAGCAGCACCAACACGGCCGTGGCCTCGATCAGCAGCTCCGGTCTCGTCTCTGCTCTCGCTGCCGGCGCGACCACAATCCAGGCGCTCAGCGGGAGCAACTCCGGCTCCGCAAGCCTCACGGTTACCGCAGCGCCGGCTACGTCTGCTCCTACCCTGAACGGCATCGTCATACTTCCGACCAGCAGTCATTTTGCCAGAGGCACGACCGTGCAGCTTACGGTTCAGGGCACCTACTCGGACGGCAGCACTGCCAACCTGAGCTCGAGCGCTACCTGGACCAGCGCAAACTCAAGCATCGCTACGGTCAGCAGCACAGGTCTCGCTACCGGAATCGCGGCCGGCATCACAACCGTCGAGGCGCAGATTGGCAGCTTCTCGAGCACGACGACCCTCAACGTCAGCGCTGCGACTTTGACCTCCGTTTCGATCAGCCCCAGCGGAGCCAGCTTCGCCGCTGGCGTCCCCCAGCAGTTCACCCTGAGTGGCACCTTCTCCGACGGCACTCAGCAGAACCTTAGCTCTGCTGCCACCTGGACCTCCTCTGCTCCTGCCACCGCCACTGTCTCTGCGACAGGTCTCGCCACCGGCGTCGCACCAGGAATCGTACAGTTCAATGCCAGCTACAACGGCCAGGCTGCCACCTCCACGCCCGTGCAGGTCACCGCGGCTACACTCGTCTCGATTGCAGTCTCGCCCTCGAGCCCCAGCTTTGCCAAATGGTCCACCCAGCAGTTCCACGTCATCGGCACCTACTCCGATGGCACCACCCACGACCTCACTGCCTCCGCTGTCTTCAGCAGCTCGAACCCGTCTGGGGTCAGCATCAATACGAGCGGCGTCGCCTCCGGTCTCAACGTCGGCTCGGTCCAGATCACCGCCTCTTTCGGCGACCAGACCGCCACAACCCAAACTGTGACTGTCACCCCTGCCAGCCTTGTCTCCATCGCCATCACTCCCGCACGTCCGAGCTTCGCGAACGGCGCCACGGAACAGTTCACTGCCACGGGCACCTACTCTGACGGCACTACTCAGGACCTCTCCACCCAGGCCGTCTGGAGCTCCAGCAACGCCGCCGTCCTCACCATTGACCAGTCAGGTCTTGCCAGCAGCTGCGGCATCGGCAGCGTACAGGTCAGCGCGAACGTCAACGGCATCACCGCTACGACCAACACGGTCGAGGTTACGTCTGCAACGGTAACGAACCTGACGATTTCTCCGACCACGGCGCAGATCGCCAAGGGCACCACGCAGCAGTTCACGGTCACAGGCACCTTCACCGACGGCACGACCCAGAACCTTTCCACCCAGGCCACCTGGACCAGCTCCAACAGCTCTGCTGCCTCGGTCGATGGCAATGGCCTCGCCACCGGCATCGGCGTCGGCTCCTCCCAGATCACCGCAACTTTCGGGACTCACACGGCTTCTACCTCCAGCTTCCAGGTCACGGGGGCGACCCTCGTCTCGGTTGCCCTCAGTCCTGCGCACCCCAGCGTGGCCGCCGGAACCAGCACGCAGATCTCCGTCATCGGAACCTTCTCTGACGGAACCACTCAGGATCTTTCGAGCAGCGCCTCGTTCAGTTCCTCTATCTCGAGCGTCGCCACTGTAACTGCAAATGGCTTGCTCACCGGAACTGCTCCTGGGACCTCCACGCTTACCGTCACCGTCAACGGAGTCACCTCTACCTCGACCGTCAGTGTCTCGAACGCTACCCTCACCTCCCTTGCGATCACGCCCGCCAGTCCCTCACCGCTGGCCGACGGCACGACCGAGCAGTTTACCGCCACCGGCACCTTCTCCGATGGCAGCACACAGGACCTCAGCTCAGCCGTTACCTGGACCAGCTCAGCCCCAGGTGTCTTCAGCGTCGACACCCACGGCCTTGTGACCGGAACGGGCATTGGAAGCGCCTCGTTGAGCGCTGCCTATCAGGGACAGAGCGCCTCTACGCCCACCTTCCAGGTCACCCCAGCCACCCTCGCCTCCATCTCCGTCTCTCCCTCCAGCGCCAGCCTTGCGCAAGGGCAGACCCAGCAGCTTACCGCGACCGGCACGTACACCGACAGCAGCACGCAAAATGTGAGCTCGCAGGTCACCTGGAGCAGCCAGAACACCGGCGTGGCCACCGTAAACGCCTCCGGACTCGTCACTGCAGCCGCAGCTGGAGCTTCCTCCATCACGGCACAGCTCGGCTCCACAACCTCCTCCCCGTCGACGATCACCGTCAGCGCTGGCGCAAGCCCCTCCGCACCCACGTTGACCAGTCTGTCGGTGACCCCGACCAGCAGCCATCTCGCCGCCGGCATCACCGTGCAGTTGATGGTCACCGGAACCTACTCGGATGGAAGCACACAGAATCTCAGCTCCACCGCCACCTGGACCAGCCAGTCCACTTCAATCGCCACGGTCAGCAACACAGGCCTGGTCACAGCAGTCGCACCCGGCATGGCCAACATTACTGCGCAGGTCGGCTCTATCTCCGGCTCGAGCGTCATCAACGTCAGCTCCGCGACGCTCGTCTCGGTAGCCATCAGCCCCAGCGGCGCAACCTTCGCCGCAGGCTTCACCCAGCAGTTCACCCTTACGGGCACCTACTCTGACGGCAGCACCCAAAACGTCAGCGCCTCCGCCTCCTGGACAAGCTCCGCTCCGGCCGTCGCCTCCATCTCGGCCACCGGTCTCGCCACCGGCAACGCCGCTGGCGCAGTCTCCTTCACCGCCTCGTACAACGGGCAGACCGCCACGACGCCAACGGTCCAGGTAACGGCCGCCACGCTGGTCTCGATCTCCATCACTCCCTTGAACCCGAGCTTCGCCAAGGGCACCACCCAGCAGTTCCAGGTAATCGGCACCTACTCTGACGGCAGTACGCAAAACCTGACCAGCTCGTCCACCTTCTTGAGCTCGAACACCAGCGTCGTGAGCATCTCAAACGCCGGTCTCGCCACGGGTCTCGCGGCCGGCTCCGTCCAGGTGACCGCCACCGTAGCTGGGCAAACGGCCTCCACCCAATCCGTCACGGTCGTTCCCGCAACCCTGGTCTCCATCGCGATCACGCCTTCCAGCCCAAGCCTTCCCGACGGCACAACGCAGCAGTTCACCGCTGTTGGAACCTTCTCTGACGGCAGCACGCAGGACCTCAGCACGCAGGTAGTCTGGAGCAGCTCCAACGCCGCCGTCCTCACCATCAATCAGTCCGGTCTCGCCAGCAGCGCCGCAACCGGCACCGCTCAGATCACAGCCAGCTTCAACGGCGTCGCCTCCTCCAGCGGCACCGTCCAGGTCACCCCTGCCACGCTGTCGTCTCTCGCCATCTCGCCCACCACGGCCCAGATCGCCAAGGGAACGACACAGCAGTTCACCGCTACCGGAACCTACACCGACGGCTCTACCCGCGACCTCTCTTCGCAGGTCACGTGGACCAGTTCGAACGGCACCGTTGCCTCCATCAACGCAAGTGGTCTTGCAACCGGAACCGCGGTCGGCTCCGACCAGATCACGGCCAGCTTTGGCAGCCAGACCGCTTCGACCTCCAGCTTCCAGGTCACGCCGGCAACCCTGGTGTCCACCGCCTTCAATCCCGCCAACCCTAGCCTCGCGGCGGGAACCAGCGCCCAGATCTCCGTCATCGGCACCTTCTCCGATGGCACCACGCAGGACCTTAACAGCAGCGCTGCCTTCAGCTCCTCCAACACCAGCGTTGCTACCATCAGCTCCACCGGTGTGCTCACCGGCGTCGCTCCCGGCGCCAGCACCATCGCAGTCATGGTCAACGGCGTAAGCAACACCATTACGGTCAATGTTTCGAACGCCACGCTCTCCTCGATCGCGATCACACCCGCTAACCCGTCGCCCCTCGCCAACGGCACAACCGAGCAGTTCGCCGCGACCGGCACCTTCTCCGATGGCACCACCCAGAACCTGACCTCCACCGTTACCTGGACCAGCTCCGCCTCAGGTGTCTTCACCGTCGACACCCACGGCCTCGTCACCGCAACCGGTGTCGGAAACGCCTCACTCACCGGTGCCTACCAGGGCCAAAGCTCTACCCTGTCTTCCATTCAGGTCACCGCAGCAAATCTCGCCTCCATCTCCGTCAGTCCCACCAGCGCCAGCCTCGTCTCGGGTACAACGCAACAATTCACCGCAACAGGAACCTACACCGATCATTCCACCCAGACGTTGACGACTCAGGTCGCATGGAGTTCCTCGAATACCTCCACCGCCACCATCAACAGCTCCGGCCTGGCCACCTCCGTAGCCGTAGGCTCTACGACCATTCAGGCGCAGCTCAACGGCCTTACTGGCTCCGCCTCCCTCACCGTATCCGCCGCACCGGTGGTCCTGCAGTCCATTACCGTTGCTCCCGCCAGCCCAAACATTCAGGTATCCGCAACCCAGCAGTTCACCGCCACCGGCACCTACTCCGACGGTTCCACCCAGAACCTCACGTCGCAGGTCACCTGGAGCTCGACCAACACGTCCACTGCCACCATCAACAGCACCGGCCTGGCAACCGGCGTCGCCAACGGTACAACCAGCATTCAGGCTCAGCTGAGCGGCGTCTCCGGCTCCGCCAACCTCACTGTCAGCAACGCTCCAGTCACTCTCACGGCCATCAGCATCATGCCTTCGCAGGCCAGCATCAGCAGCGGCAACACCCAGCAGTTCACCGCGACCGGAACCTACTCCGACGGGTCTACCAAGAACCTCACGTCTCAGGTCGCCTGGCAATCTTCCGTCACCGCAACCGCTACCATCAATAGCAGTGGGTTGGCGACCGGGGTCAGTGCAGGAAATACGCAGATCTGGGCTACGCTCGGCAGTCAGTCCGCCGCAGTCGCCTTCACCGTCTCGCCTGCAACCCTGGCTTCGCTCGCAGTCACCCCTCAATCCGTCACGTTGGCGGATGGCACCAACCAGCAGTACAAAGCCATCGGTACCTTCTCCGACGGATCCACCCAGGACCTGACCTCGTCTGTCACCTGGGCTTCCAGCTCCAGCAGCGTCGCCTCCATCAACGCTGCGGGTCTCGCCGCCACGCACGGCACGGGTTCCACAACCATCACCGCGCAGTCTGGCTCTGTGTCCAACAGCGCTTCGATGACCGTCACTGCGGCCACCGCGGTCAGCATCCAGATCTCTCCGTCCCCGCTCTCCCTGTCCTCCGGCGGCGTCCAGCAACTTCTGGCCACCGCGACCTTCACGGACGGCAGTTCGCAAAACGTAACCTCCAGCGTCCAATACATGACCTCCAATCCAAGCGTGGTCACGGTAGACGCGAACGGCAATCTCACTGCGGTCGGCACGGGAAGCGCTACCGTCACTGCCACCCTCAACGCCGTCTCTACCGTCCTGAACGTAACGATTACCCCGGCAACCCTGACCAGCATCGCCATCACGCCGACCAACCTCAGCCTTGCGGCCGGCATGACTCAGCAATTCACCGCGACCGGAACCTTCTCCGATGGCAGCACGCAGGACCTGACCTCGTCCGTCACCTGGGCCTCCTCGGATCCTCACGTCGCTACCATCAGCTCTACCGGCCAGGCGGTCGTCGCCCAAGCCGGCAACACCACCCTCACGGCGAGCAGTGGCAGCATCTCTGGCTCGCTTGCTCTCACCACCACCAACGCTGTTCCGACTTCAATCGCCGTCAGCCCTGCCTCCGTCACGCTCGCGGCCGGGCAGACACAGCAGTTCGCCGCGACAGCCACCATGTCGGATGGAAGCCAGCAGACCGTCACCGCCTCTGTCCACTGGAGCGTTTCCGCTCCATCCCTTGCCACTGTAAGCAACAGCTCCGGAAACAACGGTCTGCTCACAACCAACGCTGCCGGCAACCTGAACGTCACCGCCACCCTGGGATCCATCTCAGGCAATGCGTCGGTCACCGTGGGAGCCGCCGCGCTCAGCTCTCTCACCATCACACCCAACCCAGTCTCTCTACCGGCAGGAACCACCTCCGCGCTCACCGTCACCGGCACCTACAGCGACGGAAGCACTGCGAACGTCAACAACTCCACCACCTGGAGCAGCGCGGACACCTCGATCGCCACCGTCGACCCAAGTGGTCTCCTGCATGGCACCGGCACCGGGTCCACCACCGTCACCGCCGCCGTCCAGGGAGTCCACACGTCTGCCGCGGTGACCGTCACCAGCGCCGTCCTCCAGTCCATCAGCCTCGCCCCAACCAACCCCAGCGTCGCTGTCGGCCTCCACACGCAAGTCACCGCAATCGGCACCTACTCCGATGGCAACACGGCAAACATCACCAACCAGGTGCAATGGAGCTCCTCCGCATCCTCAGTTGCCATGGTCAGCAACACCGGCCTGGTCAGCGCCTTGCAAACCGGCAGTACCACCCTCACCGCGACCCTGAACTCGGTGTCACACTCCGTTCCACTCACCGTCACCTCTGCGGTTCTCCAGAGCATCAGCGTACAGGCCTCAGCCAGCAGCTTTGCCCTTGGCCAGTCCCTGCAACTCACCGCGATTGGGAACTACTCCGATGGCACAACACAGAATCTGACTTCCTCCGTTACCTGGTCCTCGCAATCCAGCAGCGTCGGGATCGTGAGCTCCGGGGGCTTGGCCACAGGCGTTACTGTTGGCTCCTTCAATGCGGTCGCCACGCTCAACTCAGTCAGCGGCACCCTGCCCATCTCCGTCACCGCGGCGCTGCTGCAATCCATCGTGGTCACCCCAGCCAACAGAACCACGGTCAATGTTGCGAGTACTTCGGTCCAATACACAGCGACGGGCCACTTCAGCGACGGCACCACGCAGAACCTTACCACCTCCGTTCACTGGACCATTCCCTCCGGCGTCGCCGTCGGCAGCATCTCCTCAAGCGGAAGCTTTAGTCCCCTCGGCGTCGGTACCGGAACTGTCGCCGCCACCTCCGGGAGTATCACGGGCTCCACTGGCTTCACCGTGGTCTCAGCCTTCTAGCGCTCACGTTCCCCAACCTGATCCATTGCCACACCTGCATCGGCCTGCAGGTGTGGTGTGTCTCAACGGAACTAAAACTTGATCAGAGAAGATAAAAGCTGCTATGTCAGGAATCGAACAGACACATCTTAGTTCCAGTCTTGATGCTCGGTGCGAATGCTGCAACGAATATCACAAGCACCTCCGACTGCGGAGCGAGACCGATGGCAGATATCTTCGAGGTGCCGTTCAGAAACGACGTTCTTCGCAACCTGGAGCCAAGTGCGGTCAAGCGACTGTGTCTGAGTCCCGTAACTCTTGAACTGGGACGGCAGATAGTACGTGCTGCAGGCAGATTTCAGCAGCTTGTGTTCATTGAAGAGGGCCTTGCTTACGCCGGCCTGGCGCTTCGAAGCGGCAGCGAGATCGCTGTGGGCATGTACGGACATAAGTCCATCGTTGGCGTCACTGCTCTGTTCGGCGTTCGAGTCAGCCTGCCCCGCATCGTAATGCAGGTTCCCGGACGAGGCTTCACCGCGGAGCTTGCCCGTGCAGCCCGGGAGTTCCGGGATCACGAACGTTTCCACGACCTCACGGAAAAATGCATGCAGGCTCAATGGGATCTGGTGAACCAGTCGGTCGCCTGCAACGCCCACCACAGCGCGGAGCAGCGGCTGGCCAGGCTGTTGCTGATGAGCGCCGACCTTACCGGGACCGTGGTCTACCCAATCTCGCAGCAGACACTGGCCAACATGTTGGGCGTGAGTCGGTCCCGGCTCTCGGCTACTGCCGGTAAGCTCCAGGCCGAAGGCCTCATCTCATACGTGCGCGGCAAGATGCACATCCGTGAACATGCAGAACTTCAGCAAAAAGCATGTGAGTGCTACTGGGCCGTCAGGGGGCAGACGACGTCCCACACGCTAGGCAGGCCTGATCCCGAGAAATCTGTTCCACAAAAACATCTCAGGAGTTCAGAAAGCTAGCCTAACCTCTCTGGCCTGTGGGCGGTCCCGTCACTGTTGCTGGTCGTCTTGAACGGCTCGAACTTGCCGGTAAGCGCCGCGGCCCGAGTGCGGTCCAACAGAGCGGTTAGCTGCTCGGCAGAGTATGGCTTGAAGGTGCGAACCGCCTCAAACGCCTGGTCCAGAATGCCCTGGCTCTCGATCCCTGTAATCTGTACCGAGATGGGCAGGTTCAGGCAGTAGTGCAGGCACTCCATCGGCGTGGCCGTCTTGCTCGCAAGAATGTGCGGGTCGCCGAAGGCCTTCATCCCAAGCGACGCAATGCCCTCGCGATTCAGCGTCGGCAGCACATCGTGGGCGAAGCTGCGGAAGTGCGCATCCATCACGTTGATCGGCATCTGCACCGCGTCGAATTGGAACTGATTAGCATGCGCAACCTCCAGCATGCGCAGGTGCACATAGGGATCCTTATGCCCCGTGAACCCGATGAAGCGAACCTTGCCCGCCTTCTTCGCCTCAAGCGCGGCCTCGATGGCACCACCCTCGGCGAACACGCGGTCCGGGTCTTCCAGGCGAATGATCTCGTGAAATTGAATCAGGTCGATGTGGTCCACCTGGAGCCGCTTCAGCGACTGTTCGATCTGCTGCGCGGCTAGCGCCTTGGTGCGGCCATCGGTCTTGGTCATCACCAGCACGCGGTTGCGGTAGCCGCCGGCCAGAGCTTTGCCCATGCGGACTTCGCTCTCGCCATTGTTATAGCTCCAGGAGTTGTCGAAGAAGTTGATGCCGCGGTCGATGGCCTGACGCATGAGCTGGATCGACTCCTGCTCAGAAACCGACGCCTTTGCGACGTGGTACCCGCCCAGTCCAATCGCGGAGACGCGCTCTCCGGTGCGGCCGAAGGGGCGGTAGCTCATCTCGGAGATACCGGGCTTGTCAAGCTTCTCTTCGCCGCGCAGCATCGGGGTGAACAGCTGCTGCGTTGCGGCCACGCCCGCCGCCGTGGTTGCATTTCTGAGAAAATCTCGCCGGTCCATCCCTCTCCACCTCACGCTGTTCCCTAGCCTCGACTCCAAGCACCTGCTTTCCTGCATTCTAAATCGATACTGGCGACGGAAACGTTGGAGTGCGTCAGCTTGGACGCAATGTCCTTCCCTTTCTCCACCACGCTCGCGACTGTTCCTGCGGACTGTTCCTTCTGCCCGTAGGTATCCGCGCGACCAAAGCCAAGATCCGGCACATAGCCCAAGGGTTCCGCGATCTTGACGTTGAACTCGCCTTTACCGTCCGGTGCTGTTCCGGTCGTCCAGGCCTGGCCAGCCTGGGTCCCGGGAGCGCGGTCTGTCGTGGTAATAAGAAAGCTGTAGCTGTACTCGGAGTTTTCTTTACTCTGCGGAAAGCTGTTCGGCACCGGAAGATGTGACGGGCCAAGCTCTTCAAGCACAGCCAACCACTGCTCCTGGTGCATGGTGTCGCGCGCGATGTTGAAGGCAAGCATTTCCTTCATACCAGCATCGTCCGTGGCATTGTAGAGGCGGCACGCGAGCGTGCGGCCGGTGGCTTCAGCCGCCACATTGCAATACATATCGCCTGCCAGATTGCCGCTCGCGTAGATGTGGCTCATATCGAACGGCACTCCGTTCGAATTGCCCGGATAGGCAGCAAGCCCAGTCGAGAGAATATGACGCATATCCATGCCATTCAGCACAGCGCCCGCGATTGGATCGGCGGAGATCTCTTCCTGCAGGCTGACCGGCGCATTCTGCAGATTGAGCGCCACAGCGGTAGCTAAAAATTCAATAGGAGCAATCCCTTCGGTTGCCGTATTCAGCAGCGTGTCGCGATATTTGGCTGGCCCACGGGAGCCCCACGCCTGGAAGAAGTACTGCATACAGACGCGAGTCTCACCTTCGACGCCTCCTCTGCCTGCTGCAGCATGCGAGCAAATAAGGGGTTCGGCTTGTCAACGCGGACGGAAAATTACAATTCCGTTTGCGCTGTCATCAAAACTTCTCTGCGAACGTGTGTAGGCGTTGACCTGCAGCACTTCGTACGGCGTGCTATCAATGTAGATCACCCGGCCAGAGCCGCTTAGCCTCATGTGCGGAGCAGCCTGGTCTGCACCCACTTGCTGCACGCTCCACCATCAAGCTCACACCGTCTCCCTTGCATCCAAATCCGTCGAGGCTTAATCCCCATGGACCGTGTCGACATCCCCGTCTACGACGCACTCCCGATGGACTCCATCGCTCCCGGCCTCTTCGGCCTTCGCATCGCGTTCGTCAACGTCTTCGGCGTCATCCACCCGGAGGGCACCTGGACCCTGATCGATGCGGCTCTGCCCTTCTCCGCTGGCCGCATCCAGAGCTGGGCGGCGAAGACCTTTTCCCGTCCGCCCTCAGCCATCGTCCTTACCCACGGCCACTTCGACCATGTCAGCGCCGCCAAAGAACTCGCCGACGAGTGGAACGTCCCCATCTACGCCCACCCGCTTGAGTTCCCCTACCTGACCGGCCAGCAGGAGTACGCCGCCCCGAACTGGAAGGCCGGGGGAGGAGCCATGTCGCTCCTCTCGCCCACCCTGCCCAAAGGTCCCATCGACCTGGGCTCCCGGCTCAAACCACTCCCCGGAGAAGGCGCCGAACTGTCGCTCGCCGAGCTTCCCGGATGGACTCTCCTGCACACTCCCGGCCACACCCCCGGGCACGTCTCCTTTTTCCGCAAGCAGGACTCTACGCTGCTCGTCGGCGACGCCTTTTGTACCACCAAGCCCGAAAGCTTCTTTGAAGCCGCCCTGGCCCAGCACACCGAGCTTCACGGGCCACCCGCCTACTTTACCTCGGACTGGGAGGCGGCCAGGCAATCCGTACGCAAACTTGCCGCGCTCAACCCCCGCGTCGTCGCCCCCGGCCACGGCAAACCGCTCAGCGGCACAGAAGTCGCCCAGGGCCTGCACACCCTCGCCGATCAGTTTGAGCGCATCGCCGTACCCGACAACGAAAAGCAAAGCTCAATGCAATAAAAGATGTACGCCCTTGACTTGCGCGAACAAGGAAGCGCGGTTAGCATCCAAACCAGTGACCGGCCTGCAAAGCAGGTACGCGAACAACGCAGGTTGAACCAATACTTAATGAACAGGGATTTGGTTCGTAGATATGGCTCGGTGTGCTAGGTCCGCCAGTCCGGAAAGCCTAAAGAGCCACGGCTCGATCCCACCGTCTTAGACGGGTTCACCTGCGCTTCGTCGTACGGCCCCGTGGGTCGGTTTCTCCTTCATTATCTTTACCAAACGTCATTCCGTAGGGATCGCTTCTTCTTACGGCTGAGGCGATGCACAATCGTTGAAGCAGCCACTCTGACTCCGCGCTGAACGCACCCCAGCCTTCCGTGCACCCCAACCTCCTCCAGCTCGGCCATCTCACTCTCCCCACCTTTGGCGTCCTTGCCGCCGCCGGGCTGCTGCTCGCCCTCGCCGTTTCGCAGCGCACCGCGCGGCTCGTCGGCGTCGATCCTGACCGGCTCTGGGATGCCGGACTCTTTGCCGTCCTCGCCGCCTTTCTCTTCTCGCGTCTCCTGCTCGTCCTCGAGCACTTCTCAAGCTTTCGCGCCTACCCCCTCCTCCTGCTCGCTGTTCCGTCTCTCACCCCCTCCGGACTCCTGCTCACCGCCGTGACCACCTGGCTTTGGCTGCGCTCGAAGCACCTGCCGGTCCTCTCCGCCCTGGACGCCTGGGCTCCTTGCACCGCGCTCGTCTGGGCTTTTCTCGCCCTCGGCCACTCCGCCGAAGGCTCCGATCCCGGTATGCCCATCCACCCCGGCACCGTCCAGCCGCTCTTCCCCGTAGCCCTCTTCGCCTGTGTCGTGGCGCTCGTCCTCTTCCTGGCGGCCTATACCTGGCTGCGCCGCCGCCCTCGCCCCGGTCAAACCGCCGCCCTCGCCGCCGTCGCCGCTGGCGCAGCCCAGTTCCTGCTCAGCTTCCTCCGCCAACCCGGACTTGCCACGCCCCTCGGCCTGGACGTCCTCCAATGGGTCGCTCTCGGACTCGTCCTGGCCGGCACCCTTCTTCTCCTCCTGAGCCCTCGGATGGGTGCCCCATCCTTCGAGGATGATCCGAAGAGTGGGGTATCGAGCGAAGCTCGACCGTCTTCCTCGCAATAACCCAAACTGCCAAAACTTGAAGCCAACCTGGGTTTGCGAAGCTGCAAGACTTTCCTGTCAAGGCCCCCAACCTTCTCGAAGCGTTGTAAGCCCAGTCCGCTCAGCCACTTAGCGTCACAAGAAAGTTGGCATACTATCCCCACTTCATCTCCTACAATGGAAGTAGAGCAAAGAAACTTCGATCTGAGTATTTTGCGCCATCGACTGGGCTCTTCGGTGGGGATGTCCCGACCTAAGTCCAGACCTAAGTTCAATCGATCGAAGACTTTAGCACAAAACAGGGGGGAGGGGCACACCAGACACACACCGCAGGCGCACAATGAGAGCAGGAGTCCATCGCAATGCCCTCGAAGAACATGCTGCCCAAAGGGCAACGCCACCACTCCGTCCGCGCCGCGTATGTCGCGTCCCGCGGCGTCGAGCCCGAGCCGCCACCGACCCCGGTCCCCGTCCTCGAGTTTGACGACGAAGCCGAGCCCTCTGCCGTCCGCGCCTTCACCGCCGACCCCGCCGCCGCCGGCCTGCGTCTCGATCAGTACCTCGCCCAGGCCCTGCCGGACCTCTCCCGCGCCCGCGTCCAGCTCCTCATCGACGCCAGCCAGGTCCAGGTTGACAACGCCGTAGCCAAAGCCAAACTCAGGCTGAAGGGCGGGGAAGCCATCGAGATCGAGGGCCAGCCTCACCCCGAACCCCTCCACGCCACCCCGGAGGACATCCCCCTCGAAATTCTGTTTGAGGACAAGTTCCTCGCCGTCGTCAACAAGCCCGCCGGCATGATGGTCCACGCCGGAGCCGGCGCAACGGAGGACGACAGGAACGCCGGGACCCTGGTCAACGCGCTCCTCTTCCACATGGCCAGCGGCCTCTCGGAAGTCGGCGGCGACCTCCGCCCCGGCATCGTCCACCGCCTCGACAAGCAGACCTCCGGCGCCATCGTCATCGCCAAGGACGACCTCACCCACCGCAAGCTGGGCGAGATGTTCGCCGCCCGCGAGGTGCACAAAACCTACCTTGCCCTCGCCCACGGCCATCTCGCCAAGGACCACACCACCGTCACCCTGCCCATCGCCCGCGACCTCGTCCGCCGCACCCGCATGACCACCCGCCGCGCCGACGGCCGCTCCGCCGTCTCCCACGTCCAGGCCCTCGAGCGCCTCATCACCCCCTACGGCCCCTTCACCCTCGCCGAAGTCAAAATCGAAACCGGGCGCACCCACCAGATCCGCGTCCATCTCCAATCGCTGGGCCACCCCGTCGTAGGCGACTTCCTCTACGGCGCCCCGCACGTTCTGCGCCGCCCTGACGGCGAAGCCCCGCTCGAGCTCGAACGGAACTTCCTCCACGCCGCCCACCTCCAGTTCCTGCACCCACGCACCGGCAAAGACCTCCAGATCGAAGCTCCCCTGGCCCCCGAACTGATCCACTTCCTCCACCAACTCAAAAGCTGAATCGCACAAAGAAGTAAACTCAACGAGTGATACGTAAGAAGTCCATCCAGCTGTCCTGTCGCTCGATCCTTGCAGCTTTCCTGCTCAGCAGCGTTCTTGCCTTCGGTCAAACGCCCGAGCCCGCGCCGCCCCCAGCGACCGCGCCCCAAGGTCAGCAGCCCGCGAATGATCAGCCCTTCGTCCTGCCGGCCCTGCGCGCCAACCTTGTCAATCTCGTCTTTACGGTCACTGACAAGAACGGCCGCTTCATCCGCAACCTGCAGCGTCAGGACTTCGGCCTGCTCGACGACGGGCGTCAGCCGGCCGCCGTCGTCGGCTTCACGCAGCAGACCAATCTGCCGCTCCGGATCGGCATCATGCTCGACACATCAAGCTCGATTCGCAGCCGCTTCAAGTTTGAGCAGGACGCCGCGCAGGACTTCTTCGCCCAGGTGCTCAAGACTCGCGACCGCGCTTTCGTCGAGGGCTTCGACGTTGCCGTCGATCTGGCCCAGGACTATACCGGCAACCAGGCACTGCTCAATGACGGCATCCGCAAACTCCGCCCGGGCGGCGGTACCGCCCTCTTCGACTCGCTCTACAAGACCTGCCACGAGCAGATGCTCACGCTGCACGACGACTTCGACGAGCGCCGGGTCATCATCCTGGTCTCGGACGGTGACGACAATTACAGCCGCGCGCTCGAGTCCGACGCCATCAAGATGTGCCAGCGCGCTGAGACCGCCGTCTACGCCATCTCCACCGACACCAGCCCCACCCGCGGCAAAGGCGGCGAAGTGCTCCGCACCATTGCTGAAGCCACCGGCGGCCAGGCCTTCTACCCCACCCGGCTCGAAGAGGTATCGAACGGCTTTCGTGCCATTGAGGAAGAGCTGCGCAGCCAGTACTCGCTCGAGTACCGTCCGGCCGACTTCAAACTCGATGGCAGCTTCCGCACCATCTATCTCCAGTCCACCGATCCCCGCCGTTACCATGTCCGCGTAAAAAAAGGCTACTTTGCCACCAAACCCGGCCAGTGACTCTGGTTTCGTGAACGTCGCGGAAAACTTTGCGGGCCCGGACGTGTCTAACCTGCCACGGAGGATTTTCCATGCGCCTGCCTTGCAGCAGTGTTTTGCTCATCGCCACACTCGGCCTGCCGCTTGTCGCCTCGGCCCAGGGTTATGCAGCGTCCGCGCCTCCGCCCGCCTACGCTTCCGGCCCCGTCTATGCGTCGCCTGATCTTTCCCAGCAGTTCGCCACGCTCAGCGATCAGCCCGCGACGCACACTAGCTTTGCCTTCGACCGCTCCATGATGGCGGCAGCGCAAAGCATCCTCGAGTCGAATGGGATGGACGCCCATCGTGCCGCCGTCGCTTTGACCGGTGTCTCCTTTGACACATACCGCTTCCAGCACCCGGCCTTCTACACCCCTGAAGCAATGGGCGCTCTGGTGGACCAGTACAACCGTGCTGGCTGGAAGCATCTGGTCAATGGAAATCAAACCGTCATTAATCCTGCTCAGCCCAAGTCTGCCATTACCGATCTCTGGCTGCACTTCTCCGGTGCGGACATCGACGGCGTAACAGTCCTGACCCGAGCCAGCACCACGATGAACGTCATCCGGCTCTCCTGCGATCTGCGTCCGCTCGATCTGCTGCATCTCAGTGGACACTTCGGAATTCCCAAGGTTGATCCTGGTGCCGTTATGGTTCCTGCGCCTCCGGGCCGCTAGGCAGCTCAATACTGCTCAATCGCTGCGAGCAGCTTGAGCTTCCGCGAAGGCTCCAGAAATGAAGCTTCTACGGCGTTTGCGGCCAGCTCCCGCATCTGCTCGAGCGAAAACGCAAACAGTTTCTGCGCCAGGATGTACTCCTCCAGCAAATTACTGCCGAACATCGGCGGATCGTCCGAGTTGAGCGTCACCATCAACCCACCCTCGAAGTACTCTCGCAGGGGATGCGCCTCAAATCCCGGACAGCATCCCGTGCGAACATTTGAAGTCACGTTGATCTCGATCGGGATTTGTCGCGTTGCCAGCACCTGCAGCAGATCCGCATCGTGCTGCGCAGCCAGCCCATGGCCGATCCGTTCCGCGCCGATGTTGATCGCGGCCCAGATCGACTCCGGCCCGGTTGATTCGCCGGCATGCGCGGTCAGTCTGAGCCCGGCTGCCTTCGCCTCCGCGTAGACCTCGCGAAATCCGTCAGCCGGCCCGCGCGCCTCGTCGCCGCCAATCCCGATGCCTACGATGCGGGGGTACTTCGACTTCAGCTCAGCCGCGAGCCGGAAGACCGTCGCCGCCTCTTCAACCCCAAAATGCCGCACCGCGTCGATGATCCAAAGCACTGTCGTGCCGAATTCCCGTTCTGCCCGCACCCGCGCTTCTTCCACCGCATCCATCACGGCTTCGATCGTCAGGTGCGGCTTGAAGCGCAACAGGATACCCCAGGAGAGATACACCTCCGCGTGCACCACACCCTGCTCCGCCAGCGCACGCACCATCTCGTACGTGATCAACGCGAAGTCGTCCACCGTCTGCAGGCGCTCGGAGACTGCCTTGAACGTCATCAGGAACGCTTGAAAGTTTTCGTAGACATACAAGGCCCGCGCCTGCTCCAGCGTCAGCGGTTGCTGGTCATGCCTCCCGGATAGCACCACCAGCGTCTCCGGCGTGATGGTCCCTTCAAGGTGCAGATGCAGCTCCGCTTTCGGAAGTCCGCGCAGCCACTCGGGAACATCCACCTCGTCCAGCACTCCGCGCTTCGGCATCCCTTTAGTCTAGCGTGGGCAGCCGCGTTCCCCCGCGAATGCTGACCGGCGCGCCTTCGGTCAGCAGCACACTGGACGGCTCCTGCGCGTTCAGCGAAGCGAATGCCTCCCCATAGAGCGCACCGAAGTCGGCGTCGATCATGGAGCGGCGGATCGCGTAGGTCTCCCACCGCGGATGCTCCACCTGGTACTGTGAGGTCGGGCCGCGGCTGCGCTTTGTGAACCCCCAGTAGTGCTCCGTGATGAACTCCTCGATGCTGCCGGGGGCGATCGGCTGCAGCGTGGAGGAAGCTTCGGCCGCCATCCGGTACCAGCGGTCGCGTGACTTCCAGTCGTAGAGGACCTCAAGCGAATTTTCGGTTTGTGTGATCTTCCGCCCCGTGCGCAACGTGCGATAGGGCTCCTCGTAGAGCAGGTTCGCCACCAGGGTGATCGCCATGCGCGGTACAAATTCGCGGATGAAGACGACCCCTCGTCGTGTGCTTCCGTCCTGATCGCGCGCTCGCACGTAGAAGCGTAGGTTCACCTCTTCAAAGCGGGTGTGAAACGGAATGGCAAGGCCCTTGATGCGTACCCGATCAAAGAGAAATCCGATGAGTGAGACGAAGCACTCTCCATGGAACAGGTCGAACTCCAGACTCGCCGGAAGATAGGGCGCGAGGGTAGCAGGATCGACTGTGTACTGCGCCATGATCAGCTTGCGCCACTCGGCCCGCATGAAGACACTCGGAGACATGCATCCTTAGGATGCCAGGTCAGCGGGAATCCGATTCGCTCTCGCTTTCATCCGACAGCACATAAAAGATGCCGTTGCCTCCTGCGATCGGTTCTGTCGGAAAGCTGGTTACGCGGAGGGCGGTAGTACGGCCGTAGCGCACGATACGCTCCTCCCGATTCCGCTCGTCTTCAAACTCGATTTCTCCGTCGAACGGCTTGTCTGCGCCGAAGGCCGCGTTCTCGGTGGCGACAATGCGGCCGACACGCGTCAGCACCAGGGTTCGCTTGCCTTCGATCCTGTGCACCAGAGTGCTGTGCAGGGTAGAGTCGATCTGCGTCTGCGGAACAGCCGCACCAAACTCATAGAATGTGTCCCAGTCGCCCTGAAACAGGTCTCCAATGCGCACGCTGCACGGCCGGCTGAAGCCGCAGAGACGCCGAATCCGGGCAGAGGCGTAGGCGTCCATGCGGCCGGCCTGGGGCGAAAACAGCGACCACAGAAACACTCCGAGTATGGCTGCGAAGAGGACGAACGTCACCGCTGCGAGAGTGCGTACCAAGCCCATTTCGCTTTATCTTAGCTCTGAAAAAACTCGCTTCGTTTGCGGGAGTAAAAGAAGTAAACACCCAGCCCAATCACGAGCCAGGCGAAGAAGCGTATCCACGTCACGGCCGGAAGCCCACACATCAGCAGCACGCAGAAGCTGATGCTTAGCGCGGGAATCACCGGCCCGAACGGCACCCGGAACCCGCGTCGCCGCTCCGGATCCTTATGCCGCAACACGAGAACGCCGATCGACACCAGCACAAACGCAAACAGCGTCCCGATGTTCGACATCTCGGCAAAGGTGCCAACATCGAACAGGCCGGACGGAATCGCCACCAGAACCCCCGCGACCCAGGTGGCGAACGCTGGCGTACGGTATTGCGGATGCAGCCTGGAGAAGACGTCCGGCAGCAGCCGGTCTCGGCTCATCGCAAACCAAACCCGCGCCTGGCCGAGTTGAAAGACGAGAATCGAAGACACCATGCCAACCAGTGCGCCAATCAGCACTGCCAGCCGCACCCAATGCAGGCGCGACCCGCCCGGAGTCTGCGAGAGCCGCTTTAGGGCCGTCACCACCGGCGCGCCATCTCCCGCGACCGACTGCCACGGCACGATTCCCGTAAGTACGACCGCCACGCCAATGTACAGGATCGTGCACACGATGAGCGTCGCAATGATCCCAATCGGCACATCCCGCCGTGGGTTGCGGCACTCCTCGCTCGCCGTCGAAACCGAGTCGAAGCCGATGTAGGTGAAGAAGATGATTGAACCGCCGGCCAGCACGCCCGTAAAGCCATTCGGCGAAAATGGGTGATAGTTCGATGGACGAATGAAGCTCGCGCCGAAGCCTACAAACAGCAGGATTGCTGCAATCTTTACCAGCACCATTGCATTGTTGGTGCGCGCTGACTCGCGAATGCCGCGCACCAGCACCACGGTTAGCAGCAGCACAATGACGAACGCGGGAATGTCAAAGCCGAAGTGCCATCCTGCAGGGAAGATGTCCACCTTGCCCGAGAGGTCCTGCAGGCCAAGCGGCAGATACGCTGGCGAAAGCCACTTCGGGTCTAGCCGGATGTTCAGCCAGTCCAGCAGGTCGACAACATGAGCCGCAAAGCCAACCGATACGCTCATGTTCGAGAAGGCATACTCGAGGATCAAATCCCAGCCGATGATCCACGCCACCAGTTCGCCCATCGTGGCATACGTGTAGGTATAGGCCGAGCCGGCGATGGGGATCATGCTGGCCAGCTCCGCGTAACAAAGCCCCGTAAGGCCGCAAACGAACGCGACCAGCACCAGCGAGAGTGCGAGCGCAGGACCCGCCCCGGGGCGTCCCGCTACCGCGCCATCGGCGTGGTGCAGCCAGCCCCACAGGAGATCGACAACGGGCGAATCCGTCCAGTGCGCCGCCTTGGAAGGATTGCCGCCGATGGCCGTGCCAATGACCGTAAAGATGCCAGAGCCGATCACCGCACCAATGCCCAGCGCCGTCAGGGAGAACGGCCCAAGCATCTTCCGTAGCGAATGCTCCGGACGCTCGGAATCAGAAATTAGCTTGTCAATCGACTTGGTGGCAAAGATTTGTCGGCCCAGCGAGAAGCTCCTCGAACGAGATTCGCTGCACGGAACAGAAGAGGAGACCGAAACTCCGCAGACCCAGACTCGGGTGCGCGGAGTCAGCCTCTAGCGCTTCGCCTGACCGCGGCTCGCCTTCTTCACCTTGGCTTTATTTTCGCCGCGAGCTCCGGTCCGCTTGGCCTTGGGAGCAGCCTTCTTGCGGGCAGCCCGCTTGATCTTCTTGCGCTCTTCTTTGTCGGTAATGCTCTTGGTATTCGGCATGGCTCGGTTGTTCTCTTTTCCAAAGGTGTGCGGGCGTGGGTGTTCGAGCGTCGTTGCCTACAGCTTCTCCAGCTGTGCGAACTTCTCCACCAGCTTCTTCACGCCGTGCTGTTGAAATTGTACTGTAATCTTCGCGTCCTCCCCGTCGCCTTCGCGCTGAAAGACGACGCCCTCGCCGTACTTGGGGTGGCGGACCCGCGCACCTTTGCTCAATCCGGTCTTGCCGGTCGGCGTGGGAATGTCCAGCTTCGGCCGCGCATACTTGCTCGGAGCTCCGCCTCGCCCGGCGAAAAAGCTGGCTATGTTATCGAGCGAACCGGCCGGACTTTGCTGCCGCGCCGATGCTCCCACGGCCGCCCTTGCCGCCGCTCTCACGCCCGTGTCCTGACTCTCGTCTTCATAGCTGTAGTGGCGCTCACCCTCGCCGTCTGCCGGTTGCTGGCCGCCGCGCTGCGGGTACGGAGTCGAGTACGCAGAGCCGTTAAATCCGCCGCCGAACTGCGGCCGCGCAGGTGGGCTGCCCAGGTCCTCGACCAGCCGCGAAGGAACCTCTTCGAGAAATCGGGAGGCAATCGACGCCTCCGGCATGTCATTGCCGTACCGCCGGCGAGACCGTGCCCGCGTCATCACCAGCGTGTCCATCGCACGCGTCATCCCGACGTAACAAAGTCGGCGCTCCTCCTCAAGGCCCGTAGGATCGGTTAATGTGCGTGAGTGCGGAAACAAGCCCTCTTCCATGCCTGCGAGAAATACCAGCGGAAACTCCAGGCCCTTGGCCGCGTGCAGCGTCATGAGCGTCACCCGCGCCTCGGCCGAGTACTGGTCCGCATCCGACACCAGCGCCGCGTGATCCAGAAACTCGTGCAGCGTCTCGCCTCGCTCCTGTGCGTCCTGCGCAGCATTTGCCAACTCCTTCAAGTTCTCGATCCGTGAGAACGATTCCGGCGTAGCCTCTTCCTCAAGCGCGCGGATATAGCCTGAGCGGTCGTTGAGGAACTTGATCAACTCCGGCAACGTCGCCGCGTCGCCCGGCTTGCGAAACGCAGGAGCTTCTTCAACTCGGGTCTCTGAGCCTGCAACAGCCCGTCGCGCCGCCTCTGAAGCTCCGCTTGCACTTGCCTTTAACACCACCGGCGCAAACGGGTTGTACATCGCCGCATCTATGCCGTGCTCCTGATCCGAATCGGTTACATTCTCTGCGGCAATCGTTGAGATCTCTTCGCTGGGACCGAAATCGAAACCGAAGTTGAAGCTCGTATCGAAGCTCGTATCCGCGTCATTCATGGCGATCGTCTCATTTGTAACCGTTTCGGTAGCAAAATCTTTTGTATCGAACGAGTCATCTGCAGACCCGTCATCTGCACCGCTGGCGACGTCCTCGACGAGCTTCTCTGCAAAGCCTGGACCCAGCATCGCTCGCGCATCCTCGATCAGCCGCTTGAAGCCGCTCAACGCCTGCAGCGCGCGCGCAGGCAGCAGGCGATCCTCAATCGCCCGGCCGATCGCGTCCCACGTGCTCATCCCCGTGGTCAGAGCCATGCGCTCCAGCGTCTCCATCGTGGTCTTGCCAATGCCGCGCGGAGGCGAGTTGATGCTCCGCCCCAGCGCAATCGAATCATGCGGGTTCGACACCAGCTTCATGTAACTCAGAATGTCTTTGATCTCCGCGCGATCGTAGAAGCTGAATCCGCCCACCATGTGGTACTTGATCTGGTAGCGACGCAGAGCTTCTTCGACCAGCCGCGACTGCGAGTTGGTCCGGTAAAGTACGGCACAACGCGGCGTCTCGTCCGGCCGGCTCACGTCCTGCCCCGCCGCGCGCAGATAGCGCTGCACCCGATCCGCGATGAACAACGCCTCGTTCTCGCCGTCCGGCGCCTCATACAAGCCGATCAGTGATCCGCCTTCGCGCGCCGTCCAAAGGTTCTTACCCTTGCGCTGCGTGTTCTGCGCCACCACCGCGCTTGCGCCTTCGAGAATCATCTGCGTCGAGCGGTAGTTCTGCTCCAGGCGGATCACCCGCACGGCAGGGAAGTCCTTCTCAAAATCCAGGATGTTGCGAATGTCCGCGCCGCGCCAGCTATAGATGGATTGATCTTCATCGCCCACCACGCACACGTTGCCATGGTCGCCGGCCAGCAGCTTCATCAACTCATATTGGGGCTTGTTGGTGTCCTGGTATTCGTCGATCATCACGTATCGATAGCGCCGGTTGTAGCGCTCCCGCGTGTCCTTGCTGGTCTTCAGCAGGCGCACGGTTTCGAGCAGCAGGTCATCGAAGTCGAGCGCATTGGCTTTGCCCAGCTCGTCGCGATAAATCTTGAAGATGTGCGCGATCTTCTCTTCAAGAGGATTGGTTGAGGCTAAGAAGTACTCCTGCGGATCAATCATGTGGTTCTTCGCCCAGGAGATGCGGCCGAGCGCCACCCGCGGCTTCAACGTTTTGTCATCGATGCCCAGCCGCTTCAATGCGGACTTTACCACGGCCTGCTGATCGGTCTCGTCGTAGATCGCAAACGTGCGTGTAAGCCCTTTACCATTCACCTGCAGCGCTTCGATGTCGCGCCGCAACACACGCACGCAGAAGCTATGAAAGGTGCTCAGCGTCGGCTTGGCGAGCGAGCTGTGGCCCAGGATCTTGTCCACCCGCTCGGCCATCTCCTTGGCGGCTTTATTGGTGAAGGTGACCGCAAGGATCTGATCGGCGGAGACGCCACGCTCCTGGATCAGATAGGCAATGCGGTGGGTCACCACCCGCGTCTTGCCCGAGCCTGCACCGGCCAGCAGCAGCACAGGCCCGTCCACGGCAACGATGCCATCCTGCTGCTGCGGGTTCATGTTTTCAAGAAGGTGCGATGACATCGACAAAGAGCTCCAACCTCCATGTTAAGCCGTGGACCTGTGGAGTGCGCTTCCTCGGCGAGGCGATGCTCCTGCCGAACATGGAATTCACACTTGTCCCGACCGTCGTCAGGCAACACTCCCGCCCCACCTGCTATCTTAGTGAATAGCGAAGAAAGAGCGAAGTAAGCTCTCCCGCTCAAGTGAGGTTTTCATGTCCGAGCGTGAAGTGGTACTGGATCAACCTGAGATTACCGACGAGCAGGGTGAGGCGCTTCGTCAGGCACAGGAGCGCGCTGAGCGCGCCGAAGCCGAGCTTGCGAAGCTCAAGAACGCCTCCGCTCACAAACCAGTGGCGGACGCCTCTCTGAAAACTCCCGCAAGTCCAAGCTCCAAGGGCGAGCAGGCCGAAGTCGGCGATGGCGAGCAGGAGCTCCGTAAAGACTCCATGATGGCGCACCTGCTTGACTCGCTCGAAGCGGGCAAGGACATCGGCCACTATGGCCGGCTGGTCTTTGCCATGGTAGCCCGTCACTTCCTGCCGCACGAAGAGGTCCTTGCCTGGATGATGAAGGACAAGGATGTGGATGAAGAGAAAGCCACGCTGATGCTGCGTCAGGTGGAAGGCCGCGACTACAACCCGCCGCGCCGCGACAAAATCCTCGACTATCAGTCCAAGCAGGAGTTCCCCATCATTCCGAACGTCGACGATCCGGACAGCGGCAATTTATATCGCAATCTCAAGTTTCCGGATGAGATCTATGACCACATTGGCCATTATCAGGAAGCGAAGTTAGAGTCTGGAAGCTGACCTCGCTGCGACACACACGTCACATCGGCATACGCGACGGAGATACTCCCACGAGTAAATTCCGCTTTCATGTCCATCGTTCCATTTGAAGCGAAGCGCGTACTTCCCCACAGGGGTAACCTCAGCCGGCCGCGGCGGAGCCTCATAGAGCACCAGAGGTCCGCCCGGCTTAGGTTTAGCGACACCGAGCGCTCGTCCACTCTGCTTACGCTCCTCGTTGCAGGTTGCGCACGGACATGCGTGACGAAGCCAGGCGAAGCTCCAATGACTTTCATGTCCGTCTTTCCATGCAATCGTCACCCCGCTTCCATCGGACTTCTGCACCTTCACCTTGGCGGGTGTTATGGCAGCTAACGGAAGGCGCACTTCGTCTGCGGCCTCACGGCGCGCCTGATCTTCACTCACAATGCGTATGCCTTCATGGCTCATAGTTTTGACTCTCGCCTAACGCTGTCTCCAGAAAAAGTAGCCTGCAATGGCAATGCCCGTAATCACCACAACAGCTCGCAGAACCTCGCCGTTCATGCGCCGCGTATAACGAGCACCGAGATAGCCGCCAGCCGCTGCGAACACCATGGAGATCAGGCAATAGTGCCAGAGAATACGTCCTTTCAAGACGAAGATGAAGATGGCGCACAGATTCGAAGCAGCCGCCGCAACCACCTTCATCGCATTCAAGTGATGCATCTTTTCCATGCCAAGCAGCGCCAGCACGGTCATGACTAGAAAGCCGCCGCCCGCCCCGAAATACCCAATGTAAAAGCAGACTGGAAACAGGGCCACGAATAGTACGAACAGGTTGATTGCCGGTTCCATGTGGTGCTCGATGGAGCCTTTTGCTGAGCGGACACGCAACCAGCGCGAGACGGGCCCACTCACTCCGAAGATCAGCGCCCCACTCAGCAGCAGCCAGGGAATCAGGTGCAGAAAGGTGAGTTGCCGTGTATTCAACAGCACCTCCGCCCCTGCTACACCGCCCACGATCGAAGTCCCGACCACCACCGGCAGAAGACTTCGCCGAACATCTCCACGAAGCGTCGCGAGGGAAGTCAACTGCCCGGGCCAGAGCGCGACAGTGTTCGTCGCATTGGCTTCAATGGGTGAAACCCCGACACCCAGCATGGCCGGAAAGGAAAGAAACGACCCGCCGCCCGCCATGGCGTTCATCGCTCCCGCCAGCATCGACGCGGCGATCAGCCAGACAAAGCGCCAATGAGTTTGAAAAGCAGGAAGCATCTCCTTCCATTGTAGCGATGCTCGCTGATTGATCTTCGCCACCGCTGAATCTGCTTTATGCGCAACACCGGACACGCTGATTGGCTGTACTCTGCATTTAGGCTTCATCATGCATCCTGCTGCCGATTCTCACGAGTCAGTATCTTGGAGGTGTTATGCCCATGCTTCTCACCCGGTGTCTCCTCTCATTCGCGCTTGTTCTCTCTTCGCCAGCCCTTTCCGCACAGACTCAGGGAGCCTTTGAGACAACTTCGCTGCTCGGTCGCAAGCTTTACGCCATGAGTGGCGAGGATGCTAGCTCCGCGGCGAAGGACAAGCTTTCGAACCCCTCTCGCTCCGCCGCCGAGTACCTCGCGCTGTCAAGGGCAGGGGCCGGCCGCCGCCAGTATCAGGAAGCCGTAAAGACCGATACCGAAGCGCTCGCCGCTTACCCCGAGGATGCCGACCTTCTCCTTGAGCGTGGCCATCGCGAACTCGGCCTGCGCCAGTTCGCGGCAGCCCAGAAGGATCTGGAGCACGCCGTAAAGGCCGACCCAACAAAGCTTGACTCCCATTACCACCTTGGTCTTGCCCTCTACTTTCAGGGTCGTTTCGAGGAAGCCGCCCTTCACTTCGGCCACGCCCGCGACCTCGCAAGAACCGATGATTCGCTCATCGATTGCTCCAACTGGCTCTACGTCTCGCTCCGCCGTGCCGGCAAGCAGGACGAAGCGAAACAAGTTCTCACCCGCATCACCCCGGCCGTTCACAATACCGAGCCTCACCTGGCCTTCTACCTGAGCCTGCTGCGCTTCTACCAGGGTCAGCGAACCGAACAGCAAATCCTCCCCGCCAGGCCAGCCCCCGGCGATAGCGAGGCCGAACTCTCCTACAACACTGTTAATTACGGTCTTGGCAACTGGCATCTCTACAGCGGCGACAAGCCGGCAGCCTACCCATATTTTGAGAAGGTAGTGGTCGGGTCAGCCTGGAACTCCTGGGGATTCGTTGGTTCTGAGGTAGAGCTCACCCGCCGCTAACTCGCAACCGGCATCTCCGGCGTAGCCGCAAGCAAACGCTGTGTGTATTCCTCGCGAGGATGCTCGCAGATTTGTACCGCATCGCCCACCTCCACCAATCGCCCGCGCTGCATCACCGCGACTCGATCGCACAGATAGCGCACCAGCGGCATGGAGTGCGAGATAAACAAATACGTCAACCCATGGGTGCGCTGCAGGTCCCGGAGCAGGTTGATGACCTGCGCCCCCACGGACACATCGAGGGCACTCACCGGCTCATCCAGCACCAGAAAGTCCGGCTTTAGCGCCAGCGCACGGGCAATGTTGATGCGCTGCCGCTGCCCTCCGCTGAACTCGTGCGGAAAGCGGTTGAGCACATCCGCGTCCAGCCCTACCTCGTGCATTAGGTCCACCACGCGCATGCGTACCTCCTCGCGCGTATAGCCGCCGTGGATCGCGAACGGCTCTCCCACAATCGCGCGGATACGCATGGTTGGATTCAGCGCTGCGAAGGGATCCTGAAAGACCATCTGCATCCGTCGCCGCAGCGCCCGCAGCTCTGGCTTTTTTGCTGCCAGAACGTCGACTCCATCGAAGTGAACGTTGCCGGCGCTCGGCTCGACCAGCCGCAGCAGCATGCGCGCTACCGTGCTCTTGCCGGAGCCGGATTCACCCACCAGCCCCAGCGTCTCGCCGCGCCCAATCGTCAGCGAGATATTGCTTACTACCTCGCTCGTCCCATAGAGCTTTGTTAGCCCTTCGGCGACAACCAGCGCTGGCATCAGCCCAGCTTGGGATGCAGCTTGTGGAAGCCCGTCGCGTCCTGGTAGGCGCGCGCGAACGCGGCCACCCGCGCATCCGCGTACAACCCGCCAAGAAACGTAAGCGAGACCGGCGTCCCGGGTCCGCCTGCGTTCTGCAGCGCGCCATCGCCCGCATCGGGCGAGGCCGGTGCATCCTCGCCACGGATGCCGTTCGGCACGATCACGGCCGGGTACCCCGTCAGATTGGTCGCCTGCAGCTGCAAGCCCTGCGAAGGCGTCACGATCACATCCACCTGTCCAAACAGATCATGCATCGCATGGATCGCCAGCGTCCGCGCTCGCATCGCCTGGATGTAATCCACCGCAGGGTAGAATCGTGCGACGCGAAAGTTGTTCGGCCAGTCAAAAGGCTCCTGCCCGGCCAGCAGCTTGTCTTTGCCGCTGCGGGTCAGCTCATCGAACGCCGCTGCGCCTTCTGCTTCGAGCACCGGAACCATGGCCGCAAAGGGTAGTTTCGGCAGCTCGACGGGGATCAGCGTTACGCCCATCTTGCCGCGGATCACCTCGAGCGCCGCGGTCGCATACTTCAGGTCGTACGCCGCGCGTGCCGTCTGGCCTCGCATGCGCTCCACGCGGCGCTTGTAGGCTTCCATTTCAGCATCGCCGCCTGCCGTCGGAGCCTTCAGCTCTGGAGCGACCGGTGCGTCGAAGGCGCTCTTGATGTAGCCCACGCGCAGCCGCTTCCAGTCGAAGGCCGCATCCCAGTTGAAGGCCGCGGGCTGCACGGACAAATCCTTCTGGTCCGGTCCCGTGATCACCGTCATCACCAGCGCGCAATCTTCGACCGCCCGGCAGATCGGGCCAATTTTGTCCATGCTCCAGCTGAGCGCCATTGCTCCAGTCCTCGGCACAAACCCGAAGGTCGGTCGCAGTCCGGTTGCGCCGCAGCGCGTGCTCGGCGAGGAGATCGAGCCCAGCGTCTCCGTCCCCAGCGCAAACGCCACACATCCTGCGGCCGTCGCGCTCGCACTTCCGGCAGAAGAGCCGCTCGACCCCTGCTTCGGATTCCAGGGATTGCGGCAGCGCGCGCCTGCCTTGCCTGATCCCGCCGGATAGCCCCACAGATCGCCCTGCGCCAGCGCGCCCAAAGCCAGCTTCGCCACCAGCACCGCCCCGGCAGCATCCAGCCGCTTCACAACCTCCGCGTCCTCATCAAATGTCTGCTGCTCATATCCCGCCGCGCCCCAGGTCGTTGGGTAGCCCTTGACCGCCAGCAGATCCTTCGCGCCCCACGGGATCCCATGCAGCGGCCCACGATACTTGCCGGCAGCGAGCTCCGCATCCATGGCCGCGGCCTGCTTCAGGGCGCGCTCTTCGGTCAGCGTAATCACAATGTGCAGCTGCGGATCGTACCGTTTTAGTCGTGCCAAATACATCTTTGTCAGCGTCGTCGAGCTGACCCGCTTGGTCCGGATCAACTCGGCAAGCTCGCGCAGCGTGAGGAACGCAAGCGCCTCGGCGTTGGCATCCGCTGAGCCATGGTCCTCAAAGGCCACCTTGGGTGCCGCGCTCATCTTCATCGGATGCTTGACTGTTTCGAGCACCATGCCGCCCGGAACCGGATTGAATACGCACGCCGGCGCGACGCTGTTCGGCAGAGGAAGCGCCCGCACCTGTGCTGCATCCTCTCGCTGGTTCTTCAGCCCGTCAAGCATCATCGCCCGCTGCGCATCATCGATTTTGATTCCGGCGATGACTGCGGCTTCACCGATCATTTCTGGAGTAATCGTGCCAAAAGCCGCCTCTGTGGCCGCTGGTTCACGCCCCGCAGCCTGCCCTGCGGCACTGCGCGAGGCCAGCGCCAGCAAGGCTCCCGGAAACAGCGTCGCACTCAGTCCCAGCGCGGAGCAGACCGCAAGAAAGCGACGCCGCTCCGCCTGCTCCACCCCGAGTTCCGCATCGTTCGGCTCAGCCTGATATTCCGTCATGCAAGTTATCTTCGCACGAGCCTAGTTCGGCAGTGCGCCCATCTTCAGCTTCGCTCGCAGCTCCTGTCGCGCAGCTTTCAGCTCCTCTGTAAAACGAGGCGTCCGCATCAGCTCGCCAAAGATGGCATAGGACGTCGCCTTCGAGGCCACAGTGTCCGATTTGTAGTGCACGCCGCATACCATGCGGTTATGCGCGTAGTCGTCGGCTCGCGCCAGAAGCTCCACCTGCCGCTCAGGAACCATCTCCGTCAAGGTCAGCGCCATCAGGTAGCCCACGATCGAGTGCCCGCTAGGGTAAGAGGTATGCGCGGTAATTGTCGGGCAAACCGGATGCAGCGTTGCGTCGATCTGATACGGACGCGCGCGCAGAAACGAGTTCTTCAATGTTCCTGAGGCAGCCACCGCTTCGGTCAGTACATGAGCCTGGAAAGCGGCAGTCAGCGGCAGATTCGCTTTCTCAAACAAAGGCCCGAGCACCGTGCGGTAGACAAACATGTCCTCTTCGCCATCGTCAGTCTGGGCGGCCTTCACCTGCGCCGGCGTCCGGCTCACCTCGATGCGATGCAACTCGGCCAGGTCGTCCCGAGTCATCTGCGAGTCCGGCAAGGGCGCCGGTAGAATTAGCGGCGAAAGCGGAAGCGCCGACGCACCCAGATAGTACCCGCCCGGATCATGGAGGTGCGCCTCGACCGGAGATTGAGCGATCGCGTCGCTGAATAGCAAACCCAGCGTGAGAAGCAGGACGGTTCCTCTTTGGATCCTCATGCGCGAAGCGTAGCACAGGCGTTTCGACTGCACGCATGTACCTTGTTCTAAGTCCGCGGCTTTGGCATGCGAGACTTAAATGCTATGGCCAGCGCAACCACCCTCAAAGCGATCCGCCTTACTCACCTTTATTCCGGAGTCTTTCTCGCTCCTGCTATCTTATTCTTCGCGATCACTGGCGGCTTGCAGATGTTTTCGCTCCACGAGACGACGCGGGGCAGCTCTTACGTTCCGCCGGCAATCCTCGTTCACCTGGCCGAGCTGCACAAGAAGGCCTCGCTGACTGTTCCTCCGCGCAAACTGGCCCCTTCGCCAGCTCCGGCTCCGATGCCTGCCCCATCGCCTGCAGCCAAACCGCCTGCGGCCTCGCAGCCCTCGTACCTGCCCATGAAGATCTTCTTTGCCGTAGTTGCGCTTGGGTTTGTGATCTCCACCCTCACCGGCCTTATCATGTCCTGGACCTACGCGCGCAACAAAACGCTGATTGCTGGAGCGTTTCTCGCCGGAATCCTTGTGCCTGTTCTGCTGCTTCTATTGCAGCGTTAGTCACGCCGACTTGCTGAGTCTTGCTTGTGTTCCTTGCTAGATAGGTGCGAGCTCCAGAAGCGAGCTGCTATCAGATATCCAGATTCTTCACATCCAGCGCATTCTCTTCGATAAACTTTCGTCGGCTCTCGACATCCTCGCCCATCAGCGTCGTAAAGATCTCCTCAGTCGCCGCAATATCCTCAAGCTTTACTTGCATCAAGGTTCGCCGCTCCGGGTCCATGGTCGTCTCCCATAGCTGCGGCGCAGTCATCTCGCCCAGACCCTTGTAGCGCTGTACCTGATACTCCTTGCGGCCCTGCTCGATGACGTAGTCGAAGACCTCGCGCGGCGTCTTCTTCTCGACCGGATCCTGACTGGCGCGGCTGGAGCGCTTGGCAGGCTTCGCTTCGACCGCCGTACCCGGGGCCGCGGCTATCACCTCGTTCACGCCCTCTTCCTGCGCTACCTCGTCTGCTTCATCAAGCGCGGCCTGTGTCACCTCTGTCCCCGACTTGGCTGCATAGGAGATCAGGAACGGTGCCTGCAACTGATCCTTGATCAGGGCGTACTTGCCCAGCAGCTGGCGCGATTCCGCGGCATTGGCCAAAGCCCAATCCAGCTTGCGTTCCGCTCCCTGCGAGTCCGTAAAGCTCAGCGACCACGTCTGGTGTTCTTCATCAAACACCGGCTCCCCGACCGCGCGAAATTGGTGCTCGCGGCGAATCGCTTCAAGCCGCGTCCGCATCTCGCCCAACTTCGTCGGAGCCGTGCCATCCGCGGATTGGAAGTCCTCCTTCTTCGCAGGCGAAGCGCCGCCATGCGCGAAGAGCTCCACAAAGTCGAGGGTCACGTCGTCGTCGCGCAGGCGTTTGCCTACCTTCTCGAAGGAGAGAAGATACTCGTTCAACTGCGTCATGAACTTTGTCAGCGCCTCGCCGGTAAGCTGCGCTCCACTGTCCCCGTAGGTGAGCACCATGCCGTCCGACGCACGCTTGATCATAACGTCGACATACTGCCGCTCGTCCTTGATGTACTGCTCGAACTTGCCCTTCTTGATGCGAAACAGCGGTGGCTGCGCAATGTACACGTGTCCGCGCTTGATCAGCTCCGTCATATGGCGGAAGAAGAACGTCAGCAGCAGCGTGCGAATGTGCGAGCCGTCGACGTCCGCATCCGTCATCAGGATCAGCTTGCCGTAGCGGAGCTTGGCCGGATCGAAATCGTCCTTGCCGATGCCGCAGCCGAGCGCCGTGATCATGGCGCGGATTTCTTCGTGGCCCAGCATCTTGTCATAGCGTGCCTTTTCGACGTTGAGAATCTTGCCCTTGAGCGGCAGGATGGCCTGGAACTTCCGGTCGCGCCCCTGCTTGGCCGTGCCGCCGGCCGATTCTCCCTCGACCAGGTACAGCTCGCACCGATCCGGCTGCCGTTCCGAGCAGTCAGCCAGCTTACCCGGCAGTCCTCCGCCGTCCATGGCACCTTTGCGTCGCGTCAGGTCGCGAGCCTTCCGCGCCGCCTCCCGCGCTCGCTGCGCATCGATCGCTTTGTTGATGATCTTCTTCGCAACCTGCGGGTTGCCGTCCAGAAACGCCCCTAAACGCTCATTCACAAATGCCTGCACCGTCCCGCCAATGTCCGAGTTCAACTTGCCCTTGGTCTGGCCTTCGAACTGCGGCTGCGAAAGCTTCACCGAGATCACGACGACCAGGCCCTCGCGCACGTCATCGCCCGAGAGCGCCTCGGCCTCCTTGAACAGCCCCAGCGTCTTGCCCGCCGCGTTAATCGTCCGCGTCAACGCGGTCTTGAAGCCCGAAAGGTGGGTACCACCATCGACCGTGTTGATGTTGTTGGCAAAGGTGAACACGGTTTCGGAGTACGCGTCGTTATACTGCAGCGCGATCTCCATGGCCACGTTGTCGCGCTCGGCTTCCATGTAGATCGGCTTCTCGTGCAGCACCTGCTTGCCCTTGTTGATGTGCTTAATAAATTCCGCAATGCCGCCTGCGTACTTGAAGATCTGGTGCCGCGCCTCGCCGGTCTTCGCGTCCGTCGTGCGCTCGTCGGTCAGCGTAATTTCAAGGCCCTTGTTCAGGAACGCGAGCTCGCGCAACCGCTGCGCCAACGTGTCGTAGTTGAACTCCGTCACCGTGAAGATGCTCTTGTCCGGCAGGAAGTGGACCTTCGTGCCCTTGCGCTTCGACGGCCCCATCTTGCGCAGCTTCGAGATCGGCGCACCCTTCGAGTAATCCTGCTCCCAGGCAAACTCGTCACGCCAAATCTCCACGTCGAAGGCTTCTGAAAGCGCATTGACGCAGCTCACGCCTACCCCGTGCAGCCCACCCGAAACCTTGTAGTTCGACGCATCGAACTTGCCCCCGGCGTGCAGCATCGTCAGCACCACCTGCACGGCAGGCATCTTCTCGCCGTTGATCACCTTGTCGTCGACCGGAATGCCGCGTCCGTCGTCGACCACGGTAATCGAGTTGTCCACATGAATCGTCACGTCGATGCGGCTTGCATGCCCTCCAAGAGCCTCATCGACCGAATTATCGACAACTTCATACACCAAATGGTGTAGACCCTGCTCGCCGGTCGAGCCAATGTACATCGCCGGGCGCAGGCGCACTGCGGCCAGTCCTTCAAGAACCGTAATGTTCTCCGCCGAGTAGCCGCCACCCTCTTTCTTCGGCGCGGGAGCAGGGGAGGGAACGGGGGTCGGATCAGGAGGAAGTGCGCTCGATGCCAAGATATCTCCGTGCAGCGGAAAGCTCGCTCCACCCACTTTGCGAACGGGCGAGCGGCAAGTCCGGAAAACTCCGGCAACTGACTCAATCGAAACCACTTAGAAGGAGTTTTCCGGGTCCGGGTACAATCTCAATTGTAACAGTTTTGTGCCCTTTTAAGGAGTGGAATCGGCAGGTGCAAGCGCAGGCGGCCATCCAGCAGGCTCTGCTCTCCAGCTCACCTCAAGCAGCCACCATCCAAGCCCGTACAGCGCCAACGCAGGAATCACCAGCAACGGCTGGTGCAGCTGAACATTCAGCCACGTCAGCAAGAGATGCAGCAGCAAAAACACCCATGCCGCCCGCCCGCTGGTAAAATTCGCCCTCGAAGCCCCAAGCAGCATCGGCAATGCAACCAGGAATAGCGGCCAGCTATACCCGAAGAGCCTGCCGAACGCCTCGCCCAGCAATCCCGCTATACAGAACGAGATCACTCCATAGATCACGCAAAACCGCAGCAGCATCTGCTCGCGACCATCGCTCGAAGGAACCCCAGCCCGGCGAAGCTTCAGCAGCAACAACGGCAGCAGCCCGAAGATCACCATCGCCTCAAACGCCAGCCACACCGGATAGCGCCAGGCGAAGCGGCAAACCCCGATCGCCGTTAACGGACCAAGATGGAGCGGCATCTGCCAACGCGGCACCTCGCAGGACCGGTACACATTGGCCCACAAGTCGATACCGAAGAAATTTTTCAAAAGGTTCCAGGGAATCTTCGCAACCAGGTAGAGCGCGGGCGAAATTCCTTCCGTGTTGGGCAGCGCGTTGGCAGCGAAACGCTTCGCCGCTTCAAGGCCTGCCCCGGTCCCCGCTACGGCCACCGCAGCCTCGTACCAGCGAAGCCGCCGCCAGCCCGCCGCCAGCAGGCACACCAACGTCAGCAGCGTCGATTCCCGAGCAACCGCCAGGGGAAGCATCATGCACCCTGCAGCCAGCATGTGTCGCCCGCGCAGCAGCAGCAGGAACACGCACAGCAACGCCGCATAGAAGAGATCGGGCAAGACCAGGCCGTTATATACCAGCGTCCAGAAAAACATCCCCGCCAGCGCCGGAACCATCCACTTCGGGCTGCCGGAGCGCACCAGCAAAAAAGCCACCGTCCCCACGAAGAACAGCAGCGCCAGCGTCCCTTCGACAAAGAAAGCCTGCTCCACCGAGAGATGCGTCAGCCTCACCAACTCTCGCACCAGCAAAGGCCCCAGCTGCCGTGACGCGAACGGCAACAGCGCCGGCCGACCTGTAGCCAGGTTCAGGTAGTGCGTCGTATCCGCCTGGGTAAAGATGTGTCCCATCCAGAGCGCGGCCGCCACAGCGATGGGGCAAGCCGTGAAGACGAAGCCGGCTATCTTCCACCGTCGCCGCTCTCCAGCCAGCGTGGCAGTCAGCCCTGCCCGGCCGTGGCCGTTCAAAGCCCCGCTGGACACTGCTCCAGCACGGCGTCGATCTGGTCGATACCCCACGCCAGGTCGTCCCGGCTAATCATTAGTGGAGGCGCCAGCCGGATTACCGTGTCGTGCGTTTCCTTGCACAGCAGACCGCGCCGCTGCAGGGCCTCGCAGATCGGCCGCGCCTCGACCGTCAGCTCAATACCGATCCACAGCCCTTTGCCGCGCACCTCGGCGATGACCGCGTGCTTCATCCCGCGCAGGCGCTCCAGGGCATACTTCCCCAACTCCTCTGAGCGCTCCGAAAGCTGCTCATCGAGCACCACCCGTAGCGCCGCCCGCGCCACTGCGCACGCCAGCGGATTGCCGCCAAACGTACTGCCATGGTCACCCGGCCGGAAGACGGACAGCACTTCACGCGACGCCAGCACCGCCGACACCGGGTAAAACCCTCCCGAGAGCGCCTTGCCGATGATGCATACGTCCGGCCGGATGCCGTCATGCTCGAACGCAAACAGTTTACCCGTGCGGCCCAGCCCGGACTGGATCTCGTCGCACATCAGCAGCACGTGGTGCTCGCGGCAAATCTCCGCCGCCTCGCGCAGATAGCCTGCGGGAGGAACGATGATTCCCGCCTCGCCCTGAATTGGCTCGACGAGAAACGCCACTGTGTTCGGCGTGATTGCTTTCCGCAAGGCCTCAGCATCTCCAAAGGCCACCTGCCGGAATCCAGCCGGAAACGGCCCGAAGCCGGTTCGATACTGCGTCTCGGACGAGAATCCCACCACCGAGATCGTCCGGCCGTGGAAGTTGTTCGCCGCCACCAGGATTTCGCTCTGCCCGGCCGGCACGCCCTTCACTGTCTCACCCCACTTGCGCGCCGCTTTCAGCGCCGTCTCGACCGCCTCGACGCCCGAGTTCATCGGCAGCGCCATTTCAAAACCTGTAATCTCGTGCAGGTCCCGGTACAGCAGAGGCAGTTGATCGTTGCGGAACGCCCGCGAGGTCAACGTCACCCGCTTCGCCTGATCCGTCATCGCCTTCAGGATCGCCGGATGGCAATGGCCCTGGTTCACCGCCGAATAGGCCGCCAGGAAATCCAGGTAGCGCCGGCCCTCCACGTCATATACCCATGCGCCGGACGCGCGCTCGATCACTACATCCAGCGGATGATAGTTGTGCGCGCCATAGCGCTCTTCAAGCTCGACAAGCTCCGAGGGAGAGCTGGTCGTTTCGTCGACAAACATAAGTTCCGTCTCCGGGTCTGTCAACAGAATACCCGGCGGCGAGCCTGAATGTGCGCACGGGAGCGCTTTCCCCGGAACTATTCGGCCAACCGACTGCACGGACCAGAGGTCGACAAGCGCAAAATTCCGCGTGAGCGCCGCGACCTCCCTTATAGAATGAACGGTACTCCTTATGAACAGTGGAACGGTATCGCCTTCAAAAGCCGGCGAACGGAAGAAGGCATTGCCGGCCAGCGAAGAGCCCTGGAAGGCTTTCCAGGTTCGTCACCGAAGCATGGAGTTGAAGCGCGATGCCGTGCTGAAGACGGCCGCGCACCTGTTTGTGGAGCGTGGCTACCAGAAGACCTCGATGAGTCTGCTGTCGACGCGCCTGAAGATCACCAAGCCCGCGCTTTACTACTATTTCCGGAACAAGGAAGAGATTCTGGTCGCCTGTTACCGGTCCGGGATCGCCGCGATCGAGAGTCATCTGCAGCCTCTGGACGCCGGCCCCGGAAGCGCTATGACGAGGCTGCAGATGTTCGTCCAGGGGTATGCGACGGTGATCCTGACGCATGAATTCGGGCGCTGCGTGGCGATGATCGACGACTCGGAGCTTTCGGCGGAGACGCGCCGGGGTGTGCGCGATCTGAAGCGAAGGGTCGACGTCTCCATCCGCACGCTGGTGACGGCGGGCATGGCCGATGGGTCAATCGCCGCCTGCAATCCGAAGCTGGTCTCGTTCGCCATCGCCGGCGCCATCAACTGGGCGGGAACGTGGTACAAGCCCGGCGGCGAGCTGCAGCCAAAGGAGATAGCCGAGGAGTTCATGCGGATTCTCACCGGTGGCCTGGGGGCCATGCACGCTGCGGAAAAGCAGTAGATCGGATGCGGCGGCGAGCTCGAAAATCCTCTGCTTGACTTTGTTACCCGGCGTTCAGTAATCTTCACCCGACCATGGCGCTGACCGCTCCCGTGTGTCGTTCTGCGCGGCGTCTACGCCGCGAGGGGTCAAGGCCGCAACGAGTCAAGGAGCAGAGGCATGGAACTGGTTCAGGAGTTCGTCACTGAGCAGCCGCAATCGGCGACGCAGGCAAAAGATGCGTCGCGGCACTATCGCATCGGCAAAGTAGCGGTGCTGGGAGCAGGCACCATGGGTGCACGCATTGCGGCGCACATTGCCAACGCTGGGCTGCCGGTGCTGCTACTGGACATGGTTCCCGCACAGGGAGAGCGCAACAGCCTGGGCGTAGCGGCGTTGGCGAACCTGAAGTCCGGCAAGCCGGAGGCCTTTGCGTCGGCGTCCTCAGCTGCGCTCGTCACGGTGGGCAACTTTGACGACGATCTGCCCAGGCTGAAGGCGTGCGACTGGGTGATTGAAGCGGTCGCCGAAAACCTCGAGATCAAGCGTACGCTCTTGGCGCGTGTGGCCGAGCACCTGCATTCCGAGGCCCTTCTGACTACGAATACCAGCGGGCTGCCGGTGGCGAAGATTGCCGAGCAGCTTCCGGCGGATCTGCGGCGGCGCTGGTTTGGCACGCATTTTTTCAATCCCCCACGCTATATGCGCCTGCTCGAGATGATTGCGACCGCGGAGTCGGATCCGGCAGCGGTGCGGGCTGTCTCCGAGTTCGGCGATCGCCAGCTGGGCAAGGAAGTGGTGCCGGCCAATGACGTGCAGAACTTCATTGCGAATCGTGTCGGCACATTTTCCTTGCTGAACACTTTCAAGATCATGCAGGAGCAGGGCTTGTCGATCGAAGAGGTCGACCTGCTCACGGGTAAGGCGATCGGCTGGCCGAAGAGCGGTACTTTCCGCTTGTCGGACATGGTGGGCATCGATGTGCTGGCCAACGTGGCGAAGAACTTCAAGGCCAGCGCCTCCGATGAACGGTCGGATGTGGAGCTACCTGAACTGTTCCTGCAGATGATGGACCGCAAGTGGCTCGGAGACAAGAGCAAGCAGGGGTTCTACAAGAAAGCGAAAGGGGCCGACGGCAAGGAAGCGCGGATGGTGCTAAATCCCGCGACGCTCGAATACCAGGCCGCCGCGGAAAAGGTGTCGATCCCGGCGCTTGAACAGACCAGGAATCTTGATGCGCTGCCAGCGCGCTTGAAGGCTTTGCTGGCGGCCGATCCAACCAACGACAAAGCTGCCAAATTTTACTGGCGCATCCTGCCGGAGCTTTGGGCGTATGCGGCCAATCGCATCGGCGAAGTGACTGAGAGCCTGGTCGATATCGATCGCGCCATGACCTCGGGCTTCAACTGGGAACTCGGGCCGTTCGCGATGTGGGATGCCGCGGGCGTTCGAAGTGTCGTTGAAAAGATGCGCGCCGAGCACATGCCTGTTCCTGAGTCGGTGGAGAAGCTGTTGGCCGCGGGCGGAGAGTCCTGGTACCGCGCAAACGGAGCGGAGTATTTCGATGTTCCGAGTGGCGCGTACCGGGCGGTGCCGCGAAGCGTGGAGCAAGCTTCGATTGCCAGCTATAAGGAGTCTCGTGGAGTGTATGCGAGTAATCCCGGAATGTCGCTGGTCGACGTGGGCGATGGCATCGGGTGCTTCGAGCTGCACTCCAAGATGAACGCGCTCGGCAACGACATCGTTTCGTTCTTGCGTAAGCACCTGCAGCCGGGGAGCGAGGCGGTCCGGAACTTCGATGGCTTCGTCATCTCGACCGATGCGCAGAACTTTTCGGTTGGCGCTAATCTGATGCAGCTTTTGCTGGCTGTGCAGGGCGAGGAGTGGGACGACATCGCCGCCACCGTCCAAGGTTTCCAGGCCATGACGCAGGCTGTGAAGTTTTGCCCGCGTCCGGTGGTAACAGCGGCGGCCGGCATGTGTCTGGGCGGAGGATGTGAGATCGCGCTGCACTCCGCGCAGCGTCAGCCGCATCTCGAGCTCTACACCGGGCTGGTGGAGACGGGCGTGGGACTCGTCCCAGGAGGCGGTGGCTGCAAGGAGATGCTGCTACGCGCAATCTCCGCGGCCGAGGCCGTCAAGGCGGATGTACGCGGTGACTCGGCCGACGTGATCGAAACGTTGCGGAGTGTGTTTGAGACGATCGCCATGGCGAAGGTTTCCACCTCGGCGGCGCAGGCACGCAGCTTGCGGCTGCTGAACGACGACGATGCGATCACCATGAATCGCAGCCGGCTGCTGACGGACGCGAAGACCCAGGCGCTGCGGCTGGCGCGCGAAGGCTACACCGCTCCGGCGATGCGCACAAACATCCCGGCTCCCGGCACCAGCGTCTTTGCCACGCTGAAGTTTGGCGTCTATCTGTTGCGCGAGGCAGGCTACGCCAGCGAGCATGACGCCAAGGTGGCCACGCACGTGGCGAAGATTCTAAGCAGCGGCGACATCACTCCCGGCACTCTGCTCACTGAGCAGCATCTGCTCGATCTCGAGCGTGAGGCATTTCTCTCTTTATGCGGAGAGCGGAAGACGCAGGACCGGATCGCCTTCACGTTGAAGAATGGCAAGCCTCTACGCAATTAGGCCTGAAAGGAAGTAAACGATGGCGGAAGCAGTCGTAGTCAGTGCGGTAAGAACGGCCGTGGGCAAAGCGCCGAAGGGCACCCTGCGCTATACGCGTCCGGATGATCTTGGCGCGATCGCCGTGAAGGAAGCGGTGGCGCGTGTGCCGCAACTCGACCCACGCGAGATTGAAGACGTGATCATCGGCTGCGCTATGCCGGAGGCGGAACAGGGCCAGAATGTAGCGCGGCTTATCTCGTTGCGCGCCGGCCTGCCGATCGAAGCAGCGGCGATGACGGTCAACCGTTACTGCGCGTCCGGGCTGCAGACAATTGCGCTGGCGGCGGAGCGGATTCGCGGTGGCGGCGGCGATGTGCTCGTGGCTGGAGGCGCGGAGTCCATGTCGTACCTGCCGATGGGAGGCAACAAGATCACCATCAATCCGTGGCTGATCGACAACCATCCGCAGGCCTACATGTCCATGGGACTTACCGCCGAGCGGGTCGCAACACACTACGGGATCAAGCGGGAGGAGTGCGATCAATTCGCCGTGCGCAGTCACGAGAAGGCGCTGGCCGCCATCGCTGCAGGACGCTTTGAGGACGAGATCGTTCCCGTGCCGGTAACCTCAACGACCACGGAAGAGAGCGGAGCTACGCACAACAAAGAGACTGTGTTCAAGGTGGACGAAGGTCCGCGCGCGGATACGTCTCTCGCTGCGCTGAGCAAGCTGCGCGCGGCGTTTCAGATCAACGGCATTGTGACTGCCGGCAACAGCTCCCAGACATCGGACGGTGCGGCCGCGGCCGTCGTCATGTCGGAGACGCGCGCGAGAGAGATCGGGGCCGAGCCGTTGATGCGCTTCGTCGCCTTTGCCTATGCGGGCTGCCTGCCGGAGGAGATGGGCATCGGCCCCATTTATGCGATTCCAAAGGCTCTCAAGCTGGCTGGCCTGAAGCTTGAAGACATCGATCTGATTGAGTTGAACGAGGCCTTTGCCACGCAGTCGCTCGCCATCCTCAAAACGCTCGGTATCGATCCGGAGAAGGTAAATGTCAACGGAGGCGCCATCGCCTTGGGACATCCGCTCGGCTGTACAGGTACCAAGCTAACCGCGACGCTGGCGCGCGAGATGAAGCGGCGCAAATCGAAGTACGGCATGGTGACAATGTGTGTCGGCGGCGGCCAGGGTGCGGCGGGCATCTTTGAAAATCTTCAGAACTAAGTGGGAGTTGTAGCATGCGTATTTTGGCCGTGATTCGGCAGGTTCTGGATGCCGAAGAGAGCGTAAAAGTGAAGGATGGCAAAGTGGATCTGTCCGGCAGCAAGCTGGTCATCGACACCATGGACGAGTACGGTGTCGAACAGGCTTTACGGCTGCGTGAAGCAGGGACAGGCGTCGAGGTCGTCGTGCTGGCCATCGGTCCGGCGCGGTCGGAAGAGGCCTTGCGCAGTGCGCTGGCCATGGGTGCGGACCGAGCTATCCTGGTCGAGGCTGAAGCTGGGCTCGACGTGATGGCGACCAGCAGCGTGATCGCGCAGATTGCCAAGGCCGAAGCGATCGACCTGATCTTTTGCGGCGGCCAGCAGGCGGACTGGGACAGCCACGGCCTAGGGCCGGCAACGGCGGCTCGGCTCGGCTGGGCGCAGGCAACCTGGACCAATGCATTGACGCTGGCAGGCGAGCAAATTACGGGCACCCACGATGTGGATGCAGGCAGCGAGACATTCACGCTGCCGCTGCCGGCCGTGGTCACTACCCAGCAAGGGCTCAACGATCCGCGCTATCCCACCTTGCCCAACATCATGAAGGCAAGAAAAAAGGAGCTGCGCCGCGACGCTCTGGCGACCTACGCGGTCCAGTCGAGACTCAAGATCATCGGTGCGCAGGTGCAGGTGAAGGAGCGTCGGCGCACCATGCTCGACGGCAAGGATGCAGAGCAGGCAGCTAGGCAGCTGGCCAACCTGCTGCGCACGGAAGCGAGGGTAATCGCATGATTCTGGTGGCAGTGGAACAGCACGACGGCAAGCTGAGCAAGAGTACGTTCGAGATGGTGCAGGCCGCGCGCATGATGGGCCGCGAGGGCCCGATCACCCTGCTGGTGCTGGGCAGCGGTGTTGCCAATGTTGCCACTCAAGCCGCGACGCTCGGCGACCAGGTGCTTGTGGTGGACACGCCGGCGCTGGCGGAGTACGACGCCGAGCTTTGGGCCGCGGCCATCGCGCAGATTGCGTCCGAGGGCGAAGCCCACACGATCCTTCTTGGCGGGAGTCGCAGCGGGCGCGAGTATGCCCCGCGCGTCGCGGTCAAGCTGGACGCTCCGCTCATCGAAGACGCGATCAGCCTCAAAGACGAGGGTGGTTCGCTGATCGCCGAGCACTACACGTTTCTCGCCCGGGTCACGGAGCGTGTCTCTGCCGAAGGTCCGGTGATTGTAGTAACGATCAAGCCCGGAGCCTTCGACTCTGCTGCTCCGAAGGCAGAAGTCGCGGAGCAGTACGATGCTGAAGTGGACTTGCCCGCGCGCCGACTGAGCGTGACCGGACGCAACACCGAGAAGAGCGAGCGCGTCTCGTTGGCCGATGCGGAAATCATCGTCGCGGGAGGTCGCGGAGTCGGCAGTCCGGAGGGCTTTGCCGAGATGGTAGAAGGTCTCGCCGACCAGATGGGCGCGGCGGTTGGGTCGACTCGCGCGGTGGTCGATGCGGGATGGCGTCCCTACTCTGAGCAGGTGGGGCAGACCGGTAAGACCGTCCAGCCCAAGGTTTACTTTGCCATTGGGATTTCGGGCGCGGTGCAGCATCTCTCCGGCATGGGCAAGAGCAAGTGCATCGTGGCCATCAACAAGGATGCGGAGGCTCCGATCTTCAAGGAAACCGACTACGGCATTGTCGGCGATGTGAAAGAGATTGTTCCCGCGCTGATTCGTGAACTGAAGGCCTCCGCCTAGACCGATATAAGAACAGCAGGTTCACCCGATGCTTCCTTTTGCGCAAAAACTGCTGTTCCTCCTCTTCGCTGTAATCACCGGCGCACTCGGCGCGCGCGGCTTCTATCGGCTCTACCGCCGCATTGCCGCCGGCCGGGCAGACACCGACGCTCGTTGGAACAATCTGCCCCGGCGCATCTGGTACGCGCTCAGCACGACCCTGACGCAAAGCCGAACCTTTCGCAAGCGACCCGTCATCAGCTTCTTTCACTCGTTTATTTTTTACGGATTTACGTTTTATCTGCTGGTCAACCTGGTCGATGCGATTGACGGCTTCGTGCCGCTCTCCTTTGCATCGCTCGGGTTAGCGGGACAGCTTTACGTCCTATGCGCGGACGTTCTCAGCGCGCTGGTCTTGATCGGCGTGATCGCTCTGGTCATCCGCCGCTTCCTGCTTCCGAGCCGTCGAGACTTCCGCTTCAACGAGCGCACGGTGCTGCACCCGGACGTCAAGCAGAAGTACATCACGCTCGACTCCATCGTCGTCTCGACCTTCATCCTCTTTCACGTAGGGAGCCGTGCCGTGGGTGCCGGCGCGAAGATTCGGATGGAGGGTGCGGACCGGTTTGCCCCCTTCGCGACGCTGCTGTCGCACCTGTTCACGCCCCAGAATGCCATGGCCTGGCGAATCTTCGGCTACTGGGGCGCGCTGGGCAGCGTGCTGGCGTTCCTGGTGTATTTCCCTTATTCCAAGCACATCCACATCTTCATGGCTCCGCTGAAGTACCTGGTAGCGCGGCCTGTCGCTTCCGGCGTCTTGCCCGCGGTTGAGCTTGATATGGAAGCGGAGTCGCCACAGCTCGGCGCGGAGAAGCTCGAAGACCTCGCCTGGCCGCGGCTGCTCGACGCCTACGCGTGTATTCAGTGCAACCGCTGCCAGGATGTGTGTCCCGCGACCGCTACCGGCAAGAGCCTTTCGCCCTCCGCGCTTGAGATTAATAAGCGCATGGAACTGAACGAAATCGCTAAGCATCTGCCAGCGTTTGAACGCGGCCAGCCAAGCCCCAATCCCTTGCTCAGCTTTGCCTTGTCGCTTGAGGCCGCGTGGGCCTGCACGACCTGCGGCGCCTGCATCGATATCTGCCCGGTAGGCGATGAGCCGATGCTGGACATCGTCGACATTCGGCGGCAGCAGGTCATGATTGAGGGGGAGTTTCCTGCGCAGCTGCAGAGCGCGTTCCGCGGCATGGAGCGCAACCAGAATCCATGGGGCATTAGCCAGGACAAGCGTCTCGACTGGGCCGAAGGCCTGAACGTGAAGACCACGGACCACAATCCGGAACCCGATGTGCTGTTCTGGGTAGGCTGCGCGGCCAGCTACGATCCGCAGTCGCAGAAGACCGCGCGCGCGTTCGTGCAGCTGCTGGACCATGCCGGTGTCGACTTTGCCGTGCTGGGCAAACGCGAGTGTTGTACAGGAGACAGCGCACGCCGGGGCGGCAATGAGTACCTGTACCGCCAGCTTGCGGACACCAACGTCGCCACCCTGAACGAGGTGAAGCCGAAGCTGATCGTCGCTACCTGCCCGCACTGCATGAATAGCGTCGGCAAGGAGTACAAGCAGCTCGGCGGCGACTACAAGGTGATGCACCACACGGAGTATCTGGAGACGCTGGTCAAGAGCGGCAAGCTGGTGGCGGACTCCGCGCCGGCCACCGTGGCTTATCACGATCCCTGTTACCTCGGCCGGCACAACGGAGTTTACGAGGCGCCCCGCAACCTGCTTAACATCCTCAGCAACACAACCGTCGAGCTGCCCCGCAACCGCGAGAACTCGTTCTGCTGCGGGGCCGGCGGCGCGCAGTTCTGGAAGGAAGAGGAAGAAGGCGCGGAGAGGATCTCGGACAACCGCTATCGCGAGGCTCAGCAAACGCTTGCCGACGCTAGCGACAAAGTGCTGGCGGTAGGCTGTCCGTTCTGCAAGAGCATGCTCGAGAGTACGCCCGGCAAGGGCACGGCCGCCATCGCGGTACGCGACGTAGCAGAGCTTCTGCTTGAGGGAGTGCAGCGGCGCGCCGGCGTACGTCCCACTCCGCTGACGCCTCTTCCCAAGGAGCAGCCAGTTCTCGAAGAGCCAGCCATTGTGCTGACTCCTCTCCAGGCTACAAAGCTCTCAATGCAGTCGGTTGCAGCGCCCGTCCTTGTTCCCGAGAAGGTTGAGGCTGCGGTGCCGGCAGAGCAAGGAACGCGCAAGAAGTGGGCTCCAAAGCCTGCCTCGCAGCCGCCGCAGTTGGCCGCAGTTGTGGAAGCTCCTGTCGCCGAGCCGGAGGCACCTCCCGCGACAATTTCAGCGCCAAAGCGCAAGGCCTGGACGCCCAAACAGGCAGCCTCTAACTCAGAGGTTCCAAGCCCGGAACAGAGTTCGCCCGAGCTGCCCTCCGTCGTAGCGCCACCTGCGGCGGCCGAAACCCCGAAGCGCAAGGCCTGGACACCAAAGCAGCCTGCGCCAGACTCACCGCCTCCGGGTCCGGAGCAATCTTCGTCTGAGATGCCCGTCATCACCGCGCCCCTTGTGGACGAGCTTCCGAAGCGCAAGGCGTGGACACCAAAGAACGCTTCGGTCAAACCAGCCCCAACCGTGCAAGAAGACACTTCATCAGACTCATAATACGAAGTGGTCTCTACTGCCCCGGGAGCGGCCGTATCTCCTGACTGAGGCGCAACCAGCTTCGCTTACGCGATTGGATCAGGAAAACAGCCTGCGCAGGCACACAGCGCAGAGTGCGCCGAAAAAGCCATCTTCTTGGTTGCCGGCTGCTCGTCCGCGGCGCCCCGGTACGAACGGCCACCGAGGGACATCTGCTGTTCAGAGACGGTGCTGGAGAGGGTCGTGGATACGTTGGTCATGGGCACTCCTTTTGTTACGAGGTCAGTGAAGCCTGGGTTGACGCGAGGAAAGCAGCTCGTGCTGTCTGCCTCGAAAACAACTCTCTTCCTCCTCAACGTATGCGGAAGCGTACGCCCAGGCAAATGCAAGAATCCGATTCGGACGATGGACGCGCGAGCCCATCTTGCGCCCTGGACTATAAGGCTTGACCGGGCAGCGCATGGTCTATGCTCGAAGCATGCCAATCCTTCGTGGCTTTTGTACGCTCTTACTTTTCCAGTTTGCAGGCCTGGCAGTGAAAGCCGTCACGCGAAGTCAGCTTCCCGGACCTGTGATTGGAATGGCGTTGCTTGCGCTCTGGCTCTTACTTCGCCGCAAGCAGCCGCATGACGACCTGTACCGCGTAGCGAACGGTTTGCTCCGTGTACTTGGGCTGCTCTTCGTGCCAGCCGGTGTAGGCATCGTCGTCGATCTCGCCCTGCTACGTTCTTCGTGGCTACCCCTTACGATCGGCCTGGTCGGCTCCACGCTCATTTCTCTCTGCGCAACAGCCTGGGTGATGAGCTCGCTTCAGCGCCGAAACAGCAAGCTGAGCGCGCTTTGACGCCGGCCTGGAAGGCCCTGGAGCAACTCTGCTCGGCCACTCCGGTCTTTCCCTTGTCGCTGACCATCGGGACTTACCTCGCGGGCATTGCCGTGCAGCGGCGCACCAGATGGCCGCTGGCAAATCCGGTGCTGCTTGCGATCCTTATCATCGCTCTCACGCTGCGGGCTCTGCACATGCCGTATGCGACTTACTTCGCCGGCGCGCAGCTCCTGCACTTTCTGCTCGGACCGGCGACCGTGGCGCTGGCCATCCCGCTGGTCAGCGCAATCGAACATATTCGTCGTAACCTCTGGCCGATGCTGTTGGCAATCCTCGCGGGCTCAGTGACGAGCATGGTCTCCGGCTATGCGCTGGTACGGGTCTTCGGCGGAAGCCAGGTGCTGGCACTTTCGATGCTCCCCAAGTCGCTCACCACGCCGATTGCGCTCGAGATTGCGCAGAGTATTGGCGCCATTCCCTCGCTGGTCGCGGTGCTGGCCATTCTTGCAGGCATTCTGGTCGCGGTCTCGATCAACGGTGTCCTTCGCTGGATTCAGGTCAGCGACCCCAGCGCGATCGGCCTGGCGGCCGGGACCGCGGGAAGCGGAGTCGGCGCCTCGCGCGTCATCGACCAGCACCCGCTCTCGGCGGCCTTTGCGGCGGTTGCCATTGGCCTCAATGGCCTGATTACCGCATGGCTGGCTCCGCTTTTTGCATCGCTGCTCAAGCGCTGGTAGGTTCGCGGCTTAGTTCACGAACTTCGCCAGAATGACGTTTACTGGGTGAGCTGCATAGCAAGATCTGATTCGTTCTGGACAGTGATCCTTCGGCGCAGGACACCGGCCACAGCGAGCACGCCCGTGCCAAGCATCAGCAGAGAAGACGGCTCCGGTGTCGCGTCCACCTGCAAGGTATAGTCGTTGGTCGTCAGGTTAGGGTTGTTGGAGAGCTGAAAGGTGTTCAGGAGAAACGTCGGATTTGCGTCCGTTCCGCTGAACAGCTGGGGACCGTAGGGGAGTCCACTGCCGCTCAGACTCAGACCGCCTCCGTTGGCTGTATCGAAGAACAGAATGGTTCGCAGGCCCTCGCTGGTGGCAACGTTGTCCAACTCAAATCCTCCCTCGTTCACGATCGGTGAAGTCGGAGTCGCGGCAAGCTGAAAGGTGATCACGCTGCCATCGTTGTTGCCGGTCAGGGTGAAGCTGTCGACGGTAGAGGCGTGGACCGTCAATGGGAAAAGCAGAGAAACAGCTGCGAAGAGAGAAAGCAAGAACCGCATAAAACATACCTCAAGCCACAGCGTGTGTGGTCGTTCAACCAAGGAACGTGCCGGAACAGCTTTGGTGCAAGGTCAGTGTCGTCAGTCCACCTGGTGTCCGATATCCCCCTCGTGACAAGAGCCTCTTCAACTTTCGTGTAAGGCTTGCGTGCGGAACGCCAAAAAGCCCCTCGCAAGGAGGGGCTTTCGCATGCAATGGGGCCTGGTACCTGGGCTAGCGCGTAAAGCGACGTCGTGCCGCGCCAAGCACGCCGAGAGCTCCGGTGCCCAGCAGGAGAAGCGATGAGGGCTCCGGGGTGACTACCGCGGAGGCCAACGGTGCCACGGTCAGACTGTCCACCGCCGCTCCGGTAGTCGGATCGGTAAGCGTGTACGTTCCCGCTAGGAAGGTCGGATCGGCAGCTGTCCCGGTAAAGACCTGGGGGCCGTAAAGATTCACAAGCGCCACATTCTGAGGCGTCTCGATTTCCAGGCCTCCGAAGTCGCCCATACCGAAGAGCAGCACATTGTCGGTACCGGCGCTTGTGGTCACACTATAAATCTGGAAGTCAATACCGTCTGGATCAACGGTCAGCGTCGTCGGAGAAGCGGGAAGCTGAAAGGTGATAGCAGCCCCACCTGCGGTGGGCGTCAGTGTGAACGTGTCGAGTGTGGCGGCGTGCGCACTGACCGACGAGAGCAGGGACGCAGCTGCGGCCAAAAGAAGAGTGCCAGGATGACGCATGGAAGGGGACCTCGTGCCAGCTAAGTCGTGAGGAAAGGCAACGTCCTCCTCACGTACTCTGACACTAACACGAAAGCACAACAGCGTTTACCACAAATGTTGTACATGCGGCAAATCGTTTCGCGGAAACCGAGCCGCATTGGGAGAAACGTTGCCTGTACCTAGCGCTTGTACGGCGATAGCCGACAGAGCCTCCTCCCTGCATCTCGATCCATAGTGCGGGAGCCTAGGCATGGCTTGCGTGTGCGGCAGAGTGGCGCTGCACAAAATGGTACGGCGGCCAGGGTCCGGAGAGCTGTAACCGGCACTCCTTCAGCTCCTGCGTGGCGGATGAGTACTTGTTCTGGTAACGCGCCACCGTCTTGTTTTCGATTAGGTGCGCAATGTCCAGAAGCATTTTGCCGGAGTCCATGCGCTTGCAACTAATTTCTTCGGCAAGCGGAAGGAACATGCGGTTCATCTGGACCGAGAGCGCGCGCGCCTTCGATTGCCGCTCCCGCTGGCGGCTCGCGCTCTCGCGCAGGCTGGTCAGGTACTGTTGGCCTACCGTCATGTCTCGCGCGGATGTTCCGGGACAGGTATCGTCGACCAAAACCTTCAGGTGCATCTCCGCCTTGCCGCGCAGGCGTTCTACATTGGCCAGAAAATGCTTTTGGTTCGAACGCACGGAACGTCGCAGACTTTCGTCATCGGCGAACGTCGTACCGAAACGGAAGGGAAGTACGGTCGATAAATGGAAGCACTCTGAGATGACGCGGGCATGGTCTTTCGAGGCTTGCTGATCGAAGCGATCGCTGTCGTCCTGCGCATGCTCGGAGACGATTACAGCGAGATCGCCCGCGGGAAAGAGGAAAGTTTGGTTGCCGAACAGCCCGTTGACTGCGTTCAGGGGCGTCGGACGACGATGGCGGTTGAGTTCTGGGAACGATTGACGTTCAGCGATGCAATACGCGTACCAAGCCATGATTCGCTCCAAGGAAATACGCTGGCGGTTCATCGTGCTCCGTCATGCGTTCGTACAGCCGAACTCTGTGTTCCCTCAGGATTGCCGCAGCACCGCTCGCAAGAAAAGCGCGCAAGCGCGACACTGCAGCCCATCGCTGGGTTCACACCAACTCTCTGGCGCGTCTGCAAGCCCTCAGACTGTACCGAGCGAAACGGATAGTAAGCCTAATCAAATACAGTTGGCAATCCTTTCTTTGTGGCATAGCCGCGTCAGTGCGCGGTGCGATCGGAGGACGGTCGATTTCCGCCGGCAAGAATGCGCTCGACCGGCTCAGGCAGCGGCTGATCCGCGTCCTTCAGCAGCAGCGCCACGTCCCACATCTGCGCTTCGCTGTAGAGATGTCCGAAGGCCGGCATGCCGCTCAGCCGGATGCCCTGGCTCACCTTCCAGTACGTCTCGCCGGGTTCATCGTCTGACACGCCCACCACCGTCCCGTGCCGCTTCCAGAGTTGCGGCGCAGCCGGATACATCCACCTGGCATACGGGCTGTCATGGCCGGGCGAGCCATGACAGCCCGCGCAGCTCTTCTCATACACCTTCGCCCCGGTTTCGAAAACATCTTCGCTGATGCCGAACGGAGGCTGCTTGATCTCGCGGGCAACACGCGCTTTTAGCGGAATGTGGACGATCTTCGCCTCCATCGGAAACGCCGGGTCAGCCACCGCCACCGGAGGATGGCCGTAGCGCAGATACGCCGCTCCTCCTGCAAGCAGCAGCGCCAGGGTGCAAACGACACCGAGCCCGAACGCGACAAAGCGGCTGCTCGAACGTCTTTCCAGGGGATACTGCGCCTTACGTCGAGTCGCCATCGTGTTTCCTGTCGAGGGTTCGCTCGCGCCGGGAAGCCGCGAGCGGTGTTCTAATAGAAGATACGCATGCAGCTGTCGCCGGACACTTCTCCGCAGCGAGCCGCATGCTCCAGGCGCCACACAGCAGGTCAGGAGTAAACACGTTGATTTTGGGTTCGTCGCGAACAGTTGGCTTCCGCTCGGCTTCGAAGCTGCTTTTATCTTCCACGGCGCTGGTCGCCTTCTTCGCTGCCACTATTGCTGCGCCCGCGCAGAGCACGCGCCGTCCGCGCCGCGAGTCGAGCGCAAACCGCAAGGCGCGTATCGCCCGCACCATCGCCAATACTTACGGACATCGCTACGAGGTTGCCGGCGGCGGAGGCTACGAGCGCTATCGCAGCGGACAGTACCTCCAGCAAAACAACGAAGTCACCTTCTGGGCCTCGACGCTTTACGCGCTCAACCCCCGGCTGGGCGTGCTCGGCGAAGTGCGCGGCGGTTACGGCCAAGCCAAGATTGGCAACCTGCTTCCCAGCGGCAACGTTCTGACCTTCAATCCCGAGATCTCCGAGTACAACTTCATGGCAGGCCCGAGCTACCGCTTGGTCGCGCAGGAGAAGTTTGGTCTCGCGGCCTTCGTCGAAGGGGGTGTCACGCTCGGCAAGTTTGCCGGAGACTCCAAAGGCCTGACCGCGGCCCAGATTGGCGTCTGGCCAGGAGACTACGCTGCCGCCTTCTCCGCCGGCCTCAACTTCGATTACAACCTCTTCCCCAACGTCGCTGTCCGGGTCACGCCCACGTACCTGGGCTCCACCTTTGGTGGAACCATACAGAACAGCAAGGGTTTGAACGTCGGCGTCGTCTACCGCTTCGGTAGAACCAGGTAGGTTTAGCGCCCGGAAACCGGCCTTCCGGCTAGGCGGGAGGCTTCGCTTCCGGAGCGGGAGTTTGCTTCGGCTCCGGCGCGTGCGTCCGGTAAAAGATGGCAACATCTTCGACCTTGCCTACTCTCAGCACCGCTCCATCAAGGTCGCAGCTTTCACAGGTAATGGTCACCGTCAGCGAGTCCCCAGGTTCCCACTTCACGGCGACGGGATGTTCGCCGTCGACCACCAGAATGTTGTCCTGGTAGGTTGCCACCTTGTTGCGCGATCGACGCAGGCTCACAATTGTTTGCGGCGCACCTACGCCTCCCGGGTCGCGGACCATCGTCTCAATCACGTATTTGCCATGTGGAGAAGGAAAGCGCCTGGGAGCCGACTGCGCGTACGCCGACGCTGACACAAAAAAAAGAAGAGCGATCCGTGTCAGTAGGATCCGGCCGCGGCTTGCAGAACTCGTTACCATGGTTGCACTCGCAGCGATGTGTTGTTGGGGCTAAAGATGAACGGTCCAGCCGAGCTCGCCCAGCTTCTCTTCAAGATCGGCCAGGGCGTTCTCAAGCGCCGTGCGCCGATGCGGGTTCGACGTTCGCTCCGAGAGTACGCGTTCCCGCTGCAACTCCAGGGCCTGCCGCAGGCGTTTGCGTTCCGCGTCCGCTAGCCGGTTGCCCTGCAGCTCCGCGGCGCTGGCCCGGCTCTGCGCGCGCTGCTCCGCCGCCGTCGGCACAGCTACGGAAGCTTCTTCGGGCGTCCCGGACGACTTGTCTTCCACGCCATCGATCATACGTGGATTTTATACCCGGACGGCTTTCCTGGATTCGCTTCAAGTACCATGAAGGTCTGCAAATCAAAGGAGTTCATGGCACGGATGCACCATGCACGTTGGGCTTTCCCGGCAAGGCTCTGCTTTATGCTGTGCCTGATGAGTCTCGACAGTCTTAGCACGGCGGAAGCGCACGCCGCTGCGGTTGGTCCAGGAGTTTCGCGCGAGCTTGCAAACTCCCGTGCCGCGCGTCTTTCTGATTTGCATTACGCGCTTTCCTTTGCGCTTCAGCCGCACGCGCCGGCCGTCCCAGGCCAGGAGACCCTTACCTTTCTCGACAGCGGCACGGGCGATCTTGCGCTCGACTATCGCGATGGTACGCTCTCCTCCGCACAGCTCAACGGTCAATCGATTCCCATTGCGCTGCTGAACGGTCATCTCACTCTGCCCGGCGCAAGGCTGGTTCATGGCTCGAATGAGCTCAAGCTGAGCTTTGCGAGCAACGTCGCCGCCGCGGGAAAGGCCTTCACCCGCTACACCGACCGCGATGATGGCAATGAGTATCTCTACACGCTCTTCGTGCCGATGGACGCAAGCATGGCCTTTCCATGCTTCGATCAGCCGGATCTCAAGGCGAAGTTCAAGCTGGATGTTTCCGCACCGCCCGATTGGCAGGTTGTCAGCAACACCGGGGGGATCACCAGTGCCAACGGCCAGACCGCCTCGACCAGCTTCGAAGAGACCCGTCCCATCAGCACCTACCTCTTCGCCTTCACCGCCGGCCCTTGGCAGCGGCTTCCCGGCCACGCTCCAGGCGAGCCTGCCGTCTTCGTTCGCAAATCGCAACTCGCCCGCGCCCAAACCGAGGCTCCGCAAGTGCAGCAGATGGCTGCCCGCGGCATCGCCTACCTCAGCAGCTATTTCGCCCAGCCGTTCCCGTTTCCCAAGTACGATCTCGTGCTGATTCCCGGCTTTCCCTTTGGCGGCATGGAGCACGCAGGCGCCACGTTCCTCAACGAAGACGGCGTCCTCTTCCGCACCGCGCCCACCGCGAGCGACTACTTCCGCCGCAACACGCTGGTGCTGCATGAGACCTGCCACCAGTGGTTCGGGGACCTCGTCACGATGCGCTGGTTCGACGATCTCTGGCTCAAGGAAGGCTTCGCGCAGTACATGGCGTATAAGGCGCTCGCCGAGCTCGAACCTGCGTCACAGCCCTGGAAACACTTCTACGAAGACATCAAGCCCTCCGCCTACGGCATCGACGAGACCCAGGGCACCACGCCCATCTACCAGAACATTCCCAACCTCCTCGACGCTAAATCCGCTTACGGCGCCATCGTCTACCAGAAGGCCCCCGCGGTCCTCAAGCAACTCAACTTCTTCCTCGGCGAAGATGCCTTCCGCAACGGCCTGCGCCTCTACCTGAAGCAGCACGCCTATGCCAACGCGCAGTGGGCCGACCTCGTGGGCGCGTTTGAATCTGCCGGCGATCAGCTCGGCCAGCACAAGGACGTACAGGCCTGGGCCAGGGCCTGGATCCTGCAGCGCGGCATGCCGCAGGTGAACGTTGCCTGGTCCTGCGAAGGCAATAAGATCACAAGCTTTTCCATTACCCAGCAGGATGTGCTCAAGACCGGCGCAACCTGGCCGATCTCGAATCAGCTTCTACTCGCCTATCCGACTCGTGCGCCTGAGATCCTGACGACAGCCTGGTCCTCCCCGCAGATGCGGGTCGCTTCGGCGCTCGGGAAGCGATGCCCGCAGTACGTGTTCGCCAACGCAGGCGACCAGGCGTACGGCCGCTTCCTGCTGGACCAGACCAGCGAAGATCCCGTGCGCCACACTCTGGTCGCAAACACCAATCCGGGTGCCCCAGGTCTCGCTTCTGAGACCTGGGTTCCAGACCCACTGCTCCGCTCCCAGCTCTGGGGAGCGTTATGGGAGAACGTGCATGTAGCCCAGTCCGCACCCGGCAGCTACGTCCAGCTCGCACTTCAGTCGCTGCCCACTGTGACCGACGAGTCCCTCGCCCGCATCCAGGGCAACCGCATCGCCACCGCGCTCCACGCCTACCTGTCTGACCATGGCAGGGCAACCTACGCGCCGCAAGCCGAGCGGGTCGTCGCCGATCGCATGCTCCACGCCTCCACGCTCAATCTGCGGATCGTTCACTTCCGGACCTTCACCAACATTGCCGAGACTCCGCAAGCGCTCGCGCAGCTCAAGTCTCTCCTCAACGGTTCGCTGACCATCGAAGGCATGCCGCTCAAGCCGCTCGACCGCTGGAACCTAATCGGTCATCTCATCGCCCTAGACCTGGACAAGCGCGATCCCGAGGCGGCCACACTCTTCGCCGCCGAGAAAGCCAAAGACCACTCCGGCGAAGGCCAGAAGTACGCGTTTGCCATCCAGGCCGGCACACCCGACCCTGCCACCAAATCCCGCTACTTCGCCGATTACCTAAGCACGACCAGCGGCATCCAGGAAGACTGGCTCACCCAATCCCTGCGCCCCTTCAACAGCTGGAACCAGGCCGCGCTTACCGAGCCCTATCTCACCCGCGCGCTCGACGCCCTGCCCGAGATCAAGCGCACCCGCAAGATCTTCTTCCTCGGCGCCTGGCTCTCGGCCTTCCTGGACGGCCAGCACAGCCCCGAAGCGCAGGCCGCGGTCCACGCCTGGCTCGCCGCCCATACCCCTGACCCCGACCTCCGCCTGAAGGTCCTCGAAGCCTCGGACGCCCTTGACCGCACCGTCATGATCCGCCAGCGGTTCCCCGAATGAGCCGCATCGGAGTCGACACCGGAGGCACCTTCACCGATCTCGTCCGCGTCGACGAGCAGGGCATCACAGTCCACAAAGTCCGCTCCACGCCCGACGATCCCTCGCGCGCCATCCTCGCCGGCATCCGCGAGATCGACACTCTGTGCCCCATTCATCGCGACCCTATCGCGATGAGTGGGACCGCCACGGAACCGAATGGGCCTCTGGAACTCACCCACGGCTCGACCGTCGCGACCAACGCCCTGCTCGAACGCAAGGGTGCCCGCGTAGCCCTCATCACCACGGCCGGCTTCGAGGACATTTTGCTCATCGGCCGGCAGACCCGCGCCGAGCTTTACAACTTCATGGTCGAAGGGCGCAGACCCTTGATCGAGCCCGGCCTTACCTTCGGCGTGCAAGAGCGCCTGGCCGCGGATGGCTCCGTACTCATCCCACTAGACTCCGCGGACCTCCCGCGCCTCATCGAGGCTCTCCACGCCGCCCAGGCCGAGTCCGTCGCCGTCTGCCTGCTCCACTCCTACGCCAATCCCGCTCACGAGCGCGTCCTCGCCGAAGCCCTGCGCGCCGCCGGGTTCACAGTCTCCGCCTCGCACGAGATCCTGCCCGAGTACCGCGAGTTTGAGCGCTGGTCGACCACGACCGTCAACGCCTACGTCACGCCGCTGATGGCCAGCTATCTCTCCCGCCTGGCGGAAGGTCTCGCGGCAGACACCGGGCTGCGCATCATGCAATCGAACGGCGGCAGCATCTCCGCCGCGCACGCCAGCCGCGCCGCCGTGCAGACCATCCTTTCCGGCCCCGCCGCCGGCGTCGTCGGCGCGCAGGCCGTGGGCGCCGCGTCCGGCTTCACCCGCCTCATCACCTTTGATATGGGCGGGACTTCGACCGACGTCAGCCTCATCGACGGCGCCATCGGCACCACCGTCGACTCCATCGTCGGCGACTTCCCCGTGCGCCTGCCCGTGCTCGACATCCACACCGTCGGCGCCGGCGGCGGTTCCATCGCCTGGCTGGACTCCGGCGGCAGCCTGCGCGTCGGCCCACGCTCCGCCGGCGCCGACCCCGGCCCCGCCTGCTACGGCAAAGGTTCCGAGCTCACCGTCACCGACGCCAACCTGCTCCTCGGCCGGCTCGACCCCGTCTACTTTCTAGGCGGCCGCATGGCGCTCGACCTCGACCGCACCCGCGCCCTCGCCAAGGAACTCGCCGCGAAGCTCAACCTCACCGAGCGCACGCTCGCCGAAGGCATCGTCCGCATCGCCAACTCCAACATGGAGCGAGCCATCCGCACCGTCAGCGTGCAGCGCGGACACGATCCCCGCGACTTCGCCCTGCTCGCCTTCGGAGGCGCCGGCGGCCTCCACGCCTGCGCACTCGCCCACGCGCTCGACATCTCCACCGTGCTCATCCCCGAGCACTCCGGAGTCCTCTCCGCCCTCGGAATGCTGCTCGCCGACGTCACCAAGGACTACTCCGCCTCCATCCTCAAGCCCACCACCTCCATAACGGAGCACGAGCTTCAGCACGCGCTCGCTCCCTTGACCGAACGCGCCTACGCTGACCTCGGGGCCGAGGGCTTCAACATCATCGACATCCTGCTTGAGCCCTCGCTCGACATGCGCTACCGCGGCCAGGCGTACGAGATCCCCATCCCCTTCACGCCGGACTACCCCGAGGCTTTCCACCGCGCCCACGCCAAACTCTACGGCTACGCCAACCCCGCCCGCCCCACCGAGATCGTCCAGCTTCGCCTCAAAGCCACCGGCCGTACCGACAAGCCCGCGCTCGTCCAGCTCCACGCCCCCATCGAGCCCATCCCCGCACCCTCGCCCACCTCCCTCCGCCCGGCCATCTTCGGCAAGCGCACCCTGCCCACCCCGCTCTTCCGCCGCGACCAGCTCGCGCCCGGCCACCACGGCGAAGGCCCGGCCCTCCTCATCACCGGTCAATCCACCAACGTCATCCCGCCCGCCTGGCACTGGACGATTGACGCCGCCGGTACGCTGGTCGCCACCCACGCCCCCCGGCAAAGGAAGCCCCATGCGTCCTGATCCCATCGAGTTCGAAATCTTCAAGAACTTCTTCGTCTCCATCGCCGAGGAGATGGGCGTCACCCTCTGCCGTACCGGCTTCTCGCCCAACATCAAGGAGCGCCTGGATTACTCCTGCGCCCTCTACGACGCCCAAGGCCACACCATCGCCCAGGGCGACCACCTCCCCGTCCACCTCGGCGCCATGCCCCTCTCCGTCCGCGCCGCCATCGATCACGTCCGCATGGAACCCGGCGACACCGTCATCCTCAACGACCCCTTCCGCGGCGGCACCCATCTGCCCGACATCACCCTCGTCACGCCCGTCTTCCTCAAGGCGACCGACAAGACACCCGTCTTCTTCGTCGCCAACCGCGCCCACCACTCCGACGTCGGCGGCATGAGCCCCGGCTCCATGCCGCTCGCTCGCGAGATCTTCCAGGAAGGCCTCATCCTGCCGCCCAACAAGCTCGTCAAGCGCGGCAAAATTGACGCCGAGATCCTCGCCCTCATTCTCGCCAACGTCCGCACCCCCGACGAGCGCGAAGGCGACCTCACCGCCCAGATCGCCGCCAACCGAGTCGGCGCCATGCGCCTGCTCGACATCGTCCGACGCTACGGCCACAAGCGCACCGCGCACTACGCCGCCCTCACCCAGGACTACGCCGAACGCGTCCTCCGCCGCACCATTGCCGCGATCCCCGACGGCACCTACGAGTTTGCCGACGCTCTCGACAACGATGGCTTCAGCACCACGCCCGTCCGTATCCGGTGCGCCATCCGCATCTCGGACGAGTCCGCCGAAGTCGACTTCACCGGCACCGACCCGCAGACCACCGGCGGCGTCAACGCCAACCTCGCCATCACGCTCTCGGCCACCTTCTACGCCTTCCGCTGCCTGGTCACCGAAGACGTCCTCTACAACGACGGCATCGCCCGCCCCATCCATGTCCTCGCCCCACCCGGCACCGTCGTCAACGCGCAGCACCCCTCAGCCGTCGCCGGCGGCAACGTCGAAACCTCGCAGCGCATCACCGACGTCGTCCTCGGCGCACTCGCCCAAGCCCTGCCCGACCGCATCCCCGCCGCCAGCCAGGGCACCATGAATAACGTCACCCTCGGAGGGACCGATCCTCGCACCGGAAAGCCCTTCGCCTACTACGAAACCGCCGGCGGAGGCATGGGCGGACGCAACGGGCTGCCCGGCCTGAGCGGCGTCCACACCCACATGTCCAACACCCGCAATACGCCCGTCGAGGCCCTCGAACAGGCTCTGCCCATCCGTATCACCACCTACGCGCTGCGACAGGGAAGTGGCGGCGGCGGCATTTTCTCGGGCGGTGAAGGCCTCGTCCGCGAGTACGAAGTGCTCACCGAAACCAACGCCACCCTCCTCACCGATCGCCGCGAGTCGCAACCCTACGGCGCCCAGGGCGGAGCCCCCGGAGCGAGCGGCCGCAACACCCTCATTCACGCCGACGGCACCGAGCAGTTTCTCCCCTCGAAGGCCCGCCTTGAGCTCCACCCCGGCGACCGCCTCCGCATCGAAACCCCCGGCGGCGGAGGCTTCGGCTAACCATGACAGAAGACACGCGAAGCGTCGAATACCCCATGAAGTGGCGCCCGGCCGGCGTTAGGCCGCTCTGGTCGTTGTCGTGGCTTTTGCAATCGCCAGCCTCTGCCAAGAAAGCCCTCCTCGCCGCCTCCCTAGGCTGGATGCTGGACAGCTTCGACGTCATGCTCTACTCGCTCGTCCTCGCCTCTATCATTGTCGACCTGCACCTGACCAAGTCCACCGCCGGCATTCTCGGCTCCGTCACCCTCGTCGCCGCCGCCGTTGGCGGTCTCGCCTTCGGCCTGATCGCGGACCGCTTCGGACGCACCCGCGCCCTGATGGCCTCGGTGCTGCTCTACGCCGTCTTCACCGCCGCCTGCGGCCTCGCGCAGAACGTCGCCCAGCTTGCCATTTTCCGCATCCTGCTCGGCCTCGGCATGGGCGGCGAGTGGGCCTCCGGAGCCTCGCTCGTCTCGGAATCCTTCCCCGCCGAGCATCGCGCCAAGGCCCTCGGCCTCATGCAATCCTCCTGGGCCATCGGCTACGCGCTCGCCGCCCTCGTCGCCTTCCTCGTCCTGCCCATCTGGGGCTGGCGCGGCGTCTTCTTTGTCGGCATCCTGCCCGCGCTAGTGACGCTTTGGATGCGCCGCGGCGTACAGGAGCCCGAAGCCTGGCGCGCCCTGCAGCCCTCACCGCGAAGCGGTCCAATACCCCACGAAGTGGCGGGCTTTCGAGGACAGCACGAAGTGCCCCGGCGCAAGGGCGCACTTGCCTTTACCTCCCTCTTCCGCCCGCCACTCCTGGCCCTCACCCTGGCCCTCACCGCGATGAATGCCTGCTGCCTCTTCGCCTGGTGGGGCTTCAACCTGTGGGTGCCCGCCTATCTCTCCCTCCCGCTCGCCCGCGGCGGCATCGGCCTGCCGGCGCACTCCATGACCGCCATCCTCATCTTCATGCAGCTCGGCATGTGGCTCGGCTATGTCACCTTTGGCGGCCTGGCCGACCGCTTCGGCCGCAAGCCCACCTACGTTGCCTATCTCCTTACCGCCGCCGCGCTGATGCTGCTCTTCGGCCGCCTCCGCTCGCCCGTGTTCCTCTTCCTGCTCGCCCCGTTCCTCGCCTTCGCCGCCACCGGCTACTTTACCGGCTTCGCCACGGTCACAGCTGAAATCTACGAGACGCGCATCCGCTCCACCGCCCAGGGCTTCACCTACAACACCGGCCGCATCGCCTCGGCCATCGCGCCGTTTGCTGTAGGCTCGCTCGCCGACCGGCACGGCCTGGGAGCCGCCTTCATCCTCAGCGCTGCCGCCTTCCTACTTGCCGCGCTCTTTTGGTTCTGGATCCCCGAGACTCTGCGACTGCCCGCTTCCCCCTAAGCGAAAGACGGCGCCGCAGGATTGCTCCCTACGCCTGGAGTGTCCAGATTGCGCGGTCGGCTTTGCAAAAGAGCGCCTCGACGGCTCAACCGTTCGCCGTTGTGGTTTACCCACGACAGAGCTCCGCAGCAGAAATATCTCGATCCCGCTAACCCGCTTTTACTCGGTGATCTCCAGCTCCCTTGCGGCCAGCAGAAGAGGATTATTGACCTCCTTGACGGAGGTTCCTGTACAAGCTGCGCCAATGACCTTTCCCGTGGCATCCAGGATAGGAGTGTAGGCGCAGAGGAACGGCAGGCCGAGCGTGTACACGTAGCCATAGGTGGAGTCTCCCTGGAGAAGCTTCTGAGCGGCAATGCCGCGCGGATTCAGTTGAGTTCCCACCGCACGCTGCCCATTGCTTCGGCGCAGCGAGGTGGCAGTCCGGTAGAACGTCGGCTCGGGTCCGTCAGAGAGAACGAACAGCGTGGTAAACAGTCCTGTGCTGCGGCCGAGCGAGTCGATGTGGGCGTCGTTCAGCCTCATATTGCTGCTGCCGAAGTAGAGGTCGGGCAGCGGTGACGCAACGTCCGTGGACGCTCGTCGCGAGGCGGGTCCACGGCCTGTGCAGGATGCGAGTAACTCGTCAAGAGAGCGCAGAATATGCGGCCGAAGCTGCTTCAGCTCGGCGAGCCCAGTCTGATTCCCGCAGGTGACTGCACTCTTTGCGAGCAAGCTGCGCTGCTCGGCCAACGTCGACTGCTCGGTGGGAGATTGGCCCGGAATGGCTGCGCCAAGCTGCCCAAGCTCCTCGGCAAGTTGCACGGCAAGGATGAGCATGTGCGTGTTCTGCTCGGCGGAGTCATCAGCCTCGAAGGTGCATTGGCGAGCGCCTTCGCGCAAAGTGCGCCAGTCTTCCGAGCATTGATCGACGAGCGCAGTCTGAGTCTCGACACAGGACGCAGCACGCGCCGCCGCGGCGCTCGCCTGCTGAAGGCAGGTATCGCAATCTTCCATGAAGCTGACCGCGTGCCTGCTAAACTCCCTGTGGTCTCTGCTCCACGCCGTGACTTTCCGCATGGACGCCGAAGTCGCGGCACTCCACTGCCGCATTCCCTGGGTAATGTTGAAAATCTCTTTGGTGGCTACATCGGTGCGGTCGGCGAGCATGCGCATCTCGCGTGCTACGACATTGAATCCTGCTCCATGTGCTCCTGCCCGGGAGGCTTCAATCGCCGCGTTGAGTGCGAGAAGGCTGCTTTGGTTGCTGATCTCCTGGATCGTTGCGACAAAATGCTCCACTTCGTCGAAGCGAGTATTTAGCTCGCTGAAATTTGTCTCGCTTCGTCGCACACCTTCCAGAAGTTCCTCCATCAGCACAGAACGTGCGGAGGCGAGTTGGCTGCGCTTTGTGAGAAGCTCTTTCGCTGTGCCGATTTGTGCAAACGTTTCCTGGGCGGCGTTCCCGGTGTCGATCACGATGCGTTTTAGATCTTCCATATTTGCGGCTCGCCGCCGGACGCGATCGAGGGCCGCCCTGCTCTGGAACGCGAGCTGCATGGAGGCAGCGAGAGCGCGCGGAGCTGCGATGGCGCTCTCCGCAACGATCCTGGCGAGCGAAGCAAAGCTGCTGGTCAGGGCGTCGGTCGAGAACGGGGCTGCATGTATTAAATTTCTTTTGAGCCTGCGCCTCCACCAGGGTGCGCGTGGACTTTCGCTGGCCAGGCGAGCGGCGGATAGCCGGGGTGGGACGGTGCCACTGGTGATGTGCGAATGAAGCTCAGACGGACGGTTCACATTCACGGCAAGACTCTGCATGTTTCCTCCCACAGAGGACTTATCGGCAGGGCTCACGATTTCTTGAGTGAAAAGTTGAAAAAATAATTCAGGATCGAGCAGCGATGCGCAGGCTGAGTTCGCGGAGCTGGTGGTCGGTGGCCGGAGTGGGCGCGTCGACCATAAGGTCGATGGCCTTGGCGGTCTTGGGGAAGGCGATGACCTCGCGCAGGCTGGAGGCGCCGGCGAGGATCATGACGATGCGGTCGAGACCGAGCGCGATGCCGCCGTGGGGCGGGGTGCCGTAGTCGAGCGCGTCGAGGAAGAAGCCGAAGCGGGCTTTCTGTTCTTCCTCGTCCATGCCGAGCGAGCGGAAGATCTCGGCCTGGACATCTTTGCGGTGGATGCGGATGGAGCCGGAGCCGAGCTCGGTGCCGTTGAGGACGATGTCGTAGGCGAGGGCGCGGACGGCGCCTTTGTCCGAAGTGAGGCGGCCGGCGCGGATGTCCTCCTCGTGCGGGCTGGTGAAGGGATGGTGGGCGGCCTGCCAGGTTTTGGCTTCCTCGTCCCACTCGTACATGGGGAAGTCGGTGATCCAGCAGAACTTGAAGTCGACAGAGGTGCCGGTCTGGGTAAAGAGGCCGTGCTTGTCGGCGAACTTCTTGGCGAGTTCGAGGCGGAGGGCGCCGACGCGCTTGTAGATCCACTGGGGGTCGTGGTTCCAGCGGGCGGGGGTGCCTAGTTTGGGGGTGATGACGATGAGGAGATCGGCCCCGGCGGGGTGGAGTGAGGCCTCGATGGAGGATGCGAGCGGCGCGAAAGCCTCGTTGGTTTTGAGGCGAGCAGCGTCAAGAAAGTCGAGTCCGCAGTCGCCGAAGAACTTGCGGATGTCGTCGATGAGGGCGCGTTTCTGGGTGCCACTGAGGGCGCCGGAGCTAGGGATCACGAACCCGAGAACCGGGAGCGTGGGTTCGATCTTCAGCGCTTCGCGAAGCTCGGACGTGAGAATCGTTGTGAGGTCGACCATCGGCGGTAACCGCATATCCGGCTTATCGATGCCATAAAGCCGAATGGCGTCGTCATACGTCATCTGGACGAAGGGCGGCTGAAGCTCAATCCCGGCAGTCTTGAAGGCAGCGGTCAGGAAGCCTTCGACCACCTTGAAGATGAGCTCCTGTTGCGGGAAAGTCATCTCTAGGTCGATCTGGGTGAACTCGGGCTGGCGATCGGCGCGGAGGTCCTCATCGCGGAAGCAGCGCGCAATCTGGAAGTAGCGGTCGAAGCCGGAGACCATCAGGATTTGCTTGAAGATTTGCGGTGACTGCGGCAGCGCATAAAACTCGCCCGGGTGGACGCGGCTGGGCACGAGGTAGTCGCGGGCGCCCTCGGGGGTGGAGCGGGTCATGAAGGGCGTTTCGATCTCAAGGAAGCCGGCGTCGGACAGGTTGTTGCGGATGGCGCGGGCGACTTCGTGGCGCAGCCGGAAGTTACGCTGCATCTCCGTGCGGCGGAGGTCGAGGAAGCGGTACTTGAGGCGGACTTCCTCGTTGGCGATGGCGTCCTCGGCGGGCGAGAACGGCGGCGTTTTCGCGTCGTTGAGCAGCAGCAGCTCGGTCGCAGCGACCTCGATCTCGCCGGTGTCCATTTTGGGATTCTCAAGGCCGGCAGCGCGGCGGCGTACGGTGCCCTGGGCGGCGACGACGAACTCCGGACGCGCGGCTTCGGCCCTGGCGTGGGCCTCGGGGGAGAGCTGCTTGTCAAGCACCACCTGGACGATGCCCGAGCGATCGCGGACGTCGAGAAAGATGAGGTCGCCATGGTCGCGGCGGCGGTTGACCCAGCCCATCACGACGACGTGTTCCCGGGCGTTGGCGGCGCGCAGATCTCCGCACCGGTGGGTGCGCTGCAGGGTTCCTAGAAAGTCGAGAGTCACGATGCTTTCATTGTACGGAAAGTAGCCGAAGGCATTCGGGCTGGGAAGCGCATCGAATCGAATCATGGCGTCAATCGAAGAACTGGAGCAACTGTCGGAAGCGGAAGAGCCGCTGGACATCGTGGTGGACCCGCAGGCCAGCGCAAAGGCAGCCGGGCTGCGCTATGTGACGGACGCGAAGCCGGGGATTGAGCGCAGAAAGACGGCTAAGGGCTTTCGCTTTCTGGACAAAGACGGCAAGCCGGTGCGCGATGTGGAGACGCTCGGCCGGATTAAGTCGCTCGTCATTCCACCGGCGTGGACCGATGTGTGGATCTGTCCGCTGCCGAACGGACATCTGCAAGCCACCGGACGCGACGTGCGCGGGCGCAAGCAGAGCCGCTACCACCCCAAGTGGCGCGAAGTCCGGGACGAGAATAAGTATGAGCGCATGATGCTGTTCGGCGATGCGCTGCCGCATCTACGTGAGCGCGTGGACCATGATCTGGCGCTGGCTGGGCTGCCGCGAAATAAAGTCCTGGCGACGCTGGTGCGGCTGATGGAGACCACGTTCATTCGCGTGGGGAACGTAGAATACGCTCGCGAGAACAAGAGCTACGGCCTGACGACGATGCGCAATCGCCACGCGCATATCGAAGGAACGACCATCACCTTCGACTTCACCGGCAAGAGCGGCGTGCACCACACGATCGACGTGCAGAACCGCAAGCTGGCCGGCATTGTGAAGAAGTGCATGGAGCTTCCAGGGCAGGAGCTGTTCCAGTACGTCGATCACGAGGGCAACCGGCATGGCGTCGACTCGCAGGATGTAAACGACTATCTCCACGAGATCACGGGGCAGCACTTTACGGCCAAGGACTTCCGTACCTGGGCGGGAACGGTGCTGGCCTCCATGATGCTGAAGGAGTTCGAGCCGTACGCCTCGCAGACCCAGGCGAAGAAAAATGTCGTGGAAGCGATCAAGTCGGTAGCCAAGCGGCTGGGCAATACGCCTTCCGTGTGCCGTAAGTGCTATGTGCATCCGGTGGTTCTCGACAAGTATCTGAACGGCGAAATGCTGCAGGAGATGGAAGCTGCCGTGGAGCGCGAGGTAGACCGGAAGCTGCATGCGCTCCGGGATGAGGAGTTCGCGCTGCTGCGGTTGCTGGAGCACAAGGTGGCCGCATAGCTCGCGTGGTTTGGAGGAGCTTAATGTGGGCTCCCGTGTGCGAGGGTGCGCTGATCTTGCTGGCCGCGCGGCCGCTTCGACGGATGCGGGTGATGGAAGGTGCGGAGGAGGATCGAAGCGGATTAGAGAGTTGGCAGTTCAGTCGAGGCTAGGGAGGAGTTTGCTAGGTGCTCCAGCCACTCGGAATCCGAAAGAAATATTTGACCTCCGACTTCATCCGACCACACGACCCAACCACCCGCCCATTCGTGCAGGAGGCGAAGTTCTTCGATCTCCTCGGCTGTGATCTTCCAGCCGTGTACGCCTGCGACCTCGTTTCCAGTCATGTCTGCCCAGAGAGCGTACTCGCAACCGATTAGCCATCCGGCGCAGTAATATTCCTCCGATAAGCCGCTCATCACACGTGCGAGCACTCCTGCTTGTGGACCTTTCAACATAGACATAATCGTTCCTTTCCTAGCATTTTCTCTTGGTTTTTCGTAAGACAAAGCAAAGTAGATTTACTTAGCTCATCCAGTGTTTGATCTCCGACTTGGGTATCGTGATTTGCTGGCCGGACGCAAATGTTTTGACGGTGAGAGCATTGCTGGCGACTTCGTCTTCCCCTAGCAGCACGATGTGACGCGCAACCTTCTCAGCGGCTTCAAAGCTCTTCTTGAGACGGAAGCTGCCGTCCCCGACTTCGACCGAAAGACCGGCGCGGCGGAGATCGCGGGCCAGGGCCAGGGCGGCGGCGTTCTGGGCAGGAGTGAGCGGGGCGATATAGGCGTCGAGTTTGGCGTCTGCCTTGGCTTCACGCTGGGCCTGGAGGGTGAGGATGAGGCGATCTTCCCCAATCGCGAAGCCAATGCCCGGAGCCTTAGGTCCCCCGAGCATCTCGCTCAGGCCGTCATAGCGTCCTCCGCCGAGCAGCGCGTTCTGCGTTCCCAAGCCCGAGCCGTCCGGCACAGTAAACTCGAAAGTCGTGCGAGTGTAGTAATCCAGGCCGCGGACCAGGCGCGGGTTCACGGTATACGGGACCCCGCAGGCATCGAGCGCGGCAAGCACCTGCGCAAAGTGATCGCGGCTAGCGTCGTCCAGGAAGTCGGCAATCTTGGGCAGCGTATTGATCAGCTCCTGGTCCTCGGGGGCCTTCGAGTCCAGCACGCGCAGAGGGTTGGTCTCGGCCCGGCGCTGGTTGTCCTCGCACATCCGGTGCTTGATGGGTGCGAGCGCCTCGCGCAGTGCTGCCACGTAGCGTGGCCGATCGGTAGACGAGCCGACGGAGTTCAACTCGAGCCGCCAGCCCTGGACGCCGAGTTCATCAAGCAGCGAGGCGAGCATCTCCAGCACTTCCGCATCGCGCAGCGGGCTTTCTGATCCGGACGAAGTCGGTCCGAGGACCTCGACGCCAATCTGCCAGAACTGCCGGTAGCGGCCGCGCTGGGGGCGCTCGCGGCGGAACTGGGGGCTGATGTAGAAGAGCTTCTGCAGGCCGCCGGTTTCGCCGAGCTTGTGCTCGATGTAGGCACGCACGACGCCCGCCGTGTTCTCGGGCCGCAGCGTCAGCGATTGGGGCTTCTCGCTGGCAGCCCGGGCGCGATCCTCCCACGTGTACATCTCTTTGGAAACGATGTCAGTCTCTTCGCCCACGCCGCGCGCGAAGAGCTCGGTGACCTCAAAGACCGGAGTGCGGATTTCCCCAAAGCCATAGCGGGCAAAAAGGGCGCGGGCGGAAGCCTCGACGTAGTTCCAGAGCTGCGTTTCCGGGGGAAGAAGATCGCGCGTGCCGCGCACGGCTTTGAGGGTGGACATAGAGTTCAAGTCTAGCGGAGAAGGTCAGGGCAGCTTGTAGAGGGTCCTCGCATTGTCGCGTAGAACTCCGCGCGCGATCTCGTTGGCTTGCTCGCGGTTGATCTCGCCATCGCGGAGCATGCCGGTCAGGGCGAGTCCGAGGGCCTGGCGCGCGTTCGCGGCAGCGATCCAGGTGGACTCCTCCCAACCCATCGCGTCCGAGTAAGGGTAGCCGTCGGTCCCGAAGAGAACCTTGTCGGGAAAGGTTTCGAGCCGTTCGCGCAGCCAGGTCGCGAGCGTGCGGGGCGGAAAGGTAAGGCTCTCCTGCGAGAGGTCGAGGAAAACGTTCGGCTTCTGCAGCAGAGCGCCCGCTTCGCGCACAAAAGGCCAGCCGCCGTGCAGCATCACGAAGCGGGTTGTGCGTAGGCGGGGGTCGTTGAACAGTGGCTCGAGCAGCATGGGGTTGGCCCCGGCGATGCCGAAATACCCTCCGCCGCCGGAATCCGTATGCAGATGGACAGGCATGCCGAGACGTCCGCTTTCCCCGGCGATGTAGCGGAAGAGGAAGTCCTGAAGGAGCTTGTAGTCGGCGTCAGGTGCCAGGCTGTTGCGATACTGCGCGTAGACGCGGGCGGCTGTCTCGGGCGATGGATCGGAGAAGTCGAACGCGCGAAGATACGCAATCTCAAACTTGATGGCGATCGCGCCTGCCGCGTGCTGGCGCTCGAGCGTAGGGGTAACAACCTGGGCAAGGTACTCGGGCAGAGTGGCGGGAAGGCTGCTGAGGCCTAGCGCCTGCAGGTAGCGGACGCGAACCTTGTCTTCAAGTGGGAAGAAGAGCGCGCGATCGGGATTGGCGGCAGCCCGGTGGCGGTTGTCGAGCGGAAACAGGAGCGCATCCAGGTAGGGCACCCAACGGAAGCTGGGCGGCGCCATGCCCGCGCCCATCTGCACACGGTTTGCAACCATGGTGCCGATGCCGGCCTGCGCGATCACCCAGTCGGCGAAGTGCGTGCCTTCGCGGGCTTTGACGCGGGCGCGTGCGGCGGCAAGCTGTTGCATGCCGGCTGCGTCGAGCGGCGGAGTTCCCTGGAAGCCCCAGAGGGCCTGCCACGCGCGGGCTAGCTGCGGGTTGTCCGCGCGCCAGGCGACAACGTCAGTCTGCGGCTCCATGTTGTCGACCGGAAGTGCATCGAAGTCGCGGTCGCGCTTGTCGTTGGGCGGAGGCAGGACGGGGTGCGCGTGGTTGTCAAAGGCCGGAGTGGAGACGATCAGTGCGGCGAGCTCGGGGTCGATGTCGCGGGTGACGGCGTTGTCCGGCGGGGCAGCAGACTGCTGGGCGCCGGCCACCCCGAGCAGGACGAGCAGCACAAGAAAGGTCGACGGTAGAAGGCGTTTGCGGAGGCTCACAAGCTGAAGTTAGCACTCACAGGCGTAAGCACCATGGTGCCGCGGCGCGGAATCACTTAGTGTGGAGTCTTGAAGCGATTCTGGGAGGAAGGCATGGAACGCTGGAGGGTTGCAGCTGTTGCGCTGATAATGACGGGGATTGTGGATGGGTCTGCCGGACAGATTCGGGATGCGCAGCTAAAGTCCGCGCCACCCGTGGTCATCTCGCGGATCTTTCATCAGCTAGTCGCCTTCCATCAGCCGGCGGAGTTCGACGTGCACACTGCCACTGAGACGACGCGGGAGAAGTCCTACCTCCGCGAGGTCGTGTTGCAGGGTGAGACGGTTGATCGCTGGACGCAGATGCTGACCGTGACCGGCTATCGCGGGCTTGCGCAGGTGGCAGGGGCCACGCCGGAGCGGATGGGCGGCAACATCGCTTCAGGTTTTCAGAAGGCTTGTCCGGGCAGTTACGCGGGCAAAGCAGTCGGCACACTCACCCTCTCGGGCCGTCCGGCGTACCTGGAGCTGGTGCGTTGCGGGAGTGTTGCGGACACGGGCGGCGCTCCGGGTGCACGGCATAGCGAGACGGCGCTGATTGCGGTAATCGCCGGCGACGAGGATTTTTATACGCTGCAGTGGGCGGAGCGTGGGTCACCCCTGGAGCCAACGGTCGGGCTAGATGAGGCGAAGTGGCAGGGGCGTTTCAAGCAGCTGAGCCCGATTCGGGTTTGCCCGGTTGTGGAGGGTGAGAAGGCACCGTATCCGAGCTGTGTCGGGAACTGAGCCAGGAAGCCTAGTGGGTCATGGCGTAAACAACGTAGTTGACGCCGATCTTCAAGCCCATCTGCGAGTACTTCAGCGGATAGCTGGGCGTGTCGGCCCACTCCCAGGAGTCGCCCAGGTCGGAGTTCAGCGAGATCGCGACCAGGATGCGCCCCTTGTCGTCGTAGATGCCCTCCCAGCGAGCGACGCGGCCGTCCTTCTTATAGCCGGTGCGGAGGTGCTCAGAGCCTGGAACCTGGAAGCGTTCGTCGAGGTCGAACACGGTGTGGAAGATCGCATCGCCGTTGGGGATGTCGACGATCGGGCGCTCGGGGAACACCTTGTGCATGGTGGCTTCAAAAAACGCCTGCTCTTCGTGACCGTGGAAGTCGTCGGCCATAAAGAAGCCTCCGCGAAGCAGGTAGTCGCGGAGCTTGGCGCACTCGGCATCAGTCAGTCCCCACTCGCCGACCTGGACGGCGTAGAGCCAGTGCCAGTTGTAGATCTCGTCGCCGTCATCGAGCGAGATATCCTGCTCAACGGAGCGGGCATCGACGCGCGTAAGACGATGGACGGCGGCGGCCAGCATGCGGTCGGCTTTGGGGCCGTCCTGAGTCCAGAGCGAGAGGCCCTCGTGCCAGTCGCCGTCGAACCGGCCGGCATAGCCATCGAGCGGACCGGGAGGGTACATCAGACGCGCAAACGTCCACTCGCCCTTGCGCTGCCAGTCCGGGGGCATGGGTTCGGTCTCGTAGCCTTCAACCGACGGGTACTCGCGGTAAGCCTTCTGCGCGTAGAGCACGCCGAGAGCGCCAAGAAGAAATCCAGCGAGAACCTGCGCCCAGCTCGACCGCCAACCACTGTGCATAAGGAATTGGACGCCCGTTTGCACCTGCGAGATAGCACGTTCTCCTCCGCCTGATGTTTGCCGGCCGCGCAGCCAGTCGAGGCATTGACCTGCGGAGTGCGGGGTCTTAGGCTTAAGGAGTGTTCATTACTCCGTTTGATCTGCAGCAAGAACCGCTTGTCTTTTCAGAAGAGATTTCACCGGGCACGATCGACTACGCCCCGGACACACGGCAGATAGGGCCTCTGCCGGTGCAGGGTAAAGCGGATCTGCTGGTCGAACATCGTGGGCCGGAGGAGCAGGTGGACGACATCCGCGTTCGGGCCGAGTACCGCGGTGCGTTTGAGGTCCTGTGCGCGCGTTGCGTGGAGCCTGTCGCGGTGCCGCTTCACGGTGAGTTCGACCTGCTGTTTCGCCCGGAAAACGCGGATGCCGACGCCGGTGAGCGCGCAATTACGGAAGACGAGACGGAGATAGGGTATTATGGCAAAGGCGGTCTGCTGCTGGAGGATGTCGTGCGTGAGCAGGTGCTGCTCTCCCTGCCCGGACGTACGTTATGCAGCCTCGAGTGTAAAGGCCTCTGTCCGCATTGCGGGCAGAACCTGAATCTGGATGTATGCCGGTGCACGCAAAAAGCGGTCGATCCGCGCTGGAATGCCTTGGCCGGTCTTGCCGCGCTGAAAAGTTCGTTGTAAGTCGTTTTCGTTCAGGCTTGTGCTGAACGGCTATTTTGAAGGGGAACTCCAATGCCTAATCCGAAACGGCGCCACTCGAAGCAACGGACTGCCAAGCGCCGCAGCCATGATTTTCTCACCCCGGTCAACTCGGCTGCCTGCCCGAACTGCGGAGAGCGCAAGCTCCCGCATCGAGCATGCCCGAAGTGTGGCGAATACAAGGGACGTTCGGTCTTTGCGGCAGCACAGAAGGCAAGTTGACGGAGATCGTCCGCCTTCTGTTCTGACTGCTTCACTGGTGTGAAGACCTCCAAAGATCCTGAGTTTCTCAACCTCGGACAAACCCAGAGACCTGATGCCGGTTGAGATTGTCGTCGATGCGATGGGTTCAGACAGCGCCCCGGAATCGGAGATTCAGGGGGCGCTTCTTGCGTCGCGTCTGCTGGACGTCCACGTGACACTGGTAGGCCCTGCAGACAGGATCGTGCCCGCGCTCGAACACGCGCAAAACAATGGCGGGCATGTCTTTGAGCGGCTCACCGGGGGCGCCGGGCTGCCGGTTTCGGTGCTCCATGCCAGCGAGTGGATCACCATGGAGGACAAGGCCGCGCAGGCGGTGCGCTCGAAGAAAGACTCGACCATGCGCGTGGGCCTGAAGCAGGTGAAACAGGGCGCGGCGGCTGGGTTCTTTACGGCGGGCAATACCGGTGCGGCGATGGCCTCGGCCAAGATGGTGCTGGGGGCGCTGAACGGCGTGCAGCGGCCAGCGCTGGCGACTCTGCTGCCGACGACCAACGGCGGCCCAACGCTGCTGCTCGACGTCGGGGCAAACGTGGACTCGGATCCCGAGAACCTGGTGCAGTTTGCAGTCATGGGCTCTATGTACATGCGCAATGTGATCAAGGTGGCCCGGCCGCGGGTAGGTCTGCTGTCAATCGGTGAGGAAGACTCGAAGGGCAACACGCTGACGAGGGACACGTTTCCCTTGCTGCGCGCGCTGCCTGGCATCCACTTCATCGGCAATGTCGAGGGGCGCGACCTGTACGCGGGCACCGTGGATGTGGTGGTCTGCGATGGCTTCGTGGGCAATGTGGCGCTTAAGACGAGCGAAGGAATCGCTAAGCTGGTCAGCGTGTCCTTGCGTGAGTCGCTGAAGCTGACTGTGACCTCGCAGCTGGGGGCCTTGCTGTCGCAGGGAGCGTTCAAGGCTTTCCGTAAGCGGCTGGACTACTCAGAATATGGCGGGGCGCGGCTGCTCGGCGTCCGTGGCGTATGCATCGTGGGCCATGGGTCGTCGAATGAGAAGGCTGTCATGAACGGAATCCGCGTAGCGGCCGAGTTCGCGCAAGCGGACGTGAATGGCGGCATCGAGGCGGCTCTGCTCCAGCAGGAAACAACCTAAGACGGCCGCTTGTGGGCTCACTGAGCAGGTCGTCGTTCTGACGAAGCCAAAATCTCCCTAATTCTACTTTCTTCGTCTGCCGCAGAGCATCCGGCATTTCGCTCTGGTGGAGGCACTAACGCAAAGAAGAGTGCCGCGGTGCGAAGGAAATCCCACCGAAGGTAACGCGGTCATCCCACATTGGGACTATATACGGTGGGCTGATTTGGGGCGATGCTGAAGGCGGGTTTCGGGCTGCATCGGTTCCGGCATCGCGCCTCCTCGAGCGGGAGGGCGCGGAGGAACACGGCCCACCGGGGGTTAGGCATGAATCGTTCGTTCATTTTAGCGTTGTTGGCGTTGGCGTCGGCTCTTGTGAGCGGCTGCGGTGCGGGGAACAACTTCTTCGCGGTTCCCGCGGCACCGACCACGACTACAACCACGACCACGGTACCTCCAACGACTACCACCACGACCACCGCTCCTGTCCCGGTCATTCCGGTTACCGTGCCGACGGCAGTAAACGGTACAGCGCATGCCGGGCAGACCCCGATCGTCGGGGCGCACGTGTATCTGTATGCGATTGGCGCTTCGGGCTATGGCGGACCTTCTACCTCAGTGCTGGATGCGTCGGTCACCGGCAACTCGGACGCCAACGGCGCGTATGTGTTGACCAACAGCGCAGGTGGGTTTTCGATCGTGTCCGGCGCGGTGAACTGCGGTGCCGGCAGTGAGGCTTATCTGTTAATCAGCGGGGGCAGTACGGGAGCGGGTCCGAACTCAGCGATTGGGCTGCTGGCTCCGGTCGGTGCATGTCCGCTGGCGGCTTCGGCGACATCCATCTGGGTCAACGAGGTCTCAACCGTCGCAACCGCCTATGCCCTCTCTGCTTATGCAAGCGACGCTTTCGATATCTCCTCCCCAGGCTCCGCGCTTGCACTGACTGGCTTGGCCAACGCCCTGGCGACTGTTGGAAATCTGTATGACAACACCAGCGGAAACGCGCTCGCGACAACGCCCGGCGGTAACGGCACAGTTCCGCAGGCGACGATCAACACCCTGGCCAACATTCTCACCTCGTGTATCGGCACGGGCGGTCCTTCCTCTTCGCAGTGCAGCACCTTGTTTGCGTCCACAGCCGGAAGCGGCGCTGCGCCATCCGACACGGCGAGCGCTGCCATGAACATTGCGCACTATCCGGCCAACAGCGTCAGCCAGCTTTTTGGTCTGCAGAGTCAGTCCAGCGGCACATTTCAGCCTGCGCTGGCTAACAGCCCGAGCAGCTGGATTCTCCCAGTCAGCTACACAGGAGGGGGCTTGAGCCAACCGGCTGGGTTGGCGATCGATGCCGCAGGCAATGTGTGGGCGGCTAACTCGAATGCAAATACGCTGTCCGAGCTGAGCCCACTTGGAGTACCGGCCAACGCCAATGGCTTCACCGGCGGTGGACTGGATGAGCCGTTTTCTGTCGCAATCGACCAACAGGGAAACGTGTGGACGGCCAACACCTACGGCAACTCGATCAGCAAGTTTACAAGCGGAGGACAACCCTTGAGCCCGGCAGCCGGCTTTACGGGAGGAGGTCTTTATTTTCCCTTCGGCATGGCCGTCGACGCGGCAGGTTCGGTATGGGTTGGCAACCTTTACGACAAGGCCACTAGTTACATCAGTCACTTCGATGGATTGGGAACCCCCCTGGCCGCGTCAGGAATCCTAGACGGGGTCATGGGAGAGATTGGCGACATTCAACTCGATGGAGCAGGCAACCTGTGGGTCACGGGTCTCGATTCGGGAAGTCTGATCCGCATTCCAACGACAAGTACGCCCGTGCCCACTGTGTACTCGACAGGCGTGCTCACCAAGGTGCAGGGCGAAGCAATCGATGCTGCCGGAAAAATATGGGTGTCTGGAGCGAGCACCGGCACCTTTGGAGAGTTTTCGAGCACGGGACAGAGCCTTGGGACGAACGTAGCCGGCGGCGGGCTCAAACAGAATCGCTTTTTGGCCATCGATGGCGCAGGCAACATCTGGACGCCCTCGTATGCGCCGGGCGGCGTAGTCAGCGAGTTCACCAACGCGGGTGTGCCAGTCGTGGCGAACGGGTTCGTCGTTGCACCGACGAGCACCGGCTTATGGGCTGCGGCCATCGACGGTTCCGGAAATGTTTGGGTGAGCACCCAGGACACCAATCTGTTGGAGCTGGTCGGGGCCGCGGCTCCGGTAGTGACCCCAATCGTGGAAGCAGCGACCACGAATCGGTTAGGGGTCCGACCGTAGGTGGGCTTGGCCTCATAGGAGTAAAGGGCCTCCTAGTGGAGGCCCTTTGGCTTGGGTCGACGGCCCGGTCAGGCGCGGCCAGCGAGTTGACGAAGGACATACTGCAGAATGCCTCCGTGCTGGTAATAGAGGATCTCCTGCGGCGTGTCGATGCGGACGGTCACGGGAAACTCGGTCGTGGTACCGGTCATGTTTTCGGCTTTGACGGTGAGATTCTTGCCGCTGGCGAATTTCGAGTCGAGCATCTTGCTCAAGCCGCACACGTCGAAGATTTCTTCGCCGGTAAGGCCCAGCGATTCAGCGGACTCGCCGTGCTCGAATTGCAGGGGAAGAATGCCCATGCCGACCAGATTCGACCGGTGAATGCGCTCGTAACTTTCGGCGATGACGAAGCGAATACCGAGCAGCCGCGGACCCTTGGCGGCCCAGTCGCGCGAACTGCCCGAACCGTACTCCTTTCCGGCGAGGATCGCGAGCGGGGTTCCGCGTCGCGCGTACTCGACCGAGGCGTCATAGATGGACATCGGTTCAAGTTCGGGCAGCAGGCGAGTAACGCCACCCTCGGTTCCGGGAGCCATCCGGTTGCGCAGGCGAACATTGGCGAAGGTGCCGCGCACCATCACCTCGTGGTTGCCGCGGCGGGAGCCGTAGCTGTTGAAGTCTTCTGGCGCGACGCCGTGCTCGGTGAGGTACTTGCCGGCCGGTCCGTTGAGTTTGATCGACCCGGCGGGAGAGATATGGTCGGTCGTGACGGAATCTCCAAGCACGGCGAGACAGCGCGCGGCCTGAATGTCTTCGACCGGCGTGGGTGTAGCGGGCATGCCGTCAAAGTAGGGGGCCTTACGGATGTAGGTGGAGTCGGACTCCCAGCCGTAGGTCTTGCCGGAGGGAAAGGTAAGGTTCTGCCAGTTCTGGTCGCCGTCCGAGACCGTGGCGTATTGCTTGATGAACATGTCGGCGCCGATCGCGGATTGAACCGTCGCGGAGACCTCCTGCTGAGTCGGCCAGATATCCTTCAGGAAGACGGGCTGGCGAGCGTGGTCGTAGCCGATCGGATCCACGTCAAAGTCATGGTTGATGCTGCCAACCAGGGCGTAGGCGACGACGAGCGGCGGACTCATCAGGTAGTTGGCGCGGACTTCAGGGGAGATGCGGCCCTCAAAATTGCGATTGCCGGAGAGGACGGAGACGGCGACCAGGCCGTGGTCTTCGATGGCCTTGGACACGTCGGTGGGCAGCGGGCCGGAGTTGCCTATGCAGGTGGTGCAGCCGTAGCCGACGACCTGGAAGCGAAGCTGGTCGAGGTACGGCATAAGTCCGGCGCGGACGTAGTAGTCGGTGACGACGCGGGAGCCGGGGGCGAGGGACGTCTTAACCCAGGGTGGCGTCCGGAGACCTTTTTCGACCGCCTTCTTCGCGAGCAGTCCGGCAGCGATCATCACGTAAGGGTTCGAGGTGTTGGTGCAGGAGGTGATCGCCGCAATGACGATCGATCCGTGGTCGAGGTAGGACTCGGGGTCGACGCCGTAGCGGGCGAGGACGCTCTTTTGCGGAGCCTGGACGGGCACGGTCTGCGGACCCTCGGTAAGGGTGGCAACGGGAACGACATTTGACTCGAGCGGCAGATTGGCCGTGGTTCCGGGAGCGGGCGTGCCGAGAGAGCTGGTCACGTCCCCGTACATGCTGGCGTGTCCGCCTTCCCCTTCCCAGCGAACCATCTGGCGCACGGCGCCCTTATTGCCGGCGGTGCCGAGTAGATTCGGCAGCTGCTGCTGAAAGCTGGCGGCGGCGCCCGAGAGCAGGACGCGGTCCTGAGGGCGCTTGGGGCCGGCGACGGAGGGCTCGACGGTTGAGAGGTCGAGTGAGAGGGTAGCGGAGTAGGTGGCCTCAGGGGCGTCGGGCGTGTGGAATAGGCCCTGCGCTTTCATGTAGGCCTCGACCAGGTTGATGTGCTCTTCGCTGCGGCCGGTCAGGCGGAGGTAGTTGAGGGTTTCGTGGTCGACGGGGAAGATGCCGCAGGTGGCGCCGTACTCGGGGGCCATGTTGGCGATGGTGGCGCGGTCGGCAAGGGGGAGCTCGGAGATACCGGGGCCAAAGAACTCGACGAACTTGCCGACGACGCCGAGTTTGCGCAGGCACTCGGTGACGGTAAGGACGAGATCGGTGGCGGTGGTGCCCTCCTTGAGCTTGCCGGTGAGGCGGAAGCCGACGACCTGCGGCACGAGCATGGAGACGGGCTGGCCGAGCATGGCGGCCTCGGCCTCGATGCCGCCGACGCCCCATCCTAGGACGCCGAGGCCGTTGACCATGGTGGTGTGGGAGTCGGTGCCGACGAGGGTGTCGGGGTAGAGGGTGATGGTGCCGTCGGCGTCGGGGGCGGTGGGGAAGACGACGCGGGCGAGGTACTCGAGGTTGACCTGGTGGCAGATGCCCATGCCGGGGGGGACGGCCGAGAAGTTGTGGAAGGCGGACTGGCCCCACTTGAGGAAGGCGTAGCGCTCGCGGTTGCGCTGGAACTCAAGCGCGGCGTTCATGTCATAGGCGAGGGCGGTGCCGAACTCGTCGACCTGGACGGAGTGGTCGATGACGAGCTCGGCGGGCTGGAGGGGGTTGATGCGGTCAGGGTCGCCGCCTAGCTCGCGCATGGCGTCGCGCATGGCGGCGAGGTCGACGATGGCGGGGACGCCGGTGAAGTCCTGCATGAGGACGCGGGCGGGCATGTAGGCGATCTCGCGGGAGGGCTCGGCGCGGGCGTCCCACTGGGCGAGAAAGCGGATGTCTTCGGCGGTGACCGTGCGGCCATCTTCGCAGCGGAGAAGGTTCTCAAGCAGGATGCGGAGCGAAAAGGGGAGCTTGCTGAGGTCGTATTCCTGCAGCGCGGGGAGAGCGAAATAGGTGTAATTTTTATCGGCTACGGCGAGGGTCGATTTGCTGGCGAAGGAGTCGGCGTGCATGTGGTTTCCTGTGGCGCGGCTGCGCGGGCTGCGGCGGGCGGGGTATCTCCCCACCCCCGTCAAAAGTAGGCAAAGTCTTCAAATAATTGAAGTTATCTCCGGACCTTGGGTACGGAGTGGATGGGAGTCTTCTGAATTCGAGGCTGAGCCATGGGGCTCTCCGGAGACGCGGTTTGTCAAGTTCCGGCCAGAGCTTCGCCAGACTCCAGCTAAGTGGACAGGCGGCCGCGGTCCGGGCGGCCGTGGCGGAAGCGCTTTATGTGGGGATGGCCGGAGTGGGGTGAGGTCACTCGACGAGACATGCCGGTATAGTATGCCGCCGACATGCGGGTTGGGAAGAGTGATTCGATGCCTGCGCTTAGGAAACACGGTGGAGCTTCGCTCGATACCCCACCCTTTGCGAGGAGACTGCAAAGGATGGGGCACCCGGATTATGCTGGGCCGATGCTGCTGGAGCTGGGCAAAGCGGTTTCGTTTCTGGTAAGCCTGCTCTCGATGTTTCCCCTGCTCGAGCGCGCGTTCTTTGCGCCGGGGACGCGGTGGGAGGAGCGGCTGGGGCTCGCTCTCGAACAACTTGTGCTGAGCGGATGTGTTTGCTTCCTTAGTGGACTGGTGTTTACGTGGCCCTCGGCGGCGAACCCGGAGGCGGACCGGTCCCTCTTTCGCACGCTGCCGGTCAGGATGTATTGTTGGGCGCTGCCGGGAGTCGTGCTTTTATTTGGGCTGTCGTGGTACCTGGCGGCATACTACGTGCCTCTGCTTTGGAAGAACCAGCCATGGTAGTCCGCGTCTGCGCGCCAAGGCATCTGAACGTTTGGGATTTGTGAGGCAAGCGATGAGATTGGAACGCCGGCAGTCGAGGATTTGGAACAGCGGAGCGGTGCTTGGGCTGGCGGTGATGGTAGGCGCAAGCGGGTGTAAGAGCAACCAGACGGCCAACGCGCCGGCACCGATTGTCGATGCGAATGGCGGACCGGACCCGGCGACGGTGAACAATGCTCCGGTAAGTAGTGCGACAAACGAGCAGACCGGGTACGCAGTTAGCGCTTCGGCGAGCCGGCGCCAACCAGCCCGGGTGCTGGGGCAGCAGGCATATGCGCCTCCGCCGACCTCCTCCGGGGAACAGTACCCGGAGCAGACGGCACCGGCCTATTCGGCGGGGCAGGGCCAGCCGTACCCTGCCGGGAGCAACGGTGGTGCGGGAGACTACGATGCCGCATACGATCAGCAGGTGGATGCCGGGCAGGACGCGCTCTATGCCAGTCAACCTCCGCCGCCGCTGCCGGAGTACCAGCAGCCGGAGTTGACCGATCCAGGCGATCAATGGACGCCAGGATACTGGAGCTATGCGCCCCAGGGCTACTACTGGGTTCCGGGGGCATGGGTCGCGCCGCCGTTTATTGGAGCGCTATGGACGCCCGGCTACTGGGGTTCTTACGGTGGACGATACCGGTTCCACCACGGCTTCTGGGGGCAACACATCGGGTTCTACGGCGGAGTGCCGTACGGGTTCGGGTATACGGGCCACGGGTATGAGGGCGGCTACTGGAACGGCAACCGCTTCTTCTACAACAACGCTGTGAACCGGGTGAACGTGAACGTGGTGCACAACGTATATGAGCGCAATGTGACCGTGGCAAACAACACTCGCGTGAGCTACAACGGGCCGGGCGGCTGGAATGCGCGGCCGACGGCCTCTGACATGGCGGTGCTGCACGAGCAGCGGGTGCCAGCAATGCAGGTGCAACGGCAGCGGGCGCAGGAGGCGGCGGGGAACCGGCAGCAGTTTGCGGCGGAGAACCACGGGCGTCCGGCGATGGCGGTACTGGCCGAGCGGCAGCCAGCGGATCGGGTAGCTCCGGCGGCTCTAGCGCCGATCGGCAGGGCCGAGGCTGGGAATGCGCAACGGCCGGGCGGATTCGGTCTTGGGAATGGAGTCGGGCGGACGCTACCGGAGCAAGGGCACGGCCAGACGGGATTTGGAGTTCGGGGCAACGAGCCTCAGCCCGGGAATGTTGGCAGGCCGGCGCAGCAGGAGCAGATCCGGCCCGGGTACCAGACGCAGCCGGCTCGTCCCCAGCCCGAGGCCCAGCCTCGAGCGTTCCCGGAGGCGGAACGTCCGACATCAAATCCGCAACGCACGCCCGCGTCGGATCAACAGAGACAGCTGCAGGGTCAACCGAGGCAAGACCTGCAGCGGCCGGTACCGAGCCAGGCTCAACCTGTTCGTCCGCAGCCTCAGGCTCGTCCGGAGGTTCAGCCGGAGCCGACGCCTCGCGCCCAGCCACAGGTGCAGTCTCGACCGGAGCCGCAGGTGCAGCCTCAGCCCCGTCCGCAGGTTCAGCAACAGTCGCAACCTCGCCCACAGCCACAGCCACAGCCACAGTCACAGCCACGTCCACAGCCGCAGGCTCAACCTCACCCGCAGCCCCAGCCCCACGCTCAGCCGGCACCGCATGCTGAGGAATCGCATCCACATCGTTGAGTTCACGAGCAGGGAGACCGTATGTCGGTTCATTACGCTCGATTTAGTGTTGTGCTGGGCATAGCCATGCTCGGCCTGGGTGCCCGAGGTACGTTGCCTGCGCAGACGGCTCCGGCACAGATGGGAGCGGCGACGTCTTCGGTCACACCGGCTCCGGCGAAGAAGGCGGTGAAGAAGCGGAGGAACGCCGGTTCTAACAGCCAGCTGCAGCGAATTCCGATCGAGCAGGCTCCTCCTTCTCCTTCCGCACCGGATGAGGCTGCGGCGCAGCGGGCGGCCGATCAAAAGCTACTGCAGCAACAGCAGGCGCAGTCCGCGCAGGCGGCACAGGTGACCGATCAGCAGGTGCGGACGGCACAGCAGCGGATCGACAAGGTGCAGAACGAACAGCGGATCCAGGACGCCCCCGGTCCGTCGCAGACCGGGATCGTGCCGGCAGCGGGACCTCCGCTGGTGCCGGCGGGTGGGGGAAGCGCCACGATTCAGGATGCTCCAGGGCCGGCGCAGACGGTTGCTCCGGCGACACAGCCTGCGAGCACAGTGCCCACGCAGCCGGTACCGTCACCGCCGCCGCAAGTTTAGCTATATGCAAAATGCAGCTCTGTCTGTTGGCTGGGCGCATGGGCCTGGTCACGAGCAGCATGTCGAGCGCGCTGTCCTGCATCGGACGAGTGGATGGGGGCTGATGCGTTTCTCAGCTCCACTCGCTCACGCAAAGACAACGGATTAGGAGCTCGCAGGCATGCCGACCACACGATTTACGACGACCATTGAAGCAATCAAGAACGGTGCAAAGTCTTTCACGATCGAAGCCGCTACCAAGAATATTGAGGGATGGGAAGACTATCTTTCCAAGCACGACCACGAGGGTGTGAAGAAGGTAGTGCAGGACTTGGGCAAGCTGAAGAAGTTGCTGCATGCCAAGGAACTGGATGGCGAGGGGATCAAGTCGCTCCTGCAGAAGATGGGCAAGGACACGGTTGCTGTAGCGGGCAAAGAAGAGACGGCTTCCGCCAAGCACATCAAAGAGTTGGGCGAGGCTTTGGCGCAGGCTGCGGCCTAGGAGTTGGGGTAGGATGAGACAGGGCAGCCCGGGTAGGCTGCCCTGTTCTTTTTGGCGAAAGGCAAGTATTCAGAGCAAAGTTGTCCCGGCTGCGCGAAGGCAGAGAAGTTTACCCGGCCTTTTCTAAGAGGCTTCGGCCGGCTCGGGAGCGGCTGCGGACATGGGCGGCTGAGGTGCCGGCTTTTTGGGGGCGGATGGCTGCTGGGCTTCGGCCTTCTTTGAGGGAGCGAGGATGGCGTGGAGCGTGGTGCCTTCCATGCGGGGCATAAACTCAACCAAGCCGGCGTCGCCAATGTCGAGGATCAGGCGATTGATGATCTTGTAGCCGAGGTCGCGGTGAGCCATCTGGCGGCCTTTGAAGCGCAAGGAGGCTTTGACCTTGTCGCCTTCGCCGAGGAAGCGGACGGCCATGTTTTTCTTCGTGATGTAGTCGTGCTCGTCGACCGTGACCGAGAACTTGACTTCCTTAATGACGATGACTTTTTGCTTCTTGCGCGCAGCGCGGTCGGACTTGTCCTTCTCGTAGAGGAACTTGCCGTAGTCCTGAATTTTGCAAACGGGGGGGACGGCGTTGGGCGAAATTTCGACAAGATCGAGCGAACGCTCGCGGGCCATCTTGAGCGCCTCGAAGGGCGGCATGACGCCGAGTTGCTCGCCATTTTCGTCGATGACGCGGATTTCGCGGGCGCGCACCCGCTCATTGGTGCGGATAAAGGATTTTGCGGAACGTTTATCGATCGGTGGAATAAGTAGCCTCCACAGCGGGCCGGGGGTGCTCCGCCATGCATGGGTTGGGGGTAAGGTGAACAGGCGCGGGCGTGCCGCCGCTTCGTACGGGACCGCAATGCAGAGTATAACATCGCGAGGTGACTTGTCCGCAACTCATTCGATGCGAAGAACTGTACTTTGGAGGCAGACGGCCTGCGACGAAAGTTGCAGGTTTTTACGCGTGCGTGGATGATGAAACCTGGTCTGGATGACGATATAAGGAGTGTGCATGAAGCGCCGGATTTTGCTGGTGGATGACGAAGTGGCGGTGTTGCTGACGATGAAGGCGGTGCTGGAGATCAGCGGGTTCGACGTGGAGACGGCAGCGAGCGCGCGCGAGGGCAAAAGCAAGCTGAAGACGCGTGAGTACGACATGGTGATTACGGATATGCGGATGGAGTCCGAGCAGGCGGGGCGCGAGGTGGTGCTGGCGGCGCGGATGGCACCGTATCATCCTGCGGTGGCTTTGCTGACGGCGTTTCCTCTGGATGAAGGGGACGCGATAACGATGGGGGCGGACAAGCTGCTGGTGAAGGCGACCCAGACGCGGGTTCTGCTGCAGCAGCTGGATAAGCTGTTCGACAGCCACCAGGCGAAGCTGAAGAAGCTGGAGTCGGCGGGACCGGGAGCGGGTCTAGCGGCGGGATTTGCGGCGGGTCTGGCAGCGGCCTCGGCAGGCAGCGGAAGGAAGGCGACGGCCGGAAAGGTGAAGAAAGCGGCGGGGAAGAAAGCCGTCGCGAAAAAGAAGGTTTCGGCGACGTAACACTCAGGCGGAGGTGTGGGCCTTGATGTATTTGCGCAGGTCCTGGTTGATGTCCAGGCACTTACTCACGCCGGAGTCGAGCATGCCGAGCCAGGCGGAGGCGGGCTCCTTGAGGTCGGCGGTGGATAGCAGGTAGCTGGTCTGGACGATGATCTCGAGGGCGTTCGAGAGATCGTGGGCGAGCCGGCGGATTTCGAGAGCAAGCTCTTCGGGGATCCTCTCAGGCGTGGGGAAGCTTTCTTCTGGCTGGCCCGGGTTGTAGGGAATGGACATAAGGGCGGGGACCTTGGGTACAGCCTGGTAGAGTTCGCTTTCAGTGTAAGGCAGGCGTGGCGGAATTGACAGGGATGGTCGATTTTTGCGAAGATCGGGAAGTTGGACAGCAGTGCCGTAGTGGCGGAATTGGCAGACGCGCGTGGTTCAGGTCCACGTACTCGCAAGGGTGTGGGGGTTCGAGTCCCTTCTTCGGCACCAAATTTTTGTATCAGGAATGAGACCCCTCCCACCGAGGGGTCTTGCCGTTTCTGGACGCGAGAGAAGACGATGGCTACGTATTTGGACCGGATCATGGCGCAGACGCTGCTGCGGGTACTCGACCGCAAGGCGGCGGCCAACATGGAGAGCCTGGAGCGGCGGGCGCTGGCGCATGTACCTCGGGGTTTCACGGCTGGGCTGCGCAGGGTGGCGGTGGAGGGGCCGGCGATCATTGCGGAGTTGAAGAAGGCTTCGCCGTCGAAGGGTTTGCTGCGCGAGGATTATCGGCCGGCGGTGTTCGCACAAGCGTATGAGCAGGTGGGGGCCGCGGCGATCTCGGTGCTGACCGATGAGGAGTTCTTTCAGGGGTCGCTCGAGGACCTGGCGTTGGTCTCGCAGGTGGTGCGGATTCCGGTGCTGCGGAAGGACTTCATCCTGGACCCGTTTCAGATCCTCGAGGCGCGGGCGGCCGGGGCGGATGCGGTGCTGCTGATTGTGGCGGCGCATGCGGATAAGGATTTGCTCGAACTGGGTGCGGAGGCGCGGCGATTGGGCCTGGATGTGCTGTGCGAGGTGCATGACCGGGAGGAGCTGGCGAGGGCGCTCGACCTAGGGTTCGAGCTGATTGGCGTCAACTCGCGCGATCTGAAGACATTGCAGGTGGATCCGCGGCGGCACTTTCAGCTAATTGCGCATATGCCGGAGGAGGTGCTGCGGGTGGCGGAGAGCGGAATTCGCGCGCCGGCCGACATCGAACAACTCATGGGGATCGGGTACGACGCGTTCCTGGTGGGCGAGACGCTGATGCGGCAGCCGGAGCCCTCGGCGGCGTTGGCGCTGCTGCTGGGCCGGGATTACGCTTCGGAGGTTTGACGTGTGGATCAAGATCTGCGCAAATACCTGCGTTGAGGATGCGCTACGGGCGGCGGAGCTGGGCGCGGATGCGGTTGGATTCGTGTTTGCGCCCAGCGCGCGGCAGGTGACGCCGGAGCAGGTGCGGGCGATGGCGGGCGAGCTGCCGGCAGACGTGGAGCGGATCGGGGTGTTTGTAGATGGGAGCGCGGAGGAGATCGCTTCGGCTGCGGAGACGGCTCGGCTGACCGGGGTGCAGTTGCATGGCGGGTTTGAGCCCGGGTTGGAGGAGCGGCTGGGCGAGCGGATGCCGGAGCTGGTGGTGATCTCGGTAGTGCATTGGGAGATAGCGGATCGGGAGAACTCGGCGCGGGAGGCAGCGGCAGAATTTGAGAGGATTGCCGCCCGTGCTTCAGGGCGACGCGTTCTGGTCGATGCCAAGATGGGCAAGGCTTCGGGCGGGCTGGGCGTATCGTTCGACTGGGAGAGCGCGCGAGGGGTGTTCGAGGCGCAGCGGGAACGCGGTTTGCAGGTTGTTTTGGCTGGAGGCCTGAGTCCGGAGAACGTGGGGGAGGCGGTCCGGGTGCTGCGGCCCTGGGGCGTGGATGTAGTGAGCGGGGTGGAGCGGGAGCCGGGGCGAAAGGATTTTTCGAAGCTGCAGAGGTTTATGGGGAGTTGTCGAGGAGTTTAGGCGGAGAAGTGGAGCTGTGGGATTCATACTCCCACCTCAGCGGACGGTGAGACTGTCGCTGAGATGGGGCGTCCGCGTTCGACAAACAAACACGGGGATTCTGGCTTGGCCAGAATGACAGCAAGAACGAAGTGAGGCGTTAGTGGTGGGCGACCGGGGTGTGGTCGTGCAGCCTGGGGCTGCGGTCGTGGAACATGGTTGGGCGGACCCGGGTGCCGGTACTTTGGATGGGATGGGCGAAGGCCAGGGCGGGACTGAGAACAAGAATCAGAGCCGCGAGAGTCATCGATTGCAGATTCATGATGTATCTCCGTTTCATGGAGATAGGACGCGGCAACTCTTGGGCTGGATGCAGAATCTCAGGCGCGGCGAGTGCGTGGAGGATCTCTTCAACGTTCGGGGCAGGAAAGCTAATACGGGGATTTCGGCTTCGCCAGAATGACGACGTGTTGGAGGGCAAGGCACTGTGCCCTAGTCCTCGCCGCGCGCGTTGACCCCTTTCTTCGAGCGCGTCGTGTTCTGTTCCAGGCACTTATCGGAGACCAGCACGGGGTTCGCCATCTCCTTGGCCGCGGCGCGGGTGAAGGCGCGGTAGAGCCGAGGGACGTCGACGCGTCCGTTGCGCATCTCGGCCTGGATGGCGGCGTGCATGGCGGAGAGCAGCTCGTCACGGAGCTCGTTGAGGACGCGGTCGATGTAAAGGTAGGGCAACGCTGGCTCCGGTGGTCTGTTTCAGACTAGCGCGTCCAGCCACTCAGCATCGCCCGAACGCATCTGAATGGCAAACAGGAGTGTTCATGGAATACAGACAATTGGGCAGGTCGGGGTTGAAGGTTCCGGAGCTTTGCTTTGGGGCGGGCACGCTGGGCACGCAGGGCGAGTTCTTCGAGGCGTGGGGCAAGACGACCGAAGAAGAGGCCGACCGGATTGTCGGGATCTGCATGGATGCCGGGCTGAACTTCTTTGACACGGCGGATATTTACTCTTATGGCTCGAGCGAGACGGCGCTGGGCAAGGCGCTGGCCAAGTACAAGCGCGAGGATGTGCTGATCTCGACCAAGGCGACGTTTCGCTTTGGCGAGGGGCCGAACGATGTGGGGTCGAGCCGCTACCACCTGATCCAGTCGCTCGAGCGCAGCTTGAAGCGGCTGGGGACGGACTACGTCGATGTGTACCACCTGCATGCGTTCGATGCGACGAGCCCGGTCGAGGAGACGCTGCAGGCGCTGAACCACATGGTGCTGGCGGGCAAGGTGAGGTATATCGCGTGCTCGAACTTTTCGGGCTGGCACCTGATGAAATCGCTGAGCGTGAGCGAGCGGTATGGGTGGTCGCGGTACGTGGGGCAGCAGGCGTATTACTCGCTGGTGGGGCGTGATTTTGAGTGGGAGCTGATGCCACTGGGGCTTGACCAGGGCGTGGGCACGCTGGTGTGGTCGCCGCTGGGCTGGGGCCGGTTAACGGGGAAGATCCGGAGAGGCGCGGAGATGCCGAAGGAGTCCAGGCTGCAGAGCAAGATGGTGAACGACGCCGGGCCGCAGGTGCCGCTCGAGCATGTGTACAAGGTGGTGGACGCGATCGATGAGGTGGCCAAGGAGACGGGCAAGACGGTGCCGCAGATTGCGCTGAACTGGCTATTGCGTCGGCCTACGATCTCAACGCTGATCGTCGGGGCGCGTAACGAGGAGCAGCTCAAGGCGAACCTGGGGGCGGTGGGCTGGAAGCTGACGCCGGAGCAGGTGGCGAAGCTGGACGCGGCAAGTGAGCTGCCGAAGGCGTATCCGTACTGGCACCAGACGCAGTTTGCGGAGCGGAATCCGAGCCCCGTGTAACCCGGAAATGGATGGGCAGTTGCGAACAACCTGTCGCCCGGTCCTGGGTTTGAAACATTGAAGCAGGAACGATCCGCCGGCGCAGGGATGAATCCGCAGACCTGGGGGCCGGCGCAGAGAAAGGAACGTATGACAAGGACAGGAAAGTCGCGCTTTATGGGGTCGCTTCTCGCATTGGGCTTGCTCGGGGCGACGGGTTCGATGGCAGCGCAATATGGTCCTCCACCACCGCCTCCGGGGTATGCGCAGGGTCCGGGTGGGTGGGAGGCTGCTCCTCCGGAGTTTGCCGCGGCCCAGCAGCGTGGGTATCACGACGGCGTCGAAGGGGCGAAGAAGGACTATGAGAATCATCGTCCGCCCAACGTGAACAATCGTGATGAATACCGGCATCCGGGTTTCATCCCCTCGCCGGACCGGCGGAGCTACCGGATCGGATTTCAGCGGGGATACCAGGTCGCCGTGCAGCATATCTATGGAGGCGGGCCTTACGGACCGCGATAAGTGGGTGCAAGAAGTGAGCAGGACCCGGTCGAGGAGGCCGGGTTCTTTTTTGTCCTGGATCGCTGGTTAGTGGACGGCGGGGCCGCCAGCGGCCGGCTTGATCTTGCCGATGAGGATGACCAGAGGAATCATGCAGGCGCAGAAGACTCCCAGGATGGCGATGATGTCCAGGTAGGCGAGCATGGAAGATTGGCGATGGAGCTGGTTGTAGATGAAGGCTTGCGCGGTCTGGACGCCACCGAGGTTTTGGCTTCCTCCAAGCATGGATCCCATGTTGTGGGCGCCGCCGTGGAAGAGTGGTTTGAGGCGATTGACCTGCTGGTCGAAGGCGCGGTTGCCGGGTAAGAGGTTGCGAATCATGTATGCCTCATGCCGCTGCGAGCCGCGGCTGAGCATGGTGGCGATGTAGGCGGTGCCGACCGAGCCGCCTATGTTGCGGGCGAGATTAGTGAGGCCGGAGACGTCGTTGTTTTCGGCGCGGGCGACGCCGGTGTAGCTGATGGTGTTGATCGGGATGAAGAGGAAGGCGAGCCCGGAGGACTGGAAGACGCGGACCCACAGGATGTATTTGAAGCTGGAGTCGAGCGAGAACTGGTGCATCAGGACCATGGAGATGGCCTGGATGGTGAAGCCGAAACCGATCATCCAGCGCGGGTCGAGCTTCCCGATAAGAATACCGACGATGGGCATGCAGAAGACGATGCACAGGCCGCCGGGAGAGATGACGAGGCCGGCGAGCTCGGCGGTGTAGCCGAGCAGCGTCTGGACGAACTGCGGGATGAGCACGGTCGTGCCGTAAAGCGTGAAGCCCAGGACGAACATCAGGATGAAGGAGATGGAGAAGGTTTTGCGGCGGAAGAGCGTGAGGTTCAGGATGGGGCGGTTTTTGATGCGGAGCTGATAGAGCTCCCAGAAGATGAGGGTGATGAGCGAGGTGACGCAGAGCACGATAAAGAAGGTGATGATGCGCGAACCGAACCAGTCGTCTTCCTGACCTTTGTCGAGGATGAACTCGAGCGATCCGAAGCCGGAGGCGAGCAGGCCGAAGCCGAAGAAGTCGAGCTTGAGGCCGCCGAGCTTCGATTCCTTGACTTCGCGCACGATGTGCGGCGGGTCTTCGACCAGGCGGCTGGTGAGGAAAAGCGAGAGGCAGGCGATGGGGACATTGATGAAGAAGATCCAGCGCCAGTTGTAGTTATCGGTAATCCAGCCGCCGAGGGTAGGGCCGATAGCGGGCGCGACGACCACGGCCAGGCCGTAGAGAGCAAAGGCTTTGCCGCGGTCTTTGGGCTCGAAGGTGTCGGCGAGGATAGCTTGCTCGGAGGGCGCGAGGCCTCCTCCACCGGCTCCTTGCAGGATGCGGAAGAAGACCAGCAGGCTCAGCGAGGGCGCGAGGCCGCACAGGGCGGAGGAGACGCCGAAGAGCACGACGCAGATCATGTAAAACTTTTTTCTGCCGATGAAGGTAGTGAGGTACGCGGAGGCAGGGAGGATGATGGCGTTGGCGACAAGATAGCTGGTCAGGACCCAGGTGGCTTCATCCTGCGAGGCGCCGAGCGAGCCGGCGATGTGCGGCAGCGAGACGTTGGCGATCGAGGAGTCGAGCACCTCCATGAAGGTGGCGAGGGTGACGGTAAGGGCGACGGCCCATTTGTTGGCGCGCGGCTTCCAGGCGGCGTCGGCCCGAGTTTGTGCGGCAAGCTGCTGCGAGGAGAGTTCGTGGCCTTGGGACGGGGAGGCTTGCTGGTCGGGGAGGGTTGCGGTTGCGGCTGCCATTCGTTCTCTCGATCAAGGAAAGTGCCGCCGGCTTTGGGCCGGAGAAAGTGGGGTTCTCGGTGGACGTTCCTAGAGGGTATCCGTTGGCGGGGATTTCTACTAGCATCGGGTTTGCGGGAGGTACGGATGCATTTGGATAGTGAAAAGTTGATGGAGCTGCAACGCTATGACCTGGAAGCGAAACGGCTTCGGGACGAGATGGACGCTCTGCCAAAGCTGGTGGCGCAACTGGAGTCGAAGGCCAAGGCGACCGTGGGCCAGCGGGCGGTGGTGCTCGAGCTGATGGGCAAGGAGGAGGCGCTGCGGCGGCGGCAGGAGTCGGATGTGAAGGACCACCAGGCGAAGATCGTGAAGATCCGCAAGCAGCTCGATCTGGCGACCTCGACCCAGCAGGTGCAGGCGTTTGAGCGCGAGATCGAGTTTGCCCGAGGGGCGATTGGGAAGCTCGAGGACGAGGAGCTCGAAAGCATGCAGCGCAGCGAGGATTTCGAAGCGCAGAAGAAGGTAGCCGATGCGGCGGTAACGGCAGGGCAGACGAAGTTCGAGAGCGAACGGACGCGGGCGGGGGCGACGCTTGCGGCGAACAAGATGGCGCTGGCAGAGCTTGAGGGGAAGCGTAAGGAACAGCGCGCAACGATCGGGGAAGACGCGCTCTCGATGTATGACCGGATTGCACGGGCCAAGGGTACGGGCATTGCCGAGGTGCTGATGCAGAAGTGCATGGCCTGCCAGATGATGCAGCGTCCCCAGCGCTGGAACGATCTCCGCGACCGCGACAATCAGGAGCTGATGACGTGCGAGAGCTGCGGGCGGCTGCTCTGGTACAACGCGGGAACCGACTCACCGGGACGCAAGCCGGTCGTGACCGAGAGTATCGCGGCGCAGATTGTGAGGGGGCGTTGAAGCGGATTTGCGTAGACATGGATGAGGTGATGGCGGATGCGGTGGCCGAACACCTGCTGCGATATAACCGGCAGTTTGGCGAGGCGATTACGCGGGCCGACCTCTATGGCAAGTGGATCTGGGATGTCGTGGGGGAGGAGCGGCATCGGGCGCTTGAGCAGTATTTGCGCTCGGAGGATTTCTTCGCCGTGCTCGAGGTGATGCAGGACTCGCAGCGCGTGATGCGCGCGCTGCAGGGGCGCTACGAGGTCTTTATCGCGACTGCCGCGATGGAGGTGCCGACTTCGTTTACTGCGAAGTATGAGTGGCTGGGGCGGAACTTTCCGTCTATTCCGGCGTCGCACATCGTATTCTGCGGGGATAAGAGCATTCTGCAGGCGGATTTCCTGATCGACGACAATCCGCGGCAGCTGCGGCGGTTTGGCGGCGAGGGGATCCTGTACGACGCGCACCACAACGTGCATACGACGGGGTTTCGCCGGGTGAAGAACTGGCTGGAGGTAGAGGAGCTGTTCCTGGGTTAGTCTTCGCCGGCGAAGGCTAACATGGCTCCGCCGCGGCGTTTGGCGGAGTACATGGCTTCGTCGGCGGCGCGGCGCAGGCTGTCAATGTCGTCGGCGTGGTCGGGCGAGAGGGCGATGCCGATGCTGATGCGAATGTCGACGGAGTGGCCCTCGATGGCGATGGGAACGCTGCCGGCGGACATCATGGCGCTGGCGATGAAGCGCAGATGATGCTCGTCGGTGACGCCGGCGAGGAGCGCAGTGAACTCGTCGCCTCCGGTTCGGGCGAGCATGTCGCGGGGGCTCATGTGCCAGGACAGCCGGACAGCCAGGGCGCGCAGGAGCTGGTCTCCGGCCGAGTGGCCGAGGGTGTCGTTGATGGTTTTAAAGTTGTCGACGTCGATAACCAGGCAGGCGATGGTGGTGCGGTTTTCGCGCGCATCGTCGAGGGTGGCGATCAGGCGCTCCTCAAAGAGTCGACGATTGGGCAGATCCGTCAGCGGATCGTGCATGGCCATGCGCTCGGTGCGCTGCATGTGCTCCTCCAGGAGCGTGAGAACGATGCCGGCGACGATGAGGTACTGGGGAAGGTCGAGCACGGCACGGTTGACGTGGACTGAGGGCGCGGTGGTACGCAGCAGCTCGACGATCGGGTAGCTCAGGCCCCAGCCGAAGAGGCCGGTGACGGCAGCGACGACGCCGCGGGTGTAGCGCTCGGCGGAAAGAAGATAGAAGTAGCCCGCGCCGAGAAAGAGCAGTGAGATTGCGCCGTGCGCGGTGAGGTCTGGATGTCGCCACGCGGAGGGCAGCACAAGGAGACCGAAGGCTCCGAAGACCAGGCTGAACAGAAGCAGAGGGCGGGTGCGGGCTCGTTTGCGGACCGCCATGTGTGCCGCGGGCGCGAGAAAGAGCAGGGCGGCGCCGAAGTGCATCCAGTGGGCGTGGTGCGGGAAGACGACCAGGGTTCCTGCAACGAGCGTGCAGACAAGGAACTCCGCCGCTAACGTGCCGTAGATTCTGCGCTTGGGGACGTTGGTGGTGCCAAGCAGAAACGCCATGCCGCACAGGCCGGAGGACCAGATGGCGATCAGCTGCGCAATCAGCGCGACTGGCCCGTGCGCCTGGGCGACCAGCAAAGCGATCTGGTGCACGAGTACAAAGCTCCAGCCGAAGAACCAAAAATCGACGTGCGGACCCACACGGCGCACCAGCGGACGAAAGCAGACGATGAAGATCGTGAGCGCGAAGATGTCCGGAAGAGAGCTGAAGTCCACGACGCGTTTCCTTGATCGCAGCGCTTGCGAGGGAAGACTACTCTGATCCGGGGAGCGCTAATAGGAATTTACTTGCTACACCCGTAAAAATGGTAGAGAAATCGTTGTCAAACGACCAATTCCTTTCCCATTTCGACTCTGGCTGGAGGGCGGATGCAAAGGGCGATGAGGCCAGGCTCAGTGTCTGGCAAACTCCGTGGCTTGCTTTTCCGCGTGGCGTTCCCGTGCGAGTTCCAGCAGGCGGTCGATCAACGCTTTGTAGCTGAGGCCAGAGGCCTGCCAGAGCTTGGGGTACATGGAGATGGACGTGAACCCGGGCATCGTGTTGATTTCGTTGAGGAAGATGCGTGGCGCGGGGTTCCTGCGGCCGGTGGCAAGGGTCGCCGGCTCCATAAGGAAGTCGACCCGGGCCAGGCCGGCGCAGTCGCAGGCACGAAAGGCGGCCAGGGCCATGGCGCGAATTTGTTTGGTCTGGGCAGCGGTCAGCTTCGCGGGTAGCACGGAGACGCTCTCGTCGGGTCCGCTGAGCTGGTATTTGGCTTCGTAGTCGTAGAACTCCTTGGCGGGGACGATTTCGCCGACGGCGGAGGCCTCCGGCTGGTCGTTGCCGAGGATGGCGACTTCGAGCTCGCGCGGCTTGGCTCCGGGACCGCCGACGCCCTGCTCGATGACGATCTTGCGGTCAAAGCCGGCAGCGAGGTCCATCGCAGCGGCAAGCTCGGAGGCTCCATGCACCTTCGAGATGCCGACCGAGGAGCCGAGATTGGCTGGCTTGACGAAGAGCGGATAGGCGAGCGCTTTCTCGAGGATGCGGCGGCAGCGCTTCGGCTCGGCGCGCCACTCGGAGCGCAGCAGCGTCACGTACGGGGTTTGTGGCAGGCTGGCCGCGGCGAAGAGTCGCTTCATTGCGTCCTTATCCATGCCGGCCGCGGAGCCGAGGACTCCGGAGCCGACATAGGCCAGGTCGGCGAGCTCCAGCAGACCCTGGATGGTGCCGTCCTCGCCAAAGGTGCCGTGCAGCACGGGGAAGATCACGTCGAGCGAGCGCGGCAGGGAGGCGGACTGCTCGATCAGCGCGGCTGCGGAGGTGGCGTTGGCCTCAAGCGCCAGAGTCTGGTTCTCGAGAGCCTGGGGGTGCGTGCCGCCGAGCAAGGCCTGTGCGTCTGCTTCGCCGAGCCAGCGGCCCTGCCGGGTGATGCCGATGGGGATTACGTCGTACTTGCGACGGTCGATCGCTTTGAGGATGGACGCGGCCGATAACAGCGAGACCTCGTGCTCCCCGGAGCGGCCGCCGAACAGGACGCCTACGCGCAATTTCTTCCTGGCCATAATCGTTCTAGCGTACGGGATTAGAGCGGCTTCGAGGAGGGCGGGAACCTGCGCTGGCACCTGCCTCGGCGAGCGACTGGCCGGCAGCGGGGGAACGTTCCGGCAGATGGCTGGTCACGACTACGCCGGCCGTTTCAAAGTGAGCGACGCGGTGGCCGTTAGCGTGGCCAAGGTGAATCGCCTTTTGCAGCATCAGCAGCAGCCGGTGGGAGTCCTGCTCGAAGAAGCGGTTCACCGAAGCGGCGTAGTCGACTACGAGATTGTAGGCAGTGCTGCATTTAGGGCAGACCAGCTGGCGGTCGAGTGTAGTGTGAAAGGCTCCGTCGGGCAGCTTGCCGACCGGGTCGTGGCCGGTGCGAATGGCGGCGATCGTCAGAGTCATGCTTCTGAGCATATCGCGGGAGATCAAGCGCGTTTGAGTCAGCTTAGGCCGCGCACGGGTGGCATTTAAAATGGCGAGCGGCACTCCTTCAAGGAGTGCCGCTGACATACGTAGCGAATCGCCAGAATAACGACCTGCCTGGATTGTCGCGTGCGGACTACGTGGTGGGTGTCGAGGCGGTCGGAATGTTCATCTTGCCCGCCAGCTGATCAGCCATGTCGGTATGCTGCTGAATCACCGGCGTCCCCTGCTGGACAGCGGCCTTCAGGTCCTGATTGCTGGTGGTGGCCGTTTCGTTCTGGAACATGCCCAGCGTTTTGTGGTGGTCCTGGTCCATGGCCTTGACATACTCGGCGTCAAAGCTCTTGCCGGAGAGCGCGGAGAGGCGCTGCGCCTCGGCCTTGTGGGTCGGGTTTAGTGGCTGCGGCGTGGTGACGCCCATCTGCTGCGTGAAGGTGGACATGTCACTGCGCAGCTTCTGGTGATCGGTGATCATCTGCTGCGCGTAGGCCTTCACTTCGGGATTTTTGGACTTCTTGAGCGCCATCTGGCTGGCGGCAATTTCGGCCGAGTTGCCTTCGTCCGCGTTCATCAAAAACGTCTTGTCCGCGCTGGCGGAGCTGCCGGAATCCTGTGCGGGAAGGCAGGTGGTGGAGCAAAGAGCGATGATGCCGGAAATCGCTGCGATACGAATCTTGAGGGAGTTCATGGGTTCTCCGAAACTTGCGTTTTCGTTCTGTCCTGCAATGCATCAGAGGCGCATTGTCCTGGTAGACGTTGTATCTTGTACAGCGCGCGATCTTCGCCTTGTGACAGGACGAAAGATTAACTTTCTAGGCTTGCAAGCCAAATTCACGAATGCGGTGCAGAAGTCCCTAAGTCGACTGACAGTTCTAGCTTCGCCAGAAAGACGACTTACCGGTCAGCGAGAGCGGATCGTCGTGGCAGGCGTGAGCCAAAAGCAAACGGGACAGCCCTGGTTGGCCCTGTCCCGCTTAGTTCTCTTGAGAGGGGTTACTTGTGCTTCGGCTTCGAGGTATGCGACGTCGTCTTGCGTCCTGCCTGGGCGGCCGCGCCGGGGCTATCTGCAGTGCTGCCCTGAAAGCGTGAGTGCTTCCCGTCGCCAGGCTGCAGGGGCGAGATGCCGCCCTTCTGCATCAGTTGAGCCGCGATCTCGTAGATCTCTTCCGGCGCATAGTCGGGCGAGAAGATCGTAGGGCATTCACCGATGACCGGTCCTTCTGCTGCGTACTCTGGACCTCCGGTGATGACCTCGAGTTCTTCGCCATCAGCCCAGTCGGCAGGACCGGACCACACACCTTTAACATCGCCATAGTCGGTGTCAGAGAAGGTGTAGAGCTTGCGGTGGCTGCCAATCTCCTGCCACTTGCGCGCTTCAGGAATCTTCGCGTCGTCGATATTCGGAGTGGGCAGCATCTTGGTCACTTCGACGCCGGTGATTTTACGGAGTGCGAGGGCGTATGCGGCCTGGTGTACACCGCCGCGCACCATGAGATAACCGATCACGTTACGCGCCGCCTGGTTGGTGGTCATCTGGTAGCAGCGATGCTTGTGCATGCGTGCGCCCGTCTCGAGGAAGAAGTTGTGCAGGAGGTCGGCGACCAGGTTGCCGCTTGAGAAAACGTGCTCGCCGGACCAGAAGTGGCCCATGGAGTCCATCACCTGATGTCCTCCACCACCGACAATGGTGTGGTGGGTGTTGCGATTGTTCTTGGCGTCCTTGCCGGGTGCGTCGACGGACTCGCCTTCAGGATAGGAGTCTTCGAGCATCAGGTTGATGGCGGTGGTGATGAGTTCGACGTGGCCCAGTTCCTCGGCGGTGATGCTGGCCACGAGGTCGTAGAAGGGCTTGAGCTTCTTCTTCTCTTTGAACCCGAAGGACTGGTGGAGGTAGTTGTTGAGCGTGGACATCTCGCCGAACTTGCCGCCCAGCAGCTCCTGGATGGCGGCTGCTCCGTTGGGGTCGGGGCTGGCAGGTTTCTCGAGAGGAATGAGGAGTTTTTCGCTGCGGAAGAACATGATTTGACCTTTCGTCGAGGCAAAGAGTGGATGCTTGGTGCAAAACGACGCGAACGTGCTGTCAGTTCCGTTGAAGAAACCGCTCCGCGCTCACTCAGATGCCGGACAGATCAGAAAGGAAAGTCACGCTTGTTACAGTTCACGCCGCTCCCGTCACTTGGCTGCTTTGACGGGCGAGGTCTCCGGCTTGACGTAGGTGTCCAGCCAGCGGTTCATCTCCCACAGCATGTGCTGCAGACTTTCATGTGCCACGTAGTGGTGCGCCTCAAGCGGCAAAAAGACCAGGCGCACCGTCGCACCCTGACCTTTGAGTGCGGCGTAGAAACGTTCGCTCTGGATGGGGTAGGTGCCGGTGTTGTCGTCTGCTTCGCCGTGGATGAGCAGGATGGGCGCCTTGATCTTGTCGGCATAGCTGAAGGGCGACATCTTGAAGTAGACCTCAGGATCCTGCCAGTAGGTGCGCTCCTCGTTCTGGAAGCCGTAAGGGGTGAGCGTGCGGTTGTAAGCGCCGCTGCGCGCGATGCCGGCGCGGAAGAGCGTGGTGTGGGCGAGCAAATTTGCAGTCATGAAGGCGCCGTAGCTGTGGCCCATGACGGCGACGCGTTTGGGGTCGACGACGCCCATCGAGACGCCGCAATCGACCGCGGCCTTCGCGCCATCGACGAGCTGATCGACATAGCTGTCGTTGGGCTGGGCGTCGCCTTCGCCGATGATGGGGATGGTTGCATTCTCGAGCACGGCGTAGCCGGTTTGCGCGAAATACACCGGAGAGCCCCAGCCGATGCGGGGGAAGCGATTGGGCGAGCCGCTGACCTGGCTAGCGGCGGAGCGCGTCTTGAACTCCGCCGGGTAGGCTTCCATGAGCGTGGGCAGCGGGCCCTGGCTCTTGTCATAGCCGTGCGGCACCCAGAGCGTTGCGGTGAGGTCGACGCCATCGGCGCGCTTGTACTTGAGCAGCTGCTTGGTCGGCATGGCGATGCCGGTGTAGGGCGAGGCGAAGTGCGTGACCGGCGTGGGCTGGCCGCCGGGCTGGTCACTGGTTAGGGAGGCCGCGAAGAAGTTGGGCGAGAGGGTCTGGCTCTCACGGCGGATAAGGACTTTGTCGTCTGAGAGCAGCGCGACAGGGTCGTCATAGTAAGGGTCTGCGGAGCGGAAGAGGATCTTCTCCGTGCCGCCGGCGACGGGCATGACGGCGACGAAGGGACGGTCTCCGGTGGACGAAGCACCGGGTGAGACAAAGTAGATGCCGGAGTTGTCAGGAGTGAGTTTGAGGACCGGATGGCCGCTTTGGTTCATCACGGTCAAGGGGCGGCCAGGGTTATGGTAGCGGTCTTGCGAGGAGCCGGTGTAGAGCGTCGTGGTTTTGCCGGGTGCGGAGGGATCGAAGGCGACCAGCATGGATTTGCGGTCGGAGAAGCGGGCTTCCGAGACGACGGCGAGGTGGTCGTTGCCCCACTCAATGCCGCGTCCGGCACCGCCCGGTCCGCCGCCGCGCGCGATGCGCAGGGAGGCCTCGAAGATTGTGGCGGGCTGGCCTTCGAAGGGCGCGGGTAACGCCAGGATGCGGTCGGCGACCGGCGCGTCTTTCTTAGGCATGCCGCCGTCCGCGGCCTCGACCCAGACCAGGGTCGCGGGTGCGTCACTGCGCCACTGGTAGTCGCGCGGGCCGGGCTCGACGGCGTCGCGCGAGATGGGAAGATTATCCATCACGGGGCGGTCCGAGAGCTGCTTCGGGCTGGCCTCGCCGCGCAGGGAGACGATCTCGGTCTGACGCGGGAAACGCTCATAGGGAACGGTGTAGCTGAAGGGCCGGTGGATGAGGCTGACCAGCGCGTAGCGGCCGTCGGGCGAGGGTCGCGCGGTGTCGAGGAGGCCCTTGATGGGCAGCAGCTTCTCCGGCCCGGCGAGCGGCACGACGGCTAGCTGCGAGGTCGCGTAGTACTCGAAGAGATCGGAGTCCTGGGCGGTTTGCAGCATGTCTTCGTAGGTAGGCGCGGGCGTGGCTTTGCCGAGGTTCTCTTCTACGTTGGGGCCGGCCGGAACATCACTGGTCTTGGGCGCGGGCCCGCGAGTTGGGACGACGCGGCACAGGAGTGCGGAGCTGTCGGGCATCCACGCGCAGGGGGCGCCGAGAATGCCATTGAGCTTGACGCGTCCGATGCGGTGGCTTTGGCCGCTGGCGACGTCGATCATCCACAACTGCAGGCCTGCGCCGTCCGAGCCTGCGCTGTCGGCGCGCTCGACAAACGCGATGTGTTTGGAGTCGGGCGACCAGAGGGCGTTCGTCGCCTTGAGGCTCGTGGGCAGTCCGGCGACGGGCCTGGCCTCGCCTCCACTGAGCGGCTGCAGCTTCAGGCCGATGTTCCAGCTGTCACCACTGCCCGCGGGCGCGCTGGCGGCGGGGTTGAAGCGGAGGCCGGCAAGACGATAGCGCGGCTGCGCCACGTCCACGATGGTGGGGAAGCTGGCGGGCTGCTCGATGAGCAGAGTGGCGCGATCCGGCGAGACGCTGACCGTGGGGGTTTCCGGCGCATCGAGGAGTTGCTCGATAGGCGCGGGTGGCTTCTCGTAGCGTTGCGCCGTCTGCGCCCGGGCACCTGGATGGATCGCCACACACATCAACGCCGTTGCGCCCGAGAGCCGTCCCTTGATCATCTGCCTACCTCTTCTGTGATTGATTTTTGTCCTTGACGAAACAATACAGGAACGCCAAGCATGCGTAGAGGCCGACTCTGCTTGCTGAGTCAAGCTTTTCGGATGAGCGGGGATTAAATAATCCTCAACTTTCGATGTCTCTCGACCCCGTCCTTGGATTCAGGTGGAAGAATCAGCTCATGTATCTGCTCAGGACACCACTTCAGAAAACGTTGTTTCTGCTCGCCCTGGCGACTCTCGTCTTCCTGGTTCCTTATTTCGTTCCGGTGGGCCAGAGTATCTCGTTGTCCTATGTCGTCGGGTTCAGCAATCGAACTGCCCTCGGCTTGTTTGTCCTTGGAGCCGTGGCATTCGCAATTCTTTCGCAAGGAGAACTGGGAACCGTCACCCGTTCGGACAGGCAGCTTCCCGTCTCGCATCTTTTATGCGCGATGATACTGACTCTGGTTGTGGGTGTGCTGAAGATTCGCTCGGGCTTTCCGGTCCAGGAAGCTCTGTTCAGTCTCAATCGTATGCAGATGCTGGCCTCTGGTCTGCGTCCTTTTCGCGACTTTGAATTTCCGTATGGACCGCTTCAGCTCTACGCACCGTTTGAGCTTGCTCGGCTTTTGCACCTCAGCGTCGAGTCTGGATACGCCGTCTGGTGGGTGGTTGAATGGGTCCTGGGCGTGGGAATGCTTTGGGTAGTTCTGCGGCTGCTTGACAGGCCTATGAGTCGTCGTCGGCTTGTCTTCTGGGCGTTGCTTGCGTGGCAAATTCTCAGCGCGTTCTTGAGTGAAGGAATGCAGTACACCCCTGTACGCATGATCGGCTCTGCTTTTTTTCTGGTAACCGTGCACGCTGCCTGGGTGCGCTGGCGTCGACCTTACCTGACTGTTCTGCTTGCGCTGGCAGCGCTGATCCTTGAGCTGGGTGTTTCGCCCGAGCAAGCTGTGGGAGTGTGCACCGGCGTTGCTGGATGGTTTGTCTTGCTTGCGACTCGCAGACAAAAGATCTTTCCACCACAGGCCGCGGTGCTGCTCTGCGTCGGGAGCGCTTTGTTGTTTGCGTTGGCGAACCACTACGGATTGTTTCTTTCAATGTTTAACTTCGCGGGAGGAGCTTACGCGTTTCCTCTGCTTCCTGCCCCGGCTGTGCTTCTGATCCTGTTTGCCTATATCGTCGCCGCATGCTCGACCATGCAAGAGCTGCGACGATCTCACTTTGAGTCGATGGCTATTCCGATGACCCTCGGCGGGTTCGCCATGCTGCCAGTTGCAATGGGAAGATGCGATTTTGGTCATCTGCAAGCCGCCGCCGGAGCCTTTCTCTTTGGAGTAGGCTCGATCGAATCTATTCCCACACTGCGCCGTTGGTGGTCTCCGTTGATAGTGTCTGCGCTCTTTCTGCCGGAGTTGTTTATCAGTGTGGCCCCGAGGATCAAAGCGCATCTTCAGCCCGCACCGACCGGGCAGGCGGCCGCCAAGATTCGTTCTGACATGCAGAAGCAACAAGGGCTCCCCACGCTTGATGCCTCTCCTTTGTCCGGACGGCTGCACACGCCCTGTGCTGTCGTTTACCGCACTCCGGGCATTGTCCTCCGATACGATCAAACTCCGCTCAGCACTTGCCTGGACACCGGATATTACGCAGGTTTTATCGATGTGTTTACACTCGCCGACATCGCAAGAAAGAGGGCTGAGTTAGACCAGGCTCCTCGCCGTCCGTTGCTGCTGGTCGATCTTCCCCTTGCCGAGTTGATGGAGACTGGCGAGAAGAGCACGCTCGACATGCATGTCCAACTCTATCCGCACTTCCTGCTTCCGCGACCCCGCAACCGTCCGGTTAGCTACGAGGCAATCATCGCCGACATTCAGCGGAATTACGTTCCAGACGCAGAGCCGACCGGTGCGTTTCGGATCTGGCGTCCGCGCAGCACGAAGTAGATTCAGGCCACAGCGACTGGCTCCAGTTGCTCAAGCAGCGCGCGGGATTCGGCGAGCACCTCTTCGGCTTTGGCGGAGGTGAGCGGCCAGCGCAGGATGCCCTGCGGCGTGAACTGCGCGCCGCGTTTTGCGTTGCGGGCAACAAGCTTCATCAGCATGCCGGGATCGATCTGGGCGTGTGCGAGTGTGTCGGCACCGCCTTCTTCCGGAACGGCAAAGCGGATGTGCAGCATTTCAACGAAAGTCTTGATCGGTTGTTTTTTGTTCCCGTTTGGGTTGGGAAGTTCGACCTGGGTGCGCTTGCGATCGAGCTGCGCGATGCCGAGCTGTTCGCATTTGAGGCGCAGTTCGCTAGCGGAGAGCAGGTTCAATACGCTTTCAGGAGGTGCGCCGTAGCGGTCATGCAGCTCGCTGCGCACGTCGTCAATGGTGGCCTGGTCGAGCGCGCCGGCGATGCGTTTGTACATGCGCAGACGCTGGTTTTCTTCCTCGATATAGCTCGCGTCGATGCGCACGGAGATGCCGAGGTTGAGGGCGGTGGTGGCATGTGCGGGCTTGTCGCCTTCACCCTTCATTTTGTTCACGGCTTCTTCGAGCATGGAGGTGTAGAGCTCGAAGCCGATGGCCTCAATGTGCCCGGATTGCTCGCCTCCAAGCATGTTGCCTGCACCGCGCAGTTCGAGGTCGAGGGCGGCGATTTTGAAGCCTGCGCCGAGGTCGGAGAACTCCTTGAGCGCGGCCAGGCGGCGGCGGGCGATGTCAGTGAGCTGTGTGTCCGGCGGGATAAGGAGGTAGGCGTAGGCGCGGCGGTTGGAGCGGCCTACGCGTCCGCGGAGCTGGTAGAGCTCAGACAATCCGTGGCGGTCAGCGCGGTTCACGATGATGGTGTTGGCGAGCGGAATGTCGAGGCCGTTCTCGATGATGGAGGTGGCGACGAGCACGTCATACTCGTGGTTCATGAAGGCGAGCATGACACGCTCGAGCTCGGCTTCAGGGAGCTGGCCGTGGCCGACGACGATGCGGGCGGAAGGGACTAATTCGCGTATCTTCGCGGCTAGTTCATAGATCGTCTCGACACGATTGTTGACGAAGTAGATCTGACCGCCGCGTTCGAGCTCCATCTCGACCGCGGTGCGGATGAGCTTCTCGTCGAACTTGGCCACGATGGTCTGGATGGCCATGCGATCCTTGGGCGGAGTCTCGATCACGGACATGTCGCGCAGGCCCATCAGCGACATGTGCAGCGTGCGCGGGATAGGAGTCGCGGACATCGCCAGCACATCAATGGCGGTGCGCATCTGCTTCAGGCGCTCCTTGTGGCGTACGCCGAAGCGCTGCTCTTCGTCGACGATGAGCAGGCCGAGGTCCTGGAACTTGAGGCCCTTGGCGAGGATGGCGTGGGTGCCGATGAGGATGTCGATCTTGCCGGCCTCGGCCTGCTCGGTGATGGCAGTTTTTTCCTTGGCGGTGCGAAAGCGCGAGAGCATCTCGACCTTGACCGGGAAATTTGCGAAACGTTTCTTGAAAGACTCGAAGTGCTGGAAGGAGAGCACGGTGGTCGGCGTCAGGACGGCGACCTGTTTGCCATCCTGTACGGCTTTGAAGGCGGCGCGCATGGCGACTTCGGTTTTGCCGTAGCCGACGTCGCCGCAGAGCAGGCGATCCATGGGCTGGGTGATCTCCATGTCGGCCTTGATGTCGCGGATGGCGGCGAGCTGGTCGTCGGTCTCGGTGAAGGCGAAGGCGTCCTCGAACTCGCGCTGCAGATTGTTATCCGGAGAGAAGGCGTTGCCTTGCGCGGCCTTGCGTTGGGCGTAAAGCTTGAGCAGCTCGGCAGCCATGTCGGCCATGGCTTTCTTGACGCGGGCTTTGGTCTTCTGCCAGCTCTGCGAGCCGAGCTTGTTGAGCACGGGTGCGGGGCCGGTGTCGGTCGAGCGATATTTCTGGATCAGGTCGAGGCGGGTGAGCGGCACGTAGAGTTTGGCGGCGTCGGCGAACTCGAGGATCATGAGCTCGAGTGGGGCTTCAGCGTCTTCGTCGATCGTGCGCAGTCCGCAGTACTGGGCGATGCCATGCTCGACGTGCACGACATAGTCGCCGACGGCAAGGTCGCGGAAGTCGGAGATGAAGGCGGAGGTCTTGGATTTCTTTGTTGCCGGCCGCGCGGTGACGTCGGCTTCGTCGGAAAGGTCGTTGGCGCCGAAGATGACGATCTGGCGTGCGCTAGCTTTTTCGAGATCGAGCACCTGAACGCCATTGGCGATAGGCACGCGTACGATCACCGGCGTACCCATGGCTCCGGCCAGATAGCTTGACTCGGAGTAGATGGTCTCCGAGCCGGCGGCCATGTTGCGCGAGCCCAGGCGATAGGGCACGCGATACTCGCTCAGCAGGCCGGCGAGCCGCTCGACTTCGCCCTGGTTGGGCGCGGTGAGGATGACGCGTGCCTCGGCCTTGACGAGGGTGTTGACCTGGTCGATGAGGGCGGGCACGGCGCCGTGGAAGCGCATGGTAGGGCGGGTGTGGAACTCGACTTCAGACAGCGAGCTGCGGTCGGCGTCAAGCACGTCGACGGCGCCGAGCTGGTCGAGCTCCGCCCCGCAGAAGTTGCGCAGGCGGTCGTCGAGCTCCCAGGGTGAAAGGTAGAGGTCTTCCGGACGGATCAGGTTGCCGATGCCGGAACGCTCATGCCGCTGCTCGACCTTGTTCCACCAGCGCTCGCCCTGGTTCTTGATCATGGCGGGCTCTTCGACGAAGACGCGTGCCTCGCGGCCGAGCAGCTCGAGCAGGGAACGGGTGGCTCCGGCCACTGGCGCGAAGAACTCCCAGCCGGGGAAGATGGTCGCTTCCCCAGTGCGTGTGGAGACGTGGGTCTGCAACTCCGCGGGCGTGTCTCCGCCCTCAAGCAGTGCTCCGGCGGCGGAGCCTGAGCGGGTGAGTCGTGCGTTGATGGCTTCGAGCACCTTGTTGGTGATGGGGATCTCGGTGAGCGGAAGCAGCAGCGCGGCGTCGAGCGTACTTTGGCTGCGCTGGGTTTCGGGGTCGAACTTGCGGATGGACTCGATCTCGTCGCCGAAGAAGTCGATCCGGATGGGGCGGTCGGCCTCGGGCGAGTAGACGTCCAGGATGCCGCCGCGGACGGTGAGCTGGCCGGGCATCTCGACCACGTCGACGCGGGTGTAGCCGACCGAGAGCAGATGCTCGACCAGCATGTCGATGAGGTACTCTTCGCCGACTTTGAGGGTGAGGGCGAGCGCGGCGTAGAAGTCGGGTTGAAAGAGCTTGAGGCAGGCGGCCTCGACGGGGGCGATGACCAGGCGGGCGGTTCCGGAGGCGATCTTCCAGAGCGAGGCGCCGCGGGCTTCCTGGATCTCCGGGTGCGGAGAGAGGTTTTCAAAGGGGAGAACGTCATGCGCAGGCAGGCGGAGGACAGCCTTCGGGTCGAGCGCGCCGGTCAGTTCACAGGCTGCGAGCACGGCGGCGTGCAGCGCCTCGGCGGCTTTATTATCAGCGACTAACACCAGCGCCGGAGCGGAGGTGGCCTGCACGAGGAAGGGAAGATAGAGCGCGCGGCCGGTGAAGGTGAGTCCGGCGATGCGCCGCCGGCCCTGTCCGGATTCCAGATGGCGGCGGACGCGGTCGAAGGCGTCGGAGTGCTTGAGGTCCGCGACGAGTTCGCGAACAAAGGGGAGAATCATAGCGTCAGTCCCAGTTTACAAGACACGAAGAAGCGCTGCTGCGTTGAAGGCTTTTGGCCACCGCTGCGCCTTCTCATCTCGCGCTAATTCACGTCACGCGATTTGGCAATTAACGTGCCTCAAGCCACTCTGCTGCTGCGGCGGCGAGTTTGGCCCGGTGACCGACGATGAAGAAGCGACAGGCTCCAAAACACCCGGCTCGGGAACACCTGCAAGCCGGGTTAGCGCATCATCGCGCGGGACGCCTGGCGCAGGCCGCGGTATGCTACGGACGTTTGCTCGAAGCGAACCCGCGCAACGCGGATGCACTGCATCTCTCCGGAGTTCTGGCGCGGCAGGAGGGACGGCTGGAAGCGTCCGAGCGGCTGATCGGCAAAGCCATCCAGCTCAGCCCAGGGGTTTCCACGTACCACTACAATCTCGGCCGCACCTATGCTCTTCAAGGCAGGCGTGACGACGCAAAGCAGAGCTATCGGCAGGCCATTCGTCTGAACGGCCGCGATGCTGATTCCATGCAGATGCTGGTGCACGTGCTCGAGGAGTCAGGCGAGGCTGGCGAGGCGATCGAGCTGTGCGAGCGGGTCCTCGAGATCGCGCCGGATCGCGAGGCGGTGTACCTTCATCTGGCGTTTCTGCTCAAGGCGCGCGGCGAGATGTCGGCGGCACTGGACATATATCGCAGGGCAGTGAGCTTGTTTCCGGAATCCTCTGACAGTCACTTCAGCCTGGGTAAGACCCTCTATGAAGCCGGCCGGCCAGAGGAGTGCATTCCATGCTACGAGCGGGTGCTGGCGCTCAAACCCGACGACGCGGAGGCACACAACTGTCTTGGCCGGGTACTGCATGAGCGTGGCGACCTGGGCCTGGCGCGGGAGTCGTACCTGCGGGCGGTGACGCTGAACCCGCACTTTGCCGAGGCGCTGTCTAACCTTGGCGCGCTGCAGATGGACGCGGGAGAGTACAAGACGGGGGAGGCTGTCCTGCGCCGGGCGGTTGCGCTCAAGCCCGACCTCTGGAACGCGCATTGCAATCTGGGCAGCATTTTGGCGCGGCAGGGCGACGCGCTGGGAGCGGTCGCGGCGTTTCGCACGGTGCTGATGGCGAACCCGCAGGACGTGCCTACGCTCTGCAGCCTCGGGTTCACGCTGGATGCGCTGGGCGATGAGGCCGGCGCGGCGAGCTGCTTCCGGCTCGCGCTCAAGGTGGACCCTGCGTCCTCCCTGGCGCGGTTCAATCTCAGCTCGCACCTACTGCTAGAAGGGAACTTTGCCGAGGGTTGGCGCGAGTATGAACAGCGCTGGCTAGTGCGGCAGTTCGCAGGCAAGCGCGAGCCCTTTGCGGTGCCGCAGTGGCGTGGAGAGCCGATCCAGGGAGCGCGAATCTACGTGTATGCCGAGCAGGGCCTGGGCGATACGCTGCAGTTTGTACGCTACGTGCCGATGTTGGCCGAGCTGGGCGCAGAGGTGGTGCTGGAGGTGCAGGCGCCGCTCGTGGAGCTTCTCCGAAATCTGCATCCCGCGGTGCAGGTGATGGTCAAGGGTGAGCGCCCGCAGGAGGTCGACTGGCACTCTCCTCTGTTGAGCCTGCCGGGGGCGTTCGGCACGGATCTGACGAACGTTCCCGCCCCGGTGCCCTATCTGCGGGCCGATGCGGCGAAGTGTACGGCCTGGTCGCGGCGCCTGGCGACGGACGGTTTGCGGGTAGGCGTGGTCTGGACTGGCAACCCGGAGCACACGCGCGACCGGCTGCGATCCATCTCCTTCTCGCAGTTCAGGCGGCTTACGGCCGCTGCGGGAGCTACTTTTTACGCGCTGCAGAAGGGCCTGACAGCCGCTCAGCGCGAGGAGCCGGCTTTGGCGGGGACGGTGGTCGATCTCGGCGATGAGCTGCGGGATTTCACCGATACTGCCGCGATTGTGGCCAATCTTGACCTGGTCATTACTGTAGATACGTCGGTGGCGCACCTGGCCGGGGCTCTCGGCAAGCCGGTGTGGATCCTCTTACCGCACGCGCCGGACTGGCGCTGGCTGAGGGAGCGAAGCGACAGCCCGTGGTATCCAACGGCCAGGCTCTTTCGCCAGGCGGTCGCCGGTCAGTGGAACAGCGTACTGGATGAGGTGGAGCGCGAGCTGCAGACTCTCGTTGCTGGGTTCGGCGAAGAGCGCCAGCCCGCAGCGGAGCAGGTGCTGGTGGGCGGATGAAGTCTGGGCGAGGATGTTCGGCGGATGGTCCGTGCCGGATGGCCTGTGGTCCGGTCGTCGAGCGGGTGGCTCTACCAACCTCTTTCCACCGTCTGATCTCGCCTGAAACGTAACAATCGATTCTCGCAAATTTTTCGTAAAGTTTTCTCCGTGCCTGTCGATAAGGAAATAGAAGGCTGAACGGGCTGGGTGCCGGGCAGCCAAAAGGGAGAGGCGACGGATGATTTCGATTGTAGGCATTCTGGTAGTTTTCGGCGCGGTAATCGGCGGTTTCTTGATGGAAAAAGGGCAGCTTGCGGTGCTTATCCAGCCGGCAGAGGTAGTGACAATCGTAGGCGCCGCGCTGGGAACGCTGATCGTAGCGAACCCGATGCATGTTCTCAAGGCCCTTGTCGCGAGCCTGTTGGGTGTTCTCAAGGGTTCTCCGTACACGAAACAGCGTTACCTCGAAACGTTGAAGATGATGTTCGATCTGTTCAGCAAAGCGCGCAAAGACGGTATGGTGGCGATCGAGGCCGATGTGGAAGGCGCGGATAAGAGTCCTATCTTTGCGCAGTACCCAAATTTTCTGAAGGACCATCACGTGACGAACTTCGTATGCGACACGATGCGCATGGCGATTACGGGAGGCGTGCTGCCCTTCGACGTGGATCAGATGATGGAACTCGATATGGACGTGCACCATCACGACACCGCCCAGCCGACAAGTGCTCTCAGCACGGTGGCCGATGCGCTGCCAGGGCTGGGAATTGTAGCCGCTGTGCTCGGCATTGTAATCACGATGGGCGCTCTGGGCGGCCCGCCAGAGGAGATCGGGCATAAGGTAGCAGCGGCGCTGGTCGGAACCTTTCTCGGGATCCTGCTGTGTTACGGCGTGCTCGGCCCGCTGGCCTCGATCATGACCAAGATCAACGAAGAGGAACACTCGTACTACTACATCCTGCGGGTGGTCATGATGGCCTTCATCAAGGGAACCACGCCGATCCTGGCCGTGGAACTGGCCCGGCGGGCAATCCCGGCGCACATCCGCCCCAGCTTTACTGAAGTAGAAAAGGCCTGCCGCAGCAAGTCTGCGGCGGCGGCATAAGGGGACCTCCAATGGCAGACGAACAGCCGATCATCATCATCAAGAAAAAGAGCGGGCATGGCGGGCACCATGGTGGTGCGTGGAAGGTGGCTTACGCTGATTTCGTCACAGCCATGATGAGCCTCTTCATTGTCCTCTGGCTGATGAGCTCGACGCCCAAGCCGGTGCAGGAAGAGATCGCGGGTTACTTCAACGATCCCAAGGGCACCGCGGCGAAAAAGGGTTCGGAGGGCAAGCCGATTCCCAAGGAGGTCAAAGAGGTCAAGGAATCGAAAGACACCAAGAAGGACATGGACGAGCTGAAGAGTGAGCTGCTGCGCGCGATCAACGACCTTAATCTTCTGAATAAGTTGAAGAAGCAGATCGAGATTAGCTCGACGGAAGAAGGCTTGCGCATTGAATTAGTGGAAGATGAGAACGGCACGTTTTTTGAATCGGGCAGTGCGCAGCCGACTCCGGCGCTGCAGCAGATTTTGAAGGTTCTCTCCGATCGGCTGAAGACGCAGCCAAACAGGATCTCGATCGAGGGGCATACGGACGCGCATCCTTACGCAAGTACGGCAGCCTATGGGAACTGGGAGCTTTCGACCGATCGGGCCAACGTAGCGCGACGCGACATGCAGGAGGATGGCATACGCGCGGATCAGATCTCGCAGGTACGTGGGTTTGCTGATCAGCAGCTTCACTTTCCCGACAAGCCTCTCGATCCCGCAAATCGGCGAGTCTCCCTAGTTGTGTTGAATCTGCCGGCAGCTTCGCCGAACAAGATTGCGAAGTCACCTGTGCAAGCAGAAGCTAAGCCAACGACGGTCGCAACGGAAGATAAGCCCAAGACTCTGCCGTCTGCGACAGGCCAGGCAGAAGCGAAAGCGTCTACTCCGGTCACGCAGAAGGCTCCGGTGGGAATGTTTGCCGGGGTGAAAGGCTTCTTCAGCAGGAAGACGAAAGTCAACCCGTGAGCGAACCAGATGAGTCAGCGGGGCGCAAACCGCTTCAGGAGTTCGCGAAGATCAAGCCGTTCCTGCTCGGACTTGTAACGGAATCGAACACGCGTCTCCTCGTTGCGCGCGGAATAAACTCTAGCGTGGACCTGGTAGCCCTGCTCCGCGGCCTGATCGAAGTAGAGCGTAAGCAGCCCCTCGGTTCCGGCAGGCACTGGAAGAGCAAAGCTGCCGCGCAGGCCGGATTCACTGACGTCCAGGCAAACACCGGGCACGACAGCATCTCCGAAGATCAGGTCCATGCGGCATTCGGTTTGGAAACGGGGAAAGCGGTAAAGGAAGTCGCGCATTGGGGCTCGTAGAAGGATCTGGAGAGCTTGGAAGACCGGTCGACGGCCTTCCGCACCGCAAGCTTAGCAGACCTTGTCAGGTTTTCCAGTAACTCTTCGCTGCTACTTAAGTCGCAAGCGGAGCCCCTGTTTTCGGGGCCGGGGGACTGCTATACATAAGGCATGCAACGGTTCCAAGGAGAACACCATGCAGGTCGCAATGAACGAGCAGTTCGGTGTGCTGGCCCAGTTTCTTCCAACGTGGCAGGGAGATAGCTTTCCTTCCGCGGAGACGATAGTCGAGACGCCCACGAGCGCCTATCGCGTCTTGATTATGGAAGGAAGCGATGCGCTTGCCCGGCTTCTGGCCACTGGACTTTCGGCCGAATCGCTTGCTGTCGACGTGGTGCCGGACCCGGCTTCTGTCGCGCGGCGGCTGGAAAAGGGCAGCTACCAGCTTATGATCCTTGATCTGGATCAACCGGACATGGATGGCTTGGCAACCCTGCGCACACTGCGGGCAGAGCAGCCGGACATGCACATCCTGGTGCTGAGCGGACGCACGGGAGTAGAAGGCCTGGTCGCCGCGTTCGATCATGGGGCGGATGAATACCTGATGAAACCGTTCTCGCTGCTGGAGATGATGGCCCGGGTAAGGGCTTTGCGGCGGCGTTCCACTTCTGCCGCCTCGGCAGCCCTGCCCGCGACCGGTAAGCTGGTTCTGCATCGCGAGCAGTGCCGCGCTGAACGGGAGGGCCGCCTCATCGACCTCACACCACGTGAGTTTGCGCTTTTGGATTTCATGATGCAGCATGCGGGAAAAACGCTCTCCCGCGCCATGCTGACTCAGCAGGTCTGGAATATGGAGGTCGAAGGCAATACCAATATCGTCGATGTCTATGTGAAGTATCTGCGAGACAAACTGGATGGAGGCTACAGCGACAAGCTGATTCGCACGGTACGCGGCATGGGTTACATGCTTCAGGTTCAGCCGTAAATCTTTGATCATCTGGGTGCCCGCCCAAGTTGGCTGCAAGTCTGGCTGCCTGGCTGGCATTTATTACGTAAGGAACTTGAGCAAATACTGGGCACGAGGATGTACGAGTCAGGTCTCATGTTTTCACGGCGTTTGTGGACCCCTGCGTACCATTCTGTGATTCAGGCGCCGAGGAAGGATCACGCATCGATCTCCTGAGCGGTTTGCCGGTACGGCGAGAAGACCATGGCTCGGTTCACCTTCTGTTGGTGAGCGGAAATGCCGGCTTTCGCGCACAGCTTCGAGATCGCCTGGCTCCTTTGCGCTGGAACGTGGCCGAGGCGATGAGCGGGGCCGAGGCGCTCGACCTGCTGCATGCGCAGGAAGATGTCGAACTGCTACTGCTCGACTCCCTCTTGCCTGACTTGCTGCCGGCAGAATTTGTCGGGATGGTGCGGCAGGGCTTTCCCGCGATTGAAGTGCTGACGATGAATACCAACACGGGACACGTGCTGGTTGGCAGTTCTGCACCAACGGCCTTTGCCGCACAGGTGTCCGAACTGCTCTACCAGGGAACAACGCCAAGCTTTAAGGCGCCTCTACGAACACCCGACGCGCTGCGCACGGGAGCCGGCGTGCAGGGTCTGCGCGGAATGGTTGGCGATTCTGCCCCCATGCAGCAAGCGTATGCATTGACCCACATGGTGGCGGCTCGGGAGACTACGGTCCTGGTCACTGGCGAGAGCGGCACGGGCAAGGATCTTATTGCACAGGCGATCCACATGATCAGCCCGAGGCAGAAGGCGCCTTTTGTCGTGGTGAACTGCGCGGCCATTCCTGAGGCGCTGCTCGAGGCGGAGCTTTTCGGCTATGCCAAGGGCGCATTTACGGGGGCTATGCAGTCGCGCATTGGACGCATTCACGCCGCGCACGGCGGAACCTTGTTTCTGGATGAGATTGGGGACATGCCGCTCTCGCTGCAAAGCAAGCTGCTGCGCTTTGTCGAGCAGGGTGAAGTGCAGCGGCTAGGCAGCAATGACAACCTGCGGGTCGATGTACGCGTGGTGGCGGCGACCAACGCAGGGCTGCCCGACATGGTGAAGCAGAAGCTGTTCCGCGAGGATCTCTATTACCGGCTGGCTGTCTTTCCTATTCGGCTTGCTCCGCTTAGAGAGCGAGGCGAAGACGTGGCTCTGCTGGCGCGCTTTTTCGCCGGCAAGTTCTGTCCCGGAGTTACCTTGCGGGCCGATGCGATCGGCGCTTTGTCGAAGCACGATTGGCCCGGCAATGTGCGCGAGCTGCGCAATGTAATCGAACGTGCCAGCATCCTGGCCGGCCGCGAGCGCGAGATCGGCGCCGAACACATCCTGCTGTAGCCATGTGTAGATAGGGCCTACCGCCTTCGTGGTAGATCGGCAGTGACGCGATGGCCTCACGCATGCACTTACTTCCTGCGAATGAACGCACTCTCTCATCCAGCACCAATCCACGCTGCAGGAGCGGCAGCGCCTCCCGAGATTATTGCGCTGGCAGACGCTTTCTCAGTTTTTGTCGAAGCGTCGTCGCGCCTGGAGGGCTCGTATGAGCGGCTGCAGGCAGAGGTTGCTTATCTAAGCCATGAGCTGGCGGATCGCAACTCCGCGCTCAAGGCAAGTCTCGCGGAGAACGAACGGGTGCACCGGGCGCTGCAGCAGATTGTCGATTCCATGCCGTGCGGGGTGCTGGTCGTCGAGAGCGACAGCGCCGTCACGATGATTAACCCGGAAGGGCGCAAGCTGCTGGAACTGGGCTCCTCCGCGGCGCGTGATCTCGAATCCATCTCCGCGCATTCGGGTCTCGATCTGGCCGGTTTTTTGCGGCGGCGTTCCGGCCGGGAACAGGAACAGGAGTTCTGCAGAACGTCCGAGCTCGGCAAGCGCTGGTTGGCAGTACAGGAACGGAGCCTGCTTGACGGCGGGAAGACGGGCAGCGGGCGCAGGCAGACGATTCTCATTTTGCGCGATGTTACTCCTCACAAACAGGCTGAGCTGGAGCGGGAGCGGGCCCGGAAGGCAACGGCCCTGTCTGAGGTCGCAACGACGCTCGCTCATGAAATTAGAAATCCGCTGACTAGCCTAGAGCTGTTTGCCGGTCTCATTGCCGGCGGGGGTGAGGACACCGCCGAGTGGGTCTCTCATCTACACGCGGGAATTCGTTCCCTGGCGGCAACGGTCAACAACGTGCTCAGCTTTCATGGGGTCGGGTTCTCTACGCTGGCTCCGCTCGATCTAACCACGACCATCCGCAGCAGCGTGGAGTTTGCTCGGCCGATTGCCTCTGAGGCGGGCGTATCGCTGGAGTTTGGATCCGACGGCAGTGGCGTGCAGGTTCATGGAAACAGCGGCGCGCTCCAGCAGGTGGTGCTCAACATGGTCAGTAACGCCATTCGCCATACGGACAAAGGAGGACGGGTGCGCGTGGAGGTACGCCAGACCGGCGAAGACGCTGAGCGAGCGGTCATCCATTTTGCGGATACCGGTAGCGGCATCGCTCCCGAGCACCTGCCCGAGATCTTTCGAGCCGGTTTCAGCGGCGGCGGCACCAGCTCAGGTTTAGGTCTGGCAGTGTGCAGGCAGATTGTGAAGCAGCATGACGGCGATATTCGCGTGACGAGTACGCCGGGGTTAGGAACGACTTTTTTTGTGGAGCTACCAACGGTATGAGTTCAGTGCTGATTGTGGATGATGAAGCGGGAATCCGGACCGCGCTGCGGGTGAATTTCTCGCGCAACGGCTGGGACGTCGAGACGGCAAGCGGCGTACGGGATGCGACGCGGCTGCTAGAAAATAAGCCGTTTCAGCTGATTGTGAGCGACATGCGCATGCCGGACGGCGACGGGCTCGAGGTGATGCGCTCGGCGCGCCGGATCGCTCCGGGAACCGCGGTGATTCTGCTGACGGCTTTCGGTACGGTGCCGGATGCGGTGGAGGCGATGCGCAGCGGCGCGTTCGACTATTTGACCAAGCCGGTCTCGTTCGATCAGCTGGAAGAAACCGCGGCGCGGGTTATGTCGCCGGCCAATGCAAAGGAGCCCGCACATGAGTTCCAAAACTCCGAGACGAGTGCGATCGTCGGCCGCGCTCCCGAGCTTCTACGCGCGCTGGAGCGGGCTCGCGCGGCGGCGACCACCGATGCGGATGTGCTGGTCGAGGCGGAGAGCGGAACCGGCAAGGAGTTGCTGGCGCGGTTTATCCACGAAGCCAGCGACCGTGCGCGCAAGCCCTTTGTGGCGGTCAACTGTGCCGCCGTGCCGGAGCATCTGCTCGAGAGCGAGCTATTCGGGCACGCCCGCGGCGCCTTCACGGGAGCGACCGCGGCCAAGGCGGGGCGATTTGAGCTGGCGAACGGCGGGACGCTGCTGCTCGATGAGATCGGTGAGATGCCTTTGAATCTGCAGCCGAAGCTGCTGCGGGCGCTTCAGGAACGGGAGTTTGAACGGCTTGGAGAGACGCGCTCGATCAAAGTCGATATTCGCGTGATCGCAACGACGAATGTTGACCTCGGCAGCATGGTCGACGAGGGCAAGTTTCGCAGCGACCTCTACTACCGCCTGAACGTGATTCCGCTCGCTCTGCCTCCGCTGCGCGAACGTGCCGGCGATGTCGACCTGCTGGCGCGCTACTTCGCGGAGAAGTTTGCGGGGAAAACCCAACGTCCGGTGCAGCGGCTAAGCCCGGACTTCCTCGAGCGCCTGCGCGCGCATCACTGGCCGGGCAACGTGCGGGAGCTGGGCAACTTTATGCGGCGTGTTTGTTCACTCCACCCCGGCGCGGTGCTTGACGGAGCGTGCTTCGACCAGGAGTTCCGCAGTCGGGAGAAGCCTGTGAACGCGCCTGCTTCGATGGCCGCGCCGCTGTTGGCCGGAGCGCCCATTCGCCAGATGGAACGAACTCATCTCGAGAACACGCTGGCCATGACCCAGGGCAATCGCACCCAGGCCGCCGAGCTGCTGGGCATCAGCATTCGAACCATGCGCAACCGCATTCGTGAGTACGGGCTTCCGCCCCGGAGGTACGCTTAATGGCAACATCCCCTTTAGTTCCCTCGTCGCTTGAGCGCTTTCTTGAGGTGACCGGCGACCGCGAGCAGACCATCGCGGCCAACATGGCCAACGTCGACACGCCGGGCTACCACACCAAGGATGTCAATTTCGCGCAGACGCTCTCGCGAGCCAGCCTCGAAAGTGGCCAAGCGCAGTTCACACCGGTGGTGAACGATGTGCGCGGGCTCCTGGAGCGCCCTGACGGGAACAACGTCGATCTCGATCGCGAGGGCCTGCTGCTTGCCCAGTCGCAGTTGCAATATCAACTGGGCACGCAACTGGTGAAGTCCAACTTCCATACATTGCTTAGCGCCATCAACGGAGGTAGCTAGCCATGGGACCTTTTGACATGCTTCAGATCAGCGGGTCGGCGCTTTCGGCCGAGCGCCAGCGCTCCGAGGTCATCACCACTAACATGGCCAATGCGGAGACGACCCATACGGAGACAGGTGGGCCCTTCATGCGCAAGGAGGTCGTCTTCGCCGGGTCCAACAATGCTTCCTTCCACCTGGCGTTTGCGAGTTCGAGCCAGCTGCCAGGCCGAACGGTAGGGACAGTGCGGGTCGCGCAGGTGGTCGACGACACGACGCCTCCGGTCCGGCGGTATGAGCCCGGGCACCCGGATGCGGACGCGGACGGCTATGTGGCATATCCGGCAATCAACCCGGTGCAGGAGATGGTCGACCTGATGGGCTCGACGCGGGCCTACCAACTGAATGCGTCGGCCGTAACGGCAGCCAAACAGATGATTCAGCAGTCGATCGATATTTTGAAGAGCTAACGATTGAAGAGCTAACGGCAGGAGAGTTTCGATGAGCATGAACATTACAGGAAGCATGGTGTCGCCTCTGGCCTCAGGTCCGCTGACTGCCTTTCCCGGCGGGGGCGATGCCGCGGACAGCAGCGGCGGCTTCGGCGATGTGCTGAAGAACGCGATCAATCAGGTACAGGGCTTGCAGGGAAGCGCCGACCAGCAGGTCAATACGCTGCTGAGCGGAGGCAATGCCGATATGAGCAAGGTGATGATCTCGGTCGAGAAGGCGGATGTGGCGTTCCAGCTGATGATGCAGGTGCGCAACAAGATCGTGAGCGCGTATCAGGACATTGAAAAAATGCAGTTCTAAACGGTTAAGAACGGGTCATGGTGAGTTGAGCGACGTATGGCGGACATGAACCAAATCACGGCGAAGGCGGCAAGGTTCTGGGCGAGCCGGAGCACGGGCCAGCGTATCTTTCTGGGAATCGGGACGGCGGTAACGGTCGCGCTCGTGGCGCTGTTTGCCAACCTGATGGCGACCCCCGATTACAAGCCACTGGTGAGCGGGCTCGAGACGGCGGACGCGCAGGCGATTTCAACCGAGCTGACGGCCAAGCGCATCCAGTTTCAGCTGAGTCCGGACGGGAAGAGCATCGGCGTGGCAGCGGACCAGCTGGATGCGGCACGGCTGCTGGTAGCGGGCAGCCAGTCGAATCACAGCGGGCGCATGGGCTTTGAGATCTTTGACAAGGTCTCGTGGGGCCAGACCGAGTTTGACGAGAAGGTCAACTATCAACGGGCGCTCGAGGGCGAGTTGGAGCGGACGATCCAGACGATGGGTGGGGTGAAGAGCTCACGCGTGCACCTGGTGATGGCGACAGACTCGGTGTTTCTGGATCGCGAGCGCAGCGCCAAGGCTTCCGTAACGCTGAAGCTAGGCCGTGGCGGCCTGACGCGGGAGCAGACGCAATCGATTCAGAAGCTGGTGGCCGGTGCCGTAGACGGTTTGAAGCCGGGCGATGTATCGATCATCGATGCGGATTCGAACGCCTCGCTCGGTGGCCTGGGCGATGCCTCCCCGGGAGAAGAGGGCATGGATCGGCAGCTGACGCAGCGGCTGATTGCCACACTCACGCCGGTGGTCGGCGACGATCGTCTGCGGGCAAGCGTGAATGTGGAGCTCGATCCCGGAACGACCGAGGAGAGCCAGGACAAGTACGATCCCGCGGTCAGCGTGCCGTTGAGCGTGCAGCGATCCGATGAGCAGAGCGGGCCGGGTAAAGGCGTTGGCGGTGTTCCGGGTACGGTGAGCAATGTGCCGCAAGGCAAGGCAAACGTTCCGGCGCCCAATGGAGACGATGGCTCCCAGAGCTCGAAGACGGAGAGCGCGACCTATGGCGTAAACAAGACGTCTCGCCACACGCTCGAGCCGGCCGGGCGCATTCGCCGGATCACGGCTGCGCTGGTGGTTGACGATGTGGTGACGCGCAAGCAGGGCGCCAACGGCAAATGGACCGAGACGCGGCTGAAGCGCTCGCCGCAGGAGCTGCAGCAGATCCAGCAGTTGGCTTCGGGAGCCATCGGAATCGACTCGGCGCGCGGAGACTCCATCAACGTGCAGAACCTGGCGTTTGTGCATGCCGAGGAGCCGGACGCGCAGAAGCTGACGGCGCTTGACCGTGCGCGGAAGGGTGTCTCGGACAACGCGACGCTGGTGCGTTATGCGATGTTGCTGGCGCTGTTCGTGCTTGCCTACCTGCTCATGATTCGCCCGATGCAGAAACGCGTGCTGGCCGAGGCTCTGGTGACGAAGCCGGAGTTGCCGGAGCCGGTGGCGGAGCAGAACGAACTGCCGGAACCGGGCGCGATCGCTGCTTTGGCCCAGACTGTCTCGGAAGACATGACCCAGACGCTGGCGCTGAAGGAGGAGGTGCTGCAGCAGGTGAAGTCCGAGCCGGAGAATAGCGCTCGACTGGTGCAGGCATGGCTCCGGGGAGATACGGCATGAGTGCACGCACCGCGAGCGAACCGCAGGAAATCCCGGGAGTTCGCAAGGCGGCGATCCTGATGATGCTGCTGGGCGAAGAGGCGGCCGCGATGATCTTTCGTCACCTCAGCGACGAGGATCTGCAGGAGTTGACGCAGGAGATCTCGCGTCTGGGGAGCATCTCGAAGGAGGTCTCGCGCAAGGTGCTTTCCGAGTACCAGGACCTGACGATGGCGCAGGACCGGATCGCGCAGGGCGGCTTCGACATCGCGACCCGGCTGCTCGTGCGGGCGTTCGGCGAGAATGGCGCGCAGGAGATGGTGCAGCGGCTGGTTCGCGCGCAGGAGGTCAACTCCTCACGAGTTGAGTCGCTGCAGCGCATTGAACCCAAGCAGCTGGCGCGCTTTTTAGAAGGCGAGCACCCACAAACGATTGCGCTGATTCTCGGTCACCTCGAGACCAAGCAGGCCTCGGCGCTGCTGATGTGCCTTCCTACTCCGGTGCGTGCGGAATCGGTGCGAAGGCTGGCAAACCTGCGTCAGTTCTCGCCGGCGGTGGCGGAGAAGGTTGCGATCGTGCTGAACCGACGGCTGCGTTCGGTCGGTGAGCAGAAAAAGAAGACCTACTCGGGATTCCAAAGTGTGGCGGACATGATGAACAACATCGATGCAACTACCTCTGGCGAGATCCTCGAAAAGATTGAGTCGCAGGAAGCAGCCCTGGCGATCAGCATTCGCGACCTCATGTTCACCTTCGACGACTTCCTCGGAGTGTCCGAGGTGCAGCTCCGTGCGGTCTCGGGCGGAGCCGACAAGAAGGTGTTGACGTTGGCGCTGAAGGGTGCGTCAGAGGTGGTGCGCAACCACTTCTTCGCGACGATGTCCTCACGGGCGATCGAGATGATGAAAGAAGAGGCTGAACTGCTGGGTCCGGTGCGCAGCAAGGACGTAGCCAAGGCACAGCAGGAGGTAGTGGCGTTGGCGCGCAAGCTTGAACAGGAAGGCAAGATTGTGCTGAAGAGCGAGGGAGGGGATGAGTATGTCACGTAGCCAAGCCTCCCGGTCCGGTCTGCACCGGGTTCCGGTTGCGGAGTTTCATTACCCGCAGATGATGGCCGCCTCCGCGCCTCTCGAAACGGCGGACGATTCCGCCGAAGACGCTGTGCCGGAGCCATCTTTGGAGATGACGGAGGCTGCCTTTTTGCAAAGGCTTCAGCAGGAACGGGCGGCAGGATTTGCCGAGGCGGAGGCTGCCTTGAAACAGGTTTCACAGCAGCGCTCAGACCGAGAGGCCGCCAGAATCGCGACGACCATCGCTCACTTCGAGCAGACGCGGAAGGAGTATTTCGCGCGAGTCGAAAGCGAGGTAGTGCAACTGGCGCTTACCATCGCCGGCAAGATACTGCATCGGGAATCGCAGGTCGATCGCATGCTGGTTGCGGCGCTGGTACAGATTGCCCTGAGCCAGTTGCGGGAAGGTGCCGCGGCGACAATCCGGTTAAGGCCGGAGGAGACCTCGCGCTGGCGAACGCACTTTGCCGCCGCGGGCCTGAGCGTGGAGTTGAAGATCGTTGACGATGCTGAACTCGCAGCTGGCGATTGTCTGCTTGAAACGGAGATGGGCACGGTGAACTTCAGCCTGGCGGCGCAGCTGAAGGAATTGGAGATGGGCTTTCTGGATGTGCTCGCACAAAGGCCGGCGGCTTGACGACCACGGCGCTCGCGCCTTACTTCGACCAGCTTCGGCAGACCAGCAGCCTGCGCTGGAGTGGGCGTGTGCTGCAGGTGATCGGCAACCTGGTGGAGTCGGAGGGTCCGTTCTGCTCGGTGGGCGATGCCTGCGAGATCATCACTCGGGAGGGCCTGAGCTTTTCGGGCGAGGTGATCGGTTTTCGAGGTCCGGTAATGCTGACCATGACCCTGCAGCTGCCGCGCGGTATCCGCTACGGCGACCGCATCGTTGCAACCGGACGCCGGCCCTCCATCCGGGTTGGTCCGGAGCTGCTGGGCCGCGTGATCGATGGCACGGGCGAAGCGCTGGACGCCCGAGGAAAATACAGTGCGCGGGCCTCGGTTCCGGTGGACGGCTCGGCGCCCTTGCCGCTCGATCGTGTCCCGATCCGCCAGGCGCTGGGGTGCGGCGTACGGACGCTCGATGCTTTTGTCAGTTGCGGACGCGGCCAGAGGCTTGGGGTTTTCGGCGGCAGTGGCGTGGGCAAGAGTACGCTGCTCGGCATGATGGCGCGGGGCACGGAGGCCGACCTGACGGTGATGGCGCTGATCGGCGAGCGCGGCCGCGAGGTGCAGGAGTTTCTGGAGGTCATCGGCGAGCAGGGCCGGCAGCGCTCGGTGATCGTGGTTTCGACGTCCGATCAATCGCCGCTCTTGAAGATGCGTGCCGCGCTCTCAGCCACGGCCATCGCGGAGCACTTCGCCGCGGAAGGCAAGAACGTTCTGCTGGTCGTCGATTCATTGACCCGGTTTGCCATGGCGCAGCGCGAGATTGGCCTCGCCGCCGGCGAGCCGCCAACGACCAAGGGCTACACGCCTTCAGTGCTGAACCTGCTTGCGCGGCTGGTGGAGCGTGCCGGAAACTTCCGGACCGGCAGCATTACCGCGTTCTACACGGTGCTGATGGAGGGCGACGACCAGCAGGACCCGGTGGCGGACACCGTGCGCTCGCTGCTGGACGGGCACATCATCCTCGACCGCAACCTGGCTTTGCGCAATCACTACCCGCCCATCTCCGTGCTCGATAGCTTGAGCAGGCTCATGCCTTCGGTGGTTTCGGCCGAGCACATGGCCAAAAGTCGTGCTCTGCGGATGTTGCTGGCGTCTTATACGAAATCAGAAGATCTAATCCGAATCGGAGCCTACCAGAAAGGCTTTGACGGCACTTTGGATCGCGCGATCGAGGTCCTTCCCCAGCTCAACCAGTTCCTTCAGCAGCATCCGGAAGAGACACCACGTTTCGCTACTGTCGTTGAGCATCTGCGCGGTCTTCCGAGCTGAAGCGTTTCTCCTATGGCCTTCCACTTTTCGCTGGAAACGGTGCTGCGCGTGCGCAAGATCGCGGAGGACCGCGAAGAACGTTTGCTGAGCCAGATTCTGCGACAGATGGCGGAGTGCCGGCAGAGCCTTGCCGATCTCGCGTCGCGCCGGGCTAATCTTCTCCTTGAGCGCGAGCGCGCACTCGAAGCAAAGACTTCCGCTGCCGAACTCATTTTTATCCAGGCACAGACGCGCGTCGTCGAGGGGCTTCAGGAGAGCGGCCAGCAGCATCTGGCCGGCCTCGAGAAACTTCGCGCGCAGCAGATGAGAGCGTATGAGACGGCATACGGCAACCGTAAGCTGCTGGCCAACATGCGTGAGGAGCAACTGGACGGATTCCGTGCGGAGCAGGCGCGGGCCGAGCAGAAAGAGATGGACGACCGTTTTGCCGCGGCAAATGCTAGGCACGGTTTGCCGGGTAAGGTCGGCAAGGATTGCCTCGGCTTGCCGGCTGCGTCGTCCCAGCCGTAACCGCAGGTCTTCTCTCTCTTGCGCAAGTAGCTGATTCCAGACCGCATCTGAGCATTTGTAAAAATTAATCCAGTGTGGCGAACGACGTGCAACTAGGTCAAGCGTGCATATCTCGTCTCAACTCGCGACGGCCAGTCCGACCCAAACCTCCAGCGCTGCGACCTCCTCGCCGGCAGCCAGCGGGCCGACCTTCTACGAGGCGTTCCGCACCGCGGCTACCCGGGGCGAACCCGCCGGAAAGGTTGGGGCGGAGAGCGGCGTTTCCTCCAACACATCCGCCGCACCTGACGACGCCAGGGCCACCGGAGGGACCGATGCGGAAACCTCTGCGCTTCCCGTCAGCGGTCAGGCTGGGCCGAAGCCGTTATCTGATGTCGATCTGGAAACCTCAGGGCAGGCCCTTGTAACGGCTATCTACAAGCTCTCCGGGAAGACAGGACCGGTTGCGCCGGCCAGCAGCGTGCAGACACCAGCCGCGCGCACCGGAGAAAGCAAGAGCAAGAAAACGCCTGCGGCCGACGACTCGACCGGAGCTGTTTCGCAGCCTACGACCGCACCCGCAAGTACACCGGAGACTGCTCTACTTGCGGCGAATGCCATCCCTCTACCTCCATCCGCGCCGGCGAATACAAACCTCTTACCTTTATCCACACCGGTAACTGACGCAAGCGCTTCAAACGAGACCCTTGCAAGCAATGCCGATTCGTCTGCTTTGCCTGCGCTTGCAAAGGATATGGTTCTCCCAGCGCAGGCTAATCAGCAAACGGCCGGAGCGGACGTTCCGGCTGATGGACAGTCCACGGCAGTGACGGCCCCGGTTGCTTCCGCGACCGTCCTTCCACCTATGGCATCAGAAGACCTGGTGGCGGATGCCGGCCGGTTGGCGGCTGCAGCTCCGCCGAAAGCGCCAAACGCCCGCCCAGCGTCGATCCCGAATCCGAACGCAAAGCCCGCGGCGGAAACGACGGCGCCCTCGAAAGTACCCGTTTCCTCCGCCTCGAACGGACTGGAAGCAGACCCTACCCCGTTGACTAGCTTGGGCAACGTGCAAACTCCTACGCCGCGGCAGGATGCTCCGCCCCTGACACCGACGTCTGCGGTGGGGGTGGATCGCTCCAGCGCCGGGGAGATTCGGGGTAAGCGCAAGGATGCGCCGACCGACGGTTCAGCGCCGGATCGCGACTCGACGACCAACGCTCCCGCGCCATTTGCGGCCAGGCTCGCCGAAGCACAGGCACCCGTGCAAGCCGGGGCAAACGGCGCGGACGCAGCAGCTCAGGCAAAGACGCTCGATGGAAGCCAGCCGCTGACCTCCGGCATTCCGCTCCCTCCTGCGCAGCCGAACTTGCCGTCGGCTCCGGCAGCGTCCGCTCCGGCTGCGGCGCCGAGTGTCCCCGCGGCTCTGGCAGATCCATCCGCCGGTCCTGCCGCGCTTCCGAGCGCCAGTAGCGCGCAGCTGATTCAATCGGCCGGACAGACAGAGATGCGCCTGGGCATGCGCTCCGCCGAGTTCGGCAACATCTCGATCAGCACCTCGGTGAGCCATCAGGCCATCTCGGCGCAGATCTCGCTGGACCACTCGGAACTCGGGCGAGCACTGGCAGTGCACCTGCCGGCGATCGAAGAAAAGTTGGGCAGCGCGTACGGGCTGCACGCGCGCGTGGAGGTGCGAGATGAAAGTGCGGCATCGCGGTCGGCGGCGGACTCCGGGTCACAGGGCGGAGCAAGCCAGGAACAAACAGGCGAAGCCCGCGGCGGACAGAGCAGGAGTTGGTCCGCTGGCTCGCCGGCGAGGGCAGGAAGCACTGGAAATATTGAATCCACCAATCTAGCGGCGAGCAGCCCATCTTCGGCCGCTCCCGCCGAGAGTTCCCGGCTGGACATTCGAATTTAGCAGCTATCAATAAGGAGGAAGAGATGTCTGTTTCACAAGTAAACGCACTGTCGCCGATGGACCTAAGCAGCTTGAGTCCAATGGCGCAAGCTCAAGCCGCGACCAGCACAACGACCAGCAGCACGGGAGCAAGTCTGACGTCGACGACGACGGGGACGACGTTTCTCAACCTGCTCGTTAAGGAACTGCAGAACCAGGACCCCAGCGCGCCGATGGATTCGACCGCCATGGTGGGCCAGATGATCTCGCTCAACCAGCTGGATCAACTGGTCAGCATCAACCAGGCAGTGGGCGGCACGACGAGTACCGTTGGGCAAGTGACCGGCGGCGCGGCGACGGGCAACAGTCAGTCGGCCAGCTCGTCCGCGCTGATGGCTGCACGCGCGGCGTTGTTGAACAGCAACACGGGCTCGCCTTCCACGGCGCAGGCCGCCACCATCGCGGCGAGTGACCCTAACTCCGTCCTTCAACTTTCCAATCTCACCAATCTTTCTGGAGCAAAATAATGGGCTTTTTCGGTGTTCCACTCTCGGGTCTCATCGCCAGCCAGGCGCAGTTGCAGGCCGTGTCCAACAACATTGCCAACCTGGATACGGTTGGCTTCAAAGATCAGACCGTGTCGTTTAGTGACCTCTTCGCGCAGAGCAGCCTGCTCGATGGAGCGAATAATCCGATTGATACCGGCGAGGGTGTTACCTCATCCCAGACCTCGACTGACTTTACGGACGTGGCGCCGACCACGACCGGAGTCCCTTCTAATATGGCGCTCTCCGGAAATGGATTCTTCGTCGCCCAGACAGCAAGCGGTGCCCAAAATTACACTCGCGCCGGGAACTTCACCTCGAATGCCAATGGTGAGCTGGTCACGGCCGACGGAGAATTTGTGATGGGCTATCCGGCGGTAAACGGCGTGGTCTCCACGGCTGCGCCGCTGCAGCCGTTACAGGTTGGCCTGGGATCGACGATTCCCGCGACGGCGACAACCACAATCTCGATGCCGGCGAATTTGGATTCGGCGGCAACGACGACAACGACTCCCTTCGCTTCGACAATCCAGGTGTTCGACTCACTAGGGCAGACCCACAATCTCACGGCGACTTACACCAAGACGGGAACGAACACCTGGAACTATGCGGTCACCATTCCCGCCGCCGACACAACCTCGGGGACGACGCTGGTCGCTCAGGGTCCGCTCACATTCAACCAGTCGGGAGTGCTGACTTCGCCTACGGGCAACGTCGCACTCAACATCCCGGGACTCACGGACGGGGCTGCCGATCTGAACATCCAGTGGGACCTGCATGACAGCTCCGGGAATCCTGTCCTCACCCAGACTGACGGGGACAGTACCTCTTCCGGCAAGACGCAGGATGGACGGGAGAGCGGAACCCTGACCGGGTTTAATGTAGCCGCGGATGGCACGATCGAGGGAACGTACTCCAACGGACAGACCAGTGTTGCACTTGGGCAGGTGGCGGTAGCCACCTTCTACAACACTCAAGGTTTGGTGCGGACTGGAAACAACAACTACTCGGCGTCAGCAGGGTCAGGACAGGCCTCCGTTGGCGTTGCGGGCACGGGCGGCCGCGGCACCATCACGGGCGGCGCGGTCGAGAACTCGAACGTGGATGTGGCCACCGAGTTCGCCAAGATGATTGTGGCGCAACAGGCCTATCAGGCGAATGCTAAAACCGTCACCACCCTGGACCAGATTTCGCAGACGATCATCCAAATGATTAGCACCTAATCAGTTCTGCTTTATGAGCGGAGGATGAGAGACAGGCATGTTCGCGGCAGGCAAGCAGCGATGGACTGTCTCTCACCTTTTCTCATTCCTCTCTTTCCCATCCGTTCCAACGGTAAGTGTGCACACGTATCTGTGCAGCCTTCAGACTTTGTGCCGGGCGCTCTGACACCGAAGTAGGACGGCTTACCACCTTCGTTTGGCCACCCGGTTGCATTGGTCTGTGGTGACTTCCTGTTCTCTCGTCGCAAGTTGTTGTCTGGCGGCGGGAAGCAGAGAAGAACACCGCGATTGCGGCATGAGAGGCCTTTGTGGGAAGTTCGACCTCTGTTCCTGTACCGCCTGAAACGCAAGCCACGGCTGCGCTTGCCGCCGCGCGAGGAGCGACTGCCGAGCAGGTGCTGCCGTGGCTGCCTTGCATGCTTGGCCTAGAGATCCCGGTTGTCGCCTTCACGGTGGACACGCTGCTGAAGCTGAAGCCGGGATCGCTGGTCGAAACATCCTGCCACCAGAGCACGGACCTTCCGCTGCGAGTCAACGGGGTTCTGATGGCCTGGACCGAATTTGAAGTTGTCGGCGAGCGCCTGGCCGCGCGCATTACGGATCTCGTATGAGCGAGTGGCAGGCCGTCATGCGATCTGGCGGAATCACGATTCGCCGCCTTCCCAGTGTCCCTTCGCCACGGGCGACCGGGAACACGCCGGTGCAGGCTCTAGTACAGGCTCTGGGCAGGCAAGTGCGCTCCGCCTGGAAGTGGCTGGAGAGCCGACGCTCGGCCCACTTCGCCGCGCGTCGGCTTCACGTCACCGAGACGCTCTCGCTTGGAGAGAAGCGGTTTGTGTCGATCATCGAGGTAGACGGTACACAGTATCTTATCGGCGGATCGGTCGAAAATGTTCAATTGCTAACCCGGCTTGAAGCTCACGAAGCAATGGGCCTGCCGGCGGGCGCGGAGCGAGAGGTGCGCTCGTGATCGCTCCCGTGATGTCGCTGGGCATGATGCTGCTGCAGGTTCCTCTTGTTCCTCCGGCACCGGGTGGCGTGGCAGCTGCCCCGAACGGTTTGCAGATCAACGGGATCGGCGGCGCTTCCGCACCGTGGACCATCGTCGTTCTGCTGACGTTCCTGTCGCTGATCCCTTCGATCCTGCTTTGCATTACGCCTTTTGCGCGGCTCCTGATCGTCTTTCACTTTCTGCGCCAGGCGCTGGGTCTGCAGACCACGCCGTCGAACCAGACGCTGATCGGCTTGTCGATGATTCTCACCTTCTTTCTCATGCAGCCGGTGGGCGCGGTGATCTACGACACGGCGGTGGTGCCGCTCGAGGCAGGCAAGATTACGCCGCTCAAGGCGCTCGAGGTGGCGAGCGGACCGATGCGGCTGTTTATGGCGCACTACGTCCGCGAGAAGGACGCCGCGCTCTTTCTGGATCTCGCGAAGGAGCCCCGGCCGCACAACGTCCAGGACCTCTCCTTCCGGGTCATGCTTCCTGCATATATCTTGTCCGAGCTTAAAACCGGCTTCCAGATCGGCACGGTGTTGTTCCTGCCGTTTCTGGTGGTGGACATGGTGGTCGCCTCGATCACGACGTCGGTCGGCATGATGCAGCTTCCGCCGGTCGTCATCTCGACGCCGCTGAAGCTGCTGCTGTTTCTGATGGTCGATGGCTGGCACCTGCTGATCGGGTCGCTGATGAGGAGCTTTCAATAATGGGCGCCGATGCCGTCGTTGCCATGGGCCGGATGATGCTTGAAGAGGTCATGATTCTGGTCGCGCCCATTCTGGTGGTCGCTATTGCCACCAGCCTGCTGGTGAACGTGGTGCAGGTGCTCACCTCGCTGCAGGACCAGACGCTCTCGACGGTGCCGCGCCTGCTCGTAACCGGGGCCACGCTGTTCATCCTGATGCCTTGGATGTGGCGCCACCTGATCACCTACACGCTGCATATATTGTCGGACTTCCACAAGGTGATCGAGTAGATGGACATTCCGTTCGGGGACGTTTTAGAGGCCTTGCTGGCGATCGGGATGCGGATCTCCGGGCTGTTTCTGTTCGCGCCGTTTCTGGGCAGCGGCGTCATCCCGGCGCGGATCAAGGCCGTGCTGGTGCTGGCGCTCACGTTCTTGATGTACCCGATGCTTTCGCGGACTTGGCCGCATCTTGCGCTCGCCGAGTGGCCGCTGCTGGTCTTCCGGGAGCTGCTGGTGGGCGTGGCGGTGGGCGTCGCTTCTTCGGTCGTTTTTGAAGCCGTGCAGATGGCAGGCCAGGTGCTGAGCATCCAGATGGGCTACTCGCTCATTAATATTCTTGACCCGAACACGCAGGTGGATACCACCGTCGTCGCCATGTTCCAGCAGTCGATCGCCATGCTGATCTTTCTCCGCCTGGACGTGCACCTTTGGCTCCTGCGCGCGATCGGCAACAGCTTCGCCTATCTCCCGCCGGGCGGCTTGCGGCTTACGCAACCGTTCATGGTGGCCCTGTTCGGCGCGGGCACGGCGATCCTGGTCACCGGCGTGCAGATCGCGGCGCCTGTGCTCTCGGCCACGCTGGTCACGGACGTGGTGCTCGGCCTGCTAGGCAAGGCTTCGTCGCAGCTTCCTCTCATCGTGCTGGGTCCGGCGATCAAGAGCCTCCTGGGGCTCGGAATTCTCTTTGTCTCGCTGAAATACTGGCCGGATATGTTTCGCACTCTCTTTATGCAATCGACGGCGTATGCCGACCGGCTGCTGCACTTGGCACATTAGGGCACGGTAAGCACCCATGGCGGATTCCAGCAAAACAGAACAGGCAACCGGCAAACGGCGGCAGAAGGCGCGCGAGCAGGGCCAGGTCGCACGTTCGCGCGAGCTGCCAAGCGTGCTCGCCATGGTGGGCGCGGCGGCTGCACTGGCCATTATGTCCAAGGGCGCGATCACGCACTGGACGACCTTCTACCGCAACATGCTCGACAACGCAGCGACCGGCAACTTCGACAGCAACGGGCCGATGCTCTTCTGGAGCGCGGTGGAGGTTTTTCGCTGGATCGTGCCGGTGCTGCTGACGGCGATGGTGCTTTCCGTAGCCGCAGCGCTGGCGCAGGGCGGATTCAGTGTCGCACCGCAGGCCATGGCGCTGAAGTTCGAGCGCTTCAACCCGGCCAGCAAGGTAGGCCAGATCTTTTCCGCAGCCGGTCTGAACAATCTCCTGAAGTCGCTGCTGCCGTTCGCGGCCATTGCGTGGATCGGCGAACAGAGCCTGCACGCGCATTGGGGCGTGCTGGTGCAGGCCTCGTCGTTTGGGCTGCGCCAGCTCACCACGATCGTGAGCGGGATGATGTTCGAGGTCGGCTGGAAATCCTGCCTGGTGCTGGTCGCATGGTCGGGCGTCGACTACTTCCTGACCTGGTTCAAGATGGAGGGCGACCTGAAGATGACCAAGGAAGAGGTCAAGGAAGAGGGCAAGCAGAGCGACGGCAATCCGCAGATCAAGGGCCGGATTCGTCGGCTGCAGCGGCGCATGCGCAAGAAGCAGGCGCTGGCCGCGGCCAAGAACGCGACGGTGGTGGTCACCAATCCGACGCACTATGCGGTTGCGCTCCAATACACGCCGGAGATGGGCGCGCCCCTCGTGGTGGCGAAGGGCATGAACCTGCTGGCTCAGCAGATCAAGGCGCAGGCTGCCGAGAACGGCATCGTCGTGCTGGAAAACAAGCCGCTGGCGCAGGCGCTGTACAAGACGGTCGAGGTCGGCCAAGCCATTCCGTCGACGCTTTACCAGGCCGTTGCGGACATCCTGGTCATCGTCTTCCGCGCGCAGGCCGAGGTCCGTAAGCAGGAAGCGATGCGCCGTAACCGCAACGCGTCCGGAGAGGTCATCCAATGACGGTAAAGAAGAAGCAGGACGGATGGCTCGCGCGGCTGGCGCGGTCCGGTGAATGGATCATTCCGGTAGCTGCGGTGTCCATGGTGTTCGTGATGCTGGTGCCGCTGCCAAGCATTCTGCTCGACCTGCTCCTGACGGTTAGCATCACGGCCTCCGTGCTGGTGCTGCTTACGGCCGTGCAGATTTTGAAGCCGGTGGAGTTCTCGGTTTTTCCGAGCTTGCTGCTGCTGCTTACGTTGCTGCGGCTCTCGCTCGACCTGGCCAGCACGCGGCGCATTCTGCTGCATGGCAATGAAGGCTCGTCGGCTGCCGGCAAGGTCATCGAGGCGTTCGGCCAGTTCGTCGTCGGGGGCAACTATATAGTTGGCTTCGTTTTGTTTCTTGCGCTGATCGCCATTCAATACCTGGTCGTGAGCCACGGCGCGGTGCGTACCGCTGAGGTCACGGCGCGCTTCACGCTGGACGCCATGCCCGGCAAGCAGATGGCGATCGACGCGGACCTGAACGCCGGCTTGATCACCGAGCAGCAGGCCCGCAAGCGGCGCGAGAGCGTCTCGCGCGAGGCCGAGTTCTGCGGCGCGATGGACGGCGCGGCTCGGTTCTCGCAGCGCGACTCGCTGGCGACGATTCTGGTCATGGCCATCAACATCATCGCCGGCTTCCTGATCGGCGTCTTTCAGCAGGGCATTCCGTTTCAGGAGGCGCTGAAGACCTACACAATCCTGACCGTGGGCGATGGCCTGGTGTCGATCCTGCCGTCGCTTTTGGTCTCGGTGGCCGGCGGCATCGTCGTGACGCGTGCCGCTTCGAAGGAGTCGCTGGGCGTCAATGTCCGCAAGCAGATTCTGGGAAGTCCGCGGCTGATGTGGATTGGCGGCGGCGTGCTCGCGGCTCTGGGCCTGATTCCCGGCCTGCCCAAGCTGCCGTTTTTTGCCGTGGCGGGCGCCCTGATGTACGCGGCCTACCGCATGAAAACCGAGCGCGCGCCGGATGACGCAGAGGCCGAGACCCCGGCAGCGCTCTCTGCCAAACCGGGAGCTCCGGCGGCGGCGGGCGTCGAGGGCATGGACTCGGTGCTCAAGCTCGACGAGCTGACGCTTGAGGTAGGTCTTGGCCTGGTGCCGCTGGTCGATGCCAAGCAGGGCGGCCAGTTCCTGACCCGGGTCAAGGCGTTGCGCAAAAGCCTGGCGCAGCAACTGGGCTTCATGGTGCCGTCGATCCACATCACGGACAATCTCTCGCTGCGCGAAGGAGAGTATCTGGTGCAGCTGCGCGGGGTTGAGATCGCGCGCTGGGAGATGCGGCAGGGCATGCTGCTGGCCATCAGCTCCGACACCGGCGTGCCGAATCTGCCCGGGGAGGCGACTCGCGAGCCTGCCTTCGATGTGCCCGCTAAGTGGATCAGCCGCGAGTTGCAGGCGCCCGCCATCGCCGCGGGTTACGCGGTGGTCGACACCACCTCCGTCATGGCAGCGCATTTGGCCGAGCTGATCAAGCGCAACGCCTACGAGCTGCTCTCACGCCATGAGACGAAACGACTCATCGATCGCTTAAACGATTCTCATCCGAAGCTGGTCGAGGAGCTGATTCCCAAGCTCATGAGCCTCGGTGAGGTGCAGAAAGTGCTTCAGCAGCTGCTGCGGGAGCAGGTCTCGATCCGCGATTTGGGCACGATTCTCGAGTCGCTGGTCGACACGGCCGCCACCAACAAGAACCCTGTGACGCTGGTTGAAGGCGTGCGCCAGGCGCTGGGCCGCGCGCTGATCCGGCCTCTGCTCGACCCGAAGGGCGAGCTGCGGGTAGTCACGCTCGACAGCGCCATTGAGGAAGAGTGCATGCGCGCGGCCAACCAGAACAGCGGACAGGTGTCGTCGAGTGCCCTGCAGATCTCGGTGGCGCGCCGCGTGCTCGACAGCCTGCGTGCCAGCTTCGGAGAGCAGATCGGCGAGGCCCCTCCGGTCCTGCTGTGCTCGTCGCCGGGGCGGTTCTATTTGCGCCGGCTGCTGGAGCCATTTCTGCCCAAAATTGTCGTCATCTCGCCAGGCGAGATTCCACCCATGACGATGGTTCAATCCGTTGGCGTAGTTCGCTAATGGTTCTGTAATTGCACTGCTGTGGAATGTTGCTTTTTGGAGAGTTCAGGATGGCCGCCGCACACACCGTTTATACAATGATCGCCAAGGAAGAGAAGGAGATCGATGAGCGCAACGAACTTATCGTGCAGGAGCTGCCGCAGGTCTATTTTCTCGCCGCTCGTATTCGCGAGCGGCTGCCCCAGCAGGTGGACCTCGAAGATCTGGTACACGCGGGGGTAATCGGCCTGATCGAGGCGTACCGGCGCTTTGACCACACCCGCAACGCGCAGTTCAAGACCTTCGCAAGATTCCGCATCGAGGGCGCGATCCTGGACAGTCTGCGCTCGCTCGACTGGGGGTCGCGCAGTATCCGGGTCAAGGCGCGTGACATCGAGAAGGCCACCACAAAGCTCGAAGCCGAGCAGGGCCGGCAGCCAACCCGCGAGGAGATCGCGGCCGAGCTCAACCTGAGCCTCACCGCGCTGGAGGATGTCCAGGCCGAGCTGCACGGTCTCTACACGGTAGGGCAGGAGGCGCAGTCCACGTTCGAAGGCGAGGCGGCCCTGGACCTGATCGAGTCCGCGCCCAGCCATTGGGAGAACCCGTTTGAGATGTATTGCAAGACGGAGTCCCGCGCCCACCTCACCCAGGCAGTCTCTGAGCTTACCGAGCGCGAGCAGCTTATCCTTTCGCTCTACTATCGCGAAGAGTTGACCATGCGCGAGGTCGCCGAGGTGGTCGGCCTGGCTGTCTCGCGGGTCTCGCAGCTCCACACGGCCGCCCTGGGCAAGCTCAAGGAGAAGCTCGGAATCACCTCTGCTGAGCGTCAGCCGCAACGCGCTCTCAGGAGGTCCGCTTGACGACGATCGAAGGCAATGAACGCTCGCCGGGCAGCGCCGGACCAAAGGTTTCACCGTGCAACTTTCGTTCCGCGGGCCGGCTCTCGAACGAGAGCGCGCGCAGCTTGCGAACGCTGCATGAGGTGCTCGCACGTAATCTCAGCAACTCGCTCGATGTGTATCTCGGCACGGGCCTTGAGGTTCGGCTGGTCTCGCTCGAGCAGCTGACGATGGAAGATTTCAAGGCTAAGTGCGCTGGCAAGGCGTACATGCTGCCCTATACCATGCGGCCTTCGACGGGCACGGTGCTGCTCGAGATGGAGGACCAGCTGATGTTCACCATCGTCGATCTGCTCCTGGGCGGAACCGGCGCCAAGCTCGAGGTCGCTCGCGATCTGACCGAGATCGACGAGGAGATCATGGAGGGCGTGGGCGCACTCATCGCGCAGCAGATTGAGCGGGTGTGGCCGCCTCTGGGTTCGCCCCTCGCGGCCGGCAAGTGTCTGAAATCAAACATGGCTCACCGCCTCTTCCCGCCTACCGACAAGGTGCTGCGCATACACTTTGACATGAGCGTGGCGGGCATGACCGGCTCCGTCTTTCTGGCCTTTCCGGCCGCCCTCGCCGGACATTTGGTCCGCAACATGCGCAACGAGATGACGACCGGCGGAAGCGTACGCTACCTGCCCCTGGCCAGCCTGCAGAAGCGCATGCTGGAGTGCCGCTTTTTGCTCTCGGGCGACCTGCCGAATCTGCGGGTTTCGGTCCGGGAGCTCGCGCAGATTCAGCCCGGAAGCGTGCTGATGCTGACCGCGCCCGTAGCCGGGCCGGGCAAGCTTGCGCTCGAAGGGAAGCTCTTCTTCGAGGCTCAGCCGGTGCGCCAGGGAGACACCAAGGCCATGCAGCTCTTGAAGCGCCTGAACCCAGAACAATCCGAAACGGATGAGGAGTAGCCGCATGCAGTCAGACAGCAAACATGGATGGAAGGCACTTGGGCACTGCCTCTGCGAGGCGCTCACGGCAGCTCTTGAGCAGGCGTGCACACGCTCCTGGCAGACCTCGGCTGCGGACGAGCCCTATGGCCCGCGGCCGGTCGATGAGGCAATCATTGCCTTTCGGTTTCACCTCAGCGGTGCGCTCGACGGCGAGGCGTTTGTGCTGCTCAAACAGGCCGAAGTCCCGCGACTCGGGCTGCGCGCCGTTACCTCCCACATCTTTGAGGAAGCCCATGCCGTCGGCCTGCTGACGCTACTCGAAGGCTGCACCTCGGCTCTGGGCAGCGCGCTCGGACAACCCGGGACAGTCGACGTTCAGGTTGAGCGAGTCGATCAACCTGAGCTGCCCGATGAACATGAGATGGAGCTTTGGGCGCAGGCCGAAGATGAGGCGACTTCCGGAACGCAGCGCGTCTCCTTTTACCTGTCCATGGACCGCAAGCTTGGCCACGCCGTGGCGCTTTCCGCAGGCCGCGCCTTCTCCTATCCTTCTGTGAGCGACTCGGCTCCGGCGGCCAACCTCGATCTGGTGCTCGACGTAGAGCTGAACGTCACCCTGCGTTTCGGGCAGCGTCAGCTCACTCTTCGCGAGGTCCTGGGTTTGACCAGCGGCTCGGTCGTCGAGCTCGACCGGCAGGTGGATGAGCCGGTGGACCTGGTTCTTGATGGACGGGTCGTGGCGCGGGGAGAGGCCGTCATCATTGACGGCAACTACGGCTTACGCGTCACGCACGTCATGCAGCCACAGCTGCCGTAATAAAGTTCGCCGATGCATGAATGACCGGACCCAATCTGCCGATAAAGAGGTTAGCTCTGTGAAGAGCTCTTGGAGGCCACCGGCATGTTCAGCGAACCCAGATCGGCGCAAAGACCAGCGCAAGACCTCACCATGCCGTATCCCTTGTTCCTGACCGGCGTGCCGTTGTTCGAAGCCGGCGATGCGCTGCCCCAGATGCCGATCCTGGCGGCCACCCGCCTGCAATTGGAACTGCTTCTGCTGGAGCGCTCGGTCGACCTGAAGGACATGGCAGAGATCATCCTTGCCGACGCCGGTGCGACGTTGCAGGTTCTGCGCCTCATCGGGGAGGAGTACCCGAGCGAAGACGATCGGCCGACCCGTATTGAGGATTGTATTGTCAGCCTGAATCGCGAGCGCTGGTACCAGGTCGTCTGCGACGCGGGAACCTCACACAGCGCACCCTTGCTGGCGGAGTGGCAGTACTGCCGCCGCATCGCGGAGTGCGCGCGCGAGCTGGCCCGGGGCATGGACGGATTTCAGCCCGAGGAGGCCTATCTCGTCGGCTTACTCTTCCGCATGGGAAGATTTCCGCGTCTGCTCGGCTGGAGGCCGGTCGGCGATCTTGCCCGCGTCAACGCCGGCGATGTTCATTTCGGGGAGGACCATGCGGTGAGCCTTATGCTCGCCGAATACTGGCAGCTGCCCGCATACCTGCTTGCAGCCCTTCGCGAACAGGTGCCTGCCCCGCAGCCGAACGACTCGACTGCTGGTTGGGCCGCAATCCTGCAGGCAGCCCAGGAACTCGCCGAGCGTGCGCAGGCCTCCTGCTCCGGCATGGCACTGTGACTTTCTTGGCGTGCGCGAGCGAGCTAAATTAGAGCGATCTCCCCATTGGCTCTCATCTGCTCTCACTTTTGACCCGTCCGGGGCCGCTCTTCTTCCCCGTCCGTTGTAGAAAAACTAGGCAAACTTTGCCGTTCCGATTGGCCCCTGCGTTGCACTTGCTATCCACGAGGATTGCTCATGGACAGCGGACTTTACGCAGCCTGCACGGCCCTGATGGCACGCACCGACGCTCTCGACACCATCGCCAACAATCTGGCGAACGCCAGCACCAACGGGTTTCGCGGCAGGCAGACAAGCTTCAGCTCGGTTCTGGCCGGCTCCGGCCACCCAACCGACACGCAGCTTAATGATGTCACCAACAGCTATGGGCTGCTGAGTAACTCGCGTCTCAACCTGCAGGCAGGCTCGTTCGAGCGGACGAACAACGACCTGGACGTCGCGGTGGAGGGCCCGGGTTTTCTCACAGTTCAGACCGCCCACGGCACAGTCTATACGCGCAACGGCAGCCTGCAGGTTTCGGCCGGCGGACAGCTCCAGACCGCGACCGGCGACGCGGTCCTTGGCGAGCGCGGCCCCATCACCCTTCCCAGCGGCTCCAAAGTGACGATCAGCCCGGACGGCACCGTCTCCGCCGACAGCACCATCGCCGGCAAACTCAAGCTTGTCGAGTTCAAGCCCACGGCCGACCCACAGAGCGCGGGCGGCAGCTACTATACTGCCGCCGCAACCGATGTGGTCGCCTCCCCGAAGTCCACGCTGCGCCAGGGCATGCTTGAAAGCTCAAATGTCAATCCCGTCACTGGCGTCATCGACCTCATCAGCGCGCAACGAGCTCTTGAAGGCATGCGCCATGCCCTCACCATGATCGACTCCGAGATGGACAAGACCGCGACTGTCGATCTGCCGCGCGTCACCGCCTAACTTCACCTTCTAACCCCTGAAAGGCTTTTCTCTCCCATGCTTCGTGCTCTCTATACAGCTGCCAGCGGAATGACCGCGCAACAACTGAACCTCGATACCATCGCCAACAACCTGGCCAACTCCAGCACCAATGGCTTCCAGCAGCGGCGCATCGGCTTCTCCGACCTCCTTTACCAGAACACCATCATGCCCGGCTCGGCGGCCACGCAGCAGACCACCAACGCCGCCGGATTGCAGGTCGGCCTCGGTGTCCGGCCCACGTCCACCGAGACGATCCAGACCCAGGGCGACTTCAACCAGACCGGCAATCCTCTCGACCTCGCTATCTCCGGCGGAGGTTTTTTCCAGGTGCTTCTCCCCAGCGGCCAGACCGGTTACACCCGCGCCGGCTCCTTCCACCTGGACTCCCAGGGCAACGTCGTCACCGGCGACGGCAACCCTGTGCAGCCGGCCATTACCGTCCCGCCGGACGCGACCAACCTGACCGTCGGCACCGACGGAACCGTGAGCGTGGTGCAGCCCGGACAGACGGCAGCTTCGCAGGTGGGCAGCATGCAGCTGGCGCTGTTCATCAATCCCGGAGGCCTGAACAGCGTCGGCAACAACATCTACCTGCCGACCACAGCCTCGGGCGACCCCATTGTCGGAACGCCAGGCGGAGCCGACGGCCTGGGCACCATCCAGCAAGGCATGCTCGAGCAATCGAACGTCAGCGTAGTTGACCAGTTTGTGCAGATGATCGTGGCGCAGCGCACCTACGAGTCGAACTCCCGCGTCGTCAAGGCCGCCGACGAGATGCTGCAGCAGCTCAACCAACTCGCCCAGTAAGGACCGATTCCATGAAGCAATTTTTGACCAACCAGGCAAGATGGACGAAACGACGAAGCCGTGTGTGGCTGGTCGGCGTGGCCCTCTCCGTAATCCCGGCTTCCCAAGCGCAATCTCCGCGGTTCTCCGTCACCTCCGAGCAGGTCGTTGCGGCGATGCGCGGACACGCATGGCCCGTTGAAGGGGTGCAGGTCAGGCTGCCGGCGGCCATCACCGCTGCCGTTGCGGACCCAAAGCTCGGTATCGAGACCGTCTCGAAGCTCAACCAGCATGAGGCCCGCTTGCGCATGGTGTGCGGCGTACCCGCCGCCTGCCTCCCCTTCTTTGCCACGGCGGTATGGCCTGAGAGCGCCGAATCCGTTGCGCTGCCCTCAGGCAGGAACGAGGGAAGCGGCGAGCGAAAGACTTCGGCCTTGGCCGCAGAGGCCAACGAGAGCTCCGCAGGCAGGCTGCGCGCCGGCACCCCCGTGATGCTGCTGCTTGAAGGCGAACGGGTCCACATCCAGATGCAGGCCGTTTTGTTGCAGGGCGGAGCTACTGGAGAAAAGGTGCGCGTCGCCACCCGCGACCGCAAGCAAACCTACGTCGCCCAAATTGTAAACTCCACCCTGCTGAGAGGGAGCATCCCCCAATGAAACGTCAATCTCGGCTCAGCCCCATCGGCATCGCTGCCATTTTGCTTTTGTCTCTAGCCCGGGAAAGCCAGGCTTTACCCAAAATGAAGCCGGCGAAGAAAAGCGCTCAGGAGCTCCGCGCGGACTATCTCACCCGTCTTCACGAGCAGTACATGCCCCCACCGGACGCCCGCACCGTCGGCAGCTTGTGGTCCGCGGCCAACGCCCTGGGCGATCTGTCCTCCGACTACCGCGCCCGCAACGTCAACGACACCATTGTCGTGCAGGTCTCCGTACAGACGACCGCGGCCCAAAGCGGCAACGTCGACAGCGAGCGCGCGTTCAACACCACCTCCGGCATCTCCGGCATTGTCGGCGGTATCGCGACCCACGGAACCAACCCGCTGCTGACGGCGAACTCCGCAACCACGCTTAAGGGGCAAGGCTCGACCGCTTCAAACACGACCTTCTCGACCAGCCTGACCGGCCAAATTATTGCCGTGCTGGCCAACGGCAACATGGTCATTGAGGCCGAGCGCCAGATCGCCATGAACAACCAGCACGAAGACCTGGTCATCCGCGGCATCGTGCGGCCCGGCGACATCAGCTCCGCCAACACGATTCCCTCCAGTTCGCTTAGCAATCTGGAGATTGAGATGAAGGGCAAAGGCATCATCTCCGACAGTGTGCGCCCACCCAACCCGCTTACGCGCGCCGTCCTCTGGCTGTTCGGATTCTGACCTCCATGCGACCTCTTTTCCCACTTTCCCCCCTCAAACCCGCGACCTGGTTGATGACCGCCGCGCTGCTGCTCGCCCCGTTCAGCCACGGCAGCTCAACGGACCGCACCGTGCAACTGCGCGATGTCACCGAGGTCGAAGGCGTCCGCGACAACCAGCTGGTCGGCTACGGCCTGGTCGTCGGCCTGCGCGGTACCGGCGACCGCCAGCAGACGTTCTTTACCGTGCAGACCCTCGCCAACGCAATGAAGCGGATGGGCGTCCAGATCGCTCCCGGACAGGTCGTCGTCAAGAACGTTGCCGCCGTCTTCATCACTGCGACACTCCCGCCGTTCTCGCGTCCAGGCATGAAGCTGGACATTACCGTCTCCTCGGTCGGCGATGCCAAGAGTCTCGAGGGCGGCGTGCTCCTGATGACCTCCCTGCGCGGCCCGGATGGGCAGGTCTATGCCGAGGCTCAGGGTCCGCTGGCGCTCGGCGGCTACTCCGAGGGTGCCATCGGCAATCTACGCGCGGTCAACCACCCTACCGTCGGCCGCATTCCGGAAGGCGCCATCGTGGAACGAGAGTCGCAGGTTGACCTGAGCCGCTTCACCACGGTCTCGCTTCTGCTGCGCAGTCCCGACTTCACCGCCGCGCGCGACATGGCTGAGGCAATCAACCAGGAGTTTCGCCACACCATAGCTACCACGCTCGACAATCGCACCGTCCGCATCGACGTGGCGGAGTCCGGCATGGGCTCGGTCCCGCTGCTCATCTCCCGCGTGCAGGGCCTCTCCATCCACTTCCACTCCCCCGCCAAGGTGATCATCAACGAGCGCACCGGAACTATCGTCATGGGCGGTAACGTTACGCTCTCCCCCGTTTCGGTGCTGCACGGCAGCCTGAGCATCGAGGTCGAAACGACTTACACTGTCTCGCAGCCGCTACCGTACACCTCTGGAGGCACCACGCAGCCGGTCGCCAATACGGCCGTTGCGGTCAAGGATCTGCCGGCGCAATCGATCCGGCTGGAAAACGGAGCGAATGTCGACGACCTGATTCGCGGCCTGCACGCGATCGGTGCCACCTCTCACGACATCGTCGCGATCCTGCAGGCGATCAAGGCCGCGGGCGGCTTGCAGGCAGACTTGGAGCTTATCTGATGATAGGAATTGGCAATATACAAGTATCCGCGAGTGCCTTGGACGCCCAAAACGACCAATTGCTCAAGCACGCCAAGATCGCCAAAGCCGGCAAGGACTTCGAGTCTATTCTGCTGGGCAACTGGCTGCAATCGGCAGAGGAGAGCTTCGCCAAAGTTCCAGGCGGTGACGGGGAGGACGACGACCCGGGCAGCGGTCAGTTTCAGGGGATCGCCATGCAGGCTTTGGCAGGATCGCTCACCGCCTCCGGAGGAATCGGGATCGCCAAAATGATCACCCGCTCCCTGCAAGACCACACGCAAGATCAGCCAACTGCTACTGCCAAGGAGAAATAGGGGCCCGATAATTGGGAAAATGAAGGTGCCGCGACTTTTGACTGAACAAATCGACCCAACGTGTCGATAAGGTGTTCGGTCAGAAGGAGGTCCCGCACATGAGAATCGAATCTTATGGGCCCACGCTTACAGACATCTCGAAACAGGTCAGCCCCACGAACGCCGCCCAGACTGGGAAAGTTCAGCCGGGCACTCACAGTCCGGCAGAGACAGACAAAACGACTCTCTCCTCCGGTGCAACCGCCGCGCATAACAAAACGACGCTTACCGCTCCAGCAGCGCCAACGGAGGATAAGACAACACTCTCGTCCACGCCGGCTGCAGCGCAGTCGCTGACGCAGTCTGCTCTCCAAACCTCAGTTTCGCGGGCGGCCAAAGTTGCAGACCTGAAGCAGCAGGTGAACAACGCACAGTACAAGCTGGATGCGGCCAAGATCGCCGAAGCTCTCTCAGACGGCGGGTTCTAGCCCGAAGCCGGGGTCACGGTCAGGCACACAACCGGCCGAGGAGAAGGCACGACCATGCAGATAGAACCGATACCGATTGCCGCTGCGCCGAGCAACTCGCATCAGGCCGAGCTCTATCTCCACACGGTAGAGGAACTTAGCGGTCAACTGGAACAGGCCATGGAGGCGATCGTCGCCCAATCTCTTCCTGCATTCCAGCAGAGCGTCAGCCAGCAACGCATGACGTGCTCGCAGCTGCTCGCCATGCCCAGATATCTGGACGCTGACCGCGCTTTCACAGGCTCCAGCTTAGATTCAGGCGTAGATGCGGACCTTAGTGCGCGCATCGTCGCCGCGGGGGAGGCACTGCAAACCTTGAATAAGAGGTACTCCGCACTGCTCGGTCACACCGGCGACACGATGAGGCTTCTGGCCCGTCTTCTCGGCGGATATCGTTTCCCGGCTGCTGCGAGATTAGCAGTCGATCCAGCAAATCGAAGTACCTGGTCGTGCGAGGGATAGGAACTATGAGTCTAACTGCAACGTTATCAACGGCTACCCAGGCCTTGTTCGCACAGGAGCTCGAGCTCCAGGTGACCAACAACAACATCGCCAACGTGAACACCGCCGGGTACACCCGGGAGGTCGTCAACCTGAGCGAGGCCGACCCCACTCAAAGCGGCAATATCAGCATCGGCAATGGCGTTACTGTGGAGGGCATCCAGTCGGTTCAGGATGAACTGCTCACCGGCCGGATCCAGCAACAGACCTCTCAAGAGAGCAGCGCGAACGCCCAGGTCAACGCGCTGAACGAGATCCAGACGCTGTTCCCGACCACTGGATCGAGCGTCGCCGGCAGTCTCTCCTCGTTCTTCACGAGTCTCACCGCGCTTTCGACCGATCCGGCAAATGCGGCAGACCGCCAAACCGCGATCGCGAGTGCCCAGACGCTCGTGCAACAATTCAACTCCGTCGCAAGTGGACTCCGCGCTGCAGGCACCGCCCTCGACACGACCGTCGGCACCGACGTCGACCAGATCAATCAGCTGGTCACGCAGGCGGCGAGCCTCAACCAGGAGGTCGTGCAGCAGAAAGCCGCCGGGCAAAGTACGGGCACCCTCAGCGATCAACTCAACGAGGTGGAGCTCCAGCTTGCGGGTTTGACCAACATCTCCGTCGTTCATAGCGATCAGGGCGACTCGATCAGCACCGGTAGTGGCACGCCTCTGGTCCTGAACTCCCTAAGCTTTGCGTTGCAGACCACTACCGGGCCCAATGGACACCTGCAGGTGCTGGACGCAAACGGGAACGACATTACCTCCAGCATCACGAGCGGAGATCTGGGCGGAACCATTGCTGTGCGCGACACCCAGATTCCCGCGCTCGAAAATTCACTGGACACCCTGGCGAACCAGTTCGCCACCTCCTTCAACACGGCGCAGACGCAAGGCTTTGACCAGAACGGCGCCGCCGGAACCGCTCTCTTTACAATTCCGTCGACGGTCAGTGGCTCGGCGGCAGGGATAGCACTGGCCACCACCGACTCAACGGCGATTGCGGCTAGCTCGGTCAGCGGTTCGGCGGCCTCGGGCAGTAACGGCAATCTGAGCAATCTAACCTCAATCCAGAACGCAGCGCTGCCTGCCGGGGGAACGCTTACCACTCTGTCCTCCAACCTGGTCTACCAGGTCGGAAGCTTGGCCTCAAACGCTTCCACGCAGTCCAGTTCGATCCAGTTGAGCCTGACAGCACTGAACAATCAGCAAGGCTCCGTGTCGGGTGTCTCGATCGATGAGGAATCCGCGAATCTGGTTCAGTTTCAGCAGGCCTACGAGGCTGCCGCCAAGGTCATCACGACCATTCAGAGTCTGTTCGACACCACCATCAACATGATCAATTAAGGCGACCCACGATGCGCGTCAATCCCAACTTCAACGCCTCCATTCTCCAGGACATCCAGCAGAGCGATGCCTCGCTGCAGACCGCGTTTCAGCAGGTCTCCACCGGGCAGAAAGTCAACCTGCCTTCCGATAATCCGGCTGCTTCGGCCGCCGAGCTTCAGGTGCAGGCGCAGTCGGCCAATGTCGACCAATACACGACTAACTCTGAATCTGCACTCTCCCAGGCGCAGCTTGGAGATTCCGTGGTCACCTCCGTGGTTTCCCTGCTGAACCAGGCAATTACGCTCGGCACTGAGGGCGCCAACGGCACCTCCTCTGCTACTGATCGGGCTTCGATCTCGACCCAGGTGCAAGGTCTGCTCTCGAGCGTAGTCTCGCTCGCCAACACGACCTTTCAGGGTATCTCGATTTTTGGAGGAACTGTCAGCAACGGCGCGGCTTTCACCGCTGATCCAACTTCCTCGACCGGCTACACCTATAACGGCAACGGTAACGTCAATCACATCCAGGTTGGCGACTCACTCACGGTGCAGGCAAATATTCCTGGCTCAACCTTGTTTGCCAATTCCAACGCCAGCGTGCTCGGTGCGCTCAGTGATCTTTCGACGGCTCTCACCAGCGGAACCAGCGCCCAGATTGGTACCGCAACAGCCGCTGTTACGACCGCGCTGAACTATGTGACCCAGCAGCATGTCGTTTACGGCAACACCGTCAATCAACTTACCTCGCAAGAGACTTATCTCTCGCAGGAAAAAGTGACCCTTACCTCGCGTGCTACCTCGCTCGTTGGCATCGACACAGCTACAGCCGCAGAGAACCTGAGCCAGGCAGAAACAGAGAATTCTGCTGTTTTTGCAGCTGCGGCGAAGGTTTTACAAAATAGCCTGTTGAACTACCTGAAATAGGAGGGCACGCGACACAAGGTCCTAATTAGCTAGGAGAAGGATCGGCAAACGGCTCGACCGGCGCGTCCACCACGTCCGCTTCCGGGATTGCGGGAGGCGGCGCGGCATGACGCGAAGCGGGCAGCAGATACTCATTCGCCAGCGAAGCCAGGAATTGGCTCGTCTCGGGTATCAGCCCTACGATACGCGCCGCCAGCCAGGCTTGCGGAGAGATCGTGATCTCGGCTCGTCCTGCTTGCACGGCCTTAAACACCATCCGGGCAGCATGACCCACCGAGCTCGAAAGTCCGGGAGTCTTTGCCGAAAACTTGAACCAGGCCGCTTCCTTCTCCCGATCGCCGTTGAAGTGCGCATGGTCCTCGCCGCCAGTGCGCATCAGGCCGGGGCATACGGTGGTCACGCGGATGCCCTTTTGCCGCAACTCGGCGTGCAGGCCTTCAGAGAACCCGGTCAACGCAAACTTTGCTCCGACATATGGCAAAAGATGCGGTACAGGAACCTTTCCGCCGATGGAGGAGATGTTGACGATTGCTCCCGAACCGCGGCTCACCATGTGCGGCACAACCGCCTGGATTGTATGCAGCGCGGCAAAGTACGTCACCTGCATGGCCCGATAGTAGGCATCGATGGGCTGATCGCCGAACGGACCTACTTCAATGATGGCTGCATTGTTGATCAAGATATCCACTCGGCCGAACACCTGAAGAGTCTGTTCGATGATGCCCGCTGCCTGCTCCGGATCGGTGATGTCCGCAACGATGAGTTGGATATCGTCCTCGTGGGCCACGTCTCCACTCTCAAGCAGTTCCTTGCGAGCCTGCTCGAGTTCCTCCTGCTTGCGTGCCGCCAAAACGAGCTTGACGCCGGCGCGCCCAAACTCGTGCGCCATGGCCAGCCCCAAACCACGCGACCCGCCGGTGATAATGGCTACCTGTCCTGCTACCACCCGCGGCTTGCGCGGCACCAACGCGTAGGCGAGCAGCGCCCCGGCAAAAATTGATCCACTCCAGACAGCTGACTTCTTCATGCTCCCTGAGATGCAATCCTGCGGATCGCGCTCTTTAAGCCGGGAGCCCAGACTTGATCTGGTAGAGCTAGACTGGAGCAGCATGGCGAGCAAACGAAAATCACGGGGCGGTTACATGATCTCGGTAGTCGCCGAGATGTACGAGATCCACCCGCAGACCCTCCGCATGTATGAGCGCGAAGGCCTGCTCCGGCCGAGCCGCTCAGACGGCAACACCCGGCTTTACACTGATGAGGATCTTGAGCGGCTCGAGTTTATTCTCAACCTGGCTCGAGATCTCGGCGTCAACATCGCCGGCATCGCCATCATTTTGCAGATGCGCGAGCGCATGGAGGAGATGAACCGGCAGATGCAGGGGTTTGTGGATTATGTGCGGGAAGAGATGCTGACGCGCATGACGCAGCAGGCCGAACCCGGAGCAGCCCTGGTGCCGTTCAGCCGGGCGACGCTAGTCACGGTCAGGTCCGCTGGCCGGCCGGCAGCCAAGGAGCCCAGCCGTCCTTCGAAGAAGCGCTGACTCCCTCTGGAATAGCTGCGACGCGGCGGGTCGAGGATTCTCCATAGTATGCTGGCCGCACTACTCCAGCATGCTCGAAAGCGTTCCCCATGGCCCGATTCGGCGTTTCCCTTACTCTCTTTGCCATTCTTGCGACTGCTGCCCGCGGCCAAACTCCGGCTCCGGCGCCCAGCACCGCTGCGCCAAAAACTGCGCTTGAGGCCAACTTGCTGCCTGGCAAACTTCATGCTGCCCAGGCTTTGGTCGCCACCCACCCCAAGGACGCCGAGCCGCACATTAACTATTCGGCAGTCTTGCTGCAAGCTGGCGCCGGAGACGAAGCCCAGGCCGAAGCACGTCTTGCCACCACGCTTGATCCAACTTCGGCCGCTGCATTTGCTCAGTTGGCGACAGCCCTCCTCTGCAACAGCATCGGCATCCAGTTCGGCAGCGGGTTCCATCGCAACGCGGCGATTGAAGCCGGCCGTGCGGCCGTGCAGTTGGAACCGAAGAACACCACCTACATCGCCGCGCTCGCCCGACTTTACAACGTAAACCTCCGGGGCGAACCCTACGGGGAAGGCGCCCAGTTTGCTGAAGCCATCCGGGAATTTGGCAAATTGAAAGCCATTGATCCCAACGTTGCCGCCCGCTATGACGGCGAGCTTCTGGCGTCCATGCTCCTCAACCATCAGGTCGACAAGGTGTTCAACGATCTCGCCAGTTTCCCGCCGAGCCCGGCACGGGAGGCCGTCGCCATCGCCACGCTGACCGCTTTCCGGTCCGTGACCGAAGCCCGCGAGCGTGCGAAGCTCATCACCGATCCGAAACAGCGGAATGCGACTCTGCGGGCCGCTGCGACGCTGACCATGCGCCTCGGCCTGTACCCGCAGTCGGCCGACTTGCTTGAGGACACGCTCCAGGGTCCCGATGACGCGCTCATCAAGCAGCAGGTGCAGCTATTGCGCTATCTGCAGCACACGCGCGACGAGCCGCCCACGCCTCTCGACCCGCGCTCCCCTGTCTACCTTCTGCTGCGAGCCACGGCGAACGGTGATCTCGTCGAGCATGCGTCTGAGATTTATAGTCGCCACGCTAACGCAGGCGAGGCCGAATGGCAGGAACAGAACGAGGAGCGCGCCCGCTCCCTCGACTTTGTTCAGGTCGCCGCACGCGAGTACCAGCTTCCGGTCAATGTCATTAAAGAAGTGATCTTGTCGAACGCGACCATCACCGCGGCCGGAGATGACCCACACGGGTATCTGATTACGCTGACGACGGTCGGGGTTCCGCGCCAAACCTTCGTCGTCTCCCGAGATGAGGGGCGTTACCGGATCGTCGGCGACGAAAACGGAGCCGCCGAGGCAGGGGACTATGCCCAGTATCTTCTCGCCGCCAAGCGCCCCACAGAGGCTCGCGCTCTGCTTGACTGGCGCCGCAGCCTTACCTCACCTCCGCCCAGCAAGGACCCACTTGGGGGTAATCTCTTTCTACGCCTTTGGCCTGCCTCTTCTGGAGACGCCGACCAGGGCACGATGGAGATTGCCGCGCTGGCCTTGACTTTGGCTCGTCCCGGCAGCCAGGCCTCGCTTACATCTGCCCTCGCCGCCTACGAAAAATCTCCGGCTAACCTTGATCTCGCCCAGCTTCTAGCGGTCGCGTACCTGGCGCGTAACGAGCCCGCCGCTGCTAAGCCGCTCATCGACAAGCTGCTGACGAAGTATCCCGACTCAATCTCGGCGATGATCCTCACCGGCCAGTTCTTCGCGCTTACGCATGACTACGCCGCTTGGGCGAGAACTCTAACCGCAGCGCTTGCCAGGCAACCCGGCGACCCCGATCTCCTGCGCCAATCCGCCCTGCAAGCCGAATGCGCCAACGACTTCCCGCTGGCCCGCAAAATCATCGCCCAGCTCATCGCCGCCGCCCCCACGCCTGGCGACCGCAATAACTACGCCTGGCTCTCGCTTTTCGACCCACCCCCAACTGCCACAATCGAAGCCCAGGTAGACGCAACCTCGCTCGACGACGCCAGGCTCGCCGTGGACCAGACTCACCACGCGCTCTTCGGCGCTCTGCACACCCTCGCCTGCCTCTACGCCGGGCAAGACCACACCGCCGAGGCCCGTCAGACCCTCTTTGAAGCCATGGCGGTCGGCCGACTTGCGCAGCCAAACTCCGCCATCTGGTTTGGCTTCGGCAGCATCTACCAGCAACTGGGCGTGACCGACGCCGCCATCGCCGCCTACAAACGCGTCCCTCGTCCAGACGGTACCCCGCTCGACCCCACGGACGTCTGGGTTCTCGCCCAGGCCCGGCTGAACGCCCTGCACACGCACTGACCCCGCCCCACCCAAAGGTGCTAGTCAGACCCGCAAGCGACTCGCATACACTAGACCCCATGTGCGGAATCGTCGGTTACATCGGTCCTAAGCCCGTCGTCGAAGTCATCATTGAAGGCCTGCGCCGCCTCGAATACCGCGGCTACGATTCAGCCGGCATCGCCGTCGGCGGTTCACCCGACGCCCCCAACACCCTCTCGCTCCGCCGCGCTCCCGGCAAGCTACGTAACCTCGAGCAGGTCATCGCCGCCTCCCCCATCCACGGCACCTTCGGCATCGGCCACACGCGCTGGGCCACCCACGGCCGGCCTACAGAAGAAAACGCCCACCCCCACCGCGACGGCTCCGGCACCCTCGTCGTCGTGCATAACGGCATCGTCGAGAACTATCTCCAGCTCAAGCAGGCCCTCATCGCCAAGGGCCACAAGTTCCAGTCCGAGACCGACACCGAGATCATCGCCCACCTCATCCAGGACGAACTCGAGCTCGCCGGCCGGCAACCCCACACCCCCGACCGCACCGTCACCACCAACGAGTCGCAAGCCGTCCTCGCCGACTCCGCCAACGCTCCCGCCACTCTCCCCATCCCCCTCGACGAAGCCGTCCGTCGCGCCGTCAAGCGCCTCACCGGGGCCTTCGCTATCGGCGTCCTCTCCGCCCACGCGCCAGACACCCTGGTCGCCGCCCGCATGGGCCCGCCCGCCGTCCTCGGCATCGGCGAGGGCGAGTACTTCCTCGCCTCCGACGTCCCCGGCATCCTCCACCACACCCGCAACATCCACTTCCTCGCCGACGGCGAAGTCGCCATCCTCACCCCCTCCGGCATCCGCCTCACCGACTTCGACGGCCAAGCCCTCCCCCTCAAATCCCAGCGCATCGCCTGGGACCCCATCCAGGCCGAAAAGGCCGGCTACAAGCACTTCATGCTTAAGGAGATCAACGAGCAGCCCCGCGCCATCCGCGACACCACCCTCGGTCGCGTCTCCTTCGACACCGGCGAAGTCTTCCTCCCCGACATGCAGATCACGCCCGAGGAGTTCCGCACCCTCACCGGCATCACCATCGCCGCCTGCGGCACTTCGTGGCACAGCGGCCTCGCCGGCAAGTTCATGATCGAGCGCCTCGCCCGCCTCCCCGTCGACGTCGACT
>CAXTLR010000003.1:0-430244 GCA_964245195.1 uncultured Acidobacteriaceae bacterium | reverse complement strand
GGCCGATGGTACTGCACGCGTAAGTGTGTGGGAGATTAGGTGATCGCCGGCATAATTCAGAAGCCCACCCTAGCGGGTGGGCTTTCTATGTTGTTAGATGAACACTTCGGCAGCATCGAAGTTGATCAGGTCGCACGTGCGGATAGCAGGGACGTAGCATGAGGGCAGTGTTGCATTGGACATGACGACCCGCAATGCCTCATAACAGCGAGCGTCCAGCTTCATAGGAACGTCGCGGCTCATAATCGAGTGGATCTGCGCAGCTCCAAGTGCCTCACGATAAGGACGCGCTTCGGATAGGGCACCATAGATGTCAGCCACGGCAAGTATGCGGGAGTCGATGGACAGGTGTTGCTGATCAAGGCCATAAGGATAGCCGGTGCCATCAAGCTTTTCGTGGTGTTCCCCGGCCAGGACTGCGATCTCGCGAAATGCAGCGACACGGTTGAGGATGGAGGTGCCGATGCCTGGGTGTGTCTTTATCTGAAGATACTCGGCGTCGGTGAGCCTTCCCGGCTTGTCCAAGACGCTGTTTGAGATGCTGAGCTTTCCGATGTCATGGAGCAGAGCTGCGCGGCGCAACACCTGCATGCGGTCCGGGTTGAGACCTAAGACGTCACCGATGGCGACAGCAGCATCCCGCACACCGAGTGAGTGACGGTAAGTAAAGGGTGACTTCGCATCGACTACGTCGGCGAAGGCCTCACAGATGTTATCGATATCCAACTCCGAGAGGAGACTTTGTTTCCTGGGATGAAGACTGCCGATAGCTGCGCGGGCCTCATCGAGCGGATCAGTAGGGAGGCATTGACGCCACAGCATCTGTGACTTGTGCAGGGATAGGGCGGCAGCGGTGAGTTCCGGATCGAACCAACGTCCGCTGCGTTCAAGCAGGGTATCGAGCGCGAGTTCCGGTCCCTGACTCATGCAGAAGGCGTCGAGATGCTGGGCGACGCCCATGAGCCGCGAGATCGTGGGGATGTCTTCGCCTTGGAGGCCTTTAGGGTAGCCGCCCCCATCCCAATGCTCGTCAAGGTGGCGGACCGCAAAGGCGATTTCGTGACCGAGACCAAGTTTGTAGACGATCTGCGCTCCACGATCGCATCGTAACTCAATCAGCTCCTGGTTGTTCTTATGCTGGGTTGCAGCGAGCTTAACGATGCGCGCACTCCGCTCGACCATGGACGCATCCGGCAACACTTCCTTCCATAAAAGTTTAAGGGTCGACAGATTGGGACGCATTGGGCGAGTCCAGTCCGCGAGTTTAGCTCCGGCCTTCACCATGCGATCATTTCCGCCGACAATCTGGCACATACGTGCAGAGTTGCTGCTGCAACCAACATCCTTGAGCAGGCAGGCGTAGAAAAGGTTTGAAATGAGGCTGTGACCATAGCCCATCGACAGGGCAATGCGCACGGCAAGCAAACAGGACCGGATTGCATGACCTGGCACGGCGCCCTCGGTGAGGTCAAGCGCAAAGGAAAGCGCGACGAGGATCTCCTGGAGCGTGGGAGCTTTCTCTTCTTCTTTGTTGAAGTTAGCGGAGGTGAGTAACACGAAAATCCTTTCCGTAGAACCGATCGAAATGCTGTTTCAGACAAGCCTAGAACTTGAGACGCGTGGTGATGACAACCGACTGGGTCCAGACGCGGACCTTGCTGTTGCTGTATTCGCCGGCAAGAATGCTGCTGGTTTGTACGGACTGGGTGGCAGGCAGCTGTGCCTGGTAAGCGGCATCGCAGGTCCACCGGCCCCGGCTCCAGCCAGTGCCGCCAGATACCGTGTTCTGCATGATGGCCGCCGTCATGGGCATTAGCGTGGAAGCTGGAACCGGGTTGGACGCCCACGAATATCCAGCCCGCAGCTTAATGGACTCACTGACGGGAGCTTCGAATCCGGTGTGGACGATACCCTGGTCACGCCAGTGGAGCGGAACGGCATCGTTGAAGCTGTTACTTCCGACCACGCTGTTGATGGTGGGGTTGCTGCCCTGAGTAAGATGTATGGGCAGCTGCTGGAAGGCCTGGCTCCAAGCAATTCCGTCTCCTTCGAAGGAGAGCGTAAGGTGGGGTCGTGTCTGCCAGGTGAGTCCGCCGGCGAAGGCCTGAGGAAGGTTGTTCTGAACGTGGACGCGGTAGGTGAAGGTGGGATCGGAGGAGATGCCAAGTGCGTTGAAGAGTGCGTATGCGGACCCACTAGCGTTTCCCGTTGTGCTTAGGGCTGTCGCGCTCTTCCAGGCAAAGCCAGCGCGCAGAGCGCTTGTGGGCTGCCACTGCGCTCCAGCGGCACCATTCCAGCCGTAGCCGCGCGTGGTCAGGTCGAGCAGGACCTTGAGCCCAGCCAACTGCGGCTGCTGTTGAAAGATATAGGGCGCATGCAAGTCGTTCTGGTTGTACACGATACCGAGGGTTGCCCCCGCAGACCACTTAGAGCCGAAGGTCCGAGCCAGACCAAGCGAGGACCGGATGGCGATGATCTGAGTTTCATGGGCGCGATAGCCATAAGTGACTCCGTCGAGTCCCGCCGGGTCGATGTAGTGCCAGTCGGCGCGCATCAAGATGTCCGGCGTGACCGCGGCTGACGCCCTCCAGGGGCTTTTGCCGAGAGGTGTGGCGAAGGCTCCGTACGGCAGGGCGCCGGCGATCCCGTGGAGTTCAGAGGTTTGATTGGCAGAGTTCTGGAACGTTCCCCCGGCGACCAGGCCAATGGCGCTTACGTCCAGCTCCCGGGAAAAGACACCGGAGAGACCAGCGGGGTTTCCTTGCACGGCATCCAGCGGACTAAGACGTTCCGCGACAACGGTGCCTCCACGCGCCGTGGCCGCCGCGCTCAGGCCATTGCCGAGCGCCGCCGAGCCTTGTGCCAGCAAATTACCGGTGAGCGTGAGAACCGAGATATAGCGAGTGATGTTGGCCGCGATGCGCTTAGCCGAGGCCGACAATGGGAGAAAACCTGACATACCACTATCATCGTCAGGTTTCGATTTTTCTTTAACACGCGAAAGTGTTAGTCAGGGCGTAATTGTGAGATCTTTGGTCACTACAACATTCCTTTCATGGCCTTGGCAAGGCGAACGGTGTTGTACAAACCATTTGATCCTCATTCAGGCGCGATGAGTCTCGCCGCCCCGGTATTTGGGGATCGGTGTTCGCGTCTCCGTAAAAACGGCATCATGCGCGACGGAGCAGGCTATGCCTGAGCCAAAGCCGACGTGTATGTCGGCGTCGATGCCGTGCTCGCCGCGTACCGCCTCAACGAAGGAGCGGATCGAATCCAGGGTCGGGTCGCTGGCAGGCCCCGTGTCGACGCGCTCTCCCTGGCCGCGGTAGGGCATTTCGCCCGCAGTTGAGTACGACGCGCCAGTGACGACACCTCGCTCAACGATCGTCTTGCTTACGGGCTTGTCGGCCGTAGGCTGGTTGGAGCGCTTCTTCTCGTAGAAGAACGTTGCGTCCTCGATGGTGATCTGCACGCTGCCTTCGGTGCCGTACACCCAAAGCTGGTTGCCGGCCTTCGCGTTGTCGGTCAGCGAGGAGAACGTCAGCCGCCGGCCGCCGGAGTACTGGAAGACGCTCTGCACGTTGTCGCCCACGGTACGGCCGTCGTGATAGAAGCAAATGCTGTTGGTGCCGAGCACACTTTCAGGCTGCTCGCCGAATATCCAGTTGGCGATGTCGATGTGGTGCGAGCCGAGTTCGGTACCCAGGCCGCCCGAGCTCTCGCGGTAGAGACGCCAGTTGATGAGGTGTTCGAGCTTCTTGCCCGGGTCCGGGGAGGGGACGGCGCGACGCCAGTCACCATTGCGGTTCCAGCAGGCTTCCACATGGGTCGGCTTGCCGATGTCGCCGCGCTGCATGCGCCGTACCGACTCCTTGACCCAGGAGGCGTAGCGATACTCATGGCCGATCTGAAACAAAACCTTGGCGCGCAACACTTCTTCGACGATTTTTTGATTGTCTTCCACGGTGAACCCGAGCGCTTTTTCTCCGAGGATGGGGCGTCCACTGCGAGCGGCGGCAATGACGTGTTCCGCGTGGCAGCCAATGGGTGAGGCAATCAACACGGCGTCCACGTCATGGCGCGAGAGCAACTCCGTGTAGCTTGCCGTGGCGGGAACCTCGGCGCCTACCAGGCGGTTTACCTGCGCATAGCGCGGCGGATAAATGTCGCAAATGGCGCTGATGGAAACGCCGGGAACCCGCAGGAACTGCCGCATGTCTTCCTGTCCGCGGCTGCCGGCCCCGATCACGCCCAGACGAATCGGTTTGACGGCCGGAGCAACTGCGCGCGCGAGCGGCGTCGACGCGATCGCAGTAAGCGAGGCAGTTTCGAGGAAATCACGACGGTTCATAGCGAACGATACCCCTGTCTCCAAGCTTAATGCATCTGCGGTTTCGCTGGCGTTCCGGCGGGCAATCGCGATGGAGGGAGGCAATGCCTCGGGTTGATTGGAACTCCCCAGCGAAAGACGGCGCAGGAGGCGTGCGTCGCGTCGCCGGAGACGATCAGAGCGCGCGACTGCGGGGCATACCTGGCGAGCGTGCGCAGGCTCTGCTTCGGAGATTCAACGAAGAGGACATTCGAGAGGGCGTCACTGGCGGTCGCGGAGGGGTCGGCGATGCTGACCTGGATGCGCCCTTCTACTGGCCGCAGGGCGCGCGGGTCCATGATGTGGCAATACAAATGCCCATCTGCTATGAAATTTTTCTGGCTACAGTCGGCGCTCGAGAGCGACTCGTCCCGCAACGTGATGGCGGAGAGCATGGCGTGGAAAGGCAACGGGCCGGGCACGACGATGCGCCAGCCTCTCCGGTGCGGCGGCGCGCCCAGGGCGTATAGCGTGCTGCTGCCGGCCGAGAGTAGGGCCGCATCCACCTGATCGGCACGCAGGATGCGGACTGCGGCGTCCACCGCGAACCCTTTGCCGATGCCGCCCGGATCAAGCTCGACACCCGAAGCAGCAAAGCGCACGGTACGATTTGCCGGGTTGATCGTTACGTTCCGCCAGCCGGTAAGGGCGTGGATGGACTCTATTTCAGCAGCTGGAGGAACGTGGCCTTGATGGCCATAAAATCCCCACACCTTCATCAGGCGTCCGACCGTGAGGTCGAAGGCGCCGTCGCTGACCTCGCTCCAGTGCTGGGACTGGGCGAGGAAATCCATCATCTCCGCGTCAACGGTGACCGGGCCGGCTGCTGCGTCCCGATTGATGCGTGAGAGTTCGCTGGAGTCGCGGTAGTTCGAGAGCAGTTGCTCGATGCGGTCAATCTCCTCGAAGACCTCGGAGGAGACTTCGGCCGCCCGGTCTGCTTGGCTGCTGTAAAGATAGAGCGTGAACGTGGTGGCCATCGCCGGATGGGTGAAGGTGTAGAGCGTTGGGGCGCGTTGTTTGGGCTTCGCGTTCGCCGGCAACAACCAGATCAAAGCGAACGCACCCAGCACAGATAACCATCGGGGCGCACCGGCACTCGACCTCGTACCACTCCATCTCACGTTAATTGGATGCAGGCGATCGTCAGTCTCGCAAGACCGAAGCCGTCCGACCCTGCCTATACCCAGCGGCTTCGATCCGACACTCGGTTGAGCAAGCTGCATTTTGACGAACTGCATCCTATGGGAGGTTTGCTCCTTCGTATCTGCAGGTCACGTAATTCCTAACCAGGCAGTTCTGCTGCATTCCTTCCTCATGGGACTACATCGCCTTCAAGAGACACGACCTTGCGGCGGACAAAGCGAACAAAGCAGAACCACTCCAGAGGCTTCGTCCTGAATGAAACGCTCACTCCCCGTTTTTCGCCCTGCGCTCACCCTTCTCCTTGTTTCCACCGCCTTCGTCATCGCCTCTTCCGCTGCAGCACTCGGCCAGGCCAAGACCTACTACGTCAGTAACAGCGGCACCGATGCCAACAGCGGTCTCTCGCCGGATACGCCGTGGCAGACTGTTGCGAAGGTGAACTCGTCCAGCTTCAACCCCGGCGATACCGTCCTATTCGAGCGAGGCAGCCAATGGTATGAGTCGCTCGACGCTCCCTCAAGCGGCGCGGCTAACAATCCCATCACATTCGCCGACTACGGCAGCGGAGCCAAACCCAAATTCTGGGGCAGCGTAGTTCTCAACAACGCCAGCTTTCAGCCCATCGGCAACGGAATCTATTTCTATCCCATGCCGACGCCTGTCTACTCGGTCCTTGCCAATCACACTTTTCTCAACTACTCCAACGGTCAGTATGCGGGTAACGTAGCAGGCTCGTGGTCCTATGACGGCACCAATCTGTACATCAACTCTCCCAATGCAAATCCCATCACGGATGGCGAAATCTATACCGCCGTCGAGCGTGACGACGTCGTTTACAGCAATTATCAAAGCCACCTTGTCTTCACCAATCTCGTTTCGGATGAAAGTGCGCGTCTCGATGACAACGGGGGTTACGGCTTCCGGATCATGGGTTCAACGGACGTTCAGCTGAATGGCTGTGAAGCATATCGTGCCGGCAAGCATAACTTCGGCGTTATTAACAGCACCCAGTTTGTCGGTTCGAACCTCATCGCTGCTTATGCCGCTCCTGGACAAGGCGCAGGCAATGCTTCCGCGTATGTCTCTTATGGGGACACCAGCACAGGCCTGTCCAGCCAGACCTCAGCCTGGCATAACCTCATCGCTGCTCACATGGAAGACCCGCAGGACTCAACCATCTACGACGCGTTCGTCAATCATGGCGCGACGTTGACCAATCTCCTGGTCGACCAACTGACCTCCTACGGCGCTGCCGTCGACCTCTCGAATAGCGACAATCCAACTGCGACCGTCGTCATGACCGGCGGCCACATTCACAATGCCCGTCTCGAAACTGATGGCATAGGCCTGCTCGTTGATGGACTCCAACTCACCGGACCACAAGCTACCATCGACGTCACCTCCAGCAACACAACCCTGCAGAACCTTCTTATGTACGGTACAAATCTGGGCAGCGCCTGGTACCAGACTGCAATTCTCTCGCGCGGGATGAACAATATTCTTCGTTTCAGCACCGTTGTGATGGACCCAACCTCCGGCACCAACACGGCCATCGCGCTTACCTCGGCACAGGAGAACTTTCAGTTTTACGCCAACGCTCTGCTCGCCCCGCAGCGTGTCTTCGCGCTCTGGGATGAGGGCCTGAGTCTGGGCACCACCATCAGTCAATCGCAAGACAACTTCTACACTCCGGGTTCGACCTTCGCGCACTTTGTCGGAGGCGCATTTGACTGGGTCGACATCTCGCTTGCCCGGTGGCAGTCTCAGGGCTTCGATGTCGGCTCGCTGGCAGGCAATCCCGGCTTCGTCAACCAGGCTGCCGATGACTTCCATCTGGCAGCGGGTTCGCCCCTGATCGCGGCCGCATCACTTGACGCTTCGCTCGTCTCTTCCGTTCCGACAGACATTGCTGGCAACGCGCGCCTGGAGGGCAGTGCGTTCGACATCGGCGCGTACGCCTATCCTGGGACAGCGCCGGCTCCCGTCGCGAGCACGACCATCCTGACCTTCAGCAACAACGTGCTCTCCGCACAGATCATGTCGCAATCGGCAGCGCAGTCGGCTATTCCTACCGGCAGCGTAAACTTCCTGGACGGCAGCACGCTCCTCGCCACGACCCCGCTCACGAGCGGCGGCGCAACATACCCTGTGTCGCTAGATTCAAGTGTCGCTCATTCCCTTACCGCCGTTTACAGCGGCGACAGCAGATACCAACCCAGTACGTCGAGCGCAATCAACGTAGGCGCGGTTCCGCCCCCCGCTCCTGTGCCTCCACCTGCCCCCACGCCGGTGCCTACACCAACTCCGGTACCGACACCAACTCCGGTGCCGGCACCAGTCCCAGTTGCTCCTGCTCCGCTGCCAAACCTACCCATGGTCCTGACCGCTCCGGCTTCTGGCCAGACGATAAGTGGCACGATCTTAGCGACGGGTAGTTCAAACCTAACGCTTGATGCTGCCGGCTCTGACCTCATGGTTGATGGCCAGCAAGTACCCGGCACCCACGTCACCAGTGCACCATACATCTATGTGCTTGATACCACACAGCTATCTAACGGCACACACCAGCTGCAGATCTGGGCACATGACATCTCAAACACCACTTACCTATCCAACATCGTAGCCGTCACTGTTCAAAACTAACCTGACCACAAGGTGCGGAATGATCTGTGAAGGCTATTCCACACTCTGGTTGTGGCCCAGCCATCGGAGTCGGCGACTGTCCGGCACTGAGGCGTAAATTTTTTATTTTAATGACTTCGTTTATTGCCATAGCGCACCGAGTAAGTGTGCCTATGGCGGGGACGACGGGGCTCGAACCCGCGACCTCTGCCGTGACAGGGCAGCGCTCTAACCAACTGAGCTACGTCCCCAAGAGCACCTCGAACCTATGCCTTGGACAGAAAGCTCTGCCTCAACTAGATCCGGCGACCTTGATTCCATCTCAGTCTATCAGATTCAACGGTGTTGTCTAACCCTCGGCCGAGCGGGTCTTCCGGCGAGATCGGAACGCCCCGGCAACGCCGAGTGTGCCCGTGCCAAGCAGGAGAAGGCTCGAGGGCTCAGGGGTGACGGCCGCGCTCGAATCGAAGCTGAAAGCGAATGTGCTACTGGCCGGACTCGCGCTGCTGTGGAGCAGGCGCGCCGGCTGCGAAGCCCCGGTAAGCGTGAAGGTAACGGCGACCGAGGAGAGTACATTGCTGTCAAGGTCGGTGAAGTCGGCAGCGTAGGTGCCGGAGCTCGTCGAGAGAATGTCCACGTCGAAGTTGGTGTTGCCCTCGGTGTAGGTGAAAGCGAATCCGTTGCTGTCGACCAAGCTGACGGCCCCGGGAAAGAGCTGGTTGTCGTTTTGCTGGTAGCCGCCGGGGGCGAAAAGGGAACCGAAACCCGATCCGGCAATGCCGGTGATGGTGTCGGAACCATCGCCGTTGTCGGAGGTGGTCACGGTTCCGGAGCCGGAAAAGCCGCCGCCCTGGCCGGTGATGGTGGAGGCCTGAGCACCGGGAACCAAGACAAAGGCGAGCAGCAACAAAACGGGAATGGCGAGACGCATGACGTACGACCTCAACAGGGAAGTGGGATTGTTCTCCCACAGTTGTTCCTAACGTAGGAGCATGCTGGGAAGCTGTGCATCCCACGTTCGTGGGAGTTACTTCGGTGCTCGCTTCCCATAAGTTTGCTTTTGCTCTTCTCCGCGCGTGGCTATACTGCTGTCATGTCTTGGGAACGCGTCTTGAGGATTGGGTTGGCGATCGCGCTGGTGCTGGGGTCGGCGACGACCCGGTCGGACGCGTGGCAGACGAGTGTGAACAAAGACACGAAAGACACGAAGGATCAGAAGATCGTCGTGGAAGGCAAGCCGGCGGAGACCACCGCATCACCCGTGCCCGACTCGAGCACCGACCATGTACTGACACTGGGCGGGCAGCGCATTGCATATACAGCCGTAGCAGGAACGATTACGGTGGGGTACAACGACAGCTTCGATGCGATGCTGGGGCTGGATGGGAAGCTGCTGCCAAACTCGGGCATGAACCCGCCCGACGCCGCCAAGCCGGAGGATGCTCCGGCCACTTCACAGATGTTTTACACGGCCTACTTCAAAAAGGACGCCGCTCCCGGCAGCCGGCCGGTCATGTTTCTGTATAACGGAGGCCCGGGATCGGCCACCATGTGGCTACACATGGGCTCGTTCGGTCCGCGACGCGTCGTGGTGCCGGATACGGAACACAAGGCCGCTGCACCCTACACCATGGTGGACAACCAGTACAGCCTGCTGGACGTGACGGATCTGGTGTTTATCGACGCACCGGGTACTGGCTTTAGCCGCATTCTGGGTAAGGAGAAAGAAAAGGCTTTTTGGGGCACGGACCAGGATGCGCACGCGTTTGAGCGGTTCATTCGCAGATTTCTGACGAAATACGATCGCTGGAACTCACCCAAGTACCTGTTTGGAGAGAGCTACGGCACACCCCGGTCGGCGGTGCTGAGCGCGGCTCTTGAGAATGTTGACCTGAACGGAATCGTGCTGCTGTCAGCCATTCTGAGTTTTGACAACTCCATTGATGGGCCGCGCTGGAACCCTGGGGTTGACCAGGCGTACGCCATTGGCTTACCCACGTTTGCGGCGACTGCGTTCTATCATCACAAGCTGCCGAATCAGCCCGCGGCGCTCGCGCCGTTTCTCAAAGAGGTGGAGACCTTTGCGATGGGCGAGTATATGACGGCGATGCTGCAGGGGTCGGATCTGCCGGCGGCGCAACGGCAGGCCATTGCCGAGAAGCTGCACACCTACACGGGTCTGCCGGTTGCGTACATTTTGAAGGACAATTTGCGGGTAGATGGCGGACAGTTTACCAAGGAGCTACAGGAGAGCGAGGGTGTGACGACCGGGAGGCTGGACGCGCGCTATAAGGGACCCGATCTGAATCCCATGAGCGAGACGAGCGAGTACGACCCACAGTCGAACGCAATCTCCTCCGCCTATACGACGGCGATCAATCAGTATCTGCGGACAGAGTTGAAATACGGACGCAATGAAACGTACAAGCCGGGCGCGTACACAGACGCGACCTTCTCCTGGGATCTGCGTCACCAGGCACCGGGCGGTCCTCCGGTTGGCCAGGGCGAGGGTGGGACGAACGTGATGCCCGACCTCGCGTACACAATGAAGAATAATCCGAGCATGCGAGTCATGCTGGCCGGCGGGTACTTCGACTTGGCAACTCCCTACTATGAAGGCTTCTACGAGATGCATCATCTGCCCATCCCGCAGAAGCTGCAGTCGAACATCTCCTATCACTACTATGAGTCCGGACACATGGTGTACGTAAACGAGGGTGTGCTGGCGAAGTTTCACGACGACGTGGCGAACTTTGTGCGTGGGACCGAGGCGGGAAAGTAACGGCTGAAGGACACAAGAGAACATCGTTTATCGTCCTGTTACTTTCGTAAGCTTCAATGGCTCTGCCCGGCGGAGTTGGCTGATTGGCTCCGCGGATGGAGAACCCGTATGGACCGTCGCCTCTTTGTAAAATCCACTTCAGCAGCCGTGCGTTTGCCTGATCTTTGCCTCACGTCCTGAAAGGTCAATCTCCCACCGTGTCTGATTCCTACCTGAACTCCGTGCCGTTTGTGCTTGATCCGAGTCTCACCGGGCTTTCCGTTGCAGACCGCAACACTTTGTTTCAGGTGAACTCCGCAGCAACTCCGGCGCAGCAGGCGGCGCTCTATCCACAGTCAGTGGCCTCGGGCGATCCTCGTCCGGATGGCGTGGTGCTGTGGACGCGCGTGGAACCGACGCTGCAGACGGGTCCTGCGAGCGACATGCTTGCGTGGCAGATCGGCACAGACCCCGGATTTGCGAGTGCAACGGTGCTGATGGAGGGTGTCGCGATCATCTCCAGCACGGCGGACTCGACGGTAAAGTTTTCGCTTGCGAACGGCGTGCTGCAGCCATTTACGCAGTACTTCTACCGATTTATCTACAACCAGATTCCGTCGCGCACGGGCCGCTTCAAGACGCTGCCGCTGGCGTCTGCGTCACTGGCGCAATTGAAGCTCGGCTATGTGGTCTGCCAGGACTATGGCAACGGCTACTACAATGCCCTGACGTATCTCGCGCAGGAGGACGTGGATTACGTCGTTCACCTGGGCGATTACATCTACGAGACGATCGGCGATCCTTCGTTTCAGGCGACGCCGGTGCGGCCGGTGCCTCCGTTTGCTTCGGGCGGGGTGATTCCTCACAACGTGGAGGACTACCGTCACTTGTACAAGATTTACCGATCCGACGTGCATCAGCAGGCGGTGCATGAAAGGTTTGCCTACATCCTGCTGTGGGACGACCACGAATTTGCCAATGACTGCCACCAGGACTTCCATCCGGACAACGAGACCACGCCCGTGACCGCGGCGACTACGCAGCCGGCTCTGCGCCAGGCGGCAAACCAGGCCTGGAGCGAGTATGGACTGGCGAACACGCCGTTTACGCCGTCTTTGACGCCGGATGGCACGCCCAACTGGGAGAGTTCGATCCAGGTTTATCGCACGTTCTCTTTCGGGACACTTGCGGAGATGATTGTGACGGATGAGCGGCTGTATCGCGATGCACCGCCATGCGGGTCGAATGAGTTTGGACAGCGGTACTTCTCGTTGGGCTGCTCCGCGATGGGCGATCCGACGCGCTCGATGCTGGGCGCGACGCAGCATGCCTGGTTTGTGAATCAGGTCTCGACCACAAAGGCGACCTGGAAGCTCTGGGCGAATGAAGTGATGCTGATGCAGCTCAAGTTCGGTCCGCTGTACATAAACCTGGATCAGTGGGACGGGTACCAGCAGGAGCGCAATGCGATTCTGAATGTGGTGAAACACGGCAACATCAAAAACTTCGTGGCGCTGACGGGTGATCTGCATACGTTTCTGGCGGGCTATTTGAAGACGGACTTCGACAATCCGTTCGAGTCTCACATCGGAATCGAGCTGATGGTTGGTTCGATCACCTCGGCGAACTTTTCCGAGGAGATCAGCTCGGAGCTGGGCCTCTCCAGCCGGCCCATCCCGGCCAAGCAGATGGGGATTGAACCGGCGCTGATCTCGGATACGCTGCGGGCGGCCAATCCGTGGATCGAGTTCCTGAACTCGTCGACGCATGGGTACGGGGTGCTGACGATTACTCCGAGTGAGATGGTTTGCCAGTTCAAGGCGGTAAGCACGATTACGCAGCCGACGGCGACTTTGCTTCCGCTGGCCACGTTCACGATCCCGGTAGACCAGGTGAAGCTTAACCAGAGTTAGCTATCCTTGAATGCCGAGCCGTAACTCTCAGAAGCAGATTGGCACGGCCACCTTTGCGACTTGATCAAACGCGGTGATCGCCCGTGCAAGCGCGAGACCCGCCTGCGCAAAGCCAGAGTTCTCTTTTATCGAAGCGGCCGCTTCATAGAAGCGATTTTCGGCGATCAGGTGAGAGACCGCAATCATCTCTCGATGGAACTGCATGTGGCGTGCGACCAGGTCGCGATAGGCTGGATGCTGCCGCATGGGGAGGCTTACGGTTGAGTCGAGCCAACGGCCGATCGCACACTTCCGGTGATGCTGAATGGCCGACACCTGCTCAGGGGTCAGCTGCTCTTTCATGGTGATGGCAAACTGGAGAGCAATCTTCCAGTTGACGTGTTTCGCGATGGCCTCTTTTGCGTTGAGCACTTGCGTGGCTTCCATCTTGCAAATCTCCTCAAACACCTTATCGGCGAGAGGGAAAAAAACTTTAGAGCTTGTGCGGTGAAAACGATGTCTCGAAAACCGCCATGCAGAAATTTCAGGGAAGGAAACGAAGTCGATTGATAGCATGAAGACTATGGCTGCTCCCGTCCTGCTCGCGCCCGAGGTCCTCGCCCAATACCAGCCGGTGATTGGGTTGGAGGTACATGTCCAGCTGATGACCGAGTCGAAGGCTTTCTGCGGCTGCCTGAACCGGTATGGTGGCGAGCCGAACACCCATGTGTGCGCGACCTGCCTGGGGCTGCCGGGTTCGCTGCCCGTGCTGAACCGCAAGGCGGTAGAGTTTGCGGTGCTTGCGGCCAAGGCGATCCACTGCGAACTCCGCGAGCACAGCGTGTTTGCGCGGAAAAACTACTTTTACCCGGACAATCCAAAGGGCTACCAAATTTCGCAGTTCGACAAGCCGATTGCGGAGCACGGCTGGCTGGATGTGCCAGAGGGCGACGGCAGCTCGGGTGCCATGAAGCGTATCGGGATTACGCGTCTGCACATGGAAGAGGATGCGGGCAAGAGCCTGCATGATGGGTTTGCTGACTCGGTGTCGCGGACGTATATCGACCTGAACCGATGCGGAACGCCGCTGCTCGAAATCGTCTCGGAGCCCGACCTGCGCTCGCCCGACGAGGTGTTTGAGTACCTGACGCGGCTCAAGGAAATTTTGCTCTACACCGGCGTGAGCGATTGCAACATGGAAGAGGGCAGCCTGCGCTGCGACGCGAACGTGAGCGTAATGCGAAAGGACGCGCGGCAGTTCGGGACCAAGGCCGAGGTAAAGAACGTCAACTCGTTTCGTTACATCCGGTCGGCAGTGCAGTATGAGATTGAGCGCCAGATTGGTGTGCTCGAGGACGGCGGCCGCGTGGTGCAGGAGAGCCGGTTGTGGAACCAGGCCGAGGGCCGGACGTATACCATGCGCTCGAAGGAGCAGGCGCACGATTACCGCTACTTTCCCGAGCCAGACCTGCCGCCGCTGGTGGTGAGCAAGGCGTGGCAGGAGGAGATCCTGCGCGAGCTGCCGGAACTTCCGGAGGCTCGGCGGGCGCGGATGATCGCGGAGTACGGCATCAGCGAGCAGGATGCGATGACGTTTACGGCGACGCAGGCGTTTGCGGATCAGTTTGAGGCGGCGGCAAAGCAAGCGAAGTCGGCGCGACGAGTAGCCTCGCTGCTGACGAGCGAGATCACGATGCGGCTGCGGGCCGGTGAGATGGAGATGGCCGATTCGCCCATCACGCTGGAGGGCCTGGTATTGGCGGCGGACCTGGCAGAGTCGGGCGAAATCTCATCGAAGATGCTGAAAAGCATGCTGGATACTGCGTTTGCCAATCGCGAGGACTTCAAGGCGGTGTATGAACGGGAAAAGCCTCAGCAGATCTCGGATAGCTCCGTGATCGAGCGGCTGATCGATGAGGTAATCGCGGCGAATCCGAAGCAGGTGGAGCAGTTTCGTGGCGGCAAGCGGACCGTGGCGGCGTTCTTCGTGGGTCAGGTGATGAAGGCGAGCAAGGGTCAGGCAAATCCCGCGCTGCTGAATGAGCTGGTCGTGAAGAAGCTGGATGCGGTGTGAGGTTGGCCTGAAGGTTAGCGGAATTGGCTCTGGTATGCTTATGCGCACATGAGACATGCTTGCCGCTGGACCCTTGTTCCCTTGCTTGCCTTCCTTCTGCCGGCAGCCGCGCAAACAGTGACGCCGAAGCAGATTCGCTTCGATGGCGCAGCCCAGTACACGCAGGCTGATCTGCTGGCGACGAGTAAATTAGCGCCTGGTAAAACGCTGACAGAGACCGATATCGAAGCCGCGATGCATCGGCTGGACGATACCGGGCTGTTCGCGGACATTCGCTACGGTGCCGAGAGTGGCGTGCTGCACTTTGATCTGAGCCCGGTTCCGGAGGCCCAGACGCGAACGGTGCACTTCAACAATTTTGTAATGTTTGCGCCCGAAGAGCTGATTGGCAAGCTGCATCAGCAGGTGCCGCTGTTTACCGGGAGGGTCCCGGTCACGGGCGGGATGCAGCAGACCCTAAGCGGAGCGCTTGAAGCAGTGTTGAAAGAGCGAGGCATCGACGCAACCGTGACCTCGATCGGAGCCCAAGGCGGCGTATTGGATTTCGCAATCGTGACGCCTCCAGTTGTGGTGAACCAGGTCCATGTCACCGGAGTGGACTTCGCAAGCACCGGCTCCCTGTCTGCTTTGCAGGCGCGGGTCAATGCGTCGGAGTACCTGGCGCAGGTCTCTGAAGACGCGTTGCGAACGAGTCTGCGCGAGGCGTTACTCGATCTTGCTTACCTCGATGTCAACGTTTCGCCGATTGCGCACACGGTTCCGCAAATCTCTGCAAGCCGGATCAGCCTGGACCTGACCGGCACAGTGGAGCGTGGTTCCGTGTACACAGTCGCTCGCATTGAGGTGCCTGCGCCGGCACCGGGCGTTACCGCGGCGGACTTGGAGCGTGCGGTGCAGTTGAAGGCGGGAGGACCGGCCTCGCGCGTCCTCGTTCTGAGCACAACGGCACGACTGAACGCGGGATTTGAGGACCAGGGATATCTGGATGCGAAGACAACGGTAAACCCCGTCGAGGACAAGAGCGTGCACAGCGTTTCCTACTCGTTCCGGACCGATCCCGGCGCCACTTACCGCATCCGGGCTTTGTCCGCCGCGGACTTTCCGGCAGAGACGCAGAGTGCCCTTGCGCATGCATGGACCGCGTCGCCGGGTTCGGTGTACCAGAGCAAGACACTGGCCGCCCTTCAGGCGAGTGCGCCGGCGCGGACGCTGTGCAACGGAAAGCCTGTGGATGCGCAACTTCGTCCGGATCGCTCTACCCATCAAGTGGATATCGTTTTGTTCTGCAAGCGTGGAGGGCCTGTTGCGGCAGGTTCCAAGTAATCGCTACACGCGGCAGTAAGCTCCCACGTCTCTGCACTCTTTATGGTGCAACTGATTGCCTCTGCCGAGGCTCCTATGCATGCAGAGGTAAAGGCGCATGGCAACAGGGAAGAAGGTTGCGGGCAAGAAGGTAGCGGCAAAGACGGGTGGGCGCAAATATTCACCGGCTGCGAGCAAGAGCGTTGCCCGCGAGATGGAAGCGATGAAGGAAGGCAAGCTTAGGAGCGGAAGCGGCGAGAAGGTGACCAATCCGAAACAGGCAATTGCCATCGGGCTCTCCGAGGCTAGACGGGCCGGCGCGAAGATGCCTCCGCCGCCAGCGACAGCCGTGAAGAAGTCCGCAAAGGCCGCAGTGAAGACGCCTGGAAAGAAAGCGGCGAAGAAGAGGACAACTTCAGCTTAGACAGGCTTGTGGACGAGTGCTCGGAGCAGGGCGGACTATAGCGATCTACATTTGCCATGCTACTGAGTAGGACTTGTCGTTCTGGCTAACCAGAATCTCCGTTACCTCGTCACTCGCCCATTGCACAAGCTCAGGCGATTTAGTCTGAACGACTCTGGCTGCATGCAGACGAGGACACTCCCCAGCCACTACTTGTTGGAAGCAGGCGCGGGAGCGGGGGCCGGGGATGACGCTGCGGCTGGGGTCGCGGCGGCTGCGGGTGTTGCCGAGGGAGCCGACCCTTCGCCGGACGCAGCGGCGGCGGGTGCGGGTGCGTCGCCAGAAGCGGCGGCGGGCTTGGAGGAACCATAGCCATCGGCGTACCAACCGCCGCCTTTGAGCGAGAAGGCAGGAGCGGAGATAACTCGCTTCAGTTCACCGCCGCAGAACGGGCAGCTGGTGATCTCGGGGTCAGAGAACTTCTGAATCTTCTCCGTGTGCCGGCGGCAGGCGGTACATTCGTATTCGTAGAGCGGCATGATAGTTTCCTGCCCTCAGTTTACCGCGACGGCGAGCAGGCGGAACGTGTCTAGTTGGCGCCAGAGACCGCAGCAGTTTGTACAGGGGCGGGTTTGGCCTCCTTGGCGCGCTTGATCAGCTTCTTGAGCTTGCCTTCGACGTCGTTGCCCGAGCCCAGCATTTCAGCGGTGAGGACTCCATCGGAGTCGATAGTGAAGTAGTGCGGGATGGCATTGATGCCAAAGCGATCGCTCAGTTTGTGGTCAGCGTCGCGGTATTGCAACCAGGTCATCTCGTGCTTGGCGATGAAGTCCTTCCATTTGGCTTCATCGGAGTCCCAGGAGATGCTGATGACAGTGAAGGGCTCGTTGGCGAATTCGCGAGCGATTTTCTGGACGTGCGGAAGTTCTGCGTTGCAAGGTCCGCACCAGGTCGCCCAGAAGTCGATGAGCACAACACGGCCGCCCATGTTGTCGAGGTTGAAGCGAGTTCCGTCAAGCGCGGTAACCTCGAAGGCGGGAGCCATCTTGTGCAGGGAAAGCTCCGGGTTCTCCGCAAAGTGGGCCGCGCGTACCCGCATCGGGTCCTTGGGGGAAGCGGCTACAGAACAGGCTGCGAAAGCCTGTTTGGCTTCATCGTCCTTGCCCATGCGGGCGAGGACACAGCCATCCTGATATTGAGCGCCAAGGTTTTTCGGATAGTCGCTCAGGGCTGTCTGGAAGGCGGTGTGCGCGGCGGCAAGCTGGGCCGGTTTGGGCTTTTCTCCTCCCTGGCCGAGCAGAGCCACGCCGCGATCGTTGGCAGCAATGGATTTGTCAATCGCCAGGGTGGCGAGGGACTCCCTCTGCGTGGCGGCGGCCACTGCATCCTTGTACTCGCCAAGGTGCATGTCTAGGTCATAAAGCTGCTTCAGGCACGCGACGCAGCTTCCACCGGCAACCTTGTTTGCCTTTTTGTAGTTGTCGGCAGCGAAGGCGTACTCGTGCTTTTTCGTAAGTTCTTTCGCCTCGGCCATGGCGGTGATGAACTTGGGGTCGGCCTCATAGGCCGGTTTGATGACGGCAGGCTTGGCGGTAGGTGCTTCTGCCGTTTGGGACGTTTGCGCGCTAAGGCCAAAAGGCAGGAAGAGAGTCAGAATCGTGGTGAAGGCAAAGCGCACGGAAGTCCTCCAGAGATGCGTGGCACTATCTTGCGGGGTTGCGGGCGGGAACTCAAGGGGAAAGTCACGTTCAGAGATAAATTTTAAGCGCTGCAGGTGCCTGCATGTGTGGTGAACGGAAAGCGTTTGCTCCCAGGCTTGCACGCCAGTTCCGCACGGCGCTGCTACGCTTCCCGGCTCGCCAGGCGGAGGTCGTCAGGTATACCCAGCCGAGGCGGGGCTGGCCGAGGAAATTGGTCCGCATACCCTGCGAAACCTGCCGGGAAGTGATCTTGGGTGAAGTCCCTTTCAGGATATTGCTCGGCATTCCTTCATAGAAGTACGAGCGCGTTGTAAGCTTTTGCACATGAGCCGCGAAATGCCCATTGATTTAGTTGAGCTTTCTATGCCCGTCAGGCTCCGCCCTAATGTTCCGATGACAGATGATCAGTTGATGCGTTTTTCCGAACGCAATCGGCCATATCGTATTGAGCGCAACAATCAAGGAGAGATTACGATTATGACCCCGGTCGGAGGCGTCGGCGGCGGAAACGAGATGCTTGTCTCTTTTGAACTTATGGGATGGGCAAGACTGAATGGCAGTGGAAAGGCGTTCAGTCCAAGCACTGGGTTTAACCTGCCCGACGGTTCCTGTCTCTCTCCCGACGCTTCCTGGCTCTTATTCTCGCGATGGAACGCTTTGAGCCCGGAGCAAAAAGCTGGATATCCACCCCTGTGCCCTGACTTCGTGATCGAGGTGCGATCGCGCAGCGATACACGCGCGCTCGTAGAAACGAAGATGCAGCTTTGGCTGGAGAATGGAGCGAAGCTCGCCTGGTTGATCGACCCCCAGCAAGAAACCGTTACGATTTATGCGCCGTTACATCCACCTCAAGAACTGGAGAAACCAGAGACAGTAGTCGGCACGGACCCTGTTGCAGGGTTTGAACTTCATTGCTCCGAGATCTGGTCATCCAGAGACTAGCCTGCTTGCGCAAACTTTTCGTCATAGTCTTCCACGTCATTTTTTGTACCTGCGCTCTTGCGCAAAGTGCAGATCAGGTCGCAGCGCTGCCACCGCTGTCCTCCGCCGAGGCCCTCGGTGCCGATCTCTTCGAGCGCTCCGTGTCTACCGGCATGGTCCTCGTCCTCGTCCGCGGCAATGAGGTCTTCTTCCGCGGCTACGGCGAGACGGCGCCCGGCAACCACCAGCCGCCGACGCCGGACTCGCTCCTGCGGCTCTGTTCGCTCTCGAAGATCTTCGCGTCCGACCTGCTCGTCAAACTTGCGCTCGAGCACACAGTGCGCATGGATGACTCTCTCCAGCGCTTAGCCCCAGTCAACGTGCTTGTGCCGATGCGCGCTAAACCTATCACGCTGGCGGACCTGGCTACGCATACGTCGGGGCTTCCGAGGGAGATCGAGCCCACGCCCCGCGGCATCCCGCACTTCACCTTCCCGGACTCCGCTACCCGCTGGCGCTGGCTTCCCGGACAGCATCTCCGCAGCATTCCCGGCACGGCCGCCCTTTACTCAAACGCCGCCTTCGATCTGCTTGGCGATGCACTGCAGGCCGCCGCGCACAAGCCCTACCCGCAGCTGCTGGCCGAGCGGACGCTCACGCCGCTCAACCTGCGCCAAACCACCTTCTTCCCTTCGCCGGCGCAGTGCGCGCGCCTGCTCGGCACCGCGAAGGACGAAGGCCCATGCACCAGCACGGAAGCCACCGCCGCGAGCTCTGGCCTCTACTCGACCGCGACCGACATGGCCCAGTGGCTGAAGTATCTGTTGGGCGTCCAGAACTCCCCCGCGCAGGGGGTTTATCTCCTACCCTCGAACCTTGCCAGCGTCCGGGGCCTGGACCGCGCCGGCGAACCCACCGGCATCGGGCTTGGCTGGATGCATCTGCTTGCCCCCGACAGCCCTTCGCACCTCATCGAGAAGACCGGCGGCGGAGCGGGCTTTGTCACATACATCGCGCTCAATCACGCGCGCAACACCGCCCTGTTTGTCGCCTTTACGGAAGGTTCCGGATCGACCCACTTCAATGTTTTCAAGGCGGCCAACGACCTGCTGCTCGCGGTGTGCGGCCTGCCTCCTATGCCGCCGGAGCCGGTTCACGCGCCTGCGAGACCCGTCCACCGAATTACCCGCGGGACAAGGCTGGCTAAGAAAGCCTGATCAAGCCCCCATCGCGGCTGCGGCACGAGCCAAACGCAGATTCCGTTCGGGAATGAGAAAGGAGCACAGTCAAGGAACAACACACCCTCGATCAGAGGTTCCCTAAGTCCGATACCATGATGAGGCTGCCTGCACTTCTTACAACCCCCAAGGATTCCATGAAGATCGTTCTCGCTGAAAAAGTCTCTCCAGCCACTCTCGCTCTCCTGACCCAGGAACCCGGCTGGACCTGCATTACCGCCGACAAGATCAAGTCGCTTCCCGCCGAGCTGGCCGATGCCGACGCGCTGATCGTTCGCTCTGCCGTGCAGGTGGATGCCGCGCTGCTTGAGCATGCGCCGAAACTCCGCGTCATCGGCCGCGCCGGAGTTGGAGTTGACAACATCGACACCGCTGCCGCCACCCATCGCGGCATCGTCGTCATGAACACTCCGGGAGCCAACGCCGTCGCCGTTGCCGAGCTCACGCTGGGCCTCATGATCGCTATGTGCCGCTCCATCCCGCGCGCCAACCAGACCATGCACAACGCGGTTTGGGACAAGAAGTCCCTGCAGGGCTCGGAGTTGCGCGGCAAGACGCTCGGCATTGTCGGCCTGGGACGCATCGGGCTCGAGGTCGCGCGGCGTGCGGCGGCCTTCGGCATGGACCTGATCGCCTACGATCCCTTCCTCGCCCCGGTGATCGCGCGCGAAAACGACGTCACGCTTACCAACCTGGATGACGTCTTCAAGAACTCGGACTTCCTGACGCTGCACGTGGGCCTGACGACCCAGACCGAAGGCATGATTAACGCGCACTCGATTGCCATCATGAAGCCCGGCGTCCGCATCGTGAACTGCGCTCGCGGGGAGCTGATTGTCGATGCTGCTCTCGCCGAAGGGCTCAGCTCAGGCCGAGTCGCCGGCGCTGCACTCGACGTCTTCCACCATGAGCCGCTCAAAGACTCCGTCTTCTTCAACCTGCCGAACGTCCTTCTTTCCCCGCACATCGCCGGAGCCACTGACGAAGCCCAGGAAGCCATCGGCATCCAGCTTGCCATGCAGGTGCGCGACTACCTCAAGCTTGGTGTGGTGCAGAATGCGGTGAACGTCTCCTCGCTTTCGCATGAGGAGTACGTTGAGGTCGCTCCCTACATCGACATGGCCTCCCGGCTCGGCAGCTTTCTCGCCCATGCCACGCCCGGCCATCTTGAAAATATTCAGATCACGTACAGCGGCCGGCTCGCGCTGGGCAAGACCGACCTCATCCGCAACGCCGCGCTCGCGGGCATCTTCGCCGACACCGAGGGCCAGTCCTCCGTCAACCGGATCAACGCCGCCGCAGTCGCTGAAGAGCGTGGCATTCGCATCCAGGAAGACAAGCGCGAGTTCGTTCCCGGCGGCTCGGGCTCCGTGCTCAAGCTGGCTCTGCATTCGAGCGAAGGCGACAGCAGTGCCTCGGCCACCGTGCTCCACGGCAACTCTCCGCGCTTGCTTACCTATGACGGCATCGACATCGAAGCGCCGCTCAACGGCACGCTCGTCGCCATCCGCAACCATGACGTCCCCGGCGTGGTTGGGCGCATCGGTACCATCCTGGGCGAGCACGGCGTCAACATCGCCAACTTCGCACTGGGCCGTCCGGTTGCCGGCAGACAAGGCCGCGCGCAGAAAGTTCCGCAAGGTCAAGCGCTGGCTGTCGTGCAGATCGATACGGCAAGCAATCCCTCCGCAGCCAACGTGCTTGCCGCATTGCGGAATGTCGAGGCCATTGCGAGCGTCCGCCTGATTGAACTGGGCAGATAAATGAGCCGCGTTGCGCGGCTTGGAGCTCCCATCGCACGAACGTTACACTTCAGCCATGGCAATCTTCAAGAGGCTTCAATGGACTGTGGCAGCCGTACTGCTTGGATGTTCCTGTATGAGTAGCCTGCAGGCTCAGAACACCGCACCACTGGCCGCGCGGCGCGATGCGCTGAACAACCTGCTTGCCGAGGAGTGGGAGTACGAGCTGAAAGAGTCGCCCGAGATGGCGACCTCAATCGGCGACTATCGCTACAACGATAAGCTGAGTGACGCTTCGGTCCAGCACATCCGTGAGAGCGCAGAGAGGAGCCGGCAGTGGCTGGCGCGCTTTGAGGCGATCGACACCGCGGGCTTTCCCGAGCAGGAGCGTTTGAACCAGGCACTGATGGTGCGCAACCTGCGCGAAGGCCTCGAAGGCTACCAGCTGAAGATATGGGAGATGCCCGTAAGCCAGATGAGCGGCGTGCATCTGGACATCGCCCAGTTTGTGCCCATTCTCCCCTTCAATACGACGAAGCAATATGAGGACTATCTTGCGCGCTTGAAGCAGGTGCCGCGATTGTTCGAGCAGACGATAACGGTCTGTGAGCAGGGACGGCAGGACAAGCTGATGCCGCCGAAGTTCCTGCTCGAGAAGATACCTACGCAGGCGCGTGCGATCGGAACGCCGGCAGGCGAGGCGAACGTGTTCGCGTCGCCGCTGAAGCACTTTCCAGCAGACGTCTCGGCGGCAGACCAGGAGCGGCTTCACGATGAGATTCTTGCTGTTATCGACACCCAGGTGCGGCCTGCCTATGCGAAGTTTGCCGACTACGTGGAGAAGACGTATGCTCCGGCGGGCCGGACCAGCGAAGGCTTGTGGTCGCTGCCGAACGGCGAGGCTCTTTACCGCTACGCGATTAAATCCAGCACCACGACCACGATGGATCCGCAGGCCATTCACGATCTTGGCATGAGCGAAGTTGCGCGCATTGAGGCTGAGCAACTGGCGATCGCAAAGAAGCTTGGAGCCAGCGATCTGAAGGGCTTTCGCGAGTCGCTGAAGACGAATCCAAAGACCTTTCCTACCAGCGCCGAAGACCTGCTGAACCACTATCGCGGCTACATCGCGCAGATGAAGCCCAAGCTGCCGGAGCTCTTCGGACTACTGCCCAAGGCGCCGATCGAGGTAGTTGCGATGGAATCGTTTCGCGATAAGGAGGGCGCCGCGGCGGATTACAACACCGGCACCCCGGACGGCAAACGGCCCGGCCGCGTAAACATCAATACGTATGACTGGCCGCACCGCTCGCTGCTCACGGCGGAGTCGACCGCGTACCACGAAGGCATTCCGGGCCATCACATGCAGCTCTCGATCGCGCAGGAGCTGCCGAGTCTGCCGCCGTTCCGCCAGCATGCGGGGTATACGGCCTATGTCGAAGGCTGGGCGCTTTACTCCGAGCGCCTGGGCAAGGAGGTGGGCTTCTACCAGGACCCCTACTCGGACTTCGGTCGCCTGAATGATGAATTGCTACGTGCGTGCCGACTGGTGCTCGATACCGGCGTGCACTACAAGCATTGGACGCGCCAGCAGATGGTTGACTTTTTCCATCAGCACTCGGGCGAAGACGAAGCCGATGTCCAGGCGGAGACGGACCGTTACATTGCGTGGCCCGCGCAGGCGCTCGCGTACAAGCTCGGTCAGCTAAAAATCACCGACCTGCGTAGCCGCGCGCAGAAGCAGCTTGGGGCGAAGTACGACGTGAAGAAGTTCCACGATGAGATCCTGGACGGCGGAGCGCTGCCGCTCGATACGATGGATGCCCGGGTGCAGGCCTGGATGGATGCGCAGAAGTGAGCTGACAATTTACTTCTGCTCGGCTCCTGCCTTGACCTCGAAGATCGTCGGCCACTGCTTGCCCGTCACATACAGCCGCTTGCGCTTGGCGTCGTAGGCGATGCCGTTGAGGACAGACTCGGCGTCCTTTTTCTCGCTGTCCGGCAAGAGGCCGGCACAGTCGAGCCAGCCGATCACATGACCATCGGCGGGCGAGATGCGGGCGATGCGGTCGCTGTGCCAGACGTTCGCGTAGATCTCGCCACCTCCGCGCGTGGGGATGTACTCTAGCTCATTGAGATTGCGCACCGGAACGCCGTCGTCTTTGACGGTGAGGGTGCGGGTCTGGTCGAAGGTGTCGGGGTTGCGGAAGCGCAGGATCGGCGTGCCATCGGAGGTGATGAGCTCGCGGTCGGTGCGGGTCATGCCCCAGCCCTCGCCGGTGTATTGGAACTGTCCGACAACGCGGAGTGAGGTGCGGTCGAGCAGGAATCCGACGTGCGATTGCCAGGTCCACTCGAGCAGGTTGTTGCCCCAGTCGACGATGCCCTCGCCGAAGTACTCCGGCGGTAGCTCGTGACGAGCCACGACATGGCCCGTAGCCGGCTCGATGACGAGGATGGCGGAGTGCTCCTTGAGGCCGGTGCCTTCGTAGAAGTGGCCGTCACGGAAAAAGAAGCCTTCGGTGTAGCTGTCAGTCGAGTGCGGCAGGCGGGCAAGCACCTGGCAGCGCTGCACGGGAGCGGCCTTCATCGTCCGAGCGGCCAACACCAGGAGAATCGCCAGGAATAAGAATCTGCTGGACTTTGTTGCCGAGAGCCTCCTCATTTTGCCGCGGCGTTCTGTAGGGAGCAGCATGCATCGGTGCGTCCGCAGATGCACCTGCGCTCTTCCGCGGCCGGATGCGAGCTCTCGGCGAAGCGCTTCTGCGCGGCGATGAGCCCGGCTCCGAACTGGATAGGCTGCCCGTCGATTCCGCGGGCCTGCGGGACGGAACGCACGATCACCTGCTCAAGCGCGCCGACCAGCGCGATGGTGTCCATGTAATCGAAGAAGCCGAGATGCGCGATGCGGAAGATCTGCCCCTTCATCTCGCCCTGGCCATTAGTGATGATGGCTCCGAAGCGGGCCTTGAGTTCTTTGACGAAGACCCCGGAGTCGACCCCGGCCGGTGGCAAAACGGCCGTGGCGGCAGCGGACGGGGCATCGGGCGCGAAGAGCGTGCAGCCCAGGGCGAGCATGGCCGCGCGAGTCATGGCGGCGATCGTTTCGGCGTTATCGACCAGCTTACGGCGGCCTTCGACCAGGTCTCCGGCTGGGTTCTCGGGCGTGGCTGCCTGCGCGGCGATCCAGTCCAACGCGGCGCCGAGCGCAGCGATCAACGCGACTGGCGGCGTGTAGGCGGACTCGCCCATGCGGGCGTTCTTGCGCTCCTTACGGAGATCGAAGTAGTAGCGCGGATTGTAGGTCGCCTCCATACGATCCCAGGCGCGCGGCCCGACCGCCAGATAGGAAAGTCCAGGCGGAATCATGACGGCTTTTTGCGAGCCGCCGATGAGCACGTCGATGCCCCAGCCATCCATGTCCAGGTGCGTGGTGCCGAGCCCGGTAATGGCGTCGACGACCAGCAGCGCCTCGGAGCCGGTCTCCTTGAGCAGGTTGGCGATGGCCGGCACGCAGTGGCGTACGCCGGTGGAGGTTTCAGTGGCCTGCATAAAGACGGCGCGTGTCTCGAGCTTCAGCCCGGCCTTGACCTCATCGAGCGAAAAGGTGTGTCCGTAGGGTGCGGAGACGACGTCGACCGCGCAGCCGAAAGCCTTGGCGAGGGCCGACCAGCGCTCGCCGAACTTGCCCGCTGTGAGAACGAGGACGCGGTCGCCGGGCGAGGTGAGATTCGACATGGCGGCTTCCATGGCACCGGTTCCGGAGCTGGACAGGATGACAATGTCGCCCTGCTCGGTGCCGACAAACTGTTTGAGTTGCGCGAGCACGCGAGTGAACAGCGCTCGAAATTCGGCGGTGCGGTGGTGGATGTCGGCGGCGGCCATGGCGAACTGGGCAGCGGGCAGCAGGGGCGTTGGGCCGGGGGTGAAGAGGCGTGTCTTGCGGATCATAGACCTATTGTAGCCAGCAACAGGAGTTACGGACGCTACGCATCCAGCTTCGTGGCGATGTGCAACACATAGGGATTCAGTTCGCAGAGGCTTGTTCTTAGCATGCGACACAGCGCTTTCGGGCTGAGAGGATCGTATGAACGTCCGCTGTAGGGTTGCGCTGAGCCTCTGTTGGTCGATCGCGCCGTGCTTGGCTCGGCTTCCGGGCAGCAGATCTAGGAAGTGGATTTTGCTTAGATTTGGACTTCCCCACCGGAAGTCCAAATCTAACCTGCCTTTCTAAAGACTTAAGAAGAACGGGTGATGGAACATACTCCCGGACGGTGCTCATGTTTTCCCCTTCTCACGATGCACTTAGGCGTAATGGCCAGCGATGAAAAGCGTTCCGTTAGACCTCTTTGCTCCATAGGTATTTATATTTGTTGGAGTCATGGCCAGATCACTCTAGCCGTCACATACTCGGAATGAAGCATCCAGCCCTTTTCACATAATCGGACGCATTCGGACCACTCCTGTACGTTTTATGCTCGCCATCATTCCGTAGTCCAGCAGTTATCCACGAGGAGAAGCGCGGCCCGTGGAGAGGAGAGCGCTGCAAGCGAAATCCATCTCATGCTCATCGGAGCTGCTACATTGGACGATCTACTGCAGCAGCTCTCATCAGTAGAGAAAAAGCTGAACAGACCCATTAACCCGACCATCTTCGAGCGGGAAGAGCTCCGGGCAAAAGCCACGCAGGCAATTACTTCCTTACGGTCATTCAAAGCGGGCCGCTGGTCTTTCTGATGGGGAATGAAAATGAGTTTAGAGAGAGATACGTTGAGAACGGCTGGTTGCGGCGGGAACCAACGAGTGCTCATGAATCGCCGATCAGTTGGACGTCGTAACCCGGTCTAGGAACGATGCAGGGTTTAAGGACATCTCGGACGACCTACGCTTCTACACCAGCCACAATACGATTTTGGCGCTTGCTAACACCGCTTTGCGGGCAAGCGGGTATTGCACCACAAGACAACCTGGGCACCACACACGCACGATCGAGACGCTCGAATACATCGTTGGAGCCGACGGCAAGCTCATCCGCAAGCTGCTTGCCTTCTCCTAAATCGCACTTTCGCCAGCTATAACGCGGTCGGCTTCATTCCAAATCAGGACCTGCAGCAAATCCCCATCACGGCCGATGATCTCCGTCACACCGTTGTGGCTTGGCTGCAAATGATTCATCCAGAGCTGGAACTGGTGTCTTAGAAGGAATAATTTGAGTTCTGCCAAGTTAGCTAGAAAACTGAGTGCGGTAGCGGTCAGTAACAGGGTTTATGGCCCATTGCCGGAGAGTGCCTTTTGTAGACGCATCAGCCGGTCCGCCTCCCAAGGCTCGGCCTGGAGTTGGTTCAGCAGTGGTCTTGCCTTGGCAATGAACTGGCGAGACCGCATGAGATCTCCCTCTCTGAACGCCAGCCTCGCCTGCGCAAGATAGAGATTTGCTTGCGCGGAGCTTGTGTCTGGAAAGGACTCCACGACATTCAAGTCGACCTGTGTTAGCAACTGTCGCACGCGTGCAAGCGTCAGCGGCGTGATTGGGCTGGAGACATCCTCCTGCTGGGCAAGGATGCACTCGGCAAGTGCCAGTGATCCGACGCTGTAGTTCAAAGCCTTTGGGCCACCCTGCGCCGTAACCTCCTCTAACCCCTGCTGCAGGTATAGTTCACCTTGCGAATACTCGGCTCGGTGACACTCAGCCTGCCCGGCGCTCACAATCGCTGTTTCAGAGAAATACTGCATAGACGGACTTCCACGCGTGACGGTATAAAGAGCCAGCCAATCGTGGGATGACCGGTCCAGCTTTCCTTGAGCATCCTCCGACTGAGCGTGCATATCCTGCGCGGAAAGTGTGTACCGGCTGAGCGGACCATACACGCTCAGAAAGCGTGAGTAGTCTGTGGCACTTGCGGATTCCACCTCCGAGTAGCGGCGAAGAATAAAAAGCGCCTCTTCCAAGTAAAGCTTTGCTGGGTTGAGCTTAGGGCTGTCAGGACCCTCCTGACTGGTTATCTCCGCGATAGCCGCCTGTGCCACCTTGAGGGCATCTTCGCCACGGTCCGCTTTGAGGTAAACCCCGGCCAGCCGCAATTGCATAGCAGCCAGCAAAGAAGAGTCGAATTTCGGCGTTTGTTGCGCGCGTTGGATTGCGCGCTCAAGGGTCGGAATGGCGGACAGGGCCGGGCCGTTGGAAGTAAGAATTTGGCCGGAATTAGCCATGGCTTCCCAGCCCTGAAGCTCGGCGCTGGGCTCGCGGATGGCTTGAAGGCGCGGACGGAGTTCCTGCAATTCTGCCTCCGACGCGGCGAGTGCCTGCGGGGTCTGCTCGATCATCAGCGTGATGGCAGTGCGCAGTCTGGCCTCCAGCGCCTCCTGCGATAGATTGCCTTTAGCCTGCTCGAAGTGCTCGGCGGCCGCCCGGTACTCGTGCTCTGAATCGCTAAAAGAGCTCAGCGCACCATATGCATTCGCTAACGCCATGTGAATGCGCGCCGCAATCTCCGGTGCCTGACTGAAGCGACGGTCAACATTAGAACGAGCTTGGTTAATGGCTTGCAAAAGGGTGACCTGCTGTGCGGGCGTCCGGTGCGCTGCCGCATCCGGATTTGCCTGACCGAGGAGATCAAGCGTCAGGAACCGGTTCAGCGCGGCTAGCGTCTCTTCTCTCCTCACAGCCTGGTTGCGCTCTTGTGTAGCGCGTACGAAAAACCATGCGGTGCCGCAGGTCCCAAGCAGCAGAACGAGAGCCGTGGCTACGATCCAGGGTTGCCTCACCCGCGCCCTCATTACGTCCTGCTCCAGGATCAGCCGCTCCTGCCTGTCCTGTTCCTGCCGTTGCCGCGCGGCTCGGCGCTCCGGCAATCTCTCGAGCCGCTGCGCGAGTTCGGCTGCGCTGCTAAACCGGCGCTGTGGGTTCAGTTGGCAAGCGCCCTCGATGTCCTCGCGCAGCAGCGAGTCTTGAATGTGCTCTTCCCACCCGAGCGAGAGTGGCGCAAGCATGTCGCCGCAGAGCACTTGGTAGAGGATCACGCCTAGGGCAAACACGTCGGCACGTGTGTCCGGCTGCGCATCGGCTCGTCGCAACTCTGGGGCAAGATAAAGCGCTGTTCCCTTTGAGGACCACCGCTCCGGGGTGGAAGGTTCTTCTACAAATTCACCGTGATCGGTAATCTCAAGGTCCTGGAGTCGCTGGAAATCGCTGATGATGGCAATGCCGAAGTCGACGACACGAACCTGCCAGCGGTCCGCCGCCGACGAAGAATCTGCCCGCTCCGGGGATGCAATCTCGACCACCAGAAGATTGCTCGGCTTCAGGTCGTTGTGCAGCACGCCGATCGAGTGGGCATCCGCAACCGCCCGGGCGATCTGTGCTACCAACAATGCGCGCGCGTCCGCATTGATCGCTGCCAGTTCCGGGGATCGCACAAGATCGGCCAGGTTTCCTCCGGCAAAGGGTGCTTCCGTGAAGAAGGGTGCTTGGTCGAAGTTCCACTCCGAGATGCGTACGAAGTGCTGCCTGGCCGGAAAGGAAGCCGCAAACAGGCGGGACAACGTGACTTCGCGTTGGAGCGCCCGCAGCCGGATTCCGTCGGTCGCGAACTTGAATACCCGCTGCTCTCCCGTGCGGCGTTGCTCCGCCACCCACACCATGTGCGGCGTGCGCGTATCAAGCGGCCGAACCGCGTGCCACTGCTCACGAAAGGGAATAGGATCGCCCGGGCTCAGCGACAGGGCAGCAGGTTCCGCAGTGTCATCAGCCATGCAAACAACGGGAACAGCCATGCGATAACCGACCCCCGGCACGCTGAGCAGGATCCTGTCGCGCAGGCCACCAAAGGCCTTGCGCAGCTTCGATACGGCGGTGGCCAACGACTGGTCTGAGGTGGCTACCTCCCACACCTCGCCCAGGAGCTGATCCTTGGTCAGTACCTCCGCAGGCCGTTCCAGCAGCACCTGCAGGACGTCCAGCGGCTTGGCCTCCATGCGCACGGGTGCGCCCCGAACCCGCAACTGACGGCCGCGCTCCAGATACTCGCAGTCCTCGAAAGTCCAGCGGCGTCCTTGAACCCTCCCGTTCTCAGCCATTTACCTCTTTCTCCCGAGTTCTTGAGAATTCTTGATGCTGCGGCAAAGCTCGTCAAGACGGCGCAACCGGTGCCAATGCAGTCTGTGCTTGAAACATAGCCAAGCAGTTCTCTCAGAGAGCACAGTCATTCTGCCACAGCACGTCGTTTCTGACACGTCCTGCCTTGTAACTGCAGTCAATAGACCTCTTCACCCAACCGCATTGAAGGAGAACGAGACCATGACAAGCCCGGCGCCCTTACCCCACCTCCATGCCAACCCTGAGCATTCGCCCCGCCGTCAACAGGCGGATACATTTTTCAAATCTCTGCTGGACACGTCCTTCACCACATTCATCGTGCCCCGGCTCATCCGCTTTCTCTATATGTTCTTCATGGCGGTCGGAGTTCTGGTGGCCCTGGGGGTAATCGTAACCGCGTTTAGCGTCCACTCCGCACTAGGCTTCCTTGCCTTGCTGCTGTCGCCTGTTGTGTTTCTGCTCGTGCTGATCCAGGCACGCGTGACGCTGGAACTTATAGCCATCGTGTTTCGAATCGAGCACAACACCGCTCGCTTGCAGACAGGGGCGGAGTAGCCATCATGCCGATTCAGCATTCCCGCCCTAGGCTTCTCCATCGCCGATCCTGAAAGGAGATTTACCATGCGCGTCCCACTCGCCCTCGCCGCCCTGCTGGCTGCAGGCCTGCTCGGCTGCAACCACAAGACCGCGAACGACAGCAATCTTACCGACGGCCTCAATCACTCGCTGGCCTACATCCAGCCATGCCCTGGCTACATCGCCAGCAGCTTTCCCATGACAGCGAACGCCATCTCTCCGCGTGCGGACTTGGAAGCACTGTTTGGTGCAGGGCTCGTCTCCAAGGCGCAGTTCCTTGTGAACGGCACGGATCAGATCCGCTACGACCTGACCGACAAGGGGCGCGAATCCACATTTACAGGAGACAAGCTGCCCGGCGCAACGGAGGCTCTTGCACAGGCGAAGCTCTTCTGCTTCGGCCGAATTGAGGTGGACAAGATCATCTCCTTTACAGAGCCGGCCGAGGCCGAAGGCATGCATGTGACCCGAGTCACCTATACTCGCAAGCTGACGCATCAGCCAGGATGGGCCACCAACACAGCCGTCCAGCAAGCCTTTTCCAACTTCGACCCGAAGGGCTACCAGCGGAACCAACTCACCACCGGCATGGTGCTGACCAGCAGCGGCTGGCGCCTGCCGGACGACACCAACCCCTAATCCCCCAACCCAAGCCAAAGGAGCACTCAGATGACCCGCACTCTTTCTTTCCCAACCCTGTGGCTGTGCGCCATGCTTGCACAGGGGCAACAGGGCACGGTAGCTCCGCTGGAGCCTGAGTACCGCGACCAGTACACCGTTCTCACCGATGGCCGGCTGCTTCCAGTCGAACGCGAAACCGCCATTGTAGAGACCCAGTCCAAAACTCACTTCGTCATTACGCCCTCGGTCAGCTCATTCCAAACGATCCGAGGCGCGTCCTCACCGGTGCGCGTCACGCCTGCCGCTCACTTTTTCGTCAAGCTGGCGATTGCCGATCAGGACCCCGCCACGGTCATCCACCTGCGCAAGCTGGTTGCCGGCAAGGACGACCGCCGCATCCCTTACATGACCATTCGCGGAAGCCTGGTCCCGTTTTCCGGGATGAAGCACGAACGTCCTCCCGACGACAGCATCCCGTTTACGGTGCAGAAGTATGGCGCCGGATCGCTCGAGATCATTCCCAACGTGCCGCTCGCGCCGGGTGAGTACGCCTTTGTCAATGCCAATCAGGCCCAGTGTTTCGGTGTGGATGTCGGCGGCGCGGCACAGGCTTCGGGCGGGAGCGAGAAGACGCAGCCAGCGCACACAACGAAGACCGCAAACACGCCGGCAACGGTCTGGCGGCTGCAACCCCCGGATACCAGTAACCCGAACGGGGAGACACGCACGGCTGTGCTGGCCGGCACAGTAGAAGCGCAGGGAAGACAATACCCGGCCCAGCTCTCGATGGGCTGTAACGTATTTCACTACTCCAACTCCACGTCGATGGTGGGGAACCTGCAAATTCAGTTAGTGCTTCCACGTCCCATGAGTGCTCGGCTGACAGGCGACTTCAGCTGTGAGGGCGATGGTGCATCCGGCTCGCCTTCGGTCTACACCGAGATCGGTTCTACACACATTGCGGCAAGAAACGCCTGCTTCGACGACAATGGCATGCAGACGGGCACGGCTAGCCCGACCATCGCCGTCGGACTGATCTACGAGCCTACTCTTGTTAAGTCACTGATGGATGCACCGGGAGAGCCATTCGTGGTCCATATTCGGACCGAGTCTGCCAAACCCGACAAGCTGGTAGCGCGCTTCTCACTTCCACAGCAGAACTCAGTCACACAGGGCATCCTGACACCCTGCATCGATCTAATGACCGCCGCGCGCCAGAAAGAACTCGCCAGCATCGTGGTCGCCTGTCCTGCGTTGGATGGCGCTACCCTGAGTGAGGTCGATGTGGTGACCGGCCCTAGAAAAAAGCCAATGGCGGCTGACCCGGAGAACGACATCGGCACGGTATGGAACCTGCGGCCTGCGACGAAGACCAGACAGGTGCAGCCGTCGCGCCTTTTGATATGTGGCTATCAAAACGCCGGCGGAGCAATCCCAGAAAAGAAAATCCTGCTTATACCTACGACGGCATTAACCTGTATTCACCGGACGGACGACTACACCAACGAGCCGTACGGGAACTGCACTCGCTGATCCTGCAGACGGAGGCTAAGGCGGGTAGCCTGCCTTAGCTCTCTGAGGTATACACAGTTGTTTATGCAGCTTCGCAGAGCGTATTCCACACAACCCTTCCGAAATCTCAGCTTGTTGGAATGATAGGTCTCGCAAACGAAGAATATTGAGAGCGCCAGCAATCGAGGATGAGATCGGCATAGTGCTCGCCTTTTGCGTTTCTCGAAACTTGTTCTGAAAGGCGAGTCTTGTTTTGCGGCTTTATCGACGAGTATGAGAAGCTGACAGAACGCTCAAACTCGGCATGTGCGCTTTCACGCGTATCAATGAGCATGAGCCGGCCATTGCATTGTGCCGAGTTACTTTAAGAGCAGAGGACGTGCCTGTAAGGGATCGCCGCCGCATCGTCGCCTAAGGCCTGGATCGAACCTTTGTGTCTTAATGGTGGTTAATATGTCGTTCTCACTGCTTCACACCCGTAGCGTTTCTATAAAGCCTTCAGGCGGAGGGCTGATTGCGACGGACTTGGATAGTAGAGGAAGTAGCCAGGAAAGCTCGGACACCCATTCGCTGAGCACTCGGACGAGTTGGCCTTCGGCAATTAAGTCTGCAACAAAAGATTCCAGCGTCATAGTGAGACCCAATTCGGGGAGATATCATTTCCGTGACAGTCGCCTGCCAACGATGCGCCATCGAAGCTGTTCTGAGTGCGCTGTTGGTCCAGTCATCTGTGGAGGGCACCGTGCTTGTGAGGTAAGCCTCTATTCAACGGAACAAAAGTGACCTTAACGCGCGCACCCAAAGTGTCTCCGTCAGCATTGTGTTACGTCCGGCACGCATGCCCTGAGAGCCTATTGCTGGGCCGGAAGACAAGGTCACGCAGACTCCTGAGAAGGGGTGAACTGCGTCGCTGAGCCCTGCGCCCTTTTCCAGTAACGGGAGAATCGCTTCAGGTCGAAGGCGCGTGTCTCGTCTACGAACGATGGCGGATCGTACCAGATGACCGGCACCTTATCCTGTACAGCCGTTGCTGCGGCACGCAAGCGGGGATCCGGTGTGCGCTGGGCGAGGACGTAACCTGCGCCGCTTGCCCTTATAGCGGCGAGCAGTTCAGTCGCCGGGTCACCCCAGCGAAGCTCCATCGTGCCCCGCATTTCCTGGAGGCACTCGGCCAGGAAAAGGAGTCGTTTCAGCGTAATGCTGCTCTTCGTGATCCATTCCGTGTCCCAGAGGAACACGGCTGGGCTGTCCGGATGCGCGAGCAGCATCGGCGAGTCTGGATTAAGGCTGTCGGTGTGTATCCAGAGCAGAGGCTTGCCGGCAATGTTCGGCAAATGCTTGGCGACGGCCGGTGGAGTGAATGGCCGTGGCGGCGCGGGCAACGTAGTCGAGTCAGCAGGGACATTCAGGCGAGGAAAAAGCGTCCGTTCCAAGGCTTCGTAGTCGCGTTCAAACGGACAAGTCCGTGCTGCCGCATGGGGACAGGTGCGGCAGTAAATACCGGCCGTGTAACGCTCCAGGTTCTCGCGGTTGAAGATGTAGGGTTTACTCGCGAAAGTGGAAGCTACCCACTGCCAGGATAGGTTGTTGCTGGCCGGGTCGCCATCGAGCAGGTGCTCCAGAAACCAACGGGCACCTGCCTGCCACCGTACCCGGCGCCAATGTACGACGTATGCGGCCAACCACATGCGTGCGTGATTATGCAGATAGCCGGTTTGGATGAGCTGCTGCGAAAAGCTGTCCATGCAGACAAGCGTGGTCTCTGCCGCTGCTATGTCGTCCGGGAGATCCAATGCGTAATCGGAAGCGCGATAGCCGGTCTTGTAGGGCTCACGGTCCTCCCATATAGCCTCGCGTATCTGCATGTAGAGTCGTTGCCAATAGTCGCGCCACGCAAACTCGTTGATCAGCTTGCCGGCATCGTCGGGGTTCGTTGCCCGTCGCAAGGCATCGTCGCGCACCTCTGCCAATGTGAGCACACCGTGGCGCAGGTAAGCAGAAAGCCGAGTTACGTCGCCGTCAAGGTAATTGCGGCTTCGCTCATAGCTTTGCGGCTTAATCTCTGCCAAGACGGCCAATGCCGCCGCGCGGCCACCACGCGTTGAACTCTGCGCAATGTCTGAAGGCGATAGATGCGGAAAAGCGGTTCGCAAAGCCGAAGCCAATTCATTCCGATCGCGAAAGTTTTTCAGGTCTTGATTTTTCACACTCTAAGACTATCGGGCGTGAACCTGAGTATCGATGCCTTGCGCAAGAACGTGTTGATCCGACACGGAATCCTGCACGCTCCGTGACAAGCGTACGTGTCAGCAGCAGCGTCGCGTCGCAGATGCTTCCCACAGTCGCGTTTAGAAGGACCTATAACTGGTCTGCTTATCGCAGAGACTAATTCTCTTAGCTGGGCTTTCGCGGCAATGGGCTTGCCGCCAAGATCTGCTGCCATTATGCTATCGTGCAGCACCTACGTAGGCAGGCACATTCCAGTAGAAGGGGTTAAAAATCTGTAATCCTGCATCCTTCATCGTCACGACCTGCGCCATAGGTAATCCAGAGAGGAACCGTTCTTCTTGGGGAATGCGTCTCGAAGCGACAGACTACAACCACCACGTTGCCACTTTCAAACCACTGCTGCTCGGCCACTCGAGTTTTCGAAGATCGAAGTCCTAGTGATCGCCCACTGCTCGTGTTGCTCGTGGCCGACATACTCTCCACCGAATGGCAAATCGGGCGATTGGTGCAGAAAAACGGATGGATCGAGAGTGGCCGCGATGTTCTCAAAGGTCGCCTCTTTGCCGGATGCCTTGGTCTGCATATACCTTTTCTCTGCTTCGTAAAAGCCTTAAGGACCTGTCTCGGTGTCCTTTCTTCAGGCATGCCCTCCCCTTTGCAACTGATCGATCAGTGTGGCTGTATCCCAGTAAAACGGCCAGAGTTCCACAAGCAGGCTCTGACGAACTTAAAGTATTGCAATAGTGGCCAACCGAGCTTTTGACCGCTCCTGCGCCGCTCCGCGTAGATATGGGAGCGGCCGATCACGACGTTTCCCAGCAGCATCTGCTCCGGCTCGCTAACCTCCAGAGAACCCCAGACTTGAATAAACGACCGCATCCATTCTTCAAAGCCGCTGTGTCCACGCCATACCCATCATAGGGAAGTGAGACAGGTTGGTATATGACGCACTCCGGATCGAGCGTGGCCGCAATGGCCGTGAAATCTCCGCCACCCGCTCTCAGAGAGGCGCTGTCGGCTTTATAGAAGCTGTTCAGCGTTTCCAACGTGTTTGCGTCTTCCGAGGTGCTCATAGAAGTTCCCCCTTCAAGGCGATGTTAGGGCTGGTCATCTGATGAAAGCGTGCATTTAGGGCCAACTGCGATTATCCTTACTTTTTCAGAAACATCAAATTACCTTATACGGACTCGGTTAGAGGACCCCTGCTCAGAGACGCTAAAAGCCGCCGATGCCATCGTTAGGAAAGATAGGAGAGCACACATGTCAGGCAATCTTGTACAGATGATAGAAGACCTTCTTGCAGATCCCACGAATCCCGAAGTTGTGCGATCTTTGTGCGATCCCGACATCACTTACGTTTCCCTCAACTTTGACAATCCTGATCTGAAGCGCATCATGCCGTGGGCGGGCACGGCGCATGGTCCTCAGGCGGTCATTGACACCTATAGCCAGGTAGGAAGGTATTGGAAGAACCATGGGCTTAGCATCACGGATCGCCTCGAGTCAGGCGAGAGCGCCGCGGTATTCGGCAGCTTTACTTACGAATCGCACACGCAGCACCGCACGGTCACATCACCCTTCTGTATTCTCATTCGGGTTAAGCGCGGGAAAATCGTTTACATGCAGTTCATGGAGGATACCTTTGGCACTGCTTTCACCTTCAAGGAAGGGGGCACTTGGAGCGTTCGAAGCGATCCTGCCGGCAAGAGCATTGAGGTCTAAGCGCGGGTGACAATATCCACCGCTAAAGCTATGACGACAAAATCGCAAAGGTCAGCATTGGTCTCGAGAAGTCTTAGTGCTGTATCTGGACCGTCCCTTGTTGATTGCTGATGGTGGCGCAGGTCTTGGTGGGGCGGTTCGGATACAGCGACTTGAAGGAAGCCGCTTTTTCCGGGGCCGCTGCTCTATGGGAGTTGGATGGGGTTTAGCTGGCCTGGCGGATTGGCAGCGGGGACTTTGCGGAGTCGTGAGTAGGCTGAGAGTCGGGCGAGACTGAGTCCGACGCGCTTCTCTGGGCCATTTGACAAGCATGGTGGCATGGGTGTCGAAGGTGAGAACGGCTTGAGGCGCAGACGGGGCTCGCATGCTGCTGCATGACTTGGGTTCGAGGCTTGAGTTGCGTGTTCATGCGGCGCACCTGGCAAGCGGTGGTGGAGAGCGAGCAAGCAGTTGGGCTGAGGAGAAGCGCTCGACGACGCGCATGGTTCCGCTGCAGAGCGGGCACTTGGGAAGTGTTACGGATTGCTTGACTTCGGAGTCTGTAAGCGTCGGCGAGGCGTGATCGACTGAGCTGCCGAGCAAGCTGAAGCAGAGCGGCAGCAGCTTCGCTCGCTGGCGGTTTGCGAGGAAGCCGAAGTTGCGGATACGGACGAAGCCGCAGTGTCGCAGGGTATGCGGATGAATGTTCTTGTGCTCAAGTCCGGCGCGGCCTGCCGGCAGGCTGTCCACAGCACCTTGGTCGTGACCGGTCGATTCGACGTGTGCCATCGGTTGCCGGGAAACAGCCACACAGTGGCTTGTGACGAAGTCCACGCCAGTAGATGCGCAGCGTTTCAACAGCGCCGGACTGAGCATCACGTCGCGGTCCTTGCGGCCCTTGCCGCCGTGGATGTGAACCACCATCCGCCGGCTGTCGATGTCGCTCACCTTCAGGCAGCAACCTCGGCCCGGCGTGCTCCCGTGGCATACAGCGTCATGACCAGGATGCGCTGAAACGGGGTCTCGGTCGCATCGATCAGGCGCGCAACCTCCGCCTGAGTCAGGATCTCCGGAAGGTGCAGCACCTTCTTCGGGTAAGGCGTCTCGGCAGCGCTCCAGCCGCGCTTGAGCACCTGGATGTAAAGGAAGCGCAATGCTGCCAACCGCTGCGCGACGGTATTCGGCGCCAGCTTCCAGGTACGGAACATCGCCGCCTGGTACTCGCGAATATGCTCAAGGCCAAGCTGGTCGGGCGCACGGTGAAGGTGCTGCGAGTAATGCTCAACCGTGCGGGTGTAGTTGCGAACGGTGGACTGGGCGTAGTTGCGACGCTCCAGCTCTTCGAGCATGATCTGACGTAGTTGGGTCACAGAGAACCTCCTTCTCTGCGACACACGCTAACTCAACGCCATCACCCTCCACTCAGCCACACGCGAAAGCGTCCGCCGCACAGCGGCTTCGTTCAAGTCGCATTGGCGGAGGTAGTGCGGGCCCTCGCCATAAGCGAAGGTCTAAGACAGCTTCGCAAAATAAGCGGCCTTTCACTGCCAAAACAGCAGCAAAATGCTTATCAGAAACATACAGCCACGAATTGCCGTTGATGCTCGCGTTTGCTATGGTGATCGGCTACGCGAGGGTCTCAACAGAACAGCAGGGGACCGAGTCACAGTTGCCCGACCTTTGAAGGGCCGGCTACAAGCGGCTTCCAAACCGACTTCGACCCATGTTGTTGAGGCTGCGTTCGTAACTAAGCTGCCCACTTTGCACGGGGTGATTCTTTGTTACTGCACCACATCGAAAAGTCCCATTCACAACATAGTTCATCCTTGAAGGCTCCACACTAGTAAAACCGCCTGCAAATTTTGATTTCCGAAAAGGTGAGATTCCGGGTGGCCGCCGGGGGCGGGAGTTGCTCAGATCCGTTATCGTCCACTCTTTTTCCAGAATTTCGCTTTATCTCCAACACGTGAGCAAGCTCAATGGGAACGATGACCAACAGCATCTTGTCTCCTGATACTGCGAACCGACGGGCTTAGCGAAGGGGGTCCACAACGAATGGTGGCGATCTCAGGTGTGGTGAGCTCGTCCATGGCGGAGAGCAGGAGGACGTGGCGCTCCTTGGCAGGAAGGAGTTCGATCTCGTGAAAGAGCTGGTGGATACGACGTTGTTGCTAAACGGTCAGATCTGCACGATTGAGCTCGCAAAAGAGGGCTTGTGGCCGGCCCTCAGGCCGGTAGTATCAAATTATGTTGGCAAAAAATCATCATGGCTTTACGGGCTAAGGTGTGGCGTTCTGGCCAATCAAAGTCTGAATATCAGTAACCAGGAGCTTGACTGAATCGGTGAAGGCGGCGTCACGGTTCTTCTTGCGGAACTTGAAGTCGACCTGCTCGACAAAACCCCAGAGCGTGATGTGCGTCTTAGCGTCGGCGACGCCAATGCGGATCTGGGGGACGGTGTTTGGTGAATCTACGAAGCGGACAGCAAACACTATGTCGGCCTGGGCGGGGTCGGCCACGAGATCGTAGCGGTTCCAGGTTCTCATGGCCGAGTAGAACTCCCCATATGCACGCTCGGGGCCTCCACTGTAAGCGTTGGGGAAGGCAGTGACGTCGCCAAGTTCGTAGGAGATGAATGCTTTTTTCCCGTTGAGCATTGGGGTCGGGACGGGAGCCTGGACATTGTTAACCCCGACGTCGGCGGAGCTCTTCTTTGGCGTGCCGAGCCGGATGATCTGGGCAGAAGCGCTGAGACCCGCGATAAGAAAAAAGCTTGCGAGGAGTTTCGGGAAATGGCGATGCACGTTTTCTCCAAGACCACAGATGGCTATCATGCTGGGTAGTAGACGTGTCCAAGGCTATGGAGTTACACGGGTGTTTCCGAATGGTAATAAACCTTTTTGCAGGAACTGTTGGTCTGCCCGCAGCGCAGTGAACGGCAAGACAGCTTTGTGCGCCATCACGCACGCAGTCACTCCCTCCAACCAGGGCCTTTTCGGATTTCTTCTTTCAGGTACAACTTGCCACGCTGACCTAAAATTGCTGGCTGTGAGTAGAAGTGCCGGCTGGCCTGGGTTGGTTCAGGAAGTCTTCAAGCACCTGCAGGTAGCGGGCTGGCTCTTCGTAGGCCGGCAAGTGGCCGGATTTCTCGAAGAAGGTAAGCTTTGCGCCAGGGATCTCGTGGGCGAGGTTCCACGCTGTGAGCGGCGCGACGTTCATGTCGAAACGTCCGGTGATCACCAGCGTGGGGAACCGGAAGCCTGCAAGCTTGGCCTTGTAGTCCTCGCGGCGAGCGGCGGCTGAGACGGCCCGCGCCACGGCGGGCTCGTACCCCAGGTCGCCCATTTGCGCCATATACTGGTCGCGCAGCTCGGGCGAGTAAAAGATCATTCGGAAGTGATTGCGCATGCCGGCCCGGGCTGCATCGTCGGGGTTGGACATGGCCTTTGATTCCGCGGTGGCCTCCTGCTCGATATCCGGAAAGACCTGCGGCAAGACGTGCACCATGTCCTTCATAGCGGCGGAGGGTGAGTCGGACAGGATGAGTTTCACGATGTGTTCGGGGTGGGCGGACGCGTAGGCGATCGCGAGAAAGCCGCCGTAGGAATCGCCTAGCAGAGCAAACTTGTCGAGGTGCAACGCAGCGCGGACCGCCTCAAGGTCAGCCACCTGGGCGTCCATGGACATGAGGGCTGAGGCCGCGATCGGTTTCGAGGCACCGGTGCCGCGCTGATCGTAGAGCACGACAAAGCGAAGCCTGCCGAGCTGCTGCCACATGTCATTCTGCACCATGTAGACGTGCGAGAGTCCGGGACCGCCATTTGCCGCGAGGATAGGGAGCGCTGCCGTGCGGGCGCCGAAGGTGTAGTAAGCGAGGTCAACGTCCGGGGTGTGAGCTTTACCGGTGGCCTGGGAGTTCGCGGAGGCGGCGAGCAGAACGGTAGTGAGAATGGTCTTCATGTGGACTCCCAAAGTTGAGAACATGCAAAGGATTACCACGAACGAGATGGGTAACAGATCGCTGTCGACGCTAACTTTGTTCAAGGACGTCCCCGAGCAGCAGAGCCCGGGCTTGCTGCAGCTGTGTAATCTGCTGATCAATCGTCTTTAGAATCTGGTCTGTATACATGCTGCCTCTCACTCACAGCATAGATGCTCCGCCGTGTCGTTCGTGCTCCATTTGAAAGGGATCATCCCGGGTCAAGGCCCAGGGTGTTGTTGACGGCCCGGCTCAAGGCCTGCTCGGTCTCCAGGTACCGCTCCGTGGTCTGAATGGAGCTGTGGCCAAGGAGAATCGGGATTTGCTCCAGGTTCCCGCCCGCCTTGCGACAGAACTTCGCACATATTCTGCGGAGGTCGTGAGGCGCAGCTTCCCCAGTCTCGTCTGCCTGGCATACCTCAGGACAGCCGCCAGATTGACTTTCTCATCTTTGAGTCCGGTGCTTCTTCCGTTTCTTGAACGACTTGACGCGCCCGCAGGTATGCCGCCGAGTGCATGGAGCTACTTCTGCTCGTTTGCGGGGAGGAGGCGAAGAAATTCAAGCCTGTTCTGGAGCGATCTAAAGGAGGCGAGAGTTGTTAGAGAAGAGCCTTTGGTTCAACATAGGAGCAGACTAAGTTGCCTGAACTCTTGGGCGGAGCGAAACCTCGCTCTCTGAACGGAGTGAATTGCTGATTTCTGCGATTACGTGAGCCCTTTGAGCGTTCCTGCAGTCCCACACCGCAAAGCTTCAAGGTCGGCAGTTGATTGATCTAAGAAATGCAGGTCCAACGCGGCTACGCTCCTTCCACGCTTCACCTGCCGGAAAGCGATTACCCCGATACGTGCGAGATGACGGGAAACACGGGCCATACGCCGTTACTGTCCAAGCTAGCAGTAGAAGCCGCTCTGGGACGCTCCGGACCAGCGTGCCATTCGCCAAAGTAAATCCCTTGCCTGGGCCCAAACGGACTTACGAGAACCCTCGATCCCGAGAAGAGAGATCGTTAGCTCCACATGGTAACCGCAGTCTCAAGACCCGATGATGCTGGGAGAACCGAGCTGTTGGGTCTACCCACATGAGCAGAGAAAGAGGTATAGGTGAGAGGCAAAGAATGGTGGCTCAAGGTGCTTGAAGGGTACCTTGATGCCTTTATGACGACCGGTGCTCGAGTGCGTTGACTGTTGCCGTTCCTCTGCAGTGGAGGCCTCGCGGCTCTGTCGCCTTCATGTGAACCTTTCTTCAGAACCATGCTAAGCTGTGTCCACTTCGCTATGAGCTTCTTAGGCGAAGCGGGAGTTCGAGTCCGCGATGGAATCCCCGCAGCGCATCCGCAGCCTGCGGACATCGAAGCGCCACCTGTGGTTGGCAGCGCCTGTCGTCCTCTTGCTGGCGGCTGCTCTGACCGTTCTTTTCAACGCCCGCCGGGTTTTGGACCAAGCCTCCCGAACTGCTGCCAGCAGAGGAGAGCTTGCTTTTACCCTCCTCCCCCTGGACACCTCCAATGCGGCTCAGAGTCTGGGGGCTGAGACTGTCGCTTCGCACCATAGCTACACCACCGGCGCATTCTTCCTCGGCGATCTGTATCTCGGTGGTCAGTCCGGCCTCACCATTCGTCGCGCCGATGGGAGCGCGCGTTTTACCCTTCGTCCCGGATTCGAGCTTCCCGTCGCTCCCATCCAAGCCATGACCGTCGGCCGCGTCCGTGGGACCAGCAAGCCGAAGCTTCTCCTCGCCACCGGCGGCGCGGGCCTACTTCTACTGGAACCCGGCTCTGGCGCAACTCCAACCGTCCACCAGCTTTTACCCGCTGTGGCGTCCTCCCGCGACCTCACCGCAGTACTTCCCTTGGCCACAGGAGAGATCCTGCTCGGCACGCGCCACCGCGGCATCCTCATCTACAACGGCGTCACCCTCACGCCGCTTCAGTTCACGCTTCCCGGCGTAAACCCCGCCACGCTGCAGATCACGACGCTCGCCGCGGTCGACTCTGCATCTTTCCTCATCGGCACACGGGATGCCGGTGTCTTCTACCGTCACGCCGGCATGGTGGATCAAACCAACTCCGCCTCCGGCCTGCCCGACGATCAGGTCGAGTCCATCGCCGTTTCTTCCACGCGCGCCTTCGTCGGCACGCCAAACGGGACCGCCGAATTCGATCTAGCCGGGCCATCGTTCCACCCGGTGCGCGTGCTTGCACAGGGTATTTTCGGCCATGCGCTTACGCTTGACGAACATCAGCTCATCATCGGTACCCTCGATCAGGGTATCCAGCAAGTGCCCCTCGAGACTGGCCCGACATTTCGACGCGCCTCCATCTCCGCCGGGTCCGCTGCTCTGTCGTCGCAGCGCGTCGATGCCTTCCTTCCCACGCCTGATACGCTCTACGCCCTGGTCGAGGGAGCTCTCCTGCGCAAATCCGCCGCAGCATGGACGCCGGCACTTGCTCTCGAACCCGCAGCCCTCTCAGATGCCAACATCTCCGCACTCGCCTTCGCGCCCGATGGCACTCTCTATATAGGCTTCTTCGATCATGGACTGGACCTGCTCAACCCGCAGGGCGCCGTCCGGCATATCGAGGACGATACCCTCTTCTGCATCAACCGCCTGGTGGTCGATCCCCAGCGCCACACCATGGATGCCGCCACTGCAGACGGCCTCGTACTCTTTGACGCACAGGGCAGACCGCGCCAGACTTTAACGCATCGCGACGGACTTATCTCCGACCACGTCACCGACGTCACTTTCAGCAGTTCCGGTACGGTCCTGGCGACGCCAGCCGGTCTTACTTTCCTCGGTCCCTCCGGAGCCGAGAGCCTCTACGCTTTCCAGGGCCTCGTCAATAACCACGTCTACGCCCTCGCTTTTGCGAACGCATCTGGCCAGCTGATTGCCGGCACGCTCGGTGGCGTCTCCATCCTTCGTTCCAGGGTCGTAGAGCGCAATCTCACCGTCTCGAACTCCACGCTCAAACACAACTGGATTACTTCGCTATTGGCCCTACCGGACAGCTCCGTGCTGGTTGGCACCTACGGCGCGGGATTGGAAACAATGGATCGTCTGGGACGTTTCGCGCCGATCGAGCTACCTTCCAACACCCGGCGTGATCTGGTCATCAATCCAAACGCCCTGTACGCGACTTCTTCCCACGTCTACGCCGGAACCCTCGGCAATGGCATGCTGATTTACTCGCTCTCGACGGGGCGATGGTCCGTGGTCACCACGGGTCTCCCTTCGCTGAACGTCACCGCTTTTGCCGCCCGCGGCGGCGACATCTACATTGGCACAGAGAACGGCCTCGTCCGCATGCCCGAGGCAAATCTCCCATGAAAACGCTGCCTCTGGTCCTGCTGATCTTTTGCTGCACTCTTTCGGGCCGCTCCGACACCGGCACGCTCACTCCGCGCGACCACGAAATTCCAGACCCGTCCATTCTTTCACTTGACGAAATGCGCGTTGATATCGCGATCGATAACGGCGACGCCCACGTGTCCATCGTTCAAATCTTCACCAACCACACCAAAAACATCGAAGAGGGCACCTACCGCTTCGCGCTTCCCAGCGCCGCCACACTAAGCGACTTCGCCGTCTGGGATGGACCGGTGCGCATCCCCGCCGTCATCCTGGAGCGCAAACGAGCCGAACAGGTCTACGACCAAGCCCGCCTTCAGGCGATTGACCCCGGCCTGCTCGAAGCCGGCGAGCGCGACAACAAGGACCCGCGCACGACCTCGCTGTTTACTGCAAAGATTGTTCCCATACCCGCTTACGGCACCAAGCGCCTCGAAATCGAATATCACCAGCACCTCACCACAGTGAACTTCAAACAGTACTTCGCTTTCTCGCTGAAGCCCGATGCCGGACAGCAGCAAGCCGTCGGCAACTTTACTCTGCACTTCGTCCTTCACTCCACGCATGCCTTTGAATCTTTCACCGCAGCGTCGCCGCGCTTCCCCCTTACCTTCAGCAGCAACGACGCCCATACGGTAGAAGGAACGATGCATGCCAGCAATCTTCCCCTGGACCAGGACTTCAATTCCAACTGGCTACTCTCGCAGGCAGGCGCCGACAAACTCGCCGTCCTCACCCACCGCGATCCCCATGCGTCGCTTCCCACCGCCGGAGAACCGGTCGCGGCGCAGCGCTCCTCCGCTCCGGAACCGGGTTTCTTCGAAACGCAGATCCTGCTGGCCGATCCGAACAGCAGAAGTCAGTCCAAGCCGGTGGTTCCTGCCTCGTCCCGCACCGTCCTCCTGCTCTTCGATAACTCCCTCTCCATGCAATGGGAGAAGCTGGAACGCAGTTACGCGGCGCTCGAAGCCACGCTGCGCTCCCTCAAACCGGAGGACCGCTTCAACGTCCTGCTCTTCAATCAGAACGTGACCGCTTTCCAGCCACAGCCCGTTGCCGCCACCTCCGAGGAAATCCGGCAGGCGCTGGACTTCGTGCGCTCCAGCAACCTTCGCGGTGGTACCGACCTGCTCAAAGCACTCACCGCCGCGTTGGCGCAATCCACTCAGACAAATACCTCCATCGCTCTGTTCTCCGACGGCGGCTCCGACCGCGGAGGGACCGTCATCGGCAACAAAATTGCCGCCCGCTACATCGCTCTCTGGCGGCAGTCTCCGCATCCGCCGCAGACCGATGTGTTCGCCGTTGGGAACGATGCCGACCTTCCCCTGCTCCGCAGGCTCGCCCAGAATAACGGCTTCCTGGAGCCAGTCCTCTCCACTGAGCCCGTCGACTTTCATTTGCAATCATGGATCTCCAAGCTCACCCGCAATCCCATCGCCGGTACAACCCTGACTGCGTCGCCGGCCGACCACACCTCGTTGATCTACCCACTCGACGACGCGGTCTACCCGGGCTCCATCGCCCAGTGGGTCGGCCAGTATCAACCTTCCCCAAAGCCTCTGACGCTCACCGTGCATGCCGTTCGCGACGGACTCCCGCTGAGCTCGACCGCCAAAACTCCTCTGCCGGCGAGTGACCTGGCGCATCCACAACTCCCACGGCTCTGGGCGCAGGCGCGCGTCAACGCGCTGCTCGCGCAGATTGACAGCGAAGGCGAAACGCAGGCCTCGCTCGACGAGATCATCCGCCTCTCGCGCCGATACAAGTTCGTCACTCCCTACACAAGCTTCCTCGCCGTTCCCCGTTCCCTGCTGCGCCCCCGCGTGATCCGTCCCGGCGATCCGGTGCTCCGCGTCCGCACGGACGCTGAAATTACGTCCGTCATCGCGCTCTTTCCCTTTGGACTTACCAAGCCGCTCCGGCACCTCGCCAGCGAAGACCTGCACGCACCGGGCGATCAGGCCAACCTCCTTTGGGAGACCCGCTTTCTCGCCCCGCCGGAGATGAAGGACGGCACCTACAACGTGCGTCTCATCCTTCGTGACGTTCACGGCAACACCTACCGCGAGGCGAAGACCTTCGTCATTGCAAGCACCCCGCCCGTGGTCAGAATCCAACTTCCGCGAGCCAGCGCACATCGAGGCGAAACGTTCGAAATCCACGCCACCGCCTCTGCCTCCACACGCACATTGACGGCGCGCATGGAAGGCGTCGCACCTATTACCCTGCGCTGGAACGCACGCGCCCAGACCAACACCGGCTTTGTCACCATCCCCAGCGATCTTCCGATCGGCCGCTACACGCTCGCCGTCTCCGCTGAAGACATCGCCCACAATCTGGGCAGCCAGGAGGTATCGCTCGATGTCATCCCCTGACCGGGAGATGCGTAGGCGGTGCAGGCTCTGGGCCGGCGTCCTCCTCGGCGCACTCGTCATCCCCCTAACTGCCCACGCGACTTTCCCTGCATGGTTGCAACACATCGTCGGTGCTTCCACCGTGGAGTCGGCACTGTATCGTGCCATGCAACTACCCGCCGTGCAGGCGCTCTACCCGCGCCCCCCGAAAGAAGCTGCCACCGAATTATCACGACTTATCTCCGCCAACACCGGCAACGCTGAGCTCTATCAGCTGCGCGCCCGCGCCGACGAGCAAGCCCTAGACGAGGCCGCCGCCGAATCCGACTGGAAGCTCTACGTCGCTCACGCGCCGGAGTCCACCGCCGCCCGGCTGGAGCTCGCCGACTTTTATCAGCGCCGCCTGATGATCTCGCAGGAACTTGCGCTTCTGGGCGAAGTGGCTGCCGCGCCTCCCATCGCATCTGAAACCTACGTCGCCCCCAACCAACAACGCTCGTGGCTGGCCTTCGAGCGCATCCTTGGCGCGATCGACAAGCAGAGTCTGCCGCCATCGCAAACCTCGTCGGCATTCAACGCTTTCCTCGCCCGGTATCCTGACCAGCCCGTTCTCTATGCCGCCTGCTTGCAGTTCCAGCTCGAGCAGAAGGACTGGCCCGCCGCCCAATCGCTCATCGAACGCTATCGCCGTCAGTTTCCCCAGGAAGATGTCTTTCCGATCCGTGCGCAGGCCCTGCTTGAATTTCGCCGCGGCAACATCGACGCGGCTTTGAATGTGTATGACCACGCATTCAAACCGCTCTGGCCTGCTGAGTTGCTTCAGTCGTACTTCGCCTTGCTTGACCAGACACATCGCCAACGCGCATTTGTCGCCGCGGCCCGCGAACAACTCGCGGCGCATCCGGATGGCCCCGAAGCCCTCGATGCGCTGGCCCGCATCTTTTATTACGACCAGCAAGCGGAGCGGACCGACTCAGCGCAGCAGACCCTGGACAGCTTCCGCATCGCGCGGGACACACGCAGCGCGGCGTGGACTCCCACCGATCTATACACGCTCGGGAACCTTAGCCTCAGCATCCATTCCTACGCAGAGGCCGCACGCTACAACTACGCACTCGCCGCTTCCGAGGGCGCGGTGCCAAACAGCGAACCCGCTGCCCAATCCGGTCTTGCGAGCCTCATTGCAATTCTTCTTGAAGCTCCCGAGCAGCCGCTCGCCATCGGCGCACAGAACCTGACGCTCTATCGCGACATCGCCACCCTCGATCAGGGGCCCGGCTACTGGAATGGCATTCTCTCGCTCTGGCTCAATGGCGAACGCCCTGAGTCCGAGTACCACTCGGAAACTTCCCGGGCTCAAAGCTACTTTCATCGCTCGAAGGCCGCAGAACTCCTCGCCACTCTCGACCAGCGATTTCCTGCCGCGCCCGAACGTCCTGCACTCCACGCTCAGCTCATCCGTGCACTCTCCCAATACGGCGAGCCCGCAACCGTCATCTCCACCGGCAAGCAATACCTCGCGTCCTTTCCCTCCGCTCCCGGGCGGCTCGATGTGGCCAGCCTGATGGCCGACGCCTATGCTCGCGAGAACGATACCGCCGATGAATTCGGCCTCTACGAAGCTCAATTGGACGAGCTCTCCGCCAAAACCGCGGGACTTCCCCTCAGCGCCGCGGCAACCGCGCCAGCACCCCTTCCCCGGCCCGGCACCGTCGACTTTTACGTCCGGGTGCAGGACCCCGACTCCGTCGATAGCGACGCCGCCCCCGCGCAAAAGCTCAAGTCCCAGCCTCTGGCGCAATTTCCCGTTCGCAAATCGCTGCCCGAAGCGACCGCCTACGCAAGCGTCCTTGACCGCTACCTCGGCCGCCTCACCGCAACCGGCCAGCTTCCGCGTGCGCTCACGGTCCTGCGGGCCCAGCTTGACCGCAACCCCAACGACCCGCTGCTCTACGAGCGTCTCGCCACCTTCTTTCAGCAAAACAACCTCTCCGCCCAGCAGGAACAGATCTATCAGCAGGCGTTCGCGAAGTTCCAGGAGCCCTCGTATTACGACAAGCTCGCACGCCTCTACCTCCGCGAGCGGAAGCGCGAAGCCTTCAAAGGGCTCACGCGCAAGGTCACCCAGATCTTCTCCGGAACCGACCTCGACAGCTTCTTTGCAAACGTCAAGCCGGACGAAGCCATCGGCCCGCAACTCGCGCTGCAGCTGAACCTCTACGCCGCCCAACGCTTCCCTCACGACCTACTCTTCACGCGCAACCTACTGAGCGCCTATCAATCCCCGGTAACCCGCGACACCGCCGCATACGAAGCTCTGCTCCGACGCCAATGGTGGGAGTCCGACGAACTCCGCAACGAGTTCCTCTCCTATCTCAGCCGGACCGGAAAACTCAAATCCGAACTGGCGCAGCTTGAAGCTCTCAACCGCCAGGCTTCGGCGCCTTCAACGAACTCCAATCCCGCCGCCCTCCGCGAGCAGGCAGAGATCGACATCTTTACCTCGCACTTTGAACAGGCCGCTCCCCTCCTCGGCTCCGTCGCTGAGCAATACCCCGCCGACCCGGACACCGGCGACCCTGCCGTCTCGCTCTATCGGTCACTCGCCTATCTCGACCCGCGACCTGCCTCCACACTTCGCGCCGTGGCGCTTGAAAAGAACCTCCTTGCCGCCGCACCTGACAGCCCAGACCGTCTCGCCACCCTCGGCGATCTCTACGCCGAAGCCACCAGTACCGGTGGAGAAGACCTCGTCTCAGCCGCCCCCTACTGGCGCCGCATCCCCGCACTGCACTCCGGCTCCACGCAGGGCTTTCTCACCAGTGCCACCATTTTCTGGGACTACTTTCAGTTCGACGATGCCCTCGCTGAAATCACCGCCGCGCGCAGCCGCTTCCACTCTCCGGCACTCTTCGGATACGAGGCCGGAGCCATCGAAGAGAATCGCCACAACCTCCCTGCTGCCATCGCTGAGTACACGAACTCCGTCCTTCATCCCATAGACATCCCGCGGCATTTCGACTCCGCGCTGGGCGTCATTGATGCGTGGCTCAAGCCGCCTTCCGATGCCGGGGACAGCAACTTTCGTTCCACCGCACAGAGCTTCCTGAGCTCCGAAGAGTCCAAAGCGCGCCTGATCCAGCTGGCGACTCGCGCTTCCACCAGAGCCAGCGTCGATGCCGCTACCAGGAAAGCTGAACTCGAGAACCCCGCCAGCACATCGGCACTGACTCTCCGCGCCGATGTGCTGGCCGCGCAGCATCACGCCCCTGAACTGACTGCGCTGCTGACCACGTTGTTCGACCAGGCCCTCAACCGGGCTTCCACGCTCGACGAAGCCGCTGCCATCGGCTCCCTGGCGCAGGGGCGCAGTCTCACCCCCGTCTACGAGCGCGCCCTTGTCAGGCAAGCTGCGCTGACCCTCGACCCGGTGCAGAAGATCGAACTCCAATACTCTCTCGCGCGTTCGCTGGAGTCGCATGACGACGTCCCAGGCACCACTCGCATCATCGACTCTGTCCACGCAGCCAACCCGCGCATCCTCGGAGTCGTGCGCGTTACCACCGATTTCTACGCACGCACGAGCCAGCCTGCCCGAGCCATCTCCACGCTGCTCGATGCTGCCCAGGCGGCCACTCCATCGCTCGCACGCGACTTCACCCTCGAAGCCGCCAGTCGCGCCAACGATGCGAACGACACGGCCCAGGCCCGCACGCTGGCTCTTGGCCTGCTCGCTAGGACTCCCTACGACGCCCGTGTCCTCGACATTCTCGCGACCAGCTATGCCCGCGCGCATGACGATGCCGGCCTCAAGCAGTTCTACCTCGCGCAACTCAATACAGCCCGCAACGCGCGCGGTCTCACCGTCGACGCGCGCAGGCAGGACATTGCACTCCTGCGTCGTGGCCTCATTCCCGCGCTCACCCGCCTCAACGACTTCGCCGGCGCGTCCGATCAGTACATCGCGCTGCTCTCCGCATTTCCTGAAGACGTGACCCTTGGCCAGGAAGCTGCCCTCTACGCGCTCAAACACGACCGGCAGCCGCAGCTTCTCCGCTTCCTCAGCAAGACCGTGGAGCAATCCCCGCACGATTCCCGTTTCATGATTCTGCTGGCTGTCGCCGAGACCACGTTCAAGGATCTCTCCGCCGCCGAAGCCGCCTACTCGCAAGCCATCCACCTCCGCATGGATCGCGTAGACCTTTACACCGCGCGCGCCGACATCGAAATTCGCCTCAGTCAAAATGATCCCGCGCAATCCGAGATGGCCGCCGCCGACTTCGAGCGGCTCTACCTCCTCACCTATCACGATCCCTCCTGGATGGTCCGCCTCGCGGAACTCCGTGCTCGCCAGCAGCTCCCCGCTGAGGCGGTGAAAGCCCTGCAGGCCGCGTACATTGACGGCCACGCGAAAGCCGCCTCGGACTTCTTCACCGTCGCCGCGCAACTCGAGCGCTGGAACCTCCTCGCGGAAGCCCGGACGTTTGCCAATGAGGGAGTAGCCCTCGCCGGATCTGAATGGCTCACCCCTCCCACCGTCTACGCCTACCCACAACCGGAGAAGGGCGCCGTTATCTACGCGCGCATCCTCGCGCGCTCTGGTCAGCCCGACCAGGCACTGACAAGGCTCACCGCCGCACGCCAGGCAGTCGAGACTTCCGCATCCTCGCCCTCCGTCCTGGCAGCCGAGCTCGCCCGCGAAAACATCACCGGCGCTGAGGCCGCCAGCTTTCGACAGAACTTCGCCGCGCAGCGCCGCCAAACCGCCGACCAGAACCTGAAAGCCGCAATCGAAGCCCTTGGTCAGGCGGTCCAGACCTACGACACACCGGAACAAAAACAAGCTTTCGCGCTAACCCTGGACAAGCTCCACGATGTTGCTCAACCAAACTCGAACCCGGACGTTGCGCTCCAGGCCGCAACCGCCGCCGGGCTCGCCGACCGCGAAGCCGACTGGCGCAAGCAAAACCTGCTCACCGGAAACCCCGTAGACGCGCAAGACAGCCTCTACGTATCGCTCGAACAGGGCCGCCTCCGGTTCTCTCCACTCGCCCACAACCTGGAGGCCTACGCCGCACGCCTGCTCAAGGGGCGCCGGGATTCCATCCTGACCGAGGCTGCACAGGCCTACCGTGACGCGGGCGATCCAAGCAACGAGGTCCGTCTTGAACGTGCCCTGGTATTTGCAGGCAACACCCAACTCCGCGACCGCTATTTCGACCTGCTGCTGCACCGCGATCCCGCCTCGCTGACCGCGCTCGCGGCAAATCCCAACCCTAACCTTGCCGACGCCGCACTGAATTACACCGTGGCCCACGGCTCTGAGGCACAGGCGCTGGCCGCCGTTGCCAGCCGCGGCCGGTCGCTCAAACCTGTCTGGCGCCCAGCGTCGGCCTCGCTGATCCACACCTACTTTTCCGCTTCCACAGCCAGCCCCGAAAATCTAGCCGACTTCACTCAGTCCCTCGCGTTCCACTCCACCATAGCCGCGCGCCTCGCTGCCGCAATCGATTCCACTCGCCAACTCACCGGCGACAACTTCTTCTACTACGCCAGCCGTTTCGGCATCTTTCTCGCCACGGTCCCGCACAGCACCAGTTCTGTGCAGCCGCTGCCCAACGCCGAGGATTTCCTGCCTGCCGAGCTCGAAGCCTCGCCTGCATCTCCGGCGCGCTATCTCAATCTCGCCCGCACATACGTTGAAGCCCACAACATCGAGAGCGCTGCGGTCGAATACAACCACGCCCTGGAACTTGCGCCGTCCGACCCTGCCATAGAGGACGAGTTCGCCTCCACACTCTACCGCGCCAATCGACACGAGGAGGCTCTCAACCACTGGCACCAGGCCCTCGCTATCCTCAGCCGCATGCAGCAGCATGCCATGTATCCCGAGTCCTGGTTCACCTCCCTCGAAACGGTCGCTCGTCACCTCGGCGAGTACCGTCTCACGGCGAACTTCCGCCCCGAGATCGAGGCTATCCTCAGCCCGTACCTCCAAAAAAATGGCAATTACCGCTCGAACGAACTCCTCAAGGCCGTTTACAAAGCTTCCGCCACGCCCGCAGAAGGCGCGAGCTTCATCCTCACCGTCGTCAAGGCAGCTCCCGATCCAAACCAGATCCTCGACGACCTGAACCGCGCTCCCTGGCTGGAGGAGGAGTCGCGCATCCTGCTTCTGCTTCGCCAGATCGAACTGGATCGCGAGCATCCGCCGAACAACCCGTACTTCCACAGCCTGTCTGCCTATCGGGACCAACTCATAACGCTTTACCTGGACCAGAATCAAGTCGCCAAAGCCCAGGCGCTGTACAACTCGCTGCCCGACACAGACCGTAAGAGCGGCGCAAACAGGAATGAAATCATCCTCGCGGTCCGCTCCAATCGCCTGCAAACTCTGCTCGACAGCTGGCGCGCGAACCCGGATTCCGTTCCCAGTGACTTATTTGGCTCGGTCCTCTACCGCCTGATGAAGCCCACCCCTGCCTACAAGCCGGACCACGCCGCCATTCGCTCCCTACAGGAGTTCATCTTCGAATACAAGACACAAACCAACAGCCTCGTTCCCACTGATTTTCTCGCCCTCGCCCAATTACGCCTCGACACCGACGATCTGCCGGGCGCTCTCGATCTGCTGCACCAGTCGACCCTCCAGCCCACGCCCAGCAACCAACATGGATCCATCGCGTTCCCCTCGCCTGACGCACAGGAGTTTGTGCCGGGAGATCCGGCCGGCATTGCTTTCAACAACGGCGACTTGCGCAACCCTTACCTCAATACCGACTATGCAGCCTCTCTGCTCGAGAAGAATCACCGCCCCGCGGAAGCCATCCCATTCCTGCAAGCGCTGGTCAGGTCCGTTCCGTGGGACGCGTCCTATCTCCTCCGCCTTGCCCAAACCCAGCTTGCCTCGAATGCCCGTGAAGAAGCGCAAGCAAATTTTCTTATCGTTGCCCGTAACGCCTCCGCACCCTACGATCTGCGCGCTCAGGCTGCCCGCGCGCTTGCGCCGCTGACGTCTCAACCCACCGAGTTCGGCAGCAGCGAGCTCTCTTTCCTTGCTCATCCCTCAACCCTTGCAGACGCCCGCCGCCCCTACGCCTTCGAAGCTCGTATCGCGGCGGCCTCCCTGGCGTCGACGTCCGCCGCCGACCGCGAACAACTCCTGCGCGAAGCGATCACGATCAGCCCTCGCGGTGTCCATGCCGACAGCGCACGCCTCGATCTCCTGTCGCTCCAACCCGCCACCGCAAGTCCTTCTGCCACACTCGCCATCCTGCGCTCCCTCCAGAGCACGCCGGTGAGGTATCCGCCTACTGACAGCATCGGCGACACGGCATCGGACGCCACGCCCAATGATCCCGATACGCCCGTCCGCGGCAGTGCCAGCGACTCACCCGACAACGTCGCCGTCCCCGCCACCTCCCTGCCTCCGGCTGCATTCCATCTCGATCTCGCCACGCGCATTCGCCTCGCCACTCAGCTTGCGTCGGCGAACCAGCGCGACGGTAATCTCGAGTCAGCCTTCGCTTACGCCGAGCTGGCCGTTAGCCTCGCAAAGAACTCGCAACCCGAGTTGATGCGCCGTCGCGACGACCTCAAAACAGCAATCCTGCTCGCTCGACTGAACAGCCTCCGACGTCCCGATCTACACGCCGCCCTTGAGCAGTCCAGGCAGGTTCGTCCGCGTCTCACTGCCTCTACGGTTCACCAGGAGGAAAGCCATTGAAAGTCCGTGCCTTTCTCGCTTTTCTGCTCCTTACCGCCACCACCCTCGCCGTCGCTTACCAGATCCGTACCGCGCAACGCCCCGCGCCCGCACCGCTCACCGCCTATGTTCCGCAGGATGCGCTGCTCACCATCGAGTCGCCCGACTTCGCCTCCCTCCTGAGAAAGTGGACAAACTCGAACGAGAGCAAAAGCTGGCTCGCATCCGCTAATTACTCCGTCTTCCAAAACTCACGCCTGTTCGGGCGCCTCAGCGATGCGCAAACCAGCTTCGCCAAGGCAGCAGGCATTCCCACCGGGGTCGACCTCCTCGACCAGGTCGCCGGAGAAGAATCCGTCTTCGCCTGGTACGACATCAGCAAGCTCGAATTCCTCTACATAACCCGCATGCCCGCCGCGCAGGCGGATCGCAGCCAGCTCTTTCAGGCGCGCACCAGCTTCGAGCGACGCCACGCCGGCAACTACGACTTCTATCTCCGAACCTCCGGCGCTGACTACAGTACGGTCGCCTTCGCTCGCGTCCCATCCCCTCTCGGCGATCTGGTCCTGCTCGCCACCCGGGAAGATCTCGTTGCGAATGCACTCAGGCTCATCACCGCACCCTCGCCGGCAAACTCCGTCCGCCAGGAGCCATGGTTCCGCGACGTCTCCGCCGCACTTCCGGCGGAAAGTCCTGGCCCTGTCCTGCACATGATGCTCAACCTCGATCGCATTGCGGTGGACCCCCACTTCCGCTCCTACTGGATCCAACGCAATATCACCTGGACCCGGCAATTCCGCGCCGCCGCCTCAGATCTTTACATCGAGCCCGGACGCTTCCGCGAAGAACGCGTTCTGCTCCCCAAATCTTTAGGGACAGATACCCCTGCCAGCAGCCTCGCGTCCCTCGCCTCGCTCGCGCCACCCTCCACCGGGGTCTACCGCATCGTTGCGACAAAGGACCCGTCCGTCGCGGTCACTGCCATTCAGGAAAAGCTTCTCGGCAGTTTTACCGCACCGCCACCGGACGGCGAATACGCCCCCCACCCCAGCCTCGACACGCCGCAGACAGGCTCCGCCGGCGATCTTGAAACACGCATCGATACCCTGCCTCCTGTCTCCGCGTCCGCCTCCACCGATGGCTTCGCGCAAGTCATTCAATCCACCGGCCTCGACGCTGTGCTCACCCTCTCCTCCGCGCAGCCTCCCACGGAGCAAGACGGCCTCTGGGTTGCCATCCACTCCGCTGTTATCCTGCACGCAGCCAGCCTCCCGAACCCGCAAGCCCTTGCATCCGCCCTGCAGCAGACCCTCCGCGGCTCGCTGACGACCGCCAGCATCGGCATCGAGTTCAAGGCTTCCGGCGACGCCCTCTACGCGCTCACCGGCCCGTGCCCACTCTTCTTTGCGCTCTCCTCAACCCCGGCACAAGGAAACCTTATCCTTGTCGCCGACGACCGAGCCCTGCTCGCGGGTCTCCTGCACAACGCCGCCGCCGCACCCCCCGACACACCATCCATACCTGCCGACCTGATCGCTGCATTCAATCACTCTAGCCAGCGCGCGCCTTACCTTCGACTGACCTCGCTCATCGACGGCACCAACAACCAGCCACGTAACGCCGGGAACACCGCTCAACTCACACCTGGCGGCGGGACCGGTGTTACCTCCACCCCCACCTTCTTCTCCCGGAATCTCGGCTCGCTGTCAGACACGTTCGCCCATCTCCAGTCCGAGCGCGTCGTCGAGCGCACCGTCGACTCACACCTCCGTCAGACTGTCACCTACGCTTGGGCAACTCAGTAAAGCCAGGCATAACATTGGTTGATGCGAGATCGCCGATGCACGTCTTGAGGCTTGGTCAGGCTTCCACGCAGGAGCATGCACCTGATCCTGACACTCTGCTCCGTCGTCTCGTGGCAAGACGAGCCGTTACGAATCGCATACCTGCCGCAAGGCCAGCTGGCGCGTCCTTCGGAAGACCAAGATGCCCATTCTGGTGATGGGACCCTGCCCTCGAAGTGATACCACTGGGAATTGGGTTAGATACACAGACACCGCTTTTGCCGACAACCTGACTTCAGGAATTAGAATTTCAGCGTGGGGTCTCTTGGGGTCCAAAACGGAGATGATTGGATTGAAGCCGAGGCCACAGTTGTTTCGATCAGGCGGAGTTACTTTCCTTGGAGCCACAGTGAACAGGATTATCCACTTACCGAGTACGTTGTGACCTTTTCTTACAAAGGCGACAATCGTCTCTTCCAAGGAAAATACGTTACGACCTCCCCAGTGGAAGAAGGACACAAGTTCGCCATCTTCTACGATCCTGAGCATCCGAGTAGAAGCACGGGCCTGGATGAGCCAATAGTCCCTTGGGTGAGGTGGACAGCAGGAGCTATCGGCATTGTGTTAGCGGTCATCGCTATCTCGCTTTGGGGCAATGAAGAGTGGTTCAACAACTAAGACGCTTCCGATTTTCTCGGAACGGCGTTGCGGCAATTGCCGGCTCTTGCCGACATGCTGACTCACGGGCGCATAGCGAAGGTCGACGGTCATCATTATTCATAAGACCGTGGCTGGAGAAGGAATCAGGGAACAATGTGTAGAGAGGCGGGGTCTATCTATCCAGCTCGCTTGATCTTCAGGGAGGAAACGTGAAAACGTGCTCCACTGTGTGGTTGATCCTGTTGGGAATCAGCTTACCCACCGCGTTGAGCGCACAGGAACTATCTCGCCCCGAGGATATCGCCGGTCGGTGGGAAGCCTCGGATGGACAAGGCGGTGAGGTCGGCATGAACATTCTGGTCTCGACGACGATCGCCAGCTCCAGCACAGATGTGGCCAACGTTCCTCAGACTCTGGAATCCTTCGAGATTGGCGTGGGGACATGGTTTGAAGGCTCCAGCCTGATGAGGGATGCAACTGGCGGACATTGCTCCGTAGGAGCGATAGACCAAAAACATTATGTAATTGTGCATCTGAGACTTTTGTCGGGTCGCTTAGATTAGCTTTCGTAGGACGGGCACATGGAAGTTGGTGAGTTCTTTGAAAACAGCATCATCGAGCCGAAAACCATAATCGCCGGCTAAAACGATTTCTCTCGCGTGTCGGAGCATCCAGAAGTCGCATCTGCTCTCCTGTTCGCAAGGTGTCGGGCAGGTTTGTCGCTCGCACCAAGGGCATAATGACACGCTGGAAAGCTGTCCCCTGCTCGCGACGTCCTCGCTCTTGCGGCCTCGCGATTTGTGCTGGGCAGGCTCATCGTCCAGCAGCCTTGATCGCCCAATCTGATCAACAGCGACATTCCCTCCTGGCTGCGCTTCTTCCCGCTGGTCTCGGTGGGGGTGAGTTATCGCTTTGGGCATGGTTCGGCGACGCCCTGGTAGCCTCGGCAAGGGCCTGAAGCGTGGAGGTAAGATAAGACGGCGAGGGAGCCACCATGAGCGAGCAGGAGACGCAGGAAGAAAAGCCGAACAGCGGAGGCGTCAGCGCGGAGACCGGGGCCAAGCCGGCCAGCATCGGCAGCCGGATAGGCAAGGACATCATCACTGCCATGAAGGCCAAGGATGAGCACACGCTGACGACCCTGCGGATGGTAAAGGCGGCGCTCAGGAGCAAGGAGATCGACAAGCGCGAATCGCTGACGGACGGCGAAGAGGCCCAGATCCTGACGACGCTGATCAAGCAGCGGCGCGAGTCGGTCGAGTCGTTTACCAAGGGCGGTCGTCCGGAGCTTGCGGAGAAGGAGCAGACCGAGATCGGCATGATCGAGGGCTATCTGCCGCAGTCGGCCAGTGAGGATGAGGTCCGCACGGTAGTCATGGGCGCACTCCACCACCTGGCGGCGGGCAACGACGGCGCGAAGCCCGGGCCGAAGGATATCGGGCCGGCGATGCGCGTGGTGCAGCAGCGGCTGCTCGCAAGCGGTCTGCGGGCGGACGGCAAAATGGTCAGCGACATGGTGAAGACGGAGCTGGCGAAGTAGCTGCCGCAGAATCACTGCTCTCGCCACGTCAACGTGATACCAGCAAGAATGGTCCGGCCTGGTAGCGGGACTCCTGGAAGCTCCTGGTAGTGGACGTTGGCCAGGTCGTCGGCCCTGACGTACGGCCGCACCAGGCCCCGCGTACGGGTCAGACCGACAGTCCACAACGGGTAGGCGGTTCGCCCCGCCTGCTGAACGACGGAGACCTGGGTGCGTGCGGCAATCTGGGCCGAGGCAAAAATCCCTTGCCAGGCGAAGCTGGCATCGTGGCTCGCGTAGTTGTAGGCGTACTCGGAGATGAGCCCGGCCGGCGGCGGCGCGGCGTGAAGGAACGTCTCTCCGAGATCAAATGTCTGCGTCGCCGAGGGCCGGATTGTCACGAGCGACTCGACCCCGGAGTAGGCAAGATGACCCACGTTGGTCGCCTGGTAGGGCGCCGCGAGCGAGTCTTTGGAGTAGTCGATGGCGTTCGATTGCCGCAGCGTAAAGCCCGTCGCGCTGAGCCGCAGGCGCGGCTGGTTCCCCACCGAGCCCAGCGCCGGCACCCAGTCCAGGCCGCCCTCGTAGTTCTGTGAGGTCTCGGGCTTCAGGGTTGGATTGCCGATCGTCGTCGGATCCGAGTAATAGAGGTCAACGTAGGTCGGGAGGCGGAAGCCGCGCCCGGCGGCTGCATGCGCGCGGAGACCGTGGCCGAAGAAGAAGCCTGCAGACGCGGACGGCGAGAAGACCGAGGCTGGCCCGCGGAAGATCTCCTCCCGCGCGCCGACCGAAAAAGTGAGGCGTCTGAGCGAGTGAAACGAAACGTTGGCGTAGCCCGCGCCCTGGTTGCGCGCGTGCCGGCCGAGGTTGCTGCTGCGAATGGCGTCTCCGTCGGCTTCAAGCCCGTAGGCCAGGTCGAAGCCGTGCGCAACGGTCTGCGTCCGCCGCAGGTCAGTCTGCCAGAGGCTGTCTACGTGGTTGTTTTCGTAAAGCGCTGGATCGAATACCTCGAGGACAAACAGGTCGGTGTGGCGGCGGAAGGCGAAGTCCGCGAAGAAGTTTGCCGGCAGCGGCTGACGCACCGCGGCAAACCAGCCCTTCGTGCGTTCGCTCGACTCGTATGGGCCATAGAACAGGTTTGCGCCATACGGCCGGTCGGAGGCACCTAGAAGGATCTCCGTCGGGGCGAGCGCTTTGGCCGCGGTCAGAAAGCTGTCCAGCGCGAGGACATTCGCGTGGAACCCGCGATCGTTTTGGCCGGCGTACAGGAAGCCGTCTGAGGTGTCGCGCGCGCCGGTCAGCGTGGCGGCAAAGCTCGGCGCGACTCCGGAGAGCTCCAGGTGCTGCTCGGTCGAGCCCAGGTTGCCGCCACCCAGCCGCAGCATCCCGGAGGCTCGGACCGGCGCAGCGGTGATCAGATTAATTGCGCCGCCGATGGCGTCCGAGCCGAAAAAGGTCGAACCTGAGCCGTGCAGGACGTCGATGCGAGCGGCCGCTTCGATGGGCAGCGGCAGGTCGAGGTTCAGATGACCGGTTTCCGGATCGTTCAGGCGCAGGCCGTCCAACAGCACAAGCGTCTGCTCGAAGGTTGTGCCGCGGATCGAGATATCAGCCTGCACGCCCGCCGGGCTGCGTTCGATCAGGCTCACCGAAGGATCGAGGCGCAGGTAATCTACCGAAGACTGAAATAACGGCTGGGTCGCCGGATCGCTTGCGTCCAGCGTGCGCACGGACCGATCCACCGCGTCGGGAGCGTTGAGCGGCAAGGGCTCCGCTGAAGTAACAGTCGCCGATTGCGGCGCGGTCGCCGGTCGAGAAGCCTGTTGCGCCCAGGTGCAACAGGCCGCCAGCGGCAGCATGGAAATGGCCGCCCGTATCTTCACTCGCGAATGATCTTGACGAAGATGCCGTCCGGGAGCGTGACGCCGCCGAGCAGGTGCACCGCGCCATCGCGGGTAAAGCCGCGCAGCATGGTGGGGGAAGTGGGACGCGATCGAGGCTCGACGGGTTCAAGGGTTACGGCGGGCGACTTTGCGGACGGGGAAACGGCAGCTGCTGTCGCCCTGGGACGCAACGGGAGCGACTCGACCGGCACGGACACCACGCCTCCCTTGCGCATGCCTTTGTCCATCGCCTGGTTGGCGAGCGCGTCGGCGGCTTTGTTCTTGTGACGCAGCGCGTGGCTGATCTCAAAAGCCTGTAGCCGGGCGATGCGGTTGCGAGCCTCCTGCCATAGGGGCTTCAGGTCGGGCGAGTTGACTTTGTACTTGCCTTGGATCTGTTTCACCATCAGCTCGGAGTCCGAGACCACCTTCAGGTGGGTGTGCCCGTGCTCGAGCGCCCAGGCGAGCACGGCTAGCAAGCCGGAGTATTCGGCATAGTTGTTGGTGCGAATGCCGAGATACTCGGCTAGTTCGGCGAGCGTGTTGTCCTCGGCGTCGGTCACAACGGCTCCATAGCCGGAGGGGCCGGGATTGCCGCGCGAGCCGCCGTCGCAGTGTGCGTGCACCCACTCGTTTGCGGAGGATGCCGGGTTGAAGAAGAGAGACATCAGGTTAGTGTAATCGCGCAAAGCATAGCTCCTGCGGAGGGGAAAAAGCTCCTGATTACCTTTTTTGGCAGCCGCGGTCTATTCTTTAGCTTTAATTTTCTGACTCCGGAGTCGGATTGCGTATGAGCGCGGAAACGTTCGGTTTAGAAGCAAAGGCAGTTCTGTCACCCGTGATGGCTGCGCTGCGCCGTCCTGGTTTCGGACAGGCGATTAGCGTAGAATCGACGCCTATGGCGAAGGCGGCGGTCCATTCCGGCACGCGCGGCGGCAAGCTGACGCAGGCGCAAATGGATGCGCGCGCGCAACAGCGCCTGGAGGACGATGAGCTGATCCGGGAAGCGCAGAAGGGCGATCGCACCTCGTTTGATCAGCTTGTACGTCGTTACGATCAAAGCGTGCTCCGGCTCGCCCTCCATATGCTCGGCAATGAGCAGGACGCGCAGGATGTGCACCAGGATGCGTTCATCAAGGCATATCGCCACCTGGGAAATTTTCGCTTCGAGTGCTCGTTTTACACGTGGCTCTACCGGATTGTGACGAACCTTTGCCTCGACCAGTTGCGGCGGAGAAAGTCGCGCCGCGAGGATCCGGCCACGGTGGTCGACGCGAGCGGCGACGAGATGGACCTGATGGCCAACGTTACGGACGGGCGCGCCATGGCGAACCCGGGCCGGGAGCTGGACCGGAAGGTGATGGGCGAGCGTATCGCTCAGGCCCTCGATAAGCTGACCCCGCGCGAGCGCACAGTCTTTGAGCTCAAGCACTATCAAGGCCTGAAGCTCCGGACCATTGGAGAGATGTTGAGCACGACAGAAGAGACGGCAAAGAACACGCTCTTTCGCGCGACCCGCAAGCTGAGGTTAAATTTAGCGGAGTTGCGCGGATTGTAGAAGTGGCAAGAACAGTTGGACTTACCGGGCAAAGACCCGGAAGCGGTGTGGCAGTAGAAGTTTTGAGGCTGGGCGAGGCGAAAGACCATGACATGTGAACGTGTACGCGACAGCGTTATGCTTGCGGCGTATGAGGAACTCCCGGACGAGGAAGCGGTTTGGGTGGAAGAGCATCTGATGGCGTGCGCAGCTTGCCGTCAGGAGCTTGAAGCACTCCGGGAGATGAGTGAAGCTCTGGCGTTGCACCCTCTGTGTGACCCTGATCCGAATCTGCTGGCGCAAAGCCGGGTGCGCCTGGATGAGGCGCTGGACGCAATGCCGCAGCATGGTTTTCTGACCGGGTTGCAGGTGAATGCCATCTCCTGGCTGCGGGATCTTCAAGGTGCACCCGCGCTCGCGACTCTCCTGGTCGGCGTTGGATTTCTGAGCGGGAACTTCTCCCATCGCTACGAAGTAGCGCACACTCCGCGTCCTGCCGTTCCGGTGTTTATTTCGAGCCCAAATGGAGGCGGCGTTTCGACCATCTCGGCGATCACGCAGCTTCCGGGAGAGATGGTGCAGGTCAGCTACAACCGGGTTGTGCCGGAGATGGCTCAGGGAACGCTGGACGATCCCCAGATTCGGCGGTTACTGCTGGTCGGCACCCAGGCCGCCGCAAGCAACGTGGTTCAGGCGCAATCCGTGGGAATCCTGGCAGGGGAGTGCAAGGTTGGGCATGGATGCAAGGCCGAGGCGGATGGCTCGGGGATTCGGCCGACGCTGTTGACTGTCCTTCGAACCGATCGCAGCCCGGCGGTGCGGCTCCGGGTGCTGGAAGGCATGCAGCGGTATGTCAGCCAGGATGAGAGCGTGCGTGATGCGGTGGCGCAGGTGGCTCTGACCGACTCGAGCGCAGCCGTGCGGACCAGGGCCATCGCCCTGCTTCAGCCTGTGCAGAGCGACAGCAGCGTGCGGCAGGTACTGCGAACGATCTCGACGACCGACGAAAACCCGTACCTTCGCACAGTCAGTACGCAGGCGCTTCAGGGCAGCGGCTCTCTTCAGTAGATGGATTCTCGATAGCTGAGGCGGGAGCAAAGATGATGCAAAGTGTGCGCTACCGAGGACTGGGCCTGGCCGCGAGCTTGATGCTGGCGACGCATACGGCTGTCTCAGTGGCGTCTCCGTTTCCAGGTTCCTTGCGGCCGCTCGCACGGCAGCATAGCGGTCTCGGCCACGGGCAGAGTTACCTCGGCGTCGACGTGCGGGATGTGAACGACGATGAAGTGCCGGCCTTGAAGCTGAAAGAGGCTCGCGGGGCTGAGGTTGTGCACGTCGATCACGATGGTCCGGCTGGCAAGATGGGCCTGCGCGAGCGCGATGTCGTGACCCAGATGAACGGAGTTGCGATTGAAGGCGAGGAGCAAATCCGCAAGATGCTTCATGATACGCCGCCGGGGCGTACCGTGGTCTTCATCATCCTGCGCGAGGGCCAGCAGATGACCGTGACCGCGCAGATGGCCGATCGCGAAGAGGTGGAGCGGCAGGCGTGGGAGCGGCACCTGAGTACGCCGCCGGTTTTGCCGGCTTCGGCTCCGGACGGTGTGGCGGCGGGGCCAGCCGAGGCCTCCTCGGTGGTGGCTCCGGCCGCGCCGCTTCCTCCTCCGAAATCCGGCAAGAGCTTTCTCGGCAGCCTGCTCACCAGCCCTACCTATACGGGCGCGATGCTGGAACGAGTCGGGCCGCAGCTCGCATCGTTCTTCGGTGTGTCTACCGGCACGGGCCTGCTGGTGCGGGGCGTGGATAACAACAGCCCGGCTGCCATGGCGGGCATTCGCGCCGGCGATGTGGTCGTTCGGGCGGACTCGCGTACGCTGGCGAGCATGACCCAGTGGGCGAAGGCGATCCGCGATGCGAAGGGTCGGCCCGTGACGGTAGTCATCGTCCGCGACCGCCAGGAGAGAACCGTCACGCTCACGCCGGACATCAAGCGACGCTCTTCGATCCAGTACCCGTCACTCCCTGCGGTTCGGCCCGTATCTGGAGCGCTGGCCAGGCTCACACAACTCTGACCCACGCCGCTCCAGCGGATTTATACTAAATCTCATGGCTGAAGGACACACGGGCGCGCTTGCTGCGCAGGAGATCACCGGGATTCGCATGACTCCCGCGCGGCGCTGGAAGGCGGCGACCCGCAAGCTGCGTGAGTTGGGCTCGATCGGCTCGGCTCTGGCGTCGACCTCGCATCCCTACATGGCGCACATCGTGCCGATGCGCCGCTGCAACCTGGCCTGCACCTACTGCAATGAATACGATGACCACTCGGCTGCCGTGCCAATCGACGAGATGGAGCGGCGGATTGATCATCTAGGCCGGCTTGGCACGTCGGTGATTACGATCTCGGGCGGCGAGCCGCTGCTGCATCCGGAGCTTGACCGGGTGATCGCGCGTATCCGCAAGACGGGCGCGATCGCGGGCATGATCACCAACGGCTACCTGCTGATGCCGGAGCGGATCGAGCGGCTAAACCGGGCGGGGCTCGACCACATGCAGATTTCGATCGACAACGTGATGCCGGACGCGGTCTCGAAGAAGAGCCTGAAGGTGCTCGACGCGAAGCTGCGGATGCTGGCCGAGCACGCCGATTTTCATGTGAACATCAACTCCGTGGTGGGTGGGGGCGTGGCCAACCCGGAGGATGCGTATACGGTGAGCCAGCGTGCGCTGGGGCTGGGCTTCTCCTCAACTATCGGCATCATTCATGACGGCAGCGGGCAACTCAAGCCGCTGGGCGAGGCCGAGCGCGCGGTGTGGGACCGCGTACGGAAGTTGACGCGGCGGAGTTACTCTCGCTTCAACCAGTTTCAGGAGGCGATCGCGAATGGCGAGCCGAACGATTGGCGCTGCCGTGCGGGATCCCGCTATCTATATATATGCGAGTTCGGCCTGGTGCATTACTGTTCGCAGCAGCGCGGCTACCCTGGCGTGCCGCTGGCGGATTACCAGCGTGCGGACGTGGAGCGCGAGTTCCTGACGGAGAAAAGCTGCTCGCCGAACTGCACCATCAGCTGCGTCCACCAGGTCAGCTACATCGACCACTGGCGCGCGCCGCAGCATCCGGAGACGGCCCCGCCTACTTCCTCCGAGGCGCAGGACCTGGTGCAGATCCGGTAGGTACCCACCCACCCCCCGAAAGTACGCAAAGTATTCGAAAGAAAAAACTTAGGTCTGGACTTCGGTACGGACTTTCGGGGCTAAGTCCAAGAACGACAAAGCAGATCCCTGCGGAATGACAAGAAGGAAGCAAAGGGACTGCAAAAACTCTACTTCTTATTATAGCGACTTGCACGGGCTATTTATGCCACGTGCAAGTCCTACATTATAAAGAGCTTCATGGCTGTGGGTACTTGACAGCCGAGCTGTCGAGCAACATGTACCTTCAGTATGTTGTAAGTGCGGCACGCATCCACTGGTTGGTGCCGACACAGGCGTAGATGTATGGCAGCACGATGCGGATGGCGCCCGGGGTGCATAGGTCTCCGGCGCCCGGCGCGTTGGTGCCGGTGTGCAGGTCGCCATTGCCGTCAACGACCTGGGTCTGATTGAACTGGACCGAGTTCGAGACGCCGTTGAACCCGTAACCGATCTGGATGGCGTTTGAGGCTCCGTTGATGGTGGTGGCGCCGTCGCCGATGGCGACCGTGCGGTACTCGTTGCCGGTGAGCGCGAAGCCAGCGGCGGTGCCGATGGTGGTGTTGTTGGCGCCGGTCGACAGATTGCCACAGGACTGGAAGCCGATACAGGTGTTGTAGTTACCGGTGGTGACGCTGCCGCCGGCCCCAAGGCCGATGAAGGTTCCTGGGCTGGTTGCGTTGGCCGCGGCAAACGGTCCAACGATGGTTGCGCCTGAGGGAGTGTTGAGACCGGCCTGCGAGCCGATGATGACGCTTTGCGTGACGTTGGTGCCGTAGTTGCCTGCGTTATCGCCGATAATGACGGCCTGCGAGGCAGAGGTGAGATTGTTTGCCGTGGAACCGATGATGATGGCCTGGTTGGCGACTCCGAGGTTTCCGGCCGCCCCCGATCCGATGACGATAATGTGATCTTTGTCCCCGGGCGCGTTTAGGGAGAAGTTGCCGATGACGGTGTTGTGAAGCGAGTTGAGCGGCACGGGTCCGTCCATCGAGTGCGTGCCGACGATGGTGTCGCCGCTTCCGGTGCCGATACCCGCGCCGGCATGGACGCCAATCAGCGTTTCTTCCGCAGCAGCAGTCATGTTGAGCGCGGCCTTTTGGCCGATGAAGACGTTGTCGATCGAGGGAAAGGCGCCATTCGAGACCATGCTGAGGCCGGCCTGGGAGCCGATGCAGGTGGTCAGACCGTTCTCCGGGCCGGCGTTTGGCACTTGGGTGCCGTCGAAGGCGGGGCAGGCGAGGAAGCCGATGATGGTCATCTCGCGCCCGGTAGTCAGCGCGGTTCCGGCGTTGACGCCGATGATGGTGTCATCGGTGCCGGTGGGATTGCCGTTGTTGGCGCCGAAGGTGAGATTGCCCAGGGTCACATTGGTGGAAGTCGTGCCGACGTTGGTCTGGGCCGATGCGGCGCCTGCCAGGGCAGAGAGAAGCAGTAGAGAGTACAGTCGCGCAGGATGCAGAGACATGTTTGGTCCTCGGGAGTGGATGGCTTGCTGGGAGATCATAGCAGCGGGTCTTCTGTTTTCTCTGGAGTTCCGCTTAGAAGCGACAGGAGTCCGGGCTCATCAAGAACCTTGACGTTGAGTGTCTGCGCCCGCTCGAGCTTCGACCCGGCTTCTTCGCCGGCGACGACGTAATCGGTTTTTTTTGAGACGGTACCGGAGACGCGACCTCCGGCAGACTCGATGCGGTCCTTGGCGGCCTCGCGGGTGAGAGTCGGTAATGTCCCAGTAAGTACGAAGGTGAGTCCTTCCAGGTGCGTGGTGGTGACGCGCTTTTCGGCCGTCATGGTGAGGCCGACGGCTTTGAAGTCGGCGATGAGCGCCTGGTTGCGCGGTTCGGCGAAGAACTCGTAGAGCGACTCGGCTACCTTGGGGCCGACCTCGGTGACGGCGGTCAGGTCTTCGATGGTCGCGGCCATGAGGGCGTCGATGGAACCGAAGTGCGCGGCAAGAAGACCGGCGGTGCGCTCGCCGACGAAGCGGATGCCCAGGCCGAGCAGCACGCGGGCCAAGGGTGCGGAGCGGGAGCGGGCGATCTCGTCGAGCAAGGCCTGGGCGGTCTTGTCGCCGACACGCTCGAGCGCGACGAGCTGGTCCTTCTGGAGGCGGTAGAGGTCGGCGAGGGAGTGGATGAGAGGAGTGCGCACGACCGGGGGTGCCGTTGTTTCCTCGATGCTTTCGATCGGAAGGACCTCGGCGGTTTGGCCGAGAAGCTGAGCGACCATGGCGTCGCCCAGGCCCTCGATGTTCATGACGCCGCGGGAGCCAAAGTGGATGAGCTCTTCACGGAGGCGGGCGGGGCAGCTTGCGTTGACGCAGCGCCAGTCGACCTCGCCCTCTTCCTTGACCAGAGCGCTGCGGCAGGCGGGGCATTCCCGCGGAAAGACGATGTCGACGGTGCCGCGCGGGTGCTGATCGTCTGGATGCGGGTTTGGGACCACGCCGGTGATTTTGGGGATGACGTCGCCGCCGCGCTCGACCGAGACGAAGTCGCCGATGCGGACGCCGAGGCGGGCGATTTCGTCGGCGTTATGCAGTGTGGCGCGGGCGACGGTGGTGCCGCCGATGAGCACCGGCGCGAGATCGGCCACGGGCGTAACCTTGCCGGTGCGGCCGACCTGGAAGAGCACGCCGTTGAGGCGCGTTAGGCCGGCGCGTGCGGCGAACTTGTAGGCGATGGCCCAGCGGGGAGCCTTGCCGGTGAAGCCGAGGCGGCGCTGCTGGGCGGCGGAATCGACCTTGACGACGATGCCGTCGATCTCGTAGCCGAGGGTGTCGCGGAGGGGCTCGGCGCGCTCGATGAAGGCGAGGACCTCGTCGATGGAGGCGACGGTGGCGAGCTGCGGGTTGACGCGCATGCCGGCCTTGCCGAGGGCGGCGAGGGCTTCGGACTGGCGCGGGAGCAGGGTTTCGCCGGTGGGCTCGAGCAGGAAGTAGGCGTAGAAGTCGAGGCGGCGCTGGGCGACGATGTTGGGCTCGAGGGTGCGGATGGTGCCGGCGGCGGCGTTGCGTGGATTGGCGGCGGGGGTCTGGCCGGCGGCTTCGCGCTCTTCGTTGAGCTTGCGGAAGGCGGTCTGGGGCATAACGCATTCGCCGCGGACCTCGAAGGCTTGGGGCAGGTGCGCGGCGGCGAGGTGGGCGGCGTCGATGTGGAGGGGGATGGAGCGGATGGTGCGGACGTTCGAGGTGACGTCTTCGCCGATGGCGCCGTCGCCGCGGGTGAGGCCGCGGAGGAGGCGGGCTCCGTTGTGGGCGTCGGGCTCGTAATGGAGGGCGAGGGAGAGGCCGTCCAGCTTCAGCTCGCAGGTATAGGCGGGCGGTTCGGACTGCGGCAGGGCGGCGCGGACGCGGGTGTCCCAGGCGCGCAAGTCGTCTGGATTGTAGGCGTTGTCCAGCGAGAGCATGGGGCGGGAGTGCGCGACCTTGCTGAAGCCGTTGGCTGGCTTGCCGCCGACGCGCTGGGTGGGCGAGTCGGGCGTGAGGAGGTCGGGGTGCTCGGCTTCGAGGGCCTTGAGGCGGTTCATGCGCTCGTCGTACTGGGCGTCGGTGAGCACGGGCGCGTCGAGGACGTAGTAGAGGTGCTCGTGGTGGCGAAGCTCGTCGCGGAGGGCGTCGATCTGGGCCTGGATCGGGTGGGCGGGGGTGGCGCGGGGCATGGGTGTTCAGTATAGGAGGTCAGGGCAGGTATGCTCAGAGGGATGGATCCAGTGACGCATCTGCTGACGGGCGCGGTGTTGGCGCGGGCCGGGCTGAATCGCAAGGCGGCGTACGCGACGGCGGCGATGGCGATCGCGGCGGAGTTCCCGGATGTGGATACGGCCTGGTCGGTGCTTGGGCCGGTGACGGGATTCCAGCATCATCGCGGCATCACGCATACGTTTGTTGGACTGCCGTTTGAGGCGGCGCTGGTAGTAGGCGGGTTCTGGCTGCTGCATCGGGTGCGGGGGAAGCCGCAGAGGCGGGCGCCGGTGAGTTGGGGGTGGCTGTATGTCGGGTGCCTCGTGGCGCTGCTGAGCCATCTACTGCTGGATTGGACCAACAACTACGGCATCCGGCCGTTCTTTCCGTTCAACCCGCGGTGGTATGCGGGGTCGTTCGTGTTCATCGTGGAGCCGTTGCTGCTGGCGCTGCTGGCGGGGACGTTGGTGCTGCCGTGGCTGTTTGGCTTGATCAATGCGGAGGTGGGGGCGCGCAAGCCGAAGTTTGCCGGGCGAGGCTGGGCGGTGGCGGGACTGGTCGGCGTGGCCGCGCTGTACGCGCTGCGGTACACGGAGCACGGAAAAGCGCTGGAGATTGCGGAACAGAATCAGCTGCCGGATACGGAGCGGATGTTTGCCAGTCCGGAGCCGACGAATCCGTTTGTCTGGCACGTGGTTCTGGAGACGCCGAGGCTTTACCAGCGAATGCTGATCGACACGCATCGGGAGCTGGTGCAGCCGGCCAGCCCGGCGGATACGTTTTACAAGCCGGAGACGACGCTGGCGCTGCTGGCGGCGAAACGGACGTACCTGGGCGAGGTGTACCTGGACTGGTCGATATTTCCGGTGCTGTCGCAGGGCGAGGTCGACGAGAATCCGCGCCATCCACTGACGGCTGTAACGTTTACGGATGCGAGGTTTTTGTATGACACGGCTCTGCTGCGGACGAGCGGAAGGACGCCGCCGCTGGGGGCTACGGTGATCCTGGATATGACGGCTCCGGAGGGGCAGCGAGTGGTTGAGATGACTATGGGTGGGCGGGTGCAGAAGTAAAGCTGGAACGCGGATCAGACGGATGAACACGGATAAGAGTGGATCCTAGATCTGGACCTTCAACCCTGAGTCTTGGCTGGCTTCCGTCTGATCCGCGTCACGCTTGCGGTTGTTGGACATGACAACGCGCTTCAATCTGGCTTGTGGTCCAAAACACAAGACGAAGCCGATCTCGATGGTTGAACTGCGCAGATCCGCTCTTGTCCGTCCTGTCCGCGTTCCCGTCTTGTAGGCTATAGCGCGTCGTCGTGCGTGACTTCGAGGTGCGATGCCTCTTCGACTGGCAGGACGATGCCGCGGCGGCGGTCGAAGATCTTGCGCAGGATGTAAACAGCAAGTGCGAAGATCACCGCGCCTACCAGCCCGAGCACCAGGTTCATGTGCTGGCGCATGACGTGCAGCGCCGTGTTCAGGATGGCAGGGCCGTAAACGATGACCAGCAGCGATTCGATGAGGAAGCGCAGAAACTTGCCCGAACAGATGGCCAGGAAGTAAGAGAGCGGCCGCATTTCAAAGACGCCCGCCGCGAGCTCAAAGATCTTGACCGGCATGGGCGGCGGGCACATCGCGGGCAGCATGATGGCGAGAAACTCCTGCTTCTCGAAGCGGTCGCGGAGCCTTTCGTAACGATCGCGGTTGATGCGCTTGAGCAGAAAGAGCTCGCCGCCGGCGCGGCCGACATAGTAGGGCAGCATGCTGCCGATGGCCGAACCGACTGCGGCCATGAAGGCGTAAAGGATGGCCCGGGCGGGAATTTGCACGCCGTAGCTGACGATGAGCGGATCGAGGAAGGGCAGCGGCAGGATCGCCGAATCGAGCGTGGATAGCGCGAGCAGGCCCCAGACGCCGAACGGTTTGAGGACCGCAACCAGCCACAGCTTGGCCCTGACGAGCCAGGCACCGATCTTGGCCCAGGGGACCTTGAGCAGGAAGGCGGCCGGGCTCATGGCTGCGCTCGGTGCGGCGGGGTGTGCTGGGTGGCGCGGCCGCGGAGCAGGTCGAGGGCGTGAGGCAGCAGGTCGAGGATAGCGGCGAGCGAGGTTTCAGCTCCGGCGGGACTGCCGGGGAGATTGAGAACGAGCGTCTCGCCGATGCAGCCGCAGACGCCACGGCTAAGTGCGGCGAGCGGGGTTTGCCGGACGCCTTCGGCGCGCATGCGCTCGCTCAGGCCTTCGACGAAGCGGTCGCAAACTAGGCGGGTCGCCTCCGGAGTGACGTCGCGGATGGTCAGGCCGGTACCTCCGGTGGTGACGATCAGGTCGGCCTGGGCGGCGTAGTGACGCAGGGCGTGGGCAATCTCGCCGAGCTCGTCCGGCAATGTGGCCGTTTGCGGTTTGGGCATGCCGGCGGTCTGCAGCATGCGCACCACGGCTGGTCCGGAACGGTCTTCCTGGGTGCCGGCAGCGCAGCGATCGCTGATGGTGAGTACCACGGCCCTGCAGTCACTATGAAATCCAGAGGTCACTGACCCAGTCTAATTGCGACGGGGCAGCGCGTCTTTCGCGAGCGATGGGGCCGGCTCCACTACACTGGAACGCAGATACCCTAACCGCGACGGGGCCACGTGTGCCTGTGGGAGAACTTATCCTCCATTCCGAACGTCTGACTTAAGAAGCCTCGATGCCTTTGACCGAAACGCCTGACAATCCGTCGCAGACGCCCCCTCGTGAGCCGGTTCAGGTCGCTCCGTTGAAGGTGCGTGCCGGGCGGTATGGCGAGCTTGAGCAGCATGAGTTGCTGCAGATGCTCGATGCGATCGACGACGAGCGTGCTCGCGGGCGTTTTCGTGAAGCCATCTATATCTCGATCTTCGTCTACCTTGCGTTGACCTGGTTTCTGTTTTACGGGCCGAGGGTGCTTTTTCACCAGGGCAAGATCGTGATGCCGGCAGACGCGATTCGCCAGCACGAAAAAGAGTTGACGTACCTCGATCTGCCGAAGGACCTGTCGAAGCTGGCGACGCCGAAGTCGACCAAGCCGGCGCAGCCGAAGGCCGCTCCACGGCAGCTGGACCGCAAGACGCTGGAGCAGCTGCAGGCGATGCGTCGAGCGGCCGAGACACCCAAACCGCCGCCGCCTGCGCGCAACCTGCCGGAGGCGCCGAAGCCCCAGCCGGTGACGCCGCCGCAGCAGGCGCGTGTGGAGCCGCTGCCACTGCCCATGCCGAAACCAGTGCCGGTGCGTCCAAGCCCGTCGCCGTCGTCGCCTGCGATCCCCGACGCGCCGCGGCCCAACTTTGGGAGCACTCCTTCCGCCTCGCAGAGCATGCGGGATCTGGCTCGCGGCGCCACGAGCAGCCGTGGAGCGAGTGGGGCGGGAGGCTTCAGCACTTCGGTAGGACATACCGGCGGCAGCGGACAGGCGGAGATCCTGTCAGACACCATGGGTGTCGACTTTGGGCCGTATATCAATAGGCTGCTAATGCGCATTCGCGCGGCGTGGATCCCGCTGCTACCTGAAGAAACCGAGCCTCCGTTGAACAAGGAAGGCACCACGTTGATCCGGTTCCGGATTGAGCCGGATGGACGCTTGAGCTACATGCATCTTGACGACAGCACGCGCGACCCGGCCATCGACAGAGCGGCCTGGAGCAGTATCACCAGTCAGGGACAGTTCCCACCGCTGCCCGCGGAGTTCAAGGGGCCGAATCTGGATTTGCGTATCCAGTTCGTCATCTCACACAAATACGCTCAGGAGCGCTGAGCTGTGTCGGTTCGCTCGGCCCGAAGCAGGAAAATGTCGGAGAATAGAAGTTGAGGTTGCAGACTGTGCCGAAGAAAGTCGCCGCTTTTACGCTGACCGCCGCTGTGCTGTCATTTGCGGGCTGTCACCCGACCCACTCGGCGGATGTGGTTGCGACGGTGAATGGGCACCCGATTCTGCGTACGGAGCTGGATCGGGCGTACGAGGCTCAGCTTAGCGACTCCGAGGAGGCGGGCAAGCCATCTGAGGAACAGGCCGATGCGCAGAAGCTTGGCCTACTGGATAACCAGATTGTTCCGGGAGAGATCATCGCGCAACGCGCGGCGAAGATGAACCTTACGGCTACGCCGGAAGAGGTGGATGCGAAGTTTGCCGAGATGAAGGCTCCGTATAGCGAGGAACAGTTCAACCAACTGGTGGCGCAGCGCCATACATCGAGTGACCAGATCAAACGGGATATCCGGCGGACGCTGACCATTAATAAGCTGCTGAACAAGGAGATCAACTCCAAGATTACGATCTCGGATTCGGACATCGCCAGCTACTATGCACTGCATAAAAGCGAGTTCAACAACGCGTTTCCTATGTACCACTTAGCACAGATTCTGGTGACCACCACACCTTCGGCGCAGCCCGGGAACCTGCAGGGCAGCAAGGCGACCTCGGACGCCGAGGCGCGCAAGAAGATTCTGGCGCTTCGCAACCGGATCGAATCCGGGGAAGATTTTGGGTCGCTCGCGATGAATTTTTCCGAGGACCCGAGAAATTCTGCTTCGGGCGGTGATATGGGGACCATGGCCGAACCGGATCTGATGAAGACTCCTCCGGTTTACAACGCTGTCGCGAAGCTCAAACCCGGGCAGGTGACCGATATCATCCCCTTTCCGGATGCGCAGGACCCGAAGAAGCCCGGAGGGTACGTGATCTTCCAGCTGCTCTCGAGAGATCCGGCCGGCCAGCATGACGTGTCTGAGCCGCAGATTCAGCAACGGATCCGGCAGGGGCTGCATGATAATCGTTCGCAGCTGCTGAAAGGCGCGTACTTCGAGATGCTGCGCGATCAGTCCAAGGTGGAGAACTTCTTTGCCGAGCAGATCTTCAAAGCGGACGCGCAGTAACTTTCCTGAGAAATTGGGAGGTGGCCCGCGCGGGTAAGATTGGCAAGGCTGCTAGCTGGTCAGCGGTACGCGCATTTTCAGGGTGGCGCGCCGCATGATCTCGACCTCGGCCGGCGCGAACATGTCAGGGGTGAAATCTCCTACGACGACGTACCCGGGATCGTCGCCAAGTGCAGCTGAGATCTGGTTCCAGCGCAGAAAAGGCGATGTGGTCGGCAGGACAATCATGCGGCGTTTCGGTTCGGGGATGGCGAAGTAGCCGATCCAAATGGACAGAGAGATCAGGATGGCTATGCCATTGAAAATGGCATAGATGGAGTAAACCGATCTCAAGTGCGAGAGCCACGCGGAGCTGATCAGGTCTGAGCTGGCCACGACGCCTAAACCAAGGCACACGCCGAAGATCTTGCTGCGGTGGGACAGACCCATGGGACGGATAGCAAGGCAGACGAAGAGCAGCATGCAAAGTGTAAGAATGCTCTGAGTCTGTTGAAGCTCCGTAACCGCTCGTATGAGGAAGTTGTTGGCGGTGATGTGGGGACCGAACGCTGTCCCGATAGCCAGGGCAACAGCGATACCTCCGGCCCAGTAAAACATGAGCCGGCCGAGACGCTCCAAGCCTCTAAGAGGAGCCATCGCTAAGCTGAAAACGCCAAAGATGACGAAAAAACCTGCGACTGCCTCTGTGGCATAGAACAGCCAGTATGTGTAGAAGTAAACGCTATACGCGGGAATCGCCAACTTGGGAACATGCTGGCAAACGTAGATTAGAGGAGTCTCAATGCAAAACTCCGCGATTCGAATCGCGAGGAGCGATACTAGGAACCGATATTGGGATCCCAGGCACCTCCAATAGATCATGACCAAGGCACAAAGAGAGGCAGTTAGTTCGAGATACATTAGAAAGTCAACAAGGTGTCTCTGACTCATACGGAACGCCCTTCCACGCACAAAGATAGCGCATTGGAAGGGCTCCGAAAAATTCTTTTTTTTCTGTATTGGTTACTTTAGTCTTTTTGATCCATCCCGCAAGTCGTTCCGCCTGGAGGGCATACGGCGGGGGGTCCCATCATCAACTTTTGGCCCAGCCGTACATCACTGGTCGAATTATGCATCTGGGTGGAGGCGACGGCGCCGGTGACCACGAGGGAAAGAGCGAAGAGGCGGGCGATAAGTTTCATGGTTGAACCTTTCTGGGTACGTCTTTTGGAGTATTTTGCAAACTTGCTCTTGCTGAACCTGATGTCGTAACCATAAGATTGAAATAGAGCTAAGTCCAGTGTTATCAAATATCTAAGTAGATAATAAACGTGGCATGTTACTGAGGTAACATGCGGCATTGTCGTTCTAGTTATTAGCACGGGAGGTGGATGCCCGTGATTTGTGGAGCGCCGGGTGCCGTGCGGAAGAGCTCAAGCTTGCAAATAGAAGCTAGGCCGAAACGCTTCTCTCACCAAGCAAAGCGGGCCATTCCAGATGCATCGTAAGTAGGACCTGACAGAGTTTCCGTCGTGCTCGCGGCTGGCAGGATTTTCGTGAGGAGTGCACCAGATGTTGCGGGTGGTGACGATTTTGCTGGCGTTGTGGGGCGCAATGAATGGAAGTGCGTGCGCTTCGCTGACGGTTCTGGTTGGGGAGCCGTTTGGGACGTGGGGAACAATTATGCCGGTGGGCCATGTGTCGCTCTATCTCGATAGAGTATGCGCAGATGGGCCGGTGCGGCTTCGGATGTGTGCTCCGGGAGAGCCGCAGGGCGCGGTGGTTGCGCGGCTGGATAAGATTGGGCAGCTGGACTGGATCGCCTCTCCAGTGATGGATTTTCTCTACGGAACCGACCAGCTGGACCAGATTCTTCCGTATACAACCTCGGAGACTGTGGACGCGTTACGCCAGAAGTATCGGCGGGAGCATCTGGCCGCGTACTTTCCGGATGGAACGGAGAAGGTTAAGCAGGATCGGGAGTGGTGGGAGACAGTGGGCGTCCTTTACTCGCGCAAGGTGTACGCCTATCAGCTGGATACGACGCGAGAGCAGGATGAACGCTTCATTGCCACGATGAACGCCGACCAGAATCGCCACGCGTACCGGCTGCATAAGATGAACTGTGCGGATTTCGTGGCGGAGGCTGTCAATTTCTTCTATCCGGGAAGCGTTCGGAGCAACCATGCGGCGGATTTTGCGCTGATGACGCCGAAGCAGGTGGCGCGCTCGGTGTGGAGCTACGGCGAGCAGCATCCGGAGGCGCACCTGAAACTGTACGAGATGCCGCAGGTGCCGGGGACGCTGCGGCGAAGTCGTCCGGTGCGCGGAAGTGCGGAGATGGTTCTGAAGACGAAGCGGTACCTGGCGACGCTCTCGGTGATCCAGCCGGAGCTGGTGGCGACCTGCTGGATTCTGTATATGCATCGCGGCCGGTGGTCGATGGAGCAGGGCGGTCCGGAAGAAGGTCCTCTGGCGTTTGTGCAGAAGGTGGAACCGGCGACGCTTGCCTCGCGGTAAGTGCTAGGTTTTAGAGATGAAGGTTTTGGTGGTGGGCGGGGGCGGGCGCGAGCATGCGCTGGTCTGGGCTTTGCGGCGGAGCCCGCGCGTGACGGAAGTCGTGTGCGCGCCAGGAAATGGCGGCATCGCGGACCTTGCTCGATGCGAGCCGCTTGACGTCGCGGATGTGCCGGCGCTTGAACGGCTTGTCGCGGAAGAACAGCCAGTCCTCGTGGTGATTGGGCCGGAGGTGCCCCTGGCAGCCGGGGCGGTGGATGCGCTCCAACGCGTGGATGTGCGGGTCTTTGGGCCGACGCGGGCGGCGGCGCAGCTCGAGACTAGCAAGGCGTTCGCGAAAGATTTCCTCGAGCGCTGGGCGATCCCGACGGCGGCCTACGTGGTTTGCCACTCGATAGCGCAAGTGGAAGCCGCGCTGCCCCGGTTTCAGAAGGGTGTTGTGGTCAAGGCGGATGGCCTGGCGGCGGGCAAAGGAGTCGTGCTCTGCGCGACAAACGAAGAGGCCCTGGAAGCGGCGGAGCGGATGTTCTCCGGCGAGCTGCTTGGAGTCGCGGCGGACGGCTTGGTGCTGGAAGAGATGCTGGCCGGGCCGGAGGTCTCGTTCTTTGCCGTGTGCGATGGCGTGAGCGCGGTAACGCTCGGGGTGGCGCAGGATCACAAGCGGATCGGCGAGGGCGATACGGGGCCGAACACGGGCGGCATGGGCGCTTACTCGACCGACGACCTGGTCTCCCCGGAGATGAGCGCTTGGCTGCGGGAGCATGTGGCGCAGCGCGTGGTGGATGGCATGCGCGCCGAGGGCGTTCCGTTTGCGGGCGTGCTGTTTGTAGGGCTGATGATGACTGCGGATGGGCCGAAGGTGCTCGAGTTCAACACGCGACTCGGCGATCCGGAGACCGAGGCGCTGGTGCTGCGGCTGGAGACGGATCTGCTTGAGATCTTAGAGGCGGCAGTTGAGGGTCGGGTCGGCTCGCTTGCGATTCGGTTGAGGCCCGGGGCGAGTGCGTGTGTGATTGCCGCGAGCGCCGGCTATCCGGGAGACTACGAGGTGGGTAGGCCTATCGAAGGTGTGCTAAGTGTCCCTGCGGACGTGGTTGTCTTCCATGCCGGAACCAAGCTTCGCAACGATGGTCAGCTGGTCACCTCGGGAGGGCGGGTGCTGGCGGTTTCTGCCACCGGTGCTGATCTTAAACAGACACTCAGCAAGATTTATGGAGCACTGGAGAAGATTGAGTTTAGCGGCATGCAATACCGGCGGGACATTGGCTGGCGTGCGTTGCCGTAGGGAACAAAGGATGGCGATGACGTAAGGCTGTGGCCGGACGGAAATGGAGCGACATTTCTGGTTGCGCGTCTTTGCAGGCATGCGCTAGTCTCTTGGCCAGAAACTAAAGAGTCTCACGTTCGCGCTCCCCCCCTGCCGCACTCCCTCCTGGTCGTTGCCTACCGTCGTTCGATCAGGAGAGCTCCTCATGTTTTATCCGTTCCGCCATCACTCATTCCTTGCGGTTTCTGCGCTGTTTGCCGCCTCCATTGCTTTGCCGGCGCAGAATCTTCGTCGTCCCGTGATCACCGAGAAGGTCGACGACGCGAAGCTGGTTACGCTGCCGGGCAACGTGCGCTCGGCGGCTCTTGATCCTGCGAACGATCGAGGCGCAGTGGAGGATGCGTTGCCGCTAAACCACGTGTTGCTGCAGCTGAAGCGATCCGATGCCGCGGAGGCAGCGCTGACCGCTTATCTTGCGACGGTGAACGATGCGAGCTCCCCCAACTACCACAAGTGGCTAACGGCGGAGACGCTTGGGCAGCAGTATGGGCCGGCTGCGTCGGATGTGGCGGCCGTGACGAAGTGGCTTGTAAGCCATGGACTGACGGTGAACCAGGTGTACGCCAATGGCATGGTGGTTGATTTCTCGGGAACGGCGCGGCAGGTGAACTCGACCTTTCACGCAGGGTTGCACCAGCTGCTGATAAACGGCGAGGCGCACCTTGCGAACACGCAGGACCCGCAGATTCCGGCGGCGCTGGTGGGGGTTGTTGCCGGGGTAACCAGCCTGAACGACTTCCGTCCGCGCCCGATGCACAAGGAGCTTCATTCAAGCCATGTCGATGTCCATACCGGCGCACAGACTACGGCGACGCCGAGCTACACTTTTGGCTCCGGGGCGAGCACCTACGAGGCGGTAGTTCCCGCGGATCTGGCGACGATTTATAACCTGAGCAGCCTCTTTAATGCGGGGTATTCCGGTCAGGGGCAAACCATCGTGGTGATCGAGGATACGAACGTGTACTCGACGACGGACTGGGCCACGTTTCGCAAGGCATTCGGGCTTTCCGCGTATAGCTCAGGGTCGTTTACGCAGGTGCATCCGGGAACAAACTGCACGAACCCGGGCGTGACCGCGGACGATGGCGAGGCGATTCTGGATGCGGAGTGGGCAAGCGCCGCGGCACCCTCGGCAACGATTATTCTGGCCAGCTGCGCCAGTAGCCGGACTACGTTTGGAGGGTTGATCGCGCTCAACAATCTTCTAAGCGAGGCCAATCCGCCCAAGATTGTGAGCATCAGCTACGGCGAGAGTGAAAGTGAGAACGGCGCCGCGGCCAATGCGTCCTACTACTCGGCCTACCAGACGGCGGCGGCGGAGGGGGTCTCGGTCTTTGTTTCGTCGGGCGATGAAGGCGCAGCCAGCTCGGACGCCGATGCCAGCTACGCGACGCACGGCATCACGGTCAGCGGTTTTGCCAGCACACCCTACAACGTGGCAGTCGGCGGAACGGACTTTGGGGATACCGTGACGAAGACTACGGGCAGCTATTGGAACGCGACCAACACGGGGGTCTACGGTTCGGCCAAAAGCTACATTCCGGAGATCCCCTGGAATGACTCGTGCGCCAGCTCCTTGCTGGCTGGCTTCTCAGGCTACAGCTTGACATACGGCACGAGCGGCTTCTGCAACTCGTCGACGGGCAGATCATACCTGACGACGGCCGCCGGGTCGGGCGGTCCCTCGGGCTGCGCGACCGGTTCTGCCTCCACCTCTGGCGTGGTGAGCGGAACCTGTAAGGGGTATCCCAAACCGTCCTGGCAGACCCTGGTTGGGGTGCCGCAGGACGGGGTTCGCGATCTTCCGGATGTGTCGCTCTTCGCGGCCAATGGCGTGTGGGGCCACTATTACGTGTTCTGCGATACGGATACGAGGAACGGTGGAGCTTCCTGCTCGGGTGCGCCCAGTACGTGGTCCGGTGCGGGCGGTACGAGCTTCGCATCGCCCATTATGGCGGGCATTCAATCGATGGTGAACCAGTACACGAGGTCTAGCTGGGGCAATCCGAATCCGACGTACTACAATCTGGCCAAGTCGGAGTACGGCTCCACCGGCAGCAGCAGCTGCAACTCAAGCAAGGGAAGCGGCGTTGGCAGCAGCTGCTCGTTCTACGATGTCACGTCCGGCGACAATGATGTGGTCTGCACAGGAACCCATAACTGCTACAAGCCATCCGGCACGTACGGCGTGCTTTCGACGTCGGGCTCCAGCTACTTGCCGGCCTACGGTACGGGTATCGGCTGGGATTTCCCTACGGGGATCGGTTCCTTGAACGCGACAAACCTGGCTCTTTCCTGGAACCAGGTCGCTCATTAGGGAGGGATTGCGGTACGTGGAACGCGGGGCCTTCGGGCTCCGCGTTTTGCTTTGGCTCAGCGGCTTGCGGTGGCGTTAATTGCGGGGCGCGGTGCAGGCGGCAGCAAGCCAGGCGTGGGTCGGCGTCCGCTGTGGATCCAGAGGATGAGCTCGTCGAAGGTGCGGCCGATCTCGTCGGCGGTGAAGGTGCAGTGGCCGTCTCGGTGGACGTATTGCTGGACCAGGTTCTGGGAGAAGCCGGCCAGGGCGACCTGTTCGTTATAGAACGCAAGCGTGCTGGTGGGAATGCGTGGGTCGTAGGTGGTGTGGAGCGCCAGCATGGGATGATTCAGCCGGCCATTTGGCGTGTAGTGGCGCACCAGGTATTCGCGGGCGTGAGGGTCTGCCGCGTAGCGATGCACTCCGTCGTTCAGGGCGTTATCTGACACGGAGCTGCCCGGGCTGGTGCCGGCGTAGAGGAAGTTGCGATTGTCGAAGGGGTTGCCGCCGGCGCGGCGCTGCATGTCGGCGATGACATAGGTGAAGTACACCATGGCGTCGGCGACCTCGACATCCGTGTGCAGACTGGTCAGGTTGCGCATGGAGGTGGCCGCCAGCGGACTGGCTTTGAGGGCGTCCTCGGCGCGCCGGCGCAGGCTGCGGGACTCCTGGAACTCCGGCGGTGTAGGTACCAGGGTGGGCAGAAGCCCGGGGAAATAGAAGTCGAAGGCGGCACGCCAGGCGAATCGCCGCTGGAAGGCCAGGTCGGTTGGGCCGACGGAGCCGCACAGGTCGAGCCCTCCGGCGTACGGCTTGGGATTGAGTTCAAGCTCCGCAGTGACGAGGGCGCCGCCCATCGAGCCGCCTTCGACGATGGTCTCCATCTGTTTGGCGGCTTTCTTTCCTTCCGCGGGGCGGCCGTAGTGTTTGAGAAAATACTGGCGCAGCTGCTCCGTCTCCGGGTAGGCCTCCGCCATTGCCCAGCCTGGGGAGGAGTAGCCGGACTGAATGACGGCATACCCGCGGTCGAAGACGGGCTGCGTCTGCTCGCTTAACGGGCTGCCGACGCGATAGGTAAAGGGGCCTTCCGCGTAGCCATGAAAGTACACCACCAGGGCGTGGTTCCAGGCCGTAGGCACGTCGATCCGGTAGGGAACGGTAGCGAGCGTTCCGATCTCGGTGGTTCCAGCGGCGGTGTGCAGGATCTCGGGCTCAGGGCCGGTCTCGAGCTGGGGCACGGCCGCGCCGATCCGGCTCGCGGCGAAGATGCACGCCATCAGAAGCAGGACGCGGCCTGCTTGCGGAACGGAAAGAGGAACGCGCGACAGCGAGCGTTGGGAGCGTGGCATGCTGGAATGTAAGGTGATTCTACGCGCGGATGGGGATGTTAGCGAGGGAGGTCTGTGCGAGCTATCCAAGGAGCGCTGCTTCGGTCGAGCAATAATCTTGTATGACCGTTTCGAGGCATTGCGACTCTGCCACGAAAGTGCCAAGGTGAAGGCTCATGTTTCTCGGTTTTTTGCCGATGAAGTCTGAGAGGAAGAGCTTGTGAGGACACACTGCCGGATGTGGAAAGAACAATTCTGCCGTTTGCTTTGGGAGGAAGCAGGCCAGGATTTGGTCGAATATGCGCTGGTTGCTGTGGTGATCGGATTGGGGACAGCGGTCGCACTGCAAGGCGTGACAGGCAAGGTAATCAACGTGTTTGTTGCTGTCGGGAACACGCTGACAAGCAACTTCTGAAGCACCGGCAAGCACGGGAGAGCGCTTCGGGACTTGAAGCCAAGGAGAGTGACGTGAGGGAAGATGGATTCAAAAGCATGACCAGGCTGCTGCTGGAGGAAGACGGCCAGGACCTAATCGAGTATGCGCTGGTTGGGCTGGGCGCTGTGGCCTCCATGCGGGGGTTGGCGACCAAGATCAGCTCGGCTTTCTTGACCATCGGCACAAGCCTGACGGGCAACGTGTGAGACAGGCAAACTGTTCTTGATCCTTAAGCAGCCAGGTTGGCGTGTGCTGTTGCCGCTTGCTGGGCTAAGTCGTGTTGTCCGAGATCAGCCGCGCCTCCGTCATGTCCCCTGCAATCTGGAGGAAGATGCTGCTTAGCGCCGTCTCTGCCTGGGCCGCGATGCAGGTGCTGTTTGATCCCGATTGCTGGTAGTCCGAGAAAAAGTTCCAGGAGTGTGTCGCCATCTGTGCCATCTCGTTGCATGGCTGGATGTTTGGGTAAGCGGACGTGTTCGCATTTGGAGAGAAGGCTGCATCCTGATCCGTGACGCATCCCGAGGAGGGCGAGCCGTAGGCGATTGTGTAGACAATGGTATTCGTAAAAGAATGCGCCGCTGTAATGCCTTGTCCGCACTCTCCCAGCCACGAAGGATACTTCGCGTTACTTGTCGCAGGGCTCGGCATCACCGTAGTGGACCCGCTGGTTTGAGGCGTATTCTGGTCGCCGTCCCCGAGGATGATCATCACGTTTTGCGACCCCGGGTTAAGCTCCTGCTCCTGAATCAGCGCGGCCTGGGCCGCGTACATCGTCGCAGGATAGTAAGTGTTGTTATAGGAGACATTGTCCGGTGAACCGATGCCTTTGCAGCCAGAGACCCCGCCAGCGGCATTCGTGAGCAACGAAGTGGTGTTCAGCGAAGTCGCCGTATCGGAAATGCGGTAATCGCTTTGAAAATCGAGCACCCGATATGTCGTGCTGCTCGAAGATGTGCCGGGATTGTAACTCGTCGCTCCCGCCGTCGGAAATGAGAATACTGTAGATGTCGGAACTGAGGTCCCGCAATCGTAGTCATGGCTCACTGTGGGATACGTCACCTGGGGAAAGACAAGGATACTTACCCGATCCACCGAGTTTGTTGCACTCCCACCTGATTCCGTGCAGGTGGTTTGGTACGTCCCGCATGGGTCGAGATGCTGCAGCAGCACCTGCACGCCGGTGAGTGCACATTGTAATCTCTTTAGTCCGCCGCAATTTGAGTCGGATTTTTCGCTCATGGAACCTGTAGTGTCCAAGATGATCGCGATGTTGTAGGGCCGCGACGGTCCGCCGCCCTTGGCGGCAGTCGCGCTTGCGTGAATGGCCACCATGGGATAGCCGAACAACTTTGTAAAGTTCAGCGGAATGACCGCCTGCAGCTTGACCTGTACTGCATTGTCAGGAACGTACCCAACGCAGGAGATACCCTGCGCCTGCAGCGTCGTCAGGCACTTTACCTTCGGATACCCACTCACCATCGTCACGTTGGACAGATTGCTGTACACATTTTTGCTGCCAGCAATGGAGCTGTAGTTGGTCGCAATTGTTTGCACATCAGATGCCGAAAGCGCCAGTGGACTGGAGGTTGCCCCAGCCATGGAAGTCGCACCCGCCAAGGCTGCCGCATCGGCCGAGGACTGCAGCTCTCGCTGGCACATGTAGACGTGGCCCACATCGAGCACAAGCCCCGCCATTCCCAGAAGCACGATTATCATCAATGCGACGATAGGCAGGATCTGCCCGCTCTCATCGCGATACATCTTCCTCAGGAGGGCCTTGTCGCAAGACCTCATTGCATCAGCTCCGTTGTCTGTGCCGTGAGAAGTCCATTTGAAACGATGGAGCGAAAAATGCCCAGGCTGTAGGGGTAAGTCACCTTAATCACGGCATTTGTACCCAAGACCATGTCCGCAGGCGCGCCAGTGGTTGCGGTTCCGCTGCAGCTTGTTCCCGTATACGTGTCGCCGTTCAGGGTGAGCGTAAAGGTCAGATTCGATGTCTTGAGTAGAGGAGCGGCGGCATAGACGGCCGCCGAAAATGTTTGGCAAGGGTCAAGCGTTTGTCCCCGGCTAACCGTAAGCTGCCGCGCTCCCACGGAGGTCGCCTCCGTCAGCATGATGTAGTTGTTGAATACGATGCCAAACGCCATAATCCCGGTCACAATCATGAGTAGAATCGGCAGCGCCAGGGCAAACTCCACGAGGGATTGACCGTCGTTCCGATGCGGCAGGTGTCTTAGCATCCACAGTTTCTCGACTCTCGCGATCGTCGTCAGAATCACTTACTTCTCCAGACCCTCTTGCGAAGGCTGAGCCGTCGCGTGGCGTGCGCACTCTCCAGCCTGTCGCTTCATGAAGGACCGCACTGAGACACCGGAGCGCTCTGAGGGGCCAGCCCTGCCGTAGAGCGGCATACTTTCGGCTAACTCAGCCTATCGCCCGCCGGTTCTGTCACCAATCCCACAAAGGGCTCATGCGGCTGGCTTAGCCCGGTTTTGGTGAGCGGTCGACGAGCCCTCGGCCGTTTGCCTGTAGCATTGTCCTATGCCGGAAAATGCTTTGCTCACGCCGCGTGAAGCGGCCCGTCATCTTGCCATCAGCTATCCGACCATCAAGCAGTGGATCCTTTCCGGCAAGTTGAAGACGACGCGGACGCCGGGCGGGCATCATCGCATCTCGGCCGCCGCGCTGAAGCCGTTTCTAGTTGCGGACAAGGCGAAAGCTCCGGAGGAGTCGCGCGAGCGGTACCGGCGCGTGAGCGGGCGCAACCAGATCGCGGGCAAGGTGGCGAGCGTGCGGATCGAGGGACTGATGGCCGAGGTGATCGTTGTGACCGGAGATGGGCGCATCACGGCGATTGTCACCGCGAGTGCCGCGCGGGAGCTTCGCCTCAAGAAGGGTGAATCGGTGGCCGCGCTCATTAAGTCGACCGATGTGATGATCGAGCGGCTCGACTCCTGACCTGACACACAGGCTTTGTCCTTGACCTGAATCCAGCCCGTCTTGATTGACCATACGATTCGATTCGTATAGTTTCGAATTATTGTGGATGGAGGAATGGACGCCGCACGTCTGCTTTTCTGTCCCTGATCGCCTGAAATTTTGATTGCCGATCCGGGTCGCTTTGCTTGCGGCCCCAGGAGACTTTCGCCTTGAAGCTCAGTTGTCTTGCCGTTTCCGTCTTGTTTGCTTCTTCACCTGTGCTTGCGCAAATCTCTGCGAGTCTCGAGGGCACGGTTCACGACTCGTCCGGGGCCGCGATCGCGCATGCGGAGGTGGTGCTGACGGAGACTGCGACCAGCGTTCATCAGAAGACAATCAGCTCCGGCACGGGAGATTTTCTATTTACGCAGCTGACTCCTGGCGCTTACTCGGTCGACGTGACGGCGACGGGCTTTGAGCACCTGAGCCGCCAGGGCATTACGGCGAGTGTCGGGCAGACGGTCACGACCGATCTTGTTCTGCCGGTTGGAAACGATACTCAGACTGTTACGATCAAGGCCGATGCTCCACTGCTGCAGGCGGGCGAGAGCGACATTGAGACGCACATCCCTGGCACGGCGGTGATTGCGCTGCCGCTCAACAGCCGCAACTTCATCAACCTTGCCCAGCTTGCTCCGGGGGTCAGCCTGCCGCCTGGCACGGTGCTTCCGCGTATCAACGGCGGGCGTCCGCGCACCAATGAATATCTGTATGACGGCATCTCGGCGCTGCAGCCGGAGCCTGGCCAGGTGGCGTTTTTTCCCATTGTCGATGGGATCGCCGAGTTCACCATCGAGGCAGACAACGTTCCCGCCGAGTTTGGGCGCTTCAACGGCGGCGTGGTGAACGTGGCGACGCGATCCGGCACGAACGATTTTCACGGCTCGCTGTTCGAGTTTTTTCGTAACGAAGATCTCAATGCGCGCAACTACTTTGCCCCTGCGGGCGCAAAGCCGGAGTATCGCCGCAACCTCTATGGAGGAACGCTTGGCGGGCCTGTGCTGCATGACAAGCTGTTCTTCTTCGGGGACTACCAGGGCATCAAGGCTCTGATTGGGCGCACCGTGTTCTCGACGGTTCCGACTTTGGCCGAGCGGCAGGGAATCTTCACGGGTGTCTCGAAAATCTACAACCCGCGACAGACCGCGGTAGTCGGCGGTAAATATATCCGGCCCGAGTTCGCGAATGACGTGATCAACGTTCCGTTCGACCCTGCGGCCCAGGTGCTGCTGGCGCGCTTCCCGGTTCCGACGATCGCCGGCGCGGCGAACAACTACAGCCGTACGGCCAATGATGCGGATCACCAGAACCAGTTCGACTTCCGCGTGGATGGGGCGTCTCGTACGCGGGACCGAGCCTTTGGGCGCTACTCCTACTTCTCTGACGTGGAGCAGCCGGTGACGCCGCTGCCCGATGGCTCGGGCCTGGTGACGGGTTCGGTGATCGGCACGGGCGGTGTGGCCGGGCTCTCGCACGTGCTGGGGCAGCAGGCGGTCTTCGATGAGGTGCATACGTTTCGACCAACGCTCGTGAATGATGTGCACGTGGGCTATACACGGCGCAGCAATAACATCGTTGGGCCGGCGCTCGGTTCTACGGCGTCGAGCGCGCTGGGGATTCCCGGCATTCCCACCAACGCTGCATTCAACAATGCGCTGCCGCTGTTTACGTTTACTGGTTTCCAGCAGCTTGGCCCTTCGGCCAGCACTTTCTCGCAGTATCAGACAAGCGTGTGGCAGGCGGAGGAGACGCTGGTCTACACGCGCGGGCGGCATGCGTTGAAGGCGGGCGGAGACTTCCGCTTCTATCAACTGAACGCGGTGTCTCCGCCAAACCCGACGGGCTCTTTCGCGTTTACGACGACAGGCACGGATACGCAGACGGCGGCGGCGGCTGCGACTACGGGCGGCAACTCGATTGCCAGCTTTCTGCTGGGGCAGGTGGATACATTTTCGATCGACTTGCAGACCAGTATTCTGCGGCCGCGTGACAATATCCAGGAGTACTTCCTGCAGGATGACTGGCGCGCATCGGATCGCCTGACGCTTAACCTGGGCGCGCGCTGGACTCTGGCTTCGCCTTCGACCGAAAAGAACAATCAGGGCGCGGTGTTCAACACCTCGACGCAGGTGCTGGACTACGCCGGAGTGAACGGCAACTCCCGCAGTGCCCGTGAGCTGCACTGGGGCAATGTCGCGCCGCGCGTGGGTTTCACGTATCTGGTTACGCCGAAGACGGTGGCTCGTTCGGGCTTTGGGATCGTCTTCTTCGATCAGTCCGGCATTACGACGCCCTTTACGCTGCCGCAGTTTCCGTTCATTCAAAATGTGCAGCAGAAGACGCAGGACTCGATCAACTCGGCGTTCGCGCTCTCGTCCGGACCGACCGTTGCGCCGATTGCACTGACCCCGAACGCGGGCCTGGGCCAAAGCGTCTATACCTCGAATCGCACGGCGGGTTCGGGCTATGTGCAGCAGTGGAACCTGGCGTTTCAGCGGCAGGTGACCGGCAATCTTTCCTTCGATGTGGCCTATGTCGGCACGCATGTGGTGCATGTTGGCATTCCGGATTCGAACTTCAATCAGCTGACCGCGGCCCAGCTTGCACAGGGCTTGACCAATCCTACTTCGCTGACAGCGCAGGTGACGAACCCCTTCTACGGACAGGTTCCTGCCTCGAGCACGATCGGCGGCAAGACGGTGGCGGCCGCGCAACTGCTGAAGCCCTACCCGCGCTTCCAGAATGTCTCGATCTACCGCAACAACAGCGGCACGGCCAACTACAACGCGATCGAAGCCAAGGTGGAGCAGCGCCTGAGCCATGGCGCGTATCTGCTCTTTGCGTATACGCACTCGAAGCTGATTGACGACGCGAGCTCGGTCTTTTCGACTACGGTGCTGTCGTCGCCGAACTCCTCGTCGCTGATTGCTGCGGACACGTATCGCCCGTACCTGGAGCGCGATTCCTCGTCGGGCGATACGCCGAACGTGCTCAGCGTTGCCGGTATATATAACCTGCCCGCCGGCCGCGGACATCGCTTCGGATCGAATGCCATTGCGGACATCTTCATTGGAGGCTGGGCCGTCAATGCGATTGGATTGATGCAGTCCGGCATGCAGGTGACGGTGACGCAGGCGACGAACAACAACGCCTTTGCCGGCGTGGCGCTGCAGCGGCCCAACCTGGTCGCGAATCCGTCGCTAGTGCCCGAGTTGCGCACCCCCGCTCACTTCTTCAACACGGCGGCGTTTGCGACTGCGGGACAGTTTACCTTCGGCAACGCCTCTCGAAACCCGGTGCGCGGGCCAGCCTATCGCGACCTGGATGCCGCGCTGGTGAAGCACACGCGCGTCTCCGAGAAGACCGACGCGGAGCTGCGCGTAGAGCTTTTCAACACAACCAACACGCCTGCCTTTGGGCAGCCGAACGGAAGCTTCGGTTCGGCTGCCTTCGGTTCGATTACCACGACTACGACGGAGCAACGCGTGCTGCAAGTGGCCCTTCGGATCAGCCGTTAGGGCAGCAAGACAGCCGACCCGGACACTCCTAAGAGGTCAGGGCCGCGATGATTGCCGTTCCGATAGGGCTGCCGAGTCCTGTACACGCATCCCAGCCAGCCTTGGCGGAGAAGCTGCCGTTGTTGCCTTTGGTGATGTCGTGGAAGGCTGAGGCTGCTCTGTAGAGGGTCGGGTTGACGAAGCCGGCGTCGCGTCCGTTGGCGTGGTTAGCGAGCGCGATCAGTCCGGCCCAGAGTGGCGCCACTGCGCTGGTTCCTCCGATGACCATGCTTTGCCCGTCCACGCGCACCTGGTAGCCGGTCGAGGGATCGGCGTTGCCAGCGACGTCCGGCACGCCGCGCCCGCCGGCGGGTACATTGGCCTTCGCCTGCCACGTGGGCAGCGGGAACAGGGTGCTCACGCCTCCTCCGGTCGCGCCCTCTTTCGCTTTGAGCTCGTCCCAGACGACTTCGCTTTTAATCTTGGTGCCGGATGCTTCGAGCTTGGTTCCACCGCAGGCGAGCACGTGCGGACTGGAGGCCGGGAAGTCGACGTGGTTGGCCGTGCCGCTCACACCGTCGGTCGAGCCGTTGTCCCCGGCCGCGACGGTAATCGTTACGCCGACGGCCGCGGCGGCCTGGCAGGCGGCGTCGAGCGCGGAGGTGGCCTGCGCGGTCCAGGTCGACTCCGGGCCGCCCCAGCTGATCGAGACCACGCTGGGCCGGTTGGTCGTGTCGTGCACCGCGGTGGAGACGGCATCGATGAAGCCCTGGTCGGTGTTCGGCGCGAAGTAGACGACGATTTTTGCTTCGCGAGCGACGGCCGCGCTCACCTCGATGTCGAGCATCACCTCGCCGTCGGCGCCATCGGCCGACCCAGGCGTGTTCGTGCCTCCGTCGACCAGGCTGGCGGTGACGTTGGGCACGGGCAGCCCGAGGCCGGTGAAGTAGGCGGTGATGTCGGCCTGCTGAAAGCCTCCGCCGAGCTCGATGAGACCGATGGTCTGGCTGGCGGCTGAGGCTCCGGCGGGGAAGCCGTAGAGCTCGGCCACTTGCACGGGCGTGTAGGAGACGTTGGTTGCGCGCGGTTTCGCGAGGCGGAAATGCGGCGCTGCCTGCGGCCGGTTGTCCAGGCCAAACACGGCCGTGATCTGCCCGGCCAGCTCCGCCGGAAGATAGATGGAGCCGGAGCGGACGCGGTAGGTTTTTTCTGCAATGCGGTGGCGACTGAGGGTGACCCCAAAAGCCTTTTCGAATGCGCCGAGCGTGCCCTTCAAATACACGGTAGACGGCCCGGGCGCACTCTGGTCGAGCACCAGGCCGAACTCCGCGGCGAAGGCCTGAACCAGCTCGAGTGTCTTGGGATCTGCGCTGTATTGCGAAGCAAACTCCTCCCGGCTGATGCGGCTGCCGGTGACAAGTGTGCCTTGGTCGAGGGCCGTCTTCGGCCGCAGTACGACTGAGACGGTCACCTGCTCGTCCTTGTTCTGGGCCGGGGTCTCGGCGGCTGCCCGCTCGAATGCCGTACGTTCACTGCCTGCCAGGGGAACCCGCTGCTGCTGTCGAAACCGTTCAGATTGCGCCATACTCCTCCTCAACTGCCGTGCGTTGGATGCGCCAGGAAGCGATTCGTAACCCCAGATGGGTAACGAACCGCGGTTACTCCTCCGCTCTTCGCAGCATACTTCGGTTTGCTTACCGTATAGTGCGATCAAACTTCAAGCCTTGATCGTTGATGAAAGCAAGCCGGCGCGGTATAGTTCAACCTGTCTGGTGTTCGGGAAGACGGTGCGAATCCGTCGCTACCCCGTAACTGTGAGCGTTGAGAGTTGGGCCGAGTCTGGATGAAAGCCACTGGGACTTGTTGGTCCTGGGAAGGCAGGCTGAACTCGTTGAGGCGCAAAGTCAGGAGACCGGCCAGACACGCTTGGGCTTGATTCAACTTCGCTGGGAGAGTTGAAGAGCAAATTTGCGCCGGTATGGGGCGGTTGGCCGAGGTGTCTTCGGCTGCTGGCTGGCATTCCCGGGGCGCAACCTGCTGCCTGCAAACTATTTCCCGCTCTGATTCGTTTGCGCCGGAGTGCGCGAGCGAACCTGCATTTCGCAGACAGGGAGCGCTGCACGTGCGGCCAGAAGATCAAAATCGGCGATGCAGAATAGGCTGGCGAGCTGCGGTCCTGTGCGGACTGGCGGTGCTGGGCGCGGCCAAGCCTTGTTGCGCTAGCCGCACGGTGCAGGACGAGACTGGACGGACCGTTACGGTGCCGGACCATCCGCAGCGCGTCGTCTGCCTGGCGCCCAGTCTGGTAGACGATGTTTTCTCGATCGGCGGTGGCGCGCAGGTGGCGGCTATTACGGACTTCACGCGTTACCCGCCCGAGGCTCTCCAAAAGCCGAGTGTGGGCGAGCCGATCCACCCCTCGCTTGAGCGCATCCTGGCGTTCAACCCGGACCTGGTGCTGGCGATGGCGCATGGCAACGACCCGGCGATCCTCGATAAGCTGCGGCAGTTAGGCGTGCCTGTGTACCTCATTGACCCGCACGGAATGGCGGGCGTGCTGCATACGGTTGGAAGCGTGGGCGAGGCGATCAATCGCCGGCCTGAGGCGGAGGCCGAGGTGCATCGGCTTACGTTGCGGATCAACGCGGTGAAGGCGCGGGTGCAAGGCAGGCCGGCAGTGCGGGTGTTTATGCCGATCTCAGTCGACCCCGTGTTTACGATCGGCCAGGGCGCATTTATTACGGAGATGATCGCCGATGCGGGCGGCGCGTCCGTGACGGCGGACATGCACCAGGAGTGGCCGCAGATCAGCCTGGAGGTAGTGATTGCGCGGCAACCGGAGGCACTGCTGCTGATCCGCGGCGGCCACACGACGTTGGCGGGGCTGCGCAGCCGGCCGGGCTGGGAGTCGCTCGAGGCGGTGCGCGCGGGCAAGATTTTCTTTGTGGATGAGCGCGTCAACTGCTCGAGCCCCGAGGTGGTCGATGCCCTGGAGGACCTGGCCCGGGAGCTGCATCCGTAGCGATTTTTGAACTGAAGGGGGCTGGCGATTTCAGCCGGCTCTATGACGATCACGACAACCAGCAGGGTGTTCGGGAAGCGCGGTGCGATTCCGCCACTACCCCGTAACTGTAAGCGTGGAGAACCGAAGCAGAGGGGTACCAACGCCACCGGAGCGCAGGCTCTTTGGGAAGGCAGCCTCGGTTCGACGAAGCGCAAGTCAGGAGACCGGCCCGGCTGCAGGCAAGACCCGAGGGGGGAGATCCATGGCTTTTGGTGCAGGGAGACGATCGTCGTTGTGGCGCAAGGCTGCGCTTGTTGGTGTATGTGTAACCGCTCCGGTTTGGGCACAAGAGGGGCGCCGCCTGCATGGCGAGGTGCGCGATCCGCTAGGCGCGCTGGTGGCCGGGGCGAAGGTGGAGCTGGTGCAGAACTCGCAGGTGGTGACCACGACGACCAGTGGGCCGGATGGAGGGTTCAGGCTGGCGCTGCCCGCTTCGGGCCGGTATCGCGTGCGGGTGAGTGCTCCGGAGTTCCAGACCTCCACGACCGCGTCCAGCTACTTCAGCGGCGAGGGCGACGCTCAGGTTGACGTCACGCTCGCGACGGAGACGCTCACGCAGGAGGTGACGGTGACGGCGATCGGCGCGCCCTTGCCCGAGGCGCAGACCGGCGCGGCGGTCACGGTGCTGCCAAGCGAGCAGTTCGCGTTGAGCACGGAGGTCCAGGAGCCGCTGCGGCTGGTGCCCGGGCTGCAGCTGACTGAGAGCGGCGAGACCGGCGGCGCGACGAGTCTGTTTATTCGCGGCGGCAGCTCGGATGCAAACAAGGTGCTGATCGATGGTGTGCCGGCGAATACGATCGGCGGCGCGGTGAACTTCGCCAACTTCACCACGGTCGGGGTCAGCTCGATCGAGGTGCTGCGCGAGCCGAACAGCGCGCTCTACGGCTCGGATGCGCTGGCCGGCGTGGTGAGCGTGACGACGGCGCGAGGGACGACGCCTTTGCCGCTTTTGACGTATGCGGGTGACGCAGGCAATTTTGGCACGTACCGCGACAATCTCGAGGCAAGCACGACGTACCGGCACTTCGATCTGTACAGCGCCTTCGGCGTAGCGGAGACGCGCAACAACCTGCCTAACAGCGAATACCACAACGCCACGTACGCTGGGAACTTCGGTTGGAAGCCCAACGCTGCGAACGAGTTTCGCTTTACCGTGCGGCGTCTGGCGCAGGCTGAAGGGCAGCCGAACGCGCTGGCGTTCTATGGCATTGCCGACGACTCCAAACAAAGCGAGCAGGATGATTTTTATACCGGCGCCTGGAATCAGGAGACTACCGCCCGGTGGCACAACCAGATCCGCTATGGCGGCCTGCGCGAGCATTCGGAGTTCCACAGCTTTGGTGCGACCGGAATTCTCGATCCGAATACGGGCTACTACGACGGAGCGCCGGTGAAGATTACCGGCGCGAACGGCTACTCCGTGACCGGCCAGGCGGTGTTTCAGTACAGCAGCACGGCTTCGACCGATCTCTCGCCTTCGAGCCGCGACTTTGTATACGCGCAGACTGACCTCCATGTGACGCCGCATCTGCTGGCGCTTGGCGGCTTCAAGTATGAGGCGGAGCGAGGGTCGACGGGAGAGGTGGGGAGTGCGCCGACAGCGATCGCACGCGGTAATTACAGCTACACCGTGCAGCTGGCGGGCGATGTGCGCAACCGCTTGTTCTATCAGTTGGGCACCGGCCTTGAGGACAACGGCCTGTTCGGGTTTGCGGCTACGCCGCGGGCTTCGCTCGCCTACTACCTGGTGCGTCCGTCAGCGGCAAGCCTGTTCAGCGGGACCAAGCTGCATGGAACCTTCGGCAAGGGCATAAAGGAACCGAGCATTTATCAGCAGGCTGACTCGCTTTACGGCACGCTGCAGCAGCAGACCAATGGGGCCGCTTTGCTTGCGCAGTATAAGGTGGGCCCGATCGGGGCGGAGAACTCGCGGACGTTCGATGGCGGCGTCGATCAGGAGCTGTTCGATGGGCGCATGCGGGTGGGTGTGACTTACTTTCACAACCAGTTCACGAATGATGTCGAGTATGTTCCGCCGGCCGGGCTGCTCGAGCTGGGCGTTCCTGCTGCCGGCCTGCTCGCGCCGCTGTATCTGGGTGCGTATCTGAACTCGGGCGCGTTCCGGTCGCAGGGGATCGAGTTTGAGTCGGAGTATAAGGTTGGCAGCCATCTGTTTGCGCGGGGAGGGTACACGTACACGGATGCCGTGGTGCAGCGCTCATTCTCAAGCGACAATGTGCCCGGGGGCCAGAGCTTCAATACGGCCTCGAACTTCGGGACGATTCCCATTGGCGCGTATACGCCGCTGGTGGGGGCGAGGCCGTTTCGGATCGCGCCGCACTCGGGCTATTTTGGGCTGACGTATACGCGGTCGAAGGTGTATGGGTCGTTGACGGGAACGCTGGTCGGACGCAGGGACGATAGCGACTTCCTTTCAGACACCAACTTCGGCAACAGCCTGTTGCTGCCCAACCGCAATCTGGACGGCGCGTACCAGCGGCTTGCACTCGGCGGCGGCTACCAGGCCACGCCTCGGCTGAACGTCTATGCGAACATCGAGAACCTGCTCAGCGAACACTACTTCGAGGCGTTCGGCTACCCGGTGCTTCCGCTTACCTTTCGCACCGGGCTGAAGGTGAACTTCGGTGGGGAGTCATGGCGACTGAAGTAAGCGAGCCGGTGGCGACCCCGAGGACCTCGGCTGCTGCTTGCATGCGAGGCTCGGGGACGCCCATGCCAGCGGCGCCGAGAAAGACCCGGCTGGCTGCCGCCGTCAGCCTGCTTACGCTTCTGCTGGGCGCGGCCATGCTCGTGTCCGTGTCGCTGGGAGCGTATCGGCTGCCGGTTGGGGAGATGCTCGCCGCAATCTTTGGCAGCCGGCCGCTCAGCCCCATGCAGCACGCCATTCTGTTCCAGGTGCGGCTGCCGCGCGTGCTGGCTTCGGCGCTGGTAGGCGCAGCCTTGTCGGTCTCGGGGCTCATGTTTCAAGGGCTGTTTCGCAATCCGATGGCAGACCCGTACATCATCGGCGCGTCGGGCGGCGCGGCCGTGGGAGCCTGCTGCGGCATTGTGTTTCTGGCGCAGTGGTCGTTGCTCGGCTTCAGCGCAACCGCGCTGCTGGCCTTTGCGGGCGCGGTGATTACGATGTTCGTCGTCTACGGGCTGGCGCGCGCGCGAGGACGCACCAGCGGAGTTACGCTTCTGCTGGCAGGCTTCGCCGTCGGGATGATGCTGAGCAACTCCACGTACCTGTTTGAGATCTTCGATCCCAATCCAGCCACCGGCGGCAGGATTGTGTCGGCCTGGCTGCGCGGGGCGATCGGCGTTCCGGAGTGGCGGCAGCTGGCCGTCGCGTCGGCCATGCTGGCGTGCGCGCTTGTGGTCGCGTACCCGTTGATGCGGCGGCTGAACACGCTTGCGCTTGGGGATGAGTATGCCGAGCAACTGGGCATCCGGGTGGAGTGGGCACGCGTCGGCATCGTGCTTTTCGGCTCGCTGCTGACCGCGATCGCCGTCTCGCTTGGCGGTCTGATCAGCTTTGCCGGTCTGATTGTGCCGCATGTCACGCGGCTGTGGCTGGGACCAGACCACGTGCGGCTGCTGCCCGTGACCGCGCTGGCCGGGGCGATCTTCCTGGTCGTCACGGATACGGCGGCACGTACGTTATTCGCGCCCATGGAGGTGCCGGTCGGCATCGTGATGGTGTTTGTTGGCGGCCCGTTCTTCCTCTACCTGCTGCGCAAAAGTAAGCGCGAGTATAGCCTGTGATCCCGATGCTCGAGCTGCGTGGGGTCGGCTCTCGCTATGGCGAACACCCGGTGCTCGCAGGTATCAGCCTGCGGGTCGAGTGCGGCGAGGCGGCGGCGCTGATCGGGCCGAACGGCGCGGGCAAGACCACGCTGCTGCGGGTGGTCTCTGGCGGCCTCGAGCCGAGTCACGGCCAGGTGCTGCTCGAAGGCGAGCCGCTCCACACGCTGTCGCGCCGGGAGCGCGCCCGCCGGGTCGCGCTGGTGCCGCAGGGGTTCGACGTGCCCTTCGAGTTCACGGTCGAGCAGATTGTTGAGCAGGGGCGCAGTCCGTACCTGGGCCTTTTGCGCGGGATTCAACGCGAGGACCGGCTGGCCGTCGACCGCGCCCTGGCGCTTACGGATGCCACCGGCCTGCGGCATCGCATCTTCAACGAACTGAGCGGCGGCGAACGGCAGCGGGTGAAGATCGCGCTGGGCCTGGCGCAGGAGCCGAAGCTGCTGCTGCTCGATGAGCCTACGCAGAACCTGGACATTGGGCGGCAGGTTGAGCTACTGGATCTTTTGGATCACCTGCGGCACGAGGGCCTAACCATCTTCGCGTCCATCCACGATCTGCACCTGGTGCAGGGAAACTTCGGCGCGGTGCATCTGCTCTCGCCGGGAGGTGCGCTGGTCAGTGGTCGGCCGGAAGAAGTGATGACTTCGCGGCGGCTGGCGGACGCGTTTCACTGTGCACCCGGACGCCATCCTCTGCTGGTCGGCTGACTCGCCGCACCTCTACCAGCGTCGAGAAGAATGTAGGGCCGCCACCCATATCGGTCAGTCGCTCGGAGGTGAGCGCGTTCACGTTTGCCTGCCGGCCGGAGAGATCGCCGTTCAGCTTCGACCAGTCCAGCCGCGCCGCCACCACCCCTCGGCCTACCTTCGCCTGCAGGCTGGCCCGCAGCGTGATTGATCCTCGTCCGTTGAAGACTTCCACCTCGTCGTTATGAGCCACTCGGCGTGCGGCCGCATCTTCCCCGTGCATCTCGAGAGTTCCAGCGGTGGCGGACTCCATGCGCTGATGTGTGGCCTGGTTGGAGAAGGTGGAGTTCATGTAATGGTCCGCCTTGCGCGGCAAAAATTCGAGCGGATAGGCTCCGTCCGCATGGGAGCGCGACTCCACGGGCGCGACAAAGCGCGGCACGGGCAGCAGCTCCGCCTTGCCGCTCGCCGTGCCAAACCACTCCGGCGTGGCGAACGGCAGCACATGGCCGTCGGCGTCGGCCGGCAGCGCCAGCGAAAGATGCCCGTCGCGCTCCAGCCGCTCGCGGGTGATCCCGGCGAACCACGGGTGAGCAGTGTCGAGCGCTGCGTCGATCAACTCGTCATCGCTATTCTTGAAGCAGGCCTCGCCAAAGCCCATCGCCCGCGCCAGACCCCGGAACAGCTCCGAGTTGCTGCGCGCTTCGCCAAGCGGCGCAATCGCTTGCTGGCTGACCTGCGCGAAGAGGTGCCCGTAGGCGCCCTGCACGTCTTTGGTTTCGAGAAACGTCGGTGCCGGCAGCAGAACGTCTGCATAATCGGCGGTGTCGGTAAAGAACTGGTCGTGCACCACCGTGAACAGGTCCGCGCGCCGCATGCCGGCCAGCACCGCGTTTTGGTTCGGCGCAATCGCAGCCGGGTTCGAGTTGTAGACAAATAGAGCTTTGACCAGAGGGCCGTCCGCTGCGTCCGTGCCGAGGCTGGTCAGCGCCTGCCCGAGCAGACTCATGTTGACGACTCGCGCTGGCCGCCCCAGCGGGCTTTCGAGCATCAGCTCGGGCATCTGCAGCGCCTTCGCGTTGAACGGAAAGGCTCCGCTGGTCGAAAGCTGCAACCCTCCTCCGCGCTGCTTCCAGGAGCCCGTGATCAGCGGCAGCATGGCGATGGCGCGAACCGCGGTGCCTCCGCCTTCGGACCGCTGCACGCCGTAGTTGAGCCGGATGACGGCGGGCCGGCTCGACCGTGCTGCCTGTCCGTAGGCTCGCGCAAGCCGCACGATTGTCTCCGCGTCGATCCCGGTCACCGCGGCGGCCTGCTCCGGGCTGTGCTCCGGGCGCAGGGCGTGGGCGCATAGCTCGTCGGAACCGTTGGTGCAGGCGCGCAGATAGTCCCGGTCCACCAGACCCTCGCGGAACAGCACATGCATCATGGCCAGCGCCAGCAGTCCGTCAGTCCCAGGGTGAATGGCCAGGTGCTCATCAGCGAGCGCCGCCGTCCGTGTCCGATAGGGGTCGATCACGACCAGCCGCGCCCCTTGCCGGCGAGCCTCCTCGATGAACGGCCACAGGTGAATGTTGTTGCCGTGAATATTCGCGCCCCAGGCGAGGATCAACCCGGCGTGGGCGAAGTCCTGCGGCGCCGTGCCGAGCTTGACGCCGTAGACGCTCGACAGCGCCGCGCCACCGGCCGACGCGCAGATGGTGCGGTCCAGCTGCGACGCTCCCAGCCGGTGAAAGAACCGGCGATCCATCGAGCCATACCCCAACTGCCCGATCGTGCCCGCATAGCTGTACGGCAGAATCGACTCCGGCCCATGCTCCCGGGCGATCTCCTTCAGCCGCGCGCCAATTTGTTCCAAAGCCTCATCCCAGGAGATGCGCTCGAAGGCCTCGGCCTCCCGCCCCTGCACTAGCGGACCTTTCGCCACCCCCGCACGTCGCCGCATGGGGTGGAGCAGCCGGTCCGGCGCATAGACGCGATCGAGGAACTTCGTCACCTTGCCGCACAAGAAGCCGCGCGTGACCGGGTGCGTGGGATCGCCCTGCAGCTTTACGGCACGCTCCGAGCCGTTGGCCGCCGTCTCGACTGTCACCAGCACTCCGCAGGAGTCGGGGCAATCGAGCGAGCACACAGCGTGAACGGTCCGGGTCAGGCTCATACATCATTCTAATCGGCCATCCAGCCTGAAACTTGAGGTCTCTGGCGAACTTTTCTGCGGGATTTTGATGTTCGCAGGATCCGTTCTCCACCATCAGAAAGGGCAGCCCGGATGCGGAACTGCGGCCCGGTCCTGTAAGTTCAGAGAAGATGCAGAAAGGTACGGTGGATTGATCATGCTGCGCAGACTCTCATTTCTTCTTCTCGCGGCGGCTTGCCTGCTGCTTCCGCCGGCCGCGCTGACGGCCCAGAACCCGGACAAGGCACCGGACCAGCTGCGGACCCTTTCGCGCGAAGAGCTCGACGTCGTCAAGGTGCTAACCGCGCAGGAACGCGACTGGAATCGCGGCGACCTGGACGGCTATGCGAAGGGGTATAAGGACTCGCCCGACATTCTTTTCGTGGGCCGCCAGATCAGCCGCGGCTACCAGCAGATGCTGCTCGACTACCACGGCAACTATCCGACGCGCGAGGCGATGGGCACGCTGTCTTTTTCGGAGCTTGAGCCGCATGTGCTCGACGAGCACTTCGTCGTGGTGCTCGGCAAGTACCACCTGGAGCGCAGCAAGAAGGTTGGCGGCTCGGCGGATGGCATTTTTTCGCTCGTAATGGAAAAGACCGAGAAGGGCTGGAAGATCATCGTCGATCACACGACGTAAGCCGGATACACTGCTGGCATGCTGGATGCCGGTTTGCGGGCGCTGCTCGTCTTGTCGTGTGTAGCCGTGTCTGCAGCTGCGCAGACGCCATTCTGCGACCAGCTTCGCGCAATGACCGTAAGCCCCGAAGTCGCGGGTGCGCACTGGGGTGTGATGGTGACGACGCTCGACGGTACCCAGCTCTGCGGGATCAACGAGGCGCAGTTGTTTCGGCCGGCTTCGAACAATAAGCTGTTCACCGGGGCGGCGGCGCTCGCGCTGCTGGGTGCGGACAAGCACTTTGAGACACGGGTGGATGCAGTTGGAGAGGTGGCGGGCGGCGTGCTTCACGGGTCGCTCGAGCTGGTGGGCGGCGGCGATGCTAACTTCGGCGCGCACGACGTGCCGTACCTTGTTCCGGGGCAAAGACCGAAGACGCCGCAGCCGGAGCCGGCGACCATCGCCGATATCGAGGAGCTTGCCGACAAGGTCGTTGCCGCCGGAGTGCGCCGGATCGAGGGCGACGTTCTCGGCAATGACGGCTGGTTCGTCTGGGAGCCGTATCCTCCAGACTGGGCTGCCGACGACCTGTTGTGGGGATACGGAGCACCGGTCTCGGCCCTGACCGTGCATGACAACGAGGTGGTTTACAGCGTCTCTCCCGGCCCTAGGTCCTTCGGCCAAGCCACCCTGTCGGCGGTCCCGAACCTGCCCTACTACACCGTCAATGCCGGCATCTATCTTCAGAACTTTGACGGCGGCTGCGACGATCGCCTCGGCTACCAGCGCGCTGCTGGGTCCAAGCTGCTACAGGTCTTTGGAGATATCAAGCCTGAAGCGCAGCCGTGCCGGCAGGCGATCGCGATCGAGGATCCGGCGGAGTACGCGGCGCTTGCGCTTAAGCAGGCTCTCGAACGGCGCGGCGTCACGATCGGCGGAACGGCGAAGGCGGAGCACGCGGAGATGCGGAGGCTTGGGTCGGTAATCCGCGACGAACCGGCGGTGAAGTTTATGTTGTCGCGCACGGTCCTCAATGCGCCCTATGAGCCGAACCGCCAGGGTTTCCAGTGCCAGGCGCAGATCGTCGAGACCGGGCAGCCGGAGGTTAAGCGAACAGTGCTTGCCGTCCATCGTTCGCCGCGCCTAGCCGACGATGTCACCTACACCTTCAAGGTCTCGCAAAATCTTCATGCGGAGATCCTGCTCCGCAATCTAGGCGCAACCTTCGACTGCGAGCGCACGCAGAGCGCCGGCGTGGCCGTGGTGAAGGAGTACATGCTGCACGCCGGCCTCGACCCGAAGGACTTCAAGCTCTTTGACGGCTCCGGCCTCAGCGGGCATGACCTGGTTACGCCGCGCGCGCTTGTGAAGTTCCTCGCGTACGTCGCCACGCAGCCCTGGTTTGCGACGTACAAGGCTGCACTGCCGGTCGCGGGAGTCGACGGCTCGCTCGGCGGGAGGTTTGCGTCGGCCGACTCGCCGCTCAAAGGCAAAGTTTTTGCCAAGACGGGAACCCTGAGCGAGACGCGCGCTCTCTCCGGCTACGTGACAGCGGCCAGCGGGCAGACCCTCGTCTTCTCGGTTCTGGTCGACGATCACCTGCCCGGCACGCCCGCCGATCGCACCACGATGGATCGCATCGTTGAGCTCATCGCAGCCGCGAACTGAACGCAACCCGGAGCTGTTCAGTCAATGCGAGAATAGAGGTATGAGGCGTCTTTTGCTCTTACTCGGAGGCGTTCTGGCCCTCGCCGGCTGTAGCGCCACGCCGCATCCCAAGCCGCTCGCCGAGCTCAGCCCGGACGAGACCCGCGGCCACGTGGTCTACCAGACCAACTGCGCTGTCTGCCACTACGATCGCCAGAACGGCGTCCTGCATGGCCCCTCGCTCTCCGGCGTGTTCAAGAAACCCGCCTTGCCCAGCGGAGCCGCCGCCACGGATGAGCGTGTCTCGGCCACCGTTCTGCATGGCCGCGGCAATATGCCTGCCATGGCTAATCGTGTCGACGAGGCCGACCTTTCCGCACTGCTCACCTACCTGCACACGCTATGAGCAACAATCAACAGACGGAGCCACCGCTCGCGCCGGCACTGAAAGGCAAGATGCTGCCTGGCATCGCGGGAATCGCGCTTTTCCTGCTCTTCTTTACCCTGCTCAACGTCTTCGCGGTGCTTACCGGCCGATTCGGCGCGGGTGCGGGCAAGTACACGTTGCTGGTGCTTTCGACGCTGCTGTGCGTAGGTCTGTTCGGCTTGTTGAAGATGCGGCGCTGGGGCTTCTCGATCGTGCTGGCCGGCTGCCTGCTGCTCAGCGCGGGCTACTTCTACCTTTTTCGTCTTTCGCACGCGATGCCGCCGCTGGTGCAGGGCTGCTTCATGCTGCTCTTTTTTCTCTACCTGGTACGGCCAGAGGTGCGGGACCGCATGCTATGAACGATTCCTCGCTGATGAACCAGATCAATGCCTACGCACCCTTTGTGGGCGCGGGTATCCGCGTGACGAGCCACTCGGACGACCTGCGTTCGGTCGACGTCGAGATGGAAATGACGCCGGAAAACCGGAACTACTTCGGCACGCATTTTGGCGGAAGCCTGTTTGCGATGACCGATCCGTTCTACATGATCATGCTCAACCAGGCGCTGGGCGAGGGCTATGTGGTGTGGGATAAGGCCGGGTCTATCCGCTTCCGCCGTCCCGGCCTTACCACGGTGCGGGCGCACTTTGAGCTGACGGACGAGCGCCTGGCGGAGATCCGGGCGGCGTTGGATCGGGAGGGGACCTCCGACGCCATCTTTCCGGTGGAGGTCGTCGATCCGTTTGGTGAAGTGATCTGCGTGGTCGAGCGTGTGATTTACTGCGCGACTAAAGAGGCACATGCCGCGCGCACGGCCCGCCGATCCCGTTAGAACTGCGGAAGTTTGCGGGTAGAATGGATGCCATGGCTTCGCCGGTCCAGATCTCCGAGCTTGTCCAGATCCACCTGGGTCCGAAGCTTCCTGTGCGCAAGCCTGAGTGGTTGAAGGCCAAAGCTCCGGGCGGCGAGACCTTCCATGCGCTCAAGAAGCTGGCCCGCGACCTCCATCTGCACACCGTCTGCGAGAGCGCGCAGTGCCCCAACATCGGCGAGTGCTGGAACCAGAAGGCCGCCACGTTCATGATGCTGGGCAATCTTTGCACGCGGCGGTGCGGCTTCTGCGCTGTTCCCAAAGGCCGGCCGGAGCCCATCGACTTCGACGAGCCTCGCCGTGTCGCGTACGCCGTGGCGCAACTGGGGCTTGCCCACGCGGTGGTCACCAGTGTCAATCGGGACGACGATAACCTGGGCGCTGCGCGGGCGTTTGTGGAGGTGGTGGGCGAGATCCGGCTGCAGGCCGCAGGATGCCGGATCGAGATTCTCACCCCCGACTTCCAGGGCAACGAAACGGCGTTGCGCATGGTCGTCGCCGCGCAGCCCGAGATCCTCAACCACAACATCGAGACCGTGCCACGGCTCTACCGCGTGGCGAAATCCGGCGGCCGCTATGTGCGCTCGCTGCGCTTCCTCGAACAGGCGAAAGAGATCGCCGCCGAGCTCGGTCTGCGGCAGGTCACCAAGACCGGCATTATCGTCGGGCTTGGCGAGGAGATGCACGAGCTGCTCGCCGTCTTCCGCGACCTGGCCGTCCGCGGCGTGGACATCCTGACCATTGGCCAATATCTGCGTCCGTCGAAAGACCACCTCGTCATGAGCCGCTTCTACACTCCGGACGAGTTCGCCTTCCTGAAGCACGAGGCTCTCGCAATGGGCTTCCGCCATGTCGAGGCCGGCCCGCTGGTTCGCTCCAGCTACCATGCGCAGGAGCAGGCCGAGTCGACGGGATTGGCCTAGCCGGTGGCCGTCCCCAGCGAAGTTCAGCGCGTGCAGGCCGCCATCGAACATAACAATCGCAAGGAGCTGGAGTGGAGCCTCTGGTACGCCCGCATGCGTCAGCGCGTCGCCTCTGCCCGGCCTGCGGACGTCAAATATTGGAGCGCCGTCGAGGCTCAGGTCAACGAAGTTCTTTCGCCCACGCCTGAGAAGATCATCTATGCCACCCGCAAAAAGAAGAATGCGAACCGCGGGCTCGGCTCCGGCCCACGGCCCGGCGAACCCACAGAGCCAACAATAGACGACTGACCTGCCTCACCGCCCGCGAAAGCTATGGATCAGCCGCCGATTCTTCTTCGACGGCTTGCCTTGCGGCAGGGGATCGTTGGCCAGCATGATCTTGCGCGCCTCGGCTACCTTTGCCCGCAGCTCGCGGCTCTCGTCGGTCTCGCGGTAGAGCGTTTGTGCGATTGTCGCTGAGCCGCGCTGGTCGGACAGGGCCAGTAGCTCGATCGTGTACTCGCCGCCCTCGTTCTTGATGCCCAGCCGATCTCCCAGCTTCAGTACCCGTGAAGGCTTCGCGGTCTGCCCGTTGCACAGGATGTGCCCTGCATCGCAGGCCGCGGTCGCCAGTACGCGCGTCTTGAAGAAGCGCGCCGCCCAAAGCCACTTATCGATGCGTACCGACTGCGAGCCGAACTCCGCGGGAGAAGTCATGCCCTATTGTCTTACGTCCTGGTGAGAAAATAGTCGGATGCTCCGCAAGATTCGCATGCCGCGCGAAGCCGCTACCACCCGCCCCGGCTTTCGCAACGGCAACGGACAGATCGTCGTCCGCGACACCGGCTGGCCATCTGACACCTTCGCTGGGCAGCGCGTCTACCATCTTCGCTGCGGACACTGCACGCATCCCTATGGAGCTAACGGCTGCGACATCCACGCTCGCCTGTGTCCCGCCTGCCAGGGCGGCGTGCAGGGCGAAGCGCTCCGCGAAGCCGGGCCGAGCCTCTTCGATTGACCGCCGGCCGGACGACCAGGGCCAATCGCAACTCCTCAGGTGCAATCCGGGTCTAATCCGCTGGACCCTGTAGCGGTCCCGGAGAATTCTGAAGATGAACGATTGGGCTTGCTTTTCTAACTTGCGCACCAATACCTGTTTGCGACTCAGCCTGGGCTTGTTGCTGGCGGGGGCTCCGGCATGGGCGCAGGACCCCTCCTCCTATCCGGCTCCAACACCGGCACCCGCACCCGCGCAATACCCGGCGCAGCCCCCGTACTCCAACCAGCCGCAGAATCCAGCGCAGCCGCCGCAGTACCCGGCTCAGCCGCAATACTCGAACCAGCCGCCGCAATATCCCGCCCAGCAGCAACCGTACCCGGCGCAGCAGTCGTACCCCGCGCAGCCGCCGTATGCGCCTTCGCCCTATGGCGCGCCTCCTCAGTATCCTGGCCAGGCTTCGGCTGCCTACCCTTCTGCCGGAGCTCCGCTACCCGCGGCCATCGCTCCGCAGCAGCTCGATCAGCTGGTCGCCCGCATCGCGCTCTATCCTGACCCGCTGCTGGCGCAGACGCTTACCGCCGCCACCTACTGGAATGAGATCCCGCAAGCGGCCACCTGGGCCGGCCAGCATAACTACCTCAACGGCGACGCGCTCGGGCAAGCCATCCAGGCCGACCAGCTCTCGTACGATCCCAGCATCCTCGGCCTGATCCCGTTTCCCTCGGTGCTCGACATGATGGCGCGTGACCCGGGCTGGACTCAGCGGCTTGGCCAGGCCGTCCTCGCGCAGCGCGGCGACGTGATGGACGCGGTGCAGCGGGAGCGCGCCCAGGCCCAGCAGTACGGCTACCTGCGGCCCAACCAGTACGACAACGTAGTCGCCGACGACGGCTACATCCAGATCCAGCCCGTCAATCCCGGCTACTACTACGTGCCGGTCTACAACCCGCTGGTCGTCTTCGCTCCGCCAAGACCCGGCTTCTTCGTCGGAGGAGCCATCGGCTTCGGCCCACGCGTATTCATCGGTGGCCCGTTCCTTTCTTTCGGTTGGTGGGGCAACCCTGGTTTCGCCTGGAGATCGCATGGCATTCTCGTGGGCGGCGGTGTGTGGGGCAGGTCCTGGTCAAACCGCGGCGAGTTCCAGCATCCGGCCTACGCCCATGGCTGGGCGCGCCCAGCAGGACCAGCAGGCGAGCGCCACGAGGTGGAGCGGCGCGGCCGGTAGATTTACGAGTGGGCGCCTGGAATGGCCAGGCGTCCGCTTGCTCTTCGTGTCGGCACATTGCAGAAAAGTTACTAGGTTCGATAGAGTGCGTACGGCTCGTCTACGATGCCGTGCCAGTCAACCGCGGCATCCTCAAGCGAAAGCGCGAGCCGGTGATGCCAGACCAGTTTGAGAAACGGAAACCTGGCGATCACCCTCTGGTATGCCGGGTTGGCGTACAGCAGAAAGGTAGGGTGAGTCGAGGCGGCGCGCTCTCGCTGTAGATTGCGCAATACTTTTCTGAGCACCGGCGGTAGGAACGGGTGGTAGAGGAAGATTACGAGAGGCTCCGGCGGAAAGGCGAAGGTGGCGGCGTCTCCCTGCTCGACCCGGATACGCGGCACGCGGGAGGTGTTCGCCTGTGCGATCCGGGCCAGCTCCGGCGCGATCTCTACCCCGACCAGCCGGCGGAAGCCGAATTCCGCGGCCACCAGCAAGGCGCGTCCTTTGCCGCAGCCCAGGTCGACGAAAGTATAAGCCTCGACCGGCTCCGGAAGCAGCTTGAGCGCCTGTTGCAGGCTCGAAGGAGAGATGCCGTAGTAGCCCGTGATGTAGAGGTCGGAGAGCGATCCGGAGTGGACATCCTCTCCGCGCACCAGCCCGCTGGTGTCCACCTGGTGCGCCTGGTCGAAGGGATGTGGGCTGGGGTCTTCCCGCACTGAAACCGTGTCGGCGCGTCCGGAGACGGTCCGCAACGCCTTGCGAACGGCCCCGCGGAAGCCATGGTGGTCAATACCGTGGATTGCACGGCGATAGAGGAGGAGGAGAGGATTCACGTGCGCTCTGAGAGGGTGAGAACCTGTCTGAGTCTTTCCGGTTGCATTCGCGTCTAAAGATTGTGGTATTCTGTGATTCGCTGGGAACGTGCGCCTACACATGCCCGACATTGCCGAGAGGCTGAATGTCATCCGGCTGGCCGACGCGGTCATTACCGCAAAAGGTTCCTGCGAGCAAAATGACAACCAAGGGAAAGGTATGTCCGGATTTGACAGCGGATACCGCACTGTGCCGCATGGGTGGCATCCCACAACCCAGAATCATTCGCAGGAGCGCGCACTCACGTGGCCGAAGAACTGGATAAGTACGAAGACGATATCGATAAGTTGATCGAAACAGGCAAGGAGAAGGGATACCTCACCTATGGCGAGGTAAACGACCTTCTTCCGGGAGATATAACTACTCCGGACGACCTGGACGACCTGCTCACGACCATCAACACGCAGGGCATCGAGCTCGGCGGTGAAGAGCGCGAAGGCCGCAGCCGGGACAAGTACGAGCCGGAGGCAGGCGAAGAGGGCGACGACGTCGAACTCGACCTGTCGCCGGGCACGCTTGAAAAGACCAATGACCCTGTCCGCATGTATCTGCGCGAGATGGGTACGGTGCCGCTGCTTACCCGTGAGGGTGAGGTCGAGATCGCAAAGCGAATCGAGCGCGGGCAGCTGCGCGTGATGAAGGCCATCTCCCGTTCGCCGATCGTCATTCGCGAGATCGTTGGGCTGGGGGAAGACCTGCGCCGCGGCGTGCGCAACATCAAGGAAGTGGTCACCTTCGACGAGGAAGAGCTTACCGAGGAGATCCTGCAGTCGCGCGTGCGCCAGACCGTCGGGCGCATCGACGTCATCCTCAAGCACCAGAAGAAGATCGTTGGCTTCGACGAGAAGTGCGGTCAACTCGATGGCAAGGATGCCAAGACCAAGACGCGCGAGCAGCGTAAACTGCGTTGGCTGATCGGTCGCGAGCATGTATACGTCAACCGCGTCGTGCGCGAATTGAAGTACACCAATGGCGAGAAGAAGCGGCTGCTCGACAAGGTCAACAAGACCGTCGACGCGATGCGCACGCTCGAGCGCCAGATCAAGTCGCTCGAAACTAAGTTCGAGGCCTCGAAGTCTGAAGAGCTGCGCAAGGAGTACAAGCGTCAGCAGAAGAACTGTCGTCTGGATCTGGAGCGCGTGGAGCATGACGCCGGCATCACCATCGCCGACCTCAAGCGTACGCAGCGCGAGATGATCCAGGGCGACATGGACGCTGAGAAGGCCAAGCGAGAGCTGATCGAAGCCAACCTGCGCCTGGTCGTTTCGATTGCCAAGAAGTACACCAACCGCGGACTGCAGTTCCTCGACCTGATCCAGGAAGGCAACATTGGCCTGATGAAGGCTGTCGACAAGTTTGAGTACCGGCGCGGGTATAAGTTCTCGACCTACGCGACCTGGTGGATTCGTCAGGCCATCACGCGCGCAATCGCCGACCAGGCCCGCACGATCCGTATCCCGGTGCACATGATCGAGACGATCAACAAGCTGATCCGTACCAGCCGCCAGCTGGTGCAGGAGCTTGGCCGCGAGGCATCGTCTGAAGAGATTGCCCGGCGCATGGACATCCCGGTCGCCAAGGTGCGCAAGGTGCTCAAGATCGCGCAGGAGCCTATCTCGCTCGAGACGCCGATCGGCGAAGAAGAGGACTCCCATCTTGGAGACTTCATTGAGGACCGCATGGCGGTCTCACCAGCCGATGCGGTAATCTCCGTGAATTTGAAGGAGTACACCTCGCAGGTTTTGCGTACGTTGACCCCGCGGGAAGAGCGGGTAATCAAGATGCGGTTCGGGCTTGAAGACGGCTCGGAACACACGCTTGAAGAGGTTGGCCAGAGCTTCCAGGTGACGCGGGAGCGTATCCGCCAGATCGAAGCCAAGGCGCTGCGTAAACTGCGTCACCCCAGCCGCAGCCGCAAGCTGAAGGCCTTTGTGGATGGCGTAAAGGAAGCTTAGCTCGAAGGTTGAAGAAAAGCGGGGCAGCCGATCTGGCTGCCCCGCTTTGTTGTAGCTGTTACTGGAACGACGCAGCGAGCTGTGCCGCAGCGAACTGCTCCGCAGCCAGCGCTGTTGGGATGTATGCACCGAGCCCGAAGAACTCATGCGTCACGCCGTTGTACAAGTGGTAGGTCGCCGGGTTCTTGGCTGCAAGCAATGCCCCGTAGTAGTTGGCGCCATCACTTTCAAGCGGATCGAGCTGCGCGGAGATAATGGTTGCCGGAGCGAGTCCCTGTAGGTTTGCATTAATAGGCGCGATGCGAGGGTCGTTGGGGCTTACTCCGCTATTGCTGAGGTAATTGCTCGAAAAGTAGGGGAGTTGCGGAGTGTTGAGGGGCAGGGAAGGATCGGAGAAGAGGAGATCGGAGGCCTGGGTTAGATTGCTGCTGGTAATCGGGTAGACCAGCACCTGCGCGGTGGGCGCCTGAAATCCCTGGGCGTGGGCTGCGATGGCTACCTCCGTCGCAAGATTCCCTCCGGCGCTCTCGCCCACGACGGCGACCTTGGTGGCGATTCCGTTGTATCGAGCGATGTTGTTGACGACCCACTGGTAGGAAGAGATGGCGTCGTCATACGCTGCGGGAAAGGGCGCCTCGGGCGCTTTGCGGTATTCAACCGAAACGATGATCGCGGGAGTAGCCGCGGCCAGCGCCCGCGCACTGGCGTCATAGGTGTCGATGGTCGCGATGACGAAGCCGCCGCCATGATAGTAAACCGCAACGGGAAAGGGTCCAGTTCCCGCGGGAGTATAGATGCGGATGGGAATCTGGTTGCCGTCGGAGCCCGGGATGGTGAGGCCATCGCGCACGCTGCCCAAGGGCTGCGGCTGCTCCGCGGCGCCGGATTCGCGCTCGAGAATCTTGCCGGCATCCTCAAGCGAGAACTGCTGACGGGCATCCGGAGCAGCTAGCTGGAAAATTGGAGTGCCCTTGATCATATTAAAAAGCGTGACGACCTGAGCCATTTGAGGCGTCATTTGCGCGATCAGCTGGGCCGGTGTGAGCGGCACAGGAGGAGTCGTGCGTTGCGCGTGTGCCTGGGCACCTTCGAGCGCAACGGTCAGGCATGCAGCAACGGCGTACGCAGCGGGAGCAAAGCGGGAGGAGAACATGCAGGGATCCTAGATGGATTTGGTTAAATGGCAAGTTTATGTTGGCTGGGGTGCCACGGCGAGGCCAGCAGCGGTCCCGTCTTAGGCAATCGTCTTGACGGAATCGGGTTCCGCCTCCGCAACATTGTTTTCGCGATGCCGCAGGTTGGAGAGCGCTCCGTAGACGACCAGGCGCGCACGGTTGATGCCGCCCAGCGGCCGATGCGCGGCAAGCGAGTGTGCTGGAGAGAACGAGAGATTCTCAAAGGCCGCATCCCTGGCCTGATCCCAGCCGGACTGCACGGGGAGCAAGAGCCGCGCGACCTCCGTATATTGCGATAAGTCTTCAGACCATTTGGCCTGGGCGTCTTCGATCGGCATCTCGTCTAAGCCGGCGTTGAGCTGCACTTGCACGGAGAACTCGGCCGGCTGGCTCTGAAAGAATGCGTTGGTGGCCTCACGAAAGGCGTCGAAGGTCTTTGCGTCGTACTCCTGGTTTTCGAGAGCGCGCAGGCCGGGGCTGTCCGGCACCACGCCGAGCTTAGCAATGTACTGGCCGAAGCGCATGGGCACCTGAGAGTAATAGGCCTCGGCAAGCGGATGACGCTTCGGATGCCCGTAGAAATCCAGCTTTTCGGAGTTCAGTCCGACCGCGTTCAAGGCGGCGTTGGTCACGCGGGAGACGTCCGAGACAACGCCCTTTACGCTATCGGATAGCTTGGGCGCGATCTCCGCGTTGGGCTTGAAGGCCTGAAGAAACTCCTTCGGGCCGCTGGCGATAAACTCCTTGCCGGTGTCGAGCACGAGGTCCTGGGTGTCGGCTGTGTGTCCGGGCAGCTTCGGGCCGGTCACGCCTAGGACCTTAATCGCCATACCGCGAATGGTATTTACCTTCGAGTCGTCGTTGATCTCGCCCGGGGTCGAAGCCAGGCGGACCAGCACGTCGTAGGAGCCTGGTTTGGCGAAGAGTCCCTGCGCCAGCTCGTTCGGCAGATCGGGGCGGACGACGAGTTGTCCCCGAAGAACGCCAAAGGCTTTTGCGTGCGAGACACGGACGTCCTTACCAACTTTCTCGCGCACCTTATGCATGCCTTCGGTCATGACCTCGATGATCTTGGCATGGGTCTCGGCTTCGTCCTTCTCAACTGTTTCCACATCGTCGCTATACAACTCGTAATTGGGCATGGATCCCCCTGGCTTTAGACAGATTTCGTGCCCAGGGTCGCAGCCCCGAGGCCGACCGAACCAAAACACGCAGCAACTGCGATGCGTGCGACTCTTCAAATGGTTGTGAGCTGCAGGTTCATCCAAGCGGGCGTAGAGACTAGATACTTCCCACGTACTGAAATGGCCGAACGGAGCGTGACTTCCAGAAGTAGGCCAGGATGATCAGGCTGGCAACAGCCGCGTAGGCGCACCAGAGCGACGTAAACGCATACCGCTTCACGGCCATTACGGTCAGCAGGATGACGAGGTTTGCTACACCAAAGAGCACCATACCCCGGATCTTCGAGAAGAACAGCGATCCGCACGTTGCGATCAGATATAGGCCAGCCACGACGTCGTTGTTGGTTCCGGCGTTGAGGTAAACGATGCTGTTGCCCTTCATGTAGATTTGCACGGGATACGCGATGAGCGCCCAAAGCATATAGAGCGCGGTGCCGGCGCCGATGATGGTGAACGGCAGCATGCGCCGCCGCTCGCGCGCGTTGGGCTCAAACATCTGTACGCTGAGAGGCATTAGAAAAGGCAGCAGGCCTTGCGCGTAGAGAATGAAGGCGTCGCCTGCGCTGCGTGTCACGGAAGCAGAGAGAATGCCCTCAAGCCCGAGCCAGACGAAACCCTCCGTGAACTGGTGGACGGCAAAGAGCGTCGGCACAGCGGCAAAGAGCAACTCGCGCCGGTGCTTGACGCGGGTGAGCGTGGCTACGCCAAGCGTGCCCAGAACACCGCTGCCGACGAAATTTGCTGTTGCGGAGAAGCACATAGTCGTCCTCTGGGGGCGATGCCGGCGTTGTCGTTACTCCGCCCAGCGCCGGAAGACCAGCGAACCGTTCGTTCCTCCGAAGCCAAAAGAATTCGACAGGGCGTAGTCGATCTTCGCCTTCACCGGCGTATTGGGCACGTAGTTGAGGCGGCACTGCGGATCAAGCTCCACAATGTTCATGGTCGGCGGCGCGATGCCGTTGAGCATCGCCATGATGGTGATGCCCGCCTCGAGCCCTCCAGCGCCGCCCAGCAGGTGGCCGGTCATCGACTTCGTCGAGCTCACCAGCAGCGTGTGGTTGAGCGCTCGCTCTCCAAAGACATTTTCGATGGCCCTCGATTCAAGCGCATCGCCCAGCGGAGTCGAAGTGGCATGCGCGTTGACGTAATCGATCTTCTCCGGCGAGATGCCTGCGACCTTCAGCGCAGCCATCATGGCGCGGTAGCAGCCTTCGCCCTCGGGCGCCATGCCGGTCATGTGGAAGGCGTCCGCGGACATACCGTAGCCGAGCACCTCGGCCAGAATCGTGGCACCTCGGGCCTTGGCGAACTCCAAGTCCTCAAGGATCAGGATGCCCGCTCCCTCACCAACAACAAAGCCGTCGCGGTCCTTGTCCCAGGGCCGACAGGCGTGCTCCGGGTCTTCGTTGCGGGTCGAGAGCGCCTTCATAGCCGCAAAGCCACCCACGCCCATGGGGGTGATCGCCGCCTCGGTACCTCCGGCGATCATCGCGTCCGCATCTCCGCGCTGGATGATGCGGAACGCGTCGCCAATGGAATGTGCGGACGAGGTGCAGGCGGTCGCAGTCGCTTCGTTCGGCCCGCGCGCGTTGTACTTGATCGAGACGTGGCCGGCGGCCAGGTTGACGATCGATCCGGGAATAAAGAACGGCGAAATCTTGCGCGGGCCACCGGCCAGCATCGCCGAGTGCTCGCGCTCAATGACGTCAAAGCCGCCGATGCCCGACCCGATGTGAACCCCGAAGCGGTCCCGGTTTCCCTCGTCGATGACCAGGCCGGAGTGCGCCATGGCTTCCGCGGAAGCGGCCAGCGCAAAATGGATAAAGCGGCCCATCTTGCGCGATTCCTTCTTCTCGACGAAGAGGAGCGGATCGAAGTCCTTGACCTCGGCGGCAAACCGGACCGAGTGTCCTGTTAGGTCGAAAGCTTTGATCGCGGCCATGCCGCTGCGTCCTGCCAGCAGACCTTGCCAGACCTCGGGTACGGTCTTGCCGACGCCGCAAATCAGGCCGATGCCCGTGACCACCACACGGCGTTGTTCCGGCTGCAAGCGTGGTCCCGTGGCAAGACTTTCGCGCCGCCGCTCGTTTGGCTCTTCCATGCCCCTTTACTTGCCTTTCTGATTTTTTTCGATGTAGTCGACCGCGTCCTTGACCGTCTTGATCTTCTCCGCATCTTCATCCGGGATCTGAATGTCGAAGGCCTCTTCAAACTGCATCACCAGCTCAACCACGTCCAGCGAGTCCGCCCCAAGGTCCTCTTGAAAACTGGCGCCCGGCGTGACTTCGGCTTCATCCACCTGAAGCTGCTCGACTATGATTTGCTTGACCTTCTCATCTACTGCTGCCATGTCTATCTCCTGTAATATGTGTCGTTCTGGGTGCCGTATGGCTGCCAGGACTGCTCGCTACGCGGCCCGCTTGGGAAACAAAGTGCCTTGCCGAGTGTAAATCAAAGCCTTGCGGCGATGTGCGGAGAGTGTGTTGGCGGGGGATCAAGTGCGCTGCTTCGGTTCGGCTCCGGCAAGTGCCCGACCCGTGTGCGATGCGTCTAATGGGCTGTGAACAAGCACACATCGCCGCCACCATTACTCCAGCTTTGCGGCTGCATCGCGTTCGCAGCCGCGCTGCTTTCCGTAGCCAGGCCGGTTGACGCGCAGAGTGCGGCATCGGAGGCGACGAGTGCGGCGCGAAGGCGGGCTCCCTGCCCGGACCTGAAGCACCCACACTTGGGGATCGAAGACGGGCGCCCCGTGATCGAGGTTCAGGTAAAGATGGACGTGGACGTCGATGGCGCGCCCAACGCCTACGGTCCGAAAGGGAAGCCGGCGCTCGATATCCTGAAGCACGCCCGCGCGCCCAAGGGAAGCGAACATCCCGGCGAGATCGTTGGCTACATGACCGAGTACACCGGTGGCCCGCCCACAGTGCAGGGCAAGAACGATCCTTACCCGGGCTATTACGTCTCGCAGACCGATTTTGCCGACCTGCACAACCCGCGCATGGAAGATCCTCGACGCTACGTCGACGCGACCCGGATCAACTATGTGGTGCAGGGCAAGGTGGCGCGGGAGGCCGGCGCGAAAATGGGGGATTTCGCCGTGGTCTCCAGTTGCCGCACGGGCAAGAGCGTCTATGCGATCCTGGCCGACTCCGGCAATGAGAGCGGGGCGGAAGGTTCGCTAGCGCTGGTACGGGCGCTAGGCTACCCGCTCAAAAACGGGATCGACGACTCGGTAGACGAGCCAGAAATTGTGATCCGCTACTACCCGCATAGCAATCCCGGCGAGCAGTTCTTCAAGACGCAGGCAGAGCTCGATGCGGCTGCGGTGAAGCTTGGCCTGAGGAAGTAAGGTCAGCTCTCCTCCCCGTTCGCGACCAGGCGCAACGTTCCGTCAGCCAGCTCCGGCGACGCAGGATCGCTTACCTCACGTAAGGTGCGGTTGATGGCACGGGTGCGTACTCCGACATCCGCGAGTGTCTTCTGAATCTTGCCAACGTCACCTTCGACTTTGTCCATCAGTGTGCCGAACTTGCCAAATTCGGTCTTGGCCGATTCCAGCACCTTCCAGACCTCGTCTCCCTTCTCCTGCAGCGCGAGCATGTGGAAGCCCATCTGGAAGCTGGTCAGGATAGCCGAGAGCGTGGACGGCCCGGCGATCGTGACCTGGCACTTGGACTGAATCTCCGCCTGCAAGGCATCGCGACGCATCACCTCGGCGTAAAGCCCTTCGGTGGGCAAAAACATAATTGCGTGCGGCGTGGTGCGCGGCGGATGAATGTACTTCTCGCAGATCCGCTTGCCTTCGGTCCGAATGGCCGCCTCAAAAGCCTTACCCGCCGCGGCCAGCAGCTCCGGGTCGTTCGCTGCGTAGGCGTTTTCGAGGCGCTCCCAGGCTTCGCGGGGGAATTTGGCGTCAATCGGCAGCAGCGCCTCCCCGTGCTGGCCGGGAAAGCGTACGGCGAACTCCACCGCCTCCTGCGTGTTGGGTTTTATACGCGCATTCCGCAGGAACTGCGAAGGCGCGAGCATCTGTTCGAGCAGCATGCCGAGCTGCACCTCGGCAAACCCGCCGCGCGACTTCACGTTGGTAAAAATGCGCGAAAGATCGTCGACGCCTTCAGAGAGCTTGGACATCTCGCCCAGGCCGGTGTGCACCTTGTTCAACTGGTCGGTGACCTGGCCGAAGCTCTCGGAGAGGCGTGTGTGCAGCGTGGCATGCAGCTTTTCATCGACGGTAGCGCGCATCTCTTCGAGCTTCGCCGTGTTCGCGGCGTTCAGGTGGTCGAGGCGCTCCTGCACCGCTTTGCGCAGCCGTTCTCCGTCCTGAAGGCTGGCGTTGCCAAGCTCGGCGAGCCTGGCGTGCAAAGCGGCCTGCGCGTCCAGTTGGTGTCGCGTGTTCTCCGCGACAAAGCCGCTCAGCCGTTGCGCGAGGCCATCCAACTGGCCCTGCACAGCCGCGCGCAGAGCCTCCGCGGAGCCCTTGTTGTCTGTACGAAAAGTGTCCAGGCCAGCAGTCAAGGCGGTTCCGAGCGCTGCAACTGTGTGGGTGATCTCGGTTCGCAGCGCGGTCGCTGCGCCGGCGCTTGCCTCTCGCGAGGTGTGCGTTTCGGAAAGCAGATCAGACCGCATCTGCGCAAAGGCAACACGCACATGGCCGTCCAGCGCTTCGGCTCGGGCATCCACCCGCGCCAGCTGGTCAGGCATCTGGAGAGCCCTCGGATCAGGTGCGGCGGGCGCCGGAGCTTGCCTCAAAAGCAAGAAGGCAAACAACGCCAGAATCACGAACTGGACCAGCAGGACAGCGATCAGCATATTCGTCTTTCCTTCGCCACTAGCGTATCAGACAAAAGTGCAAATGAACGCGTTCAGTTCAGGGCAACTTCTACAACTTTTCATGTATCTCAATTATTGAACGTGTTCAAATTTAAAAAAGGGGTATCTCATATGAATGTCGCAGCCTGCCACTTCAGTTATCTCCTTATCAGCATCGCCCTCACGGTCTGGGTAGCGCGAACTCTCCAGCGGAGCGGTCGCATCTTCCTCGTCGACGCCTTTCACGGCAACACCGAGCTTGCCGACAGCGTCAATCACCTGCTGGTCGTTGGCTTCTACCTGATCAACGTGGGCTACATCGCATTGGCGCTGACGACTCGAAGCTCCATGTCCACGTTTCGCCAGATCATCGAGCTCGAAAGTGTCAAAATCGGTGTTGTTCTTCTGATCCTGGGTGGAATGCACTTCTTCAACATCCTCGTGTTTGCGAAGATGAGGAATCGGGCGACGTCACGGGGCTTTGCTCCGCCTCCGACAGCCCCCCTGAACCTGCAGCTTTGAGGAGCTTCTTGACCGCGATCACCGATCAGACCCCGCCAACGCCGCCGCTTGCCAATAAGGCGAAGAAGTCCGAGGAGACCCGTGCCCGGATTTTAGAAGCGGCGCTGGCCATTTTTCGCGACCGCGGCTTCGAGCAGGCCACAATGCGTGAGATTGCCGGCCGGGCAGAAGTAGCCACCGGCGCCGCGTACTACTACTTCGACTCCAAGGACGCGATCGTGATGGCGTTCTACGAGCGCTCCCAAGCCGCGATGCACCCGGCGATTGAGGCGGCGCTCGACACGGCAGAGACCCTGGAGGGCCGGCTGCGCGCCATAATTGAGGCCAAGTTCCGCTACTTTGCTCCGAACCGCAAGCTGCTGGGAACGCTGAGTGCCCATACGGACCCGGACCACCCGCTTTCGCCGTTCTCCGCGGCGACGGCCTCAATCCGGGAGCAGGATGTCGAGAGCTTTGAGCGCGCGGTTCGCGACAGCTCCGTCAAGCTGCCGTCCACGGTCGCGCCCTACCTGGGCCGGCTGCTCTGGATGTATCAGATGGGCATGATCCTGTTCTGGGTCTATGACAAAAGCCCCGAGCAAGAGCGGACCAGGCTGCTCTATGAGAAAACCCTGAAGATGCTGCTGGTGACGCTGAAGCTGGCCAGACTGCCGTTCCTTCGGCCCCTGCACCGTTTGGCAGGCGAGTTGCTGGCCGTCTTGTACGGCGAGTGAGTTGGTGCCGAACTCAAGTCCTAGATGATGCGCTGACCGGAGGGCGTCTTGCGCACGCCGGAGGGATGGGTCTCTTCGTCGTCAGGCTCCGCTGAGCCGAGGATTGCATCGGCCACGGAGGCCGCCGTGCATGCGGCAAGGACGTCATGGACGCGGAGCAGATGCGCGCCGGAGAGAATAGCGGCCACGTTCGCGGCGGTGGTGGCGTCCTTGCGCGTCTGCGGCAGCGTGTGCGTGAGGTGCGCGGTGAGAAATCGCTTGCGAGAGACTCCTGCCAGCAGCGGCAGCGCGAACTGGTGGAGCTCCCCAAAGTGAGCGAGCAGAGTGAAGTTCTCGTCGCCGGCCTTCCCGAAGCCGAAGCCCGGGTCGAGCACCAGGTTGGCCCGCGGAAGGCCTGCGGCGCGCGCGACGCTGAGTGTGTGCGCGAGCCCGGAGACCAGCAGCGGCAGGATGTCCGCGTGCGGCAGCGGAGGCAGATTGTTCCAGATGCGTGGCGCGCCGCGGGTATGCATCAGGATGGCTCCGGGCTGGTCCCGCGCCAGCACGGCGGCCATCTCGCGATCCCAAAGCAGGCCGGAGACGTCGTTAATAATCTCCGCACCCAACGCGAGTGCGCGCTCGGCGGTGGAGGCATGGTAGGTGTCGATGGACACGATCGCGTCGGGGCGGGCCTTGAGGATTGCCTGCAGCACGGGTAGAACGCGCTCCTGCTCCTGCTTCGGTGTAACCGGGGTGGAGTTGGGCCGGGTGGACTCGCCTCCCAGATCGATCAGGTCGGCGCCGCAGTCCAGCATGGCGAGCGCGTGCTCGACCGCCGCTGCCGGATTGGGAAAGCGGTGTTCCTCGGAGAAGCTGTCCGGCGTGACATTAAGGATACCCATGACCAGCGTCCGGCGTCCCAGGGGAAGGCTACGCGTGCGCAGCCGCCAGGTAAACCGCGGGCGAGTCTGGAATGCCATGGTCGTACCGTCCTAGACAGAAATGCCAACAGGGAAGAAAACGACGACTCGAAGGCACTCTATAGGCGCCTGAACTTGGACTTAAGCATGGTTCGGTTTTGCCTGCGGCAGGAACTACTGAGAGTACGAGCTCAAACCGTCATCAGTTCTTTTTCTTTTGCTTTAAATAATTCGTCGAGCCGCTTGATCTCGGCGTCGGTCAGCTGCTGGACCTCTTCGGTGGCTCGTTTCTCGTCATCGGCGGAGATTAGCTTGTCCTTAGCTGCTTTCTTGATCGCCTCGTTGCCGTCACGGCGAACGTTGCGCATGCTCGTCTTGTGTCCTTCGAGCACTGCGGCCAAGTTTCGAACGGCCTCTTTGCGGCGTTCTTCATTCATCGGCGGAATGGGCACGCGGATAATGCGTCCATCGTGCATGGGGTTGAAGCCCTGGTTGGAGGTGCGGATGGCTTTCTCGATGGCCGGGACGAGGGAGATCTCCCAGGGCTGCACCAGGATCAGCTGCGCCTCCGGCGTGGTGATCTGCGCGACCTGCGAGACCGGAGTATCGGTTCCGTAGTAGTCGACCTTGACCTGGTCGAGCATGTGGACGCTGGCGCGGCCGGTGCGCGCGGAGAGCAGGTTTGCGCGAAAATCGTCCACGGTCTTCTCCATCCGGCTCTTGAGCTGTCCGTGGGTGTCCTTGAGGGCAACAATACTCGCCATTGCAGATGCCATGCTTCCGTCCTTCAGGGCGCGGGTGCGCCGAAGCTCATTTTACTGAAATCTGCCGCGCGCGGAGGAGTCTTCGCGGTTGAAGCTACGCGGGGTCGCGCTACGCGTCTTTGCAGGCCGGCCCGCGGGTTAGAATCGCGGCATGCAGAATGCCTCCAGTTCGCCGGAAAAGACGGCAATTTCTACCTCTGCGGCACCGGCCGCGATCGGTCCCTACTCGCAAGCGATCCGGGTCGGCGATACGCTCTACACGTCGGGCCAGATTCCGATCGATCCGGCTACGGGTGAGTTCGTTCCCGGAGGAATCGTTGAACAGACCACGCAGGTGTTCGAGAATCTGAAGGCGATCCTGGTCGAGGCGGGTGCGGACTTTACCCACGTAGTCAAGACGATGGTGTTCCTCAAAGATCTGAAAGACTTTGCGGCCATGAACGAGGTATATGCCCGATACCTTGCGCCGGAGGGGGCCATTGCTCCGGCGCGTTCAACGGTGCAGGTGGCGGCTCTGCCGAAAGACGCCCTGGTCGAGATCGAGGTGATCGCGAGGAAGTCGGCCGGGGGCTAGCGATTGGCGGACGGCCAGGAACTGTCCGCGGTGACCAGCCGCGGCCCCAGTCCGCTGACGTCGGCCAGCAGCTGCACCACGCGCCACATACCGGGCAGGCGAAGGATCGCGCCGGCGAAGGCCCAGCGTGCGTCGAGGTGCTCGAGAACACGACTAAGCGCGCGGACGCCATCCACGGTCGTGCCGTCGGGGGCGACGTAGCGCATCCGGCGGATAGAGCCGGCCGGCAGAGCTTCCGCGTCGAGAACGAGCAGGTCGAGTGGCTGCCCGGCTTCGATCCAAACACGGAGTTCGCTGCAGGGGCCGCAGGTTCGTGCCATATAGACGCGTGCCGGCGCGCCTGCGCAGTGGGGCCGCCAGCCGCATCGCCAGCTTGGGACGGCGGACCGGTAGACGCGCCACGCCGCCCCGAAGCGCTCTTCGAGATCGACGGCTTCATCCCACTCGGCGAGTCCGGCGCTGTAGACGATGGCGAGCGCTGCGGCGGCGAAGAGTGGCCAGCTCCGCAGAGCCAGCGCCCAGACAAGCATGACCGCCGCGCTCGAGAGCTGCATCGGGTTCGCGCAATAGCGGTAAACGCCGCTGACGACCAGTCGCTGCGGAGGGTCGTAGGGAATGGGCGTGCCCTGGCCCCGCTCGGCGAACTCCTGAACGGCGGCGAGGCCGGGAACTGCCAGCAGAAAAATGCCAGCGAAGACGAGCTGCAGCGCAGTGCCAGGAAGACCCGTCAGGGCGGCCCAACCTGCGGTTCCGGGCAGCAAAGCAAACGCGATCTCCGGCACGACATACAGGAACAGAAGCGCCGCGAGCACTACCTGTCCGGCGGCCCGGCCGCGCAGATGCGTGCGCTCCTCGGTCCAGCGCGCAAGGCACAGTGCCGGCAACAGGACGAGCAGGACAGCCGTGGCTTCTCCGGCGAACCATCGCGGGCTCAGGGTTACCAGCGGCCGTAGGTGCGGCATGACTAAGAAGTCCAGCAGCACCATGGCTCCGGCTGCCCCGGCGATGGGCAGCCGGCGCAGGGCGATCTGCGGCAGCAGACCCCACAGGACCGCCCAGCCCAGGTAAAGCTCGATCGGCATGCCGCCGAAGCGGAGGCTTGCTCCTCCGTAGGCCCACCAGCCGAAGGCGCGGTTGAGGCGCTCAAGCATCAGCAGCGAGGGCAAGACCGTAATCGCGCTCAGGAGGCAGCCTGCGAACATACGCGGGCGGCTCCGCTGCCAGACAGCTGCGCCGAGAACCAGAAGCACAGGGCCGTACAGCGCGGCGACCCGCAGACGGATCTCGTAGTCAGTCATCGAGTTGCCTCCGGAGTGGCTTGGGCCTCAATCATGTACGTGGCCGCCGCGCGTACGGCCGCTCGCTCCCAGGGTGCAAAGTACCAGGCCGGGTCGAGCCCGCGCCGATAGTGGATGCGCCAGATGACTCGCGTGTGCGCGGCGTCGACGGGCTGCCACCAGACCTCGGAGGACTCCCAATGCATCCAGTGGGCGAGTTTGCTGCTGTCGTCCACTGCCTCCGAGTGCACATAGCCCGGCCGGCGTGCGACGACGCGTGTGACCAGGTCGCCCGCAGGTGCGCCCTCCACGCCGGAGAACCGGATGGTGCGTTGTGCGCCGGGCTGAAGACCGTCACCACCGGCTGCAAGCGGACGCGGAAAGCCGATGCGCAGCAGCCACGGCAGGCCGCGCTCGAGATGCGGTTGTCCGCGCAAGGCGGCTTCCACCTCCGCGCTGCTGGCCCGGACGGTGCGTGTCACCTCGACGCTCTGTTCTCGATTGACCGTCAGTGCAGGGATCACGCCTTCGAGAGACATGGGCAGCAGCACCAGCGCCAGGCAAAGCACCCTGGCCTCCCGCTGCCGGCGCGCCCGGTCTGCAAAGAAACCGACAATACCGCCCACCAGGAAGAACAACGGCGAAACCAGCAGGATGCAGAACCAGCCCTCGCCCAGCAGGGGCGAGACGATCAACAGCATCAGGGCGATCGTCTTCATAATGCCGCCCGTGACCGTTTTGGCGCGCGGCGTGAGCGCGACGAGCACGGCCAGCAGCGCGGGAATGCCGAGCAGCGTGGCAGAGGTCGTCTGCAGGCGGTGCGCGGCCAGCAAACGATAGAGTCCTGCCGCCAGACTCAAAACGACGATCACGAGGACGATCCATCTCTGCTGGCTGTCCTGCTGGTTTGCGAGTTCTTCGCTCATCTCTGGCCTACTAAGTATTTGAACTTGTTCAAATACTCTTCCCGCCCAGGATGCATGTCAAGCTGAATGTGAACGCGTTCAAAATATTCCTGGAGCACACGCTCCGAAGGCGTGGAAGGGTCGAAGTCGCCTCTCTGCGCATCTAAACTCCTGAAGCAAATCGCCGAGGAGGCCGTTCCATGTCCCAAACCGCAAGCAGCATCGAGCCCCGCCCCAAGCTCCAGAAATCGCCGGAGGAGTGGCGCCGGGAACTGACCCCGGAGCAGTTTCACGTCATGTTTGAGAAGGGGACCGAGCGCGCGTTTACCGGAGCGCTGGTCAACAATCACGAGACCGGCACGTACCTTTGCGGCGCGTGCAAAGCCCCGCTATTTGCCTCGGACACAAAGTTCGAGTCAGGCTCCGGCTGGCCCAGTTTTTGGAGCCCGATCAGCCCAAACGCCGTGGAGGCGCACGAGGACCGCACTTACGGCATGCGACGGGTGGAGATTACCTGCGCGACGTGCGGCGCACACCTGGGACACGTCTTTCCGGACGGTCCCCGGCCAACGGGCGAGCGGTACTGCATGAACTCCGCCTCGCTGGCCTTTGAGAAGAAGTAGTTCGATACACGTTGTCTTGCTAGACGGCCTTCCTTTGGAAGGTCGTCTTTTTTGTGTTGGCGAACGAGTCTTTCGCTTTGAAGGAGGCGACAGGGGTGTTGGAAGCCTGCTTCGCGCCGCCCTTGCCTCGCTCGGCCTTCTCGCGAGCCGACTGCAGCTTTTGCGCCGCGCGCCCCAGACCGCCGATCTTGATCTTGCCTGGCTTTGGAATGAAATCGCTCATGCTGAAATCCTCTCACGAGTGAATAGCTGGTTGAAAGCTCAGCTTGCATCCAGCCGACGCCTTGTAGCTTACTGTTGAAGAGAGGATTCTATGCCTGCCTACCTTGCTTACACTCCGTCGGTGGAGAAGCCCGCGCCTGACGAGCACGTGGTCTTCGACGAGATTTCGCGAACTATGCAGCACATTACAAGGACGATGGCGGCGCATTATCGCCATGCGTACCGGCCGGTTCATGCCAAGTCGCATGGGTTGCTGGTTGGGACGCTCGAGGTTCTTCCCGGTCTGCCGCCGGAGTTTGCGCAGGGGCTGTTTGCCAGGGCGGACAGCCATCCGGTGGTGATGCGCTTCTCGACCAATCCAGGAGACCTGCTGGCGGATAACGTGTCGAGCCCGCGCGGCCTGGCTCTCAAGGTCCTTAATGTAGAGGGCGAACAACTTCCGTCAAATGCCGGAGCGACGACGCAGGACTTCGTTTGTGTGAATGCCAATGCGTTCGCCGCGCCTGATGCCGCGGGCTTTCTGAAGACGCTGAAGCTGCTGGACAAGACGCTTGAGCTGCCTGAGGGCGTGAAGCACGCGGTCTCAGTTGCTGCGCAGACGGCCAATGCCGCGCTGAAGCTGGTACACCTGCCTTCGCCGGCGCTTGAATCGCTGGGCGCGCCGGCCACGCACATCCTGGGCGAGAGCTTCTCGACGGTCGCGCCCATCCGGTACGGGAGCTACATCGCTAAGGTTGGGTTCGCGCCGGCGTCTGAGAACCTGAAGGCCCTCACGGGCAAACACGTCGATCTTGGGGCAGATTACAACGCACTCGAAGAACTGATTAAGCGCTTCTTCCGACACGAATCCGGAGTGTGGGACGTGAAGGTGCAGCTGGCCCTGGCGGAAGACGCAGCGCTTGAGGAGAAGGACAAATCGTTTCCGATCGAGAAGGCGGATACGGAATGGCCGGAGGAAGAGAAGCACGGCAAACCGGGAAGTCCGTGGGTGACGGTGGCTCGAATCACGGTGCTGCCGCAGGATACGTACTCCGATGCGCGGCAACTATTCGTGGATGAGCAGCTCTCGTTCACGCCGTGGCATGCGTTGGCGGCGCACCAGCCCTTGGGCAATATTATGCGTTCGCGACTGAAGGCGTACGAGGAAGCGCGCAAGTACCGGGCGCAGCGGAACAACCGGGTAATCACGGAGCCGAAAAGCATCGAGGAAGTTCCGGCGTGAACGGCTTGCAGGAAAAAGCCCCAGCAGATGATTCTGCCGGGGCGTACTTGCTTCCGAGAAGCTAGGCTTTGACGATCTTTCCGGTCTTGATGCAGCTGGTGCAGACGCTCATCCGTTTGGAGCCGCCGACAACTTTGGCTCGCACGGGACGCAGATTAACGTTCCAGCGACGGCGCGTTTTGTTGTTGGCGTGGGAGACGTTGTTGCCGAACTGCGGACCTTTGCCGCAAAGTTCACATTTGGCTGCCATGGCTTGGTGCTCCTAATCTCAGTATGGGTAGGCTTGAGCTATGTCTGGCTGACGCTCTACCAATCGACTCCAGCCGCACGCCGCTCGAAAACACACAACGCAGCACGCGACCAGGAAGGCCGTGAAGGTTCAGCATAGGGCATGGCTGGCTTTGAGTCAAGGAATTGCAGTCCCGTAGACTGGTGCGGGGGATGCTATGCCACGTGAAATTGGTTGGAGCGACACGGAAGAGATTGGGATTCAGCTTCAGGAGAAGTACCCGGAGATTGAGCCGTATAGCGTCCGCTTTACGGATTTGCACCGGTACGTCACCGAATTAGCGGGTTTTCAAGGCGATCCGGCAAAGTCGACCGAGCCGCTGCTCGAGGCGATTCAGACGGCCTGGAATGAAGAGTTTGAAGATGCGAAGACCGCCGGCTAAGAGTCAGGCTGTGGTTCTCCTGAGCATCTGCCGAGGCAGCTTCGACCGGAGTCCAAGCAGGACCGCGGTGCAGATGGCCAGCCAGAGAAGGCTTCCTGCTGCCAGCAGGGATGCGTTCCAGAGATGTCCGGCCCCGGCGGGCAGCCAGGTCAGGCCCAGCTTGATGCCTGCATAGGAAGCGAGGGCGGCCAGAGCGGCGCGGGCGAGTTCGCCCCACTCGAGCGTGGCAAGGCTGACCAGGCGATAACGATGCAGCAGCACGGCGAGCGAGAGCGTGTGCGCGGTGATGCCCAGGTCGGAAGCAATGGCAAGGCCGTCGATGCCGATGCGATGGAAGAGCAGGCTGTAGACCGGGATCGAGAGCAGCGTGACGAGAGTTCCGGAGACGGCCGGAACCATGGTATTGCGCGCGGCGTAGAAGGCACGGGCGTAGATGCCCTGTGCGGACCAGAGGGCGAGCGAAAAGGCGAATAGGGTGAAGTAGCGCGCGGTAGCGAGCGCGTCGACCTCGGTATACATGTTGCCCTTGAGGAAGCTGACGATGGGAATGGCTAGGGCGATCATCCAGGCGGAGGTGAGGAGCGCGAAGGCCAGGAGGCGCGAGACGGCTCCGTTGACGGCGGCGTTGAAGTCGTACATTTTGTTTTGCGCAAAGAGTCTCGAGAAGAAGGGCAGGGACGCGGAGCCGGCGGCGGCGCCGACGATAGTCAGAGGAGCGGTAAAGAGAGTTTTGGCATTGTTAAGCAGGGTGATGCCGCCCTTGTCGGCGGAGGCGTAGTGGCTGAGGATCCACTTGTCGGCCATGGCAAGCGAGACGCCCACCATGAGAGGTAGTGAGAGCTTGACCCACTCGACGAAGGCTGGGTGGCGGAGATTGAGGACGGGGTGAAAGCGTAGGCCGGAGCGGAAGGCACCGACGGCGTTGAGGACAGTCGAGCCGAGGAGGGCACCGCCGAGGACGCCCCAGGCCAGCGAATCGATGCCGATGCGGCCCGCGAGCAGAAGACCGCCGAGCAGGATGCCGGCGTTGTAGACCAGCGGGGTTACAGCCTGGTAGAGAAAGATTTTGCGCACTAGCAGGCGCGAGCCGAGGACGCCGCCGGCAAAAAAGCAGAGTTGGGCAGGAAGGAGAAGGCGGGTGAGATGGGTGCAAAGCGAGCTGGTGGCGGGGTCGAAACCTCCGAAAAAGGTGCGGGTATAGAGCGGAGCGAGTAGTTCGGCGAAGAGGATGGCTACGCCGAGGACGACAACCATGCCGACCAGGACGACGGAGAGCGCGCGGTCGGCGCCATCCTCGTCGCCGGCTTCGCGGAAGCGGTTGAGGATGCTGACGAGTGTGATCGAGGCGACGCCGCCGACCAGAAAGTAGCTGATCATGTCGGGGAGCTGAAAGGCGGCGTTGTAGGCGTCGGTGACGTGGCCGGCCCCAAAGACGTGGGCAATGAACTTGACGCGCAGGAGGCCGAGGATCGCAGAAAGCAGCGATGAAAGGCTGAGCAGGATAGTGGCGGAGAAGGCGGAGTGCTGGCGGGACAGGCTGAAGAGGCTAATGCGGGCGAGATTGGGTTGAGTCGTTGGGCTCACGGCAGACGAGTGCGAAGTATGCCTTCAGTTTACCGTGGAGCCGGATAACACCTGGTGTGCTTTAGGAAGCGTCCTCGTCCTGAACGGTGGCGAAGCAGGGAACCAGCAGCATGGCGATAAAGGAGAAGGCGATAAGAAGGTCGTGCATCGGGGAGCCTCGCTTGGGTGGACCTGCGAACTCAATCAGTGTCAGGCCAAAGCGACAGCTGCGAAATACGTCGTTTGTTCAGACGACCTGCGGCTTTTGGGGTACTGGCTGCTACGTTTGGGGGATGGCGGAGTAAGGCGAGCACAGAGTCAGACAGGGTCGGGGAAGTCGAAAAGGCTTTCCGAACGGGATTTGGGAGCTTGCATCAGGGTGGGCCGGGGCAGAGGGATGCGCGTGGGCTTAGAGAGATCGGGCGCTGGGCGGGCTGCGCGGATCGGCTGAAGGGATTGCTTCCCGACGGCGGGACGCGAGAGCAGGGCGTGGAGCTCGCGAAGTTCTTTATGGATGGCCAGAAGATGTCGAGTATCGACTGTTTCGGCACCGTCGCTGGGACCGAGCTGGACGTCTTTGCCCCCGCGGAGCTCGGCTTTGAAGGCCTGGCGGGCGCCGGGAATGGTGTAGCCCTCATCGTAGAGCAGAGTTTTGATCCGGAGAGCCATTTCGACATCGCGACGGCGAAAGAGCCGCTGGCCGGTGCCGCCCTTGTTGGGCCGGAGCTGAGGAAACTCGCCCTCCCAAAAGCGCAGGACGTAAGCCGGCACCTGGCAGAGTTTTGCGACCTCCCCGATGCGGAAGTAAAGTTTGTCGGGAATCTCGCGGGCTGGCGGGGAGCTGGGGCGCTTGCGAGTTGGCTCCTGCGGTGCCATATGCCCAACAGTATAGGACAGGGTGTTCGAGTGGGATAGGAGATTTGGAGAGAATCTTAGGGCGTGTTCCCTCCTTGTCATGTTCGGAGATTTTGGGCTAGACGTTGGTGACAAAGGCGAGGCAAGAGCCGGTGAGCTGCTCAGGAGCGCGTGTAGAACATGGCTGAGCCGATCTGCTGGCGCTGGAACCCGTTATGTACGTTGATAATCGTCTCCGCACATCCGAGGGCCAACCTGGCATCAGGCAGCATCATGTCAAGGAGCGAGCCGAGAATCTGTTTTCGAGTCTCTGTATCGAAGTAAATGAGGACGTTGCGACAGAGAATGAGATCGAAGCGGCCGAGTCTGCCGACCTCCCCGCGAAGATCCATCTGCTCAAATCGGACGAGTGATCGCACCTTTTCGCAAAGCCTCCACTCGGTGCCGTCACGAACAAAATACTTCTCCTTCTGCTGCGAGGAGAGGCCTCGCTGCATTTCAGCTTGCGTGTAGCGTCCTTCGCGAGCGCGATGGAGTACCTGGGTGGAGAGGTCGGTGCCGACAATTTCGACGTGCTCGGGGCCTTTTCCGAGCTCTCGCAGGAGTATGGCGATACTGTACGCCTCCTGACCAGAAGAAGACGCCGCGGACCAGATGCGCAGTTTGCGCGATCCCTCCAGGCGCTTCAGCATGCCTGGTAACAGATGGGTAACAAGCGCATCGAACATGCCTCTGTCGCGAAAAAAGAGTGTTTCATTGGTGGTCATGGCATTCACCACCAGCTTTTTCAACTCCACGGACGATCGCGAGAGGAGCACGTGAGTTAGTTCTTCCAGCGTGTGAATGCCGAGAGAGCTAGCCACCGAAGAGTCCAGAATGGGCAGAAGTCTTGACTCGAGCAGGTATCCTTTGTCTTTGTCGAGAACGATGCCGGATTCGACGTGGATATACTTCTGCAATTTGGCATAGGTCAGGGCCGACAGCATAGGTACTGGCTGACTCCAACTTTCCGTCTTTGTCTCGTTCGCTACTCTCAAAATAACCTCATTGCCTGGGGTAGGATTTCTGCCAGCGGAAGAACGGAATCCGCGAGCCCTGCGTCCGCGACAGCGCCGGGCATGCCCCACACCACGCTCGTGGCACGATCCTGGACGAACACGGTTGCGCCGTAGTGTTTCAGCACTCGTACACCCCGAAGGCCATCCTGCCCCATGCCGGTAAGAACAGCCGCAACCACAGCGCCTTTGTACACCTCCGCCACGGATCGAAATAGGACGTCGACGGCTGGACGGCACGAGTTCTCCTGCTCCTCCTGCGTCAGCTCGATCTTCACGCGGTCCAGCTTACGAACCGTCTTCATGTGAAAATCGCCGGGAGCTATGAGAGCTACCCCAGGCTTCACGTCCATCGAGTCTTCCGCTTCGATCACGGGAATTTTGCAGATACGGCTTAGTCTCTGTGCCAGCTGTGCTGTGAACACGGGCGGCATATGCTGAACGATCAGGACGGGCATGGGAAAATCATCCGGAAGGGTGGGCAGAATCTCCATGAGGGCAGCCGGCCCGCCTGTCGAGCAGCCGATGGTGAGTACCTGCGGGACGACTTGCGGACACCGGGGCGCAGCGGCCCTCTTGGGAGTATTTTCTTCCTTGAAAGCCGGCAGGAGATGGCTGCCGGAGGCACGCTGCTTTCCCACGCTCGGAGCTCCGTAGGTGTTTTTGCATAGCTCATCGAGTTCCGCGAGAAGCTGTAGAACGGATGGCGCGCCCTCAAAGCTGAGCTCATTTACTTCTCTTGACAAGGGAAAACCGACGCCGGTGCTGAGAAATTCGAGAGCAAGCCTGGCACTACGCTCCGGCAAAGGCAGGCATAACAGCGTGCGTATGTCTGGAAGTTCTTCGCGAAGAAGAGCTAAAGTCAGCGCACGCTCCTCCTTGCTCGTAGACGGATCGAGCGCAAGCAGGTCGGGCCGCATTCGCTTACCTCTGAGTCTCGCCTCCTCCAGATTGCGTACAAATCCAACCACCGTGACGCGCTCGTCGTTCTCGAGAATCTGAGTTAGCAGACGGCGCATCAGTGCCGATTCATTCACGATCAGGACTCGAAGCGGGTCCTTACCTTTTATGAACACGTTCCTGGTTCCGTTCCCGGGTGGCAACGGGGGCGCCTGATCAGGAATGTTCGATTCGCTGCTTCGTACTCTCATGCTTGTCTATTCCTTGCACCGGCTCTTAGCTTGTGGGTAGGCCGCTAGATACTGAAGCGGCTCAAGAGAGCTTCCATTTGACCCGCGGTCGCCGTCAGTGTCCGGGCGGCCTCTTCGATGCCTCGTGCTGCGACGGTCGTTTCCTCGGCGGAAGCGGCCACCAGCTTGATGCTGTGGGTGATTTCGGTCGTACCGCGAGCGGCCTCGGTGACGTTGCGCCCGATCTCGTTGGTGGTGGCGGTCTGCTCTTCGACCGCGGAAGCAATGGTGCTCGAAATATCATCCACCTGGTTGATGATTTCGCTCATATCTCCGATCGCCTTGACGGCAGCCTTCGTGTCGTTCTGGATCGCGTCGATCTTCTGACTGATCTCTTCTGTTGCCCGCGCCGTTTCTTTCGCCAACTCTTTCACCTCGTTGGCGACAACAGCGAAACCCTTGCCTGCTTCTCCGGCCCTTGCGGCTTCGATCGTGGCGTTGAGAGCGAGCAAATTCGTTTGCTGGGCGATGGAGGTAATCACCTTAATGACCTTGCCGATCTCCTGGCTCGATAGGCCAAGTTCACTGATCGTCTGGGTCGTTGAATCTGCCAGGCCAACAGCTTTTTTCGCCACTCGGGCGGCCTCCGAGGCGCTCTTTGAGATCTCGCGTATCGAAGCGAGCATCTCCTCAGAGCTGGCCGCTACGATACTCACATTGGACGAGACCTGCTCGCTTGCGATGGAGACGCCGTTGGCCTGTTCGGCCGCGTTTTGCGCGCCGCCGGTCATCTGCTGCGCAATCGTGGATAGCTCTTCTGACGAGGATGCAACGCGCGTCGCGGTTTGCCCTATGCTCGCGATGCTCTTTCGCAGGTCGGAAAGAAACCTGGTCAGCCCCGCCCCTATCTGTCCGGCGACGTCTTCTCCCGTGAGATTAATTTCCCGCGTGAGATCGCCCTCGGCTGCGGCCGCGACGACCTCTAACAGGCTGTCAATTCTGGTCTGCCGAGCGAGAGCGATCTGGCGCTCCTGCTCATGACGCTCCTCTGCCTGCAGACGAAACTTTGCCTGCTCGGTCGCGTCGCTGGCAAGTTTGAAGATTTTGTGAACCTTGCCGTTCAAATCGAAGACCGGATTGTAAGTAGCCTGAATGTAGACGACTTTGCCGCCCTTGCCGATCCGCTTGAATTGCCCAAACTGAAATTTCCCCAGATTCAGATTGGCCCAGAAGTCGGCGTAAGCTTGTGTGCCTCGCTCGCTTTCTTCTAGGAACATGCTGTGCTTCCTCCCTTGGATCTCCTCCAGCCGATATCCCAGGAGCCCGAGAAAGTTGCTATTCGCGGTGAGGATGGTCCCGTCCAGCTGAAACTCAATCATTGCCTGCGATTCGCTGAGAGCATCTATCTGGCTCTTGTAGTCGGCTGCCGATTCCTTTACCAGCGAGATGTCGCTGGCGAACACTGCAACCTTGTAGGGCTTGCCGTTCAGGTCCAGGACGGGATTCCAGGTCGCCTGCAACCAGATCAAGCGACCATCTTTGCCCATTTGCTTGTACTCGCCGGAGTCGAACTCACCCCTGTTGAGTTTGGACCAGAGTTCTATGTGCGCCGGGGAATCCCGATCTCCGACAGCTGTGAACAGCTCGTAACTGACTCCTTCAATTTCATTGAAAGTGTATCCAAATGCCTTGAGAAAGTTGTGATTGGCCGTGAGCACACGCCCCTTCATGTCGAATTCGACCACGCAGCGTGAGCGTTCGACGGCCCGTATTTGTGCTTTGGCGTCCAGGTAATCCGGAGGGATCACCGGCGCGGTTCCTGCATGGCGCTTCGAACCGTTTTGCAGCGAACTCCTCGACGGCTTCGCCAGGTTTGCGCGAACGGCTGTTTGTACCTTGAGAGGGGTGGTGGCCTGATCTACTTTACGGAGAGTGGGCATGCTCTAAGTCCTCGTCTTGCCTGATTGAAAAGTGGAGGTTGTCCGGGGCGGGTCTGCTTGGAAAGCGAGACTCGATTGGGATGCAGTTTCAAGTACGCGATCCGTATCCAGCACGAGCATGAGCCCGATATTGAGGTCGTACACGCACTTAATCTGGTTTCGCTGTTCCGCGGGAAGGTTGTCGGGCAGCGGCGCATAGGCGTTGGAAGGCACGTTGATTACATCGTGGATCTCGTCGACAAGCAGACTTACTGCACCGTCGTCCGAGTGGATCACGATGTTCATGGGTGGAGCTTCGTGCGTGGAGGGAGGCAGGCCGAGACTCTGCCGCGTGTCGATCGCGAGAACGATTTGCCCACGGAGATTGATGAGGCCTTCCACCGAGCGCGGCGCAAGAGGAACCACCGTCATCTCCAGACTACGGATGACCTCTTGCACCCTTAGAATCTCGATTCCCAGCAGCAGGGGGCCGATCCGAAAGGTAACGTACTGCGTGCTTCTGGGTGTCGCGAGGTTCACTGGAGGACCTCCTGGAGCCGGGGAGCATGGTCCTTGGCCAGGGTCGCGGTAAGTGCGTGAAGCAGCTCGTCTCTCTGGTTCTTGTACACGCAGGCGTCGAAGTCCGCCAGCCGATCCACTTGCGACTGCCGCACACTGCCGCGCTCGGGGGAGAGCATCGCGATCACCGGCATATGCTTCAACGCTTCGTCTCTCCGTACAGTTTGGAGAAAGTCCAACCCGGCTTCGGGCTGCCCGCCAACGTCGATCGAGGTTAATGCCAGATCGAAGGTGCCGTGCTGCAGCTGCGTGTCGGCCTCCGCGAGCGTTCCTACGGAAACGGTGCTGTAGCCGGAAGTTTCAAGAAAGCCGTGCAGAAGTTCCCTGGCCGCGGTTCTGCCTTCCAGCAGCAAAAGCTTGGGTGTGGAACCGGACTTCGCCTGTTGCAACCAGCCTTCTCCTGCAGAGGCGAGCAGGGATTCGAGGTCGAGAAGGTCCGTCACTTGTCCTCCGATGATGGCTGACCCGAGGATTCCCGGAGCGCTGACGCCGCGACGAGCGGTGACCGCCTCCTCAAGAATGTCGATGATCTGGTCGACGAGCACTCCCGTTCGGCGGCGTCCGTCACTGAACACAACGACTTGCTTGAGCCCGGAACCGATCTCCCGTGCCTCGCTGCCAGCCATGGGCAGCTCAGGCATGGCGAGCAAAGGCAGGATCTCTCCGCGGTAATGCAGGACAGGCTGGCCGGCAGCTCGCTTAATGATCGCCGGATCAATTTCCTCGAGCCGATCCACCAGGGACAGAGATACCGCAACGCGCTCGTAGATGCCTGCGCGAAAGACCAGGAGCTTCTGCATCCGCGCCGTCTCGTCCGCGCCGGCGCTCTCTGCTTTTGCTGCGGCCCCGTTCGCCGCAGAAATGCCGCCGAGGTGCGCAAGTCCGACGACATCGAGGATGAGAGCGGGCCGCCCATCTCCCATGATGGTCGCTCCGACGTAACAGCTGAGCCCTTTGAGCTGTCGTCCCAGCGGCTTGACGACAATCTCCTGTGTGTCGCAAATCTGGTCGACCACCAGGCCCATCTGTCGATTTTCGGCCTGCAGGACGACGATGTTGGTAACGTCCGAAGTCGCTCGATCCGACTGCGGCTGCCCAAGAACGCTGCCCAGATAGAGCAGCGGCAAGAGCTTGCCGCGATGGTGAAAGACCGGCGTGCCGTGAATGCTGTCGATGCGTCTGCTTTGCTCGCCGGCCTGGATCCGAACCAGCTCCACCAGATTGGCTTGCGGGATGATGAAGCGTTCCTGGTTTCTCCAACGCTGCCGGGTTTCTGCTGGCCCGCGGTGCTCCGCGACGACCTCTGCGGTGCCTGCATGGGACTGCTTTTCGAGCGTCACGACGAGGCCGGGGATGATGGCCAGGGTAAGCGGGATCTTGATGCGGATTGTGGTTCCGCCATCGGGAGGAGCCAGGACCTCGACGTTGCCGCCGATCTTCTCGATATTGTTCTTCACTACATCCATGCCGACGCCGCGGCCGGAGATACTGGTCACCTGGGCGGCGGTCGAAAAGCCAGGCAGGAAGATCAGGTGCAGAGCCTCGCGCGTGGTCATCTGCGCGGCCTGTTCCGCGCGAATAATCCCTTTCTCGATCGCCTTCGACTTGACCCGATCCGGATCGATGCCGCTTCCGTCGTCGCTGACTTCGATGTTGACCACACCGCCTTCGTGATAGGCGCGCAACTGAATCAGGCCTTCCGGGGCTTTTCCCTTGGCGATCCGCTTTTCGGGCATTTCGATGCCGTGATCGCAACAATTCCTGACCACGTGGGTCAACGGGTCCTTGATGGCCTCGATGATGGTTTTGTCGAGATCGGTATCGGCGCCTTCCATCTCCACGCGAATCTTCTTGCCGCACTGAGACGCTAAGTCCCGCACCACCCGGGGAAGCTTGTTCCAGACCACGCCGATGGGTTGCATCCGGGTCTTCATCACGCCTTCCTGCAGCTCGCTGGTGATCAGGTTCAGCCGCTGCGACGTCTGCTGAAGGGGCAGGCTGTGCACGGGAGCTTCCTGCAGAAGCTGATTGCGCGCCAGCACCAGCTCGCCGACCAGGTTCATCAGCCGGTTGAGCAGGCCGACATCGACGCGAATGGTCGAGTCTCCCATTTGCCGTGCAGCGCCGCCAGACGGATCGCCGGTCGGTGCTGGCGCGGAGGAAACGACAGCGGCAGCGGTCGAGGCGTGAGCGGCCGGCGGTGATTGGGGCCGCTTCACCGCTAACGTCGACCCCTCCTGCACCGCGGTCTTTGGCTCGGGCTCGGGTGCAACGGCGTTGTTCTGCGCCTGGGAAGGTGGTGGCCGCTTGCGCAGACGCTGGAAGCCGCCGCGGGAGACGCTCTGCTGCTGCGCTTCTGGTGCGGCTGTCTCGCACGGCGCCTCGGTTTTGGGCGTGGCGGGCGCGAGTGCATGCGGAATGCCTTGAGGCAGCTTCTCCGGTAAGACGGACCGGTAAGCTTCGTTCATGCGGACGCGCAACGGTTCCGTTCGATCGGGTCCCTCTTGCCCGGTCGCTTTGATAGAGGCCAGCAGAATCTTCACCTCGTCCAGGGCGCTCAAGATGAGCGAGATAAGCTCCGGGGTAAGCTCTCGTTCTCCATCGCGTACCTGGCTGAGGATGTTCTCCGTAATGTGAGTCAGCGCGCCAAGCAGGTCAAAACCGAAGAAGCTGCTGGTTCCCTTAATGGTATGGACGGCTCGGAAAGCGCTCGAGACCAGCTGCATGTTACGCGGTGCGCGCTCCAGCTCAACGATCTCGCGATCGAGATTTTCGAGTGCCTCATTGCTCTCGATCAGAAACTCGCGAATATCTTCTTCAAAGCCCATAGTCGGTACGGTTCTCTCTCACGTGCTTAGCCGATGGCAGAAACGCTGCCTTCAATCGAATTGGCACATCCGCAAGCATGTCGCTTCTCAACTCCTATTCTTGACGAGGAAGCGCGCTGAATCTGTAGCACAAGCAAGGTTTGCGCTGCCTCTTTGGTGTTATTCCCGTAAGGAGCGTTCGGCCGCAGCATAGAGGACAAGCGCGGTTGCTGATGCGGCCAGCGGCTCTCGGCGCGAGGAGATGGGCTATGGACGTTCTTGTTGTAGACGACAGCAAAGTCATGCGATCGATGGTGCAAAGAGCAATCCGTCAATCGGGGTATCGCTCGCTTGTCGTGGAAGAGGCGGATAACGGCGTGCAGGCGCTCGAGAAGCTTCGTTCAGCGAAGCCGAAGCTGATTCTGTCGGATTGGAACATGCCGGAGATGTCGGGGATCGAACTGTTGATCGCCGTGCGAAGCAAGGACAGCGAAATTCCTTTTGGCTTCATTACTTCGGAGTCCTCAAACGAGATCCGCGAACTGGCGACGGAAAAAGGAGCTGACTTCCTTCTCGCAAAACCATTCACCATTGAAGACGTGTGCGACGCGCTATCGTCCGTGTTAGAGGCCTGACTCGTGACCGAGACGACGCCCTATGTTCTGTCGAAGATGTTGACGCAGTTGCTGGCCCGCAACGTCACGGTTGCCCTGCAGCTCAAGCCTTCTCCTTCGAGACCCAAGTTGATCTATGGCGTGTACCAGTCGGTACCCCAGGGCGAGACTGTGGTCGTAAAGTCGGATCTCGCTTTGATGGGCTCGCTCGGGGGCGTGCTCGTCGGGTTGCCGAGCGACGCGGTGGGCGACCAGATAAAAGCGGGACAGCTTGGCGAGGCGTTGCGAGATGGCATCCATGAGGTGTTCAACATTACGTCGACGCCTCTCTCGGTCAACGGCCGCATCGTCTTCCAAACGATGCATACCGACAACACGTCTCTGAAAGGAGCCGCGCGGGAGACGATCGACTCACCGGCACTTGCGACGCGGTTCGATATCTCTCTTCCCGGCTATGCGGGAGGCCAATTTGACATCCTTCGTGCCGCGGCTTTGTAGAGCGTCCGTGTGTTGCGCGCATGCGGGAGAGGACAAACGATTCGCCTGCAGGCCCGATCAATGGGAGTGGCTATGCCCGTGGTGGTGGTGAGCGTGGGCTGAAACGGCTTCGAGTTCCGGGGGGGCGGCGCAGCCGTGGGTGGTCTCGCAGCCCTGGGTCTCAAACTGGATGGTGGTGTGGGCGATGTGGAATTTGTCCCAGAGGGCATCTTTAAGACTGTCGAGAATGCCTGCGCACTCGGCCACGCTCATCTCACGGGTTTCGCTGTGCACGATGGTGACGTGGCTGGCGAGGGCGTGGGAGTTGGAACCGAGGCTCCAGACATGAAGGTCGTGAACGTCGGCAACGCCATGGACCCCGGACATGGCGGCGCGGACGTCGGCAAGCGAGAGATTCTTTGGGGTGCCTTCGAGGAGGATGTTGAGGGTTTCGCGGACGATGCCGGAGGACGACCAGACGATCATGCCGGCAATGAGGAGCGAAAGGACGGGGTCGATCCACTCGAGGCCCGTGAGCAGGATGCCGGCGCCTCCGGCGATAACGGCGGCGGTGGAGAGAGTGTCGCCGAGCATGTGGAGGAAGACGGAGCGGATGTTGACGTCGCCTGAGAACTTCCAGAGGAGTGTGGCAATGCCGCCGTTCATGAGGACGCCGGCGATGGCGACGTACATCATGAGGTGAGGCTCGACGGAAACTGGAGCGTAGAGGCGGTGGATGGCGGAGAGGGCGATCCAGAGCGCGAGCACGATGAGCGTGAGGGCGTTCACGAAGGCGGCGAGGACGCCGGCGCGTTGGTAGCCGAAGGTTTTGCGATCGTCCGCGGGGCGTGACTGGAAGTAGACGGCGACGAAGGAGAGGACGATGGCGAGCATGTCGGAGGCGTTGTGGCCGGCCTCGGAGACAAGCGCAAGCGAGTGGGCGCGGACGCCGAAGAAGAGCGTGGCGCAGACGTAGAGAAAGGTCGCTCCGAGGGAGACGGAGAGGATGCGCTGCATCGTCCGGTTGTTGGAGGCGACCATGTGCATGGGCCTAGTCTAAACCCGTAGGCACGGAGGCAGGCGGGCCGGAGCCGGCGGAATCCTCTAGACTTGGTGTATGGCTGAAATCAATCCGCTGCTCGCGTCACAGCTTCATCGGCTGGCTTGCCCGGTCTGCCACGCGGCGCTCGCGCTTGCGGAGAAGACGGTGGACTGCACGGGATGCGGGCGACGGTATCCGGTGGTGGACGGGCTGCCGGTGTTGATCGCCTCGCGCAGCAACTGACGGCTGGGTGTACGCCGTCTTGCTCCCCTGATGCCGTGACTTCAATAGGAATCCTCAAAGTAGCTGCTCGGATACGATTGCATCCTTTGTGGGATACCGGTGGGCTGGAGCCTTTCTGCATGCTGGTAGCAGGTGCAGGTCATGGCGGCGAAGGAGGGATTCAGGGGTAAGGAGATCGCGCGACTTGGTTTATTCATGCTGGTTCTCAGCGTGGGTGTGGGGGTGTATGGGTTTCTACGACCCGCGGGAGCCAAGTTCGACCGGAAGATATTGCCGCTGGCGTGCGACCACCTCGGATGGACGGAACGCATCCCTGCGTCTTTGCGACGAGTTCAGGCGGGTCGCTGACGACAGGGTTGGGCAGATGCTCAACGCCTTTGGAGCGATCCGGAGAAGTCGATCGTTTTGAGGCTGATCTGCGGTATGGGTCTTTTGTGCTGCGCCGCACGGACCTGCGCATCAGCGATGTGTTCGATGTGCCGCTGATGCGGTCCTATTCGACGAATGACTGGATCCCTACGAACAAGGTCCATGCATTTGGTGTGTTTTCAAACCACCCCTATGACGTTGCGCCTCTCGGTACGCGAAGACCGTACACCTATCTCATGCTGGTTTTAGAGGATGGAGACTACCTCTACTACAAACGTATCTCGCAGGGTCAGGGCTTTGGGGACGCGGTCTATATGCATGTCGAGACGTCGACCCGCTTTTACAAATCGATTCTCTGGTGGAACGGCGACGGATGGACGTTACGGCTTGCAGATGGAGAGCAGATGCGTTTCCCCGAAGCATATGCCTCAAAGAACCTGGCGCAGGGTGCCGTCGAGGAGATGCGCAACGGCAGCGGCGAAGCGCTGACGCTTACCTGGGACTCAGAGAGAAACCTGCACGAGATCCGGACGCCGCACGATCATTGGATACGCTTTGCCTATAACGGCGACACAACGATCCGCCGGGCTGAGGATGATAGCGGCAAGTGGAGGACGTATGAATATAGCAATGGGATGCTTACCTCGGTTTCCGATTGCTCCGGACCGGTGCGGCGGTATGAGTATGAAGGACGGCTGATGACAGCGGTGCTCGATGAGCATGGGCGAACGATGGTCCGCAACGAATTCAAGTCGGGCAGGCTGGTGGGTCAGATGTTTGGGAATGGAGACTCGTACCGATATGAATACTCGTGGAGACCACAGGCATCCTATCCCGACCAGGTCAGGGTCACTCTTCCCAACCACAGCCAGCAGACGTTCCCCGTAGGAGACTCGGTTCCCGACTCCACGCGGCAGCCGTAAGCGATGCCATAATCGATTTATATGCCGTCTCTCTGGCTTCCCGCTTCCTGGTCGCAGCGTCTGGAGGAGCTGTTTGCTCCCGACGCCGAGGTTAAGTCCGCTCCGCTTCGCCGCGACGTGCGCTCGCTGGGCATGCTGCTGGGCACCGTGCTGCGTGAGCAGGCGGAGCCCGGCATTTACGAGGCGGTGGAAGCGCTGCGGCAGTCCGCGATCGCTCGCCGGGAAGATGAGAATGGGGCGGCGCTGCTTAGTGTGGGCGAGCAAGCGAAGGACCCGCTACGGGCGTATCAGCTGGCCCGCGCGTTCAGCTTTTATTTCGAGCTGATCAACTTGGCGGAGACGAATCATCGTAAGCGCCGCCGGCTGGCGCACCAGCTGGAGGAGCCGGGCAACGCTGCGTCGTCGGGGAAGGTACAGCGCGGCTCCTTGCAGGGAACTCTGCGGGCGATGCGGATGTCGGGGATCGACCTCGCGGCGGCGCTCGAGCAGCTGCGACAGATTTGCGTGACACCGGTATTCACCGCGCACCCGACTGAGGTGGCGCGGCGCTCGGTCATGTTCAAGCGCAGGCGGATTTCGGATCTGCTCGAACAGCTGGACCGGATTCCGGTTCCGGGCGCGGCGCTCGAACAACTGGAGGCGAGCCTGCTGGCGGAGATCACGGCGCTGTGGCAGACCGATGATGTGCGTAGCGCGCGGCCTACAGTGCGGGACGAGATCCGCATGGCGCTTGACTACTTCGAGTCGTCGCTCTTTGATACGCTGCCGGTGCTCTACGCGGAGGTGGAGCACGCCCTCCAAGCGGAGTTTGGTGCGGAAGGCGTGCCGGCGTTGGCCGATCTGCCGCTGCTGGTGACCTTTGGCTCGTGGATCGGCGGCGATCGGGACGGCAATCCTTTTGTAACGCCGGAGACGACCGCCGAGGCGCTGACCATGGCGCGCGACCTTCTGTTCTCGCACTACCTGCGGCGGCTGCAGAATATCTTCGACCAGCTGGGAAGCTCGACGCAGCAGGTTCCGGTGTCCGCGGAGCTGACGGAGCGGCTGGAGAAGTATCTGGCCGAGCTGCGGGCCTCCGGACCTGCCTCACCGGAGCTGCGGCTGATCGAGCGTTTTCCGCACGAGTCCGTGCGGCTCCTGGTGGCGTGCATGATGGTACGTCTGGGAGGCAGCGCGCAGTACAGCGTGCAGCCCAGTTTGCAGCAGCCCGCGCCCAGAGTGCCGCCGCTGGCTGCTTACAGGAAGGCGGAAGAGCTGGTGGCGGATGTGGCGTTGCTCCGCACAAGCCTCTTGGAAAATCGTGGAGCGCGACTAGCAGCGCTGCTGGTCGATCCGCTGCTGCTGGAGGCGCGCACGTACGGGCTGCATCTGCAGGCGCTGGACGTGCGCCAGCATGCGCGGGTGCATGCGGCAGCGCTGGCCGAGGTGGCCGGGCTTCTGCCGCCGCATGACCCCGGGGCGCTGAGCGCGCAGACTGCCGAGGTGCTGCATACATTCCGGGAGATCGCGCACCTGAAGCAGGTGTTCCCTCCGGAGTCGATCCAGCGCTACGTGATCTCGGGCGCGACTTCGGCAGAAGACATCGTGAATGTGGTGCGGCTTGCGCGGACGGGAAACGTGAGCGTCGAAGGAACGGAGACGGGCGACCCCGGGCTGCAACCGGTGCCGCTCTTTGAGTCGATTGAGGACCTGCGCCATGCGCCGGAGATCTGCCGCGCGCTGTGGTCGAGCCAGGCCTATCAGCCGCTGCTCGAGAGCTGGCAGCACAGGCAGGAGGTCATGCTCGGCTACTCCGACTCAAATAAAGACGGCGGGATGATTACCTCGACATGGGAGATCTTCAAGGCGCATCGGGCGCTGCACGCGGTGGCGCGCGAGGCAGGAGTGAAGCTACGGCTCTTTCACGGGCGCGGAGGCACGGTGGGGCGTGGTGGAGGCCCGACGCACCGGGCTATCTTTGCGCAGCCGCTCGACAGCTTCTCGGGCGCACTGCGGCTGACCGAGCAGGGCGAGGTGCTGAACTGGAAGTACTCCGACGTGGTGCTGGCGGAGCGCAACCTGGAGTTGATGATTGCCGCGTCGCTCGACGCGCTGGCGAGGCCGGGGCTGAACCGCGCAAATCCGGACCCGCACCTGACTGGCGTGCTGCTGCCGGCTTGGGAGGAGGCGCTGGAGGCGCTGTCGGCTTCGTCCTACGCTTTCTACCGGAAGCACATTGTCGACGATCCGGAGACCTTCACTTACTTTGAACAGGCCACGCCGGTGGCGGAGCTTGAGCATGCGCGGATCGGCTCGCGTCCAGCCAAACGCACCGACGCGAGCTCAACCAGGAAGCGCAGCATGGAAGATCTGCGCGCGATTCCGTGGGTCTTCGGCTGGATGCAGTCGCGGCACCTGGTGCCTGCGTGGTTTGGCGTGGGGCATGCGCTGGCGGAGTATGCGGACCAGCACCCGGACGGACTGGCGCAGCTGCAGCACATCTTCAAGTCGTTTCCGCTGTTCATCGACATTCTTCGCAACGTCGAAATGGCGCTGGCCAAGGCGGACTTTGGCATCGCCCGGCTGTACGCCTCGATGGTGGAGGACGAGGCTCTGCGGACACGGGTGTTCTCGAGGCTAGAGGACGAGTTTAATCTAACGACGCGGATGGTGCTGGCGGTGACCGGGCAGAGCACGCTGCTTGAGAAGAATCCGGTGCTCGAACAGAGCATTCGCCTGCGCAACCCATATGTCGATCCGATGAGCCTCTTGCAGGTGGAGTTGATCCGGCGCAAGCGCAAGGATATGGCCGCGGGCAAGCCCGAGTCGCCGGAGCTGGACCGGGCAATTACGGCGACGATCAACGGCATTTCGGCTGGGTTGCGGAATACGGGTTGAACGATTTCGATTGTGTGGAACGCATTGCACCGCTTGCTGGTCAACTCACCCCAAGGTTTGCTCTTTTGCTGAAAAGCTGCTTGCGCTGTTACTGACTCTGTGACTAATATTTCAGACAGCAAGCGGAAACTCCCCTTTGTACGGAACGATCGGCCCCCGTTGATCCGGCGAACCAGACCTGCACGGCCAACTCCGCGTTGGTCCGTCCTGGAGGTCCACATGAAGCATTCTCTCTTCGCAGCTACCCTCTTTCTCTCTCCTGCGGTCCTGTCCGGTTTTGCAGGCGCAGAGCAGCTGGTTCCGGCCGGCTCGATTATCCGCTGTACAGTGGCCGAGCCCAAGATCTCTTCAAAGACCGAGAACGTTGGCGATCCGGTCCTTTGCCAGGTCTCGCACGTGGAAGCGTACGGACGCGCGAGCTTTCCCTACGACGCTTATCTGGTGGGCACGTTTGTCGACTACAAGGACCCGGGCCACCTGGTGGGCAAGGGATGGATGGAGCTGAAGTTCGACCGCATGATTACGCACAATGACAGCGTAGTTCCGGTCGACGTGCGTGTGATCGATGTGCCGAAGTACCCCGTGGACAAGGATGGAAAGATCCATGGCAAAGGCCATCCGGTGCGCGACACCGTCGAGTGGCTGATTCCCGTGCTTTGGCCGATTGACCTGATCAACCTGCCGCGGCGTGGTCCGCGCCCTGTGCTGAAGGCCGAGACGCGGCTGACGCTCAAGGTGCTCGACGATTTCGGGATCCCCTCCGAAATGGAGGTGGAGCATCGCCAGGCGCTGATTTCGCGCGTTCCGCAGTTTGAGCAGTCGCTGCCGCAGAACCAGCCCGCGCCTCAGTATCAGCCACCCGCGCCAGTCCAGTATCAGCAGCCGGCCCAGTATCAACAGGCGTATGCTCCTGCTCCGCCCACAACGGTGATCTATCAGAACTTTGCGCCGCAGGCTCCGGTGTACCAGCCGCCACCGGTGGTGGTGCGCTATCCGCCGCCGCCGCCGCCAGTGTACGGCTATGGTCCGTATGGGCCGGTGGCCTATCGTGGCGGGTATTACGCGCCTTACTAAAGAATGACAATCACGAATCATCAAGGTGGCCGCGCTGCTCATTGGCTGGCGCGGCCACGTTCTGGTACTTCGGCTAGTCCTAAACACCTGCGGGGACTGGCTTTCCTTCTGTTTCTGCTGATGTCTACGTGCTTTCCTCTTCACGCAGCTTCGACCTTGCCCGATCTCAAAGCGAGATTGCTGAAAAAGCCTCTCTATCTTCGAGGCTTATGGCGTGACGACTCTCTAAAATTCGACGCACGCGGAATGCTCATCGGCTCTTCGGGGCCGACAAGCTTCACAGTCGCGGGCATCGAGATTACCAGGGTTGAGCTAAAGCCGGATCGCCTTGAGCTTGAAGGACGACGTATCGGAGTAGTCTTCCCAGGCGGAAAAGCGGAGAGAGTGGTACTAAAAGGAAAATCGGACTGGGGGGATAGTTATGAAATGCGCCTTCAGGTCGCTGCTCCGGCCGATGGAGACTACAGCCCAGCACTGGATGCGGTGTTCGCAACTGACCTGGCGGATCTCGTGCCATCTTTGCCGATCTGGTGGCAGACGTTCGCAAAAAAATCTCTCGTTGCTGAACCCAATATCTCGCCACGGCTTTCTTCCGGACAAACAACTCCTGCACTAAACGCGGCGATGACCACTCCAGACGTAAGTACAACCGTGCCGCGGGTTGGCGGTAAAATCACGCCACCGAAAGTTCTTTCAATGCAAGCTCCAAAAGTTAGCGCTTACGCACGCGCCCTCAAAGTACATGGTAACTGTCTGGTTTATCTCCAGGTAGATGAGCAGGGGAGCCCCTCGAAGCTGGCGATCCTTCGCCCGGTCGGTTTGGGGCTTGACGAGCAGGCGCTCCTCGCGGTGCAGTCGTACCGCTTCCAGCCCGCAAGGATGAACGGCAAGCCTGTCCGAGTTGAAATGAATGTCGAAGTCAACTTCGATATCTATTAACCGGGGGGAGGCCTGTCGCTCCGCCGTTTATCATGATCCTATGCTGAACTTCTACGCCTGCGCGGTCGATGACATTCTCATGAAGCGCCGCAGCCTGCGCCGTGAGTTGGCGTCCAGGCAGGGATTGCAGGAGTTGCGCGTTGCTGTCCTGGGGGGCTCGACGACGGAGGAACTCGTCAATTTTCTTGAGCTGCTGCTGCTGGCGGAGGGCTTCCAGCCAGTTTTTCATCAGTCAGAGTATGGTCGGTTTTATGAAGATGCCGTGCATGATGCGCAGGCGCTGATCGACTTCAAGCCGCAGCTTGTGTACGTGCATACGTCCTGCCTCAACGTTCGCAACCTGCCGCCGCTGAGCTCGACCGAAGCCGAGCTTGCAGGCCATGTCGAGGCCGAGCTTACTCGCTACCGGGAGATCTGGGATTCACTCGAGAAGAAGCTTGGCTGCCAGGTGATTCAGAATAACTTCGAGCTGCCGCCGCATGCGCTGCTTGGCAATATGGATGCCGTGGCCGCGGGCGGGCAGAGCCGCTTTCTGCTGCAGTTGAATCTGGCGTTTGCCGCGGAAGCCGCGCGTCGGCCCAAGCTGCTGTTGCAGGATGTGTACGGAATATCCGCGAACCTGGGCCTGCGTCACTGGTTCGATTGGCCGCGCTACTTCAGCTATAAAATTCTGCTGACGGCGGAGGCCAATCTTGAGTTGGCGCGCTCGCTGAATGCGCTCATTCGCGCGTTGTACGGCAAGAGCCGCAAGGTGCTTGTACTGGACCTCGATAACACGCTCTGGGGCGGCGTGATTGGCGATGATGGCGTGGACAAGATTCAGATTGGGCGCGAAACGCCGGTGGCCGAAGCATATACGGCGTTCCAGCAGTACTGCCTCGCGCTGCGCAATCGCGGCGTACTGCTTGCGGTCTGCTCGAAGAACAATAAGGATGTGGCGAAGTCCGGCTTTGCGCACCCGAGCTCCATCCTCAAACTGGAAGACTTTTCCTGCTTCAAGGCGAACTGGGAACCGAAACACGAGAACATTCTGGAAATCGCCCGCGAACTGAATTTAGGAATAGACAGCTTCGTCTTCATCGACGATAACCCGGCCGAGCGCGCGATCGTGCAGGCGCAACTTCCGAGCGTGGCCGTGCCTGAAGTTGGCAACGATGTCTCGAAGTACGCGGAATTTCTAGATCGTGGCCGCTATTTCGAGCCGGTATCGCTTTCGAAAGAAGACCTGGAGAGAGCCGCCCTCTATGCCGGGAACTCGCGGCGCGCGGCGCAGGCAACTCAATTTGCCGACTATGGCGAGTACCTCGATTCGCTCGAGATGACGGCGGAGATCGATGCGTTCAAGCCTGTCTATCTCGAACGCATTGCGCAGCTGACCAACAAGACCAACCAGTTCAACCTGACCACGCGCCGCTACACGCTTGCCGAAATGGAAACGGCTGCGAGTGACCCGAACCTGATCGGTCTGTACGGCAGGCTAGTCGACCGCTTCGGCGACAACGGCCTGATCTCAATCGTGCTCGGGCGCCGCGAGGGCCGGGCGCTGCATATGGACCTGTGGCTGATGAGCTGCCGCGTGCTGAAGCGCGAGATGGAGAACGCGATGCTCGACGTGCTGGCGGAACGCGCGCGTGCGCGTGGGCTCGAAACGATGGTGGGCTACTATCTGCCGACGGCGAAAAACGGTATGGTGGCCGACTTCTATGCGCGGCTTGGCTTTGCGCCCGCTCCTCTATCCTCCCATTTTCCGGAGGGTGCGACGGTCTGGACGCTCGACCTGGCCACCTACACGCAACAGAACACGCACATCAAGGTGCTGGAGTTTGCCCATGCCTGACCTCTCCCCGGACGGCGTTTTAGCCGAATTGCAGCCGATCTTTCGCGAAGCGCTGAACTCGCCCAAGCTAACGGTAACGCGTAAGTCGAATGCGCTGAACACGCCAAACTGGGATTCGCTTGCCCACATTGAGCTGATCGAGATGGTGGAGCGCTCGTTCAAGGTGAAGTTTGCGCTGGGCGAGCTACAGGATCTAAGTTGCGCGAAATCTCGACGCCGAGCATGAGCGCGGAGCCGATGGCCATGTCTGAGTAGCCGCTGAAATCGAAGTACACCTGCATGACGTAGGCGACGGAAAATTCAGCCTTCCACCGCGGATAGGTTATGCGCCGAGGTGCTGCCGAAGGTGGCGACCTGCGCGAAGGCGTCGGCGAAGACGGCTTTCTTGAACAGGCCGAGGGCAAAGAGGAAAACACCACGGGCCAGCAGCTCTGTGCATACGCCGGTGTCACCGCCGAAATGGCCGAACTGATGCTGCATGCGTTTGGCGCGGCCGAGCGGGCCGGAGATGAGGTACGGGAAGAAGGCGACAAAGGTGGCGTGGTCGAAGAGCGACCCAGCCGCGAGCGTGTCTTCGTAGCAGTCGACCAGATACATGATCTGCGTGATGGTGAAGAAGCTGATGCCCAGCGGGAAGCCAAGCTCGGGCACGCGATACCCCGGCGGCAGCGCGAAGCTGATGATCGATGCGAAGAAGCCGAGATACTTGAACAGGCAGAGGTAAGCCACGTTCAGGACCAATCCGCCTACGAGGATGCGTTTCCGGGCCGCGCCTTCGGTGCGCTCGAGGGAGCGGGCCACGAGCCAGTTCACGCTGATAGAAGCGAGCAGATAGACGAGGTTGAACGGCTTACCAGCCGTGTAAAAGACGACCGACGCCGCGAGTACCCAGACCTGTGCGGCGCGCGGGCCAAGGAGCTTGCGCACGGCGATGACGCCCAGGACGACGGCCGGCAGAAAGATAAGGATGTACCGAAACGAGGCAAACAACATAGGTCGTGCGTCCTTGCCTGCTCCTACTGCTTCTCGTCGACGATTTTAGTCGCCTTGCCGCCCTCAAAGGTGATCATCTTTGGGTGGCCCTGGTCGTCGAACTCGACGTTTCGGTCGCCGATCGTTGTGCCATGATCTTCGCTGATCTGTCCGAGAGCCATCATGACCTGCCGCTCGTTCATGCCGAGCACGGCTTGATGCGCATCGATTGCCTTCCACTTCTCCGGTCCCCAGCAGGAAAAGAGTTGGTGCGGGTCGTCGTAGAAGAAGATCTCGTCAGTTGAAAAAGTGTAGCTGCTGCCCTCGCGATTGCCTACCGGCACGGCGTACAGCTTACGGGCGTTCGCCTGGTCGTCCGGCTTTGAAAACACGAGCAGGACCTGCTTGTCGCCGCCCGGGACGCGAAAGGTGGCTTTCTTGGGAGCGGTCTGCTCGACTGCATCCTGGACGACGATCTTCTCGGCCCCGAGCAGGACGCCCTGGCTGTGGTCGTAATCGACGGTATGCCCGTTGTAGGGGTAGTAGTCGATTTGACCGCCGGCGCTCATCCACAAGGTGCGCCCTTTCAGGTCCTTTTCGTCTTTGAGCGACATGGGGTGCTCGTGCTTGAGGAAAACGTCGTCGTCCGGGTCGGTCTTGTGGGCGGAGGCTTGCTTGACTTGGCCGGCCTCGTCGGCACGGTTGCGGCGATACAGGTAAAGCGATTCGCCTCCTACGACGAGTAGGAGGACGATCGACCCGCCCAGGACCCACTTCAAGCCAGTCTGCATCCGTCTCCCTTTGCTCCTCGAAACATTCTAGCCGCAGCTTCGGTCTAATCAACCGGTTCGGCCTCGGCCAGCTCCACTTCGGCCGAGCGCAGGCTCTCCGCAGTGAGCTGGCTCGCGCGGCGCAAGGCTGGGAAGGCGACCGCGGAAACGGCCGTTACCACCAGCGAGGCGACGCCGCCTATGATGACGGCCGGTACCGTGCCCCACCAGTGGGCAGTGAGTCCGCTTTCGAACTCGCCAAATTCGTTGGAGGCTCCGATGAAAAGCCAGTTGACGGCGCTGACGCGGCCGCGCATCTCGGGCGGCGTGGCCAACTGCAGGATGCTCGACCGGATAACGACCGAAACCATATCGCTTGCGCCGACCAGCAGCAGCGCGACCATGCTGACCCAAAGTGTGCGGCTGAGCCCGAACAGTACCGTTGCCGCGCCGAAGATGCCGACGCACACCAGCATCAGCTTGCCGGCGCGCCGCTGAATGGGGCGGAAGATCAGCGTCAGACTAACGACCAGCGCGCCGAGGCTGGGCATGGCGCGCAGCAGGCCAAGGCCCTTCGCGCCCGCATGCAGCACGTCATGGGCGAAAATTGGCATCAGGGCGACGGCGCCGCCGAGCAGCACGGCGAAGAGGTCGAGCGAGATGGACCCAAGCAGCAGCTTGGTTTCGGCCACGTATTTCAGGCCCGCCAGGACCGTCTTCGCATTGAAAGCTTTCTTTTCCGATGTCTCCGCCCGGACACGAATCAAGCTGACGAAAAACGTGAAGCTCAACAACATGGCGAGCGTGAAGAGATACACGAGCGGCGCGCCTTTCCAGCGGCCCAGCGCGGCAAACGTTGCGGTAAACAGGAGGCCGCCGACCATGGGGCCGGTGGCGTTGGCGGTCTGGTAGATGGTGGCGCCCCAGGTGACGGCGTTGACGAAGTCGTCCTTCGGAACCAGCATGGGGATCATCGCGCTCGCGGCCGGCCCGGAGAAGCAGCGGCCCGTCCCGATCAGGAAGAGCACCGCATAGATGGGTGTGATGCTGGTGACCGGATGGAGCGCGATCCAGAGCAGAGCCACGGTGCACAGGGCCTGCAGCCCGTAGCAGGCGAGAATGACGTGGCGCTTGTCGTAGCGGTCTGCGACGTGCCCGGCGGGCAGCATAAAGAAGAGTCCGGGCAGGAAGAGCGCGAGGCCGGTGTAGCCGAGGCTGAGCGCGGAACCGGTGAGTTGGTAGACCTGCCAGGCGACCGCGACCGATTGCGCCTCCGCGCCGAGAATCACGCATAGCCGCGCCGATTGGTAGAGTCGAAAGTCCCGTGAGCGGAAGGCGCTCGCCGCAACCCCGGCCGGCGCCGTTCTCTGCGCAACTGCGTTTGCACCCGCCATGCTCGTCTATGCTTTCATACTTCGGCGACAGAAGCGGAGGCGATCTGCTCTCGATTCTGCAGCTTCAAGCGGTTGCCACTTACTTGCCAAGGTAGCGTTTGTACTCGGTCTCAACCACGCCGGTGTTGCGGGCCAGATTCAGCTTGGCGTAGTTGTATTGAAATTCGGCCTGGACTGTCTGTGTTTGCGCGCTTTGAAGCGACGCCTGCGCGCGAACCACGGCAAGGTTGTCGTCAACCCCAGACGTGAAGCGGGCAGTGGCGTCTCCGAGCGCCTGCGTGGCGAGAACGACGTTGCTGCGCGCCACCGTCACCAGCTCGCGGGCGGTCTGCACATCGAGCAGGCTGGAGCGGATATCGGCTTCGATCTGGCTCCGGTTGGCGCTGACCTGCTGCTTGAGCGCCTGCACCTGCGCAGCGTTCACTTCGCGCTGGCCGCGCAGCTCGGCCTCGAGAAAGATGGGCACGCTGATCCGCCCCTCGGCGGTATAGACACCGTAATAAGACCCGCCAATCAGACCGAGCAGGCCGAAGTAACCTCCGACTCCGATTACGGGCAGGCGCTCGTATTTGAGGGCTTTCGAGGTCTCCTGGGCGACCGCGAGCTGGGCCTCAAGCCCGCGCAGATCCTTGCGGCGCTCGTAGGCGATCTTCAGATCGGCCTGCAGCGCTGCGTCGCTTGAGTCTGCGTCAAACTCTGCAAAGGGCGCGGCCTCGGTAAGATCAAGCTGCTGCCCGGCGGGCTGGCCCATGGCGCGGTTGAGCCGGATCTTATCCTTGGCTTCGGCGTTCTCGTCGCGCACCAGCTCTTGCTGCTCATTCTGCAGGTCGACCTGGGCGCGAAGCACATCGAGATTAATGCCCACCCCGGCGTCCCGCTGAGCTTTTGCCTGGTCAAAGACGAGCTGGTCCTGCTTGAGCAGCGCCTCCGCGTTGCGCACCTGGGCCGCGTCCGCCAGGATCTGCAGGTAGAGGCCTCCCACCTGAAGAACCGCTCCTCCGCGTACGTTCAGCGTAGACCAGTTGGCAGCCTCGCTCGCCCGCCCAGCGGCCCTGAACAAGTAGAGCGCCGGCAGACTTAGGTTCTGGCTCAATGAGACCTGTCCGCTGACCGTGTTGACCTTGACGATCTCCGGAATGGCCGAATTGAAGCCCGGAATGTGGATGGAGTTGGGCTTAAAGCCCATTGCGGCCAAGTCGATCTCCTGCGCCCGGGCGTAGCCGGTTACCTGCAGGTTTGGCAGCAGGGAGTTGCCGACTGTGTAAATTTCTCCACGCACGAACTTTTCCTGCTGCCCGCTGATGAGGATGGACGTATTGCCCTTGAGCGCGGTGGCGATTGCCTGGTCGATGGTAAGGGGAATGGCTCCGGGCTGCTCGTGCTGGATCAGGCCGCCGAAGCCGAGCTGCAGAGGATGCCGCAGGGCGCTGGGAGCGTCCGGCAGCGATGTGCTCGAGGAGCTTGCGAGTTCGGCTGAGAAGTGGGCTGGAGGTTCAATCCGAGCCAACAGATCGCCTGATATGGCGGGAGCCGTTTGTTGCCCGGCAGCAATCTGAGCGGCCGCGCCGAAGATCGCGCAGGCGGCGGTTCTGGAAGGAACCGGCCATCGTCCGGCCCAGCCGGCTTGCTCCTGTTTTGTGTACGTCACAGATATTAGAGTGCCACGCCGGGCGGCCGGTTGCGAGAAAACATCCGGGTTCCTGCATCTCTCCCCAGCCAAACGTCACGTTACTTTTGCTCACGGCAAAGTCCGGAAAGCCGGAAGACGCTCACATTTGCGGATAAGATAGGTCCTAGCTGCTATGCGCCTCCGAATCTCCGTTCGCTGCACACGCCTGTTCTTCGTTCGCCTCGCCGTCGTTGGTCTGGCCTGCCTTTTCGTGTCAGATCTGCGCGCGCAGGAGTACGTTGGCAATGAGCCCCATGTGCCGTACAAAGACACTTCGGTGCTCAAGGTTCCGGCCGGGTCGCGGGTGGCGATCTATGACTTCGAGGATTTGGAGTGTCCGGCCTGCTCGCATGCGTTTCCCATAGTCCATGCGGCGATTGAACGCTACCATATCCCGTTGATTCGGCACGATTTCCCGCTGCAGATGCACGTCTGGAGCCGCGAGGCGGCCATCACTGCGCGCTATCTCCAGGACAAGGTCTCGCCCCAGGTTGCGGAGCAGTTTCGCGGCGATGTGTTTAAAAGCCAGGCAAATATCAGCAGCAAGGACGACCTGCAGTCCTACACGCGGAAATGGTTTGAGAGCCACAAGCTGCAGATGCCGTTCGTGATGGATCCGAGCGGGCGCTTCGCCGCCGAGGTGCAGGCCGATCAGACGCTTGGCGATCGCATTGGCCTGCAGCACACCCCCACCATCTTTGTGCTGTACGCCAAGGGCTGGGTGGAGGTGCAGGATGTTACCCAGCTCTACTCGGTGATTGACAACGCTCTGGCCGCCTCACCGGAGACCCATGCCGTCGCCCGCGGCGGCCCGAAGAAATCGCCCAAGACGAACTGACCGCGTCGCGTTACAGGGAACGTGGGGCTGACAAGCCGCTCTCCGCTATACTGAGGTGTCTTGGTCAACCAACTTATTTTCGCGAACCTTACCCACCGTCCGGTCCGGACGCTGCTCTCCATGCTGGCAATCGGCGTGGAGGTAACGATGATTCTGACGCTGGTCGGCGTCTCTTACGGAACGCTCGATGCGAGCGCACGGCGCGCCCGGGGCATCGGCGCGGATGTCTTTGTGCGCCCTCCGGGCAGCTCGGCTATCAGTCTTTCCTCAGCGCCGCTGTCGGAGAAGATGGTTCCTGTGCTGGCGCAGGAGCCGGGTGTAGCTCTTGCCACGGGCACTATGGTTCAGTCCATGGGCGGTTTCGAGACGATCCAGGGCGTTGATTTTCCGGCCATCGATAAAATGGCGAGCACCTGGCGCAAACCCGGCGATCCCGAGAAAGAGGGCTTCAAATTCACGGAGGGTACCGCGTTCCAGGAACCGGACGACATCATGGTGGACGAGTACTATGCGCGCCAGAAGAAGCTGCACCCGGGTGACCATATCAAGTTGATTAATCATGACTGGCGCGTCTCCGGGATCTTCGAATCAGGCAAGCTGGCCCGTATCCTCGCGCCGATCGGTACGCTACAGCAACTGACCGGCAATGAAGGCAAAATATCCGCGGTTTACCTAAAGCTGACGAACGCGAACCAGGCCGATGCATTTGTCAGCTTACTCAAGAACAAGCTGAACCCAGGTGATCCTGATCATGGATACCAGGTTTATACGGTTGAAGACTTCGTCTCGCAACTGAGCGTCTCGAATGTGGCAATGCTCAAAGATTTCATTTATGTGGTGATCGGCATCGCAACGATCGTCGGCTTTATCGTCGTCTTTATGGCGATGTATACGGCGGTGCTCGAGCGTACACGTGAGATCGGCATTTTGAAAGCGGTGGGTGCGGGACCTGGCTACATCCTCAACATTCTCTTCCGCGAGACACTGATGCTGGCTTTACTCGGGACCGTCGTTGGCATCGCGCTCACCTACGGTACGCAGTGGCTCATCGGACACGCCGTGCCGGCCTCGCTGGTGCAGGAGACGGTCTACACGTGGTGGCCAAGAGCCGCCGCCATCGCGATCGTCGGGGCTATGCTGGGCACGGTAGTTCCGGCCATGCGCGCGGTCCGGCAGGATGCTACCGAGGCGCTCAGCTATGAGTGATCTCGACGTTCACGGCCACCTCGAACCGCTGCCTGCGCCGGTCGCGGCTACGACCATCATCGAAGTACGCAACCTGATGAAGACGTATCGCGTCGGCGAGATCGACGTGCATGCGCTCAATGGCGTCGACCTCAGTGTTCGGCGTGGGGAGTTTCTCGCCATCATCGGCACTTCTGGCTCAGGTAAGTCGACGCTGTTCAACATACTGGGCGGCCTGACGCCTCCCACCTCAGGCACGGTCGCCATCAACGGCCGTGACCTGCATACGATGTCTGAGGCGGAACGGAACGATCTGCGCAAACGCACGGTGGGCTTTGTCTTTCAGAAGTACAACCTGCTGCCGACGCTCAGCGCCGAGCAGAATATCCAGATCGTGCGTGATGTAGCTGGCCGGCCGATTGCATTCGATGAGCGCTTCAAGGAAGTGCTGGAAATGCTGGGAATCTCAAAGCGCATGCACCACAAGCCACGTGCACTTTCGGGCGGCGAACAGCAGCGCGTCGCGATTGCCCGGGCAATCGTGAATGGCCCGGCGATCCTACTGGCGGACGAACCGACCGGCAACCTGGATACGAAGAACTCAGACATCGTGCTGAGCCTGTTGCGCGATCTGAACAAGCGTTTAGGGCAGACCATTCTGATGATTACGCACAATCCCGAAGCCGCCGCGTATGCGGATCGCACGGTGCAGATGCGCGATGGGCGAGTGGTCTAGCTGCTAGACAAAGCGCCCTTGAGCCGAACTCATGAGCGGAAGCACCTATCTTTGACCGGCAAGCAGCACGTCGTCCCTTCAACGAGAAACGTCAACCAGAAGCAAACACACCGGCCTACATCTCCACCTTGTTTGCAGCCGCAACGCGCCCGTACCACAGGCCAGAGTTCTTCACCGTTCGTGTCTGGTCTCGGAAATCGACATACGTCAGGCCATAACGTTCCGCATAGCCGTCGGCCCATTCGAAATTATCAAGAAGGCTCCAGGCATGGAACGCCCGCACGCGAGCGCCGTCTGCGATGGCACGGGACAGCTCCTTTAACTCGTCCCGGAAGAAGGCAATCCGGCGCGCATCGGGTACGCGGCCGTTCTGCCTGGCATAGGGCGTGTCGAGATAGCTGCAGCCGCTCTCGGTAATTTCGAGGATCGGGTGGTTGTAGTCGCGGCTGATGCGGCTGACCAGGTCATAGATGCCTCGGGGCCACACCTCCAGACCTCCATCCGTCAACTCTCCTTCCGTGGGCATAACTGCATCGAGCTGGGTCCACGGGTCGCCGCCATGCGCCGTGTCCTGCGTTTCGGTGGCGATCGTACCGTTCGCGCCGCGCCGTGACGCACGAGAGTCCGCAACAATGCGGCGCGTGTAATAGTGAAAACCGATCCAGTCCAGCGGTACCTGCATGATCGCGTCGTCGCCGCTTCGAAACCCCATTTGCTCATACGGAGTCGGTACGACAAACGCATTGGGGTATCGCCCGTGCATGGCCGTTTCCAGAAAATAAAGATTGTTGAAGGCGTGATAGCGCTCGGCTGCGGCCCGGTCCTCAGAGCTGTCCGTCTTTGGGTAGGCCGGGGACATACCGTAAGCGCTGCCCACGGTGGCTCTTGCGGAAGCCGCCTTGATCGACCGGAACGCCATACCCTGCGCCAGGTTGATGGTGTGCGCGGCCTTCAGGAAGTCCGTGTAAACGGAGCGGCCAGGAGGAAAGGCGCCAACCCCATAGCCAAGGTAAGCGACGGTCCATGGCATGTTGAACGGCGCCCAGACAGTAATACGGTCGCCCAGATGTTTGGCCAGAATGGCGGCATAGTCGGCAAAGTATCCGGCCAGATCCCGATTGGGCCACCCACCCCGGTCTTCCAGCGCCTGGGGAAGATCCCAGTGGTACAGCGTGCAGAAGGGACGTATGCCTGCCTCAAGTGCCGCATCGACGACGCGGCTGTAATGGTCTAGCCCTTTCATGTTTGCAGCCCCGGTTCCACTGGGCTGGATGCGTGGCCACGAGATCGAGAAACGATAGCTCTTCTGATTGAGTTGCTTTAGAAGGGTAATGTCTTCAGGGTAGCGGTGATAGTGGTCGCAAGCGACATCCGCCGTGGCCGCACCCTTGATTTTGCCTGGCGTATGACAAAACCGATCCCAGATGGACTCGCCCTTGCCGTCCTCTTTCCACGCACCCTCAACCTGGAAGGCGGCTGTGGCCATGCCCCACAGGAAGCCGGATGGAAACTCACCCGCGGGAAGGCCAGGTGCAAGCCGCGCCTGGGCCGCGCCGGTGCCGGGCAGGAACCTGCTCGCGGTTGCAGCGATCGAAGATTGCAGAAAGGTGCGGCGGTCCATAGCAGGAGGGTCTCCTCCTACAATGTAATTCCCCTCTGGGCATTCTAGATACTCGCCGGGCCTTAAGCGCGACAGGCCGGAAGCCTCACCACACCGAGACAGCCACAATCCGCGGAGCGCCCGCGATTCCGTTCACCACGTCCGTACTCAGAACGGCCTCGAAGTCCCGATCTTTGAAGCCGCTGCCAATCCGCCGTCGGAGCTGCAGCACGCCCTCGGGATTGCTCACAAACTCGCCTGCGGCTGCCGTTCCGCTCATTCCGATTCCCGCGATAATCATCTCCGGCTGGCCTGTCTGCTCGTTGTGCAGCCTGGCCACGATGGCGTAATCGCGGGTCACGGTACGGTACTGCCGTTTCAGGTCAAGCGACCAATCCTGGAATCCCGGATTGGTCGCATCCTCGATCCAGTACCGGTCCTCATCGCTCCCGACAAAGTGGAAGCGAAGCGGATTCAACGACCGCATCGCCCACGGATTGTCCAGACCTCCAATGAGAATCGCCGGGCCCTGCCGAAGGTCTTCAAGCGTGGTGGTCACATTTGGCTTTGTTCGGTAATCCCGTTGGTGGTTGGTCAGCACGTTCGCGATACGCAGCAGCGCCTGCATGTCCGAGTAGACGACGTTCTGCCCAAGAGCCTCGTAATCGAGAAAGCTTGGACCGTAGGTGCTGGAGTTTCCGCCCGAGGAGGCGGACAGCGGTCCGGGAGCCTGCGGTTCACCCGACGGTCCGCGTTTTTGACCCACATCCGTGGGAATACAGAAGAGAATGGAGCGCTGGGACGCCAGCAGCGGAGCCCAAAGCTCGTCCATGCTGTTGGGACGCCCCCAGCCGATCACATACCCCGCGATCACAGCCGAAAAGACACCCACTGCGATCAAGAGACTCTTCCACCGCGCCTGGAAGAGCTGCGCGAACTGCCGGTTGCCTGGACGGACGGACTCCTCGACGCGCGCCGAGGTCGGAGGCATTCCCATCGCCCGCAGCTCTTCTATCTCGGCGGCTGACGGTTGAAGCGCGACCGCTGCACGTGCCAGCACCCTGGCTCGAAACTCCGGAGCATACCGGCCCGGCAGCAGCTCGATGCGGATCTCCGCGTCGTGCTCTTCGTCATGGTAATACTGTGCGATGCGCTTCCGGATCTCCGCGATCGTCACCCGCACGATCGGATCGACGGCCGTGTCATAGTCCGCTGGGCGATCGAAGACGCGGATTCCGAGCAGGCGCTCCTTGAGGAACTCCCCGCGTCCCGCGAGCGTTTCTTCGACGATGAAGCGAAGCAGCGGCGGGTAGCGGCGGCTGTTCCTGAAGTGGTGGCTGTCGAGCAGACGGTTGAGTTGCTCACGGACCTGTCCGCGATCTTCGTCACTCAAAGGGACAGGCGTCAAGCTGCCTTCCTGAACTGTGTGCATATCCTTTCCTTTCAAGCTCCCCGAAGCATAGTCGCAATGGGTAAACGTTGGCAACTCTACTTTTTACCTACATTTACCTCCTCCAAAGTTGCAGTTTGCCCCGAAATACCTCTTTACCTCCCGTTCCATACCAGAACAACCCTATACGGCTCTTGTTTCGGACGCTTAGCATCCGGCCCGAAGCTAACATTCGTATGCAGGCATCTTCGAAGTCGAACCTGCCTGCCCGTCCTCCACAAGCTAGCCGTAAAGGATGTATCAAAACCATGAACAATCGAACCAGCAAAACCCTGACGAAAAGCACTGGCCAGTGCAACCCAAAGTGGAGGCGGCGTCTGCACCTGACTGCCTTCCTGACCCTCGGCTCCGCGACCCCATTCCTCGCCGCGCAGACGACCACCGCCGATATTCTCGGCACCGTCACCGACTCCACCGGCGCCATCATCCCTAACGCCAGTGTCCGCCTGGAAGACAACGGCACCCATGCGATCCGCACGGTTACCGCCAACTCCTCCGGTGAGTTCGACTTCTCACTCCTGCAGCCCGGCCGCTATACTGTCACCGCCTCCGCTCCCGGCTTTCAGGAGTTCCGCGTCGCAGATATCGCGGTCAACGGCGGTGACCACGCCCGCGCCGACGCCAAACTCCAGGTCGGCCAATCCACGCAGGTCGTCGAAGTCACCTCGCAGACGCCGCTCCTCCAGGCCGACAGCGCCAACGTCACCACCACCATCACGACGGAGGCAGTAGAGAACCTGCCTACAGCCCAGCGCAATCTCACCTCGCTCGTCATTTTGACTCCCGGCGCGAACGAAGCCGCAACAGTCGACGGCCTGAGCAGCGGCGCGCGTCCGGACGACCGCCGCCTGACAAGCTCCTTCTCAATCAACGGCGAGGACTCTCAGCTCAACAACAACCAGATCGACGGCACGGACAACAACGAGCGCATCATCGGCACGATCGGTGTCAAGCCTCTGCTCGACGCCATTGAAGAGGTGACGGTTCAAACCAACGACTACACCCCGGAGACCGGCCGCAGTGCAGGCGGTGTGGTCAGCGTGCTGACCAAACGCGGCTCGAACCAGTTCCATGGCACCGCCTACGAATTCATCCAGAACGACCGCTTCAACGCGAAGAACCCGTTTGTTCCAGTGGGCAATCGCACTCCGGAGCTGCGCCAGAACGACTTTGGCGGCTCGATCGGCGGGCCCATTTTCCGCGATAAGACGTTCTTCTTCGGCGCCGCGGAAGGTTTCCGGCTCGTCGAAGGGCAGCAGACGACCTCAACGACCCTGGTTCCGACGCTCGCGCAGGAGCAGAACCCCGCGATGGTCGTGGCCAACGATCCCTACACGGCCGGCATGGCTCTCGATCCGATCGCCGTCACCTTGTTGAAGCTCTATCCCGCGCCAAACACCACGGCCGGCGGAACCGCTTATAACTACGCCTCCAATCCAAAGCAGACCAACTACGCCTACACCTACAACGCCCGCATCGACCATCAGTTCAATGCGAACAACGCTCTCTTCGCCCGGTTCACCGCTAACCATGTCGATGCCCTGATCCCTACGCCGCTGCCGAACGTCGTCATTAACGGTGTCTCCATCAATCCCGGCAACGGCCAGTACGGCTTCGCCGGTCCGGCCACCGACATCGCCTACAACGGCCAGCTGAACTACACTCACACCTTTACTCCCCGCCTGCTGCTTGAACTGAGGGCGGCTTACACGCGCATCAACAACCTGTCCAACTCGCCTAACTCCGGCACCAACGCCGCGACCGCCGTGGGTTTTCCCGGCAACATCGATTACAGTGCCGCAAGCTCCGGACTACCGCTGATTGGCCTTGCCAACTTCGCCCCGCTCGGGGACAGTAACTTCGTTCCCATCCACGACCTCACCAACACCTACCAGTATTCCGGTACGGTCAGCTACACGGTCGGCAAGCACGCTTTGCGCTTTGGCGCGGAATCGATCCGTCGCCAGGCCCAGAATCAGCAGAGCAGCAACGCGGTCGGCAACATCAACTTCGGTCTCGCGCAGGACACTGTCGGAACGGTTAGCACCACCGGCATGCTCTCCCAGGCGCAGGCGCTGAACAATTCGCTGGCCACCTTCCTGGTGGGCGCATTCACCGGAGAGGGCCGTAACATCGATCTCTACACCCCCAACTACCGCACCTGGGAACCCGGCTTCTTCGGCCAGGACACTTGGCGCGTTACCCCCAACGTGACCCTGGTTTACGGTGCGCGGTACGACTTCTACACACCGTTTACGGAGGCCGACGGGCGCATCTCGAACTATGATGCAACCAATCACGTCCTGCTCGTTCCGCAGAAGGGCTACAACTTTCTGCAGGCGCAGGGTGCAAACCTGAGCGGTGTTCTTCCCTCTACCCCCACCGCAGGCATCAAGACCACTTATACAAACCTCGCTCCTCGTGTGGGATACGCGGCAACCCTGCACCCCAACACGGTGATGCGCGGCGGCTTCGGGCTGGCCTTCTTTCCCGGAAACTATACGTCGAATGCCTCGCTCAAGAACGCACCCTTCAATGCCGTCTACTCGCCCACCGTCAACAGCACGAGCTGCCAGTCGACAATTGCATTCCAAATCATAGCGAGATACAACGCTGCTAACCCGGCCAACCCGCAGCCCTTAAATCCGGCTTGCCAGACCGCGCTGGGTCAAACGACCACTCTCGCCGGAGGCATTCCCGTCCCAGCTCCACAAGCGCTCACCAGCCCCAATCTCAGTTTGGGCGACAGCGTCGCAACCAACTTCCGCTCTTCCTACGTCATTCAATACAACACACTGGTTGAGCAGCAGTTCGGCAAAAACGTGGTCACGATCGGCTACGTCGGTCAGCTCGGACGCCATCTGCCCGCCACCCTCAACGACATCAACGTCCCCGATCCGAACACAGCAAGCATCGGCCATCCGCTTACCGTGCGTCCAACTGCAACCATTCCTGGTCTCGGACAGCTCGGTGAGGTCGGCATGTATTACAGCATCGGCAGCTCTTCCTACAATGCCCTGCAGGTGTCTTTCCAGCGCCGCCTTAGCGCCGGTCTCACCGTCACCTCCAACTACACCTGGTCACACGCGATCGACGATGTCACCGATCTCAGCCTCGAAGGCCAGGAGGGTTGGGGCAATCTCGATCCATTCAACATAGCCAAGTATGAGACCGGTAGCAGCGACCTCGATCTCCGCAATCGCTTCGTTTTCGCGGGCAACTACGATCTGCCGTTCTTCAAATCCTCAACCGGTCTGAAGCGCATCCTCTTGGGCGGCTTCCAGACAAATGCCATCTGGGTCTGGAACGCTGGAAGTCCTTTCAGCATTACCGACAACTACACCGGCCTAGGTAACTCGGTTTACAGTGGTATCGGCGGGGGCCCAACCCGGCCATTGCAGATCGGCAACCCTAAAACCGGCGGCCACACCATCCAGCAGTGGTTCAATCCCCAGGCCTTTGAAGTGCCCCAGCCCGGCCAGTTCGGCAATACCTCCCGCAACAGCCTCACTGGACCAACGTTTGAGCACTTCGACCTTTCCGTCTTCAAAGACATCCTGATCACGGAGAAGTACAACCTGGAACTCCGCGCGGAGACCTTCAACCTGACCAACACCGCCGGCTACTTCGTCCCCAACAACCAGAACGATCACGCGACCACCAACGCTGTAGGCAACTACGTCGCCAGCGGTCTGCCGACACCCGGCAACGGCTTCGCGCAGATCGTCTCCACCAACCCCGGGTACGTTCCCCGCCAGCTTCAGCTTGCCGTGAAATTCAAATTCTAACGGTATCCTGAACCCGACTTACAAAGCCCCATTTGCAGCTCACCGCAGATGGGGCTTTCGAGTCAGCGTAGCCGCTCGCTATAACCCTGAAAAGGACTCTCCTTGAACCCCAAATTTTCAAGACGCACCCTGGCTCGCGTGCTCGGCGGCGCTTCCGCTGCTCTCTCCTTGCCCGCTGCTGCCACCTCCGCTGTCGCCGCCCAGGGTCCCGCCTCCTCCTCCTCGCGTGCCTTCCCCGCAGATTTCCTTTGGGGCTCCGCAACCGCCTCCTACCAGGTTGAAGGAGCCGTCCACGAAGGCGGCCGCGGACCCACCATCTGGGACACCTTCTCCCACACCCCGGGCAAAACCCACAACGGCGATACCGGCGACGTCGCCGACGACTACTATCACCGCTACCCCGAAGACATCGCCCTGATGAAGGACCTTGGCCTCAAGACCTGCCGCTTCTCAATCGCCTGGTCGCGCATCTTCCCCACCGGCACCGGGCAGCCCAACCAGCAGGGCCTCGACTTCTACCGCCGCATGGTCGACGCACTGCTCGCGTCCGGCGTCCAGCCCTACTGCACGCTCTATCACTGGGATCTCCCCCAACCCCTGCAGGACCGCGGCGGCTGGGAAAACCGCGACACCGCCAAAGCTTTCGCCGATTATGCCGGCTACACCGCCGGCCAGCTCTCGGACCGCATCCAGCACTTCATGACCATGAACGAGATGCGGACCATTGTTGAAAACGGCAACCGCACAGGCGAGCACGCCCCCGGGCTCAAGCTCGATCCCAAACGTCTCGCACAACTCAACCACTATCTCGTCCTTGGCCACGGACTCGGCGTCCAGTCCATCCGCGCCCACACCCGCCCCGGCACCCGCGTCGGCATCGCCGACAACACCACGCCCACCGTCCCGGTCATCGAATCCCCGGAGCACATCGCCGCCGCCCACAAAGCCATGCGCGAGGAGAACGCGATGTTCCTCACCGTGCTCGAGGAAGGGCGCTACACCGATCTTTACCTCAAACGCCTCGGTGCCGCCGCGCCCCGCTTCACGCCGGAAGAGCTGAAGATTATCTCGAGTCCGATGGACTTCGTGGGCGTCAACGTCTACCAGCCGACCTACGTCCGGGCCGACAGCTCCGAGGCTGGCTACACCGTCGTCCCCGCGCCCGCTTCGTACCCGCACATGTTCAGCGAATGGCTCAAGATCGGCCCCGAAGCCCTTTACTGGGCACCGCGCCTCATTCACGAGGTCTGGAACGTGAACGAGATGTACATCACGGAAAACGGCTGCTCTTCGACCGACACCCTCGCCCCCGACGGGCACGTCTACGACACCGACCGCGTCATGTTTCTGCGCAATTACCTCAACCAGCTGCAGCGCGCCGTCGCCGAGGGCGTCCCCGTCAAGGGCTACTTCCTCTGGAGCCTGCTCGACAACTTCGAGTGGGCCGACGGCTACGAAAAGCGCTTCGGCATCACCTACGTCGACTTCGCCACCCAGAAAAGAACCCCAAAACTCAGCTCCGCCTTCTATAAAAACGTCATCGCCACCGGCCGCGTCTCTTAAGACGTTCACCTCTCCGCCGAGCCCTGCCTCGACCGAGGCAGGGCTCGGCGCGTTTGTCCCCGCCGCTCCACAATTCCATCTCTGCGCGTCAGGGCGTCGATGCCGGCTGGCCGGCCTTTCCGATCGGCGCACATCTCCCGCCATGCAAATCTGGGTATCCGCTCCAAGATGAGTGCAGTAGTGGCCCGTGCCGGGGCTTCTCTCCAACTAAAGATGCATAACGTAAACGGCCCAGCTGTCGATATGGATTAGTAGTGAACTTCATTCGGAACGCGCTCGCCGTAGCAATGCTCTTATTTGTATGCGGAGTTCTGCGCGCTCAGGAATACAGCTTTCAATACTTCGGAGCCAGCGAAGGGCTTACGAATCTGACGATCCGGGAAATTCATCAGGATCACAGTGGCTTCCTGTGGGTCAGCACGGAAAATGGGATATTCCGCTACGATGGGGAGCGTTTTGAGGAATTTGGACCGGAGAAAGGCATTCCCTCCATCTCAGCCGCCGGGCTGGGCGATGCTCCCGACGGCAGCTTGCTCGCGGGAGGCAGCTTCGGGCTCTACCACTTGCGCGGCAACCGCTTTGAAGAGCTCAAGGTTCCGTTCAAGACCGTAAGCTGGGCGCAGGGTATCCAGTCGGATGGCAAAGGTCACACTTATCTCGGCACGGACACGGGCCTGGTGGTGCTTTCGGCCATCGCCAACAAGGACATCTTTCAGATTCGAGCGATCCCTCAGCCAGCTGGTGTCACGGGAACCGGTGCCTTTGGCGTGCTTATCGATGGAGATACAGTCTGGTACGGGTGCGGGCTGGAGCTTTGTCGAATGGACTCTCAAGGCACGACAGTGTTCGGCAAAGAGGCCGGATTGCCGGAACACGCCTGCATCACCATCAGGAAGGATTACGAAGGAAATCTGTGGGTGCGTGAGGGAAAGCTGGGAGCGTTTGAGCTGCCGGCGGGCCAAACCAGGTTTCGCAGACCGGATTCTCCGGTGCCCGTCGAAGCCCTCGGTGGCATAGCCGCCACGGATGCCGAGGGACAAATTCTACTTCCTTCCGCTGAAGGACTTCTCATTCGGCACAAAAATGGCTGGCAAAAGATCGACCGCTCCGTCGGTCTTCGCGGAGTCGTTTATTCCGTACTCGAGGACCGCCAGCACTCTCTCTGGATCGGCTTGGCCGGTCACGGGCTTGCCCAGTGGCGCGGTTATCGGCAGTGGACCGGCTACTCCACCGCCAGTGGATTGAAAAGCGATCTGGTGTATGAAATGCTGCCGCGTTCAGACGGATCGTTGTTGGTCGGCACGGAAGGCGGGTTGTTTCGCGGCCAGCCGCACGGTTTCTCAATGGTGTGGGCAAAGGTCGCCAGCCTCGGCAGTTCTCCGGTGCACAGCGTTCAGCTTGCGCCCGACGGTGATCTATGGGCGGGAACAGAAGCTCGTGGCGCGGCTCGCCTCCATTCCGCGGACGGCAGCGTGACATGGTTCGGCGACAAGCAGGGACTTACCGGCAAAGACGCGTACGTATTGCGCTTCGATCGCCTGCATCGGCTCTGGGCGGCCACCGAGGCCGGGCTGTTTGTGTCGATGCCTCCCTACCAGCGTTTTACGCGCATCGCAGAACTGCCCGCCAATCGGTTCTGGGCGATCGCCGAGGCAAGTAACGGTAGCATCTGGGCTGGCGGCACTGGAGGACTGTTCTTGTACGCAGGAGGCGCGTGGAAAAACATCATGTCCTCCGCCAGCTTGAACGACAGGGAGGTAACTTCGCTGGCAGCCGGCGCAGACGGCGTTATGTGGGTTGGGTATCTCCCTGGTGGGGGCATCGACCGTGTGCAAAGCTTATCCAGCGGCAGCCTTCAGATCGATAAGGGAATACAACGACGCGGGACGAACGGCATTGTCTATTTTCTGGATTTCGACACCCAGGGCCGCCTGTGGGCAGGCACGGAGCGAGGCGTGGACGTCTGGGACGGAAGCCGCTGGAGCCACTATGACATGCGCGACGGGCTCGCGTGGGATGACTGCGACTTGAATGGGTTCGCCGCTCAGGCCGACGGGACCATCTGGATCGGGACCTCCGGGGGGCTTTCGCGCTTTCAACCCAACTTGCGCAAAGAAGTCAACACTCCGCCTGAAGTCGTCTTCACCCGCATCACCAGCGGAAGCACGGATATCTCCGGTCTGATTCAACCTTCGCTTGCCGCTCCGTCCAACTCTGTCATCGCCCAGTTTGCAGCGCCGGGCGCTCGCAATCAGAACGCAATTCTGTTTCGTTACCGGCTGGGGGGTGCTCAAGCCGCATGGACGGAGACAAGCGAGAGGAAACTACAGTTCGCACAGTTGGCAACAGGAGCCTACCGGCTGGAAGTGGAAGCACGAGACGCTGATAGCGACTGGAGTGGACGCCGGGCGGCGTTCGCTTTTGTCGTTCTTCCACCGTGGTATCTGTCATGGTGGTTCATCTGCACGTGCGCTTTGATTCCCGCCTCGCTCGTGACTGCCGGGGTCCGCTGGCGCATGGTGAGGGCGGCCAGGCGAGAGCGTGAGCTGGTGCGGCTGGTCGACGAAAAGACGCAGGATCTGCGCAAGGCAAATCAGGAGCTGCAGCGACTTTCCTTCACCGATCCATTAACCGGCTTGGCCAACCGGCGTGTGTTCAACCAAACGCTGGACCGAGAATGTTCGCGAATTAACCGAACTGGCACCGCTGTTTCTCTTCTGATGCTTGACGTGGATAAGTTTAAAGAACTCAACGATTCGCAGGGACACCAGAAAGGGGATGAGTACCTGGTGATCGTTGCTGCTGAACTGATGCGCATTGCCAAGCGGCAGCCGGACCTGGCCGCGCGGTGCGGCGGCGAGGAGTTCGCCGTGATCTTGACTGGAACCTCGGGCGCCGATGCCATGCAGCTTGGCGAGGAAATACGGCAGGCCATCGAAGCCCTCCAATTGCCACACTGGACTTCGTCCGTAGCTCCTTTTCTAACCGTCAGCATCGGCATCGCAACGGGACTAAGAGGAGGCTGGACGACCCCCGACGCACTGGTCGCCGCGGCGGATCGCGCTTTGTATGCGGCAAAAGGAAGCGGAAGAAATCGCGCCATCTTAGCGACGGAAGAAGCAGTTCAAGCTAAATCGATTCATGTTGCGAACAGTATTCGGGTTGAGGATTGACCTAAGGTTTCGGATCGCACCACGCTGCCCGCCACTTAGTAGAGAACCTTCAAGCCGAATTGGACGACACGGGGCTCGAAGGTGCTGGTGATGATGCCGCCCGTGCTGGCATTGGTACCGTTGGTTCCGCCGATGCTGCTCGGGACAGAGAGGTTTGTGTGATTCAGAAGGTTGTAGAACTCGCTGCGGAATGCTACTTCTAGGCTCTCGATGGGGGTGGAGAACTTCTTGTTCAAGGCCAGGTCGGTCTGGTAGAACGGCGTGTTGCGGAGGTAGTTGCGGGGTTCGTTGCCGAAGGGGCTTTGGAGGGTTGTGACGCCGCCAGCGATAGTGGACGTAGCGGGAAGGACGAAGGCGGCGGGGTTGATCCACGTTGTTCATCAAGAGAAGGTCAACTGACATCCGTAGATGCGGACAGACGTCTGCTGCCGTGTCACAGTGCTTTAACCTTCCTTGACTACGTTAATACCTGATCGCAATTTTTGGAGACCAACGTGAAGATATCTGTGCGCCCGATCTGTCCGTGCTTTAACCACAGGACGCCGCTCACCCTGATTCCGCTTGCCGCCGCCTGTTTGCTGGCCAACCCGGCGAGCTCGCAGCAAACGATCTTCAACCCCGGCAATCTCATCGTCTCGGTCGAAGGCTGCGGCGTATACGGCAGCACCTGCACCGTCCCCAATGGCACCGGCACGGGCTCGCAGAACAGCTCGCAGGGAGGCTACGGCGACAACCAGGCCGCCCCCCTCACACTTTTTCAGTTTTCCCCTGCAGGCACCTCCTCGGTCGCGTATGTCAACTCCCTCGTCCTGCCGCAACAGGCTTCCGGCGTGAATCTTCCCGTCTCCGGCGAGTACGGCTCCTCATCCGAGGGCACGCTGCAGCTTTCCTCGAACGGGCAGTATCTGGCCATTCTCGGCTACGGCATCAACGCCGCCACCTTCGACGCAAACCCCACGCAGTACGGCGCGGCTCCATCGCTGGCTCTGGCCCAGAGCACCAGCCTGACCAGCAGCAGCACGACGCCTGTCGCCCGCGTCCTCGCGTTGATTGACGCCAATGGCAACGTCAGCTCGTCCACCGCGCTCTACAACATCTTCAACCTGAACAATCCCCGCAGCGTCTTCACAGCCAATGGCACCAGCGCCTATGTCTCCGGCCAGGGCGCCAGCGGCGACACAACCGGCGGCGTCTTCACCGTTCCCGTGGGCACCACGACCTCTGCCCCCACCGCCATCACCGGCGCGGACACGACCGGCAACACCGTCGCGCAGGACACTCGCGATGTCCGCATCGTCAACAACATGCTGTATGTCTCGGTTGATTCGAAGGCCGGCTCCGGCTCGAACCGTGACTTCGTCGGAACCCTCGGCACCGCCGGCACGCTGCCCACCTCCCTGACCGGAGGCCCGGTCATGCTCAGCGGCTTCGGCGCCAGTGGAGGCGCTGGCAAAGTCACCATCGCGAACAACGGCAACGGCATCAACAGCAACGGCCTGCAGATCAACCTGAGCCCTGAAAACTTCTTCTTCGCGAGCCCCTCGGTGCTGTATGTGGCCGACAGCGGCGCGCCGAAACAGACCTCAGCCACCAGCACCCTTGGGGACGGCGGCCTGCAAAAGTGGATCAACACTGCGGCTGACGGTTCCGGTACCTGGAATCTGGCTTACACCCTTTCTCAGGGCCTTCACCTGGTCGCGAACACCAACACCGACGGCGTCTCCGGCCTTTTCGGGCTCACCGGACAGGTCGTTGGCGGGCAGGTTCAACTGTTTGCCACCAGCTACGCCCTGGCCGACCTTGATCAGACCTTTCTGTACGGCATAAGCGACACGCTGAGCGACACCACCGCGACGGCAGCCGCGGGCGAGAGCTTCAACGTGCTAGCGACAGCGCCGCAGGACTCCAACTTCAAAGGCGTGTCCTTTGCCCCAACTGCGCCTGCGACCACCACGTTGGCGATCACGAACTCCTTTGCCCTGCAGGGTAGCAATTACCTGGTTACGCTGACCGTCACCAACTCCGGAACGGAAACAGCGCAAAACCTTGTGCTGACCAACGTGACCGTGGGAAGCGCCTCTGCCGGTTCGCTCCCGGTCTCGCTCGGTCCCATCGCGGCAGGTTCGTCTGCTTCGGCCACGCTCCTTCTTCCCGCCAGCGCTGGCCCGCAGGGCAGCACGGTCATTGAGCGCATTGCCGGTACCTACAGCGGTGGCAGCATCAGCAGCGCAGGCCGCATCCAGCTGCCCTAACCTTTTTCCTTTTGGAGATCGCCATGAAACGTAAGCTCGTCTACGCCTTGTTCGCTGCCGCCGTGTGCCCTGGTCTGGGTCTGGCCTATGCCCACGCCGACACCATCAATCTGACCCTAACCTCGTCCAATGCGACGGGGACGCCGGGCAGCACGGTCACGTACAGTGCCACCCTCAGTGCTCCCATAACGAACACCGGACTGGTGTACCTGAACAACGACACAATCAGCCTTAACAACCCGGCCGGCGTGACAACGGACGGTACGGACCTCTTCTTCAACTTCGACGAGGACCTTGCTCCCGGTCAAACGGAAAGCGGCGCTCTTTTCACCGTCACCTTGCCCTCCGCGGCACTCGGTGGACTGTATGGCGGCGACTTCATCCTTCAGGGTGGCGCGAACCTCAGCGCACAGGACACGCTGGACACCACGCCCTTCACCTTGAGTGTGCCCTCGGCGGCCAGTGTGACGCCCGAGCCCGCTTCCTGGCTTCTGCTAAGCACCGGTGTACTCCTGGTTGTCGGTGTTTCCAGGCGCCGCTGGGCCTACCATCCAGAAGGCTTTCGGTTGCGGTAGCCTGTCGCCGCCCCCGCGCCTTCTACCTGCGCACTCTCGTTCTAACAATCAAGCAAGACTGGAGGTTCCTGGGACACCGAGGCCGCGCAACTTCTGCGGTTTAAGTGGGTCCAATACGATAGGAGTTTTCGATGCAAAAGGCATTTGTAACTGGAACGTTTCTCGCTTTGTCGACTCTATCCGTAGCGCAGGCGCAGTACGCGGGTTCGGCCGCACCGGGGTCTTATCCACCCGCATCCTCCCCGCAAGGGGCGCCGGTTACGCAGGCGTACCCGGGTGCCTATGCGAACGGAAACGGGGCGAACAGCGCACGAATATTCGACTCTCAGCCGAGCTCAGGTGTTTTCGTGCGCAGTGATGTAAGCAATGGAGTGGAGACGGTTAGCTCGTCGGACGCGGTCACCGAGCTTCGCGTCGTGCAGGGCCGTGCGGATGTGACGGTTCATCATCCGGCGAGTCACTCAGAGATCCTGATCGACTTACCCGGCGGGCAGGTAGCGTTGCTCAAGGACGGCCTGTACACCTTCAATGCAGGGACTAAGACGGTCCGTGTGCTGCATGGTGAGGCGGAAGCCTACGATGGTGCGAGGGACGCGTCGAAAGGTACCAAAGTCAAGGAAACCCAGCAGCTTGCTTTCTTCGGAAACGTAAAGCTGCGGGCCGTAAACACCTATCCCTATGAACTTACCGCGGACCTGCTGCCAGGAGGCGGGCAGAGTCATGGTGACGGAGTACGAGGAGGGCAGTATGGAGACGGCTTCTACGCAGGATCCTCGTACTACGCCGGTGGCTATGGCTACGGGTATCCGTGGGGCTACGGATTCGCTCCCTATGGCTATGGTTATGGCTATCCAATCGGAGTCGGTCTCGGCTTCGGCTACTACGGCGGCTTTGGTGGCTTCCGCGGCGGCTTCAGACGGTAAGCGACTTAGAACAGAAAAGCAACGAGGCTCTCTCAGGGAGCCTCGTTGCTTTTCGTATCTAGACTGGCCTGTTTTCGTGTCTGCCCACTCCGGGTACTCGATCGGCAAATTCCAGACGCCAGGCCACTTAGTTATGGGCCACTTCGTTCCACATATGCGTTCGCTCGATCCACCGACTCGGTCCACCCCAGCTGGTCTCCATCTCCGGCACACTGAGCAGGCCATGGCCCCGTTCGCAACGCAGCTCCGTGCCGTTCCACTCCAGTAGATTCCGCGATGGGCGGCCTACCCGGGCAGGCTTCGTTAACTTTTTCAGGCAGCGCTTGCAGCGCAGCTCCTGATCCTCGAACGCCCACCGCAAGCCCAGCAGCGCCAGCACAACGCAGTCCAGCAGCTGAAACAGATCTGCCGTATCCGGAAGCTCGCGATGGAGCGGGATCGAGAGATCCACACTCAGCAAAAAAGCGAGCAGAAGCACAAGTAACAGTTTGGAACCGAAGAACATATGCCGCGTCAGGAGCACACGCACTCTAGCCGAACTCTGCTCCTGCGGCGTTGCCGGCGACGTCGCAAACGCCACAAAGACGACCAGCACAGATCCAACCATGGAGCAGGGAAGGTGTGCTCCTATGTACTCGTTCAGGAATTGCCAGCCTCCACTAATCAGCGCTCCGACCAGCAGCACGAGCAGACTCGAGCCCAGCAGCGACATCAGGCAAAGGCTTGCCGTCCCACCCAGCCTCCGCTTCCAGCTCTCTGCCCGGATCCAAAGCGCATCGGCCGCAACCCCGAGCAGAAGGTCGGCTAAGGTACAGGTGTTGCGATACCTCCGATGATGCTGCGCATGCCAAAGTTCGGCATGCCAACCTTGCCTCCACTCCGCACGTTCTGCGGGCGGCACCAGACGCCCAACCATCTGCAAGAGCCTGCATGTCCACCGCGGCAACCCCAGTTCCAGGTCGTTCATCAGCGCTTCTCCAGAACAAACTGTGCGAGTAGCGGATACCGCTCGGTCGCTGCGAGCGCCGCAGCCTTCCCGGCCGAGGTCACGTCGTAATACCGGCGCGCGGGACGATTGCTGCTTGCCGCCTCTTCCTCTGGCTCCCACTTCGCCTCCACCAGCTCATCCCGCTCCAGCCGACGCAGCGCCGGGTACACCGTCCCACTCGGCAAACCTGTTGCCTCCATCACGTCCAGGCCAAAGCAGTACCCCAGGCTGACCGCTTTCAGGATCAGCGCCGCACTATGAGACAAACGGACTGGAGAAGGCGAAGTTGTCATAAGTCTATGTAGTATGCTATCACTCATGGCAGCAGAAAGTAGCACACTACATAGGGGTGCCATGCTCCAACTCCTCAACGTCTCCAAGACCTACCGCAGCATCCCAGCCGTCGAAAACGTCAGCTTCGAGCTCAAGCCAGGCGAAGTTCTCGGCTACCTCGGACCCAATGGCTCCGGCAAATCCACCACCGTCAAGATGGTCATCGGGATGATCAAGCCGACCCACGGCAAGGTCTTTTTCGCTGGCCGAAATATTCACGACGACCTCGCTGCGTATCGGGCCCATCTCGGCTATGTCCCCGAGGAGGCCCAGGTGTACACCCATCTCTCCGGCCTGGAGTACCTCCAGCTCATCGGCCGTCTTCGAGGCCTGAACGAAAAAGCCCTCGAGACCAGAGCTCGCACCCTGCTCCATCTGCTCTCGCTCGAGGCCGCCCAGTACTCCGCGTTGTCTGACTACTCCAAAGGCATGAAGCAGCGAGTCCTTATCGCCGCAGCCTTGCTCCACGATCCCACCCTCATCGTCTTCGACGAACCTCTCTCTGGGCTCGATGCCGTCTCGGCCCGCCTCTTCAAAGACCTCCTTATCCTGCTCGCCCAGGAAGGCAAGGCCATTCTTTACATCTCGCACGTGCTCGAGGTCGTGGAGCGCGTCTGCAACCGGGTGATCGTTCTCGCCAAAGGCAAGGTCGTGGCCGACGCTGCACCTGCCGAGCTCACCCGGCTGATGCATCTTCCCACGCTTGAAAGCGTCTTCACCCAGCTCGTCCAGCAGACCAACACCGAACAGGTCGCACGGCAGATGGTCGACCTGATGAAGGTGCGTCATGGCTGAGTCCCGGCAAGTCTCCCGCGTTCTCCTTGACCACTTCTTCCGTCGCTTCTTCGACAGCGACACTCTTGAAATCGAAGCCGAGACCCTCACCTCCGTCGTCCGCGCCCTCGCCGCCACGGCAGTCCCCAGCCTCATGGTCGCCTTCTTCCTTCAGTCCGCCTACCCCGGGCGTACCGCGTGGGGAGCGATCGAGGATCAGTACTTCTTCGTCCTCTTCTCCTTCGTCGTTCTCGGCGCCGTCACCCTCTTTGAGTGGGAGATGCTCTTCCCCGATCGCTGGGACTTTCTCATCCTTTCGCCGTTGCCGATCAAACCGCTCGAAATGCTGCGCGCTAAAATCTCCGCGCTGTTAGCGTTCCTCGGCCTTTTCCTCGTCAGTGCAAATATTTTTGGAATCTTGCTGCTGCCCGCCATCAGCAAAATGAACTTTTTTCGCCAACTGTATGCCCACGCCGCAGCCGTCCTGCTCGCCGGCACCTTCGCCGCTCTCTTCTTTCTCGCCTTCAGCGGCATCCTCCTCTGCGTTCTGGGCGCACGCCGCTACCGTAGCCTCTCGCCCCTGGTGCAGATGCTCTCGGTCACCCTTTTGCTGCTGCTCATCGTGCACTACGCCAAGTACAGCACCGCACTGCCGGCGTTGCTCACCGACAAAGCGCGTCCCGCCCGCTACCTTCCGCCGCTTTGGTTTCTCGGCGTGTACGAGCAGCTCCTCCACGGCAACCAGGCCTCCGCCTTCGCGCCCGAGATGACCCGCTACGCCCTGCGCGGAACCCTCGCAGCCTTCGCGCTGGTCATCTTCACCTATCCTCTCGCCTGGGCGCGCATGCGCACCATGGCCATCGAAGGCACTTCGCAGATCCGGCCCGCTCAGCCACGCTGGTCAGCCTGGCTGCTCGATCGCTTCACCCGCACCCCGGGCGAACGAGGCATCCTCGTCTTCATCGGACAAACCCTCGCGCGCAACAATCACTACCAGGTATACCTTGCCCTCTACGCCGGCTCAGGCCTTGGGCTGGCCCTCGCCTGCGCACTCAGCCTCGAAACCAAGGGGTCCAGCGTCGCGCTTGCTTTCTCCAACGAGGGCCTCCACGCCGTCCTTCCCCTGCTCCTGTTCTGGATCGTCGCCGGCCTGCGCGCAGCCTTCGCCTTCCCCCTGAACCTCTCCGCCGGTTGGATCTTCCGGATCACCGCCGTCCCGGTCAGCATCTGCGCTGGTGCCGTCCGCCGCTGGGTCAGACTCTGCGCCGTTCTCTTACTGGTCAGCGTTTTCGCTCTCCTCGTCCTCGAGCGCGCAAGCTCACGCATGTTGTTGGTGCAGCTCGTCGCCGGTCTCTGCCTCTCGATCCTGCTGGTCGATCTTTTTTTCGCGCTCTATCGCAGCGTTCCCTTCAACCAGCCGCGCCTTCCCGGCAGAACCAGCCTGCCCCTGGTCCTCACCCTTTATCTCGGCCTCTTTCCTCTCTTCGTCTTTGCCGTCGTCTCGATTGAACTGCAGTGGGAACGCGACCTCTTCAAGCTGTTCTCCCTCGTCGTAGGCACCACCGCCGTCCACCTCGGCGTCAACCGCCTGCGCACCGGCCCCGACGAAGTCGAAGAAGAGATGCAAGGCTACGAAGGCGAAATCCAACTTCTCAACCTCAGCTAAAGGTTCCTGCTGAGCTGTCCATGCTCCCCAATGCTGGGCTATCGATTCATTGCGAATGTTGAGCTCTCGTCGAACCGCAAGGCGAGCCACTTACAAGCCGATGCCGATCCTTAGACAAAAACCAGGATGAGGCAGAGACTGCTCTTTTCCCTCTGCGAGTAAAAGAGAAAGAGAGACTCCTTCCAGGAAGTTCAAGACGGCGGAGAGCCAAGAGCTTCAGACGAACGTGGTCTTGCCGCGAAAGGAACGAGAGGGCACAGTGCTCCCTTGGAGCACTTGGATCGATTGTAGGAGGGTACTTCGTTTGAAGAATCTAAGAAGACGGCAAATGTTAGGTAGCAACATCTTGTCGAATTTGCCCACTAACTCCCTAGAAGCTTAGGCGACCTCCAAGCTCAATAATTCGTGCGAAGCCGATGGTTGTGGTTATGTTGCCGAGCGTTTGTGCGCTCTGCCCCGCTTTCGCCACATCGGTATATCCCGTAATGGTTGGCGTTCCGTTCAGGGTTGTGGGCGTGATTCCCAATGTTGTGCTTGGTTGCGCGAACTGAGGTGTGTTGAAAGCATTCAAAGCCTCGGCGCGGAACTGGAAATGGACCCGCTCCGAAACTTGGAAGTCCTTGTAGACGGCAAGATTGGAATTGTTATAACCGGGCTCTCGACAGGGCAGGCTGCGGGGCGTGTTGCCATAAGTGTAAGCAGGCGCGGGTGAGAACGCGAGTGGGTTGATATAGGCACGTTCCGTAAAGCCCGTGCCGAAGTTGCCCAGGTGACTCTGGGGGTGGCCGGCGACGCAGGCAGAGTGGATGTCCCCAACCAGGTTAGGCCGCTGATACGTTCCGCCTATGCCGGTAGTCCCGTACGTGCTCGAGCTGATGTCCGTCTGGACGATCGACACCGGCACGCCGTTTTGGATGATCCATTCATCGTTGACTTCCCAGCCACCGACCAATGAGTCAACCACGCGACCGTGATCCCCAAGAAACCGCTGCCCCCGGCCAAATGGAAGATCGTAGGTGATGGCGGCAGTGAACCGATTAGGAATGCTGTTGATGGAGCGGGCATATTCACCTTTCGGGTTGTAGGCATCCTGCGGTCCGTAGGTCGAGTAGACCTGCGAACCCGTGCTCCAGATGTTGTCCCAATTTGCCGACCAGGTATAGGTGGTCAGCGCAGTCAGGCCGCGTGCCATGCGCTTCTCGGCCTTCACGTCCAGGGCGTTGTAGTTCGAGTAGCCAGAGGACAGCAGCTCATACACAGAGCCGAACTGCGGAAACGGCAAGAGAAGCTGCCCGCGCGCAACGGTCGGGGTCGCTACAACACCAGTGGCTGGAAGGCCGCCAATGCTGGTGGCGTAATAGGGATTTGCAATCTTGGTGGAAAGATTGATGCCGGCGTTGGCGCCGCCGGGCGCATAGGTAGCGAGCACTGCATCGGGAATCTGGTTAATGTTCGTATAGTTGGCGAAGTTGCGGGCGTGCGCGCCGGAGTAGCCGAACTGCACCAGCACGTCGTGCGAGAACTGCTGCTCGATATTGAAGGAGTATTGCTCCACAAAGGGGTAGCGCTTCCCGTAATCCTGCAGACCCGTCGTAAAGGCGTAGGTAGAGCTGCCGGTAAAGGAGCTGCCGATGCCGGTCAGCGCTCCCAGAGTATTGCCTGTTGGCTGCAAGAGGCCGCTGCTGAATGGATTGCTCAGGTAAGCCGCGCTTCCAACAGCTACGGGCCCGGTGGCATTCCCGGGCGCATAGGTGCTCGTCTGGGAGTAGCCCGTCGTCGCGGCCGCGATCCCTACCGGCGCGAAAAAGACACCGTACCCTCCGTGGATCACCATGGTCTTGTTGGGTGCATAGGAGAAGCCGACACGCGGAGAGAACTTAGTGTGGCTATTGTCACAGCAGTGCACCGGTGCGCCGCCCTGGCCCGCGAACTGGATGCCGCCCTTGACCGTGACGGCATTCCCCGCGGCGCCGGTGTAGGTGGAAACCACATTGGGGTTGAAGCCGACGTTATACCGGTTGCGCTGCTCCGACTGGCCTTCCTCAAACTCGTAGCGCAGTCCGTAGTTGAAGGTGAGTTTCTCATTCAGGCGAAAATCGTCCTGGGCGAACAGGGCATGGTAGCCCTCCGTATTGATAAATACGCCTGAGTTCAGCGTGACTGTCGCGGCGGAAGGCAGACCCATGATCAGGTCCGCGATCGCTCCCGGGCTGTTGGAATTTGCGGAGGCTCCGCTGCTGCTACCCACGTTAGTATATTGGCCATTGAAGGTGAACGCTCCAGCACCGCCGCTGGTCGGGTTGGTGTAGACGTCGAAGGCACGGTAAGTGTAGCCAAAATTCAGATTGTGGCGACCGAACGTCTTGTTCAGAACCGCAACCACGTTGTGCGAGGCGTACACGGTTGGTCCGCCATTGGAAGCACCGATACTCGCGGTGCTGCCCACACCGGTGAGTGTGATGGCTGGGAAGGTAGGCGACTGTAGCTGGTTAGCAAAGCTCTGCGCGAACCCGGCGCCTCCAAAGCCTGTAGCCGCATTGAAGCCCGTAGAGTACTGAAACGCTGCACTGTAATAACGATTGAATCCATAGGAAACCGTTAGAAGCGTTGTGGGATCGAGAGTAAAGGTGTTGTTGATTGCAGTCGCGTCGGTATAGCGAAGCAGCTTGGTGCTATTGCCAAAAACCACACCGATAGCGTTGCCGCTGGGCTCCTGGATGGCAGAGTGCACATAAGAGGCGGTCGCCGTGTACCAGGGTGCAAACGTGTGCTCAACCTTGCCCGAATACGTATCGTCGCGACTCTTGAAGCTGGTGCCGTTACCGTTGAAGTTCGTGCCGCCGCCATAGGTGATGCCGCTTGAAGGAGCGGGAAATTGGTTCGCAATGTAACTGCCGATTGAATTCATGTACCTGGCAGGGATTACATTGAGCGGATCGGTCGCTGATCCCAGGCCTGAAGCGCCACCGCAGTCGCCGAGCAGACTCAGCCGGCAGGTATCGATGCCGCCCGCTGAACGTTGGGTCGGATCGTATAGCGGGTACGCTGCGTCGGCGGAGAAGTTGCCGGCGCGCTCAGCGATGGTGGGCACGTAGAATTGCGTCGTCACGCCCGTGAGCGGCTGCCCCTGCCGATAGCCTGCTTCATCCACCCAGAAGAAGGTGTTATCCAGCCAGTGATATTTCTTCATGAACGGTAGCGGGCCGCCGAAGGCCCCTTCGTAAATGTAGGTCGTGTCGTTCGGTGTAGGGGCGCCAGTAAAGTTGAACCAGATGTTGCTGGACCAGGGCGTCTGGCGCGTTTCGCCATAGAGAACTCCGTGGTACTGCGCTCCACCGCTTTTCAAGGTGCTGTTGAAGACGCCGCCGCCGCTTCGGCCGACTTCCGCGTCATACGCGTTCGCCTGAATCCTCGCGCTCTCGACCGACTCAAGCGCAGGGATAAAGGTGACGCCGCCTGACGAAGTCGAGATCGGAATACCGTCCACGACGTAGCTATTGGAGTTGCTCGGTGCGCCGGCAAGCGAGACCTGCGAGCTGCCCGTCTGGTCCTCCGCACGCACATACCGCGGATCACCGAGGAGCACGACGTTAGTGTCAAACGCCTCCAGCATAAAGGGGTTGCGTCCCAGCAGGGGGAGGTCTTCGACCTGCTGCGCCGTATACAGCTGCCCGCCGCTGGCGCTTGCCGTGTTGAGCACCAGTGAGTCTGCGGTCACCTCAACCGTCTCACTGGACGCGCCGACTGCTAACATGGCGTCCACCGTCGTGGTCGCGCCCAGCGTTACGACGTTGCCCGCGACGTCGAACGTGCGGAAGTTCGGCATCTTGATCGTGACCTTGTAACTGCCCGGATCCACACTGCTGAAGATATAAATGCCAGCCGGGTTCGTCACATCGGAACGCGTGATGTTGGTGACTTCATTGGTCAGAGTCACTTCGGCGCGCGGAATATTGGCACCACCTGCGTCCTTGACTTCTCCGCGAACGGAACCGAAGTTAGTCTGTGCCCGTAGGCCTGGAGCACTAACCAGGAGCACACCAAGCAATGCGAGAAGCTTGTACATCTTTGCCGAATACAAACCCATCGAGAAAGGCCTCCATGCAAGTCAACAGATTTTGAGATAGAGAAACTCACAAACGCCGGAAGAGGCCGCTGCAGTTTTCCTGGTCAGGTGCTTCGCTTTAAAGTGCACATCCAGGTCGTGTAGCGAACAGCAAACCGGCGTATCTGCGGAAGCTTCAAGCAATCGCTGCTTGGCTCGTGGACGTCGAAAGACAGTGCGTCGGCCTTCGGTAAAGCGAGGACTGCCTAGCTTCACTTACAAAGAGTTCTAAGTGGCGGTATAACTACTAATTTTCGGGGTGCCGTGACCGAACAGTAGCGGCCCTTCCTTTTTATGTCAAGAATTCTTTTGGTTTACAGGAGTGGGTGTATCTGAGGTTACGAATCGCGGATATGTCCTATAGAGATTGACTTATATAGACCTAAAGCGCGTACGTAAGATCTTGACGGACGCACTTCTCACGCTTAGCTTGAAACTCAGCGGCCGGAAAGCTGACTCATTTTCAAGTCATCTGTTCTTGCCAGACTGCACTCCCTGCCCAAACGGATTGTTAGCTTTGCTTCGGTTTGTTTCGACCTGCGCGGTCATTCAGTGTCGACTGGCAACGTATTGCAGCGGCCACGCACCCTGCATCCCCGTGATGCCGTCAGTCTCGCAGTTGCAAGCTATGTTTTGCCAAGGAGGGTCTTATGGCTTATGAGCCGTCGTTCACGCCCAATCTACGACACCTGGTCCAGAGTGGTGTTTCGCGTCGTTCTTTTCTGCGCAGCCTGAGTGCGGCCGGCGCGGCAGCAGCAGCCCTGCCCGTGCTGGGTCAGCAGGCACCTGGGCAGAACAGCCAGACGACTCCGCCTGCCCAGATGACGCAACCGAACGGCGGGGCTCGCCGCGGCTTTGGTTCAGACATGGGTGAGAGGCGCCCTCTACCGCCTGGCACCGTCATCATCAGCTCCAACGAGAATCCCCTTGGACCAGCGCAGGCTTCGCTGACGGCCATCTGCTCGGCCGCTTCCCTTGGCGGCCGGTATCACCAGGAAGAGAGCATGAATACAGTCGAGGTATTCAATCAACAATTCGGCCTCAAGCGTGGCTATTCCGCGCTGTTCCCCGGCTCCGGCGGCCCACTCGACCTGGCGCTAATGTCCAACATCGGCCCGAACAAACCGCTCGTGTATGGCGATCCCAGCTATGAGCAGGGACCTCGCGCAGCCGACACGATGAAGGCGCCAAAGGTCCCCGTTCGGCTAACCCCAACCTATGCGCATGATGTGAAGGCGATGCTCGCTGCGCATCCCTCGCCCGGCGCCTACTACATCGTCAATCCCAATAACCCGACGGGAACCATGACGCCGCGTGAAGACATCGTTTGGCTGCTCAAGAACAAGCCGGCGGGTTCTGTTGTGATTGTCGATGAGGCCTACCATCATTTCTCGAACGACGAATCCGTCATCGATCTGGTAGCGCAGGATCAGGACCTGATCGTGCTTCGGACCTTCTCGAAAATCTATGGCATGGCCGGCCTGCGTGCAGGCTTTGCGATCGCCCGGCCTGACCTGCTTCAGCGTTTCTCTACCGTCGCCCCGCCAGCCCGCAGCGTCGGAAGCATCTCGATTACGAGCGCCGCCGGAGCTCGTGCCGCACTGCAGGACCAAGACCTGGTGCCTCTGCGCAAGAAGATCAACGCCGATATTCGTCAGGACACCCTGGAGTTCATGGCCAAAAAGGGCTACAAGGTCATTCCCGGCTCGCAGGCCAATTTCTTTATGGTCGACGTTCATCGGCCGGGACCTGAGTTCCAGATGAGCATGCTCAAGGACGGTGTCGCCATAGGTCGCACCTGGTCTGCGCTGCCCACCTACGTGCGGGTCACCGTCGGGACGAGACCCGAGATGCAGAAATTCCAAACGGCTTTCGTCAAGTGCATGGACATGGCACCCGGGGCGGCGACCGCCGAGCTCCATCTTCCTGAGTACCATGTGCCCGCGGAGCTCTATCGCGGGTGAGACAACCACACGAGAGAGCCTCGGCTTCCGGCCGGGCCTCTCGTGAGGGTCAGGGCTTCCCCTGACTCTGAATCTGGCCCTGCACGGCGTCGTCAAGGGTGATCCCGTTTTTCTCGAGCAGGTCGCCCAACTGGTGATCGAGCTCGATGCGGGCCTTCTGGTAGTTGGAGCGGGCGGCAATCTCGGTGGCGCTGGCCTGGGAGAGGAAGGCCGTGTCCTGAACGACCTGGAGAGGGGTGGACTGGCCGAACTCGACACGGTCACGGTCCGCCTGGAGGAGCTGTTGCTGGTATCCGCGGCTGGCCTTGGCGGCCTGGTAGGCGTTGAAGCTGGTTTCGACGGCGATCTGGGCGTTCTCGATGTCCTGGCGGATCTGATCCTCGAGCTTCTCGGTGCGGGCTTGGACCTGGCGGACCTGGATGGCGTCGCGGGCGGCGTCTGACTCGGCGAGCCGGTTGCGGATGGGCAGATTGAGCTGGATACCAGCCTGGTAGATGGTCGAGACGCGGAGGCCTCCGGTGGCGAAGGCCAGGGGCAAGGTGGGGAGGGCGGTGCCTTGGCTGCCGAGCTGCTCGAAGGGCTGCTCGGCGACGCCGCGGGTCTGGACGTTGGCATAGACATTCAGCTGCGGAAGCGCCTGGTTGCGGGAGGCCGACGCGTTGATCCGACCGGTCTTGACTTGTAGGGCGGACTGGGCGAGGTCGGGCCGGCGGGCGAGGCCTTGCTGGATCAGATCAGAGACCGAGGTGGCGTCCATGGTGTCGGGCACGACGATGGTGTCGGTGGGGACGATCTCGGTAAATGCGGCGTTGAAGACGGGGGAGCCGGCCCGGAGGATCAGGTTGCGGAGGATGACTTCCTGGGTGCGGTAAAGGCCCTGGGCCTGGGCGAGCGCAAACTGGCTGGAGCTGACGAGGGCGTTGGCGCGGACAAGCTCGATGGGCGCGAGCGTACCGAACTCGACCTGGGCGGCTTCGTCGGACTGGAGCTTCTTCGCGGCGTTGAGCGCGTCCTGCTGGACGGCGATGTTTTCGCCGAGGGAGACGAGGTCGAAGTAGATGCGGGAGGCGCCATAGATGGTTTCAAGCACCTGCTGCTCGAACAGGAGGCGGGAGATGTTGCGGTCGATGTTGGCGATGCGGATGTAGCGAAGGTTGACGCCGGAGCCGAAGCCGCGGAGCAAGGGCTGGGTGAGCGTGACGAAGGTGCTGGGAGTGGAGAAGGGGTCGCGCTGGGAGGTCTGGCCGTAGAGAACGTTCGAGGCGTTGTTGGCGACGGCCTCGAGCTGGGCCCCGGTGCGGAAGCCCTGCTGGTAGGAGAGGTTGGCGGCGATGAAGTCGAGCGCCTGGGGCTCGTCGGTACCTCCGCTGGCCGTGCCGGTGGTGGCGGGGACGAGCGAGACGGTGTCGGAGCGGCGGAGGTAGCCGGCCTGGAGGAAAAGGTTGGGGTCAAAGAGGGGGACGGTGGGGCCGTTGGCGTACTGGGCGGTGGCGGTGGAGGCGCCGGAGAGGTTGGTGGTGGTCTGGGTGGTGGCGTTGAGGGAGGTGAGATCGGTAACGGTGGGGGTGGTGGGGTTGGGGTTGGTGGCGGTGGTGTTGAGCAGCGGGGAGCCGGGGCCTCCGACGCCGTTGGGGGGCTCGGCGATGGTGTAGTCGATGCCGCGGAGATTGCCTCCGCCGGCGGCGCGGCGGCGGTCGGTATCGGCGAGGACGAGGTTGTAGCGCTCGATTTCGACGTCGAGGTTGTTCTCGATGGCGAGGGCAATGGCATCGCGGGCGGTGAGGTAGAGCTTGCCGTCGCGGACGAGGGAACGGAGGCGGTCTCCGTTGCCGGGGAAGAGCGGGGCGACGGTAGGGGCGTGGTAGGGGCCGAAGAAGTGCCGTGGGTTGAAGCCGGACGGCTCGAGGCGGAGTGGGACGACGGGCGGGGTACCGGTGTCGGTATTGGGAACTCCGGGGGTGAATGCGCTGATCGGCGGGGCGTCCGGAACTGCCGGAGTGCTGGGAGCGACGGCCGGCGGAGGTGGCGGAACCGGGGGAAGCTGCTGGAGTGCCTGGGCGCGGGCCTTTGTGGCGGCGAGGAGGGCGAAAGCAAGCGCGGCGGGACCGCGGCGTTGGGTCATTGCTGCGTCCCCTGCTTGCCGTTGGCCTTGGTCTGCTGGCCGCCGTTGGACTTTTTCTGCTGCGGCTTGGCGTTTTGTCCCTGCATGTCCTGGTCGATGATGCCGGTGTCTCCGTACTGGGTGGAGCCTCCGGGTGGGTTGGGCTTGGTGGCTTGTGAGACTGGGGCAGCTACCTTCTCGAGCTGAGGGCTGAAGTGAGTGCGGACGCTGGCGCCCTGGACGACGTCGTCGGTGAAGCTGCTGGCGACGATCTGTCCGGGTCGCAGGCCGCCAACGATCTCGACTTCGGAGCCGTAGTCGCGTCCGATCTGGATGGGGGTGAGCTTGACTTTGCCGTTCTCGATGACGGCGACGGTTGGCTGGTCGTTGCGGATGCCGATGGCGTCCCCGGTGACGACGAGTGGGCCACCGACGTCAGCGGCGTCACCGGTTTTGTCGGCGAAGGTGACGACGGCGTACATGCCGGGGATGAGGAGGCCGGCGTGGTTATCGACCTGGACTTCGACGAGCTCGGTGCGGGTGTTCTGGTCGAGAGAGTCGGCGGTGCGGGTGACGCTGGCGTGGAAGGTACGGTCGGGAAGTTCCTGGAAGTTGAGTGCGGCGGCCTGTCCGTCGTGGATCTGGCTGGCGTAGCCCTCGGGGACGGAGACGAGGATGCGGAGGCGGTCGGCCTGGGCGATGGTGAAGAGTGGTCCGCCCTGGCCTCCCATGCCGGTGGAGGGTGTGGCGAGACTGGTGCCCATGCCGGAGGAGCCGCCGGTGTTGGAGGAGGCATTCTGGGCGGACCCGGAGGAGGTGGCGCCGGTGGCGACGGGTGCGGGAGCGCTGCTGCCGGCGGACCCGGAGGCCTGGATGAGGTCGCCGGTGTCGATGTTGCGCTGGGTGACGATGCCGTCGAAGGGCGCGGTGACGTGCTCAAACTGCTGGAGTGCGAGCGCGTGGCCAAGGTTGGCTTTGTAGGCTTCGACGTTGCGCTCGGCGGCGGCGACGTTGGCGATCTGGGACTGGTAGTCGGCTTCGCGCTGGTCGCCATCCTGGCGGGAGAAAACGCCGCGAGCGACGAGGGCGCGGTAGCGCTCGACGGTCACCTTGGTGAGGGCGAGCTGGGTTTGTTGCTGAGCCAGTTGAGCTTCGGCCTGGTTGACCTGCTGCTTGGCCTGATCCACCTGCTGGTCGAGGTCGGGCGCGTCGATGATGGCGAGGAGCTGGCCTTTGTGGACGTGGTCGCCGATGTCGACGAAGCGCTTGCGCAGGTATCCGTTGGCGCGGGCGTAGACGGAGGAGACCTCGATGGGGATGGTGGTTCCGGGGACGACGAGGCCGCCGGCGCCCTTGGCGCGGACGACTTTGACGACATCGATTTCGGGTTCCTGAGTCTGCTCGCTGGCCTGTTGTTTCGTGTCCCTGTTGCGGGCGAGCCGGGGGAGCAGGCCCACGATAAGCGCAATCAGCATGACGGCCAGGACACCGGCGATCAGCCAGAAGAGAACGCGGTTTCCCTTGACTCGCTTGAAGGGTGCTTCAACGGCTTCAGCGACGGGCCGATGATGTTTTTTAGCGCTGGAGTTGGTCTGGGCGAAGCTGTTGCCGAGCTTCGTGTCGTCTCCAGCGTTGGGGTCGGCGAAGGAGCTGCCTAGCGAGTGTTCGTCGGCGTAGCTGGGGTCGGCAAAGTCTTCGCCGAGGTGCTCGCGGCCATCGCTAAGCCGTTGCGATGGGTGGCCGTCGAGGCGTCGTGGATCTTGATCGTACGGGTCATTCGGCATTACGCGGGTTGCTCCTGTTACGCGGGTTGCTGCTGGGGCTGGCCGGGGGAGGCGGGTTTGCCCAGAGAATTTTCTCCTGGGGGAATGGGACCGTACTCGTCATCGATCTTGCGGTCGAAATCGGTCGGAGCATTCTTCTTCAGCAGGGAGTAGATAACCGGGACGATGAAGAGAGTGCCAACCGTGGCGAGCAGCAGTCCTCCGATCACGGCGCGGCCGAGCGGGGCGTTCTGCTCGCCGCCTTCGCCGAGGGCGAGGGCCATGGGGAGCATGCCGATGATCATGGCGAGAGCGGTCATTAGGACGGGGCGGAGGCGGGTGTGGCCGGCGTTGAGGGCGGCTTCGAGGCGGTCTTTGCCGGCGATGCGCTCGTCGTTTGCGAAGACGACCATGAGGATGGAGTTGGCGGTGGCGACGCCGATGGTCATAATGGTGCCCATGAGCGAGGGGACGGAGAAGGTGGTCTGGGTGACGAAGAGCATCCAGAGGATTCCGCAAAAGGCTCCGGGGAGAGCCATGAGGATGATGAGGGGGTCGAGCCAGGACTGGAAGTTGACCGCCATGAGGAGGTAGACCAGGCCGATGGCGAAGACGATGCCAATGCCGAGACGGAGGAAGGAGTCGGACATGGTTTTGACTTCGCCGCGCAGGGTAAGGGTCGAGCCCACGGGGAGAGTCTTGGTTTCGTCGGCGATGATCTTGCGGATTTCGCTGGCGACGCCACCGAGGTCCCGCCGGTCGACATCGGCGTAGATGTCGAAGACGGGCTGGATGCTGTAGTGGTCAATGATGATGGGGGTCTGGTCGCGGCGGAAGGTGGCGAGGTTGCCGAGCAGCTGCGAGGTGTTGCCGCTGGCGGAGGTGACGGAGGTCCGGGCAAGCGCGGGGAGCGAGTCGATTCGGTAGATGGGTGTCTGGGTGACGATCTGGTAGTTGACCCCGTTGAGCGGGTTGAGCCACTCGTTGGGGGCGGTCTGGCCCGTGCCGGTGAGCGAGATAAGGGTGGACTGCGCGACGTCAGACTGGGTGAGGCCGACCTGGCGGGCCTTGGTGCGGTCTACATTGACCTGGACGGTGGGGTAGGAGACCTGCTGGTGAATGTGGACGTCGACGGCTCCGGGGATGGCGGAGACGCGCTTGAGGATTCTCTGGATGATGGCGTAGTTCCCCTTGGCGCGGCCGGCGATCTGGACGTCGATGGGGGCGGGGAGGCCGAAGTCGAGGATCTGGTTGGTGATGTTGGCGGGGGTGAAAAAGAAGGTGCCGCCGGGGAACTTGTTGGGGAGCTCGTCGCGCAACAGGCGCATGTACTTGGTGGTGTCGCGCTTGCCGGGTTTGAGCGCGATGAGGATCTCGCCGTCGGTGTTGGAGATGGTGGCGTTTGAGGCAAAGCCGAGGTTGATGCCGCCGTTGGGCAGGCCGATGTTGTCCAGGATGAGCTGGGTTTCGGCAGGAGGGATGATGGTGCGGATGTCGCGCTCGATGGCGGCGAAGTACTGTTCTGAGTCCTCGATACGCATGCCCTGGGGCGGGTTGACGTGGAGGCGCATCTGGCCGGAGTCGACGTAGGGGAAGAAGTCCTCGCCGATGCTGAAGGTGAGCGGGAGGGACAGCAGGATGAAGCCGCCGAAGAGGATGAGGGTGATGGCGGGGTTGGCCAGGCACCACTCGAGCATGCCCTTGTAGCCCTCGCGCATGCGCTCGAACTGACGGTCGAAGCGCTGGTGCCAGCGCCAGACCCAATTGCGCTTTTCTTCGCGCTCGGACTCACCTTCGTCCTGATAGAGGCCGATTTCGGCGGGCAGGAGGAAGTGCATCATGGTGGGCACGAGGGTGCGGGAGAGGAAGTAGGACGCCAGCATGGCGAAGGCGACGGCCTCGGCCAAGGGAGTGAAGAGGTACTTGGCCGCGCCGGTGAGCAGGACGACGGGGATGAAGACGATGCAGATGGAGAGGGTAGAGACGAAGGCGGGGGCGGCGACCTGCTGGGCGGAGTCGAGGATGGCGCGGACGAGAGGCTTCTTCTCGGCCATGTTGCGGTGGGTGTTTTCGATTTCGACGGTGGCGTCGTCAACCAGGATGCCGACAGCGAGGGCGAGGCCGCCGAGGGTCATGACGTTGATGGTTTCACCGAGCGCGGTGAGGATGGCGAGCGAGGTAGCGATGGAGAGCGGAATGGAGGTACAGACGATGAGGGTGGAGCGCCAGGAGCCGAGGAAGAGCAGGATCATGAGGCCGGTAAGGGCGGCGGCGATGGTGGCTTCGCGGGCGACTTCCGAGATGGACTCACGGACGAAGATGGACTGGTCGAAGAGCGGAACGACCTTGAGGCTGGGGGGCAGGCCGGCGACGACGCGCGGGATGGCTTCCTTGACGCCGTCGACGATCTCGAGGGTGCTGGTCTGGCCGTTTTTGAGCACGGTGAGCAAAGCGCTCTTGCGGCCATCTTCGCGGACGATGTTGGTTTGTTCGGCGTAGCCTTCGTGGGCGGTGGCGACATCCTTGAGGAAGACGACGGTGCCGTTGGCGGCGCGGATGGGCAGGTCGTTGAGGGCGGCCACTTCTCCGGGGGAGGAGTTTAGTTTGACGACGTATTCGCGGTCGCCGAGGCGGGCGGTTCCGGCGGGCAGGATGAGGTTTTGCTGGTTGACGGCGATCGAGACGTCGGAGGCGGAGAGGTGCTTGGCGTAGAGAAGGTTGGGATCAGTGTCGATCATCACCTGGCGGACTTTTCCGCCGTAGGGGAGGGGGATCGAGGCTCCCTTGACGCTCGAGAGGCGGGGGCGGATGAAGCTGATGCCGAGGTCGTAGAGGTCGGCCTCGCTCAGGCCTTCGCCGGAGAGGGCGAGTTGCACGACGGGCACTGAGGAGGCGTCGTACTTGAGGATGTTGGGAGGAAAGGTGCCGGGCGGCAGGACGCGCAGCACGGTTTCGACGATGGCGGTGACCTGCGAGACGGCGAGCTCAACCTTGACAGTGGGCTGGAAGTAAACGCGGATGACGGAGACGCCCTGGTAGGACTCGGATTCAGAGTGCTCAATGTCATTGACGGTGGTGGTGAGGGCGCGCTCGGTGACGGTGACGATGCGGCCTTCCATCTCCGCGGGAGACAGTCCGGCATAGGTCCAGACGATGGTGACGACCGGGATATTAATGTATGGAAAGATGTCTTTTGGAGCTTCAACGGCGGATCCGATGCCCAGGGCGAACAGCAGCATCGAGAGCACCATGAAGGTGTAGGGCCGACGCAGCGCAAGTCTAACAATCCACATGAGGTCTCCTGCCGAACCCGCAAACCCGCCGAATCATCAGCGATGACGGTTTGAGAATTAGGATGCTCGTTATGCCTGGAGACGCAGAGAGCGGTAATTGCGTTTCACAGGTACACCCGGAAAGCGCAGGCCTTATTGGCGCTCTGAAAACGACGTACACCCCATCGCATGATGCTGGTGCACGCGCCCACCTCAAGCGGGATGGAACGTTCGAGGTGGGCGCGCAGACCGGACTACTGCTTCTTCGCTTTCTCAAAACGGGTGTTCACCGCCGTCCAGTTGACGGTATTCCACCAGGCCGCCAGGTAGTCGGGACGCTTATTCTGATATTTCAAGTAGTAGGCGTGCTCCCACACGTCGTTGCCCAGGATAGGATAAAGCCCCTGTGAGATCGGATTATCCTGGTTGGCGGTCGTAACAACCTTGAGCTTGCCGCCTTCGAACACGAGCCATCCCCAGCCGGAGCCGAACTGCTTGGCGGTGGTCTCGTTGAAGAGCTTCTTGAAGTCTTCGAAGCTGCCGAAGTCGTCGATGATCTGGACGCGGAGGTCGCCGGTGGGCTCGCCGCCTGCGTGCGGGGCCATGATCTCCCAGAACATGGTGTGGTTGACGTGGCCACCGCCGTTGTTCTGGACGACTTTGCGGACGTCCTCGGGGATTGAGGGCAGGTCCTTGATCAGCTCTTCGGGGCTCTTTGAGCCAAGCTCAGGGTGCTTTTCGATCGCGCCGTTCAGGTTGGTGACGTAGGTCTGGTGGTGCTTGTCATGATGCAGCTTCATGGTGGCTTCGTCGATGTACGGCTCGAGGGCGGCGTAGTCGTAAGGGAGCGGAGGAAGTTCAAAGGCCACGGTAACTCTCCTTGAAGTAATAAAGTGAGCCGCTGAGGGGAAGCCACAGACCCGGTAATTGCGTGTCTGCTGGGCACGACCCAAGTCTCCCACGCGGGACATCCGGTTCGATGCCGTCCCGGTGTGGAGCGATGCTAAAGGTGTCGGCCGATGCTAAAGGTTCTCAGGCCAGCGCAGGTGGATCCGGGTTTTCTCAGTGGTCGCAAGGCATTTCCGGCCCCGGATTCCCGTTCCGCTGCGTTTTGAGTTTTAATCACTGCACATGGTTGACAACAAAGATTTCGTCTACGACTACGACTGGCTGGAGGACGATGGCCCCGCGTTCGGGGCTCCGGGCGTGGAGCCGCGCTGGACGTCCAGCAAGAAAGATGCGGTCTCAACAGCCTACTCTGCGTCGAGTCAGGTGTGGTTTACCATCTCGCACGGAACGCTGAACGAGGTCTACTTCCCGACCATCGACCGCCCGCAGATGCGCGACATGGAGCTGCTGTTTACCGATGAAGAAACTTTCTTTCATGAGGAAAAGCGCTCGTTCGAGTACGACTTCCACTACATCGACCCCGATACGCCGGCGGTGCGGGTGTGCGCTTCAGACCTCGATGGGCGCTATACGGTGACCAAGGAGTTTGTCGCGGACCCGCATCATCCGGTGGTGTTGATGAATGTGAAGATCGCCGGCGACGAGGCCGTGCTGTCGAAGCTGAAGTGCTACGTGCTGCTGGCGCCGCATCTTGATGGCGGCGGTGCGGGAAACTCGGCGCGCTCTATGATGCTGGCTGGCAAACGCACGCTGCTGGCGTGGAAGAGCGGCACGTCGCTCGCGCTCGGAGCCAGTTGCGGGTTCACACGCAGCTCCTGCGGCTTTGTGGGCGCGAGCGACGGCTACCAGGACCTCTCAACGCACGGGAAGATGACGTGGCAGTTCGGCCAGGCCAGCGGCGGAAACATCGCCGTCATGGGCGAAATCGATGTCGCGAAGAACCGTGAATTCACGGTTGGCATCGCGCTCGGGACAGGCCATCATGCGGCGCTCGCCGGGCTGATGCAGACGCTGTCAACGCCGTTTGCGACGCACAGCAAGCGCTTTATTGAGCAGTGGCACCGGGCGCAGAGCCCGAACCGCGAGGCGCTCCGCGGAGCTTCGACCGACGACGGCCGGTTGGCGCGGGTCAGCCAGAACGTCATTCTTACGCACGAGGACAAGACCTACTCGGGCGCGTTTATCGCGTCGGCGTCGATCCCGTGGGGCGCGTCGAAGGGCGACGACGACCTGGGCGGGTACCACCTGGTGTGGACGCGCGACATGGTCCAGTCGGCGACGGCGCTGCTGGCGCTGGGGCGGACAGAGACGGCGCGGCGGGCGCTGGTCTATCTCGCGTGTACGCAGCGGCCGGACGGCGGCTTCGCGCAGAACTTCTGGATCGACGGAACGGCCTACTGGACGGGCATTCAGCTGGACGAGGTAGCGTTTCCAATCATCCTCGCATGGCGTTTGTGGAAGCTCGACGGACTCGGGATCTTCGACGTATTTCCGTTCGTCGAAAAGGCGGCCGCGTTCCTGGTGCGGTATGCACCGGTCACCCAGCAGGAGCGCTGGGAGGAAAATGCCGGGTACTCGCCTTCGACGCTGGCAGCGGTGATCTCCGCGCTGGTGTGCGCGGCGGACATCGCCCAGGCGTACCAGTCGGCGGAGCTGGCGCAGTTTCTACTGACCTACGCGGACTGGATCGAAGCGCATCTGGATGAGTGGACGACGACTGAGGACGGTGTTCTGCTGCCCGGCGTGAAGCGGCATTACATGCGCATCCGGCCGCCAGCGCCGGGCGATCCGTTTTACAATCCGCGTCTGCCGGCCGGGTTCATTCATCTGGCGAACCGCGAGGCGGGCGAGCAGAGCGACTTCGACGGACGTGAGGTAATTGACGCTGGATTTCTGGAGCTGGTGCGCTACGGCATCCGGCGCGCCGACGATCCGCTGATTACGGAGTCGTTGAAGGTCGTCGATCACTGCCTAAAATATGAGACCCCGTACGGGCCCTGCTGGCGACGGTATAACCATGATGGCTACGGGCAGAAGAAAGATGGCGGACCGTATAACGGCTCGGGTCAGGGGAGGGCGTGGCCTCTGCTGGGTGGGGAGCGGGCGCACTTTGAGCTGGCCGCGGGCAACGATGTAAAGCCGCTGATTACCGCGTATGAGCGTTTTTCGTCGATCGGCGGAATGCTGCCGGAACAGGTGTGGGACCATGCCGACCTGCCGGCGGAGGGCATGTACCAGGGCCGGTCGGCGGGCTCGGCGCAGCCTCTGGTGTGGGCGCACGCGGAGTACATCAAGCTGCTGCGGTCGGTAGTGGACGGCAAGATTTTTGACACCATCTCGGTGGTGGAAGAACGGTATGCGGTTCAGCCGGGCAAACGCAGCTTCCGCAACGCGACGGAGATCTTCCAGGTGGCGAGGCCGATCAGCGAATTGCCGGCTGGGCACACGTTGCGAGTTGTGGACCACGATCGCTTTGAGGTGGTGTATACGCTGGACAACTGGGCGACGACCCAGACGGTGCCGTCGCGGGTGGCGGGATATCCGGGGTCGTTTGCGGACGTGGCAACGCCGCCGGCTGCACCGGAAAGCCCTCGCCAGCTCATCTTTACGCTGCGTTGGCCCCCGGAGGCAGGCAAGGACGAGCGCTGGCTAGGGCACAATGTAGAGGTCAGCCTGACGGCCTCGAGTGCCACGGCAGCTTAGGACCACGCGGCGGGCGCAACCAGACCGGCAGGCGAGTACACTGAGGCAGCAGAAGGACGACGGCAAGACATCGAATGTCGATAAATCTGGTTTGAGGATGCGGAGCAGAATGAGCGAGTCTACTTTAGAAATGACATCGGAAATGACCCAGAACGATCTGGACCAGTTGTCGATCAACACGTTGCGCTTCCTCGCCGTCGATGCGGTCGAGAAGGCGAACTCCGGGCATCCGGGAGCGCCGCTCGGTTGCGCGCCCATCGCATACCTGCTCTTCACCAAGTTCATGAAGTACGATCCGCTGGAGCCGAAGTGGTCGGACCGGGACCGCTTTGTGTTGTCGAATGGGCACGCCTCGGCGCTGCTGTACGGCGCGCTGCACCTGGCCGGGTATGACCTGCCGATGGATCAGCTGGAGCAGTTTCGGCAGTGGGGATCGCATACGCCGGGGCATCCGGAATACGGCGAGACGCCGGGCGTCGAGGTAACGACAGGCCCGCTGGGGCAGGGGCTGGCCGAGGCGGTTGGCCTCGCCATCGCGGAGAAGCATCTCTCGGCGATCTTCAACCAGGCTGGCGACACGAGCAGCGGCTACAACAGCCAGACGCCGGTCAATCACTTCACCTATGTGCTGTGCGGCGACGGCGACCTGATGGAGGGCATCTCGCACGAGTCCTGCTCGCTGGCCGGAACGCTGGGTCTGGGCAAGCTGATTGTGCTCTATGACGACAACCTGATCTCGCTCGATGGGCCGACAGAACTGAGCTTTACCGAGGATGTAACCAAGCGTTTTGAGGCCTACCACTGGCATGTGCAGATGGTCGACGACGGCAACGACCTGGCCGGGCTCGAGAAGGCGATCCAGGCGGCCAAGGCGGAGACGACCAAGCCCTCGCTGATCCGGGTGCGGACGGTGATCGGATACGGCAGCCCGAAGGCGGGTACGAGCAAGGTGCATGGCGAGGCGCTAGGCCCGGACAACGTGAAGGCGACCAAAAGAAATCTTGGCTTCCCGGAAGATAAGGATTTCTATGTGCCGGAAGAGGCCGCGGCACATTGGGCCAAGTGCAAAGAGAAGGGCAAGCAGGTGCGCGAAGCCTGGGAAGCGAAGTTTGCGGAGTACAGGAAGGCGTACCCGGACAAGGGCGCGGAGTATGAGCGCACCGTCTCGATGAAGCTGGCCGAGGGCTGGGAGAAGCAGATTCCGGTGTTCCCCACCGACAAGCCCGTGGCCACGCGCAACGCAGGACAGACGGTGATGAACGCCATCGCGAAGGTGGTTCCGGAGCTGTTTGGCGGAGCGGCCGACCTGACAAGCTCTACCAAGACGATCTTCAAGGACTCACCCAGCTTCCACGTGGACCCCAAGGGACGCAACGTCTTCTTCGGGGTGCGTGAGTTTGGGATGATGGCGGCGGTGAACGGAATTGCGGCGCACGGCGGGCTGATTCCTTTTGGATCGACGTTCTTTACCTTCTCGGACTACTGCCGTTCGGCGTTGCGGATGGGCGCGCTGCAGAGCTCGCATTCGCTCTATATCTTTACCCATGATTCGGTCGGCCTGGGCGAAGATGGCCCGACGCACCAACCCATCGAGCAGTTGATGTCGCTGCGGGCAATTCCACAACTGACGGACTTCCGCCCGGCAGATGCGAACGAGACGGCCGTTTGCTGGCAGCTTGCGCTCGAGCGTCACACGGCATGCTTCATGGCGTTGTCGCGGCAGGATCTTCCGGTGCTAGACAATGACAAATACAAGGTGCATGAGCGCGCGCGCAAGGGTGCGTACATCCTTGAGGAGTTCGGCAAGGACATTATCCTGGTGGCAACGGGCTCCGAGGTTTCGCTGATCCAAAAGGTGGCCGACGAGCTGAAGAGTGCGGGCATCCTGGCGACGGTGGTTTCAATGCCTAGCTTCGCGGTCTTTGAGGAGCAGGACGACGCCTACAAGATGTCGATCTTCCCGCATGGCGTGCCGAAGATCTCGGTTGAGGCTGGCGCGACGATGGGCTGGTGGAAGTACATTGGCCGCGATGGCATTGCCGTGGGTCTGGATCGCTTTGGCGCTTCGGCTCCGGGAAAAATTGCGTTGGAGAAGCTTGGGATTTCGGTGGCGGTCGTAGTGGATCACGCGAAAAAGCTGGTCAAGAAGTAGGCAATGGTCGAGTCGGAACGCGAAATGATTCGCAAGCTCCAGGAAGACGAGGTCGAGAAGCAGGAGCGCTCGACCTCGTTGCAGCCAACGTATGAAGACAGCATTCCGCCAGACCCGGATGACTGGCAGCTGGACGACTAATCTGGACGACCGAGGACATTGATGAGGATTGCGATTGCGGCGGATCACGCGGGGTTTCCGCTGAAGGAAGAGGTTCGCGCGTACGTGGCGAAGCTCGGCCATGAGGTGCACGACCTGGGCGCGTTCCAGTTGGAAGCGTCAGATGATTATCCCGACTTCGCCGTGCTGGTCGGCAAGGAACTCATGGCGGGCACGGTTGATCGAGGCATTCTCATCTGCGGCTCGGGCGTAGGCGTGTGCATCGCGGCGAACAAGATGCCAGGGGTGCGTGCGTGCATGTGCCATGACACGTACTCCGCCCACCAGGGAGTGGAGCACGACGATATGAACGCGCTGGTGATGGGTGCGCGCATCATCGGTCCGGCGCTCGCGTTTGAGCTTGTGGACGCGTATCTCAAGGCCGTCTTTGGAGCAACGGAAGAACGGCTGTCACGACGCCTGAACAAGGTCAAGGCGATTGAGAAGCAGTACATGCCGGATGCCAGAGGCACGAGTCTAAGCGCGTAGATTGGCACACACTGAAAATCTGCGGTGCGCCTGTTTCAGTACCGGAAGTCTCGGCTAAGGACGCATCCCGATCCCTGCTTTCGCATCGAATGGGCTATATGAGCGAACAGACATCCGGACGCGTGTGGTTTATTACGGGAGCCTCGACAGGCTTCGGCCGTGAGCTTGCCGAGCAGGTGCTGGCAGACGGAGACAAAGTCGTGGCGACGGCGCGGAAGCCGGAGCAGCTTGCAGAGCTTGGCGGGCAGTATCCAGAGACGGCATTGATTCTTCCTCTGGACGTCATGCAGCAGAGCGCAGTCGATTCCGCGGTGAAGGCGGCGCTGGACCGCTTCGGCCGGGTGGATGTGCTGGTGAACAATGCCGGCTACGGCGTCAATGGTGCGATTGAGGAGGTTTCAGAAGCGGAGTACATGCCGATGTTTGAGACCAATGTCTTCGGGCTTCTGCGGGTAACACGCGCCCTGTTGCCGCAATTTCGCGAGCAGAAGAGCGGCAACATCGTCAATCTTTCTTCCATCGGCGGACTCATTGGAACGCCGGGCGTAGGCTATTACAACGCCAGCAAGTTTGCGGTAAACGGGTTGAGTGAGGCTCTGGCCGGGGAGATGGCTCCGCTTGGAGTGCATGTAACTATTGTGGAGCCCGGGCCGTTTCGCACCGACTTCCTGGGCCGCTCCGCGACGATCGCCAAGCACCAGATCGAGGAGTATCGGCAGAGCGCGGGCAAATCTCGCGAGTATTTCGAGACACAGGCGGGCAAGCAGGCCGGGGATCCAATCAAGGCGGTAAAGGCCATCATGGCTGCTGTCGCAGCTCCCGAGCCTCCCAAACACTTGGTGTTGGGCAAGCAGGCATACGACCGGATGGAAGCGCGGCTGGAGTTGTGGAAGAACGATTTGGCTGCATGGAAAGATACGACGCTGGGCGCAGATTACGCGTTGTAAAACGCAGACACGCAAAGCGCAACTGAGAGTGAGTAAATGACGAGGTCAACATGGCTATTCCTGAAGTAAAAGCGTCCGCTGCCACGCCGCCGACAAGCAAGTCTGCCGAGCACAAACCGGATCCGTGCGTGGTCGTCATCTTCGGCGCGTCCGGCGACCTGACCAAGCGTAAGCTGCTGCCCGCGCTCTATCACCTCGATCAGGCCGGCCTTCTGCCGAAAGAAATTTCCGTGGTGGGCGTAGCACGGCGGCCGCTTGAGAAGACATTTGCCGCGGACATGAAAGAGGGCATTCTCGCTGGGGGCGGAGTGGAGGAGGCGGACCCTGCCTTGCAGCCCTTCATCGCGAAGGTCTGCTATCACGCCATGAACTTCGACGACGACACCGGCTATGCGGGCCTCAAGGATCTGCTTGCGGAGATGGACGCCAAGGCCGGCACGAAGGGTAATCGGTTGTTCTACCTGGCCACCGCTCCTGAGTATTTTGCCGACATCATCAACGCGCTGGGCAAGCACGAGATGAACAAGCCGGCAAATTCCGGTTCCTGGGTGCGCACCATTATCGAGAAGCCCTTCGGGCATGATCTGGTGAGTGCTCGAGCGTTGAACGACGACGTAAATAAAGTTTTCGACGAAGACCAGATCTTCCGCATCGATCACTATCTTGGCAAAGAGACCGTGCAGAACATCCTGGTGTTTCGCTTTGCCAATGGCATTTTTGAGAACGTTTGGAATCGTAACTACATCGATCACGTGGAGATCACCGCGGCCGAGGCGATCGGCATTGAAGGCCGTGGACCGTTCTACGAAACTGCAGGCGCTCTGCGCGACGTGGTGCAAAATCACGTCATGGAGCTGCTAAGCTTCGTGGCCATGGAGCCGCCGGTCTCCTTCGAGGCTTCGGCAGTGCGGGCGGAGAAGGTAAAAGTCTGGCGCTCAATCCAGCCGATCCATCCCGCGGATACCGTGCGCGGGCAGTATGGGCCGGGCATTGTGGATGGCAAGCAGGTGGTGGGTTACCGGCAGGAAGAGAGGGTTCATCCGCGCTCGCAGACCGAAACCTATGCAGCGGTGCGGCTCGAAATTGAGAACTGGCGCTGGGCTGGTGTACCGTTTTATCTTCGCGCGGGCAAGCGCCTGCCGAAGCGTGTGACCGAGATCACGATCATGTTTAAGCAGCCGCCGCTCTCGATCTTCAAGGATGAGCAAGGCAAAGGCGCAGAGGGCATCCGCAACAACATTATTTCCATGCGCATCCAGCCGGATGAGGGAATCACGTTGCGCTTCGGAGCAAAACTCCCCGGGCCAAGCATGAGCATCAATCCGGTCAACATGAACTTCTCGTATGCGGAGACCTTTGGCGCGTCCTCTGCCAATGGCTACGAGCGTCTTCTGCTCGATGCGATGCTGGGCGACGCGACGCTGTTCGCGCATCGCGACGGCGTAGAGGCAACGTGGGCGTTGATGACGCCGATCCTCGATTATTGGGAGAAAAATCCGATCCGGGATCTGCCAAACTATGCCGCCGGGACATGGGGACCGCCGACTTCGGACGCGATGCTGAAGGCGGATGGACGCAAGTGGCGTAAGCTGTAACTTCGTCAGATAAAGCCGCATGTCTGTTGATCTGCGGCGTTACAGGTGGGAGAACGTATGCCGCGTCGCGTCGAGGTTTCAGTCAAGGTCTGTCCAACGGTGGACGAGGTTACGCGAGCCGCCGCAGAGTTGTTCACGTCGAGCGTAGCCGCGGCGGTGCGCGCGCGCGGGCAGGCGCGGGTGGCGATCTCCGGAGGCTCGACACCGAAGGCCGTCTTCGCGCTGCTGGCGCGAGAGTATGCCGATAAAATCGCGTGGGAGCAGGTCCAGCTTTTCTGGGTCGATGAGCGTTGCGTGCCGCCGACGGATGCGGATTCGAACTTCGGCATGACGAAGGCCGCCATGCTCGAAAAGGTACCGCTGCCGGCTGCGAACGTCCACCGAATGGAAGGCGAGCTTGATCCGGAAGAGGCGGCCGCGCGGTACGAGGCGGAGATCCGCAACACGATGCGACTGGAAGGTGCGGAGACGCCAACCTTTGATTTGATTCTGCTCGGGCTTGGACCAGACGGGCACACGGCTTCGCTGTTTCCGCATACCGAGGGCCTGAATGAACTGGCGCGCATCTGCCTCGCAAACCATGTGCCGCAGAAAGATACGTGGCGGCTGACGCTGACCTGGCCGGTGATCACCCAAGGGCGTGAGGTCGTGTTTTTAATTGAGGGTCGGGAAAAAGCCGGGGTCTTGAAGACGGTGTTTACGGGAGCCTACGACCCGGAGCAGTATCCCGCTCAACTGATTCGTCCTGCGAGTGGGCGGTTGACGCTGCTGCTCGATCAGGCCGCTGCCGCGCAGCTGCCAGAGGCAAACACGCACGGCGAAAGTAAACTGGAGCTCTCATGATTCTTGCAGGCGATGTGGGGGGCACCAAGGTTCATCTAGCGCTGTACAACTTCGAAGCCGGAAGGCTCAAGTCGCTTCGTGAGCAGAAGTTTCCTGCCGCCGACTTCGCTTGCCTGGATGATGTGGTCCATCGCTTTTTGTCGGAGACCGATGGGCATCCGGGGGCGGAAGTCCAGGAGATCGTGGCGGCCTGCTTCGGCTGCCCGGGGCCGGTGCGCGATGGCCATCTGAAGCTGACCAATCTGCCGTGGACGCTTGATGCGCGGGCTCTGCGCGGGTCGCTCGGGATCGAGCATATTTTTCTTATCAATGATCTCGAGGCAAACGGCTACGGCATTCCCGAACTCTCAACCGAGGCCGTGCATGTGCTGCATCCGGGCGAGTCGGGAGTGGTGGGGCATCGCGGCCTGATCTCCGCGGGAACTGGTCTGGGCGAGGCGTTGCTGGTGTGGGATGCGCGGCAGAAGCAGCACATTCCTCTGCCGTCAGAAGGTGGTCACTGCGACTTCGCCGCGCGCAATGACCGTGAGATTGCGTTGCTCGAATATTTGCGGCGGACGCTGAATGGACGCGTGTCATTTGAGCGAGTCGTTTCCGGCCTCGGCATCAAGAATGTGTACGCGTTCCTCAAGGATGACCAGAAAATGGAAGAGCCGGCGTGGCTTGAGGAGCGCATGAAGACCGAAGACCCAAACGCGGTCATTGGCAGCTGCGCCGAAGAAGGTTCGAACGAGCTTTGCATGGAGACGATGCAGATGTTTTCTTCAGCCTTTGGCGCGGAGGCAGGGAACCTCGCGCTGAAAGTTCTGGCCTCTGGCGGCCTGTATCTCGGGGGCGGCATCGCGCCGAAGATCCTGAAGACGCTCTCGAATGGCACGTTTCTGGACGCTTTTCTCGATAAGGGCCGCATGTCTCCTCTGCTGCAGGCGATGCCGGTGCGTGTAATTCTGGACGACACGTGCGCGCTGCTGGGTGCGGCGGCGTTCGCGGAGGCTCGGTCATCGGAGGTCTCGGGGCGCTCGGAGCGGGCTGCGTCCGTGCAGTGAGCGCATCGTTTGATTTTTCGAAACGCGCCGACCTTCACGAGTATCCCGAGCTGATGGATCAGCCATGCAGTTATGAGGATTTGCGCGGCTGCCTGCGCTCAATTGCACAAGTAAATCGGCTAACGCGCGCGTATCGCCCAACGATACATTGGCTCAATCTTGTGTCGAACGGAATCCCGCGCCAGTCTCGCCCCATGCACATCGTGGATGTAGGCTGCGGCTTCGGCGACGTGCTGCGGCGTGTGCATGGGTGGGCGCAAGAGCAGCGCGTGGCGGTTCGCCTGACCGGCATCGACCTGAACGCCGATGCGGTGCGCGCCGCGCGCGAAGCGACGCTGCCCGGAACCGTCACCTATCTTGCGGGCAATGCCTATGACTTTACCGATCCTGAAGGGATCGACGTAGTGATCAGTTCCTTGCTGACACACCACTTAGAGCATGCCGAGATCGTGCGGTTTCTTGACTGGATGGAAACGAACGCGCGTGTCGGCTGGTTCATCAACGATCTCCACCGGCAGCCGGTTCCCTATCACTTGTTTCGCGTTTTGAGCCGTCTTATGCCTTGGCACCGCTTCGTGAAGCATGACGGTGCCATATCGATTCTGCGCAGCTTTCGCGAAGCGGAGTGGCGCGAGATGTGCCGGGCCGCGGCGATTCCAACCGAAGGCTACGTGGTGCGAACGTATGTGCCGGCACGGTTGTGTGTCGCGCGGCTAAAGCAATCATGAGCGGAGCAGGAGGAACGTGTTGTCGATCAAGGGCTGGAGGATTGTGTGTGCGGTGGCTTTCGGTTCTGGCCTGAGTTGGGGCCAGAGACTGCCGGAGAACGTTACGCCGCAGCACTACACGCTGGCGATTGCTCCCGAGATCGCGAAGGCGACGTTCAGCGGAACCGAGACGATCGATGTGACGTTGGCTTCTGCCTCAAACACGATTACGCTCAACGCGCTCGATCTGCAGATTCAGTCTGCCACTGCCGACGGCCAGCCGGGAAGGGTGAGCTTCGATCCGTCCAGACAGCAGGCGACACTCACTTTTTCAAAGGCTCTGCCGGCCGGTCACGCTGCTTTGTCGCTTGCGTTTAGCGGCGTGTTGAACGACAAGCTGCGGGGCTTCTATCTTTCAAAGACCAAGACGCGCAACTACGCGGTCACGCAGTTTGAGTCAACCGATGCGCGGCGGGCTTTCCCGTGTTTTGATGAGCCGGCGTTCAAGGCGACCTTCGATGTATCGCTCACCGTGGATGCGCGCGACACGGTCATCTCGAACACCAACATGCTCTCCGATGCACCTGCGGGAACCGGGAAGCACCACGTTGTTTTCGCGACGACGCCGCGCATGTCGACCTACCTGGTGGCGTTCCTGGTGGGTGATTTCGCCTGCTCTAAAGGCGGCGTGGATGGCATCCCGATCCGGGTGTGCAGCACGCCGGACAAAGTAAAGCTGACGACGTTTGCGGTGAAGGCCGCGGAACATTTCCTGCACTATTACGATGACTACTTCGGCATTCGCTATCCCATGCCGAAGCTCGACTTGATCGGGATTCCGGACTTTGAGGCCGGGGCGATGGAGAACTTCGGGGCTATCACGTATCGCGAAACAGCCTTGCTGCTGGATGACAAGGACGCGTCGATCAACTCGCGCAAACGGGTAGCGGAGACGGTGGCACACGAGATGGCGCATCAGTGGTTTGGCGACATGGTGACCATGCAGTGGTGGGACAACCTGTGGCTCAACGAAGGCTTTGCCACCTGGATGGAAGACAAGGCCGCCGATGAGTGGCACCCGGAGTGGAACTTCCCGCAGGATGTCGTGGACTCGCTGAACGGCACGCTGAACTCCGATGCGAAGAAGACGACTCGTCCGATTCGCCAGGCTGTCGAGACACCGGCGCAAATTTCGGAGCTCTTCGACGACATCGCCTACGGGAAGGCCGGCGCGGTTATCGGCATGATTGAGAACTGGGTCGGGCCGCAGGTGTTTCAGCAGGGCGTGCACAACTACCTGGCCGCGCACCTCTATGCGAACGCCACTGCGGAAGACTTCTGGAACGCGCAGACCGCGGCCTCTAGACTGCCCGTGGACAAAGTGATGTCGAGCTTCATCGATCAGCCCGGTGTGCCGCTTCTGACCTTCGGCAACAAGCAGGAGGCGGACTTTCCTGCAGCCCAGAGCAGGTTCTATCTCTCCGGCATGAGTGCGGATGAGCGGGATGCGAGCGGGGTGGCTCGCGGCTGGACCGTTCCCGTATGCGTGAAGACGATGAGCGCACCGCACTGTACGTTGCTCTCGAAGGACTCGGCGGCGCTCTCGTTGCCTTCCAGCACGACGCTTCCGTTTTTCTATGCGAACGCAGGGCAGAAGGGCTACTATCGCGTCGGCTATACGCCGGCTCAGGTGAAGGCAATTACGGCGTCGGCCGAGACGGGGCTTTCCGTGCCGGAGCGGATTGGCTTTCTCGATGATCGCTGGGCGCTCACGCGGGCGGGCCAGGATTCAGTGGGCGAGTACCTGGACCTGGTGCTTGCCTTGAAGCAGGACAAAAACGCCGAGGTGCTCGACGCGGCGTTGAGCTCAATCGGCCAGATTCGCAGCAAAATTGCGGACGTTGACGATCGGCTGAAGCTAAACCTAATGATCCAGAAGCAGTTTGGGCCTGCCTACACGGCCCTGGGAGCAGACGATGAGAAGGCAACGTATGACCAGCAGCAGATCCGCACCGAGCTGTTCGAGGCGCTTGGCGAGGCGGACGATCCGAAGATCGAGGCGCATGCGCTGCAAGTGACGCTCGACTATTTTTCACACAAGAAAGTAACTGAGCCGGACATTGTGGACGCTTCCGTAATGCTGACCGCGGAGCATGGAGACAAGAGCTTTTACGAGGACATGCTGAATGTGTCGGAGCATGTCTCGGACCCCGGCCTCGAGAGCGAGACGCAGGAGTTGCTAACGCGCTTCCATGATCCCAGGCTGGTGGTGCGGACGCTTGAGTATGCGACCTCCGGCGCTGTGCGCAATCAGGACTCGTGGATCCTCATTGCGCTCGAGCTGAACCAGCGGCAATCGCGCGACCTCACCTGGGCGTGGATCGAGCAGCACTGGGATAAGGTTCAGGCGCAGCTGACAACTGCGTCCGGTGGAGACCTGGTCGCGGCGACCGCGTCTTTTTGCACGATAGAAAAGCGGAATGAGGTGGCCACCTTCTTTGCGACGCACAAAGTGGAAGCCGCGGATCGCGCGCTCGCTAAGGCACTCGATTCCATCGATGACTGCGTGCGTTTGCGCGCGGCGCAGGAGCCAAAGCTGAAGGCGTGGCTGGCCGTGTACTCGCAGTAAGGCACGATAGCACTACCGAAGCGGATCCGAGGACCGCTTCCGCCAAACGACTTTCACTTCGCTGCGCCAGCCCTCGTTTAGCGCAAGCAGCGTCCACTCCACGCGCGGCGAAAGATGGCGGAGAATGATCTCGGTCGAGGGATGCACGTGCAGCGCGGGGCTAACCAGGTAGAGACGCGGCGGCAAGGGCGAGAGCCGCACCCCGGCGAAGTAGCCGTTGCGCTGGAACTCGCCAAGCCCGGTAACTGGGTCGGGGTTTTGCATATGATGCCAGCGCACGCGAATCCAGTAGTCGAGCCCCTGCATGGGAAGCTGCGGGTCTTCGGACGCCTTGAGTTCAAGGACAGCGAGGCGGCCATCCGTGGTGATGGATAACAGGTCGAGCATGCCCCGATCGGAGGCTGCAAACGCGGGAACCTGCGTGTGGACGTGCGCGGGATCAAGCTTTTCGTCGAGTACGCCCAGATCGCCGAAGAGCGCGGACTCCAGCCAACGCTCGGGCTGCATACGGTAGAGTGGATCGCGCTTGTCGGCCTGCGGCAGGCGGCGCTGGCAGAGGCGCGCGACCAGGCTTCGCAACTGGTCTTCGTTCGATTCGCTGAGCGCGGTCTCGCTCGGCCCGGCGCCGAAGCTGATCTCTTCGACACGGTTGAATGACTCGGCCGAGGCTCCAATGCGAACGCGCGCGAACTCAAGGCCATGCAGCAGGAAGGCGAGCTCGGAGCCGCTGCGCAGGCGCGTTTGTACTACGGGGCGAAAGGCCTCGGGAACCATCGCCAGCACGCGTGCGGAAGCATCAGCGAAACGCAAAGCGGCGGACGCAACATTGGGCGCGTGGATCAGGCGTGTGGTCAGGTTGCCGTGGTCGGCGGCGTCGCGTGCGGTTAGTTGTTCGTCGCGCGCGTCAAGCTCCCAGAGCTCCCATTGCGCGGAATTGCCCGCGAGCCACGCCATGCGGGAGAGCGTAGTCGCGGCCATGCCTCGCGGCAGCACGAGCTTGAGGCCGTGGATCACGCGACGATTCCCGGCGGCTTCGCGGCAGGCCACCAGCCAGAGAATTCCGAAGCTCAGAATGCCGTCGATAGTGGTGGAGGATTCTTCCTGATTGACGGCGATGACGGCCCAGGCTTTCTGGCCCTGGGTAAGCAGGCCGCGCGCGTAGGCCGGGCCGAAGGACTTTTCAAGATCCATGGCGGTGCGAAAGTCGCGTGGCGTCCAGTCCGGGAACTGCCGCTCGAGTGCACGCCCGACCACTTTGAGGAAGCGGCTGCGCGTGGCCTCGCGCGCGGAGGGCGGCCGGCGATCGCGGTCCGCAACCAGCTCCAGGGTCTGCGGCCGTGTCTGTCCGAAGCGGTGCGTGCGCAGCCGCAGTGTGTTGGCTCGTAGCTCGAGCCCGCCGACGCGCCGGACCAGATTGCGGTCGGCGCTCCAGAGGTGCAGCGTGCAGCGGCCATGCTCAGCGGAGAGCGTATATTTTGCTTCGCGCATGTCGAAGAGCAGCTTGCCGTCTTCCAGCAGGACTGCGTCCGGGTGCTCTGCGAGGAAGGCTTCGAGTGTGGCGGCAAGCTGCTCCGGGGTCTGCTCCGGCGCGGCGGCGGAGTGAGGCACACTCATAGCCGTCTACCAGCTCCTCGCCATGCGGAGATGCGTAATATGCGCGACATGGTGGCGGGAGTGCCAGGCGTATAGCAAAGTAGCAACTTCTAGAGTCTGGCGTCCGCGTTCCGGGTGAATGAAGGCGCGTTGCCACTGCTCGGGCTCAAGCGACTGCAGCAGCAGGACCCAGCGCGCATGCAGCGCTTCGATAAGCTCGAGCGACCACTCGATCGGGGCGACCGAGTCATGCAGGTTGGCCCAGGCGGCTTCGTTGTAGGGCATGATAGTGGGATCGTCTTCCGTCAGTGCGAGGCGAATGCGGATGAAGGCGTTCATGTGGCTATCGGCGATGTGGTGGACGAGCTGGCGGACGGTCCAGCCGCCTTCGCGGTAGGGCGTATCCAGTTGGCTTTGGTTGAGCTCGGAGCAGGCGTTGCGCAAATGTTCGGGCAGCTCGGAGAGCGTCCACAGGGCGGCCTGGAGCAGGCCTTCCTCGAGGGGCTGGCCGGCAGCGGGCCGGTCGAAGCGGCCGATCGGGTAACGGGGGTCGGGAGGAGCAGAGGTCGTGGGTTCGGAACGCGCTTCGGCACTCATGGCCTAGACCGTAGCACATCCGCTTTTACTCCGGGCATGCATCTTAGAGCGGAAAGGAGAATGTCGATGCGGAGTGTATGGCTGCTGGCTGGTTCTGCTGCGTTGGCTGTGCTTGCCTGCGGGAAGCAGGCCTTGAGCGCGAATCCAAATGCTTCGTCCGATGCCACCAGAGAAGCGGGTGAGTTCTTGGGATTTGACCGCAACGACTATCCGGGAGACAGTCGGCTCGCAGAGCTGCACCAACGCTTTGCCTTCGCGGGTTTCTGGCTGAACAATCCGCCGGGAGCCAGCACGAACAGCTGGGCGGGCAAGCGGCAGGCGTTGCGAGGTGCGGGATTTGGTTTTCTTGTGCTGTGGAACGGACGCCTCGACGCGGAAATTCTTCGTGCGCAGAAATCCCAAACCACGCCGGCGGCGCTAGGCCAGCGCGATGCGGTGGCGGCGGTTGCGGCCGCACGACGCGAGGGCTTTCCCGCGGGAACGATTCTGTTCCTCGACCAGGAGGAAGGCGGCCGATTACTGCCGGAGCAGGCCGGCTACTTCTTCGCCTGGACCGAACAGGTGGCAGCGTCGGTGTACAAGCCTGGAGCGTATCTCAGTGGGCAGCCCAGTCCGGACGGCACAGGCCCGAATGGAACCAGGCTCACCATTACGACGGCTGAAGACGTGCGCCAGCAGGTGGATGCGCGGCATCTGCATCCGGTGGTCTTCTGGGTGGCGCAGGATGCATGTCCTCCGGCACCAGGCTGCGTGTTGAAGGCGCCGCAACTGAGGGACAGCGGGACGGCAGATGCACTGGTGTGGCAGTACGCGCAGTCTCCACGTCGTCCGGACCTGACCCGCACCTGCGCGGCGACCTATGCCCCGGATGGTAACTGCTATGCGGGCGCGTCGAAGGATCTATCTCTGGACTTGAATGTGGCTCGCTCACCCGATCCCTCGCGTGGGCGATGAGGTTCCCGAAGATGTGGTTTGCCGCTCGGCGTTCGAGAGCCTATCATAGGAAGAATGCCGCTGCCAACGACCGACATCCTCACTGAGCCAAAAACAGACCACAAGCGCTACTTCATCGAAAAACTTGGCTTATCGGAACGCCTCATGGAACGCTGCCTGGGGGAGGCGCTTTCGGCTGGAGGCGAATATGCAGACCTCTACTTTGAGTCGGTAACAACGACGTCGCTCGGCATCGATGAAGGGCTGATTAAATCCGCCAGCCAGGGCATGAGCGTCGGGTGCGGCATTCGTGTGCTCTCCGGCGAGCGGACCGGCTTTGCCTATACGGACGACCTTTCCAGTGATCGTCTGCTGCGTGCCGCGCGCACTGCAGCGCTGATAGCGAGCGGGCCGGCAAAGGAGATCACGAGCGGCTTTCGGCACACGGAGGCACCTTCGCTTTACCCCATCGCCGGACTTTCAACGAACGCCGAGATTGCCGAGAAGCTGGCGCTCATCCATCGCGCGGACCAGGCGGCGCGGGCATTTGACTCCCGCATCACGCAGGTGCGGGCGGGCATCAATGACGAGCTGCGTCGCATTCTGATCGCAGCCTCCGATGGCACGTTTGCCAGCGATACGCAGCCTTTGGCGCGACTGAATGTATTTGTAATCGCGAAGGATTCTCAGAGCACAGCGCGAGGCTCAAGCGGAGGCGGAGGCCGGGTCACGCTTGAGTTTTTCGAGGGTGATCATAGCCCGGAGCACTTTGCGCGTGAGGCAGCACGAACCGCAATCCTGCAGTTGGGCGCGGCGGAAGCGCCGGCCGGCGAGATGGAGGTTGTGCTAGGACCGGGCTGGCCAGGTGTGCTGCTGCATGAGGCCGTCGGACATGGCCTCGAGGCGGACTTCAATCGCAAAAAGACGTCGGCCTTTGCAGGTCTTATCGGCAAGAAAGTTGCGAGCGAAAAGGTGACCGTGGTCGACAACGGAACAATGAAGAATCGGCGCGGAAGCCTCAACATCGACGACGAGGGCGTGCCGACGCGGGAGACAGTGCTGATCGAGAATGGCATCCTGAAGGGTTATCTCACCGACAAGATGTCCGCGCGGCTTATGGGCACCGAGAGCACGGGCAGCGGACGGCGCGAGAGCTTCCATCACGTGACCATGCCACGCATGACGAACACCTACATGCTGAATGGCGACGACGTGCCGGAAGACATCATCCGCAGCGTCAAGCGCGGGCTTTACGCCGTCAACTTCAGCGGCGGACAGGTCGATATCACCAACGGCAAGTTTGTCTTCTCGGCCAGCGAGGCCTACCTGATCGAAGACGGTAAGGTGACACGGCCGGTGAAGGGAGCAACGCTGATCGGCAATGGTCCAGAGGCATTGAAGCATGTGAGCATGGTCGGCAACGACCTGGCGCTCGATGAGGGGATCGGAACGTGTGGCAAGGCCGGTCAAAGCGTACCGGTAGGTGTCGGTATGCCGACCATCAAACTCGATCGCATGACGGTCGGCGGAACGGGGCGGTAATGGCAGTGGAACGCGAGACGAAGCTGTATGACGTGGAAGTGAAGCGGCGGCGCACCAGGGCAGGCGGCGGATATGAGCCTTTCTGGAAAACAAAGACCGTTGTGGATGCGCTGGCGGATAACGATACGGAGTTCCGCTGCAAGGATTGCCACGGCGTGCTGAAGCTCTACAAGACGCACAAGGTGGGTGGTCCGCTGCCCTACGCGGAACACAAGAGCAAAGACGATTCCGAATACTGCGCCTCGGGACTGCACTTTCGTAAAGCCAGCGATGGGCGGGAGCCGCGCGTATCGACGGCTCCGGTCGAGTAGTTGGCGTTTCGTGTTTTGAAGAAGCATGCAGCGCAGGAAGAACAGGCAGTACCCGAGGAGACACGATGGCAGTTACGGAACGCGAAAAGTTTTACGAGTGCGAAGTGAAACGTCGCCGGGTACGAGCCGCGGGCGGGTACGAGTCTTTCTGGAAGACCAAGATGCTCGCCGAGGCCTTGGTGGATGAGGACAAAGAGTTCCGCTGTAAGGATTGTGGTGGCGCGGTAAAGCTGTTCCGGCGACACACGCTGAATGCTCCGCCTCCGCACATGGAGCACAAACTGAAGAGCGATTCAGAGTACTGCAGGGCGGGTCTGCAATTTCTGAAAGCGACCGACGGACGCGCGGCGAGAATGTCGTCTGCACCGGTGCGGTAGGAGAATCGATGGCCGCTTCTGCTGTAGTTCATGCCGTAAGTCTCAAGAAGATTGCCGAAGAGATCCTGGCGCAGGCGATGCGGGCCGGCGCCACGGATGCTGAAGCGGTAGCGTACGAGGGCGAAGAGTTCTCCGCGCTGGTGCGGCTGGGGCAGGTGGAGACGCTGAAGGAGTCGGGTTCGCGTGCGATTGGGCTGCGGGTGTTCAACGGGCTGCGCACGGCGAGCACCTCCTCGTCTGACCTGTCCCGCGACGGTCTGGAGAGGCTTGTCGAAGGTGCAGTCGCACTCGCGAAGATCACCAGCGAGGACCCGTTCATCGGGCTGCCGGAGGAGAGTGAATTCGGTCAACTCTCGGGCAATTTGGGGCTTTACTTCGAGGACGTGAACGAGCAGCCGCCGGCTGAGAGGATCGAGATCGCGCGGCGGTGCGAGGCGGCGGCGATGGCCTTTGACACGCGCATTCAGAACTCCGGCGGCGGGGACTTCGACACGGCCACCTCGCACAAGGTGATGGTCAACTCGCGCGGATTTACAGGCGAGTATCGGCGGTCATACTGCGGCTTTTCGGCCGCGCCGATCGCGCATGACGAGCACGGCCGAATGCAGCGGAACTACTGGTACTCTTCTTCGCGCACGACGCGGAAGCTCGGCGACCCGGAAGAGATTGGCCGGATTGCGGCGGAGCGGACGCTGCGCAGGCTCGGGGCGCGGCAGGTAAGAACGCAACGCGCGCCGGTGGTTTTCTCGCCGGACATTGCGCGGTCGGTCATGGGAAACATCTTTGAGGCGGCCAATGGCGACGCGGTCTATCGGCACGCAACGTTTTTCGATGGCATGCTGGGCGAGCGGGTGGCGGGGGAGAACGTCACGATCGTCGACGATGGGACGTTGGTGTTTGACGGCATTGGTGGCTTTGGGACGTCGCCTTACGATGGCGAGGGACTGCCGACGCGGCGGACGGTGCTGGTCGAGCGCGGCATCCTGAAGAGCTATGTGACGAACACCTACACGGCGCGCAAGCTGGGGCTGAAGTCAACGGGGAATGCTTCGCGGGGGCTTGCAGGGAACCCGGGGATCGGGGCGGGGAACTTCTATCTCGAGCCTGGAACGATGACGCCCGAGGACCTGATCGGCGACGTGCAGCAGGGCTTGTATGTGACGGAGACGATGGGGTTCGGGGTGAACCTGGTCACGGGCGATTACTCGCAGGGCGCGAGTGGGTTGTGGATCGAGAATGGCGAGCTGACGTTTCCGGTAGAAGAGATTACGATTGCCGGCAATCTGAAAGATATATATCGGAATATTTCAGCGATCGGGAACGACCTGGTGTTTCGCAGCGCGAGCGCGGCTCCGACGATCCGGGTTGAGGGCATGATGATTGCGGGATCGTAGTTAGAGAAGGGTTCGCAAATCGCGCGCGCCGTGAATGACTCTCAGGACCCGCACGCGATCACCTATGCGGCGGAAGACTATGACATAAGGTGGAACAACGTGAAAGACAGCTTTCTTCGTCGTCAGTTCGGGTCTTGCGCGGCCTAATGCGGGCATTTCCACTAGATCCTGAAATGCTTTGAAGAGCCGTCGTTCTGTATCGTTAGCAGCCGTCGCGCCGGACTCACGATGGAGGTAGCTCAACGTCTCTGCAACATCTCGCAGCGCCCTCTGGGTCAGAGAAAATCCTGACATCCCTAAGATTTGGGTCGAACAGAGGCCAGATAACTGCGCGCCTCTTCCTCGGTGAAAAGAGCCCCGCGCTCGTCGTCATCGATTCCTTCCTGGATGAGCGCGTCGAGAATGGATTGATCGCGTGGAATGCTGTCGGCGAGGGCGAGCAGCGCGGTTTCGAGCAGGTCATTTGGGCTCTCGAAACGGCCAGTGCTCAGCTCCCGGTTGAGGAGCGCTTCCACCTCGGGTGTCAGTGTCAGCGTCATGCCCATGATTGTACGACCACCTGGGCGAGGCAGCCAGCTGTCTTTTCCGGATGACTCTGGAGGGACAGTTCTCCTTGGCTCGGGGTATTGCGGCTGGGCGCGGCCTAGAATAGGGTGTTGTGGCGATGGGCTTTCAATTCGACCGGCGGGTGGGGTTCGAGGCGGGTGGCGCGGCGGAGATACTACGAAGTATTCCGGCATTGCCAGGTGTCTTTGCGCTCCGCGGAGAGCGGGCCGGGGATGAGCCTTACCTGACGCGGGCGGCCGACCTGCGGCGAAGAATGACGCGGCTTCTGGCTCCGCCGGAGTCGCAAAGTAAGCGGCTGAACCTGCGCGAACGGGTGCGGACGATCGAGTACACGGTGACCGGGTCGGAATTTGAGTCGCTGCTGGTGGTGTATGACGCGGCCTCGGCGATCTTCGGGGCGGCGGAGGCGCGGCGAAGATTGCGGCTGCATACGCCCTATTTTCTGCGGCTGACGATGGAGCATGCGCACCCGCGGGTCTATTCGACGAACCGGCTGTCGGCAGGACGGCATGGGCAAGGGCTTGGCCACACGTATGGGCCCTTCCCGTCGCGAACAGCGGCGGAGCGATACGGCGATGCGGTACTCGATCTGTTTCGGCTGCGGCGGTGCTACGAGGATCTTGAAGTGCATGTGGACCATCCGGGATGCGCGTACGGAGAGATGAAGAAGTGCATGGCGCCGTGCAACCAGACGTGCTCGGCCGAGGAATACGCGGCGGAGGGACGGGCGGTGGAGGCGTTCTTCCGGACGCATGGGCAGTCGATGCTCGAGGAGATCGCGGCAGAGCGGGAGCGGGCCTCGGCGGAGATGGAGTTTGAGCAGGCGGCGACGGCGCATGAGCGGCACAGCAAGGTAAAGTCGGCGGCCGGTCTGGCCGATGAGTTAGTCAGGCCGGTGCCGCAGTTGCGGGCGGTGATTGTGCAGCGGGCGGCGGCGCGGGAGGGTGAGGCGGATGGGCAGGAGGCGGCTGTCTTTCTGCTGGAAGGTGGAGCTCTGGTAGGGCCGGAGCGGCTGTCGACCCTGGGGGTGCGGGCGGTGAAAGAGCAGACGAGCGTGGGGTCGAGTTTGTTTGCGCAGCCGCTGATGCTGCAGGCTGTGCCGCTGGGGATGGACGAGGGGGTAAGTCCAGTGGAGTCGCCGGAGGTGCGGGCGGCAGGAGTTTTAGAACGGCTGGAGAGTCGTGCCGGGATGATGGTGGACGCGGCGACGATGAGCGATCATCTTTCGTTGCTGCGGCGGTGGTATTACCGGCCGGAGAAGCAGCGGGTGGGTGAGGTTTTCTTGCCGACCACGGATGGAAGCTGGCCGGTGCGGCGAATTCTGCGTGGCGCGGCAAGGATGGCCTTGGGTGAGCCGAAGGCGATGGCGGAGACGCGGCGGGAGCTTGCGCCGGAGGCGAAGACAAAGATTCTGCATGAAGGGCGTGAGGGGGTGGAGCGGGTGGTGGCGGATGTGGGCGTACGGCGGGGGCGGAAGGGTGTGAGGTTTGTGGTGGAGAAAGATGCAGGAGTTTAGCGTGCCACTCTGAGGTTGGCGGCGTTCCTTCAAACGAAGATTCCCAAGAATGACAAACAAAAAGAGCGGACTGTCACGAAGAGCTACTGTGCCTAAAGGCTGAAATCTTCTTTCTGATTTGGGAACTTGGGCCGATCGCCTTTCGTATGATGCGGGACAAGGAGATTCTTGATGATGACCGGACTCGTGCGACGCCCTGCCTTGCTGTTTGCAGCTGTCGCTTTGATTTTGTCGGCCGTGGGTGTCTGGGCGCAGACTCCGATCGTCGAAGAACCGGGTTATGTTCCGACGCTTACGTTTGATGTGGCGACGATCCGGCTTTCGCCTCCGCCGGATGCGAACTTTCATATGACGGTATCGAGTCCGCCGCACTCGAGCCGGTTCGAGGTGAAAATTTTCCAGTCAAGGCTTTGTTGCAGACTGCGTATGGATACGACGACCCGGTGGCGGGTGCGCCGGCCTGGGTGGGAACCACGTTTTATGACGTGCAGGCGCGGTCGGATGAGGCGGTCGATGCGCGGCTGGCGAAGCTGACCGAGAACGAGGTGCGGCTCGAAAAGCGGCATGCGATCCAGGTGCTGCTGGCTGACCGAATGGGCTTGAAGACGCACATGGAGACGCGGCCAACGGCGATCTACAATCTGGTGGTGGCCAAGGGTGGGTCGAAGATGCAGGCTGCGGTGCGGTCTCCGGCGCCTACGGATGGGTCGGCACCTGCGCCTTTGCCGCCGGTGGATCTTCAGGCGCACGGATCCCGGCAGGGGTTGGAGTTTGTGGTGCAGAATGCGCCGCTACGGGCGGTTTCGAGCTCGTTGAGCTCGATGATGGAGGCGCCGGTGATCGACAAGACGGGGCTGACGGGGACCTATAGCTATAGGCTGCAGTTTGGGCGGGAGTGGTCGGCAAATGACCCGGAGAGTTGGCCTTCGATTCTGACGGCGGTGCAGGAGCAGCTTGGCTTGAAGCTGGAAGCGGCGCATGAGGCGGTGCCGAACCTGGTGGTGGATTTTATTCAGAAGCCGACGGCGAACTAGAGCCGTTTTCCTTGAAGTGTGACGGCGTTCCCAACAGCAGATCCCTCCGCTGCGCTGCGGTATGACAATCAGAGAAAAGCGAGGCGACCCCTGAAGGCAAACAGGTCCAGATGCTCGGCACCTTCCGTTTAGACTGGGGGGTAAGCACAGGAGAGAACTTTGATTGAGCTTGCATTTTCGATTTTGGCTTCGGACTTCGCCCACCTCGCCGACGAGGTTGCCGCGGCCGAGCGTGGGGGTGGGACGATCATCCATGTGGACGTGATGGACGGGCATTTTGTGCCCAACATTACGTTCGGGCCTCCAGTGGTGAAGGCGCTGCGGCCGGTGACGAAGCTGCCCATGGATTGCCACCTGATGATCGAGAATCCGGATGCGTTTATCGAGGATTTCGCCAAGGCCGGCGCCGACATGATCGGGGTGCACCAGGAGGTGTGCCGGCATCTGCACCGGACGCTGCAGCTGATCGCGGACCATAACGTAAAGCCGGCGGTGGTGATCAACCCGGCGACCCCGGTCGAGACGCTGATTGAAGTGCTGCCGATGGTGCACCACGTGCTGGTCATGAGCGTGAATCCCGGGTTCGGCGGCCAGAAGTTTCTGCCGCTGGCGATCGATAAGATCGCGCACCTGGCGGAGCTGCGGGCGGAGATGGGGCTGAACTTTCGCATTGAAGTGGACGGCGGCATTGCTCACGATACGGTGGCGAGCGTGGTCGAAGCAGGAGCGGATATGCTGGTGGCCGGCTCGGCCATCTTTGCCGCTGGAGACCAGGCGAAGACGGAGCGGAATGCGCGGGAGTTCCTAGCGACGGCTCGTGCGGCGGAGACTCGGCGTAAGGCGCAGCATAAGCGGCAGCATCGGGGATAAAATAAGGAAGCTTCGCGAACGGCTTGAAGGCGAGCAGCGCGGGCGGATGAGGTTCTAACCGGCGTGATCCAAGATCGATTCTTTCCTACCCTGCGCGCTTCTGTACTGGCTGGCGTCGCTGTTGCTGCTTCCGTTACGGGCTCCGTTCAGAGTCTTGCGCAGGCCGCGCCTCAAACGACCAGCCAGACCGATCCTGCGCTGCAAACCCAGACGCCGACGACCACGCCGCAAGGCACGACGGGCGGATCGACCGACAGTGCCGGCCAGCCGGTGGCTACGGTGCCGCTGAGCCCGTATACGCGTGGCAAGAAGAAGAAGGCTGATCCGGCGGACAAGGTCCTGCAATCGAAGGACACGAAGAAGGCGCTTAAGAAGGATGAGAAGGTGCAGTCGCTGGCCGGGGCGGACGCCAAGCTGCCGGATAAGCAGCTGTATGACAAGGCTATCGTGGCGATGGGTAAGGGCCACTTCGATGTGGCGCGGCTCGATCTGCAGACGATGCTAAACACGTATCCGGACTCGCAGTACCAGATGCGGGCGAAGCTGGCGATCGCAGACAGCTGGTACAAGGAGGGCGGCACGGCGGCGCTGACGCAGGCGGAGAGCGAGTATGCGGACTTCCGCGTGTTCTTTCCGAACGCTCCCGAGGCAGCTGAGGCGCAGATGCGCATTGGCGACATTTACTTCCGCCAGATGGATAAGCCGGACCGCGATTATGCGAAAACGATCCACGCGGAGGAAGAATACCGCCGCATGTTGACCGACTACCCGAACGCGCCGAAGCAGCTGATGACGCAGGCCAAGCAGCGGCTGCGCGAGGTGCAGGAGGTGCTGGCAACACGGGAGGCGACCATTGCCGCATATTACGCGAGCCGCGAGAACTGGGCGGCGGTGATTGCCCGATACCAGACGGTGGCCGACACATATCCGCAGTACAGCCACATGGACGACGCGTTGGTTGGGCTGGGCGATGCATACGAGGCGCAGGCGCGCTATGTTCGCGGGTTGAAGGTGCAGCAGGGCTCGGGGGAAGCGGGCAAGGCAAGGCTGGAAGAGCTGTATGACGGCTTGGCGGCGGATCAATATCGCAAGGTGGTGCTGGAGCACTCGGCCGCGCCGCATGTAGAGGACGCGCGCGAGCGGCTGGAGGCGATGAATCTTCCGGTGCCGACGCCGACCGCGGCGCAGGTTGCGGCGAGCGAGGCGCTCGAGAACAGCCGCAGCACGTACACGTTGGCGAGCCGGGCGAAGGTGATGTTCCTGCATCAGCCGGACACGGTTGTGGCGGCGCGCGATGGCGATCCGAGCTTGTCGGATCCGAAGCCGACGACGGCGCCGACGGTGCTGAAGCGGGTGAACGAGGATTTTAAGACAGCGTTTACGCCTGCGCCGGCGGTGGCGGCATCTCCTTCGGTTGCGAATGGGCCTACGGTTGCGGAAACTCCCGCGGTGAGGCCGGCCCCCGCTGCGACGCCGGCAACGCCGCTGGCGTTTCAGGAGGTCGGCACGGGGGTGGATGGAGCTCCGTCAACGGCAAATTTGACAGTAGCTCCGCCTACGGGAACGGGCTCGGTGGGCGGCGGGACGGGGATCGGCGTTGAGATTGTGCCGCCGGGAACTCCGGACGCGGCAGAAACGGCCGCGCCGACGCCAGGAACTCGGGATGCGAACTATGGGTTGAAGGCGGTAGGTCCAGTGGGTGCAGGGGCTTTGCCGCCGGTTGAAAGGGCGACCCAGGCTCCGGACCCCGTAAACGAGGTGGACGGGCAGAAGACGCCAGCAGCGCAGGCTTTGCCGGCGAAGGGTAAGGCGGCCAAGCCTGAGTTCGATAAGGCGGATGAGTCGTCGAGCAAGCACAAGAAAAAGAAGGGGCTGAAGAAGCTCGATCCCCTGCCGCAATAAGAGCAAGGAACGCGGATCAGATGGATAAGAACGGATCGACACGGATAGGACAAACAGGTCTGATCCGTGTCGGCCCGTTTTTGCCCGTCTGATCCGCTTTCTGTTTCTGCTGCTAGGCTTAACCGGATGAGCGATGAAGCGCAAGGGATGAGGAGTGAGCTCGCGAAGGCGTATGACCCTTCGGCGATTGAGGAGAAGTGGGCTGCCTATTGGGTGAAGGAGCGGCTGTTCGATACGCCGGTAGAGAGCGTTGGGGCGAAGGCGTTCACGATGCTGCTGCCGCCGCCCAATGTGACCGGCCGCCTGCACATGGGCCACATGCTGAACCAGACGGAGATGGACATCCTGACGCGGTGGCACAGGATGCGCGGGGAGACGGCGCTGTGGGTGCCGGGGACCGATCATGCGGGGATTGCGACGCAGATGATGGTTGAAAAGCAGCTGGCGGCGGAAGGTAAGACGAGCCGGGTGGAGCTGGGGCGCGAGGCCTTTACGGAGCGCGTCTGGGACTGGAAGCGGCAGTACGGCGGCGCGATCACGGACCAGATGCGGCGGCTGGGGGCGAGCGTGGACTGGTCGCGCGAGTACTTCACGATGGACGAGGATCTGTCGGGCGCGGTGGTCGAGGCGTTTGTGCGGCTGTGGGAGCAGGGGCTCGTGTATCGCGGCGCCTACATCGTGAACTGGGATCCGGCGATCGGGACGGCGGTGTCGGACCTCGAGGTGGTGCACGAGGAGCGGGTGGGCAAGCTCTACTTTGTGCGCTACCCGCTGGCGGAAGGTGAAGGTACGATCACCATTGCCACGACGCGGCCGGAGACCATGCTGGGCGACGTGGCGGTGGTGGTGAATCCGGCGGACGAGCGGTACACGGCGCTGGTCGGCAGGCAGGTGCGGCTGCCCCTGAGCGCGGTGGCTGGCGGAGCGGAGCGGGTGATTCCGATCCTGGCCGACGACTGGGCGCAGCCGGAGTTTGGGACGGGCGCGGTGAAGGTGACGCCGGCGCACGATCCGAACGACTTCGCGATTGGGCAGAGGCACGGGTTGCCGAGTCCTTCGATTTTTGATGTGCAGGCGCGGGTGTCCGTGGCGGGATCGAAGTACGACGGCATGGACCGGTATGCGGCGCGGGAGGCGATCGTCGCCGACCTGGACGCGCTGGGCGTGCTGGTGGAGGTGAAGGACCACCCGATGAGCGTGGGACTGAGCCAGCGGTCGGGGTCGGTCATTGAGCCGAGGCTTTCAGACCAGTGGTTCATCAAGATTCAGCCGCTGGCGGACAAGGCGATTGCGGCGGTGAAGGACGGGCACATCCGGTTTACGCCGGAGATGTACGAGAAGACGTACTTCGAGTGGATGGGCAACATTCACGACTGGTGCATCTCGCGGCAGCTGTGGTGGGGCCACCGGATTCCGGCTTGGTATTGCGACCAGTGTGGGGCGATGGCGGTCGCTCGCACCGTGCCGGCGGCGTGTGGCTCGTGCGGGTCGGGGGAGTTGCGGCAGGAGACCGACGTGCTGGACACGTGGTTTTCGTCCGGGTTGCTGCCGTTTACGGTGTTTGGCTGGCCGGAGCCGGAAGGCAAGCCGACGCCGGATATGCAGGCGTTTTACCCGACCGATGTGCTGGTGACGGGCTTCGACATCCTGTTCTTCTGGGTGGCGCGGATGATAATGCTGGGCACGCACTTTATGCTGGAGGTGCCGATGGCGGATGGATGCGCGCGGACATTAGCAAACGCGGTGCCGTTTCGCGAGGTGTACATTCACGCGCTGGTGCGGGATGCGGACCGGCAGAAGATGTCGAAGACCAAGGGCAATGTCATCGATCCGATCGGCATTATCGAGAGGTTTGGGACGGACGCGGTGCGGTTTACGCTGGCGAGCATGGCCAGCCCCGGAACCGATATCGCCTTCTCGGAGGCGCGGACGGAGGGGTACCGGGCGTTTGCGAACAAGATCTGGAACGCGGCTAGATTTCTGTTCCTCAATATAGAGCGGGGCCGGGAGGCAGGCTATGTTGCGGCGCTTGGCACCCAAGCTAACGCAGTCATGCCGCTCGAGACGCGGTGGATTTACTCGCGGCTGACCGCAGTAGCGGCGGAGGTGGAGCGGGCGCTTGCGGTCTACCGGTTCGACGAGGCTGCGGGAGCCGTCTACCAGTTTTTCTGGGGCGAGTTTTGCGACTGGTATGTCGAGTTGGTGAAGGTGCGGCTGGACTTCGGCGGAGAGAACGATACGCCTGCGCGGCTGACCCTGCATGCATTGGCAAGCGTCTATGAGGCGGCCCTGCGTCTGCTCTCGCCCTTCATGCCGTTCCTGACCGAGGAGATCTGGCACGCGCTGTATACGGCGGTCGGGCAGGAGGCTCCGGCGAAGTCGATTGCGTTGACGCGCTTTCCGCTGGCGGGCGACTTTCCGCGCGATGTGCCTGCGGAAGAAGCATTAGGGCTGCTGCAGGAACTCATCGTCAGCATACGCGCGCTACGCAAAGAGATGGGTGTTCCCGAGAAGGAGGCCACACCGGTGCTGGTGTATTCGGGCCAGGTGCATGTGGTGGAGTTGGCCATTGCGAACGCGGATATGCTTGCGAAGCTGGCTCGTGTGTCTTCCGTGTCGGCTTCGGAGGAGGCACTCTCGGGCAGCGGGTCGAAGAGTACGGCGAGCTTCGATTTGCGCGTGGTGTATGAGCGGGTGGTGGATGTACCGGCCGAGCGCGAGCGATGGACCAAGGAGATCGCGAAGCTTGAAAAAGTGCTGACGTCTTCGCAGAAGCAGCTGGGCAACGACGCCTTTCTGGCCAAGGCCCCTGCGCCTATCGTCGAAGGACTGAAGAAGCAGGGGGCGGAGACGAAATTGTTGCTTGATAAGGCTCATGCAGCTTTGATCGAGCTGGAGACGGCAAACTGAAGGCAAGCGAGGAAGGTGAGACCGCCTGCCCGGTCGACAGGACAGTCTCGGTAGAGCTTGGAGTCAGGGAGCTACCGGCGAGTGAGGATGACGATTGTCGTCCGGCGCAGGCAGGGGGTCGGGACTCGGCTTGAGCGTGTCGGGATCGTGGTCGAGCGGGTCGCCTTGCTGCTTGCCGCTCTCTTTTTGGGGAACGGCGGCATCGGGAGCAGCCGTAGCCTGATCGGAGGCTCCAAGGACGCGCGCGGCGTTGATCGGCTCGTCGCCAAAGTCGCGCGCACCGTACTCGTAATCTGTGCCACCGTCGGTGTCCTGGGGAGTGTCGGCAAGCTTCGTTCGCTGGTCTTCTTCAAGGCCCCAGCCCTGCTCGTGGGCGTATTCGCCAGCCAGGCCGCGGGTGTGTGCGCCGAAGCCGCGGGGTTCATCGGGATGTGCTGGCTTACTGTCTTCCATGAATCACCTCTGAGTAGCTGAGATGGCCGGGCTGAGGCTCGGGATTTCCGGCTCGGTGGCATCTCCTTCTACCTTCTTCTGCACAGCCTGTTCGGTGGCGATGAGGACGTTTTCATGCTTGATTTCCAGCCGCAGCCGATTGAAGATGCTCATGTATACGTTGGCCATCCAGACCAGCGCAAACCAGGAGATGAGGTATCCTCGCCAGCCCGGAAAGAGCATCTGAAAGCGCGAGATGACGAGGAAAAAGACAGCGACGTAATGCGAGAAGCAGTACTCGCAGGTGAAAAGATAAAAGAACTTCCGGCGCGGAAGGGATTTACAGCTTTGCGATTGCTTCTGGCAGAACTCTCGCGGCTCACGAAATACCTCTTCATGCGTGACGGTCCACGAGGCGCACGCGATCGGGATGGCAAGAAGCAACAGAAATCCGAGTTGAACGTGGAGCGGCATCATGGCAGAGCGAACACTCCTGCGCGTTTGGATGCCGCGTTACGGCAGGCAGGTTCATAAGGGTTTGCGGATTGCGATGGATGGTGGCTGAGTTCGACCTAAAGGCGGTGCACGAGGGGCTTCGGGGCACGCGCTTTGCCGACGGCGTAACGCACCTGGGGACGACTGGCTCGACCAACCAGGTAGCACTGGAGGCGGCGCTCCAGGGCGCGCGCGCCGGCGTTTGGGTCGCCGATGAGCAGACCGCCGGGCGCGGACGCGGAGGACATCGGTGGCACTCAGCCGCCAGCGACGGACTATATGTAAGCGCGCTGGTGACGCCGCGCGTGCCGCTGAGCGAGGCTCCGTGGATCGCGCTGGCGACGGGCCTGGCGGTGCAGGCGGCGGTGGCCGAAGTTGCGGGAATCAGCATGGATCTTCGCTGGCCGAATGACCTTATGTTCGGGGCACGCAAGGCAGGAGGCATTCTGGTCGAGTCGGTCTCGGAGGCGCGGCCAGGTGGCGAGGCGGGGCTGCGCTATGCGGTGATCGGCATCGGCGTCAACGTGGGGCAGGCGGAGTTTCCGGAGGAGCTGCGGGAGCTGGCCACGTCGCTTTATCTAGAAAGCGGGCGGCGGCATACGCGGGAGCAGCTGCTGGGGGCGATCCTGCGGGCACTCGACGCCGAGCTGCGCGCTTTGGAAGAAGCGGCCGCGGGCCTCTTGGAGCGGTTTGCCGCGGCATCCTCCTGGGTGCGAGGCAAGCACGTAAGGGTGGGCGAGGAAGGCGGCTATACTGGCTGGACCTGCGGGCTGGACGAGCGCGGGTTTCTCAAGGTCAAGGACGCGGAGGGCAACGTGCGAACGGTGCTGTCCGGCGGGGTTCGGCCCTTTTAGGAGTGCGGAAAAGACGATGCTGTTTGCAATGGACGTGGGAAACTCCAACATGGTGCTGGGGTTATTTCGGCCGGTCGGAACCGGGGCTGAGCCAGGCACGGCCCGCTTTGCGCCGGAGCTGGTAACGCAGTGGAGGATTACCACGCCGGAGTCGCGGACCGTGGACGAGCTGGGCGTGACGCTGCGGAGTCTGTTTGGTGCGAGCGGCGTCTCGTTGGCGGACATTACCGGGGTAGCCATTTCGTCGGTAGTGCCTCCGCTCGACTCCATGCTGCGCCAGCTGTGCGAGGTGTTCTTCAAGATCAAGCCGCTGTTTATCGAGCCGGGCGTCAAGACCGGGATGCCGGTACTGACGGACAATCCCGCGGAGGTGGGCGCGGACAGGATTGTGAACTGCGTTGCGGCGTTTGAGCGCGTCCAGGGCGCCTGCATCATTGTGGATATGGGTACGGCGACGACGTTCGACGTGGTCTCCGCGCGCGGCGAGTTTGTGGGCGGAGCCATTGCGCCGGGGCTGGGCATTGCGTCCGAGGCGCTGTTCCAGCGTGCGGCGCGGCTGCCGCGGATCGAGATTCGCAAGCCGGCCAAGGTGATCGGCACCGGAACCGTGGACAACCTGCAGATTGGCTTGTACTACGGGTACATCGGTTTGGTGGACGGGATTCTGGAGCGGATGCTTGAGAAACTGACGGCGGAGGCGGAGCCGAAAAGCGCGGTGCAGGTGATTGCCACTGGAGGTCTGGCGCACCTGATCGCGGGAGGCTCGCGGTTCATCAGCGTGGTGGATGAAACGCTTACGCTGACCGGGCTCAGGATCGTGTTTGAGCGCAATCTGGAGCGGCAGGGGAAGCAGGAGCGGCACCGGCGCCGGAAGTAAGGCGCTCGCGGACAAACGTGCTGAACTACTTCAACTACTTCACCGAGGTCGAGGAACACTTCCAGCGGCGGCGCGGCTCGCTGCTGATGTTGTCGACGCTCGATTGGGCGCTGATCGAGACATGGCGGGAGGCCGGCGTCCCGCTCGAGGTGGTCCTGCGCGGGATCGACGACGCCTTTGATAAGCATGACGCGCAGAGGCTGCGGGCGGCGGATGGCGGCAGGCGAGTACGCAAGATCAACGGGCTGGCCTGGGCGGCGGCAAGTGTAATGCGGGCGGCGGAGACGGCAGCCGAGGCGGCTACGGGAGTTGGGCCGGCAGACAGGGCCGAGGCGCGGGAGAGCGGCTTTGAGGCGGAGCGAATTCGCGGATTTCTGGAGCAGAATGCCGCGACGATCGAGGCAGCTGGGCTGCAGCCGGAGATTGCACGACGATTGCGCGAGCTTGCCGCGGCGGACTACAAGGGGCGCCTCGAAGAGCTGGACCGGACGTTGACGGTGCTTGAGGAGAAGCTGCTCGCGGGGTTGCTGGCCGAGGCGTCGGAAGAAGAGTTGACGGTCTTGCGGGAGCAGGCGGCGAGGGAGCTTGCGCCGTATCGGGGGAAGATGCAGGCTGTGCAGATCCGGCAGGTGCAGCAGCAGTTCATGCAGAAGCGGCTGCTGGAGGCTCGGGGTTTGCCGCGGTTGAGCCTCTTCTATATGACGCATGGCGAAGACACGGAAAAGGGCTGACGAGAGAACTCGTCAGCCCTTTCGAAGGTCCAGTCAGATTACCGGCGTCCGCCGCCGCCATGGAAGCCACTGCCCGCGCCGCCGCGGAATCCGCCGCCCGCGCGCAGGGCCTCACCACCACGATATCCGCCGCCATAGCCGCCACGGAAACCTACACCGTACCCACCGCGGAATCCACCGCCGTAGCCATATCCACCACGGAAGCCGTATCCGCCACCATATCCGTAGCCTCCACGGAACCAGGGGCCGGCACCGATAAACAAGCCGCCCGCAAAGTAGTTTGGGCCGTAGTAGCCATAGGGCGCGCACGCGTAGGGAGCGTAGCCGTAGTAGCCGTACTGACAGGCCGGTGGACCGTAGGCGTATCCGCCGCCGTAGGGAACGCCGACGCCAACGCCAACCGCTACCTGGGCGTGAGCCGTGGGCAAAGTGGCGGGAACAAACAGAATGCCCAGGAGAAGGCTAAGTAGAGCGAAACTTTTCATGGTCTTCATTGGATCTCCTCGGAACCAGAACCGACATCGTCCGCTGCGTTGGTCCCTTTGCCCGCCGCGGTTCTTGCTGCACCTTTATGAACGCGATCATGACAGGAAAGTTGCGCCAGGAGAGGATATGGAAGCCGGCTTGCTTCCTTGCATAGAAGGCACTGAGTAGGATGGAGGACGAACCCTCTATGATGCCCGCCAGCGCTTCCGACCAGCCCCAAACCTCCACGAGCCGGATCGAGGAGCCGGTGTACGGAGGAGGATTTCGGTTGGACGGTGCTGCATCTTTGCCGTTCGTCCTGCCGGGCGAGCTGGTTCAGGTAGGCGTCTCCGCGATGACGATACTCGAGCCCTCGCCGGAGCGCGTGACCCCCGGCTGCGTGCACTTCGGCCAGTGCGGAGGCTGCCACTACCAGCAGGCCCGGTATCCCGCGCAGGTGGGCTGGAAGGTGGAAATTCTTCGCGGGCTGTTGGTCGCTGCGGGGGTAAAAGACGTTCCCGCGATTGCATCTCGGACCGCGGCGGAGTGGGGCTATCGGAATCGCATCCGGCTGCGCATTGAGCCCGAGGGAACCGCATTCCGCGCAGGCTACAGCCGGCCGGAGTCGAATCGGTTTCTGCCAATCGTGATGTGTCCTATCGCGGCTCCGCTGCTCTGGCGCGCGGCTGAGGCCTTGCTGCAACTGGGCCGGGAGGACGCCCAGGCGGCGGGCTGGCTCGCTTCTACGGCGGAGGTCGAGCTCTTCTGCACGGGCGATGAATCGAGACTGCAGGCGATGTTTTTCCTGCGCGATGCGGAGCCGGCGCGGGGGTCGCCGGACGGGTTTGCACGCCTGTGCGAACGCCTGCGCACGCAGGTGCCGGAGCTGGCCGGCGCCGGAGCGGAGCTCCATCCGGAGCTGAACCGGCGCGTGCGGCGAAGCTGGCCGGGTGCGGCCTGGGGTGCGGCCGGCTTGCACTACGTGTGTGGCGGGCGCACCTACTGGGTCAGCCGGGGAGCGTTCTTCCAGGTCAATCGCTTTCTGGTGGATGCCCTGCTTGAACTGGTGTCCGCGCAGGCCTCTGGAGGGCTCGCGTGGGACCTCTTCGCTGGCGTGGGCCTGTTTTCGAGGGCGCTGGCTGAGCGAGGCGGACAGGTGATCGCGGTGGAGTCGGGCGAGGCAGCTTCGCGCGACCTGGCGACAGCGGCGCGGGGCGCGAAAGGCCAGCCGGCATTCACCGCGGTCCGGGCTCCGGTGCTTGCCTTTTTGCAGGCGCAGACAACGCAGCGCGAGCGGCCGGAGCTGGTGGTGCTCGACCCTCCGCGGGCTGGGCTGGGGTTGGAGGGTGCGGCGGCCCTGGCGCAGGTGGGCGCGGCGCGAGTCATCTACGTGTCGTGCGATCCGGTGACACTGGCGCGCGATCTCGCCGTGCTGACCCGGGCCGCCTACCGCATCGAGTCCGTGCAGATGGTGGATCTATTTCCGCAGACCTTCCACCTGGAGACAGTTGTATTTCTCGTTCGACGCTGATGGTGTAGAAGGAAAGCGTTGCGATCGTCCGAACGGAACGAGCCCTATGCACGCCAGGCCAGCGATAGAACGGATGAGCTTTCGACGGGCGCCCCTGGCGGCGGCGGCGATCTGCTTCGCTGGCGGCATCGTGCTGGCGCGCCTGCAGACTGCGCGCTGTGTGTGGATTTCGTTGCCGGTGCTGCTGGCGGCCTTGGCTCTGCTCGGCGCTCTGGCTGGCGCAAGCCTGCTTGGCAAGCAACGTGTGGCCGCGTTTCCAGTGGCCGCGGTCTGGGTCGTGCTGGGGGTGGCGGCGGCGGAATGGCAGCCGGGGCCGGTCATCCCGCTACAACTTATCAGTGATGCCGACAACCTGAGCCGGACCGTGCGCGGGAGGGTGGTGCGGGTGCGCGAGATGCCCACGCTGGCGGAGTCGACCGACGCGGATGCGGTGCCACCGTGGGAGGCGGTTGAGGAGGTGCGGGAGTCCAGCGGCCGGCGGCTCTCGATCGATCTTGCCGTCGATGCGGTCGAGCAGGTGACGCCCGACACGGCGGCCATGGTTCCGGCCACGGGCGGGGTGCGCATCTCGGTGTACGAGGCGGAGGCCGCGCGCTTCGAGCCGCGCTGTGGCGACCGGCTGGAAATGCCGCTGCGGATGAAGCTTCCGGTGCGTTACCGCGATCCGGGGGCGTTCCAGTACGCGGATTACCTGCTGGAGCAGCAGGGAATTGCCGCGCAGGCCAGCGTAGGCGGGGCGCAGATTGCAGTCATCGGCTCTGCCGAGAAAACCTGGCCATGCCGGTTGCGGGCGGCGCAGGCCTGGGCGTCGGGGCGGCTGAACGGCTTTGCCCGGTCGGCAGCCAACCGGAGCGTGCCGCGTGGGCTGCGGCTGACCGAGACCGACGCGCTGATGCTGGACGCGATGCTGTTCGGGGATCGCGCCGGGCTGACGCACGGGCTCCGCGTCGGCTTTGAGCGGACCGGAACGTTTCACCTGTTCGTCGTTTCGGGGCTGCATCTGGCGCTGCTGGCGGGATCGTTGTTCTGGCTGCTGCGGCGGCTGCGCGCCCCGGCGTGGATGGCCACGCTGCTGACCCTGGCTGCATCCGGGGCATACGCGGCACTCACCGGGTTCGGCCAGCCGGCGCAGCGCGCGCTGGTGATGACGTCGGTGTACCTGCTGGCCCGGCTGCTTTCCCGCGACCGCGACAGCCTGAACGCGCTCGGAGCCGCCGTGCTGGCGCTGCTGGTCTGGGCACCCAAAAGCCTGTTTGAGGCGAGCTTCCAGATGACGGTGTTGGTCATCATGGCGATCGCTGGGATTGCCGTCCCGCTGACGCACAGAAGTTTTCTGCGCTACGGGCGTTGGACGCGGGAGGTGTTCCGGGAAGGCCGGGCGCGAGGTGAACCGCGAGAAGCGCAGTTCGTGCTCATGCTGGAGGTGTGGGGGGAGGCGTTTGCGGCGCTGCTTGGCGGCTGGGCGAAGAAGCTTCCGGCGATGGCTCTCGGCGTGTTGTTTTGGGCCTTGGAGCTGGCCATGGTGGGGGTGGTGGTTGAGCTGATCATGGTGCTGCCGATGGCGACCTACTTTCATCGCGCGGCAATCTTCGGCTTGCCGGCGAACATGGTGGCTTTGCCGGTAGTGGGGCTGCTCGCCGGGAGCGCCGTCATGACGTTCGCCTGCTCGCTGGTGAGCTCGTGGCTGGCGGTGATCCCGGGTGTGGTGACGGCAGGACTGCTGCATGGAGTGACGTGGGTGATCGGCCGCATCAGCCATCTGGCTGCCGCGGACGTGCGGGTGCCGGGGCCGGTTTGGTGGGTGGCGGGGCTGGCACTCGTGGGTTGGGCCGGATGCTGCTGGGCGGTGCGGCGGTCAAGCTGGGGTGCGGTCGCGGCGGGTCTGGCCTTGCCGGCGCTGGCCGCGCTCGTACTGTGGCCGGAGCCGATGGTGCGGACGCCCGGGACGCTCGAGGTTTCGGCAATCGATGTAGGCCAGGGAGATAGTGTGCTGGTCGTCAACCCCGACGGGCGAGCGATGCTGGTCGATGCGGGTGGGCCGATCGGGCACCATGGCGCGGGGATCTACGGATCGGGTGAGGTGGTGGCGAACTTCGATGTGGGCGAGGAGGTGGTGGCGCCGTACCTGTGGTCGCGGCGGGCGCGGCGGCTGGACGTGGTCGTCCTGACGCACGCGCACACCGATCACATGGGCGGCATGCCGGCGGTGCTGGCCGATCTGCGTCCGCGCGAGCTGTGGGTGAGCATTGATCCGCGCTCGCCGCTCTACAGCGCGCTGCTCGAGCAGGCGCATCACCTCGGAATCACGGTGCGGCATGTGCACGCGGGCGACGAGATGCCGTGGGGACCGGTACGGATCTCGGTGCTGTCGCCGGCCGCGGGATACCGCAATCCGGGTACGCCGAAGAATGACGATTCGGTGGTGCTGCGAATGGATTATGGGAAGGCGTCAGCGCTGCTCGAAGGCGATGCGGAAAAGCCGAGCGAGTCGATCATGCTGGCCGATGGCCGGGTGCACCCCGTCACGCTGCTGAAGGTGGGCCACCACGGCAGCCGAACATCCTCGACGGAGGAGTTCCTGGCGGCGGCTGCACCCCAGGTCGCGGTGGTGAGCGTGGGCCTCAACAATACGTTTGGCCATCCGCGGCGCGAGGTTCTCGACCGGCTGGCGGCGCGCGGGACCAGGCTGGCCCGTACGGATGAGTTCGGCCTCTCGACCTATTTGCTGAGCCCGGATGGAAGCGTCGCGAACGGCATTCAGCCAGGAGGCCCCGGCGCTCCTGACTGATACGATGAGCGCAGAAAACCATGCAAATCGTCCAAGCCGTCCTGGGTGTGTTTCACCACTTCGAGTTGGCGCACCAGCTCAATCGCCGGGGGCATCTGCGCAAGATCTACTCGACCTGGCCCTGGGCGCGGCTGAAGCGGGAGGGACTCCCGCGCGCGCTGGTAGGGACCTTTCCATGGGTTCACCTGCCGGACTACCTGCTGGATCTCAGGAGCTTCTATCCGCCGGCTGTCTCAAGGGAGATGAAGCGGATCAATCCGCTGGCCTTCGACCAGTGGACGCGGCTGGTGATCCCGCGGTGCGACGCGTTCATCGGCATCTCGGGTGCGGGTCTGCTGACCGGGCAAAAGGTGCAGCGAAACGGCGGCAAATACGTCTGTGACCGGGGCTCGACGCACCAGCGGTTTATGGACCGGGTGCTGCGACAGGAGTTCGCACGCTGGAGCTTGCCACAGCCGGTGCAGCCGCCGCATGTGACGGAGCGCGAGGAGGCCTGCTACGCGGCCGCGGACCGGATCACGGTTCCGTCGAGCGTGGCGCGGCGCTCGTTCCTGGAGATGGGAGTGGCGCCGGAGAAGGTCGTGGTCATCCCGTACGGGGTGCGGCTCGATCGCTTCCATAAGGTGGCTGAGCCGGCACAGGATACCTTCGAGGTGCTATTTGCGGGGCAGGTTAGCCTGCGCAAGGGTGTGCCGTATCTGCTGGAGGCGTTCGCGCGCGTGCGCCATCCGCGCAAGCACCTGACCGTGGCCGGCGCGATGCAGGCGCATATGAAGGAGCTGCTGCCGCGTCTTCCGACCGGGCAGGTGACGTTTACCGGAGCCATCTCGCAGGCGAAGCTGGTCGAGCAAATGAGCCGCAGCCACTGCCTGGTGCTGCCGTCCGTCGAGGAAGGCCTGGCACTGGTGCAGGCGCAGGCGATGGCCTGTGAGTGCCCGGTGATCGCGACCGTGGCGACCGGCGCGGAGGATTTGTTTACCGATGGCGTGGAAGGATTCATCGTGGGCGACCGCGATGTCGAGGCGCTCACCCTGCGCATGCAGCAGCTGGCGGACGACACCGAGTTGCGCGCGCGCATGGCGGCAGCGGCGCGGGTGCGGGTCGGGTCGGTCGGCGGATGGGATGAATATGGACGCCGCTGGGACGACCTGCTGCATGAGCTTACAGGCGCTCGGAGGTCTTCTGGAGAACTGCCCATGTAAACCGGGCGTGAATCGCGCTTTCCTTTTCCTAAATCAAACTACGATAATCAGGTTTATTCCCTGGAGGAGCGCATGGCAGAGACGACCGGCACGAACCTATCGGAGACGAATGCACACGATGCTGTCGACGAACAGAAGCTGATCCGGCGGATGCAGATGATGATGAACATGGTCATGCAGGTGATCGCGCAGGACGGATCGCTGACGATCGACGAGGCGTCGCAGATGATTGCGGACGCGAAAAAAGCCGCGCTGACAATGTTTCCGGACAAGGAACTGGCATACGAGATCATCTGGCGGCCGCGGTTTCAGCGCATGCTGCGGGAACGCTTCCGCATCATGTAAAAGACTTGGCCGCGAAGCGAACCGCCCTTGCTGCCTTTGCATCCTAACCGCTCGTAACCCAATTCCATTGAACTCCGAGAGCGGAGCGTAGCGCAGAGGCAGCATGGCAATCAAAACGGCACAGGACTTCTTTGTCGACGAATTGAAGGACATCTATTCCGCGGAAAAGCAGGCCATCCGCGCGTATCCCAAGCTTGCCAAGGCGGTCTCGTCCCCGCAGCTGAAAGCGGCGCTTCAGACGCATCTCGAAGAGACCAAGGGCCAGGTCGAGCGGCTGGATCAGGTCTTTGAAATTCTCGAGAAGCGCGCCTCCGGCAAGACGTGCGAGGCAATGAAGGGCCTGGTCGAGGAAACCTCCGAGGCTTTGGAAGAGATCGAGAAGGGGCCGATTTTGGATGCGGCGCTGATCGCCTGCGGGCAGCGGATGGAGCACTACGAGATCGCAGCGTACGGTACGGTCGTTGCGCTGGCAACGGCCATGGGCCATGACGACATTGCGCAATTGCTCGGCCAGACGCTCGAAGAGGAGAAGGCGACAGACCAGAAGCTGACCGAGGTATCCGAAAGCGTCAATAAGGAAGCGATCGGGGACGACGAAGAGGAGGAGGACGAGGAAGACGAAGAAGAAGCGCCTCCCGCGAAGTCCGCCAAGAAGAGCACAAGCAAGCCGGCCGGAAAAGGCAAGAAGTAGCTAAGTCTGGGCAGGCGCACATGAGGTGCGTCTGCCCTTTCGTTTTGAGACAAGGATCTCTATGCTGAGCAACGATCACAGAAGCGCCGATCCTCTGGCAAGGCTGGCAGAGCGGCAAAATTGGATCTCGTCAGCCGCCGAAACATCCGCGCAGCATGCCGTTCGCGAGGCGTTCACAGTTTCGGGAAGAATGCGCAGGGAGTGCGATCGCTCCTGCACGGCGACTGGCTGCACGAGCCTCTGCATGCGGTGATGACCGATGTACCGGTAGGGTCCTGGACGGCGACCGTGCTGTTTGACGGGATCGGCGCCATTTTCGGCAACCGGACTATGGATGCGGCCGCGGATGCGACGAACCTGCTGGGGCTGGTTGGGGCGGCCGGAGCCGCGATCCTCGGCATGAACGATTGGGCCGAAATCAAGGAAGAGGCACCGCGGCGCATCGGCGCAGTGCATGGATTGCTCAACATAGGGGCGACGGTGTTGTTCGGGTGGTCGGCGCTGGCACGGCGCAGATACAGCACGCGGGCGAGAGCGCGCGCGCTGGCTGCGGCAGGTTATGTGATGGTCTCGCTTTCGGCTCACCTTGGTGGAAACCTAATCTATGAGCACGGAATCGGCGTCGAAGCCGGCAAGCGCTGGCAGGATGCGACTCCGCCGTCCGGCTCGTAGAGCCTAGCTTCGGAAGGGGTAGCTAGAAGCCATCAGCAGCTCTGGCATCTGCGCTTCAAGGCTTCGGCGAGCCTCAAAGAAGCCCTCGACAGCAACCAGGACGGAGTTGCCGTCTCTCGACTCGAAGATCTGCCTGCGTAAGGTAGCGCCTCCCGGGATCCCGTGCGTGAACCAACTGGCAAACTGCTTCATCTTGCCGATGGTTTCACGCTGGGCGGATTCGCGGTTCCGCTGCAGGCGCTTCTCTTCGTCGGACAACTCGAACCCTGCAATACCAGCAACGATCGGATGCTCCTCGAGTTCATGCAGCAGCATGCCGAAGTAGGCCTTAATCATGCGGTAACGATCTTCGTCAGTGGCGCAGACGTAGTGGCCGGACGCGGTGTACTGCGCAATCTGGCGGAAAATCCATGGGTTGGCCGGAGCGGCGCGGCCGATCATGACGGCGTCGCAGCCGGTCTGGGCGACCATGGCTGCGGCATCTTCTGGGGTAAGAATGTCGCCGTTGCCGATTACGGGGATGCGCACCGCGTCCTTGACGGCGGCAATGTACTCCCAGCGCGCCTGGCCGGAGTAGCCGTCTTCGCGGGTGCGGGCGTGGAGCGCGACTGCGTTCAGGCCGCAATCCTCGGCCAGCTTCGCGAGCGGCACGCAGACAATGTTGGCATCGTTCCAGCCCAGGCGAAACTTGACCGTAAAGGGAATGGAGATGGCGGCGCGCACGCGTTTGAAGATGACTTCGATCAGCGGGAGATCGCGCAACAAGCCAGAGCCGCCATTGCAGCTGACGACTCGTTTGGCGGGGCAGCCGAGGTTCAGGTCAACGATGTCAAAGCCGGCGTCCTGGCAGATGCGGGCGCTCTCGGCAAGGGTGTCGGGGTTTGAGCCGAAGATCTGCGCGGAGATGGGGTGTTCGTCGTCGTAGTAGGTGAGGTAGCGCTTGCGCTTGGTCTCGCGCATGCGCGAGAGGCCGTCTGCCGAGGTGAACTCGGTCATGATGAGGCCGCAGCCGGACTGCTGGTTCGAGGTGAGGGCGTCGACGTCGGTGTCGGCAGCACCTGGAGTAAACTTGCTGGCGTTCTTGATGAAGCGCCGGAAGACGGTGTCGGTGACGCCGGCCATGGGAGCAAGAACGGTTGCGGGCGCGATGCTGACGTTGCCGACCTGGAGCGTGGCAGGGACTCGTGCCTCGGCGGGCATGGTGTTTTGGAGCGGGTTGTCCCAGTGCTTTTGCATGGATGGGCTCTTACAGAGGAAGGGCCTCCGCTTGGACGGCGGAGGCCCATTCAGCTGGTGCGTGACAGTTACTTAGCGGCGGCCGCAGCCTTTGAAGCGTCCGACTGGGCGAACTTGCGGCGGAAGCGATCCACGCGGCCGGCGGTATCGATCAGTTTCTGCTTGCCGGTGAAGAAGGGGTGGCAGGCGGCGCAAATTTCAAGCACGATGTCGCCCTTGTGGGTGGATCGCGTCTGAAACGAGTTGCCGCAGGCGCACTTTACGGTGATGTCGTCGTACTTCGGGTGTACTCCAGCTTTTGGCATTGCGTATCCTTTGTGGGCCTTGGCCGGCTTGCGGATCGCTTGCGAACGGGTACGGTCACCGTCACATCGAAGAGCCTGTCGCGCTACCGGCTTGCTATGAGAGCAGCCGCTGCCGCGCAAGGCGGGAGCGACGCACTTCCCTCAGTTTATCTTTGATTCGCACAAGCGGCAATGGTATTCAGCAGGCTCCGGAAGCCTGCCCTAAGCTGAGATACTGGAGCGATGGACGACGTGTGTGAACTGTGCGGCGGCGCCGGAATGCTGCTCATCGAGCGGGAAGATGGCTCGCGGGCCGCGCGGGAGTGCGCGTGCCGGGTCAAAAGCCGCCAGGAGCGCGCGCTGTCGGCCGCCAACCTTCCCCGGCTCTACCGCGCCAGCACGCTCGATAACTACGAGACCGCCGACCGCGACAACCAGGGCTACACCCTCAACAACGCCAAGTACACGGCGGAGAAGTTCGTGCGCTGCTACCCGCTTGAAACCAGCGGCATGGGTCTGCTGCTGACCGGATCGATCGGAACGGGAAAGACGCATCTTGCTGTCGGCGTCCTAAAGGCCCTGATTGAGGACCGGGGAGCGACAGGAATCTTCTTCCATTTCCACGACCTCATCAAGAAGGTGCAGAACAGCTTCAACCGCAACGTAGCTGAGACGGAGCACGAGATCCTGAAGCCGATCTTCACGGCGGAGGTGCTGGTTCTGGATGAGCTGGGCGCTTCCAAACCCAGCGACTGGGTGTTCGACACGCTCGCGCACATCCTCAACACCCGCTACAACGAGCGGCTCACGACCATCCTCACTACCAACTACGCCAATCGCGAACCGGTGCTAAGCGCAGGCCGGCCGCTGAGCGCGATGGAAGAATCGCGTGGAGCCCTGCGGAACGAGACGCTGGGCGACCGCATCGGCGAGCGTATGCGCAGTCGTCTGCAGGAGATGTGCATGCCCGTCGAGATGATCGGGCCGGACTACCGGCAGACAGTGAAACGCGCTCACTTCGGCTGAATCGGACGGATGCGGAACTAAAGGAGCGTCCAGCAGAGCGCAACCATCGCCGCCACGGCCACGGTTAGGAAGAGCCCATCCGCCATGCGCGGCTTTGATCGGCGAGCCAGCCTGGGACTCCGGCTCTTCGGGACCAGGAAAAGGGCGCTCTTGGAGCGGCGGCCAGCCTGGCGCTCGAGCGCTGGCAGCCTGTTTCCCTTACGCGCGGCGGTCTGAGTAGATGTGAGGGTGGAAAAACGGGGAACAAGGGGCTGGGTAGCTGGCGTGCGGCGTAGCATCATCGTCGTTCTCGGGGAGGTTTGCGGATGAAAGTATTGAGGAGTCGTGGGTTTTGCCGGGTACCAGAGGGCGCACGCCCGGCCTTTTTCGTGACTGAGAGAAAATACCACAATCGGTGCATAGCTTTCAGAGCATGGTGCCTGGCTGAACAACGGGAACGCGGATGAGTCGCAGCTTCAGACATTTTTACCTACCCTCAACTTGGCAAGAATGGTTCATCAAGCGCTTTGCTGTTGTAGAGAAAGGGTTTACGGATCACACTCAGTTTGGCAGACAAGTTGCTCTACTTCGAATGCATATGGCCTGTTAGTTCGGCCGTCCGAGCTTTCGAGGGATAGAAGGAAGCCGGAAGAGGGAGGCGCGCTCCATGGAAACACGGAAGATCCTAGGTACTGCCAGCTTGCTGGTGTTCAGCACCCTTTGCCCGCTGTGGGCACAAACGACTCCAACGCCGCAGGCGCAGAGCACGGCGGCAACGACAGGTCAGACGTCCGCAAGCCCCGACATCTCCGGCAGCTATGCCACGGGTAAGCCGCTGGAGCAGCAGTCGAAGGAGGGCTTCTGGGGCCACATGAATCCGCTGGCCCGTAAGAAGTGGGTTCAGAGGCAGGTTGAGCCGATCCGCGATCGCGCCAACGAACTTGATGAGCTGCAGGCCAAAAATGCCAACGACATCCGCGACGTGGATGCGCGCGCTACCTCCGGCATCAACAAAGCCATGGCAGCGGCGAGCACGGCGGACGCGCATGCCGCGGATGCGTCGAACAGCGCGAATCGGGCAAACTCGCTTGCGGTTTCAGCCAACGGCAAGACGGCTGCTTTGAACGGCACAGTTTCCAACCTCGACCAATATCAGAAGGTCAGCGCGACGGAACTCCCGTTCGTCGCTGGCCGCACGGCGCTCGGAAGCAAAAGCAAGGCCAGCCTGGATGAGGTAGCCACGAGCCTGACCGGTGAGAAGGGCTATATCGTCGAGGTGCAGGGCTACAGCCGCGCCGGCGTGGCCTCATCGCAGGCGATGGCTGATTCAGTGGTTCGTTACCTGGTGGAGGCTCACCAAGTGCCGGTTTACCGCATCTATAAGACTGGCCTAGGCAAGCAGGTTGGCTCCGCCGGAACCATCGACGAGAAGCCGCTGGTCAACGGAGTCCGGATCACGGTGCTGCACAATAGTCTGGCCGCGATGAGCGCAGGGACGCAGACGACGGGAGTTTCCGCTCCTTCTCCAGGAACCAACTAAGTTCAACTCAAGTTCGCGAGATGCAGCCAGCAGGCACGAGCGCATCCGCACCAGGCTCTCCTAACCAGAGAGAACCAAGGCAGATTGGCCCCTCACCCGAGGGGCCTTTTTTTGTCTTGCGCACTGGACAAAAGCTCAGGCAACAGCCACATGGACGCGTTGCAGCTGCGCGAGCAGTTCTCGCAAGCGGCTGAGTGGGAGAGCATTGGCTCCGTCGGACTTGGCCTCGGGAGGATTGTCGTGGACCTCGAGAAAGATGCCGTCGACCCCGGCGGCCACGGCAGCACGGGCGAGCACCGGGATGAACTCAGGCTGGCCTCCGCTGACGGCCTGTCCTCCAGCCCCGCTAGCGGCGGAGGGCGTCTGGACGGAGTGGGTGGCGTCGAAGACGACTGGGGCGAAGGCGCGAAGGATGGGCAGCGCGCGCATGTCGACGACGAGGTTGTTGTAGCCGAAGCTGGCACCGCGCTCGCAGAGGCTGACCCGTTGATTGCCGGAGTCGCGGACCTTCGTGACGGCGTGGCGCATGTCCGGAGGGGCGACGAACTGGCCTTTCTTAATGTTGATGGGCCGTCCGGTCTGGGCGGCGGCGATGAGCAGGTCTGTCTGGCGGCAGAGGAACGCGGGAATCTGGAGCATAGCTTCGGCGTCGCCGAGCGCGTCCGAGAGCCGGGGACAGTCCTCGGGGGTGTGGACATCGGTAAGGACGGGGACGCATAGGTCGCGGGCGATGGTGCGGAGGATGCGCGCGCCTTCAACGAGGCCGGGCCCGCGAAAGCTGCGGATGCTGGTGCGGTTGGCCTTGTCGTAGCTGGCCTTGAAGATCCAGGGGAGTTGGAGCGCGGAGGTGATGCGCAGGATGGCTTCGGCGAGTTTGCGTGCATGGCTTTCGGACTCGAGGACGCAGGGGCCGGCGATCAGGAAGAGACCACCGCGGCCAATGGGGATGGAGGCCAGGTCGAAGGGGTGCTGGGGGGTTAGGGTCACTGGACTATTGAAGCAGAGATTTATATGCGAGGCGTGGGGCTGCTCCGGGTTGATAACGGAACAGACGCTTACTGAGCCGCTTTCCGCTGATTACCATTGGGGGCGATCCCACCAAGTTGATCTTGACGGAGCGTAAATGTACTCCGAGAATAGCAAGCATGTTGGAACGACTTGCTCGTCTTCGCCAGAGTGTGGCGTGTCTGGTTGTCTGGTTTGGGTTGCTGGGGGCGTCCCGTGGCATGGCGGAGACGTGGCGAGAGGTCCAGAGCCCGCACTTTCGCGTGGTCACGGACGGCTCCGAGCATGACGGGAGACAGGTTGCCAAGGAATTCGAACAGATGCGCTCAGTATTTGCCGTGCGTTTTAAGAACGCCGCGCTGGACACGGGAGCTCCCCTGCTTGTGATCGCTGTGCGCGAATCAGGTCTGCACGCTTTGGGACCTGTGTTGTGGAAGGGACGGGATCGGATTGCCGGAGAGTTCTTTCGCGGGTGGGAACGGCAATATGCCATGGTGCGGCTGGATACTTTCGGAGATCTCAATCAGGCTGTGGTCTTTCACGAGTACGCTCACAGCGTTCTCCACGCCAACGTGCATTGGCTGCCGACGTGGCTGGACGAGGGAATGGCAGAGTTTTACGGTTACACCCGCTTTCAAGGCGACCGCATCTATGTGGGTGCTCCTTCGATTCGGCTTAGGCACTTGTTGAGCGAGCCTCGCATTCCTCTGATGGAGTTGCTGGCAGCTAACGGCCGAACCTATAGCAAAGACGAGCGCCGTGAGGATCTCTTCTATGGCGAGTCGTGGAGCGTGGTGCACTATATGACGTTCGGCCCTGAGATGGGAGGAGGCGCCAAGCTGAATAGTTTTATAGCTCTGCTGGAAAAAGGAACGTCGCAAAAAGAGGCGTTCGAACAAACCTTTGGCGACCCTCATGCATTTGAAGAGAAGCTTTTCCGTTACCTCTCGGGCTTCACTTTGACGGCAGGAGTCTTGCCACCCATGCAAGCATTCGACGAGAAGGCTTTTCCGGCAAAGGTGTTGACGGTTGCCGAAGCAGACTATGAGATCGGCTCTTTCGAGATTGGGGCCCACGAAGGTGGGGAAGGCAAGGTACGGCTTGAGGCGGCGGAAGCGGCGGATCCTTCCTTGGCCGGTCCTCATGAGGAATTGGGATTTGTCGCTTGGCGTTTAGGCCATGATGAGGAGGCGAAAACGGAATGGCAGAGAGCCGTCTCGGCCGACCCTACGTGTTACCGAGCTGCGTTCGCTCTACTGATGTCCAGGACCCCGCTCAAGTCACAGGACAAGCAGCAATTGCAGCAGACTCGGCAGGCCCTTGAAGAGATCGAGAAGAAGGCGCCAAAGTTTGCGCCGGCATTGGTGGAGACAGCCCTCGTTCAATGGAGGCTGGGAGACATGAACGCGGCCTACAAGGCTGCACTCCAGGCGGAAAAGCTTGAGCCCTGGCGGGCGGGCTATCACCTACTAAATGGCTACATTCTGTTGCAGTCGCGTCCGACGATGGCGGAAGCGTACGCTCGCAACGTGGCAAGTCGCTGGCCGGGCTCAGATCACGACGAGGCGGTGGACCTCTGGAACCTGATTCCTGGCAAGACCCGCAGCGCGGAGGCGCCTCTGACATTTGCGCTTCCATCCGAGGCCACGGTGGCTCGCGGCACGATCGTTAGTTCGTCCTGTGATAAAAGCGGGCTGAGTCTGGTTCTGCAGCCCAACGATCCCAAGGCGGCTGCTCTGACCGTGGCAACAAACGGGCGCTATGAAAGTGGATTCTCCGACACGCTGTGGGTCGGCGAGGATCATTACGCGACCTGTTTTCACCTGGCGGGACTACCTGCGGTTTTGGCGTATAAGGCGGAAGGACCAACAGGGGGAACGCTGATGGTCCTGGAGGTTCGGGACGACTTGCCAACGCTGACATCTCCTGTCAGCGAAGCGGAGGCGTCACCGGCAACGTCGTCAACCTCTCATCTATAAGTCAGTAGCCCAGGGATAGCAGAGATCAGGGAGCGGTGCGCAGCAGGAGCATGGCGTTGAGCCCGCCAAAAGCCAGGGAGTTCGCCAGTGCGAGGGTGGGCTGATCGGGCGGAAGCGCGCGCGGGGTGTTCAGGACCAGGTCGACAGGGAGATCGGGGTCGCGGGTGGAGGTTCCGGCAGTGAAGGGAAGCGTCCGATGGTGTAGCGCCAGGGCGGTGATGAGGGTTTCCAGCGCGGAAGAGGCGCCAAGCGAGTGGCCGTGGAAGCCCTTGGTGGCAAAGAGCGGAATCTGCGCGAGGCGTGGGCCGAAGACGAGCTCGAGCGCGGCGGCTTCGGAGGAGTCGTTGGCGCGGGTGGCGGTGCCGTGGGCGCTGATGCAGGCGACCTGCTCGCGAAGCGTGTGAGCGCTGCCCGGCTGGTCCGTACCGGCGAGGGTCTGGGCCGCATCATCAAGCGCGGCGAAGATAGCCTGGGCAGCGCCTTCGGGGCGGGGCTGGGTGATGTGGTGGGCGTCAGTAGACATGCCGAAGCCGAGGATTTCGGCGTAGATGGTCGCGTTGCGGGCGCGGGCGGAGGCAAGGGTCTCAAGCGTCAGCAGGGCGGCTCCTTCGCCAAGAGTCATACCGTCGCGGTCGGCAGAAAACGGCCGGCAGGCAGTGGGGGAAACCACGCGCATGGAATCCCAGGCGCGGAGGAAGCTGCGGGTCAAGGGAGCCTCATGCGCGCCGGCGAGTGCGGCCGAGACCAGGCCAGAGCGGACCATCTGAAAGGCCATACCAATGGCGTGGGCACCGGAGGCGCAGGCGGTCGAGACGGTGAACGAGGGCCCGGTAATGTGGTGGTCCATGGCGACCTGCGCCAGGCCGGTCGAGGCCATGGAGCGGGGGATGGTGAGCGGGTGGACACGGGCGTTGTCCGTGTAGACGCGGCCGATCTCGGGCTCTTCGGCGTGACGGCCATTGGTGGAGCAGCCAAGGATGAGCGCAATCCGGCTGGAGGCGTGATGGTTGAGCAGGCTGGATTCCGTCATAGCCTGGCGGCCAGCGAGCAGGGCGAATTGGGCGCAGCGTTCGGTCAGGGTGAGCTGGGCGGGGGAGAGCGAGGAGGGGTCGAAGCCCTGGACCTGCGCGATGTTGGTGAAGCGAAGCGTTGGGTCAGGGAGCGCGTCTTCAGGGACGAAGTGCCGGATGCCGGAGCTTCCGGAGAGAAGCGAAGTCCAGAGCGCGCCGGGAGAGTTGCCGATGGGCGAGAGGCAGCCCAGACCTGTGATCACAACGCGGTTCATCCCTGCGCTTCCTTCCTGCTCTAGTCTACGGGTGCGGCCGGACAGCCGCTTCAGGGCGCGAGATATGAAACAAAAGCCAAAGCGAGGCGAGGCATAGTGCGCCGAACCAGAGGCGGAAGATCAGCACAAGATGCGGGTGAGGGCGACGGAGCTTGCGGTGTGCGGTAAGAGCGTCCAGGAGGCGGTGCGTGTAGAGCGCAATGCCGGCAAACACGAGAGTGGCGATGAGGAGCTGAGACGACATGGGTTCAGGCGTGCTGTTTGGCCCGCAGGGCGCGGACGCCCTCGATTACGTCGCCGACCGTGCGCAGCGAGTTGATCGAGGCGTCCGGAATTTGGATGGAGAAGAGTTCTTCGACCTCAAAGGAAAGATTGATCTTGTCGAGCGAGTCGATGTTCAGTTCGTCAAAGGTGGTGGCTGAGGAAATGGAGGCCGGCGAGATCGACTTCGAGCGGGCGATCAGATCGATGATGGAAGACTCGAGGTCGGTCATGCCTGAAGTGTACGGTTTCGCTCCGTGATGGGACAACTGCGCTGGCGTTGTAACCGGGGTGTCTACCATTGCAGCAGCACCAGTTCTAGGCAGAATGCGGGTCCCATAGCGGCGAGAATAGAGTAGGTGCCGGGTTTTCCGGGCTGCGTTGCCAGGGTGTCCGCGAGCACGCAGAGCACGGAAGCGGCGGAGAGATTGCCGACCTCGCGAAGCGATTTCCAACTCAGGGCGAGGGCGTTTTCGGGCAGATCCAGTGCGTTTTCGGTTGCCTCGAGAACCTTGGGGCCGCCGGAGTGGAAGATCCAGGAGCCGATGTCGGCAAGGGTGAGGGAGTGCTCGGCGAGGAAGCTTTCGACGTCGCGGCGAACGTTTTCCAGCACGACCTTGGGGACGTCCGGAGAGAGCACGATACGGAAGCCGGTGTCGCGGATGTCCCAGCCCATGATGTGTTCGGTGTGGCGGTAAAAGGTGCTGCGCGTCGCAAGAATGCCAGGAGCGCTGGCGGGCGGTTTGGGCAGCGTCACGTTGTCTCCGGCCAGCACGACGGCAGCGCAGCCGTCCCCGAAGAGCCCGGTAGAGATAAGGTTGGCGATGGATTGGTCGTCGTCCTGCCAGGTGAGGGAGCAAAGCTCAACCGAGAGCAGGAGGACGCACTGGTCGGGGAAGGCGCGCAGGTAGTCCGACGCGCGGGAGATGCCGGCGGCACCCGCGACGCAGCCCAGGCCGAAGATAGGCGTGCGCTTGACGTGAGTCGGGAACGGCATCAGGTTGATCAGGCGAGCATCGATGGTCGGGGAAGCGATGCCGGTGACGGAGGCGAAAAAGATGGCCGAGATGTCGGCAGGGGTGAGGCCGAGCGGCGTGAGCGCGCGCTCGACCGCTTGCTGGCCAAGGTTGACGGCGGCTTCGATCCAGAGATCGTTGGTCTGTTTAAAGCCGCCTCTCAGCTGCGCATACTCTTCAATGGGCAGGACGAGATGGCGGGTGTCGACGCCACAGTTAGCGTGCAGGCGCGTCAGGACGCGGGGCTCCGGCATCCTGTCGCGCCAGCGCTCCACCAGGGTTTCGGCTATCTCAGACTGGGTGTAGCGGTGGTCCGGAAACGCGGTTCCTACAGAAGCAATGTGCATGCCATCCTTTGACGGTGCGGATTCGGGTTGTTAGATGCAGCATGGCGGGGCAGCTAGAGGCGTCCGACTGCCGAACCAGTCCGCTTGGATTGGAACAACACCTGCTTCGGTTGCTCGTCCGACGGGCAATCCTGAGTCGGCGTTTACGCTCCACGTCCGTCTAGTTCATCCAGTGCTTGTCGCTGGAACCCTTTTCGTCCGGATCAACATATTTCCCGTTACTGTCGAAGTGCACCTCGCGGTTCTGCTTGCGCATGTACACCTGAAACTTCTTCGCCGCCCGTCTCCGCTTCGCCCGGTAGTACTCATTACGCAGGCTGTAGAGACGCTCGGAGACCAGGAAGCCCAGCCCTCGCCGCGGAGCCAGGCGCAGAAACAAAAAGGCACACAGCGCACCCGAAAGCTGGACCGCCGCGCTGAAGGTGTTGGCCGAGGTCAGCAGCAAAGCCACCTCGATCAGGATGTAGATCGCCACCATGTACCGCGCCTTGAGCCGCAGCAGAAAGAACAGCAAAAACTCCTGGTCGCCAAAGTAGGTCCCGATCGCAATCAGCAAGCCGAAGATTCCCGCGAAGGGTCCCGTCTCGACGACCAGGCCCGGATCCAGGTGAAACAGCCGCGTGTACGTAAACGCCGAAGCCAGCAGCGCTCCGCCGGCCACCGAGACAAAGTAGAGCTCATACAGCCATCGCGAACCATGGGCGCTTTCAAGCATCGACCCGCAAAACCAAAGCGTCAGCATCGCAAACAGCGTGTTCACAAGACCCAGCGGCATAAACGCATAGGTAATCAGCTGCCAGATCTGCCCATGGAATAAGTCCTCCGGAATGAGCGAGAGATGCTCTGTCAGAGGCCTGGCCAGCCGCGGAAAGATCAACGTAATCAGAACGAATGCGAAAAACGTCACCACATTCCAAAGAACGAGTTTCCGCGTCGCTCCTTCAAACGGAGGAAGCGTCAGCGAGGTAGGGCCGGAGCGAGCCATCGTCCCTCCATCCTACCCCGTTTACTGCGGAGCGATGCCGGGCGCGGGCGTGCCCATAGCCGCCGGACGCCCCGCCGGCGTTGGCGCCACAGCCGGACTGCGATGCCCTGCCGCATCCACGCTTCGCACCCCAAACACCACGTCATCCTTTGAGATTGGCAAAGTCAGCGTCAGCGCCGCTCCCGCCGATCGCACTTCAGTCCACTCGGGAGCCGCCGTCGGTCGCCACACCACCTCATAGCTCGTCCCCGCCGGAGCGCCTGCCGGGGCCTTCCACGTCAGCACCGAGTTGTTATCGGTCGAGCCAGCCGGGATGTGCACCTCCGCCGGCTCACCCGGGGCCGAGGCAAACGTCGCCAGGGAAGCCGCATTCAGACGCGCCACATTCGCCACGTAGTCCGTATCGACAAACTTTAAATAGTCGCCGTACTCAATCTGTCCCTTGGTTCCGTTCTGCAGCGTGCCCTCGGCCGTCCGAAGCGTCTGGTGCTGGTGATCGAAGTTCTCCTGCCACTCCGTAAAGCGCACCGCCGCAAACCCTTCCGCGTTGAACGACGTGTGGTCTCCGCCGCGGCCGAAGCGGTCTCGCCGGAACTCGAGCACCGGATGGAACGCTCCCGATCGGCCATGCCCGCCAAAGTACGTCCGGTCCACCTCCGCAATGGCCCGCGCCACCTCCCGCGAGGTCGAATCCGACTCGTACCCGTAGGTCTGGATCTGCCGCAGCTCCGGTGCCGTCGCCGGACCCGGCACACCCTCCGAGAACACGCGCACCGCCGTCTTGTCCTGCCCTGTCTGCCCCGGCGTCGTGTCGCCCCCGACGATGTCGTTATTCAGCACCGCTTCGAGACTCCAACCCTCCGCCCGCGCCAGCTTCGCCAGATGCCGGCTTCCATTCAGCCCCTGCTCCTCACCCGCCACGGCCACAAAGACGATCGTGGCCGGGAACTTCAGCTGCGACAACGCCCGCGCCGACTCAAGCGATACCGCCACCCCCGACGCATCGTCGTTCGCGCCCGGAGCCGGATCATGCGTGTTGAAGTTATCCGAGTTGCGCGAGTCGTAGTGCCCGGTCACCAGCACCCGCCGCTCGGCCTGCGCCGGGTCCGTGCCCCGCAGCACCGCATAGATGTTCTGCAGCCGCGTGTCCTGCCTGATTCGCGATCCCGCCGCCGTATTCGCCGGCTCCACAAAGTCGTCCCGCTTCACCTCCAGGCAGCCCCCGCAGGCCTGCGAGATTCGCTCGAACTCGCCGAAGATCCAGTCCGCCGCCGCCGTCACACCCGTGCCCGCCGGCAAGTCCTTGTCCATGCTTGAAAGCGTCGACCGGTTACCAAATGACACCAGCTTGGCAATGTCGTCATGCACTTTCGTCGGCGAAATCTGCGCAATCGCCTTGGCGACCGCCGGGTCCACCGGTGCTACTCGAACCTGCGCCTGTGCCGTCACCAGCCACGTCGGAAGAGTCATTAAGAAAAGGAGCCGCGGAAAAGCGCAGAGTCGCTCAGTCATGGGATCAGCATAGCCTCGGGTGCGTATGTTCAGGCGATCATACCGCACCTCGGCCCGTGCGCTGCCGCATGTCGCCTCCCGCACCGAAAACGCTACACTCAGGAGGCAAGAGCCAGGAAACTTCTGCCTCGGGCTGAAACAGTTCCCGCACTTTCGTCATCCTATGCCAAAATCGCAGTGACCTGGAGGTCTAGAACGATGCCGAACATCTGTCCCGAGTGTGATAATCCGCTGCACATCGACGTCGATGAAGTCGACGAAGGGGAGACTGTGACCTGCGATGAATGCGGTACCGAGCTCGAGATCGTCTCCCTTGAACCGCTCGAAATCGTTCCCGTGGATGCAGAAGGCTACGATGACGAAGACCTTTCCCGCGAGGCCGATGACGACGAAGACGCCTGACCGCACTCCTCGATCCACCTTGCGCGGCCGTCCGTATACTTTGGGTATGAAGATTGCCGGCACGGTCGCATCCACTGTCCTCTCACTCTGCCTCTTGACCTCCCTCGCCTCCAGCCCTGCACACCTCGTCGCGCAGGACCACGGCCCCGTGCAGCGCGTTGTTCATGGCAAGGTCGAAGACAAAGGCGGAGCCCCCATCAAAGGCGCGGTCGTCTACCTTCAAGACAGCCGCAGCTCCTCCGTCCGCAGCGCGATCAGCATCGACGACGGTTCCTACCGGTTTGTCCAGCTCTCGCAGAACACCGACTATCAGCTCTGGGCCAAGGTCGAAGGCAAGAAGAGCAAGACACGATCCATTAGCTCGTTCGATAGCAAGAACGACTTCACCATCGACTTGAAGATAGACGAATAAACCAGACGAATAAACCAGACGAATGAGGCCGTCTTGCAACCCTCGTCGAGGGGGCATCCTGCACATCTGGCCCGCGCATCCCAACGGCGCATGGATTCCGAATACAGCCGACGCAACTTTCTTCTCGGTGCCTCAAGCGCCGTTGCCGCCGCAGGCCTCAGCTCCTCCGCCAGCCCGCAGCAGGCCAAACCCAACCAGCAGGAAGACGTCCAGCTCTCGCAGGACCACGCCTCGACCGAGCAGCCGGAGAAGATCCCTGGCCCTTTTGAGAACCAGTCCCAGCGCGTAGGCTTTGCCGTCGTCGGGCTTGGCCGCCTCACCCTGGGCGAAATCCTGCCGGCCATGGGCAAAAGCAAATACTGCAAACCCGTCGCGCTGGTGAGCGGAGACCGCGAAAAAGCTCGCAAAGTCGCTGCCCAGTACGGCATTCCTGACTCCGGCCTCTACGACTACACCACCTACGACCAGCTCGCCCAGAACCCCGCCGTCCAGGTCATCTATATCGTTCTGCCCAACAGCATGCACGCCGAGTTCACCCTGCGCGGCGCCAAGGCCGGCAAACACATCCTGTGTGAAAAGCCCATGGCGACCTCTACCCGCGATTGCGAGCGCATGATCGCCGCCTGCAACGCAGCCAACGTCAAGCTGATGATCGCTTATCGCAGCCAGTACGAGCCCTACGACCGCGCCCTCGTCAAGATGATTCGCAGCGGCAAGCTCGGCAAGCTGAGGCAGTTCGTCTCTTCGAACTCGCAGAACCAGGGCGACCCCAACCAATGGCGGCAGAAGCGTGCCCTTGCCGGCGGCGGCTGTATGCCCGACGTCGGCGTCTACTGCCTGAATGCCGCGCGCTTCCTCTCGGACGAAGAGCCGAACGAAGTCCAGGCAACGATTTACCAGCCCAAGGACGACCCGCGCTTCACCGAAGTCGAGGCCAGCTGCCAGGTCATAGCCAAGTTCCCCTCCGGCTTCACCGCTGTCTTCAACTCCGCCTACGAAGCCCACAAATCGCAGTTCCTGCGGGTCGAAGGCACCGAGGCCTGGGCCGAACTCAACCCCGCCTTCGCCTATCACGGCATCAAGATGCGCTACTCCTTCTACAACCAGGACCTGAAGCAGGAGATCGCGCACGAGCCGCAGCTCGAGGAGAAAGACCAGTTCGCCGCCGAGATGGACCACTTCGCTCTCTGCGTGCAGAAGAACCTGAAGCCGCACACTCCGGGCGAAGAGGGGCTGCAGGACCAACGCATCACCGACGCCATCTACGAGTCCGCGCGCACCGGCAAAGCCGTCAAGATATCGCCACCGGCCGGCCCGACGCGGGGCCCGGAGCCAGCCGAAGAAGGCTGACTTCGTCAGCGTCAGGACTTCCGCATGGACTTCACCCAGTCCACGACCACGTTGTGAATTGGCTTCAGGTCCAGGGCTGTCTCGCTCGCATCTCCGCTGAACTCCTTGATCAACGGCTCCATGCCCAGCAAAGCGCGCGAAAAACGTGGATACAGAATCTGCCCAAGGAGCTTGTGCGCGGCCTCCACGCTCATCTTCGCGGACAGCTCAAAGGTCGTTTCGAGGTAGGCGCTCAGTCGTGCATGCGGCTGCGTGAACAGCACATCATGGTAGAGCGCGGCCTGCTCGGGAAAACGATCCGCCTCGGCCATGCTGATGCGGATCATGCGAATCTGCGGCTCGTATAGAAGCGCCTCGAGATACCGTCCGCAAAACGTCACCAGCGCCTCGCCGGGCTGTTCCGAGTTATCTCCAGGCAGCCTCAGCCGGCTGAGAAACAGCCCGCGCACCAGCTCGATGACCGCCAGGAAGAGCTTTTCCTTGCTTTCAAAGCGCGCGTACAACGACCGCTTCGAGGTCTCGGCGCGGCTTGAGACGACGTCCATCGACGCGCGCTCGAAACCCATCTCGAGGAACACGTCTTTGGCGGCCCATAGGATGTGTTCTCGCAATGTCTCGCCGCGTCGGGCCATAGGCTATTGTCGCCGTTTTCCCAGGCTTGACAACTAAGTAAACGGTACAGTAGCGTCTACTCTTGTATCGGTACAGTAGAGTTTACTTTTACTCCTGGAGGAAGCATCATGATCGTCGTTACCGCCCCCACCAGCAACATCGGCAGCCAGGTCCTCACACATCTCCTCGCCGCGGGCGAGCGTGTCCGCGTCATCGCCCGCGACCCTGCGCGTCTGCCCGCCGAAGTCCGTCAGCGCGTCGAGGTCGTCCAGGGCTCGCACAGCGAGGCTTCGGTCGTCGACCAGGCGTTTCAGGGTGCCGACACGGTGTTCTGGCTCGTGCCGTCTGACCCCCGCGCCGAGAGCCCGCGAGCCTCCTACGTGGACTTCGCCCGGCCCGCCTGCGAGGCCTTCACAAAACACGGCATCCAGCGCGTCGTCGGCATCTCCGCCCTCGGCCGCGGCTGGCCGAAGGACTCCGGCTACGTCTCGGCCACCCTTGCCATGGACGACCTGATCGCCGCCACCGGCGTCAGCTACCGCGCGCTCACCATGCCTGGATTCATGGACAACATGCTGCGGCAGGTAGAGCCTCTCAAGACCAAGGGCATGTTCTTCTCGGCTACTCCGGCTGACCTCAAGATGCCTACCTGCGCGACTCGCGATATCGCCAGCACCGCCGCGAAATTGCTGCTCGACTCCTCCTGGACCGGCGTAGACAGTGTGCCCGTCCTCGGCCCGGAAGACCTCTCCTTCAACGACATGGCAGCGATCATGTCCGAGGTGCTCGGCAAGCCCATTCGCTTCCAGGAGATGCCGATGGACGCGTTCAAAGGCATGCTGACCAGCCGCGGCATGACCGACGGCATGGCGCAGGGCATGGTGGATATGTTTGTCGCCAAGAACGAGGGCATGGACAGCCTGAAGCCGCGCACGCCCGAGGGCACTACGCCCACCAGCTTTCGCCAGTGGTGCGAAGAGGTGCTGAAACCCGCGGTCGAGAACTAATCCCTAGTGGTTGTCCTCGCCATCCTCCGGAGCCTCGGCATTTGCTGGCAGATGGCGAGGGTCGGCCAATACCGTCGCGGGCTGCGTGTAGGTCTTGCCCTCAACCGTCAGCCGAACGGTGTAGCTCCCTGCCTGGAGCCCGCGTTCGCGTTCCCGGCCGGCACGCGCCTGCGCTACGTCGGTGCCGGTTGGCTTCGGCTGTGCCGGATGGCAGGCGTCCGCGGGAGGCGTTGCCGCCGGCCGACGACCGCCGCCAAAGCCGCGCGGCACCTCCACATTCAGCGCCACGCGATGCATGCCCGCCGTGGTTGCGGGCGGAGGCGCAGGCTGCAGCCAGATTGGCTGCACGATGATCGATTCGGTATCGATTGGCGCTACCGGAGTATCGCTGGCCAGGCACGCGCGCACCCGCCCGCTCGCATCGAGCAGCTCCACGGTCAGCGGCTTCTGCGTGTCGGACTTGAGCGTGTAGTAGGCCAGCACGCCCGCCGGAGGGTTCAGTTCCTGCGGATCTTCATGCGGCAGCGGCGTCCCATTCTGGCCGCCGATCACCGCCGCGTACGTTTCGCCCGGCGCAAAGAGATGCGCGCGTTCCGCGGCAATCTGCTTCTCTTTCCCCGCCATTTCGCGCAGCGGCGCCATCTGGTCGAGCACCCAGAAGCCGCGCCCGTAGGTCGCCACGGCCAGGTCATCGCCATGCACCAGGATGTCGCGCACCGAGGTCACTGGCATGTTCTCCTCGAGCGACCGCCAGTGGTCGCCGTCGTCGAACGACACATACACGCGCAGCTCCGTCGCGGCGTACAGCAGGCCCTTTTGCTTCGGGTCTTCCTTCACCGAGTTGACGAACGCGCCCACCGGAATGCCGGCCGTCACGCGCTTCCACGTCTTGCCGCCATCGTGCGTCCGGTAGATATACGGCTCATCGTCGGCCAGCCGGTGCCGGTCGACCGACGCATAGGCCGTGCCCGCATCGAAGTGGCCGGCCTCCACCTGCGACACCTTGCTCCAGGCCGACATCGGCTTCGGCGTCACATCGCGCCACTCCGCACCATCGTTGGTCGTTACGTGGATCAGCCCGTCATCCGTGCCCACCCACACCGTCTTTGCATCGAGCGGCGAGGGAGAAATCGTATAGACGACTCCGAACCGATCCGTCATCTGCTGGTCGATATCCTTTGCTGTGACCGGGTCGAGCGTCTTCGGCACCTCCGGATGCACGCGCGCCAAGTCCGGGCTGATCTTCTCCCACGTGCGTCCGCGGTCGCGGGTACGAAAGACAAACTGGTTGCTGTAATAGAGCGCCTCATCGGCTGGCGAGAAGACCTCCGGCAGCGACCAGGTTTTGCGCTCCGGATCGCTTGGATCGGCCGCCGGCAGCGTGCCCCCGAGCGAGGCCATGACGTTCAGGTTCTGGTCGCAGCGCTGCGCTCCGCCGCCGAAGAGGAAGTTGCCATCCTTCGGGTCCGGCACGACCGTCATGCTCTCGCCCGCCAGGCACGCCGGGTACCAATTGCGAAAGTTCAGCAAGCCATCATGCGACCAGGTCGTCGCCGCGACGCCGCCCGAGTCCTGCTGCGCGCCGTAGAGCGTATACGGGAACCGGTTGTCCGCGGAGATGTGGTAGATCTGCGCCGTCGGCTGGTTGTACCACGTGCTCCAGCTCTTGCCTCCGTCGACACTCACCACCGTCCCCTGGTCGCTGCTCAGCACCATGCGGTTGCCGTCGTTGGGATTGATCCACATCTGGTGATAGTCGTCGCCGCCGGGCGCGGCCTTGATCGGAAGGAAGGTCTTGCCCGCGTCGTCACTCTCAAAAGTTCCCGTGTTGATGACGTAGAGCTTGTCGGGATTTTTGGGGTCGACCGTCACCGACTCGAAGTACCAGCCGCGCCCCCACAGGCGCTGCTCGTCATTCACGCGGGTCCAGGTTGCTCCGGCATCGTCCGAGCGATAGACGCCGCCGAGCGGCTTGGCCGGCGGCTCGGACTTGGGCGCACCCTCGGGCGCACGCAGCGGCCGCGCAATCGCCGCACCGGTATCGTCGACCACCGCCCATAGCCGCTTGGGATTGCTCGGGGCGACGGCAATGCCGATCTTGCCGACGAAGTTGTCCTCGGGCAGTCCGCCGCCTAATTTCGTCCAGTGCGCGCCGCTGTCGGTCGATTTATATAGCCCGCCGCCCGGCATGTTCGAGGGCGCATAGACCGACCACGGCGGACGCCGCGTCGCCCACAACGAGGCGTAAACCGTCTCCGGCTGCTGCGGATCGATCGCCAGGTCGACTGCGCCGACGTTCTCCGGGTCATCCTTGCTGGCGAGGACCTTGGTCCAGTGCGCGCCGCCGTCGGTCGAGCGATAGACGCCTCGCTCCGCATTGCCGCGGTAGACATGGCCCAAGGCGGCCACATACAGCTTGTTTGGGTCGCGCGGGTCAACCACAATGCGACCGATCTGCCGCGTGGCTTCGAGGCCGATCGGCTTCCAGGTCTTGCCTGCATCGGTCGACTTGAACATGCCGATGCCGTACGAGTGCTGGCTGCGGATGTCCGGCTCGCCCGTGCCGACGTAGACGATCTTCGGGTCTGAAGGCGCGACGGCGATGGCTCCGATCGAGCCGATGGGAATGCCTGCGTCGCTGGTGCCTGTATCACTGATCGGCAGCCAGGTGCGGCCGGCGTTCTCGGTCTTCCAGACGCCGCCGCCGACTGAGCCCATATAGAACGTGTCCGGCTCGGCCGCGTTGCCGCTTACGCCGTAGGTTCGGCCGCCGCGCATGGGTCCAACCTCACGCCAGTGCAGGCCTCCCAGCATGGCCCCTGAAGTGCTACCCGTCTGCCCATACATCGCCGGAGCTACCGAAGTAAATGCAGCCAAGACCAGAACACCGTTTCGCAAACGCATGCGTCACTCCCTCTCGCTAGATCTTTTTCCAAAACTTATCCTGCTGCGACGCCGATCACTGCACGCGGCTATGCCGGTAGCCGGCCTCGGTCAGCGCCGTCAGCAACTCCGCCACCTGTTCCCGTCCGCGTGTCTCCATCGTAATATCGATCGCCGTATCGCCAAGGTTTACTCCATAATAGGCACGGTTATACAGCGTGTTGACGATGTTGACGCGATGCCGCGCGATCAGCCGCGTCAGCTCCGCCAGCGCGCCCGGCTTGTCCAGCAGGTGGATGCGCAGCAGGATCATGCGCCCATCCTGCACCAGGCCGCGCTCGATGATGCGGGCCAGCAGCGTGACATCGATGTTGCCTCCGCACACCAGCACGCCTGTCTTCACGCCCCGCCGGTTCGCGAGCGATGTCTTGCCCTGGAGCAGCGCGGCGAGGGCTGCCGCACCCGCACCCTCGGCCAGTGTCTTCTCCCGCTCCAGCAGCACCAGGATAGCCGACGCAATCTCGTCCTCATCGACCGTGACGATCTCGTCCACATACCGCTCGACGACCGGATAGGTGAGCGCGCCCGCCCGCCGTACTGCGATTCCGTCCGCAATCGTGGTCGCCGCTTCGATCGCCACCGGCCCGCCCTGCTCGATCGCCTCGACCATGCTGGGCAGCCGCGATGCCTGCACCCCGATAACGCGCACCTCCGGCGTCTTGTTGCGCGCGGCCATCTCCTTGATTGCGCAGGCCATGCCGCCAATCAGCCCTCCGCCACCGATGGGCACGATTACGGCCTCGAGGCCCGCGATCTGCTCCAGCATCTCGAGCCCGATCGTGCCCTGCCCAGCCATGACTGCCGCGTCGTTGAACGGATGTAGAAACACCATCCCCTCGCTCTCGCACAGCCGGGTTGCCTCCGCGTACGCCTCGTCGTAATTGGCCCCGTGCAGCACGACCTCTGCCCCAAACTCCCGCGTCGCCGTTACTTTCACGAGCGGAGTCGCGAGCGGCATCACGATGCGCGACCGCACCCCCAGCCGGGTCGCGTGATACGCCACACCCTGCGCGTGATTGCCCGCGCTTGCAGCCACCACGCCGCGCTGCGCCTCGGCTTCGGTCAGCAGCGAGAGCCGGTTCAGCGCGCCACGCTCCTTGAAGCTTCCCGTCATCTGCAGGTTCTCAAGCTTCAGGAACACCTGCTGCCCGGTCAGCTTCGAAAGCATCTCCGACCGCGGGCACGGCGAGTAGTACACGTGATCCCGCACTCGTTCTCGCGCGGCGAGTACATCCTCCAGCCCAATCGCCAATGCCTTGTCCATCTCTCCAGCTTAGTGGAACTGCGCTGGCTCGAGGTCCGGGAACCCACATCTCACCTCCAGGATTTGGAGGGCGAACCACCACACAACCCACTCCGCGCGCACACCCTCCTAGCCCACTATGAAACTCCGTGTCATGCTGCTCGCCGCCGCCTTCACCCCTGCCGCCATGTTCGCCCAGTCCGCGCTCCAGTCCGCAACCGACCAGCCGATCGGTCGTCTCGAGACCGTCGCCACCTTCCCCGGCCCCATGCCTGAGGGCGTCACCGTTTCCCGCACCAATCGCATCTTCGTCAACTTCGCCCGCTGGGGCGACGATATCCCCTTCACCGTCGCTGAAATCGTCCAGGGCAAAGCCGTCGCCTACCCCAACGCCGAGATCAACAACTGGCCGGGCCGCACCCTGCCTAACCCCAACGCCTTTACCGACGAGGGCATCAACCAGACCCACTTTGTCAGCGTCCAGTCGGTCGTAGTCGACGCGGCCAACCACCTCTGGGTGCTCGATACGGGAGCTCCGCTGCTCAAAAACGCCGTCCCCGGCGGGCCTAAGCTCGTCTGCATTGATCTGGCGACCAACAAGGTCATCAAAACTATCCTGATCACTCCCGAGACGGCCGGCACGAACACCTATCTGAACGACGTTCGCTTTGACCTTAGCGTCGGGGAGACCGGCGCGCAGGACCCGCAAACCATGATTGGCAGCCGCCCCGCACTGAATCCGAATGCTCCACCCAAAGACGCCATGCATCCTGCTGCCGAGCGCTCTCCCGGCAGTGACCCTAACTCCGCGGCGCTTCGCGGCATCGCTTACATCACCGACTCGTCTTCTGAAGGGCCAAACGCGATCATCGTCGTCGACCTCGCCACCGGCAAGAGTTGGCGGCGGCTGAACCAGCACTCGAGCGTTCTCTCCGAAGACCAGTTCCTGATGTTCGCCGAAGGCCGTCCCGTCTACCAGACCACCCCTGGCTACCCGCCCAAGGCAGTGAACTTTGCCGCGGACGGCATCGCGATCTCCGCCGATGGCAAGACGCTTTACTACTGCCCCATCAACGGCACCAAGCTCTACGCCGTCTCAACCGACATGCTCCGCGATCGATCGAAATCAGATTCACAAGTAGCCGCGACCGTGCGGATCGTCACCGGCAAGATGCCTTCGGATGGCCTCGAGTCCGACGCCTCCGGCAGCGTCTACATGACCGACCCGGTCACCGACTCCATCCACCGCTGGAACCCGTCTACGGGCCTGACCGAAACCCTCATCCACGACCCCCACCTTCTGTGGCCGGACACCATGAGCCTCTCCGACGCCGGCTTCCTCTACGTCACCAGCAACCAGCTCCATCGCCAGCCCACGATGCATAACGGCCAGGACCTCCGGCAACGCCCCTACCAGCTCTTCCGCTTCAAGGTAGACGCCAAACCCGTCCGCCTGCAGTAATGCGGCTAAATCCACAGGAAAGCGGGAGCATGGGCTTCCGCTTTCTTGTGTGTGGACTTCGCTACTTCTTCGCCGTCATGGTCGAAACGTTCACGGTCTCAACCTTCTCCGCCATGCCCTTGGGTAGAGCCGACTCATCGACCTTCGGCGTTGCGTCCGTCACCGCCGCATCCTTTAACTTTGCATCTTCCGCTTTCTCGGTACTCGCCGGATGATTGGTGATTCCCTCTGGTTCGCTCATCGTCACTCTCCTTCATGCTCAGATGCGCAGCGCCGCCCACACCGCTTGCACCTGCTTCCGCAGCGCTTCGAGAGATCCGGCATTGTCCACCACGAAATCCACCCGGCCCACTTTTCCCGCATCCGGAATCATCTGCGCCAGCCGCCGCCGCGCCTCCGCCTCGAGTGCCGGGACGTCGCCTCCGCCTGCCCGCGCCACAAACCTGGCCACCTTTAACTCCTCCGGCGCGGTGACCAGCACCATGCGGTCAAAGCGTTCCCGCCATCCTCCGCCGTAGGTAGTCTCGAAGATCAACGCCGACTCCACCACCACGACCGCCCCCGGCTCGCGCGCAAAGATGCCTTCCGCCAGCTCTCCCTGCCGCGCGATCGTCGCCGGGTGCACAATCGCGTTCAGCTCCTCGACCCGACCTTCCGCAAACGCCAGCCGCGCCAGAGCAGGCCGGTCGAGCGATTGATCTGCTCTCACCACCTGCGGCCCGAACCGCTCCACGATCGCCCGGTAGACGACCTCCCCGGGCTGCATCAGCCCGCGTCCGATCTCATCGGCGGAAAGTACCTCCGCCCCCAGCGCTCGAAACATCTCCGCGACTGTGGATTTCCCGCTACCCAACCCACCCGTCAGCCCAACCCTCAAGCCCACCCTCAAGGTCACGACAAGCCCCGCCGCATCTTCGCCGCCTTCACGGTGTTGGCCATCAGCATCGCGATCGTCAGCGCTCCCACCCCTCCGGGCACCGGCGTGTACGCGCTCGAAGCCCGGTAGGCCGCCGGATGTACGTCCCCTACTACCACGCTCCCCCGCTTGGCGAATGTCGACCGCCGTGCCGGATCGTCGCCAAAGAATTCCACAAACTTCCGTTCATCCGTCACCCGGTTGATCCCCACGTCGATCACCACCGCGCCTGGCCGCACCATGTCCTCGGTCACAAACCCCGCGCGACCAATCGCCACCACCAGGATTTCCGCTCGCTGCGTGTAGCCGGCCAGGTCCGCCGTCCGGCTGTGGCAGACGGTCACGGTCGCGGACGCGTTGACCAGAAGCATCGCCATGGGCTTGCCCACGATGTCGCTCCGCCCCAGCACGACTGCGTTCTTTCCGGCCACGTCGATCCCCCGGCGCCGCAGCATCTCCATTATCCCCGCCGGCGTGCAGGGCTGCAGCCCTTTTTGCCCGCTCTGCAAACGGCCCACATTTACGGGGTGAAACCCATCCACATCCTTCTCCGGGGCTACCGCCTCGAGCAGGCGCTTGGTCTCTACATGCGCCGGAAGCGGCAGCTGGATCAGGATGCCATCGATCTCGTCTCGCGCGTTCAGCTCCGCCACCATGGCCAGCAACTCCTCCGTGGTGATGCTCTCGGGCGGCGTCAGCATCTCACTAAAGATCCGGAGCTCTCCGCAGGTTTTCACCTTGCTGCGGACGTAGATCTCGCTGGCGGCCACGTTGCCCACCAGGATTACCGCCAGCCCGGGCTTTATCCCGTGCGCGCCCAGTGCCCGCACCTCTGCCGCAACCTCCGCCTTGATCTCCGCCGCGATCGCGACGCCGTCCAGCACCTCAGGCATGCACTCACCCCCAAATCCATGGGATGCAGACCGGCCTGTCTGAAGCCGGCTTTCTTGGCGTGGGACGTTAGACTTTCGTCTCCGCTCGGCCGCCGTCGCCGCCATGCCAGAGCTCGTTGAAAAGTCCATTCCAGGTCTCCGAGACAACGATGCTGTCGGCCGGGTCGGCGTGGTTGTAGCGCACCTGTACGGGGTAGTCGGGGCGGAGATCGCCGATCAGCGAGACGAGGGTGGAGATGTCCTGCGACCGCTCATACGTGACGCCGCCGATACGGTATTGGTAGATGACGGCGCGCGGCTCGGAGCCCGAAAGGGCGGCGATGAGCGAGCCATCGACAATCCGGCCGTACTCGGTCAGGCGCTGCCTGCGCTGTGCCTCCTGCTCCTCGGGCGAGAGCGGCTGCTTGCGCATGGTCCTCTGGACGAAGACGACCGTGAGGGCCGTCGCCGCGGCCGCGACGGTGCTCGTCAGCAGCCAGTGCCGCGCGAGCTGGGAAGAGAGAAGCATGGATCCAAATTTTACGGGTGAGAACTGCACCATATAAGTGGCACCCTGATTACCGATCGCCCCACTAACAACCGATCCAGTATCGGGCGTTGCTTAGGGAAGTGCGATACCACTCCCGTTGGACGCGCGCAGGGTACTTTCGAGCGCGAGCTTCGGCCATTCGCCGACAGACGCGGTTTATACTGAGGAGTGCTTAGACGTTCTGGTTCTCCCTCTTTCCTACCTGTGCAAGGGCAGCCGCTGGATCTTGCGGAAGGCCGCCGCATTCGTTCGACCACCGTATTATGCGTGCGCCGCGGCGACCGCGTGGTGATGGCCGCCGACGGCCAGGTCTCGCTGGGCGCGACCGTGATGAAAGGCTCCGCGAAGAAGATTCGCCGGCTCTACAACGACAAGGTGCTCGCCGGGTTCGCCGGTTCGACCGCGGATGCGTTTTCGCTCTTCAGCCGGTTCGAGTCGAAGCTCGAGCAGTATGCGGGCAACCTGAACCGCGCGGCGGTGGAGCTGGCCAAGGATTGGCGGACGGACAAGATGCTGCGCCAGCTGGAGGCGCTGCTGATCGTCGCCGACCCGCAGACCACGCTGATGCTCTCAGGTACGGGCGACGTGATCGAGCCGGATGTCACCGGCGATGGCGGCATCATGACCATCGGCTCGGGCGGCAGCTACGCGCTGGCGGCGGCGCGTGCATTGCTTGAAAACACGCAGCTGACGGCGCGAGAGATCGCCGAGAAGTCGATGCGCATTGCAGGCGAGATTTGTATCTACACTAACGACCACATCACGTTTGAAGAGCTGCAGACGACGGAGTCGAAGTAAGGAGCACCATGGCAATCTTTCTACCCGGCACGGCCGAAGACCAGGCACTGGCCCTGGATGATCTGACCCCACGCGAGATCGTGGCGGAGCTGGACAAGTACGTCGTAGGCCAGCATGCGGCCAAGCGCGCCGTGGCCATCGCTCTGCGCAACCGCATGCGCCGGCAGAAGCTCGCGCCGGAGCTTGCCGACGACATCATGCCTAAAAACATCATCATGATTGGACCGACCGGCGTGGGCAAGACGGAGATTGCTCGGCGACTGGCGAAGCTGACCAACTCGCCTTTTCTCAAGGTCGAGGCCAGCAAGTTTACCGAGGTCGGCTACGTGGGCCGCGACGTGGAGTCGATCGTGCGCGACCTGGTCGAGATTGCCATCGACCTTGTTCGCGAGGAGAAGCTTGAGGATGTTGAGGATAAGGCTGAGCTGAACGCGGAGGATCGCCTGCTCGACCTGCTGCTGCCGCCCACGCCGGCAGCTGCCACGGCTGCGAATGCCGCAGCGGCGACCGAGGTTCCGGGAACCAACGTCATCCAGCTGCCGGCCTCAATGGACACGACCAGTGAGCCGGTGCAAGAGAACAAAAAGTCAGAACAGACGAGCCACGAACGCACCCGCGAGAAGCTGCGGCTGCAATTTCGCGAGGGCAAGCTCGATGACCGGATGGTGGAGCTCGATGTGCGGGACCGCAACCAGCCCAGCTTCGAGTTCATCGCCACGCCGGGGCAGGATGAGTCCGATATGAGCCTCAAGGACGTGCTGCCGGGACTTTTTGGCCAGCGCACCAAGAAACGCAAGATGAAGGTGGCCGAGGCGTTCGAGTACCTGATCCAGGAGGAAGAGGGCCGCCTGATCGACATGGACCAGGTGACGCGGCTGGCCGTCGAGCGCGTCGAGGACTCCGGCATCGTCTTCCTCGACGAGATCGACAAGATCGCCGGACGCGAGGGCGGCCATGGCCCCGATGTCTCGCGCGAGGGGGTACAGCGCGACATCCTGCCGATCGTCGAGGGCACCACAGTGAACACCAAGTACGGCATGGTCTCAACCGACCACATCCTGTTTATCGCCGCCGGCGCCTTTCACGTGTCGAAGCCCTCGGACCTGATCCCGGAGCTGCAGGGCCGCTTTCCGATTCGCGTGGAGCTGCAGTCGCTCACCGTGGACGATTTCGTGCGCATTCTGACCGAGCCGAAGTCGTCGCTCGTCAAGCAGTCTACGGCGCTGCTCGAGACCGAGGGCCTCAAGCTCGAGTTCACCCCCGAGGCGCTCTCTGAGATGGCCGAGTTCGCCTTCAAGGTCAACGAGACGACCGAAAACATTGGCGCGCGACGCCTGCACACCATCATGGAGCGGGTGCTCGATGAGATCAGTTTTCAGGCACCGGAGCTGATGAAATCTTCGCGGACCGAGACCTCGCAGGAGGGCGTGGTGGCCGAGGTGGCGGCGTCCGCGCCGCTGGGTGTGCCGAGCGGGACGACCTCCGCGCCGCTGCCGGTGATCGAGCGTCGCAAGGACGATGGGTTGACGGAGAAGGTGGTCGTGGTCGACCCGGAGTATGTGCGGCAGCAGGTGGCGGGGATTGTCAAGAATCAGGATTTGAGCCGCTACATTTTGTAGGAAGACAGCACTCCATATTTGTAAATGGAGAGTACCTGGACCACACCTTCGACACCGAACCCGAGCCTGTGGACGTCTTGCGCAGGTCATTGTGGAGGGAGACACGCTTTATTTCGCGATGTCGCCATCTTCTGTGGAAGCGGTGCAACAAGGGTGCCGGTTGGAGTAGGCGCCCTGCTTCGCATTGTGCGGGAAGTCGAGAAACTTGTCCGCGATAGCGGGTACAATCATCTCGTTGTCACCGGCGATCGGCACACAGGCGCGAGTCCAAACCGGGACGTCCTGCTGAGGAGGAGGCTGCGATGATCCATATCGGTCGGCTCAGAGTGAATGAGTCTCTTGCAGAGCCCACCCGTGCGCTGTTGAACTCAGGTGATGGCGTACAGCGAGTCATCTCCTTTCTGCGCGAGCAAGGTGAGAGCAAAGCTGGAAGCATACGGATGCTGGTTGCCGTTGGCCGTTTTCCGCTAGGGGAGGCAAAAAGCCTGGTTCATCACAGCGACACCTGGAGGGATCATCATGACGCAGACGAAGCGTTGCATGAAGCACTTGAAGAGGTCCTGCAGGCGATGGACTCCCCTCCCGTTTCCAATGTGCTGCCCCGAGCCGGGTGAGCGACTACGGCATGTGTCGAGTCGCCCTGGAATTAACCAAACTGCTACGACGTCACGGCAAGCGCGCTCGTCCGAACGAAGTCAGTGACCGCCTCCGGCTGCGAGAGAAGCACCAGGTGACTGGCAGCTACTTCTTGTACCCGGGCACTTATGCGCTTCGCCAGAATGTGCTGCGTTGCGGGTGCGATTACGCGGTCCTCAGTAGTGACCAGATACGAGCTGGGCTTGTCTTTCCAGGCGGGGCTGCGCAGGGATTGGCTGAAGATGGAAGACTGGATCGGCTTTTGCGTCGCGACCGCGAGATTAAGGTAGCCGCGATGAAGGTCCTGGCCCAGAGCTTCCGCCGCCCAATCCGCCTCAAGCCAAAGATAGCCCTGCGGATCCGGCTTGGACAGCGAAGGATAGCCGGTCGGGTTCATGCTCACCACCGTGCCGAAGACCTCTCCTTCCTCCGGCGCAAAGGCACATATGTAGGCTAGCGCCTTGACCTTTTCGTGATTGCCGGCCGCTGTGGTGACTGCGCCAGCGTAGGAATGGCCTATCAGCAGGATGGGGCCTTCCGCGTGATCGAGCAAGCGGCTGACCGAGGCGACATCGCCTTCAAAGGATTCAAGGGGCATCTGGGCAGTGTGGACGCGAAAACCTTCATGGGCCAGAGGCATCAGAGTTTTGGTCCAGATGGAGCCGTCGCAATAGGCTCCGTGCACGAAGACTAGAGTGGCTTTTGTTTCAGACATTGGATGTTCCTGTGTTCGATGGGATCTACGGTTAGGTCGAGCGTGGATCAGTTGAGTTGAGCCGCGGACAGATCACCTGCGCGGATTGGCAGCTTGCGCAGCCGCACGCCAGAGGCATGGAAGACCGCGTTGGCGATAGCGGCATTCACTCCCGTGACGCCGAGCTCTCCAACGCCCTTGATCCCCAGCGGATTGATCAGCTTGTCCTCTTCGTCGAGCATCACGGTGGTGATCTCGCCGACGTCCGCAGCTACCGGAACGTGGTATTCGGCGAGGTTCTCGTTGACGTAGCGGGCAAGCGTCTGGTCGAGCTCCGTGGCTTCGTGGAGCGCGGAGGAGACTCCCCAGATCTGGCCGCCGGTGAGCTGCGACGCGGCCGTGCGCCGGTTCATGATGCGGCCCGCGGCATACACGCCAACCATGCGCGGTACGCTGAGCTGGCCGGTGAAGCGATTGATATGCACCTCGACGAACTGCGCGCCGAAAGAGAACTGCATGCGGTCCGGCATGTTCGAGCCGCCCATGAAGGCCGGACGGCCCCGGTTGACCATCGCCGTGCCGATCAGAGGTGGAATTCCGTGGGGTGTGTGGCTGGAGTTCTGAATGATGGGTTTGCCGCGTCCGGCGCGGTGGATTGCTGTGGCGAGCGGCTCGACGCGAGTCCCGGAGCAGAGCTCACTTTGCCGCAGCTTCAGGGCGTTATTTTCGAGCCCGGTAAAGGGGCTTGACTTCGCACCGATTGCAGCGCGCGCAATGCGGTGGCGCAGATCCTCGCAGGCGCGAGCGACCGCGGAACACACGCTCGCGGTTGAGTTTGAGCCGGCGGACATCGGCGCGGCTGGCAGGCTGCTATCGCCTACGACCACCTCGATCGCCGCCATCGGCAAGCCGAGCATGTCGCTTGCGGTCTGGGCGATAACGGTGCGGATGCCGGTACCGATCTCGTGCGTGCCTACCTCCACCCTGGCCGTAAGCTCGGGCGTGAGCGTGATGCGGCAGTTGGCCGGGCCGGCCTGCGCCGGGTAGAAGGCCGTGGCGTAGCCCCAGCCGATCAGGGCCTCAGGAGTCGCCATGGAGCGTGGTTCGGGGTTCCGTTTCGACCAGCCGAAGAGCTCGGCGCCATGGTCTATGCACTGCATCAGCGAGCGGCTGGTATAGGGCTTGTGCGTAACGGTTTCAACCGAGGTCTCGTTGCGCCGACGCAGGTCGAGTGGATCGATGCCCAGCTTATACGCGAGCTCGTCCATGGCCGACTCCATGGCGAAGAGGTAGGGAGTCTCGGGCGGAGCGCGCATAAAGCCCGGGGCCTGGCGGTCGGCCTCGACGTTGACGACTTTGGTCCGGACATTGGGGCAGGCGTAGAGGCGCGCGGTTGAATCCGAGCCGGCGACAGCAAAGGTATCCTTGCGCCCGGTCAGCTCCCAGGAGGAGTGGTCGAGCGCGGTCAGTTGGCCTTCGGCACTGGCTCCCAGGCGGACGCGGTGGCGGGTTTCTGCGCGGAAGGTGCGCAAGGTGAAGCCCTGGGTGCGGGTCGTGACCAGCTTCACTGGGCGTCTAATACGCCGGGCAGCGAAAGCGATCAGCGCGGTGAATTGGCCGAGTTCGCCGCGTGATCCAAACGCGCCGCCGATGAAGGGCGAGACGATGTGAATCTGAGAAGGCTTGATGCCAAGCTGCTTGGCAAGGCCGGATTGCTCGCCGCGGACGCTCTGGGTCGACTCCCACACAGTGAGCTCTTCGCCGTTCTTGCCCGCCTGCCACGCGCAGGTGCACTGGAAGAGCTCCATCGGATTGTGGTGCTGCGCAGGCGTCTCATACCAGGCGTCGACGACCGCGGCCGCCTGAGCGAAGCCTTGTTCCAGGTCACCCGCTTTAAGCTCGGTTTCGCCGAGCGCCTTGGCTTTGACCTCTTTGGTGCCAGAGCTGCTGAGCGAAGCGGAGCTCTTGTCCGCTTTGAAGCGGAAAACGATCAGTTCGGCCGCGGCCTGGGCCTGCTCCAAGGTGTCCGCGATGACGACCGCGATGATCTGTCCTGCAAAGTAGACAGAAGGCGAGGCGAGCGGAGCCACGGCGTGCGCCATGAAGCCACCTTCGATGAGGGGTTTGCCGGCCTTGACGGCCTTGCCTACGTTCTCGTAGGTGAGTATCTCGCAGACGCCGCGAAGTTGACGAGCGGCGGCCTGGTCGATGGAGAGGATGCGTCCGCGCGCGATAGGCGCGGTGACCAGGCAGGCATGGGCGGCGTTCGGGATGGCGTGATCCGCGCCGTAGCGCGCCTGCCCCGTAACCTTGGCCAGTCCATCGATTCGTACGGGGCTTGATCCGATGACTCCGCTTGGCTGAACGAACTCCATTGCGTCTGCTCCTTGATGCGGAATCTCTAGCGAACAAGGATGGGATGCTGCCTGCGGCGACGGTGTAGCTTCGCGCGCCGGGCGCCTGGTGACAGGCAGCTGCAATCACGGCAAATTGCGACTTCGCAGATGGGTCTCTACCTGCAGGAGGTCCTCTTCCGTATCTACGCCGACGGTGTCGTATTCGGTTAGGGCGACGTGAAGGGCGAGTCCGTTCTCGAGCATGCGGAGTTGTTCGAGGCGCTCGGCGAGTTCGAGAGGGCCTGGTTTCCAGGCGTGAAACTGGTTGAGGGCCGCGGCTCGGTAGGCATAGAAGCCGAGATGTTTGTAGATCGGGGGCGCGGCTTTGTCACGATCGAAGGGAATCGTTGAGCGAGAGAAATAGAGGGCGCGGCCGTTGTGGGCGGTGACGACCTTGACGGTGTTCGGGTTGCTGGTCTGATCGGCAGGGCAAAGGACTTTCAATGTAGTTACATCTACGTCCGGGCGGCGAAACGGAGCCAGCAGGGCGGTCAGATGCTCGGGCCGGAGCAGCGGCTCATCGCCCTGAATATTGACGTAAATCTCTGCAGGGTAAAGCTGCGCAACCGCATGAACGCGATCGGAGCCACTGGGTAGGTCGGGCGAGGTGAGCTCGACCGGAAAGCCGTTCTGCTGGCAGAGCTCGGCTACCTCGTGCGAGTCGGTGGCGATGAGGAGATGGTCGAGCTGCGGGCAGGCGCGCGCGGCTTCGTAGACCCAGGCGAGCATAGGCCGGCCGGCGATCTCACGGAGCACCTTGCGGGCCAGGCGCGTGGAGGCGAGACGAGCGGGGATTACGCCTAGCGTGCGTAGAGGTTGCATGATCCTGATTCTTCCATGCCGAGCGGGCGGGGGTTGGCAGAGGGGATGCGTCAGGCGTTTGACCTGCGTTCCCGTGCCTCGTATCATCAGATGGGTGCCAGGCTCGAGAGCTTCCGGGCTTTACGTTTGGCGTCGCCTTCACCATGGCGGTGTAGCTCAGATGGTTAGAGCGACGGACTCATAACCCGTAGGTCGACAGTTCGATTCTGTCCACCGCCACCAGCCCGGCTGCCATGTATCGCAAACAATCAAGCAGAAGCTGTTTTGGGCCCAAACCCTACGGCGTGGAGTAGCTCGAGATTTTTGGCGTCAGGTGCTTGAGCAGGAATTCCTGAACGACGTTCTGAACGCCATCGAGGGCGACACCGATAAAGCCATTCTTGAAGGTTAGCCCGACGCCACTGCGATCGTTCGCCGGATAATACAGATTGGAAAGCGCGCCCGCTGCCAGGTCGCCCGCGACGCTAGCATAGGCAGGCTGCCACTTGCCGTTGTCACCCTTGGCGATGACGGCCGTCGAGAGCGCGTAGAAGAAGCGCGAACGAACGCTGCCCGTTCCTCTATAGAAGTAGCGCGGATCCTGGTGCAACAACGCAGGAAACACGGCACCGCCCAGCAGCGTGCCGATGGTCTCATCCGCCAGCCCGGCCCCAAGCCGTTTGCCGTAGCCCTGCGCTCCCTGCCCGTACCCGCTCAGGTTTCCAGTCGCCTGCTGTACGCCGGCGATCCCGGCCGTGACGCCGAGCGTCACCGGGTCGCTCATCGTCTTCCATGACAACTCATATTTTTGCCGCGTCGTCAGCGGCGGAGCATGCCAGTCATACACGACGAAAAAGTTCGGGATGACGCCGATCAGCCGTTGGTGCTCCTCCTCGTGCACCTCCGCGGTCGCCACCTCGCGCTGCGAGATCGTCACGTCCACGGCTTCTGTTGTTCCCGCGGTGAGCTGGAATGTCGCAAGCTGGCGGTGCTCGTTGGAAAGCAACGTTCCGGTCACCGTGCCGACCGCGAAGCCTGCGGCGCTTACGGTAAGCTCGAAGGCTCCCGCCGGAAGAGGTTCAAGCTGAAATCCGCCATCGGCGCCTACGGAGACGGTGCGTGTCGAGCCATCCGCACCCGAGAAAGTGATGTGCGCTCCCGGGATGACGGCTCCATCCACATCCTCCACAAAGCCCTGGACGGAGGCCGTCCGCTCCACCCCCTGACCCGGAGCAGCTACCGCCGGCGAGCTCTGCGCGCGTGAGAAGGGAAGCACTGCTCCGCAGAGCAGCACGCCCGCACCCCAGGCGATCCCAATGCTGCGCGGGAAGCTCCCAGGCGACACAGATGAATCGACGCTGCCCAAAGCTGCAGGACGACCAGTGTTCGAGCTCATCTGGCGCTCCGCCTCCATCCAGTCCTAATCGCGCTGCTCCTCGAGCTGCAAACCCAGGGCCTCCCATCGCGCAAGCAGCTGCTCATGCTCTCGCCGCAGCCGGTCCACCTCCGCGGAAGCCTTCTGCGACTCTTCCGCAGAACTGAACACCCCCAGCTTCGCCTCCGCCGCTGCCAGTCGCTCCTCCATCTCGGGAATTGCCTCTTCCGCCGCGCTTACCTCATCCTCGAGCAGCTTCAGCTTGATGGGGTTAAGCTTCTTCGCTATTGTTTTCTTTGTCTCTACCACAATATGGGTAATGGTCGGCGTCGGCGTACTGTGCGCTTCGGCAAAACTCGTCACGGAGGCCGTCACCTTCTCCGGACCACCCTGCTTTCTCCACAGGTAATCCTCATAGTTTCCCGGATACACGTGCACGCGCCGGTCCTCAACCTCGAAGACGCGCGTGGCCAGGCCATCGATGAAGTAGCGGTCGTGCGAGACAAACAGGACCGTCCCTGAGAAGTTCCGGATCGCGTCCAGCAGCACATCTTTTGCCCGCAGATCGAGGTGGTTGGTAGGCTCGTCCAGCAGCAGCATATTGGCCGGACTCACCAGCATTTTGGCCATCGCGTACCGGTTGCGCTCTCCGCCGCTCAACACGCCGAGCTGCTTGAAGACATCGTCGCCAGAAAACATAAAGCACCCCAGCAGACTCCGCAGCTCCACTACCGGCACCTTGGTGGCGATGCCCGCGATGTCGTCGAGCATCTTGGCGTTGCCGTCGAGCACCTTGTACTGATCCTGCGCAAAGTAATCCGCAAGCACGTTGTGGCCCAGCTTGATCGCGCCGGAGGTCGGCTCTTCCTGCCCGCTCAGCATGCGGATCAGAGTCGATTTGCCCGCGCCGTTCGCCCCTACCAGGGCAATGCGATCGCCGCGGTCAATCTGAAAGGACACGTCCTGCAGGATTGTTTTGATCCCTCCGTCCAGCGTCGGGTACTGCTTGGATAGGTGCGCCACTTCGATCACCGTGCGTCCGCTCGCCGGCGGCTGCGGAATGGTGAAGCTGATCGTTGCCTCTTCTTCCGGCACCACGATTCGCTCGATCTTTTCGAGCTCCTTGATGCGGGACTGCACCTGCTTGGCCTTGGTCGCCTGGGCACGGAAGCGATTGATAAACGCTTCCAGATCGACGATCCGCTCGCGCTGATTTTTGTACGCGTTCATCAGCTGCGTCTTGCGCTCTTCTTTCTGCGTGACGTATTTTTCATAGCCGCCGGTGTACATGTGCATGCGCTTGTTCCAGACTTCGCAGATCTTGCCCACGGTCACATCGAGGAAATACCGGTCGTGCGAGATCAGCACAAAGGCATTTTCATAGTTGCGCAGATAGTCCTCAAGCCAATTTCGCGTCTCGAGATCCAGGTGGTTGGTCGGCTCATCGAGCAGCAGCAGAGACGGTTTTTCAAGCAGCAGCTTCGCCAGCGCGATCCGCATCTGCCAGCCTCCCGAAAACTCCTCCGTCCGCCGCTCCCAGTCTTCCTTCGCGAAACCCAGCCCGCCCAGCACTGTGCCCACCTGCGAATCCAGCGTGTAGATGTCATGCGTCTGCAGCACATCCATGATGTGCGAGTAGCGGTCTGCTGCCTCCTCGTATTCGGGCGACCCCGGCTTCCGATCGCTGAGCTGGCCGGTCAGCTCCTCGGCCTCGGTCTCCATGCCGCGCAGCTCGTCAAAGACGCTGAGGCACTCTTCAAAGACGGTCTTGCCGCGCATCGCCAGCCCGTCCTGCGGAAGATACCCGAGCGTCGTGCCCTTGTTCTTCGAGATGGTTCCATAATCGAGCGACTCCATTCCCGCCAGCACCTTCAAGAGCGTGCTCTTGCCTGTGCCGTTGCCCCCGACCAGCCCCGTGCGCTCGTTGGGCGTGATGAGCCAGTTCACCTCCTCAAATAGGAGTTTCGTTCCAAATCGTTTGCCCGCGCCTGAAAGTTGTAGCATTCTCTCTATTTTCGCATCTGCGTTCCATCTTCTCAGCATGACGGTACGTACTTCGGTCGCTGGACTTCGCCATTCTGCTACCTTCAGTTATGGAGAGCGTTTCACCCCGGATGCCTGTTCAGCCCCTTACTCCCGGCCAACCCGTGTCCGGCCCGCCGGCCCTGCAGCCTGCGGCGTCCGAACAGGATGACCCCCAGCCGACGTCGGTCTGGCTGCAGCGTATCTCCCTTTTCATCCTTGTGCTTTTCTGCGTGTATCTTGGCGCGCTGGTCGCCATTCTTCCCTGGTGGTCCGCGGTCTGGGATCACAATCCACTGCTGCACGCGTATCCGCGCCTTTGGAGCGTGCTCCGGACGGGGCCCGCACGCGGCATCATCTCTGGCTGCGGCCTGCTGGATATCTGGATCGGCATCTCCGAAGCGATCCACTACCGGGAACACCGCTCCTGATCGAAAGCGCTGAAAATTTCATGACTGACGAACCCAAGCCTCTCGAACGCGCCCCGCTGGCGTACGAAAACCCCGACTTTCTTGACTCACCCGACGGACGCATCTTCCGCATGCTCGCCGAGTACCAGGAGCCGCTGGTTCGCTTCCAACGCGAGCGGATCGCCGATACGGTTGTCTTCTTCGGTTCGGCGCGCTTCCACGCGCTCGACATCACCCACGCGCAATTGCAGCTGCTTGAGAACTCCTACTCCGCCACGCCGGCCCCTCCGCAGGAGCAGCCTGCCTCTGCCGACGAGCAGGCCACCGGGCACACGACCGACCTGAAGCTCTCGCTGGCCCAGGCCGCGGTCGAGATGTCTCGTTTTTACGAGGACGCCCGGACGCTGGCGCGCATGGTCTCGACCTGGGCCAAGGACCTGCCCGGCCCGCGCCACCGCTTCGTCATCACCTCCGGCGGCGGACCCGGCATTATGGAAGCCGCCAATCGCGGCGCGTATGAGGCCGGGGCGCGTTCGATTGGCCTCAACATTAAGCTTCCGTTCGAGCAGTTTCCCAATCGCTTTGTCACGCCGGAGCTCAACTTCGAGTTCAGCTACTTCTTCATGCGCAAGTACTGGTTCGCCTACCTGGCCAAGGCGCTGGTCGTCTTTCCGGGCGGGTTCGGCACCATCGACGAGATGTTCGAGATCCTCACGCTCGTCCAGACCGGCAAATTTGCCAAGCCGCTGACGGTCATCATCTACGGCTCGGAGTACTGGAAGTCCGTGCTTAATTTGGATCTGCTCGCCGCTCGCGGAGCCATCGCGCAGAAAGACCTCAGGCTGTTCCAGTTCGCTGACACTCCCGAGGAGGCGTTCGCTCTGCTCCAGTCTGGACTGGCGGCTCATCTGGATACGCCTGGACGCCAGAACGAAAGCTCCGCAGCAACGCCGGAGGAGCCTGCCTCACCGACTCAGGTGCTTTTAGGCCCCGACATAAATAAGACGCGGCCCTAAACACGGGTCTAGACACGGGCCGGCAAGGGGCGGCTCCCAAGCTGTTCGGTCAGGAGCAGGGAAGACGCGTCGCTGATCCTCTCCCTCGTGCGCTCAAGCAGCTCCCGGTGCGAGAGGATGCGGTTCTTCCCTGTGCATTTGACTTCGTACATGGCGTCGTCCGCTAAGGCCACGAGGCGCTCGCCGCTGACGGTCCAGTGGTCGAGCGACGCAGTGCCGATGCTCGCGGTTACTGGTCCGCCGGGCCAAGACTCCCGGTCCATGGCAGCTTTAAGACGTTCGGCGAACTGCGTGGCCCCGTCGCCGTCGGTATTGGACAGCACGATTACAAATTCCTCGCCTCCATAGCGTGCGGCCAGGTCGGTCTCGCGGGTGCAACTGCGGATCAGTGCGCCCATGCGCTGCAGAATGAGATCGCCGGCTGCATGTCCAAGCTGGTCGTTGCGCTTTTTGAAGTTGTCGATGTCCAGCAGCACCACAGACAGCGGAGATTGATGGCGCCGCGCTTTCTGGAACTCAAGCTGCACCTGATCATCCAGAACCCGCCGATTTGCCAGGCCGGTAAGCGCATCGATAGCAGCCAGATGCTCCAACTCGCCGCAGAGCACCTCAAGTGCCCGCTGCTGCTTCATCTCGCTGGTGAGGTCGACCGAGATGCAGCCCAGCATCGACTTGCCCTCGGCGTTCCGCCAGCAGAACTTATGCGACTTCCACTGGGTAACACAGCCCAGCGGATCCGTAATCTCTTCCACCCGCTCTACCAGGTGTCCGCAAGCCATTGCCTCCAGATCATGGGCTTGGTACAACTCCGCCGTTGCTGGCGGAAAGATCTGGTGCACGCTTTTGCCGATCCAGTCGATTTTGCCGATAGCGAACTCACGCGCCATCTGGTCGTTGTAGAAGACGAACCGTCCTTCCTCATCCTTGATGAAGGCGAGAAACGGCGCATTGTCCATGAAGGTGCGGAACCGATAGTCGCTCGAGCGCAGGTCGGAAACTACTTTGTCCCGTTCGCGGGCAGCCTCCTCCAGCCGCCGTTGCTGCATGCGTACTTCAATCTGCGACTGCACCTGCCGTGTGAGAACCCTCAAGGCCTGGTACTGCGAAGTCTTGAGCTGGCGCGGAACCGTGTCCAGAACACAGAGTGTCCCGACGTGCGCGCCGCTCCAGCCGCCCAGCGGTAGGCCGGCGTAAAAGCGTATGTTGGGCTGCGACGTCACGAGTGCGTTGTCGCGGAACCGGTCGTCCTCGGTCATATCTTCAACGACCAAGAGATCGTCCTGAAGGATGGTGTGTCGGCAAAAGGAAAGGTGCAGAGGGATCTCGCGGACCGAAGTGCCGAATCCCGCCTTGATCCACTGCCGATCGCTTGCGATCAGGCTGAAGGCGCTCATCGACGTACCGCAGATCTCAGCCGCCAGGGTAACAAGCTCGTCGAAAGCGACCTCGTCCGGAGTGTCCAGGAGGCAGGTCTGGTCAACCGCGAGCAGCCGTGCGGACTCCATCTCTGATGGCGGGGAGGACGAAGCTGGATAGAAAGCGTCCATGAATGGAGTCAAGCGTACGCATCAGGTCTCGACCTGAACATACAACTCTTGTGAATGAGATCTACCCGTTCGCGTTACAGTGACCGCTTGCCCGGCAGAGGCTGGCGTACAGTAATCGCATGCGTCGGTTGCGGGTCGCCTACTTCCCGGACTCGTTCCATGAGATCAACGGAGTCGCGCATACCAGTCGCTGCTTTGCCGGGTATGCGCAGCGGCATGACCTTCCTTTCTTGTGCGTGAGAGCCGGTCCTCGGTCGACGGCGGTTGAGCAGCACGGCAGCCTGCGCAGCCTGGAACTGCCGCGTTCCGCAGCCGCGGTGAACGTGGAGAAGGACCTGGCCTTTGACCCACTCTTTTGGCGGCACGCGCAGGCGATTGAAGAGGAGCTTCATCGCTTCAAGCCGGATCTGCTGCACATGACCGGTCCAAGCGAACTGGGGATGTTTGCAGCTTACTTCGCGTGGAAGCTGAAGATTCCGCTGGCCGCCTCGTGGCACACCAACGTCCACGAGTATGCCGCACAACGCCTGACCTGGCTTACAAAGCTGATACCGGGGGCGTGGGGCGAGGCGGCCGGGCAAGGCGTGGAGGGCAGCTCGCTTGAGGCGCTTCTCCGCTTTTACGGCCTGGCCGGGGTTCTCTTTGCGCCGAATACAGAGCTCTGCCAGATGCTGGCCAAACGGACCGGCCGAACCTGCCACCTGATGCAGCGTGGGGTGGACACCGCTTTGTTCTCGCAAAAATACCGCGCCCGAGTTGCGCAGCGGGACGACGGGACGTACATCCTGGGCTATGTGGGCCGGCTCTCGATTGAGAAGAATGTAGCCCTGCTGCCGCGCGTAGAACGGGCTTTGCTGGCCGCTGGTTTTCGCGTGCGCTTTCTGATTGTCGGCCATGGCGCCGAGGAGGAGATGCTGCGGCGCGAGATGCCGACAGCCGAGTTCGCCGGGGTCCTGCGCGGAGAGAATCTGGCTCGAGCGTATGCGCGCATGGATGTCTTCGTCTTTCCGTCTCACACGGATACGTTTGGCAATGTTGTGCTGGAGGCTCTGGCAAGCGGAGTGCCTGCGGTGGTCACGCCCGACGGTGGGCCGCGCTCAATTGTGCGGGAAGGTGCAGGCGAAGCAGCGGAGACCGGCGTAGTTGCGGCTGACGGCGCCTTTGCGGAGGTGATTACCGGCATCCTGGGCGATCCAGCGCGCCTGGCAAAGATGCGTACTGCCGCTGAGACGTACACGGCTGCGTGCAGCTGGGACGCGGTGTTCGACGGCGTGTATGCCGCTTACTCTTCGCTGGTGGATCGGCTCTGAGAACGACGGCCCGGCCGGCGCCGCGTGGGTGCGGGAGCCGACTCGAGCCCGGGCTGAAGCTGAAGCTCGCCGACGTACACGCCGTAGGCAGGCAGGGAGATGGCGTCGAGCGGGACTGGTCTGTTCAGGTTGGCGGAAGCCGCCGAGGACGCAAGGGTACGCAGCATTCCAGTTCCCATGGGAATGCTGCGCGCGCGCAGCTCCGCCGAGAGCGAGACCGTTACGGCGTGTGGAGAGACGTTGCAAATGACGACGACGGGGGACGCGCCGGCCGCAGCTGAGGGGAAACGCCGGACCCAGGCGACGAGGTCAGGCTTGGCGAGCGCCAGAACGTCAAGTGAGCCACCGCGCAGAGCAAGCTTGGCGTGGCGCAAGCTGCTGAGGCGCCGGTACCAGTTCAGCAGCGAGTCCTGGTCGTCTTCTTCGGACTTAGACACCGCAGTGGCGGAAGCGGTCTGCATCCCGATCTCCTGGCCGGCGTAGAGCTGCGGGACGGCTTGTCCGAGAAGCAGCAGTGCGGCAGTCTGCCTGGCGATCTCGGCTGGATGCGCCCCGTCGCTGAAGCGGTCGAAGCTGCGTGGGTGGTTGCCCGCATCCGAGGCGAGCACAGACGCGGCGAGCGGGAAGTAGGTGTGCGGTCGACCTTTCAGGAGTCCACGAAGCTCCTCGGCTTGCCAGTGGTTTAGTTGGAGGAGGCGATCGTCGAACCTCAGTTGCGGAGCTTTCGCGAGAGAATCCTCCACAGCCTCAGCAGTCTGCCCAGGGGCGGCTCGCCTGCGCTTGTGACTCACACGAACGGCTGCAACGTCGTCGTCTCGAGGTTCTGGCAAATCCCAGAAGAGGATGCGTTGGCCGGGATACTGCTTCAGGAGATGATCGAGTGTGACAAGACGGCTCGACGTCTGAGCTGCCGTGAGAGGCACGCCTTGCGGATCGGCCTTCGTAAGTGTCAGGCCGGCGATGCCGCGGCTTAGCCAGAAGCGCGCAGCGTTAGCGGTCTCGTCTTCAGAAAGCGTGCTGTCGAACGGTAGATCCACCAGCACCCGTATGCGGCGCCGGCTTGCCTCCTGCACAAGCACAGACAGGTCCTCATCGGTTCCATACGCTGGATCGAACGGCGACGTTGCGCTGGTCTCGGACCGACGCGAACCGGAGGCGGCCTCAAGCGGGAGAGGCGACAGTACGAGGGCATCCACTCCCAAAGATTGCAGGTAGTCGAGCCGTTCGAGTACTTCGCGGAAATTGCCTTTAGTGTTCTGAGAGGATGAGAGGTCGATCTGGTAAAAGATGGAAGATTGCCACCAGCTCTCGACGGTCAGGCCGGAGCCCTGCCACCCGGGTCTGGCGAGAGTCTGAGCGAAGACGGCGCTGGATAGCATGGCCGCAAGCAAGACAAAGAAGACACAGCGGCGGACCATAACCTGATTTTAGTCGAACGCTATTTGCGGGTTGGAGCAGCGGGAGTACCCGTGCCTGCGGCCTGACGGTCGCGCAGGAACTGGTCGAAGTCCAGACCGAACTGCGGCACTGACCGCGTTCCATGGATGGTGAAGGGAATCTCAACTCCGGCTCCGTTTCTGCTCAGGTATTTATCCACCGCGTGCAGCAGAATTTGCTTCCACCAGCTCTGCACCATGCCGGAGGCCTGCGCCTGGGTGCGCACCTTGCCATGAAAGTCGAACTGATCGCCGTCGAGCGAGTACACGCCCTGCATCTGGATCTCCGCGCCGGGAATGGTGTAGTTCAGCGTGTCGAAGTTCATGCGGCCGTTGCTTAGCTCCAACTGGCCGCTCATCGCGGAGCTCACAACTGCCTGGCCGGGGTGCGCTAGCGCTGCTGCGGCTTGCGCGGGAAGCCCTTGCGCACGCAGGCTGAGCTGGTCGATCTTCTGCTGAAACGCAGGATTGGCCAGATGAATTTGCCGCAGTGAAAAGCGCGCATGCAGGGCAAGTCTCTGCATGACGCTCTCGTGTCCTGGACGAAGATGAAGCTGCGCGGATGCAGACATCTGCGCGGTTAACAGGACAGGCCGCGTCTTCACGGCGAGCGCCAGGAAATCCTGTACGGACCCATTCGGCACGTCCACGACTAAGTCGATCACATGCCCTTTGCCTTTTTCGTTGACGATCGAACCGCGGCAGGTAAAGGCGGAGTTGCGCAGCCTGCCTTCGACCGGCTGGAGCAGCGTGTTACCCGTGGTGCCATCGACGATGGCATGGAAGCTGGTGCGCAGAGGCATGGGCTGGCGTGCGGTCTCGAGCGCAAAGTTTGGTGTCTCCGTCGATCCCGTGACGTCCAGCCGATGAAGCTGACCGCGAAACTGCCCGGTCGATCGGAGCGTACCGCTTAGCCCATGAATGGTGCTCAAATCGGCATGCTCGAAGGTGTAGTGGCCCTCGAGCGGCGTAGCGCCAGGACTTGCGGAGACCCATGGACCAAAACTGCCAATAACGTAAACGTCGCCTCTGGGAACGGCGTTGACCAGGGTAGCGTTGAAGTGCACTGGGGCGTCCTGTGCGATGCCCTGGAGATCGATGCTTCGCAGGGCGAAGACTTTGGGTGTCTTGGCGGGGTCGCTGTTTTCGAGGAAGAGGTTGGAGTCGCGGATGGAGAGCCGATCCACGATCACCTGGGCTCCGGCTTCCCGGCGGCGCTGGGCATCGTCGTCCGGTGCCGCATGCAGGCCGTGCGGCGGGATGTGGATATCAAGCCCGGACACGTATATGGTGCCGATGCGCAAGGGCCGTTCGAACAGGCTGCGCAGGCCGGTGTGGAAGCTGAACCGGGCTACGGTCACAAGCGGCTGCGTGGCCTTGGCAGGAGCTTCCGTGGCGACGAGCGGCGCTTCGATGCGCAATCCTCGGCCTGAGACTTCTAGTCCGTGCAGGAGGGATACATCGAGGGTGTCAAGATCGACGTGACTACGAAAGCGCGTGCTCAGCGCGTCGATTAGTCGCTGTCGAAGGATGGGTCCGGCACGCCGTACAAGCACTTCTCCCGCTACCCCCAGCAGGAGGAGGAGCAAAGCTGCAATGAGCCAGCCCTGCGCTGCCCTGCCGGTTTTTTTGCGTGGGCTGCCGGCGGACACCGCCCTCTGGGTCACAGGCAAGCGAGACACCTCTCAGCAAAAGATTACGCGAACGGCACGGTCTTTGCTAAGGTGGAGCCACAACCACTCAGCTGGAAAGAGGCCTTATGACGAGAAAACTTGTGCTTGCCTGCGTTGCGTTTGCTTTGGCGTCCCAGGCCGTGGCCCAGACGAAACATGTCACGTCTCCACTAGAGCAGTTCGGCTTTGAACCGGGAACGGATCGAAAGCTGGCCGACTGGAAAGAGCTTACGACTTACTATCAGAAGCTTGCTGGTGAATCGGGCCGGATCAAGTATGACGAGCTCGGCAAGACGACCGAGGGCCGTCCCTTTGTGATGCTGACTGTGTCTTCACCCGAGAACCTGGCGCACCTGGCGGAATACAAGGACATCGTCACGAAATTATCTGACCCGCGCACGACCTCTCCGGATCAGGCGAAGGCTTTGATCGCGCGCGGGAAAGCGGTGATGATCATTACCTACAACATCCACTCGACCGAGATCGCCAGCGCGCAGACGGCTGCGTCGTTTGTCTACCGCATGGCGAGTTCGAACGACGCGGATGTGCAGACGACTCTCCAGAATGTGATTTTGCTGATGATTCCGTCGCAGAATCCTGATGGCGAGCAGTTGGTCGTGGATTGGTATAAGAAGACGCTGGGCACTCCAGCCGAGGGATCCAATCCTCCCGTGCTTTATCACAAGTATGTGGGCCACGATGACAATCGCGACTGGGTGGGGCTCACGCAGGTGGAGCAGCAGCATACGGCGAAGGTGATCAATGAGTGGCATCCGCAGGTGCTCTATGACCTGCATCAGCAGGGTGCGGATGCGCCGCGTCTGTTTCTGCCGCCGTGGGTGGACCCGATCGATCCGAACGTGGATCCTTTGCTTGTGTCTTCGATGAATGCGCTTGGCATGCGAACGGCCCATGCGGTCGAATCGACAGGTAAGAGCGGTGTGCTGGTGCACGGGGTATACGATTTCTGGTCGCCGCTGCGGGACTACATCTCCTTGCATAACGGCTTGCGTATCCTGACCGAATCGGCCAGTGCAAACCTGGCCACGCCCATTGAGGTTCCGTTCGAGAAGCTGGGCACAGGCATCGGGTACGACGCGAAGGTGGCCGCGTGGAATTACCCCAATCCCTGGAAGGGCGGCACGTGGCACCTGGGCGACATTGTTGCGTACCAGATGGCCGCGCTTGAATCGATGACCGCCACCGTGGGGATCGATCGTGCACAGTTTCTGTCGGATTTCTACCAGGTGAGCGAGCGTGCCGTGCATCCAGCGGCCGGGCCGTACGCGTATGTGGTCTCGCCCGAGCAGATCGACCCCGCGATGACGCTGCGGCTGGTGGAGACGCTGCACAACGCAGGCGTCGAGGTGCAGCAGGCTACCGCGCCGTTCGCCGCCGGAGGCAAAAGCTTCCCGGCCGGGAGTTACATCATTGCGCTCGACCAGCCGTATCGTAACTTCGCGAAGACGGTTCTCGAGCGGCAGAAGTATCCGGACATCCGCGAGTACCCGGGCGGCCCGCCGCAGCGTCCGTATGACGTGACCGCTACTACGCTGCCGCTGTTCTACGACGTCAAGGTTGCGGCCATCGATGCGAAGTTCACAGCGCAGGCCAAGACGGTCGATGCGTTTACGCCCGTGGTGGGCCGCGTGGAGCCTGGCCCGGCCAAGGGATATCTGCTGAACGACACCAGCAACAACAGCCTGTACGCTACCTTTGCGTTGCTGAGCCAAGGAGTCAAGGCGTATCGGCTTACCGGTCCAGGCCATGAGCCGGGGACCATTTACCTGCCCGTGCAACCTGGTCTAAACGCAAAGCTGAATGCGGCGGCCAGGACGTTTTCCGTTACGTTTACCCCGGCGGCGCAGGCAGTAACCGGAAGCGCTCTCGCGCTGAAGGCTCCGAGGGTAGCACTCTATAAGAGCTGGACCGCGTCGCTCGATGAAGGCTGGACGCGCTTCATTCTGGACAAGAATAGCGTTCCGTATGTGACGGTGACTGACGCGGACATACGGAAAGGAAATTTGAATACGAGATTCGACGCGATCATTTTGCCGGAGAATGCGCCTGCAGCTATCCTGACGGGGCGCTTTGGCGGCGGTCGTCAAGGGCCGGATCGGCTCACTTATCCGCAGGTTCCTCCGGAGTATCGCGGTGGTCTTGGACCGGATGGCGCTGCGGCACTGAAGGCGTTTGCCGAAGCAGGCGGCACGATCATCACCAACAACAAGGCTTCCGATGTCTACGCGACGAAGGACAATGCGGCGTTCACGGACGCGTTGAGTGGCGTGCCGCCGAAGGAGTTTTACTGCCCCGGCTCGATCCTTGAGATTACGGTCGACCCGACAAACCCGATCGCCTTCGGTTCGACGCCGACGGTGCCGATTTTTTTTGAGACGGGGCCGGCGTTCAAGGTGTCAGGCGCGGCGAAGTCGGTGGCTCGGTATAGCAGCGACCAGCCGCTGCTTAGCGGTTGGATTTTGGGCGGCAAATACCTGAACGGCAACTCGGCGATTGCGGAGGAACCGATGGGTAAGGGCCGGGTGATCGCGTTTGGGTTTATCCCAATGTACCGGGGACTGAGCGAGGTAACGTACAAATTTCTGCTGAACGCAATGCTGTACTCGGGATCTACTTCGGGGTCGGTGGGAGATTGACGCAGGGGTATGATCGGGAAGGTCAGTTCATGAGAGAGGAAGAAACTTGCGCAAAAAAACTATCTTTCAGTTTCTTGGCGTTCTCTTCGCCGCTCTAGTTCTCGCCGCTGTTGCCTTCAAGCAAATACCGGCGTTTCGGTACGCGCTTTTGTCGGCCATTCTTCCGCGGACAGAAAGCCTTAAAGTTATGCCGCTTCGTGGTGGAGCTTACTGGGTCTCAGGTGGAATTGCGAACACGGGATTTGTTATTGGTGACAACGGCGTGATTGTGATCGACCCGCAGATGTTCATGCGGACGTCTCGGACGGAGCTGGCGGATATCGCCGAAATTACGCCCAAGCCGGTCAACGCTATCATTCTGACCCACAGCGATCCTGACCACATCAACGGCTTGCCTGCATATCCTCGAAATATCCCCATTATTGCTCAGGAAAATGCCAAGACCGAGATAGAGCATGTCGTGGCAGATCCGAACTCAAACGGCTTTCCGCCACCTCCGGAGATTCGGGATTATGTTCCTACGCACACCGTCGGGAACCTGGAGAGCATGGTGCTGGACGGAGTGCCCGTGACCTTGATCCATACGGGGCCGGCGCATACGGATGGAGATCTCGTCATTTTTCTTCCTTCGCAGAAAATCGTCTTTGCCGGTGATCTGATTACACCTGCCATAGGCCTTTATCCCGGCATTCATATGGACAAGCATGGTTCCTCGCTTGGCTGGATAGAGTTTATGAAGGCCATCCTGGCGCTCGATGCTGATATCTACGTCTCCGGTCACGGCGAGTTGTTAAGCAAGGCAACGTTAGAGGACCGGGTAAAGGCGTCTGAAGAACGCCGCGCCGAAATCAAGGTGATGTTCGATCAAGGGAAGACGCTCAGCCAAATCAAGTCGGCCTTGCATGACGTTCCGCTGAAGGGTACGGCCGCGCAGTTCCCGACCTTTATTGAAACGACGTATCAGGAGCTTACCGCTGAAAAATCGCCAGCGAGCCGGCGGTAAATCATGCCGCACAACGCTGGCGATCAAGGCTGTGGAGAAGTCACTGAGCAGCTTTTCGCTATTGCGCTACACGGTGAGAGCGACTCCGTAGGCTGATTCAACTTCCTGCTTGGGAACTGGTTGATCGAAGGATTGCGCACTGGCCAGTTGCGCCACACGCAGCCGCGAAGGCGAACAGGAAACGTAGTCGACGCCCAGGGAGCAGAAGTATTCGATCGATTCCGGGTCGCCTCCATGCTCTCCGCAGATGCCGATCTTGATGCCAGGATTGACGCGCCGCACGCTCTGGATGGCCATCTCCATCAAGTGCCCTACACCTTCACGGTCGATGGTGATGAATGGATCGACCTTGAAGATTCCCTGTTCGAGATAGCTGTCGAGATAGCTGCGCGCATCGTCGCGCGAGAAGCCGTAGGTCATCTGGGTGAGGTCGTTGGTGCCGAACGAGATGAAGCTGACATGCCGTGCAATGGCTCCCGCACAGACTGCGGCGCGTGGCAGCTCGATCATGGTTCCGACCTTGTAGCTGACGAGCTGCCCGGATTCTGCAAGCACCTCGTTCGCCGTGTTGTGGATGAGCGTGGCGAGCGCCTGCATCTCCTGCTCGGACGATACCAGCGGGACCATGATCTCGGGTTGAGGGCTGTAGCCTTCGCCGGCGACCACCAAAGCCGCCTGCAGGATCGCGCACACCTGCATCTTCAGGATCTCCGGGTAGGTCAGGCTTAGGCGACATCCACGATGACCCATCATGGGATTGGCTTCGGTCAAGGCCTCGACCTGCTTGCGCATGCCTTCAAGCGTAAGGCAGCGCTCCCAGTCTTCCTCGCTGCGGGCTGAGGCGATGTCCTGTGTGAGGTCGTGCGCCGAGGGAAGGAACTCATGCAAGGGTGGATCGAGCAAACGGATGGTGACCGGCAGGGGAGACATGGTGCGGAACAGCGCCTCGAAATCGCCCTGCTGGATAGGTAGTAAGTGCTCAAGTGCTGCGACGCGTTCGGGCGCGGACTTTGCCAGGATCATCGCTCGCACCACTTCCAGCCGGTCGGAGGCAAAGAACATATGCTCAGTGCGGCACAGGCCGATGCCGGTCGCTCCGGCAGCCATTGCGGCAGCGGCGTCGGCCGGCGTATCCGCATTCGCACGCACCTGCGGAGACTTCATCGCCAGCGCCCAATTCAACAACTGGTCGAGTTCCGGATGGTGCTCACTCGCGGGCCGCAGAGGCATCTTGCCCGCAAACACGCGGCCGGTGCTTCCATCGAGCGAGAGCCAGTCTCCCTGGCGGAAGCGCTCCGTACCAATGCAAGCAACACCCGTCGCCTCATCGATTGTGATCTCCTTTGCGCCCGTGATGCAGCACTTGCCCATGCCGCGAGCGACGACGGCGGCGTGGCTTGTCGCACCGCCCCGAGCGGTAAGAAAGCCGACGGACGCATCCATACCGTGAATGTCTTCGGCGGTCGTCTCCTGCGTGAGAAGGATTACATCCTTGCCGCTTGCGTGCATGGCGACCGCTGCGTTTGCGGAGAGTGCGATCATGCCGACAGCCGCGCCGGGCGAAGCGGGCAGGCCGGTGGTGAGCGCGGCGGGTGCGGCCTTCAGATCCAGTTGCGGCGAAAGCATTTCGACGAGGCTTGACGGCTTGACGCGCTTGACCGCTTCCTGCCGCGAGATCAGGCCTTCATTGGCCATGTCTACGGCGATCTTCACCGCGGCGAGCGCGGCCCGTTTGGCCGAGCGTGTCTGCAGCAAATACAATTTGCCGTCCTCGACCGTGAACTCGAAATCCTGCACATCTTTGTAGTGCCGCTCCAGCTGCCCGGTCAGGTCCACAAGCTCTGTGTACACCGCCGGCATCTGCTGCCCAAGTTCCGAGACCGGCATGGGCGTGCGCACGCCGGCCACGATGTCTTCGCCCTGCGCGTTGGCCAGATACTCGGCGAAGACGTGCGGCTCTCCCGTGGACGGATTGCGCGTGAAACCCACGCCTGTGCCGCTGGTCTTGCCGCGATTGCCGAAGACCATGGCCTGCACTGTAACTGCAGTTCCCATAGTGTCTGCGATCTTGTTCAGCTTTCGGTAGAAGATGGCGCGGTCGCTCTTCCACGAGCGGAACACGGCCTCCATCGCCAGGTGTAGCTGTGTCATTGGGTCTTGCGGAAAGGGCGTGCCCGTGTGCTCCAGAATGACGCGCTTATAGGCTTCAATGGTCCTGCCGAGAACGGCCTCGGCAAGCTCTTGCTGCTCCGCCGTATCGTTGTGCATGTCGGTCGAGACCGGCTCGAACACTTCCTTCGGTACATCGAGAACAACCGACCCGAACATCTGCAGAAGCCTGCGGTATGAGTCCAACGCGAACCGCTGCGAGCCGCTTACCTGTGCCAGACCCTGTACCGAGGCGTCGTTCAATCCGACGTTCAGCACGGTGTCCATCATGCCTGGCATGGAGATGGGAGCGCCGGAGCGCACGCTCACCAGCAGCGGGTCCTGCTCATTGCCGAAGTTCCTGCCGGCCTGCTGCTCCAGCCAGCGCAAGCCGCGCTCCAGTTCAGCAGGAAGTTCCGCGGGTAACTTGCCTGCTTCGAGATATGCGCGGCAGACATCCGTCGTTACCGTAACGCCCGGAGGCACCGGGACCGAAAGCAGCGTCATCTCTGCGAGACCGGCACCTTTGCCGCCGAGAAGCTCGCGCATGGATCCGTCACCATCCACGGCACCGGCGCCGAAACGATACACATGCTTGGAAAAGGAATTCATGGCAAACACCTCAGAAAGAATTCAGGCCGCGCAAAGCGTTCCTGTCGATCACAGGCTGAACAGTACAGGCTGCCACCGGGCGCAACAAGCAGGCCCCGTCCGATACGGACGAGGAGCTTAGGGACCGGTCAAATCCGCACTTCTTTGCGGAAGTTCTTGACAGTGCTGTCTACGATCTTCCACTCTTAGCAGATCGAAACGTGGCTCCGTTTGTCGTGGACGTGACAGCAGAAGGAAGCGGAACATGGGGTACGCAGATATCTCTGAAGATGCGTTGATCGAAGGTCTTGAGCGAGCCCTTTTTGACCGTGACATTCGCAAGGGCTTCAGCCTGCTCGATGAGGCATTTCCCGAGGCGGAGAGTACTGCGGAGACGGCTTTCTATTCTCCCTCGCTGCTGCTTTGTATTGCGCAATGGGCCGACCTCGGTTACCGCAACACTGCCCTGCTTGAGCGTTTCGCCACAGAGGTCGCGTCCACCGACAAGGCGCAGCTGCGACTGCTCGATTACCTGAAGCTGCGCATCATCGAGTCGTACCAGGCGCTGGCGGGTGAGCATCCCGAGCACACCATTGAGGTGCTCGATCTTGTGCTGCGTATGGCAGGCGAAGGCTTGCTGGACGACTACCTTCACTTTCTCGTGCACTTCTGGAAGGGCCGCGCGCATCGCAAGCAAGGCGAATACGAACGTGCGTCGACCCACATCCTCGCGGCCCGTAAGGCCGCTGAGCATGCGAACGCGCCGAGGCTGGTCGCAGTGACAAAGATTCACGAAAGCTGGCTGGCGTTCCAAAGCGGCAAGCGCCAGTACGCTTTTCAGCTGCTGGACGAAGCGGAAGAAGTTCTGCGGCCCACAGGCCACATGCTTTCGCTGGGCAATATCGAATCTGCGCGTGGACGATTTGTGCGTCGTTCCGGCGAGTACCAGCGTGCGCTCGGCCACTTCGAAGCCGCGATCGCGCTCTATGAGGCGAGTTGCCCCGATCATCCCAACGTGGCGCGCGCTCTGGTCAATGCCGCCTATGCCAAGCGGCTGATCGCGCTCGAACTGCAACCTCGCAAAGGCCACGCGAACGGCGCCATTCATGCGCGCTCCCTTGCGGCGGCCCGCGAAGCTCTGGAACTGCTTGAGAGAGCCGAACGCATTTATGCCTTACATCATCACCAGAGCGGCACCGGATCTGTGCTGGTCAATGCAGCCCATATTCATCTTGAAAGCGGAGATATCGACCGTGCCGCCACGGAGGCTCAACGCGGTTACGATCTCGGCTATCAGCGACGTGACCCCATCCTGATGGCTCGATCTACGGCCGTGCTTTCTGCGGTGAATTTAGCGCAATCGGAAGAGCAGGTGGGTGAGCAGCCGGAGATCGCCAGACACGCCAATCTCGCCATAGAACACGCGGACACAGCCATCGAGCTAGCCCGCCAAACGCAAAACAAGCGGCTGCTTTGCGAAGCATACATTGCGCGCGGCATGGCTGCTGCTTCGGAGTTCGCGCAGGACTGGGAGACGGCAAAGGATTATGCCGCGAAAGCCGCGTCACTGTTGAGCGGAGACGATCGCGACCACCTGACAAAGCAGTTGGCGGCGCTTAGGACAAAGCTTGTCGACATGACTCGCGTCGATGAACTCTTGCGTGCCTGGTCCGATGGTCAGATCGGCGGCAAGACCTTTCAGCAGGTGCAGGAGGAATTTGCGGGATTGATTATCCCCAAGGTCTGGTTGCGTAGTGGGAAGAATATTTCTTCCGTGGCGAAAGCGCTGAGTATCTCGCCTAAGAAAATTCGTCGTATCCTTCGCAGCGCCAACCATGTGTAAAGAGTGTCTTCTATACCGGCCGATGCACGCTTGCTTCTGTCGCCTGTTGTACCTGCTCATAGCTGACACCAGGCGCAAGTTCTACTAATTCGAACCCCTCGGACGTCACATCGAGCACACAGAGATCAGTGATGATTCGATTGACCACGGCCTGCCCAGTCAGCGGCAGCGTGCACGTGCGCAGCAACTTGGCACCTCCACCCGGCGCATTGTGCTCCATCAGCACGATGACGCGGCGGACACCGGCAACCAGATCCATGGCACCGCCCATGCCTTTTACGCGCTTGCCTGGGATCATCCAGTTTGCCAGGTCGCCATGCTCGGAGACTTGCATGGCGCCAAGAATCGCGAGGTCGACGTGGCCTCCGCGAATCATTGCAAACGATTCGAAGCTTGAGAAAATCGAGGCGCCTGGGAGATAGGTGACTGTCTCCTTGCCGGCGTTGATCAGGTCCGCGTCGACTGCATCCTTGGTCGGAAACGGCCCAAGTCCCAGGATGCCGTTTTCAGACTGCAATGTAACGGTCATACCTTCAGGAATGTAGTTCGAGACGTGCGTCGGCATACCTATGCCAAGGTTTACGCAGAAGCCGTCGCGCAACTCAAGCGCTCCTCGCTGGGCCATCTCTTTCCGTGTCCAGGGCATCGCTTAGGCCTCTCTCGTGGTGATCTTTTCGATGTGCTTTTTCGGGGATGGAATATGTACCAAACGTTGAACATAGATGCCAGGAGTATGGATCTCCGCCGGCTCCAACTCACCTGCCTCGACGATGATCTCTGCCTCTGCCACGGTGGTCTTGCCGCACATAGCCGCGCCTGGATTGAAATTCTGCGCCGCATACCGGTAGATCAGATTGCCATGCGTGTCGGCCTTCCATGCCTTTACTAAAGAAACATCGGCGCGGATGCCGCGCTCCAGGATATACGTGTGTCCATCAAAGTTCTTATGTTCCTTGCCTTCGGCCACCGCGGTGCCCACGCCGGTTCGCGTATAGAAGCCCGGTATGCCGGCGCCCCCCGCTCGCATGCGCTCCGCTAGCGTTCCCTGCGGGGAGAACTCCACTTCGAGCTCGCCTGCGAGAAACTGACGCTCGAACTCGGCATTTTCACCTACGTAGCTCGAAATCATTTTGCGAATTTGTCGTGATTCGAGCAGCGTTCCAAGTCCGACGCCATCAATGCCGGCGTTGTTGCTGGCCACTGTCAGGTCACGCACACCACTATCACGCAAGCCCTCAATCAACGCCTCCGGAATGCCGCACAGACCAAAGCCGCCGATGGCCAGCGTCATACCATCCTGGACGATATCTCCGAGAGCGGCCGAGGCGCTCGGCCAAAGCTTATTCACAATGTGTCCTTTCTTGAAGAGAGAAGGAAGCGGAAAAGAACCCTATAACATTCATCCTGGGTTCTAGGAATGAAAGCTATCTCTGCTCCAGAACCTGCTTCGCGATCGTCATCAGCTGCATGTTCGACGTTCCCTCGTAGATACGGCCGATCTTTGCGTCGCGATAGAGCTTCTCCACGGGGTAGTCCTTTACGAAGCCATACCCGCCAAAGAGTTCCACACAGGTGCTTGCCACTTTCTCCGCAACTTCAGAAACAAAGTACTTTGCCATCGCAGCTTCTGTAACGTAGGGCAAACCTGCAACCTTGCGGCGAGCCGCGTCATACACCATAAGCCGGCACGCTTGAATTTCCGTAGCCATCTTGGCCAGGGAGAATTGCACGCCCTGAAAATCCGCAATTGCTTTTCCGAATTGTTTTCGTTCCTGAGTGTACTGCTTCGCATGCTCCCAAGCGCCTGATGCCAAACCGAGCATCTGCGCGGCAATCCCAATTCGGCCTTCGTTGAGAGTTTCCATGGCTATCTTGTAGCCTTTTCCAACCTCTCCAAGGAGATTGCTTGCGGGAACACGGCAGTTATCGAGGAGTAACTCACATGTGGAGGATGCGCGAATGCCGAGCTTGTCTTCCTTCTTTCCAACGGAAAAACCTGGAGTGTCTCTCTCCACCAGAAACGCCGTAATTCCCTTATATCCAAGAGAACTGTCGATGGTGGTAAAGATGATAAAAAGTCCAGCTTCGCCTGCATTCGAGATCCAGAGTTTCCGCCCATTCAAGATATAGTCATCTCCGTCCGGACGGGCCGTTGTAGCAAGACCAAACGCATCGGATCCCGAGGAAGCTTCGCTCAGTGCATAAGCACAGACCAGATCTTCGACGATGCGGGGCAGGAACTCTCTTTTCTGCGCGGCGTTTCCCCAGCGCAATAGCGCATTTACCGTAAGGGTATTTTGCACGTCCACCATGACGGCGACTGCGGGGTCGACCGCAGATAGCTCCTCAATGGCAACGATGGAGCTGAAAAAAGAGGACCCGCCGCCACCGTACTCCTCAGGCACCTCAATGCCCATGAGACCTTGCGCGAACAGCTTCGCAACGAGGCTGGGCGAGATCTTCTGAGATTCGTCCATCTCCCGAACCAGCGGTCCGATCTCGGTCCGGGCAAACTTGCGAACAGTCTCTTTGAGGAGTAAGTCGTCCTGGCTCAGGCTGGAAAGGGGGGCGTAGGTCATTTCTTCGACATCAAGCTGTAGCATGGCGCATCTCCTGACATGTTTGCGTCTAAATGGTAACGCAAAAGAGATACTCTGGTCGACGAACTAGTTCGTCGAAAGTCAAGTTTTCCAGGGCACGCATAACAACTGATTGCAGGGACACTCTCAGGTTTACTGGGTGAATTTCTATAAAGCTGCGCGGCGATCACTCTTCTGTAAAAATGAGCTGTCCGCGTTGTGTTGCCGAGATGTCGGTCCTGTTCACCTGATGTTTGACAATCCCCGATAATTCTTCCACCGTTGTCCGGTATGCTTTTAGCGTGGATTGAACCTTTCATCTTACGGCTCATCCTCTACTGAAGTTACCTGGGAGAGACAATACGATGTCCGCACATGACGATCTTGAAAAACTTAAACTTGGCCAAACGGACGTGCCAGTTGAAGCGCTTCTGCTCAAACGTTGGAGCCCTCGCTCTTTTTCCGGCCAGTCGGTTAAGACTGCGGATCTGCGTTCTATCTTTACCGCCGCCGCGTGGGCAGGTTCTTCCTATAACGAGCAGCCCTGGCGCTTTTTAGTAGGGCAGAAAGGCGATGCTTCCTGGGAGACAATTTTTTCCGTATTGAATGATAAAAACCAAAGCTGGGCCGCGGCTGCGCCCGTCCTCTACGCAGGCTTTGCAAAAAAGACGTTCACGATGACGGGCGGCCCGAACATGGTCGCTGTACACGATCTGGGAGCGGCGTCCGCGAATTTATCCCTGCAGGCTGCGGCTTTGGGGATCCATACTCATGGTATGGCGGGTTTCGATCGCGAAAAGCTCCAAACAGCATTTGCGACACCCAATGATTTTGAGCCGATAGCTTGCTGGGCGATGGGCTATCTCGGGGATGTCGATACACTTCCATCTCCGTTCAAAGACATGGAATTGCAGCAACGGTCGCGCAAAACGCTCGATGAGTTTGTCTTCAGCGCGTGGAATACACCCGCATTACCTTAACTCATCCGTGTAAGTGGCCGACATGCCCAACTCACTAAGTGATTGAGCTGCCGCCACAATACCTCGACTGGAATGTTTCAAGGCTGTTGAGCAATGGGATTGGACAGCAAACCGACGCCTTCGATCTCTACTTCGCAAAGGTCACCCGGCTTCATCAACACCTTTGGATCTCTGGCAAATCCAACCCCGCTTGGCGTGCCCGTTACGATTACATCACCCGGCTTCAAGGCCATGCATTCACTGAGCAGTGAAACCAGAGTAGCGACATCGAAGATCAGATCGCTGGTCGAAGCGGCTTGCATCACTTGGCCGTTCAACCTGGTCTCGATGTGCAAGCCTTTTGCCCCAGCGGGAAGTTCGTCCGCAGTCACAAAATACGGTCCAAATGCTCCTGTATCGTTGAAATTCTTGCCTATCATCCACTGTGCTGATTTGAATTGATAATCCCGGACGGATGCGTCGTTGAAGAGGGAGTAGCCAGCCACGTAATCAAGAGCATGTTCGACCGGAATATCCCGGCCTGCCTTTCCGATAATTGCGACGAGCTCTCCTTCGTAATCGAGCAGGTTGGATACTCGAGGCCTGAGAATGGGCTGGTTATGTCCAATGAGGCTGGACGGGAAACGACCGAAGAGGGCAGGGTACACGGGAGTTTGAAAGCCACTCTCCTTTGCGTGATCGTTATAGTTCAGGCCAACGCAAATGATCTTCTCCGGATTTGGGAATGGCGGCAGATACTCAACCTTGGATACGTCTACCGTGTTCCCCTGCAAACATTCCGAAGCCGCCGCACTTAGGGCTTCGCTGCTGGCTACGAGTTGACCTAAATCGATAGGCGAACCTGTTGTGCTATCGGCTTTTCGGGCGTACAGCAAGCCGTCACGAAGAACACCGAGCTGCTCTGTTCCATCTAGCTTGAACTTGACAAACTTCATACGGCTCCTTGGCTATTTGTTAAGTCATTTTTAGTTCGACATGGCGTGAAAACAAAGATCTCACCTGCTTAGTACGGCGCCGCAATCGCCTCAAAAGCGACCTTCATCATTGCCCTGCTCTCAGACGGGGGAGCCTTCTCTTGTTCCAGGCGGGACAGCGCAACACTGGTTTCGACAACGGTGCGAACGCGAGGAAGCCGCCGAGCCATAAAGGCGTCAAACGCCTCCTGCAATGTCGACGCCTGAGCGACACATTGTGCCAGAACCACCGCATCCTCAAAGGCCATGCCTCCGCCCATACCCATATGCGCCGTCGTGGCGTGGGCTGCATCCCCGATCAACAGCGACCTGCCTTTAAACCAGGACCCTGGCAGCAAAATCCACTCGAATGGCCTGCAAATCAGATCCGAATCTGGAGTGAGACGCTGGCGAAGTTCGACAATGGCAGGTGCGGTGTAGGAATCGAGCAGCTTGCTGAACAGCGCGTAGACCTCTTCCTTGCTTAACCTTACATACTCCTTCGCGGAGATGACCGCGGGAACATAGACGTAGCCTTGCGGCAGGTAGTAAAAAGCCACTCTACCTACCGGTCCGACATACATGCCTTCAGGCTGGATCGCCGGGCCCGGTGCCATCCAACGAATACTCATTTGCCCGGCGTAGGCGGGTTTGGGCGCATCCGGAAAGAGCATGGCACGCGTGCGGGAGCTGATGCCATCGGCTCCAACAACAAGATCATACTTTCGCTTCTCTCCGTTACTCAGTGTAACCAGGGCACCATCGTGATTGTCTTCCACCGCGGTCGCTGTAACGCCTTTCTCGATGTGAACGCCGAGAGTCCGCGCTTGCTCTTCAAGAATCGTCAACAGCACGGGCCGGTACACGCCAAGTGCAGTCTTCGCGCCGGGCCAGCTTGGCCGCTGAGGTCCCGGACTCAGCAGGTTTCCTGCAGTATCGAAAAGCGAGGCCACCGTTGTGTCGCGGGTCCAGGGAGTCGCTGTCGCATAGCACTCGTCATACACGCCAAGCTCGTCGAGCGCGTCGGCAGCTCGGCCCGAAATACCGAGTGAGGCACCAAGAGGCGCGTGGGATATCTCGACCAAATCGCATTTCACTCCCACACGCGAAAGGGCGATCGCGGCGGAAAAGCCGGCGATGCCCCCACCAATTATCAACGCATTTGAGGCACATGCCATAACATCTCCTTGCGACTGCTAACGACTAGATTTGCCTCGTCTTCGTCTTCAGCTCTGACTGACAAATTCTCGATCCCCCTGACTGTTCGCCACGTGATCATACTGTGGCAGAGCCAGTGCTAGAAGACTGGCTAACAGAGACAAAGCCGCGAAGAGAAGCAACGCTGGCCGGTAGGTATGAAAGTGATCAAAGCTATACCCACTTACAATCGCGCCAGGTCCTAAAACAAATGCGGCAAATGCTATGGAAAATAGACGTCCGAACGCCGCCGCACCATAGTAGCGCCGCACCAGGAAACTTATAAAATCCACCTCTGCTCCTGCGACAAGACCGAGAAGGACGCAAACGACGCAGTACACAGGTAGCCCTCCGCCATGAAACAGCAACAGACACATGCCTAGAGAGATAACCGAAACCGCGGCGACCATGTAGCCTGCACGAATGCGATCGAGCAGCAACCCGATAAGTCCACGACTCACAATAGTCGAGATACCGACGAATCCGGCGATCTTTGCGGCAGCCGCTGCCGAGAAACCGCCATCGGTCATCATGGGGATTAGGTGAGTCAGGACTCCCGTACCTGCGGTGCCTACGAGGAAGCAAGTTGCGCAGATCAGGAGAAAGGCTCGCGTGCGAAGCAACGGCAGAATCGGAATTGTGACAGCCTTCGGCAGGCGGGCGGCGGGACCGGCTGCTTTCCGCGTGGCTAAGATGGCTGCCGGGACGCCTACGGCAACGGCCAGGGATGCAAGAACTAAGTAAGCTGAGCGCCAACCTAAGCTGCCAATAAAGTGCTGAGCAAGTGCGGGTAACACGGCTGCGCCAAGTCCAATTCCGATCAGGGCAAGACCAAGCGCGAGTCCGAGCCGACGCTGGAAACGTCGCACCAGGACTCCACTGTAACCCAAAGGATTGGCAGCGGCGGCCAGCAAAGGTGTGAGGGCGAACAGCAAGTAAAGATGCCACAAAGGCGCGGTCAGCCGCGACATGCACGCGAGACTAAAACCAAGTCCTACTACCGCGGTGAGCAGCATGCGCCGCGGTCCGAACTTGTCCAGCAGCACGCCCCACGCCAGTGACGAGAGAACAAGAGAGAGCTGCGCAGCATTGATCGCTCCTGACATCTGACCACGGCTCCAGCCAAACTCGCGTCCGATTGGCCCCATGAAAGCACCGAAGGGATAGGCCGTGAGCGCTCCGACCGAGAACATTAAGCCAAGCCCCGCGGCCGCAACAGCAAGCCAATCGCGGTCAAGGCTTGCGTCCGGTGTCAGAGAGTTCGTTCCTGGTTGGTTCATTCCTGTGACTTTCCGCAGGGTCGTCTGCTACTGTTGAACTTTCTATTTAACTTACAGTCGCTCACGAGAGAACACCTGCTAGAGGTTGAGCATGGCGCGAGTCTCGTCTACGTTCGCAGGCTCCCGATCCAAAAGTTTCGCAATCGAGACCAGCCGCGAGACAAGCGCAGCGCTGTTCGGAGCAAGCTTTCCCTTGGAAAGATAAAGCGTATCTTCTAGTCCCGTTCTTACATTGCCGCCCTGTGTCATCGCCGCCGTGGTCAAGTCGAGATTGGATCGCCCGACCGCGATGGCCTGCCAAATCGCTCCGGGCGGCAGACGCCGCAAGGTGTTTACCAGATTTTCCAGCGTAGCAGCCATGCCGCCCGGAATGCCCATGACGATCGAAAACTGCAGCGGCTCAACCAACAGTCCTTCTTTCAGAAGTTGAAGGCTGACGTCAACGTGGCCTGAGTCATACACCTCAAGCTCTGCCTTGACATTAAGTTCTCTCATACGAGCCGCAAGGCGGCGAACACCGGAGGGCGGGTTGCTGAACTCGAAGTTGCCGAACGTCATAGAGCAAGGATTGAGAGATGCCATCTGCGGCTTCAACTCAATCAGCTTCGCGCGCTCTTCAAGAGGCACGCCCGGGCCTACACCGGTTGAGAGCTGCACAAGAATGGGACACGCCGCATTGATCTGCGCGATGGCTTCCTTCGCAATGTCAACATCGGCGCTGGGCATCTCATTCGTGTCGCGGATGTGAACGTGCGCGATTGAAGCTCCCGCTTCGTACGCTTCTTTGGCCGCGGCTGCAATTTCTTTCGGAGTAACAGGTAATGCGGGATTATCGGATTTCTTTGCGATTGGCCCCGTCAACGCTGCAGTGACAACTACCTTGCTCATGGACAATCCTCACGATTTAAAGAGACCGAACTTAATATTTCCTTACGAGCGTAGCTTACAGCAATGAGAATCAGTTGTTGCCCCTACCCTCCAACCATACCTTGCCCTCAGCGTAGAGAGCCTCGACGGCCGCTCCCCTGGTCTGCGGGAGGTCAAGTTTTACCTTGAGCCCAATTTGCAACTGCAGATAAGCCAAGTGCCGGTAGCCTGCTGGAAGGGATGCAAGCTTCTCCCTATCCAGCTTGAGTTCGAGAGTGGTGTCCACAGGGTCGAGGCGATCCATCTCATATATTGGCTGGCGCTTGACAAGGCCCCATCGACCATTGCGCTTCTCAAAGAAGTCGTAGAAACGGCCCATGCAAACGCAGTCGCAGACGATGCCGTCTATGTCGCCTCGCTGATGGATGGCCATCTTGGTCTGCGCAATGCTCCTCTCGCCTTGCACGTCCACCGAAGTTCCACTTAGCGTGTGAAGAACTTCAACTCCTCGATTGAAGGCCGCCTGACTGCCCGTGGCGAACTCTTCGCCGGTTCCGTAAAACCAGGTCGTCTGGATTGTGCCGCCTTCATGCCAGATCGTTCTTAGTCGGCTCCAATCACCGGAATCCCTCCAGAGAGCCCAACTCTCAACTAAGCTACGAATCTGCAGCTCGTCCTGTGACACTTCAAACATAAGAACCTCAGAGGTGTGTAGAGCAATAGCGACAAAGTCGAAAGAGTGGATATGCGAGAAAGCCTTGTGGAGTCAAGCCTTTGTTGGGAAAGAGACTATGAAATTTGGGGAGTCCTCACCGAGAAAAGGAAGGGCGCCCTGCTTTGGTTCGCACAAGAAGTCAAAGAAGTTCTTTGGTCTCGAAATGCATTCCCCGCGTGTGCTGCAGCTCAGCGTTTTCGCAAGTCAACTCTTCAAGCCAACGAACGTATTCCCGAATTCAACGCGGATTGACTTTGCCTGAGATGGAGAAGACTTGTCAAGAACTTCCCGCAAGAATGTGTCCTTAGCCCATTTTCCCGTGTTTGTCAGGCTGCCTGGTTGCATTGCGAGACGAAGGCGGGTAGCGCAGTGACAGCTCGCAATCTGCTTTCAGAGAACACGTTCCTATGAGAAACGAGCTTGCACGATTGTTTCAGGGTCGTCTGTTGTTGTATTGTGATTGCGCACCTCCTGGCTTCATTGGACCAGGGTTGGCACATCAAGGAGCAGCATGCAAAACGAGAACTCGAACGCCACGCGGTCCGTGCTGCCGAAACGGATCTCCTGTGATGTGGCGGTGGTCGGATACGGCCCGGTAGGCATTGTCTTTTCTGCCCTGCTTGCCAAATATGGCTTGAAGGTTGCCGTTTTTGAGCGTTGGCCAGATCGTTATAAGCTGCCGCGGGCTGTGCATTTCGACGGCGAGATTATGCGCACCGCTTTCCAGTGGCTCGGCATCGCAGAAAAGATAGAAGTCATCTCGCGTGCGGTTGTCTCCTTTGAGACGGTAACCCCGGAAGGAGAGATTCTTGAAACCGTGGTCGCGCCTTACTTTGATGGATCTGGGTGGCGATCCGATTACCTGTTTTACCAGCCGGAGTTCGAGGAGGTGCTGGCCGCACGGGGAGTTGAGCTGGGCGTTGAAGTCTTCATGGGCGCAACCGTCTCCGAACTCAAGCAGGATGTCGATGCTGTCGAGTTGGTCGTCCACGCGAGCGAGGATCTGCACGGCGAGCCGTGTCTTGTTACGGCTTCCTTCGTCGTTGGAGCGGACGGCGCAAAGAGCTTTGTCCGTGGAGCGATTGGAGCTGTAAAAGAAGATCTGGGCTTTCCAAAGATCGATAATCTTGTGGTTGATTTTATTCACAATGATCCTGACCGCGACATCCCGCAAATGGCAGAGAACCGCTCTATTGTTGATCCTGTGCGGCCAGCGCTTTCAGGTCGCTGGGCCGGCGGGAAGATGTCCAGGCTTGAGTTCAGGGTGTTTGAGCATGAGGATCGAGACTTCTTCGAAAGCGATGAAAAGGTGTGGTCTCTACTTATCCCGTTCGGCCTCACCCCGGAATCCGGTTATATTCATCGAAAGGTGATTTACACCTTTGAGAGCAGTGTTACTTCAACGTGGCGCGACCAGCGCGCATTTATCCTGGGAGACGCGGCGCACACCACACCGCCATACCTTGGCCAGGGCCTCTGCTCCGGCATTCGAGATGCAGTGAATTTGGTCTGGAAGTTTAAAGCAGTGCTCGAAGGTAAGGCAGAACTTACCTTGCTTGAGACTTACGAGTCGGAGCGGAAGCCTGCAGTGATAGGACTTATCGGACTTTCATCCGCAATCGGCCAACGCGTACAAATTACGGATCCTCAGGAAGCTCAACGCCGGGACGATGCGCTTCGCGCAGCCAACACGGGTACCAAGACAAGAAGGTCTCCACCGTTTCCGCGTCTCGGCCAGGGACTGGTGCGAGGTGCGAACGACGCCGACGCCCATGGCTTGGACGGAATGCCTTCCATCCAGGGTCGCGTGATTTACAATGGGAAAATTAGTCGTTTAGACGAGTTTTTAAGGCCTGGGTGGATGATCCTAGCGCGTCATCCAGTGCCGCAGGATATCTTCAACGCTCGTCAACGGGCGCTTCTTTCCACCCTGTCCATCCAGGTTGCACACGTGTCTCGCGGTACAGGCGATCACTTCATCGATCTCGATGCTGACTATGACCTGTGGTTTCGCGCGAGCGGGAGAAAATTCTTCATCGTGCGTCCGGATGCTTATATTTTCGGAAGCGCAACCAGCATTGAAGAATTGCCCGCACTCGTCGACACGTTGGCCGACTCTCTTTTTGCCCACGGCTGGCATCAGCCTGCCGAAGTCTGATGAAAGTACTAGGTTCCAAAACTGATTGAGATACATGGTGCTGAGGCATTGGCGAGACCGGGCTGCCAACGTCCATCGACTCCGGCCCAAAGAAACAAACGTTTCTGGGTCATTTCCATCCACGCTCGTCCGGTCTCAATTTACAGCGCCGAAAGCAGATAAGAGCGGTGAATGAAGCACGGAGTCAAGCCAATCACGCGCGAAGTGGCGGTTGCGAAAGAGAAGCCCCGGCCTCGCGCCCTGGCGAAGAAGGCGAGCCAGGATAAGATCGTCATGGCTGCGCGAAAGCTCTTCACAGAGCATGGCTATGACACAGCAACGCTTCGTCAAATCGCACATGCGGCGGGGTTAGGTCTTACCACGCTTTTCAATCACATTCAGGACAAGCGCGACCTCATCTACCTGATCTTCGATGAAGAAGTTTCTCTTGCGGCCGACAGAGCCTGCGCGGCGATACGGCCCTGGCAATCGTTTGTACAGAAGATTCTCACCATCTCTTCCTTCTACTTTCAGATGTTCAGCGTGGAACCCGTACTTTCAAGAATCCTCCTTAGCGAAGTACTGCAACAAACTCCAGGCGCTCACCTTGAGCGATACCTGTGGCGTCGCGCCCGCATGATCCAGGACTTTGAAGATCTTGCCAGAATCGCACAGGTCTCCGGCGAGCTGCGGCCGGACCTGGACGTAAAGATGATTGCCCGTTCCATTCAGTTTGCATTTACCGGTGCTTCCCGTTGGTGGATCACTGAACCCGTTCCCGACTGGCGTTCAGGTCAGCGATACTTTGAGGAGGTTCTTCTCCTGCTGGCAGAAGGATTCAACGCAGAGGCTAGCGAAGTCTCACCGGCTTCCCTATCTTCCCGGAAGAAACGTATCCCGTCTAGAAAATAAGGGACGCCGACCAGCATGCCGCCACATCTCTCAAAATGGCTTGACACCTACAAGGTAAGTGGCGCATGCTTTTGCGGTACCTGTTCGTCCAAATCTCTAACACCGTTTCGCTCACAGATTTAGCTCACGCCAGAATGAAGAGCCAGGCAACAAGCGCAAACGCTGGTGCCGAGATAACGGGAAACGTTGCATTTCTGACAGCAAAGAAGAAAGGAAGTTCATGCCCAAGACACACCGCCTCGTCTATTGTGAGTTTTCATCGCCACGGCTCGAAGAGGAACTTGCCTACTACACCGAGCTGATGGGCGCGAAGCTGGTGCATCGCTCCGACGATGGCGTCTGCTATCTGAGCCTGGGTTTGGATCACCACAATATTGCGCTTCGTTCGGGTGAGACGAGCGGCCTGCTGGTGAGCGGATTTCAATTATGTGCGCAGATAAGCCTTGACCAGCTAAGCCGCGACCTTGAGGCAGTGCAGATCCAATCTGAGCTGAAGCAAAATGCTCGCCCAGGTGTAGGTAAGCTCTTGGAAGTAACAGTTGCCGGACATCGCTTTCAGTTCTTTTCGGAGATGGAAACTCCGGCACCGGGCTTTTCGATCAACGGCATTGCTCCCAGCCGGCTTGGTCATATCGCTTTGATTACACCCGAAGCGGATGCACTCGTCAGCTTTTTCAAGGACGTTCTCGGCTTTTACGTGACCGACTGGTTTGAAGGACTTGCAACGTTTCTCACCTGCAATTACGACCACCACACCATTAATATCGTCGGAGCTCCTTTCACAAGACTGCACCATATTGCCTTTGAACTCCGTGGCGGCGCTCACCAGTACCTTGCCTCTGACCAGCTTGCGAAGGCTCAGCGACCCATTCTCTGGGGTCCATCTCGGCACACCGCTGGTCATAACTATGCCTCTTACCATTTCGATCCAGACAGAACCTTGATCGAGCTCTACACAGATATGGATATCTATTTGCCAGAGGTAGGATACTTCGAACCTAGGCCGTGGCATGAGTCCTTGCCGCAACGTCCTCGCGTCTGGCCACCGACTGACTTTAACGCATGGAAGACCGATTATCAATTCAATTTCGCCGATGCTTAGGTTTAGATTCAGAGCATTCCTTTCGCACCGTTGCCTGTTGTAAATAGGCAACGGTTTCTTTTTCGCTCAGTCGGTTTACGAAAAATTACGAGAAGTCAAAGCAATTTACCAAGAATGTGGCGTCCCTCAGGTCACTCGCCCGTTTGGTCCTTCCTTCCTTTGTTTTTCTTCTCCCTTTTCGGTTTACTCGGGTCTGTAAGCCCCATTGAAAAGGAGATGAAAATGACGAAACAGCAGGAGATAGAAGCGATTGAATCCGAGTGGGCATCCTCGCGATGGGCGGGAGTGACAAGGAGGTACACGGCGGAACAGGTGTATAACATTCGCGGATCCGTACGCATTGAATACACCCTCGCTCGAAACGGTGCGGAAAGATTGTGGAATCTCGTCAACGGGGAGAGTCATACCGCGGCGCTGGGCGCCCTGACCGGAAATCAAGCTGTGCAGATGGCCCAGGCTGGGCTGAAGGCGATCTATCTCAGCGGCTGGCAGGTAGCAGCCGACGCGAATACTGGCGGGCAGATGTATCCGGATCAAAGTCTTTATCCCGCGAACAGCGTTCCACAGGTGGTGAAAGCAATCAATAATTCCTTGCTACGCGCGAACCAGGTGGCGCACAGCGAAGGATTCACCGAGACAGACTGGTTGCTGCCGATTGTGGCGGATGCCGAGGCCGGCTTCGGCGGTTCGCTGAATGCCTTTGAGTTGATGAAGTCCATGATTGAAGCAGGCGCGGCGGGAGTTCACTTTGAGGATCAACTCTCTTCCGCGAAGAAGTGCGGCCACATGGGCGGGAAGGTGCTGGTGCCGACGCGAGAGGCGATCCAAAAGCTGACTGCGGCCCGGTTGGCGGCGGATGTGCTTGGAGTTCCAACGATCCTGATTGCACGCACCGACGCCAACGGCGCGCAGTTGCTCACCAGCGATTGCGACCCCGCCGACGCTGCCTTCGTTACCGGAGAGAAGACCGTCGAGGGCTTCTGCCGGATTCGTGGAGGTCTCGACATTGCGATTGCCAGAGGGCTGGCGTATGCGCCCTACTGCGACCTGATCTGGTGCGAGACCTCGGAGCCGAACTTCGCCGAGGCAGAGCGCTTCGCAAACGCGATTCACGCTGAGTATCCGGGTAAGCTGCTGGCCTATAACTGCTCTCCTTCGTTCAACTGGAAACAAAAGCTGGGCGATGAAGATATTGCTTCCTTTCAGCGCCGGCTCGGCAAGATGGGCTATATGTTTCAATTCGTCACGCTGGCCGGCTTCCATGCGCTCAATCTCTCGATGTTCGAGCTCGCGAAGGCGTATGGCACGGACGGAATGTTCGCCTACTCGCAGTTGCAGCAGCGCGAGTTCGCGCAGGCAGAACGGGGATACGGCGCGGTGCGGCATCAACGCTTTGTCGGCACAAGCTACTTCGATCTTGTTTCGACGACGATCTCGGGCGGCGAGACCTCTACAAACGCAATGGCTGGCTCTACCGAAGAAGAGCAGTTTGAGACCGAAACTCTAGCCGTACACTAGGCCGGGCTCAACGGGCGAAGGTTCTGCACACAGGAATCATGCCAGCAGACAAACAGGACCTTCGCTCCCGTACTACTTCGCGTGGCCCATCTCTCGTACGTATTTATCGAAGAGCAGCGTGGCTTTCAAGGAAGGAAGAAACACCGTGACAACTACTGCCGAAACTCCCCGCATAGAAACAGCTCGCTCAGGCTCTGCTGCTCATAAGATCCTCTCGCCGGATGTGATGAGTTTTGTTGAACAACTCGACCTTAAGTTTGGAGCGGAGCGCTTGAACTTGCTAAACCGGCGAAAGGTGCGGCAGGCGGAGTTTGACAACGGAAAACTGCCCGACTTTCTTCGAGAAACTGCAGGAGTGCGGCAATCCGACTGGAGGGTTGCCGCGCCGCCGGCGGAGTTGCAGGACAGGCGAGTCGAGATTACAGGACCGACGGAACGCAAGATGGTGATCAACGCGCTGAACTCGGGCGCGCGTGTCTTCATGGCGGACTTTGAGGATTCCACAGCGCCTACCTGGGCGAACATCGTGGAGGGCCAACTAAATCTTTGTGACGCGAATTGCAGAGAGATTTCCTACACCTCGCCCGAAGGCAAGCGATATCGGTTGACTGACAATCCGGCAGTGCTGTTTGTCAGACCGCGCGGTCTGCATATGGACGAGAGGCATTGGGGCGGACGCAGCGGATCGATCTCCGCATCCTTCTTCGATTTCGGCGTGTATTTTGTCAATAACTACCGTACCTTGATGGATCGCGGCAGCGCTCCGTACTTTTATCTTCCCAAGCTTGAAAGCCATCTCGAAGCTCGACTATGGAACCAAATCTTTGACTTTGCCGAGGATTCTGCATGCATTCCTCGCGGCACCATTCGCGCGACTGTCCTGATCGAAACCATTACTGCTGCCTTCGAGATGGACGAAATTCTTTATGAGCTGCGAGAGCACTCAGTCGGCCTCAACTGTGGACGCTGGGATTACATCTTTAGCTTCATCAAGAAGTTCAATGCAAACCCAGCGTTCGTGCTGCCGCAGCGCGACGATGTAAATATGGAGCAGCCATTTCTTGCTGCTTACGTACGCCTGTTGATTGAGACCTGTCATCGGCGCGGAGCTCACGCTATGGGCGGCATGGCGGCGCAGATCCCGATTCGCAACGATGCAGAAGCAAACGCCGCAGCCATGGAACGCGTGCGGAAGGACAAGCTCCGCGAAGTAACGGCAGGGCACGACGGTACGTGGGTCGCGCATCCCGGGCTGGTAAGTGTGGCCATGGATGTGTTTGATAAAGGCATGCCGGGGCCGAATCAGGTTGCTCGCGTCGCAGATCCATCGAAGCCGGTGACGGCCAGTGATCTTCTTGTCATTCCAAAAGGCAAGATTACGGAGAAAGGACTGGTTCGCAATATTGAGATCAGCCTGATCTATCTCGAATCGTGGCTGCGTGGATTGGGTTGCGTGCCGATCTTTCACTTGATGGAGGACGCCGCCACTGCGGAGATCTCTCGCGCGCAGCTATGGCAGTGGAACGCGCATTCTGTAAGAACCGAAGATGGTGTCTTGATCGACATCACGCGTATTCGAGCTGTGCTTGAGGATGTTCTGGAAAAATATCGCAAGGAGCTTGGCCCGAGCGCGTACCAGGCCTCTAAATTCACGCGTGCGGGTGAATTGCTGATTACGTTCGTGGAAGGTCCGTTTCGCTCCTTTCTCACGACCGAGCTGTACGGCGAAATTTCCTAACGAACGGAAGAGCTGTCAAGAGACCATCAGCCCGGCCAGCGCTGCGCCTTCATCCCAAGTCGCCGCTCCATCACTCGCACCGCCTCTTCGCTCTCATCTACTAGCAGGAAGCGGCGTTCATGCTTCTGTGCCGCAACACCGGTAGTGCCGCTGCCGGCAAAGAAGTCGAGTACCCGCTCTCCCGGGCGGGAGTGCACACGAACGATCCGCTCCAGGATTCCCAGCGGTTTCTGCGTCGGGTACCCGGTCTTCTCCTTGCCGGTGGGCGAGACGATGGTGTGCCACCAGACGTCCGTGGGCGTCTTACCGCGCGCGGCCTTTTCCGCGCCCACCAGCGAGGGCGCCATGTACGCGATGCGGTCCGTCTGGTCTAGCTCAAAGGTGTAGCGCTCCGGGTCGCGCGTGTACCACAGTAGATTGTCGTGTTTTGCCGGCCAGCGCTTGGTGGCACGCGCGCCGTAGTCATAGGCCCAGATGATCTCGTTCTGGAAACAGGCGCGGCCGAAGACCTCGTCCAGCATCACCTTGCAATAGTGGACCTCGCGAGGGTCGACGTGCAGGAACAAGGAGCCCGTGTCCGTCAAAATGCGCCGAGCTTCCACCATGCGCGGACGCAGGAAACCCGTGTAGTCGTCAAAGGCATCAGCGTAGCCGGCCAGCGAGTCCGCACTCTTTTCCGTGCGATACCGTGCGCCGCCAAAGCCCGTGCGGTCGCCGGCCGCATCCCGCACTGTCTTCAGGCGCGGCCTGGCTTGCCGCTTTCCGGTGTTGAAGGGCGGATCGATGTAGATCAACTCCGCCGAACCGGCGGGCAGGCCCTGCAACACAACCAGGTTCTCTCCGTGTACGATTCTGTCCAACGACTTTCCCTCGTAAACTTGAGCCTATGTCCTTGTTTCGACGCGCACATAGAGACGTGTATCGTTTGCGGCAGCGAGTAGCTCCACAGTCGATGTCGACTCAAACGGTCCAGTTCGCCATGCTCTCGCATCCGGGCCGCGTGCGCAAGGGCAATGAAGACGCTTGCGCTGCGGCCGAGGGGTTGGGAGCTTTCGTGGTGTGCGATGGCATGGGCGGAGCCGCGGCCGGCGAAGTTGCCAGCGCTCTCGCGACGCAGATGTTTCTCGAGGCGCTGCGGGACGGGCCGGGTAACAGTTCCGAAGCTGACTCCGAAGAGAGGCGGCTTGAAACAGCGGTCGTTCTGGCCAATCGCGCCGTGTATCGCCAGGCAAGCAGTTCCCCGGAGCTTGGGGGAATGGGTACCACGCTGGTCGCGCTGCTCTACGCCGCAGCCGAAGGCGAAAGCGCTCCTGTGCTCACCTTGGTCCATGTGGGCGACAGCCGCTGCTATCTCTGGCGCGACGACGTGCTCACCCCTTTGACACTCGATCATTCGCTGGTCGAGGAGCAGGTGCGCCTCGGCGAGATCACGGCCCTTGAAGCCGAGACACATCCCATGCGCAACATTATTACGCGGGCCGTGGGTGCCGCTCCGTTTGTCGAGCCCGAGACCCGGCGGCTCGAGCCACGGTCAGGCGATCTCTACCTGCTCGCCTCGGACGGCCTGACGCGCGAGCTGTCCGATGCAAGCCTCGCAGCAGCATTTCGCGGTGAACCGGGGCGCAACGGCAATCTGGCCCGACTCGCAAGGACGCTGATCGACGAAGCCAACCTGGCGGGCGGCCGAGACAACATTACCGTGTTGCTGCTCCAGCTTCCGTAAATCCGTGCAGGCCAACCTGCGATAATCACACCTGAAGGAAGATCAAGATGCCTCAAGAGCTTTACTTTGAAGACTTCTACATCGGCCAGCTTTTCCACTCCGCCGGCACCGCCAAGGTCTCTGCCGAGGAGATTAAGGAGTTCGGCCAGAAGTACGACCCGCAACCCTTTCACCTTGACGAAGCGGCCGGCGAAGGCTCCTTCTTCAAAGGCCTGGCTGCCTCTGGCTGGCTCACCGCCGCCGTTGTCATGCGGCTGCGCGTGGAATCGATCAAGGTCTTCGGCGGCATGATCGGCGCAGGCGTCGAAGAGATGCGCTGGACCGAGCCGGTGCGCCCTGGCGACAGCATTCGTACGGAGATCGAGGTGGTCAGCGTCCGCCACTCCGCCTCGCGGCCCACTTACGGCGTCGTCCGCACCCGCACGCTCGCCTTCAATCAGGACAACAAAACCGTCCTGCGGTCGACGGTAAACTTCCTCGCGCCGCTGCGCTCCGTCAAATAGACATGGCCCGATGACCGCCGAAGACTTCGAACTCCTGAAGAAGTGCGAAGGCCGCATCCTGGCCATCGAGCTCACCACCGGCGAACAGTTCTTCGCCGAGGTAGAGATCGTCGTCGACCAACCCCCGACTCCCGACGTCTTCCTCCTGCGCGTCGACCGCGAGCCCGACGGAGCTTTCTCCGCCGCCAGCAAACATGGTGAGTCCGTGCTCCTCGCCGACATCCACCGCATCGCCCTCATCCCCGGAGTCGCCTACCCGGACGTCTAAAGCGCCCGGATACTGTGGAAGGCCTCTGGCTCTTTCTCATTCCCGAAGGTGTTTGTTCTACACCGTCTAAGGATCCGCTTCCGTCGTCCGGCGTTACCGTAGTGAGTCAGGCTCCGTTGCAGGTGCCGGCTTCCGGACTGGAGCAAGCTTGCCCTCAGGAACCGGCTTTTCCGCCGCGCTCGGCTTCGCTTTCAGCCCACCTTCCGGCTCCTCCGCCTCCGGCTGGGCCGGCTCCGGCACCACCACCTCGGCCACCTTCAAATTGTGCGCCTGCGCCCGCTGCTTGGTCACGTAGGCGTTGATCACCTGCGACGCCAGCTTGGCGGAATTATTTCCCCAGTTGCCGTGCTCCCAAAGCACCGCCACCACAATGTCCGGGTTGCGCCGCGGAGCCATGCCGACAAACCACGCATTCGGCATCGTGTTATGGCCCTTGTTGGTCCGCGCCAGCGCCTCGTGCCCGATCACCTGCGCCGTGCCTGTCTTGCCCGCGAAGTCAATCCCTTCAAGATGCGCTGCCGCTGCCGTCCCTGTCGTCGTCACGGCCGCCATGCCATCGGTAATTGTCTGCCAGTTTGCCGCGGTCAGCGGGATCGTCTTATCTCCCGTTCCCGGATACGTGTCATGAATCGCCTGGAGCTCGTTCGCCGGAACCTCCTCCGGGAACACCAGGTGCGGCCGATGCAGCACGCCTCCGGAAGCGATCCCACCGATAGCCCGCGCCATCTGCAGTGGCGTCACCGTCACCGCGCCCTGTCCGATCCCCACCGAGATCGTTTCTCCCGCGTACCACTTGCGATGGTAGTTCTTGAGCGCCCATTGTGTCGAAGGCACGGTCCCCGAAGCCTCTTCCGGGAGGTCCACGCCTGTATGCTGGCCCAGGCCAAGCTCCGTCGCATACTGCGCAATCCGGTCAATCCCCAGCCGGTTCGCGAGCGTGTAATAGAACGTGTCACAGCTGTAAGGAATCGCGTTATGGATGTTCACCGCGCCATGGTGCTGGTCACACGCAAAGAAGTGCCCATAAAAAGTCGCGCCACCGTTGCATTGCACATGCATGTCCTGTGCAATGTTGTCCTCGAGCCCCGCCACGGACATGATGATCTTGAACGTACTTCCCGGCGCTAGTTGTGCCTGAATCGCCTTGTTTAGCAAAGGGTGGTCCGGGTTGTCGAGAATCGACTGCCAATAACTATGCGTCAGCCGCACCGAAAACTGGTTTGGATCGTAGCTTGGCCGCGACACCATCGCCAGGATCTCGCCCGTGTGCGGATCCATGGCCACCATCGCGCCGTTTTTACCCTCCATCGCCTGCTCCGCCGCGCGCTGTACGTCCAGGTCGACCGTCAGCCGAAGATCCTTGCCCGGCGTAGCCAGCTCCTGCCGCAGCAGCCCCAGCTCTTTGCCATGCGAGTTCACAATGACATCCCGCGAGCCGTCCACGCCACGCAGCAGAGTGTCGTAGGTGGCCTCCACGCCCGACCGCCCCACCACATCGCCCGGCTGGTAGTCCGCATAGCGATCGTCGTTGGCCAGCATCTGCTCCGACACTTCGCCCACATACCCGATCATGTGCGCCGCAAACCCGTCCCGTGGATATAGTCGCCGCTGTTCCTCCAGCGTCTCGAGCTCCGGTAGTTCATTCCGGTGTGCCTCTACAAAGGCCTCTTCGTCGGGCGTAATGTCCTGCTTCAGCGGAATCGGCTGATACTTCGCCGCGCCGGCATAGTGCCGTAGCGTGGCGATCACCTGTTCGAGCGGCAGATGCAGCCCGTTCGCGATGATCGGCAGGTCGTACGGCAGGTCCTTCACCTGGTCACGAATCAGATAGCACGAGGTCGAGCTGTAATTATCGACCAGCAGCCGGTTTTCCCGGTCGAAGATCCGTCCCCGCGGCGCCAGCACCGGGATCTTCCGAATCCGGTTCGCCTCCGCGAGGGACTTGTAGCTCGCCGCATCCAGTACCTGCAAATTCCAAAGGCCAAACACCAGCACACCCAAAATCACCACGATGACGTACTGCATCGCATGCAGCTTCGCTGGGGAGAGCTTTTCTTCGCGGTCGATCGATGGCAGGGTCGTAGCCATGGGGAGGGCGTCTCCACCGATTCTATCCGGTCCTGGACTCTGTGTATCTGTGTGGTACCTACTCCGCGTCCTCTGTGCTCGTCTTCTCCTTCCCCTTACTCCCGCTCTTTGAAGCGATCTAAAAATACAAACAGCGGAATCGCAATCGCCGTGTTCACCCCTGCCCGAATTAGCTCATGCACCCAGCGCAGCCGGTCTACCGGCACCCGTAGCAGGTAACGCTCAATCCCGAAGATCACCCCGGACTGCAGCAGCGTGAACCCAAAGCTCATCAGCAGTCGCGTTGCAACGTTCTCTACGTCCACCTGCAGCCCGATGCTCGAAGCCGCATACCCCACCAGCGTCTCCGCAATCCCATTGATTCCCAGGTACTGCCCCGTCAGCGCATCCTGCGCGAGCCCAATCACGCACCCGAACAGCGCCCCAAAGATCGGGCTTCGCCACGACACCGAAAAGAAGATCACCGCAATCAGCGGCAGATCCAGAATCAGCAAACGCGGCATCCGCAGCGGCAGCAGAACCTGGAGCAGGATCAGCACAAACGGCACCGCGATTACTATCAGCGGGTTGAAGCTGTACTGCGCAAATTCCGTGCGCGACGTGTAAGACCGAGTCGTCATCGCTGCGGTGGCCCCTGCGGCTTCGGTGAGCCCGGTGTCAACTCCGCCGCTTGCGGTGCCGCGCCCGGTGAGTAGCGATCCGGATGCACCACCGGCTTTGGCTTGGGCACCAGACTTGTTGAGTTATCGGGCGGCGGCATCCCATCCGGCACTCCTTGGTCCGCAGGTGGCGCGGCGTCACCATCCTTGCCGTCATGCAGCCCCGGCAGCCGCTCCGCACTGACGTCCGCCGCATTATTGCCCGGATCGCTCGCTTCGTCCTGCCCCAGGTCCGCGGTTACTCCCGTTACCACCAGCACCTCATCCAGCTGAGCCAGGTTCGCCGCCGGCTTTAGAGTGATTGCCGTAAACGGCTGATGCTCCGGGTCCGGCACAATCGACTCGATCACTCCCACCGGCAGCCCGCGCGGAAACACCCGGTCTCCACCCGAGGTCAGTATCTTTTCGCCCGGCTTGATTCGCGCATCCGGTGTCAGATTGAGAATCTGGATGCGTCCCTGCGGGCTCCCCCGCAGAATCGCATGAATGCGCGTCGACTCCAGAATCACCCCTGCCCCCGAAGTCGGATCGCTCAGCAGCAACAATTGCGACGTATGCGGAAAGACATCGCGCAGCTTGCCCACAATCCCGTCCGGCGTAATCACCGGCATGCCTGGGCGCAAACCATCGCGCGCTCCCTTGTCCAGTACCAGCAGCCGCGATGCATCCGAGCCCGAGGTCCCAATCACCTGCGCCGCTACGGTTGTCCGCGCGTAGGTCTGCCGAAAGCCCAGCAGCCCCCGTAGCCGCTGACCCTCAAGCGCATCCTGAGTCAGCGCCGCGCGCTCCAACCGCAGCTCTCCCAGCTCCTTCTGCAGGTCCGCGTTCTGCTGCCGCACATGGCGCAGATCCGCATAGTTCGCCCAAAAACCACGCACTTTGTGGCCCGAGCCGTTGGACAGCCGCTCAAAGGGACTCACCGTTCCCAGCGCCCATAGCCGCAGCAGACGCACACCCGCTCCGTCGGGGTGGCTCGCGTCCACCGGACGATTCACCTGCGTTGCCAGCCCGATCGTCTGCACCAGCAGCAGAACGATCAGAACCAGTGCGTTCTTAAATCGGGTGAGAAAGGATTCCATGAGGCGTTATGCGTAATCACTCCATTATCAGCGAAGCCATAGCCGTGGAGCGAGGAGGCGACGTCAGAGAGTAAATGACTGCTTCCTGGCCAACTGGACCACGCGTCCTCGACCGCCTGCTGCACGGATCGTTCTTCTCGGTCGACTCCCCAGCCTTTTACCGGGAGAACGCTCAGAAGTACGGCGACGTCCTCAGCTTCCGCACCCCCGGCGGCTACCGCCAGTTTCAGTTCAACCACCCCGACACGATCGCTGACGTCCTGGTCCGTGACGCCCCGCACCACCGCCGCGGTGTCGTCCTCGAGCGCGCCCGCGGCATACTGGGCGACGGCCTGCTCACCAGCGAAGAACCTATCCACCTCCGCCAGCGCCGCCTAGTCGCACCCGCCTTTCACCGCGATCGCATCGCCGGCTATGGCGCACACATCGTCGGGCTCACCCGCGAGACCACGGCCGGCTGGGGCACAAGCCAACCCGTCGAGCTTCACGCCGCCATGGTGCAGCTCACCCTCCGCATCATCAGCCGCTGCCTGCTTGGTACCGACGTTCACGCCTCGGTTCAGACCGTCGTCGATTCGATGGCCGTCTTCAACAACTACCTGCCATTCTCGCTCCTTCCCGGTGCCAGCCTGCTCGAGCGCCTGCCCATTGGGCCTATGCCCGGCATGCGCCGTGCTCTCGCCGCGCTCGACACGATGATCTTCGGCCTGATCGAGGATCGCCGCGCGTCCGGAATCGCCGGAGACGACCTCCTCGGCATGATGCTCGAAGCCAGCGATGAATCTGGTTCAATGGACGATCGCCAGGTCCGCGACGAAGCTCTCACGCTGCTCCTTGCCGGCCACGAGACAACCGCCAATGCACTCACCTTCCTGCTTTGGCTCGTCGCCAGGCACACCGAGGTGCAGGAGCGCATTTCTGCCGAAGTTCAGTCCATCTGCGGAGACCGCATTCCCGAAGCAGCCGACTTTCCTCGCCTCAAGTACCTCGAACGTGTTTTCGCCGAGTCCATGCGGCTCTATCCTCCGTCCTGGGTCGTTGCTCGAACTGCCGCCGAGCCCTACACCATGCGCACCGGCGAGCACATTCCCCGGGGAGCCCATCTCGTCATGTCTCAGCTCGTCGTCCACCATGATCCGCGCTGGTGGCCTGATCCCCTGCGTTTTGACCCCGAGCGCTTCTGCGAAGAAGTCAAAACGACTCGCCCCAAAAGGGCTTATTTTCCCTTCGGCGGAGGTGCGCGTTTCTGTATCGGCGACCGCTTTGCGTGGATGGAGGGCGTTCTCATGCTGGCCGCCGTGGTTCAGCAATGGCGCCTCTCGCTTCCTGATCCCTCGCTTGAAGCGCTGCCCATTGAACCCAAGTTCACCATTCGTCCTCGCGACCGGGTCGAGATCTTGGCCGAGCGCCGCTCTTAAAGGAACCCCAGGTCTTGATTCGGACAAACTCGTTGACTGAGATGGAAAGTCAAATGCCCCGTTGATTTCCCCTCCCGCTCATGGATCAAGGTCTCTACACGCGGACAAGACCTGGATAGAAGCTTTCCAGAACATTGCATGGCTCCTCAACCAGAGCAGGAGAAGGAAGAGCGCAGCTCCGGCTCTCCTCCTTGCGCAGGCATATACGGAGGAGCGGTCGCCATGAGCGGAAATGGCTTAGACCGATCTGGGCTCGGCAACGCACTATCGATCTGCTGCCATGCCTGGCGCACTTCAAGAACCAGCCCAATCTGCTTCTTCAGGATCTCCGAGGAAAGTTTGAACTGGGCAGCCAGCATCTGCCCGCGTAGATGGTTGTAGAAGCGACGGTTCTTGACCGCAGTTTCTCCTCCGCGTTCCATGTCGAGCATAGCGTCCAGCTGCTGCAGAACCTTGAAGCCATGCATCAACTCGTCGCAGCGACCCTGGATATCCTGTTGATCCATAGCCTCCGCCGCGCGCCTTAGATTGCCGATGAGGGTGTCATAAAGAGCGATCACGAGTCCGACAATCGAGGCCTGTCGTGTCGCTGCTTGCCGGTACGCGAGAGAATTAATCTTGTTGGTCATAGGGTTACGAGGAAGAGCTGTCCGAGTTCGGGTTCAGGAGCGCTTGAATCTGCTTGATCTGTTGTGGCAGTTGCTGAATCGCAATATCCGCCGCATTGTACTGGGCTGTGAGAATGGTCTGCTGTGAGCTTAGGTAGAGTTCCAACGTGTTGGTCTGATCGGTAAGATCCTGATTTTCACTGCTGATGCTTTGAAGATCAACGGTGAAGGCACCCTCGGTCGGATCTGTGTAGGTGCTGAGCGTATTGCTGAGTGATCCCGCAAAACCATTGTTTGCCGTGCCCTGAAAGAAAGATGCGACGGCTGTGCTGTTGTTTGCGATTGTGTTGTCCAGCGTCGCAGAGTTCACCGAAAGCGTTCCGTCCGCGTTCGTCGTAATACCGAGCGATGTCAGGGTCGTGTAGGTTCCGCTGCTTGCGAAATAGTTGCTCGCTTGCAGAAGCTGGCTCTGCAACCCCTGTATGGCGCTGTCCTGTTGCAGAGTACCTGCGACATTTGTCGTCTTGTTGTACGCGAACTGCGAGTTCACGTCCGAAATCAAGGTGTTGTAGTCCGATACAAAGCTATTGATTGCCGAGCTGATGGAGGCAGTGTCGGGCCCGATCTGTAATCCGATCTCGGTTCCTGCTGAGGCGCCCTGAAGGTTGAGGGTGACTCCGCTAAGCGCGCCGGTCACCGTGTTCGAAGCACTCGTAATCGGAACGCCATCCACCTTGATGGATGCATCAGTGCCTGTATTGGCGCGGGTGAACCCCAGGCTGCTGCCGCTTGTAACGGTAAAGTCTGCCGCGGCGCCCGAGTTGTCGGCGACTAGCGAGAGGCGGGCACCGCTGCTATCGGTGACAACATTGGCCGTAACGCCTAAGGACTTGCTATTGATGGAGGCCGCGAGTTCGTCCAGCGTATCCGTGCCGGTGCCTACCGTGATCGTCACGGGATTTCCGCTGCCCACCGTGATCTGGAAGCTGCTGCCGTCGGTCAGGGTGGAGGAACTGCTTGCCTGCGCAGCGCTATACCAGGAACCGGTCACCGCGAGGTTAGTAATGCTGATCAGGTGACCGCTCGATGGTGTACCGGGTACCGCGCTGGCGGTTAACAGGCTGCTGTTGGTCGAAGTCGCCACAGCGGAACTGAGGACGCCGACTGGATCCTGCAATGTGCTTAGGTCGTTGCTGAGATTGGAAGATTCCGTTTGCAGTTGGTTGAGGGCTGAGGTCTGATTCGATAAAGTGGTCTGTTCTGCTTGCCAGCTGCGCTCCGGAGCGCGATCTGCATACAGGATCGTATTGACAGCTGACGTGACGTCGATACCGGTGGAGCCGCCGAGCGCCGAGAGAACGGAATTGAGTGTGGACGTAGTTCCCATACGAAGCAAACCTCATGAGTGTGAACGCGTTTGCAAAGAAGGCGCGCGGCGGCCGAGGCTGCTCAGCCGCCGCCCAGGTGTTTATTGAAGCAACTTGAGAACCGTTTCGGCTTGCTGGTTGGACTGCTGGAGAGCCGAGATGCCGGTCTGCTGCAGGATGCTGTACTTCGTATCGTTCGCCACCACCGTGCTGATGTCAGCCGAAGTGATGTTGCTGGAAGCGCTGACCAGGTTCTGAGACTCGTCGGTGTCGACCGTTGAGGCGGACTGCAACTGCTCGACTGCCGCACCCAAAGTGCCACGCTCGGCCGAGATGGTTGAGATGGCCGCGGTGATCACGGTCAGCGCGCTTGCTGCGGAGGTCGAGGAAGTCAGGCTGGAGGCGTTGAGGGCCAGGCTCGAGACACTGACGCTGGACACCGTGGCACCAATGGTCACAGTGCCATTGGATGTTCCGTCGCTGGTGAAGGCCGAAACCGTAGAACCAAATACAGCAGTGCCGTTGAAGTTCGTGGAAGTGCTGATGTTGCCGATCTGTTTGAGGAGCGCCTGGAATTCATTATCGATGGCGGCAGCTTGTGATGTGCTGAGGCCGGTGTTGGACGCTTCCGTGGCGAGGGTCACAGAGCGGTTGAGAAGAGCCGTGACCTGCGCAAGCGCGCCGTCTGCCGTCTGAAGGGAGCCAACTGCATTGGTAGCGTTCAGGGAGCTCTGGTTTAGGGCGGCGACGTTGGCGTTCAGACCGTCGGAGATAGCGAGACCGGCGGCGTCATCGGAACCGGAGTTGATGCGCGAACCGGAAGAGAGCTGCTGCAGGCTCTTGTTGGCGGAGGCGGTTGTGAGCGAAAGCTGATTCTCCGCCTGAAGAGCAGGAATGTTATTCAGGATGCTAAGTGACATGTGTTACTCCTTTTGAGTTATTCGACTTCTAAATTTGTTTGCCACCACTTGAGCATCGCTCTTCGAGGGCAGGTCATTCTTGCTGCAATACACTTATCGGCGGGTAGAGCGTTTTCGTTCAGGGCAACTCCACTTTTTCTTCGCCTTTCTGGAAATTTTCTGATCCAGCGGTTTGTTCTCATGGAACGCTCACCTAACTTGACTGGGTTTGGAAGTCCTGCGCGCTCTTTTCCAGAAGTAGAAAATTATGAGCCCATTCCGGAGATAGATGGGCCTTGAACAGCTCTTGCAATGGCAATGAACTTGCAACAGCGAAGCTGGAATCAGCTGACCCATGAGCAAACGGCACATTGATCGCGGCACCTTGTTTGGAATGCTCCTCGCCACCGCGGGCGTGGTTGCAGGTCTTTTGCTGGACGGCGGCACGCTGAGCCAAATACTGCAGCCGACCGCTGCGCTTATTGTGCTGGGTGGCACGCTGGGCGCGGTCATGATTCAGTTTCCTTTGCCTGTCTTATTCGAAACGGCGCAGGCGCTGCGCCACGCATTGTTCGAGACTCGCACCGTGACTGCGGAACTGATCGAACAATTAGCCGGATACTGCACGCGCGTTCGACGCCTGGGCATGCTGTCGCTCGATGCCGAGCTAGCGGAGATTGAGGATGCTTTCCTCCAGAAGGCGCTTACGCTGGCAGTTGATGGGGCGAGTCCTGCCGAACTCCGGACCATTCTGGAGCTTGAGCTCTGTGAATGGGAGGAGCGGGAAGAGCAGACCTCCAGAGTGCTTGAGGCAGCGGGCGGTTTTTCTCCCACGCTCGGAATCGTCGGAGCCGTGCTCGGCCTCATTCAGGTGATGCAGCATCTGGATAATCTTGGCGAGATCGGCCGTGGCATCGCCGTTGCCTTTGTGTCGACATTTTACGGCGTTGGCCTGGCGAATCTTCTGCTTTTTCCGCTGGCCGGCAAACTGCGGATCCGCCTCCGCGAACGACAGAGGACGCGCGAGATGATGCTTGAAGCCGTAACGGCCTTAATGGAAGGTCTAAGCGCGTCGGCTCTCCGGCAAAGACTCGAGCCCTACGTCCGTGCTCATGCGGCTCACGGTCGGCTGCTGCGTCTTCCGGAGTTGATCTCTCGATGAGACGACCCCGCGAAATCACGGCTGGACGCAGGGCGTACTATCTTCCGCCTCCGGATCGCTGGCTGCTCTCGTACGCGGATTTTGTAACGCTGCTGCTGGCTGTCTTTATTGTGCTTCTAGCTTCAGTCTGGCACCACTCTCGACCCACCGAGACGGTCTCGACGGCCGTTCACTCCGGCCTTGAGGAACTGGAAGCAGGTGCTGCTCGTCCTTCGCCGGCGGAGGCGATCGTCCCCCTACTGCAACCCTCGCAGCCCGACGCGCAAAAGCCGCCTCCCGCGCCTCAGGTCGACACCGCTGCGCTCAAGCGAGAGCTGCTCGACGTGTTTGGCGAGGCGATTGATCGGAACGAAATTGTCCTGCAACAGACGCCGGATGGCCTAGTCATTAGTCTGCGCGAACTGGGCTTCTTCAACTCCGGGGAAGCCACCCTGCTGCCCGGCGCCGTCGACAAACTGCGTAGCGCAGCGGCCGTGTTGATGCAGCACGGCTTGGAGATCCGGGTAGAAGGGCACTCTGACGATCAGCCGATTCACACGGCCGCGTTCGAGTCGAACTGGCAGTTATCCACCGCACGCGCCATGAGCGTGGTGCAGCTGTTGCTGGACGGAACAGGATTTCCGCCGGAGAGAGTTTCTGTCGCCGGATACGGTCCTTACCACCCGGTCGCCGACAACACCACTGCCGAGGGACGGCGCATGAACCGCCGGGTGGACCTGGTTGTCGTTGCGCCCCGAAGCAAGGAAGAGAACCTGCCTTAGCACGGCGGCCGCCGTCTCAACAGAGTTTGCTACCGGACCCACAAGGGATGAGCCAACAATGCAGGTGCGCTTTCTCAATCTCGACCGCAGCAAGAATCGTCTAGCCACATTTCTAGAGGTGAACCGTCATCTCACCAATTCCGTCCGGGTCGCCGCGGTTGATGGCGCTGCGTATGCACGCAAAGACCTTCAGGCCGTCCACGTCCTCTCCGGCGAAATGCCCGGCTACAGCGACGGAGCGATCGGCTGCGCTCTCTCGCACCTCGGAGAGTGGGAGTTGGCCAGCAAAGCTTCCTCCCCGATCACGCTCGCCGAGGATGACGCCATTTTGCACCACCAATTCGAGCTCCAGGCCGAGGCGGTCCTGGATTCGCTCCCATCGGACTGGGACATCGTTCAGTGGGGCTGGAACTTCGATTCCATTCTTGCGTTCGACCTCCTGCCCGGCGTCTCTCCCTGCGTCGGAGTCTTCGATCAGGCCGGCTTGCGAGCCAACACGGCCGCCTACCAACGATTGCCGTTAAAACCCACGACTTACCGCCTGCAGCGCTCTTTGGGCACGCTCTGCCAATCGGTCTCGCCGCGCGGAGCTGCAAAGCTGCTGCAGCACTGCCTGCCTATCCGACCTATGGAGGCGTTCTACCCGGTGCTCAACCGCGTTCTGCCGAACACCGGCATCGATAGCATGATGAACGAGCTTTACCCGCGCATCAACGCCTACGTCTGCCTGCCGCCGCTTGCCATCACGCGCAACGAGCATGCGCACTCCACGGTCCAAATACGCCCTGCTGCTTAGTTGCGCTCCGCTCCCATCTCCTCAAGGCAGGCCGCGACTCTTTGCACGACGGAGGTCCACGCTTGAGGCAATGTTTGCCGAAACAGCCTCGCCGTCGGGTACCAGGGACTGTCTTCGCGGTCGAGCAGCCACCGCCAGTCCGCGACATACGGCAGCAGAATCCACACAGGCAATCCGAGCGCGCCTGCAAGGTGAGCCACTGCCGTGTCGACCGTAATGACCAGATCGAGGTGCGCAAGCGCGGAAGCAGTTTCTGCGAAGTCTCCTGATTCGGGAAGCGCTCCGGCAAAGGCGAAGCCACTGGAGGCTACCTCGCCAGGCGGACCGCCTCGTTGCAGTGAGTAGAATTCCACTTGCTCTAGCGCGAACAGCGGGGCAAGCTCAGCCAAGGGCAGAGACCGCCGGTGGTCGACCGTGTTCTTCGGGTTACCGGCCCATACCAGGCCAACTCGCAACCGGCCGGGCGTCGCGGGCCTGAACCAACCAGGCTCTGTTCGCGGCGCGGCCAGGTAAGGCGTCTGTGTAGGAATCGTCTCGAGCGTCGTCGAGAAAGCCAGCGGAAGGCTCATCAACGGGCAGTGCCAGCTAAACGGTGGAAGAGCGTCGCCGCGAGCCAGTAGTTGCGCAACTCCTTCGAGTGTCGCGGCTAACGACAGCAGCTCCGGGGGAAGTTCCAGCACGATTGGGGCACCGTGCTGCACGACCAGCGGGAGATATCTAAGCATCTGCAGCGTGTCGCCAAGGCCTTGCTCGGCATGCAGCAGAATCGTCGCTCCGCCGAGCGGCTCGCCGCGCCACTGTGGTTGCGAAAAGTTTCGCGCCGGGGAAGGGAACTGCTTCCATTGCCAGCGCCACTCGGCCTCAATCCAGCCCTCGGTCAGTGCACCGCAGCGCAAAAGGTGCTGACTTAGATTAACGTGAGCGATGGGGAGATCGGGCTTCAACCGCAAGGCACGGCGATAGTGTTCTTCAACCGAGGCAAACTTGCCCTGCTCGGTGAAAGCGAAGCCAAGGTTGACTGAAGCTTCCGCGTAGTTGGGATCTAACCAGAGCGCCTTCTCAAACGCACGTTCCGCCGCGAGGAAGTCTCCCGTGAGCCGCAGCGCATTGCCAAGATGGTTGTGGTAGATCGCTCTCTCCGGCTCAAGCCGCACCGCGTCGCGGTAACTCGCGAGCGCTGCCGGCAGGTCGCTCCGCGCCAACTGCACGTTGCCCACATTGTTGTGGATTTCGGCAACTCCCGGGTTCAGAGCCAGGGCGGCATATAGAAACGTCAGGGCCGTCTCATCATCTCCCAACGCAGCAAAGAGGGTTCCCAGGTTGTTGTACGCCCTGAACGAACCCGGCTCGAGCTGGATCGCCCGCCGATACGCGAGCACCGCGTTGTGCAGATCGCCGTGTTGCTGCAAAGCATAGGCCCGCGCAATTTCACGATCGGCGGCGCCGGTGTTTTCGGGCCTGGACCTTGCGGAGCGTAGCGGCTTCTTTGCGGAGCCGTGCGGGTCGAGTTTTCGCACACTCTTCTGAAGACGATCCTTATGCCTCACCCGAGAAGACTACCCCGATTTCGGACATCGTCCATACATCGAAAGTCCGCCGCGCTACAACCGACGTGGCAGCGCTTTCCCGATGTTCGCGCCCGATGCTTGCTGAAGCCATGACCTACTCCGAGCACTTCGAGTCACGTGGGAGCTTGCTCTGCCTCTCCAGCATGAAATGCAAAAGAAGAACAACTCATTAATGGAGCATTCCATCCAGCACGAGAAGAACGAACGTCCAGGCGTCATTACTACGCTCGGGATTGCCATGGTCAAGAATGAGCAGGACAGTATCGAGGCTTTCGTCCGTCACAACCTCCGCTACCTGGACCATCTTGTCGTCGTCGACAACGGATCGATCAATGGCACACGTGCCATTCTTACCCAGTTGGGCGCTGAGCTGCCCAGACTCCTGCTCGCCGAGGAGGAAGAGTTCGGCTACAACCAGTCTGAGCGGATGACCCGTTGGCTTCATGAATATCAGGGGATTTACGCTGCCGATTTCGTCCTGCCGCTCGATGCCGATGAGTTCCTCGACATCGACGGGGAGCGCAACTTTCACGATCTGCTGCGGGACATTCCTGAAGGGGGCTACGGGCAGATTCCCTGGTGCACCTACGTCCTCACGCCCGGGATGGATATGTCGGAAGAGGATCCGTTTCGTGCCATGCAACATCGGCGCAGTCGGGAACTTCCCACCCGCTATAAGGCCGTGGTCCGGCTCGACGGACAATCCGCGGCCGGCCTGCAGTTGACGCAGGGCAATCACGCCGTTCGTGCTACGTCAGATCGTGAACTCGCAACCAAGCGGCTGCAGGGTCTTCGCCTGTTGCACTATCCTCTGCGTAGTCTCGACCAGGCAAAAACCAAATTTGTGGTGGGCTGGATGGCCTACTTGACCCTCAACCCCCGCGCCGGTGAAACGAAGATGGGACACACTTGGCGCTCCAACTTCAACATCCTCCTCTCCGGCACTCCCGTCGATCAGCTCGCTCTTTGTAAGATGTCGCTGCTCTACACTCAGGATCCTCGCACCGTCGACTGGGCAAATGACGTTGTCGAGGAGCCCTGCCGCCTCGTCTATGAACGGCGTTACTCTAAGGCGAGGCCATGGATGCGACGCAACTCATCGCTCGTTCCTGGGAGCAGTCGGTCACTCACTCCCGGAGGTACTCGCCTTCGCTCAAGATCGCCGCGCTAGTGAAGGACCAACGGCCAGCGGACGAGGTTCAGCAGCCCGCCTCACTCGAGCAAAAAGCCACGGAGACCGATTCGCTCGCCCGGATGGTCCAACAAGGTCGAACCGCCGAAGCCGTCCAGCACCTCGAAGCCGCGCTGCTCAAGGGCGAAACCGCCGAACTCTGGAACGATTGGGCAACCCTCCAGTGTGGTTCAGGGGACCTTACCCAGGCCGAGAAGGGCTACCGCCGTGCACTGCAGCTCGACGGCGCGCACCGACAGACCGCCGTCAACCTCGGCCTGCTGCTTCTCGCGCGTGGCCAGCTGCAAGAGGGCTCTAAGCTCCTGCACCCGCACGCAGGCACGCTGACTCTCGACGAGAAGAAGGCAATCCAGGCTCTTAGCATGCCGCGCCCAGGTGCCGGGAAAGCTGCCCCATCCTCCTCCGCCATTCCCAACGAGAGCACACCGTCCTACTCAGCGTCGAGCACACTTCCGAGCGGCAGGCGCAAGTATCTGGTAATCGTACGCGCCGGGGACGGCTCCCTGCATCCCAATTGGCTCGAGGGCTCCGCAGAACGCAACTGGGATCTTCTGGTCCACTCCTTTGGCCCTCAGTGTCCTTGGGAGAACCAGGAAGGCGTCGAGATCATTCGCGCACTCGGCTCCGACATCCAGGGCCCAAAATGCGGGCCATTCATTCGCTTTACATCCAAAAGCCGGAATTATTTCTTGCCTACGACTATATCTGTGTAGCGGACGATGACTTGGCCACCAACCTCGAAACGCTCAATCGTATGTTCATCCTTTGTGAGCACTACGGCCTGGAACTCGCACAGCCTGCCCTCACCAGGGATAGCTACATGGCCAATTGGGGCATCACCATGGAGAACAATTCCTTCCTGCTCCGCTACACCAACTTCGTCGAGGTCATGTGCCCTGTGTTCAGTCGGGCTTTTTTTGATCTCTGCGCGCCCACCTTCAACGAGAACCTGAGCGGTTACGGGCTTGACCTGCTCTGGTCAAGCTGGGTCAGCTCGCCGTGGAAGATCGCCATTCTGGATGCCTGCACGGTCAGGCACGCACGCGCCAGCTTCTCCGGCAATCTCTACAAGATGCTCGCCGGCAAGGGCGTCGATCCGAATCAGGAACTGATGGACCTGATCAAACGTTGGCACCTTGTGCGCGAAGAAGACCAGATCCCGGGCCAGGTAGTCGTTCCGACAACCGTCACTCTCGGCGGCATTCTCCGGGATCAGACACGCATCACTGTACAGGATGGCCAGGGCATGGAAGTCATGCGTGCTCTGCTCAACGGCTTTCCGCCAGAGATTGCCACCAAGCATCCTACTGCGTTGGGTCTTCTTTACCCGGTGATCCAGCATACCCTCGCGCGCTATGAATTTGGCGACCCCGACCCGGACCGCCCAAGCCCAGTCAGGAGCTTGCAATTGGCACACTAGTAAAGGAGCGCTCGCATACCTCGGGTGCGCCCTGTGCCGGGCGGTCACTCTCGCCTATGTGGTCGCGCGATCCAAACGTTAAGCTTCGCGATTCGACGAATGTTCCTCTCCGGGCGTATCCTTGGCACGCGCACCGTTTGTGCCCACTTTGGAGACGTATGCTCTCACGCCGCAGCTTCAACACGCAACTCGCCCTCGCCGCGACCGGAACAGCAGTAGCCGCGGCCAGCCCTATCACCGCCAAGTCTTACGCTCAGATTGCCGGCGCGAACGAGCGGGTCAACTTCGCCGTGTGCGGTCTTAACGGCCGTGCCAAGGCCCACCTCTCCGCCCTCTCCAACAATCGCGACAAAGCTCGCATCAGCTACGTCTGCGATGTGGACTCGACTATTCTCTCGAGCTTCTGCTCCCAGGCCACGAAAACGCTTGGCTACGCGCCGAAGTCCGAGGGCGACTTTCGCCGCGTCCTCGACTCGAAAGACGTCGATGTGCTCACCATCGCCACACCCGACCATTGGCATGCGCCTATGGCGATTCTGGCCCTCAAGGCCGGCAAGCACGCCTACTGCGAAAAGCCTTCCAGCCATAATCCCCGTGAGGGCGAACTGCTCATCGCCGCTCAGCGCAAGTATGGCAAGCTCGTCCAGGTCGGCGACCAGCAGCGGTCTTCCGATTACACCATGAAGATGGTCGGCATGATCCGCGACGGCGTCGTCGGCAAGGCCTACTACGCCAAGACCTGGTACACCAATAATCGCAAGCCGACGAACTTCAGTAAGGTTATCCCCGTGCCCGCTACGCTCAACTGGGACCTTTGGCAGGGGCCCGCGCCTCGCAGCGAGTACAAGGAGAACATTCATCCTTACAACTGGCATTGGCTCTTCCGCTACGGAACGGGCGAGTCCCTGAACAACGGCACGCATGAGGTCGACGTCGCTCGCTGGCTGCTTGGACTTGGCTATCCGCAGGCCGTGACTGCCTCCGCGGGCCGCTACGCCTACAAGGACGGCTGGCAGTACTACGACACCATGATGACCAGCTTCGAGTACCCCGACCACATGATCAGTTGGGAATGCCACAACGCGAACAACATGCCCATTTACGGCCGGGAGCGTGGGACCACCATCCACGGCACCACCGGGACCGTCCTCATCGACCGGGGCGGATACGAAATTTACGATCTAAACGGTCACAAGAAGGATGAGTACAAGGTGGGTCAATCCAGCTCCACCGCCGATACCATTGGTGCCGACTCGATGACCGACGCCCATTTCGCAAATCTGATCGCGGGCATTCGCACCGGAGAAAAGCTGCACTCGCCCATCGAGGTTGCCAACGTGTCCGTCACTATGGTGCAGCTCTCGAACATCGCTTGGCGCACTGATAGCAAGCTCAAGGTCGATACCTCTACCGGCCATGTTCTCAACAATCCCGACGCCATGAAGCTTTGGGGCCGCGACTACCAGAAGGGCTGGGAACCTACCGTGTAACTGCCCGTTTACGGCTGGTATACTTCGGTTACTTCGATGAGACGGGTAGGATTGGCCGCTATCAGTACAAGGAATGAACGAGCGGGCAACTGGCAGGCGAGCGCCCTAGCATTAGGGCTGCTTGTCGTGCTCGGTTTCTACGCCGAAGAGGCTGTCCATTACAAGCACAGCCTCTTCGGTATCCACGAGTATTACACGGTACGCAATTTTGGGAACTCGCCCGGATGCAGCATTCGCAACGGCAATCCACGCGAGCTCCTCTGTCCTCTCCCGGGGTACAACAGTATTCGTTTAGGCTGCCTGGATGTGCAGTGCACCTTCATGGACCAGGACGCGCCGGAAATCACTCCGCAGGTGCTTGAGGCGTACCGGCAGCGAAACCTGAGCGAGTTCGGAAGGACGCCTGACCTGGTGAAAACCTGGGATCAAACTCCTCGCAACGACAAGCAAAAGTGAGCGCTCCTTTTCAGCAGCAAACCACATTTCGGCGAGCGGAATCCGCTCACCTGCATTCGCTTTCCCCGGCGTCCCTTCCGCGTCCGTTTTTGATTTTCGTTTGGGCGAGTATTCTCCTCACCCTTGCCGCGTTCCTGTTCTCCGTGTGGGCGCGGCATCTGGGCTACGGTTTGCCTTACAGCAACCCGTACTACTACATCCCCGGAGACCGCTTTGGGGACTTTCAGGCGTTTCAGGATAAGTTCAAGGACTTTGGTACTCCCGTCTTTTTTACTTCTAAAAACAGCTTTTTCATGTATCCCGCGCCGATGGTCTTCGTCTTCCGACCGTTTATGATCGAGACCGATCGATCGTCTAAAGTCTTCCTGGCCTTCCTCCTTCTCATTGTCACTTTCCTGGCATTTGCCTTTCGGCGTATCCTGCGCAATGCCGGTCTAAGTGGTGCGTCGCTCAATCTTTTCGTGGCAGCCGTCGTCATTCTTTCTTACCCGGTCATCTTCGAACTGTTGCGCTGGAACATCGAGATGGTCATCTTTTTGCTTACCTCTTTGGGCGTGTGGGCTTTCTGGCGCGAGCGCTTCTACCAGGCCGCTTTTTACTTCGGGTTTGCTGCGTCGCTGAAGTTCTTCCCCCTTATCTTTCTGGGTCTCCTGTTCGCCGGGAAGCGTTACCGCGAGACCTCGTTTGGCGTTCTCGTTGCCCTTGTCATTACACTCGTCTCACTCAAGCTGCTCGGCCCTACTATTCCACAAGCTTTCGCCTGGGATAACCTGCAAATGGCCACGTTTCGGCAGCACTTTGCCGGCGTTCCCGCCTCCATCGGCTACGACCATTCCTTTTTCGCATTCGCTAAATGGATCATGCTGCCGCGCACCCGCGACCTGACCGCATGGGTCACGCCGTACACACGCACGATCGCGATCTCCGGCCTGGCGCTCTACTTTGGCCGCATCTGGAAAATGCCGCGGCTGAACCAGGTGTTGGCCATCTCGGTGCTCGCGGTCACGCTTCCGCCGACCTCCTACGACTACACTCTGTTGTCTCTCTATCCTGCGTTTTCTTTGTTGTGCCTGCGCGTTCTCGAGGAATACCGCCGGGGCACGAAGGAAGAGCTTCAACTTACCCCTTACTTCCTGCTGTTTGCCGTCATCTTCACGCCACTCTCCTTCGTCGTGTGGAACGGAGGACGGTACGCTGGCCAGCTACGCCTGCTTGCTCTGCTTGCGGTGCTACTCTATGCCCTCATCAAGCCGTTGCCTGAGCAGGAAGCTGGCGCGGCCGCTCTTGAAGGCGGCGCACTGGCCTCCACATAACGCAGTCAGCACCAATTGCTGTCCGCAAATGACGGTACGTACATCCGCCGCCAGCATGCCCTTGGTACTATCATCTGGTTGCTACTTCACTCGTGAGACTCATCTCTCCATGACCTTTCAGACGATCCGCAAAGCAGTCTTCCCCGCCGCTGGTTTGGGCACGCGCTTTCTCCCCGCCACCAAAGCTACGCCCAAGGAGATGCTCTGCCTGGTCGACAAGCCGCTCATCCAGTACGGCGTCGAAGAGGCGGTCGCCGCCGGCTGCACCGAAATCATCCTCATCTCCTCCCGCGGCAAGACGAGCATGGAAGACCACTTCGACGTCAATCCGGAGCTTGAAGCCTCGCTCGCGGCAAAGAACAAAATTGCCTTGCTGGAGATCGCTCGCTCTGTCTCAAAGCTCGCTAAAGTAGTTGTCACTCGTCAGCCGGAGCCGCTCGGCCTCGGCCACGCCGTCCTCATGGCTAAAGAGATTGTTGGCGACGAGCCCTTCGCGGTCATCCTTCCCGACGATGTTGTCGACGCCGAGGTCCCCTGCATGAAGCAGATGGTTGAAGCGTTCAAGGATGTCGGCTGCTCCATCCTTGGCTCCGAAGTCGTCGAAGGGGATGCCATCTCCGCATATGGCTGCCTCGACTGCACGGCCGATCCCAAGAATCCACGGCTGCTCGACGTCAAAAGTATGGTCGAGAAGCCCAAACCCGGAACCCAGCCGTCGCAGAATGCCATTATTGGTCGCTACATCCTGACCCCGCGCATCTTTGAGATGATCGAAACAATTAAGCCCGGAGCAGGCGGGGAACTCCAACTTACCGACGCCATCAAGGCTCTGCGCCTGCACGAGAAAGTGTACGGCTACAGCTATGTCGGCAAGCGTCACGACGCGGGCGACAAGCAAGGGTTTCTTCGAGCTACAGTCGAACTTGGCGTGCAGCACCCTGTTCTCGGCGAGGCCTTCCGCTCCTGGCTCAAGTCTCAGTCGTTCTGACCTACGTCTTCCTCACCGGGGCTGGCAGATCGCTAAGCCGCTATTCTGGTATGCCCGTCACGAACGTCTGCTCCGTCGCGGCGCCGATCACCCGGTATAAGGCGAACTGCCGCGAGCTCTGCGCCCGCAGCTCAAACAACAGTGAAGCCCGGTTCGAGGCCTCGGCGTCCACTGCATCGACCAGCCGCATCCAGGGCGTTCGATCGAGATGGCTGGCATCAGTCACGCTCGCGAGCGCCATCTTCAGAGAACCCACCGGCTCTCGTTGCGCTACGACCGAGACGTATCGATCTACGCCGCCAACTCCGGGCGACACGGCTGTAAACACGTAGGTCGCCGCTCCGCCGTAGCTCAGCGTGTAAGCCCTCAACGATGCATCCTTGAGCAGCCCAGGGGCCGCCGCTGCTGCGCTAGCTGCTGCCTTAGCCGCCGCAGCCGCCTTCCTTTGCCGCGCCCGCGCCGCTGCCGTGGTCGGCGGCTGCGTCCGAGCCGGAGACTTGGCCGCAGGCACCGGGGCCGGCGCTGGGGTGCCAGCCGATGCCGAAGCTGCCGGCAGGTCGTACTTCGCCAGCTGCGCCCGAGCCATCTCCTCTAGGCTCGCCGTTACTTGCGTCCGCTCCTCGTCGCTCTCCCACATCCGCTCAAACGGGTGTTCCGGGCGGTCTCTCGCATCGGAGACGGCCACCGCCTGCTGTAGATCGGCCGGCATGCCCTTAAGCGGCGGAAGATCCTCTTCGTCGAGTCGCGATGCCGGCTTGCCCCGATGCAGATTCGGCCGGTCCGGATCGTCGTTGAGCGACGCCGACCCCGAGACCGACGCCAGATCCTTTTTCTTCTGGGCCGCTTTCTGCTCCGCAGGCGTCCGCCTTTTAAGCGTGGGCCGATCCACATCCTTCGATGAATCCGTGTCCGTGTTGGTCGAATCAGCACTCCCACTCGCGTCCGTGGTTCGCCTTCGCATCGTGGGCGCGTCCGGATCTTTCTCCGCGGAAACCGTGGTCCCTCCGCCTACTGCGCCACTTCGGTCAACAGGTTGGCTCGTGCTTTTTTCGGTGGAGCTTCCGTTAGCCGTTGTGCCATTTGAGAAATGCGGTCCGGACCCTCCGCTGGTCACCACTTGCGGCAGAGGCCCACTCTTCTTTGCGGCCACCAGGACCGGTCTCGGCGCAGGCTTGAACGGCCCGTAAGCCAGCCATCCATCGTCGAACGCGGCCACCCCATTCGATACGTAATGCCGGGTGTAGGAGAGATCGAGCGACCCCTCTGGCATCCCGGCTTTCTCCACCTCGAACACCGTTCCCGTATCAAGCTCAAACGGCACCGGCCGCGCCAGGTACACGCCCCCGTCCTCCAGATGTCCATCGATGAAGACCGACACCGGCACAACACGACTGGCGGTCGGCTTGGCCGCGTCCCCCGTCCACTCATACACCGCTACCGCCCGCACCACGGTCTCCGGTTTCTTTACCGCGTGCATCTGGGCCCGCGCCATTGCTGGCACGACTCCGCCCAAGACCGCGCAAACCCACCTGAGCCAAACTACGCGCCGCATCATCCTCCATTAGACGCTCATCCCGCAGCAACGAATCCGCGTTCCTGTCTACATTGACCTTATCGGCGGCGCGGACGATTCCATTAGCCTCAAAGAGGCGATTTGAGCAAGAAATCCTAGGCCGTGCCATGGGTCTATCCTTTCGTAGTCAGCAGACCATAAACTCCTCCAAGTGCCCTCCTCTCTCCTTGAAGTCGATCACCTCACCATCGCCTTTGGCCTTCATACCGTCGTCCACGATCTCTCCTTTTCCATCGCGCAGGGAGAAACCCTCGGCCTCGTAGGCGAATCCGGCTCCGGCAAGTCTGCCACCTCGCTCGCCCTCCTGCGCCTGCTTCCTCCTAACGCCCGCGTCACCGGAGCTATCACCCTTGCCGGCCGGCGGCTTGACACCCTTCCCGAAGCCGGCATCCGCCGCCTTCGCGGCAGCGCATGCGCCATGATCTTCCAGGAGCCCATGACCGCGCTGAACCCTGTCATGCGCATCGGCGACCAGATCGCCGAGGCTCTCCGCGCTCACGCCCCCGGGCTTTCCCGCGGGGAGGTCCGCCGCCGCGTGCTCGCCGCGATGCAGGAGGTCGCCCTGCCAGACCCAGAAACGCGCCTTCGCGACTACCCTCACCAGTTTTCCGGAGGCCAGCGCCAGCGCATTCTCATTGCCATGGCCCTCATCCACCGGCCCCAGCTTCTCATCGCCGACGAGCCCACTACCGCCCTCGACGTCACCGTACAAGCCCAGATCCTGGCCTTGCTCCGCGGTCTTCGCCAGAGCTACGGTCTTTCCATCTTGTTCATCTCGCACGACTTAGCCGTAGTCAGCCAGATCGCCGACCGGGTCGCCGTCATGCAGCACGGGCGCCTGATCGAGCAGGCCCCGACCGCCGAACTCTTCCGCGCCGCCCAGCATCCCTACACTCGCCAACTCATCGCCAGCGCGCCCACCATGCACAGCGACCGTTCCCGGCCGCTGGCCACCCTCGGCTGAATCGCTTTCTGGCTCGTCCGGCATGCTGCTGCTGCTGCGATAATCTTCAAAGCACCCGATGCGAGCTCTTGTTCTCTCCGATATTCACGCCAACCTCGAAGCCCTGAGTGCGGTGCTCGACGCCGCCGCCATGCTCGAGCAAGGCTACGAGGAGCTATGGAATCTTGGCGACCTCGTCGGCTACGGCGGTAGTCCCAACCAGGTCATTGAGCGCATCCGCCCACTGGAAACCCAGGTGGTGCGCGGCAATCACGACCGCGTCTGCTGCGGGTTGACCTCGCCCAACGCCTTCAACCCCGTCGCGCGCAGTGCCGCTCTCTGGACCCGCACAGAGTTGACCGAGGAGAACCTGAACTGGCTGCGGGACGTTCCGCAAGGACCCGTAGCCCCGGCCCTGTCTGGCATCACCTTGTCGCATGGTTCGCCGCTCGACGAAGATGTCTACATCCTCAGCATGCGCGATGCCTGGGCTCCCCTGCAGCAGATGGAAACCCCTATCACCTTCTTCGGCCACACGCATGTCCAGGGTGGCTTTGCGCAGAAGGGTCATGACTGGCAGGAGCTTCGTCCCCCGTACAGACTTGCGGAAGCCCAGCGCGACTCCAAGGCTAGTCAGTGGACGCTCCGGCTTCCTCCCGCCACGCGTCACCTGCTCAACCCAGGCTCGGTCGGCCAGCCGCGCGATCACGACTGGCGCGCTGCCTTCGCCATCTATGATTCGGAGGCCTGCGAGATTACCTTCCACCGCGTACCTTACGACCTCGTGGCCAGCCAGGGCCGCATCCTGATGGCGGGGCTGCCCGAGCGGCTGGCCGCAAGGCTCCGCGAAGGCCGTTAAAAAAAGGTTAGACCGGCTACAGCTCGATCGTTTGTGAAGGGCCAGCAACGGCCTGATTGAAAGGTTCAAGTCCCAGGCCAGAGCCTTGCGGCAGGATGAGGCGGCCCTGCTCAACCTGGACGCCGCGGAAGGGATCGTTGGTGATGAGCAGATGGCCGTCGAGGTCGCAGGCGTCCGCCAGAGACGCAAGCTGAGCGGCGGCGGTTGACGAGCAGGAACTCGACACCATGCAGCCGAGCATGACTTTCAGGTCGAGGGAGCGCGCGAGAGCGATCCAGCGATACGCCTCAAGAACTCCGCCGGTCTTATCCAGCTTGACATTGATGCCGTCGTACGACTCGCACAGTTGCGGGATGGAAGAGGCGCAGGTGCAGGCCTCATCGGCAAAGATGGGCAGGTGGACGCGGCTGCGCACATAGCGGGTTTCGGCGAGCATGTGGGCGGGCATGGGCTGCTCGATAAGCTCGACGCCGAGAGCTTCCATCCAGCGAATTTTGCGAATGGCTTCTTCGGGATCGGTCCAGCCCTCGTTCGCGTCGACGCGTATGGGCTTAGAGGTAAGACTGCGGACCGTGGTGATGGTCTGCTCGTCCGAGTCGAGACCGACCTTGATTTTGAGGATGGGATAGGGTTCGGCTTCGAGGACCTTCTGACGGATTCGCTCGGGTGAGTCGATGCCAAGCGAGAAGCTGGTAAGCGGTGCGGTGGCGGGATCGAGGCCGAAGTAGCGGTGGAGCGGGAGGTTATGCTTTTTGCCCAGCCAGTCGAAGAGGGCGAGATCGACGGCGGCGAGCGCGGCGTGTTGGTGAGGGCCGAGGAGGATGCGCGCCTGGGCGAGCAAAGGATCGAAGCGCCAGGGATCAGCCGTGGCCAGCCATGGAGCGAGAACTTCGAGGGCGTGGAGCGCGGACGCGGCGGATTCGCCGTAGCGAGGGATCGGCGCGCCTTCGCCAAAGCCGGTGACGCCATCGCGAAGGTAGCGGAGGTGGATGGTGTCGCGGAAATCGCTGGACGACATGGTGGTGGTCCAGGTATGGCGGAGCGCGAGCCGCTTGATTTCGAGCTCGATGCGGGCGGGCTGGTTCATGCGCGGAGACGCCGTTGTGCACAGAGGCGGGTGCTCCAGGGTTGGTCCGCGAGGCGGCTGATCTGGACGCCAGGGTGGCCCTCGGTTGTGCTGTGGACGAACGTTTCGGCACCGAGGAACAGGCCTACGTGGGTCACGGCAGGCGGGCTGTCGGTGAAGAAAAGCAGATCGCCCGGCAGGAGATCCGTGCGCGATACATCAATGAAGCCGGGCCAGTCGCACTGGGCTTGCGCATCGCGCGGAAGGACGAGGCCGCGCTGCCGATGCAACATCTGCAGGAAGCCGGAGCAATCGAAGCCGAAGGTGGAGATTCCACCCCAGGTGTAGGTGATGCCGAGGAAACGATGGGCGAGGGCGAGCATCTGTTCGGTGGTGAGAGGATGCTCGCCGAGAGAAGAGATGGGCGTGACATCGCCGCGCAGAACGAAGGCGGTTCGGCCGTCGAGCAGCCGGACCTGAAGCCATCGGCTGCTTGCATCTTCAGGCGCTGAGAGAGCCGCTAGCCGCGCCTCCCAGGGGAGATGAAGCAGTGGCGCATGAGCTTTGATATCAGTCTCGCAATAGACGTTTGCGCTGAGAGAATGAACGCGCACAGTGGGTGTTGCCGCCGCGGCGTGCGAGGTGAATTGATTCTTGAGTGCCCAGCCGGCATAGCCATCTTCGGCACAGACTTTGATCCATTCGCGCTGGATGTCGAGGCACTGAAGATTGAAACCGTAGATGGATTGCGAGATCACTTCGGCGTCGGGCGAGGGCTCAGCGTGAAGCTCGACGACAGGCGTTGCCGTCACCACCGAGTGTAGTGACTCATGGGTGGGCATAGATGTACGTGCTCGCAAGCGAGACGATTAGGCCAGCGCCACCGCCTTTGATTGCGGCTTTTCCTGTGTCGGTTGGAACGTAAAGTATGTCGTCGTTCTTCAGCAGGAAGTCGGGTTCTTTTCCTTTGAGTATCTTTGCCACGTGCACCGGAATCATAATGCGTTTGTCGCCCTCGGTTCGTACGACCTGAGAGGAGTTCGCTGAGGCTTCAAAGCCGATTCCACCCGCAAGAGCGATGGCCTGAAACACCGTAGTGGGCGTAGTGTTTTTTAGTGGAAAAGCTCCCTGGTTCTTGATTGCGCCGATGACATAAATGGTTCCCATGCTGGAGGCATGGATCTCGTCTCCAGCGAAGATGGGGATGGAGCGAAAGCTGGAGTTCATCGGATTGGGTCCGAGCGGAATTGAGATGGGCGACATTCCGGAGCGGGTGAGAGTTACGGTGGAGGACGCCGTGTCTTTCAGTTCTCCGGCGGTGGAAAGATAATCTGACAACGTATGCCGGCCTGTGGCGGCGATGACTCCGGGTTTGACTACGTTTCCGCTGACGGTCACGACCTGATGCGGCCGCTCGACGGTCTCGATCGTCGTGCTGGGAACCTTGACCATATCGTGCTCGATCAGGAGAGTATCCACGACCTCTTCCGCCTGGGTCACGGTCAGCCCTCCGATCTTGACGGGTCCGATCAGGGGCAGGTTTACAGTTCCGTCTTCCGCGATCCGTGGCTTGAGGGAGAAGTCCTCTACTCCATAAAGGTTGACAGTAATGATGTCGTCCGGTTGAAGCACATAGACGGGTGTAGGGGCATGCAGCAGCAAGTCAAGGTTTGCGGGGCCAGAGCTTGCGGCGGGCGAGTAGTAAGCAGACGGGGCTGGCCCGATCGTCTCTCCGCCTGCGCCCGTCGGAGCGGGAGCCGATTGAGCGCCCAAGCTGCAGGTGCAACGAACCGAGCTCAGAATTGAGAGAACAAGAATCCTACGTATCACTTTACCCCTCCCTTGAGGGGCTCTGCCCCATAGGCTCCGTCTTTGCCATAGTAATTTCCGTACCGATTGAGGCGATTTTGGACGTCATTCATGGCAAAGCCGATCACGGACCCTCGTCCGCGGCGCAGCAGTTCGATGGCATGCCCGATGCTCCGAGCGTTGGCTTTGTGCTGACGCACAACCATGAAGACCGAATCAACCAAACGGGCCAGAAGAACGGGATCTGAGACACTCAGGACCGGAGGAGCATCGACGACGACAAAATCATAGTCTCGCTCTGCCTGCCTGAGCAGTTCGAGTAGGCGAGTCGAACTCAATAGGGTTGCGGGTTGCGGAGGAAGCGGACCCGACGGCATCAGGAATAGGTTGACTTCGCCAGGCACGGACAGGACTGCCTCCTCAAGCGTGATCTGCGAGGAGAGGAAGCCTGAGAGCCCCACGCTAGCTGGCAATCTGAACGCACGCTGCTGCACGGGCTTGTGCAGATCAGCATCGATCAACAGTACGCGAGCATTGTGCATGGCCAGCATTGCTGCGAGATTGCGGGAGACGGTGGACTTACCCTCCCCTGGTAGCGTGCTCGTGACAAGGATTGTCTTCGGAGCGTTGTCTGCGCGAGAAAGAAGAATGCTGCTCCGCAGAAGTTGTAGGCCCTCAACGAAAGCGGAGTGCTGTTCCTTAAGGCGATCCAACGTGCCCTCATCCTTTTTGGGGACAAAGTGCGGCAACACCGAGAGCAAGGGAAGTGCTAATTTCTTCTCGGCTTCTTCGCCCGAGTTAAAGCGAGTGTCCAGCTTGGAGACGGTATAGGCGAGGACGCATCCAGTCGCGAGAAACCCGAAGAGGCTGAGCAGAAAAAGCTGGTAGGGAACTGGTTTGCGCGCAATTGTGGGAATGTCGGCCATGTCGACGATGTCAACCTGGCCAGACTCAAGGCCTGCGTTGATGCCGGCCTCGTGCAATTTAAGCGTCAAACCTTCATACAGGTTTCGATCACCCTCGTAAGTCCTCTGCAGGATGATGTATTTGACCATGTCGTCGCGCGAGCGAAAGGCCTCGTCCTTGCGCTCATTGAGGGCGCGGCTGGTCATCTGCTCATTTGAGGAGGCAGCATCGTAGGCAAGCTTGGCCTGGTTGACGATCCGTTGCTGCTCAACTTGCACGCGTGCCGTGAAAGCATCCAGCTTGGCCTTGGCCTGCTTAACGCCTGGGTAATTGCTTCCGAAGCGTGCATTGATGTCCGCGTACTGCGCGGCAGCTTCAGCTTCGCTGCTGCGAAGAACTTGAAGCAATCCATTGGGCTGATTGGGCTGAGATCCCTGAAGAAGGGCCTGTTCGCCCTCGATCAGATTGGGATCTGCGCTCTGGAGATAGCGCAATTTAGCTTCGGCCGTGATGCGGTTGATGGTCGCCACTCCCGCAGCGCGTGTAATGTCTTCTAGCGAATCCGCAGGCAGATATGTACCGCTCTTCTGATCGAGTCCCAAAACACCGAGCTTTGCCTGAAGGTCAACGAGCTGATTTTGATCTCGTTCGACCGCCTGCCTGAGATCGTTCAGTTGCGAGATCATCCATCGTGACACGCGATCCACAGAGCCGAATCGAACCTGAAAAATATGAGTTATGTACTCGTTGATGATGTCATTCGTAATTTTGGCGGAAAGCAGAGGAGAACTGGTCGTGCTGGAGATATCGACGACCTCGGTGCGAGGTTCGTGAACGATCTTGACGACTTCCAGCATCTGCTTGTAGACCTTGTTCCTCGCTTCAGGATCAGCAAGGTCAAAGTGTTTGGCGGGCTTGTGTCCCCAGAAATCAATGTTGTTGGCGAGGTTTAGATCAGCGGCTACTTTGAGCATGATCGTGCGGCTTTGCATGATGCGCACTTCAGAGTTGGTCTTTTTGTCGTCTGAGTCCTCGCCTCCGAGGGCTTGGGCAGAGATCTTGTACGCCTGAGCGGCGTCTGGCTGGAGCCGAATGGACCCTTCAGACGCATAGCGTCTTGGCTGCAGCGCCAAGTAGCTCCCAGCAAGTAGACCAAGCAACAGGAAGGCTGCGACGATGGCACGATGTTCGAGGACCGCATGCCAGACTTCAGCTGGATCGAATTTTTCTTGCGGCTCTCGAATACCCGCGTCGTGAACGGCCGGCAAAGATGCGGCAGAAGAAAAGGAGTTGGGTGCTTCCACGTGCTTATTCATCTGGTCCGCAGCTACTCATGCTCGCTTCAAGGGTGGGTGGAAGGAAAGGTGTTGTTACGGAGAAGGCGTGTGACGTGCCGGGAGTATGAGCAGAGTATACGTTCCTGGAGCGTTCCAGCTCAAGTACGCGACTAGGCGACGCGCGCATCGCGAGCGTTTATACTAAGGCAATCCAACTGCTCTTCGTGCTGAGAACACCGTTCCTCGGCGCTTTCTGCCGTGGCGGGTGGCTCTAATGCTGAGTGTGGAATGGTTCGGCCTGGATAGCTTTCCAAAAATGCGAGACCTGCGATCGGTCGTAGTCAAGAATGCGTTAGCGAATGTCGTGCGCGGGTTGGCCTCAGGCGTGGTCGCGCTGGTGCTGCCGCATTTTCTTACGCGCTGGCTTGACCACGACCGCTTCGCCGTCTGGGTGCTGCTGCTGCAGGTCGCGGCTTTTGGAAGCTACATCGACTCCGGAATGCAGATTACGCTTGCTCGGTTTTTTGCGCAGGCACATGAACGGAACGAGGTGACGGGCCAGGACAAACTGGTGAGTACCGCCCTTGCCCTGTTGAGTGTTGCGGGGCTTATGTCGCTAGCGTTGGTGCTTCTCGAAATATCGGCCACGGTATGGGTCTTTCCGCAGCTGCCGGCAACGCTGGTGTCGGAATTTAGACTCGCTCTGCTGACGATGGCCGGAACAGCTGCGATTTCGCTTCCGCTTTCTGCTTTTGCGGGTGTCTTGATCGGCCTGCACCGGAATGAACTTCTTGCTGTTACTGTAGGCGGCAGCCGCATCACCGGAGCGATTGCCGTGTTGCTGGTAGCGCCGCATACTCACTCCTTGGTTGCGCTCTCCGTTTGTGTTGCGGGACCGAATTTGCTCGGCTCCGCAGCGCACGTGGTATTTGCCTACCATGTTCTTCCTTCCCTGCGGGTTCATCCAGATAACGCCTCGTGGGCCGTCGGTAAGCAGTTGCTGCGTTTTAGTGCGGCCCTGATGACGTGGTCGATAGCAGGCATCCTGGTTTCCGGCTTGGATCTGACGGTGCTTGGACACTTCGACTTTAGAGCGGTTGGTTTTTACTCTGTCAGTGCCTATTTGGTCACCTTTTTAGCGGGCGTAAATGCTTCCGTCAGCGGAGCGCTAATGACTCCAATTGCCGCGCTGCACGCGAGAGGAGATATGGCTCGGATTCGGGCTGTGACGCTTAGAGTGACGCGGGCAAGTACCTATTTCAACGTAGGCCTTACGGTTGCCGCGCTACTCTGGGGAAGCAGGCTTCTGCAGCTATGGGTGGGGTGGCCCTATGCGGGCCCAGGTACTTCGGTCTTGTACATTCTCATGGTGGCGAATGTCATACGGCTGATACCCGGCCCTTATGCCTCCATGCTGATTGCGACCGACCAGCAAAAACATGGAATTGCGCAGGGAGTGGCGGAAGGGCTGACCAACCTGCTTACGAGCCTCCTGCTTGTCGTTTGGTTCGGAGCAGTGGGTGTAGCCATGGGCACCCTTATCGGCGCGCTCGTGGGAGTTGGCTGGACTTGGATGTACACATTTCGACGAGCAAGAAAAGTTCCCTTTGTTCGAAGAGCTTTGCTCGTAGAAGGCGCGATGCGACCCATGGCATGCCTTCTCCCACTAATTTTATTACGTCCGGCTCTAGCCTTCTTGACAGGTACGGGTGCAAGCACGATCACCTGCATAGCGGCAGGTGCGACTTCCGCGTGGCTACTCATTTGCTATGGCCATGTCCATACAAACTCCCGCGTGACAGAAGCTCTGAGGACGTAAGCTTCAATAGGCTTGATTGCTGATCATGATGACATCGCGTATTCAAACGGCCATCTTAAGTATGAGAGAGGATCCATTGCCCTGGGCAATATATCTTCTTGTTCAGCGTCTTCTGCATCAGGCTAAGAGCGTGCTTCTGAGCTTCTTATTCAAGGCGCCCCAGCTCTATCTGGGCCCTCGCTGCGTGGTTCGAGGCCTTCGACACATCCATTTCGGCACGAATTTCTCAGCTCACGGCACACTATGGCTTGAGGCGGTTGCAACCTATCGCAATCAACGATTTTCCCCACAAATTGTTATCGGTCCCCATGTCTCGGTCTCAGAAGGAGTGCACATTACCTGTATCGAACGTGTGGAAATCAAAGGTCATGTGCTTATGGGAAGCCGAGTCTATATCTCCGATCATAACCACGGCGACTACCAGGGAGGGTTGCAGAGCTCGGCGTGTGAATCGCCGGCATTACGCAGATTGGGCGGTGGAGGGCCGGTGCTGATCGGTGAAAACGTTTGGATTGGTGACAATGCCATTCTTGTCGGTCCGCTCGTGATCGCGGATGGAACCGTCATCGGGGCAAATTCCATTGTTCGGCGTAACACGGATGTGGGAACCATGGTGGCGGGAAATCCCGCAAGGGTGATTAAACGGTTTAGTACGACCTCGGGCAAGTGGGAGCGTGTATGACGGAAGGACGACCGCGCTTTTCTGTCTGTGTCCCCATCTATAACCGATCGAAGTTGCTGATTCCTCTGCTGGAATCCGTTCTATGCCAGAGCTATGAAAACTATGAGTTGGTTCTGTGCGAAGACTGTTCTCCGGAACGGGAACAGGTCCGAGAGATAGTTCGTAGTTTCCAGGCGCTTCATCCAGCCAGAATTCGATACGTTGAGAACGTCGAAAATCTCGGGTATGATGGAAATATTCGCAAGCTCGTGGCGCAGGCTCGGGGCGAATACTGCTTTTTCCTTGGCAACGACGATCTCATGTGTCCGAATGCCTTGGCTCGTTTACATGAGGTTTTTAATAGATATCCAGACACTGGCTTTGTCCTTCGAAGTTACTCCTGGTTCTACACGGATCCGAAACGTCATGAAGAGACTATTCGATATTTCCCGGAGGAAATGTTCTTTTCAGCCGGGGAGCAGGCGATTCGAATATGTTTTCGCAGGTCTGGAGTTATCTCCGGCTACGTTGTTCACCGGGACGACGCCTTTGCTGCCTCAACGTCTCGTTTCGATGGTTCTCTTTATTACCAGATGCATCTAACGGCCAGCGTCTTGGCCAGACGGCCCGCTGTTTCCATTCCTGAGGTGCTTGTCCTGTGCCGGGCCAGTGAGCCACCTGATTTTGGAAACAGCGCCGCTGAGAAGGGGCGGTACACGCCGGGCCGGTACACTCCAGAAGCGAGATTTCACATGATTCAGGGTGCAGTTTCAATCATTCACTCTCTTCGAGACAGCGGCGGCCCGGATGTAATTGAACCGGTTATGCATGATTACGGGAATTATTTCTACGCTTACATAAAAGATCAACTTCGTTTACCGAAAAAGGAGCTTTGGAAGTTATATAGATCTTTCGGCCTCATGGGCTTTGACCGGTATCCGCTGTTTCACGTCTACTTCGCTCTGGGCGCGATATTGGGAGAGAGCAAGATGGATTTGATGATTCATCTTGCCCGCGTTACGTTAAAGCGAACGCCAAGGATTGGAATTTAGCTGGTTCCGGCGCGTCATCCAATAACACCACAGGATCTTTGTGCTCTGGCTTCTACTCACTCTCAATCTCGCTACAACCGTGCTTGCTTTCAAGAAGCGGATGCTTGCCTATGGCGTGCAGATGTTCTTCTTCCTTTTTCTTGTGATTGGCCAAGCTTTTGCCATCGAGGCTGACCTGACCGGAATTACGAGCATTACTTATCGCTATGCGGACATGACTGTCCGAGGGTTCGAGTTAGCTATGTTGTTTGTGGCTGGCGTGAGTATCCTGTCATTTGTGCTGGTCTACTTCTCGCGCGGATACGAGCCCGGTACGCAGGCTCCGGTGCGCTACCGATTTGATCCTCCGCCACAATTTTACAAGCTTCTGTTTGCGGTTCTTCTCGCGGTTGCGGGTACGTTAATCTTCGGGGTAGTCGGCCTATCACAATTCCTGACTTCTTCACGTCCTGGCTTTCAGAGCGGCTCGACGATTTTCATCGTTATTCTTTTTCTTGGCATCGTGCCCCTTCTGCTAAAGCTGCTTTGCCGGTCTCGGCTGAACCGCTGGGATGCGGCGTGCTTCTTGGTAACTTTTATAGTCACGACTGGCTTTTCCCGCATCCACGATATTTTGTACGCGCTGATTATCGGTTGCGTCTATTTCTACTCCAGATGGGCAGACCGGTTTATTTCTACGCGTAACGCAGTCACAGGAGTATTTTTAACGTTTGTTCTGGGATCCGCATTTTTTGCGGTTGGTGCAATTCGTGAGGCGCAGAACTACACAGGTGGATCGTTTTCGGTGCTGATTTCTTACATCCTCGCAAGACCGGACCGCAGTCTCCTTTCCTTGGAACAGAATTATCGCATCGGAGTGGAGGGCATGTCGGGGTTGGTGGGAGCTTTCACCAAACAGCAGTTATCTCCAGAGCAGGTGCATTTCGATTTTGGTATGTTCTGGCTCCTGAAGGGATTGACCCAATGGTGGCCGGGATTTGTGAAGACCTACTTTGCGGATATAATCTGGGCCATCGATCAGTTGCAGTGGTACACGCCCAGCAACGTTGCTTCAGGAATAGAACAGTCCTATGTTAGTTTTAGCTGGCTTGGTGTTCCGTTCTTCTCACTTGGTGTTTGGTTGATGGAATGGGTTTGGCTCCGGAGGTTGCTGCAGCGCGACTGGACGATGCGCTCGAAGCTTATTTCCTACGTGCTAATTGGCTGTGGCATTTTCTTTGTGCGCGGTAGTTTTAATATCTGGCTTGGCTACGTGATTTCCTATTCTGCTCTGCTGTACGCCTGTTGGCCTTTTTACCGGCGTTGGCTTGTGCCACGCATAGGTACGCAGGATATGGCGTTATGAAGGTCGGGGTGGATGCGTTCGCCATGGGCAGCGAAGGTCGGGGCATGGGTCGCTTTGCTCTGCAACTTACAAGCACGCTCCGAGAGGAAGCAGTTCTGCTGAAACCTGATCCCGGTCGCCGTCCAGCGTTTCCGCTTTGGGAACAGCTTCATCTGATAGGGAAGGCGAGACGTGCCGAGGTAGATTGCCTGCTTTGTCCTTATAACACCGCGCCCTTGCTGCCGTTTTCGTCGATTCCTAAGATCGTGGTGGTACACGATCTGATCTTTATGGATCGGGAGATGAGCAGCTCGGTCTCTCGCACGCAAAATATTGGCAGAAGGTACCGCCAGGCTGTCGCTCCCATTGCTGCGAAGCATGCGCTGCAGGTGGTGACCGTGTCGGACTATTCACGGCGCCTCTTATGCGAGCGACTTTCACTGAACGAAAAAAAAGTAAGTGTTATTCCTAACTGGATCGGTGAAAGCTGGTTCTCTACGATTTGCAAGCCTGCACGATCTCGCTATCTGCTAACGGTATCCGGCGAGGCACCGAGCAAAAATCTGGTGGGACTGCTAAGAGGCTTTGCTCTGTATCGGCGCGACGGAGGAGATGCAACGTTGAAGGTTGTTGGGGTCAAGCCAGCGTGGCACCAACACTTTTCAGGTTTGGCGCAGGAGCATGGCATAAGGGACGTCGTGGAATTTCTTCCGTTTGTTACGGATGAATCTCTAAGAGAGCTGTATTCTCAGGCTGCATCCTATGTGTGCGCCTCGCTGGCTGAGGGCTTTGGAATCCCACTGCTGGAGGCCATGGCCTCCGGTGTTCCGCTTTCGTCGAGCTTTACCACCTCACTGCCGGAGGTTGCTGGCGAAGCTGCCTGCTACTTCCATCCGCTCGACTGGGAGCAGATGGCCGAGTCTTTAGCTGAAGCTCTCTCCGGGTCTTCCGCCTCGAGAGCACGCGTGGTTAAGGGGCGAGAGCGGGCTTGGACCTTTCGACGTGCGGCCGTGGAGCCGCTTATAAGGGCATTTTGGCAGAGCATGGAATCAGCTTGCGAGTGAAGTCTCCGTATTCGAACGTCCTAAGTCACACCATAAGCGGGTTGAGTACGGCTGCACTTTCTTCCACGCTTTTTGGGCGACCAAGAAAAATCTCATCGTATTGCGCATCTACGACTGCAGTGGAATAATTCTGGGCGTACGATTTTAAGCTGCCTTCGGACGCGGCGCCGTTCGTTGAATGGTCAAGCAGTGTTCGCATCGCCGCAGGAAAACTCTTCATGTCGGTTACGATTACCTTCGAGTTCCTTCCCAGTTCGATGCCTTCAATGCCGACCTCCGTCGTGATGAGGGGCAGACCGCACCGCAGTGAATCAATAATCTTGATCTTGACACCAGTGCCAAACGTAAGAGGAAGGATCATGGCGCAAGCGCTTTGGAGAACTTCATCAATGTCCTCAACGTAACCGCGTAAATGAATATGGTCGGGATACTGTGCGGCGAGGGATCGAAGATTTCCACTTTCTCCCTTGCCGATGACGGTGATCCTCGTCTCTGGAATTAGTGCGAGGACATCTTGGAAATGGCTTTCCAGAAAGGACTCGATGGCGACCGCATTATGAGCGACGTTGAGAGCGCCGAGAAAAACGAATTCCGGCCGGCCATGCCAGTTTCTCTCCTTCATAAGCCCATTTTCTAACCGTGGCGGGATACAAAGAATATTTCTGGCCCGTGTTCTGCGCATCAGGATGTTTTGCTCCCTGCTGCTGATCAGCAGGCACTTATCGAAATCTCTTGGTGCCCGTGTTTCGGCACGTTTCATCAGCTTTTGTTCGATTGTGAGGAGAGCTGATTGAAGAACCGGAAATTTGACATAAATGGAGAGAAGCGGCTGGGGGATGTGATGGGCGAAATTTCCCAACGCATTCAGCCCATGCAAGGAGAGAGCCTTCATCGTGCCAAGCATGCGCTCGTACCGCAGAGAGAAAAGATCATCCATGTAGACGACGTGTGAAGCAGAGCGGCATCGGCCGTGACGATATTGGCCAGTGCGTAAAGTGTCGTACAAGATCAGGTCAGGTTGAAATTCGTTTTCGATGGCTTCGAGCCGCCGGGCGGTGGAGGGATTCCAAAAGAAGCTCTCCTGAATGCTCTTGGTCTGCCGTAGCATGCTGTGCCAGACAACATTCCTCACCTTCATTGCGGCTGAAGGCCGTTCAACTGCTTCGCTGTCATGCCACGGACTACTTTCCACGGAAGCAAAGGAGACGATCTTAAGCTCGGAAACCTGTGAAGATTGTTGGAAGTAGTCGCATATACCTCCCAACATGACACGTTTTCCATCATTCCGCGGCTGCAAAGGAATACTTGTAATTACTAGAACTTTCACCGCGTCCCCATACTCAATGAATTTGTCCCTAGAACAGTCGGCGTGTCGCCCGAGCGCGATCATCATACGAGAGCTGTAGATTGCGTGACGGCGGGAGTGTGCCCGTGTCCAGCCAAGCGACTATGACTGTGGTTCTATGTGTTGCACCATGTTGAATCTCTGAATAATACCAGTCGAGGTCGAAATGCTGTGGTCTCAGCATGGCGGTAACGGGACTTTTGAGTCACTCGAGATTCATGTGCGAGAATAGCCGTGATGAAGGCGTTCGTACGCAGCGTTCCGGGAATATGCTTGTGTTTTTTTCTCATGCGGGGATTGGCGCAGACCTCGGCCCCTTCTGTGGGAGCCCCGGTCACTCCTGAGCAGGCGGTCACTCTTGACCGCCCCGAGAAACTTTTTGGACAGACCGACGCTTTAGGCTCAACCAACGTTCCAATGGACAGCTGGGTGTATGCCGCTTTATCGCGTCTGGCAGGAATGGGCCTCGTTTCCTCTCAAAGTGTATCGATCCGTCCATGGACCCGTGCGGAGTGCCTGCGCCAGATCCGCGAAGCGGAAGCCAATCTTTCCGAGTTCTCTTTGCCCTCGAATACGCAAGAGACTGCGGAAGATCTGCTTGAGGACCTTACTCGGGAGTTCGCGGAGCCACAAGTTCCTCCTCAGCTTGTGGTTGAGTCGGCCTACGTGCGCTACGGAGCAATCGGTGGACCTGCTCTGGCGGACAGCTATCACTTTGGGCAAACATGGTGGAACGACTTTGGACGACCTCTGCAACGCGGAGGAAGTGCCCTGGCAGGGTATTCGTTTCGCGCGACTCGGGGACGCTTCTTTTTCTATGACAGACAGGAGCTGCAGCAGAACCCAGGTACATTGGGCATCACGTCCTCGCTTTCCAATCTGTACACGCAGCTGGATATCATCCCGCTGCATGCCCCTGTAACACTTGCTTATCCCATCACTCCACCGACCGCGGCTTACCTGCGTCAGCGTCCGCTTGAACTTTACGCGGGCGTTTCGTTCTTGGGAAATAACCTCTCCTTTGGCAAGCAGAGTTTGTATTGGGGTCCCACCGTGATCGGGCCGCTTGCCTTTTCAAACAACGCGGAACCGACCTATAACTTGCGCCTGGTTTCCACGCGGCCGCACTTGCTGCCGTTCGTTCCATCGCTCGGCACATACCGTTTTGACGTGGTGTTTGGAAAGCTTTCCGGCCACAGATTGCCGGCGCGGCCCTATTTCAATGGACAGAAGATCGAGTTGACTTTTCGTGACACCCTAGAAGTCAGCTTCACCCGATGGTCTGTTCTTTGGGGGGTGGGGCACCCCATGACGCTCGGAAGCTTGAGACGGAATTTGTTCAGCACCGCCTCGACCGGGACCGTGATTAGCAGCAGCTATCCGTATGGGGATCGAACGGATCCCGGAGATCGCAAGAGCGGTTTTGACTTCAATTTGCATGTTCCGGGATTGCGGCAATGGGTCACTCTCTACGCCGATGCTTACGCTGACGATGAACTCAATCCGATCGATGCCCCCAGGAGGGTTGCCTGGAGTCCGGGAATCTATGTCTCGCATTTTCCTTACCTGCCCAAGGTTGATCTCCGGTTCGAAATGGCAAGTACGGAGGAGCTCAGCGAGGACGAAGGCGGTGCCCGTTTTTACATCAACAGTCAATACCTTGACTCAAATACAAATAAAGGCTTTCTGCTAGGCAGCGCCGTAGGCCGGGATGCCCGGGCGTTCCAGGGCTGGTTGACTTACTGGCGTTCGGCACGCAGCAAGGTTGCTTTCAGCTACCGTCAGACTAAAGGCGGTCTTGCTTTTCTCCCCGGCGGAAGCACCGCCAGCGATGGATCGCTTACCTGGGATGTGGCGCTGAGTCCTCACTGGTCTGCTCAGGCTTTTGCGCAGTATGAGCGGTTTCTGACGCCGGTCGTGAACGACGCAGCTCAGCATAACGGCAGCGGCTGGTTGCAGATCACCTGGAATCCGGATTCAAAGGTTAGCCTGCGTCCTGGTCGTTAAGCTTCCGGGGAGAGCAATGATCGAGTTGACCGCGCCAACTGCGTACAACTGTTTTGGTCTGGGCAAGATTGGTGGGCAGAGTATCATTTCTCTAACGGCTTTCGTCCAAGTAGTGCATGGGTAACTTACCTGTGCCGCCCTTACGATTCCTGGAGAGAACTTCGCTATGCCGAAAACCCCGAAGATCCTGCTGCTGGCCGTCTCTGTTGTTCTGGTGTTGACCGTGTTTCTTGGGCTCCGTGAGAGCCCGGTGAGCGCTGCGTCGGAGCAGGCGGACGGGGCGTACCGGCAGATTGACGTGTACAGTGAGGTGCTGCGGCACATTCAGTCGGACTACGTGTCTGACCCGAATATTCCAGCGGTCACCAATGGCGCGCTGCGCGGGCTGCTTGAGTCGCTCGACGCAGACTCCAGCTACCTGACTCCGACGGATTACAAGGCGTATAAGGCGGACAAAGCGAAAGGCGAGGGCAAGGCCCAGGTGGGCATCAACGTGTCCAAGCGGTTTGGTTACGCGACCGTTGTCTCGGTCGTTTCCGGAAGCCCGGCGGATAAGGCGAGTCTAGTGGATGGCGACATTCTTGAGGCGATCAATGGAGTCGACACGCGCGATCTTTCGCTGGCGGTGATCCAGATGATGCTTGATGGCCACCCGGGGTCGGAGGTCTCGGTCTCTGTCGTGCGTCCGCGCAAGGCAGTGCCGGATAAGATTTCGCTGACGCGCACGATTGTGGCCGAGCCGCCTGTGTCCGAAACGATGTATGAAAACTCCTCGATCCTGTACCTGAAGCCAGTGGTTTTGGATCACGAGCACGTGCAGGCGGTAGAGGCCAAGCTGCGCACGGAGGACAAGGCCGGAAACAAGAAGATTCTGCTGGACCTACGCGACGTAGCCGCAGGCGACATGCTGGAGGCCACGCGGCTGGCGAACTTCTTTTTGAAGGCAGGCACCATTGCCACGCTGGAGGGCCAGCGGGTGCAGAAGATAACCTATACGGCGGATCCGGCGAAGGCGCTGGTCCCTGCGAGTTCGATGGTGGTGCTCGTCAATCGGGGCACGGCCGGTCCGGGTGAGTTGGTCGCCGGTGCTTTGCTGGACTCGAAGCGTGCGGAGTTGGTGGGGGAAAAGACCTTCGGCGAGGGGGCGCAGCAGAAGACGTTTGAGCTGCCGGATGGCGCAGCGCTCATCCTCTCGGTCGCCAAGTATGAGTCGCCCTCCGGCAAGAAGCTGCAGGATGACGGGGTGACGCCAGGAGTGTTGGTGGCAGGAAACTTCGACGACAACGGAGCCGATGAGGACGAGAGTGCCTCTGCCACGCAAACTGCTCAGCCACGGAAGCCGACCGTGCAGGTGGATGATCAACTCTCGAAAGGCCTGGAGTTGCTGAAGGCTAAGGCTGCCTAGACGGATCGCTTCCAGGTAGGTGCGGGAAAACGGCCCTCTCACCGTGGTAAGGTGGGAGGGTTGTGAACACGCTTTTCACTGAGTCCCGACAGGTTGAGGAGCGAGCCCCTGCTGCTCCCGCGAAGTCATGGCGCATGCGTTTACGCGAGGCGGCGGACTGGTTTTGGCTGCCGGCCGGTCATGGCGCTCCACGGCGGATGTTTCCTCTCCTGCTCACGTTGTCAGGCCTGTTCGGAGTGATGTGCGGGCTGGTTGTGGTGTATTCGATTGACCTTCCACAAATGGAAGATCTGGCCAGGTATCGGCCGAACACGACCACCGAGCTGCTCGATGTGAACGGGCAGGAGATCGGCTCATTCGCGCTGGAGCGGCGCGTGGTCATTCCGTACACCGACATTCCGCAGGTGCTGCAGGACGCCATCATCTCGATTGAAGACAAGAGCTTTGAGTGGAACTGGGGCGTCAACCTGTTTCGCGCGGCCGAGGCGGCGTACCAGGATATCCAGCTGCACTCTCGTGCGCAGGGCTCGTCGACCTTGACGATGCAGCTGGCTCGCAACCTGTTCCTGTCTTCGCAGAAGACGTACACGCGCAAGCTGCAGGAGATCTTCCTGACGGTGCAGATCGAGCGCCGCTTCACCAAGCAGCAGATCCTGACGCTCTACGTGAACCAGATCTACCTGGGACACGGGCGCTACGGGTTTGAGGCTGGGAGCGAGTACTACTTTTCAAAGCATGTGAAGGACCTGACGCTGGCGGAGGCGGCGCTGCTGGCGGCGCTGCCCAAGGGGCCGGAGTATTACTCGCCTATTAGGGACCCAGAGCGGGCTTTGCGCAGGCGCAACCTTGTCCTGCAGGAGATGGAGCACGACGGTAAGATCTCCGCGCAGCAGGTGGCCGCGGCCAAGGCGGAGCCTCTAGGGCTGAAGCTTGAAGTGATGCCGAACAGCATCGCGCCTTACTTTGTTGAGGAGGTGCGGCGGCAGTTGGAGAAAGAGTACGGTGTCGAGGAGGTGCATGGGGCTGGCTTGCGGGTGTATACGACGCTCGATCTTGGGCTGCAGGCGGTCGCGAATAAAGCTGTGCTGGACGGCGCGGCGAAGTACGAGCGGCGGCATGGGTGGAAGGGCAATCTGCAGAACGTGATCCTGGCAGGGCTCGATGCGCAGACCTACAAGCACCCGGACTGGCTGCAGACGGTGGCTGCGGGCAGCTATGTGCACGGCATGGTGACGGAGGTGACGCCGCGACTGGTGACGGTGAAGGTGGGCGCGCAGCAGGTGACGCTGGGCCAGGATGATTGGGCTTGGACAGAGAAGGTTTCGGCTGTGAACTTTCTGAAGACGGGCGACCTGGTGTATGTGCGGGTGACGTCGATGGAGCCGGCCGGCGAGGGCAAGGCGGTGCTCGAGCAGGACTCGGGTGTGCAGTCGTCGTTGATGGCGATCGACAACTCGAATGGCGAGGTGATGGCCATGGTGGGTGGCCGCGACTATGCGCTCAGCCAATTCAACCGGGCGACGCAGGCGCAGCGGCAGGTCGGGTCGTCGTTCAAGCCGTATGTGTACACGGCGGCGATCGAGAACGGGTCGAAGCCGGGTGATATTGTGGTGGACGCGCCGACGTCGTTTCCGACGCCGAGCGGGTGGTACACGCCGCACAACTATGAGCCGGACTACCGCGGCGCGATGACGCTGACGAGTGCCTTTGCCGAGTCGCGGAACATTCCAGCGCTAAAATTGGCGCACCAGGTGGGCATTAAGACTGTTATCGAGGTGGCCAAGCGGTTCGGGATTACGAGCAATCTGCCGGCGTTTCTGCCGGTGGCGATCGGCGCGGCGGACCTGACGCTGGCCGAACAGGTAGGCGCGTACACGGTGTTTCCGAACGACGGCATTCGGATCGAGCCGCACTATATCCGCAAGGTGACGCAGGCCGATGGTGTGCCGCTCGATGCGCCAAAGCCGCGGGTGAACGAGGTGATCCCGGTCGAGACTGCGCGCATGATGATGACCATGTTGAAGGCGGTGACGACGTATGGCACGGGCGCGGCGGCGGCGAGCCTGCATCATCCGTTTGGGGGCAAGACGGGCACGACCAACGACTATACCGATGCGTGGTTTATCGGGTTTTCGCCGTCAGTGACGGCGGGAGTGTGGATCGGGTTCGACAGTCGCCAGACGCTGGGCGAGAAGGAGACTGGGGCAAAGGCGGCGCTGCCCATCTGGATGGACTTCATGCGCGCCGCGATCGACGGTAAGGACGACGAGACCTTCCCGGCCGAGGGTGCGCCGAAGAAACATCTGGAGGTCGCGGTGACGGACGATGCGGAGAAGCCGGAAGCTCCGGACGCGAGTGCGGCGCCTGATACGTCCGAAGAACCTAAGACTACGGAGCCGCCTGCCGGTGCGGTGCCATCTGCTCCATCCCCTGCGGTTCCTCCGGTCAGTTCGCCCCCGGTGGTCACACCGCCCCCGGTTCTATAGCTACTGGACGTGACTTGTACCCCCACCCCGTGGTGTAAGTCCTAAGTCTCTTGTTTGCCTCAGATACGGCAGAGAAGTCCGGCAAAGTATTGCATCGAAACGACTTACAGGTAAAGTGTTCGAAATACAAGAGATACGGTTCGGTTTGGCAGGTATGGCTGAATCGCGTTTGTTCTTTCTCTCTATATAGATTGTAGCGAAGCGGATGGGGGAGATGTGCCAGCTTTTTTCCGACTGCAAGCTGCTCAAAATAGAGGGCTTGCGCCGGCTCTAGATGATTTTGGGGCTTGACAGCTTGGATTTGGGTTGGACCTAAGAAGAACCAATACGGGGATTCTGGCTTCGCCAGAATGACGGCTCCAGGAGTAGTGAGGGCTGAGAGGCTGGGCTGGAGCAACAGAGAGATGCTCTAGCGGGTGAGGAGGTGGGCGAGGCGGAAGAAATTGGTGGCCTGGCGAACGTCCTTGCCGATCTGGATGCGGAGAGCTTCAGGTGAGGGAAAGCGAACTTCGGGGCGGAGGCGCTTGACGAAGGCGAGCTCGAGGGTGGTGTTTTCGGTCAAACTGAGTGGGTGAAAGTTGAGCAGGTGGGACTCAATGGTGAAGGAGTCTTCGCCGAAGGTGGGCCGGTTGCCGATGTTGGTGACGGCTTCAAAGCACTCTGCCCCCGGGCCTTTGCCGACGGTGAGCGCGGTGATGTAGACGCCGTGTGCGGGCAGGAGTTCGGGATAGGGCGCTAGGTTGATGGTGGGAACGGTGTAACGGGTTCCGTAGCCGCGGCCGGAGACGGGGTGCGAGCAGAGCGTGAAGGGGCGACCCAGCAGGGCGCGGGCGCGGGAGACGTCTCCTGTGGCGAGGAGCGTGCGGATGCGGCTCGAGGAGACGGGACCTCCGCGCAGGATGTAGGGCGCGTAGCCGAGGACAGCGAAGCCGAGCTGGACGCCGAGGGCTTCGAAGCCCTGCATGTCGGCCGAGGCCTGGTAGCCGAAGCGGAAGGTTTCGCCTTCGTGAACTTCACGGACCTGGAGGCCATCACGAAGAATGTCGCGGGCAAACTGCTCGGCGGTGAGCCGGGCGAGCTCAGGCGTGAAGGGCAGGACGAGGGTGGCGTCGATGCCGGTGGAGGCGAGCTGCTCTAGCTTCTGGGGAAGCGGGGTGATGAGGGAGTGCGGGGCTTCGGGGCGGAGAACGCGGACGGGGTGAGGGTCGAAGGTGATGGCGAGCGAGCGGAGCGACAGATCGTGGGCGCGGTGCCGAACCTGGTCAATGACCCAGCGGTGACCGCGGTGCACGCCGTCGAAGTTGCCGATGGTGGCGATGGTTGGGCCGAAGCCGGGGGGGATGTCGGAGAGAGAGCGGAAGATCTTCATGGGGCTAGCTCGGGCAGGTGCGCTGAGACGTGAGAGTCCTCAGGGTGTGTCGCAGATGCAAACGCAGATTCCCTTCGGGAATGACAACAAAGGTGTAGCGACTTGGTCCGCGATGTCATTCGGCCTCCGGAATGGTGTGAGGGGCGATGTCGAAGTCGAGCTTCAGGCCATCGTAGGCGAGACGGATGTGCGGAGGGAGATTCGCCTCGGTGAGGGCGTGGTCGAGGTCGTGGGACATGTGGGTGAAGAAGGCGCGGCGGGGCTTCAGCTTTTCGACAAACGCGACGCTCTTGGCGAGATGGGAGTGGCTGGGGTGCGGCTCGCGGCGGAGGGCGTCGAGGATGAGCAGGTCGAGGTCCTGGAGAAGCGGGAGGGACTCGGGTGGGAGGTCGCTGAGGTCGGTAAGGTAGGCGGCGGAGCCGAAACGATAGCCGGTGATGGTCTCGCGGCCGTGGAGGACGGGGATGCGCAGGAAGTCGGCGCCGAAGAGGTGGGTGACGGCGCCGGGGGTGTCGGGCAGCTCGTGGATGGCGACGCGGGCGCTGGTGGGGTAGCGATCCTCGGTGCGGAAGGTGTAGCCGAAGACGCGGCGGAGGGCGGCGGCGGTGTGGGCGTCGGCGTAGAGGGGGATTTCTGAGCGAAAGCTGAGCGGGCGAAGGTCGTCCATGCCGAGGATGTGGTCGGCGTGATGGTGGGTGTAGAAGACGGCGTCGACGCGGGTGAGTTGCTCGCGGAGGGCCTGCGCGTGGAAGTCGGGGCCGGTGTCGATCAGGACGGTGTGGCCGTTGAAGTCGATGCGGACCGAGGGCCGGGTGCGGCGGTTGCGTGGGTCGCCATCCGGGGCCAGCGCGGAGCGGCAAACGGCACAGGTGCAGCCGAGCGTGGGGACGCCCATGGAGGTGCCGCTGCCGAGAAAGGTGAGGGTGGAGAGCATTGAAGGGGTAAGGGGTAAGGGGTAAGGGGTTAGGGGTTAGGGGTTGTGCGGCGAGGCTGCTCTCAGGCTGGCGATCAACGCGTTTAGCATCCGGCTGACTTCTGTGGCGATCTGGTCGCACCGTAGGTTGATTGCTTCGTCACCGAGACCTAAACGACGGATGAGCATGAGTTGACTGCGAACTTCTGCATTCGAACCGCGAGCAATGGAAAGGAACTGAATGTACTCTCGTTTTGAGAGGCGGCTGTGTCCCTCCGCGATGTTGCTGGAAATGGAGACGGAAGCTCGACGAAGCTGACTCGTTAACCCGAACAACTCGTCTTTTGGAAATGCTTTGGTCAACCTATAGATTTCAACAGACAGATCCGTGGCACGTTGCCAAACGGTGAGATCGTGGAAAGACTTTACCGATGGCAGGAGGGCTTCCTCACTCTGATTACCGCACGATGCTCGGGCCGGGACGTGCGCCGGGTGGTGGCGGGGTACCGGGGCCGGTGGCTCGCTGCTGGGCGGAGCGGGCGAGGGCCTGGGTGATCTCGAGGAAGGCGAGGCGGAGTTCGAACAGAGCGCTCGAGAGCATCGTGCCCTCGGCCGGGGCAAGATTGCCGGAGGTCTTATCGCTGAGTACGCCGAGCATGTCGATCGACTGCTTGGCGCCGAGGATGTCGACCTGGGGCTGCTGGCCCTCCTGGGTGCCTCCGCCGAGCTGCAGGATGGCCTGCATGTAAACGGATTGCACGAGCGACTCAAAGGTGAGCGCGGGGGGGTGGTCAGCACCGGGGTTGGCGGCGCGCAAAGCGGTTTCGAGGCGGTCGGAGGTGGCCTGGTAGGCGAGCCGGGACTGCTCCATCTGCTCGGCTGTGGGGGCGGGGGGTAGGTCGGAGTCGAGCTCGTCGGTGGGCTGGTCGAGCGTCGATTGTGGGCTCGCGGCTGCGGGGGCTTGGGGTGCGGAGATACTCTGGGGAACCTGGCGGATGGAGTCGGAGGTGATGGGCTCCGGTTCGCGGCTTTGGATGGGCTCTGGTGTGCTGGCTGGCTCGGGTACTAGCTCGCGTGTGCGCTCGGGAGTGGGGTCGGCGTCGGGGCGGGGCTCGCCTTCGGTGGTGAACTTGCGGCGATCGGTGATGACGAACGGGAGCGGTTTCTCGGGCATGGTCAGGCTCGTTTCAGAAGACTAGGTTCGCGCAGGAGGGAAGGGAAGCGCTGCGGGAGTTGCGACACCGCTAGCGTATGAGATGCTTGCGGCGCGATCGAGTATCTCGCGGCGGATATATCCGAGGGCGATTTGCGCGGGACCGCCGGGGAGGTCGATGCGGGTGATGCTGGTCAGCTCGCCGATGGGCTTGTCTGACTTTTCCGGGGCGCCGGCTTCGAAGAGCGAGGTTCCGGCGGGCGGTAGATCTCCGGTGAGGAGAAAGCCGGAGAAAGTGCGATGGAGGTTGCCGCGGGAGCGGATGCGCTCGACGATCTCCTGGCCGAGATAGCAGCCTTTGCTGAAGTGGAGCGCGCGGGAGGGAGTGCCGACGGGGGTGGTCTCCTGCGGGAGGTCGCGGGCTGCTTCGGAGTTGCGGATGTCGGTGCCGAAGAGGGGTGTGCCTTCGGCGATGCGGAGCTGGTTCAGGGATTCGATGTCGGAGCGGGTTGCGCCGCTCGCGAGGAGGGTGGAGGTGAGGGTGGCGATGGTCGCGGGGTCGGCCCAGAGCTCGAAGCGGGGGGTGAGGGGGCTGTGGGCGTGGATGAGGGTGGTTGGACCGGGGAGTTGCGTGAAGCTGAGGGGTGCGAGGGTGGCGATATCGATGCCGGCGGAGGTGAGGATCGAAGCGGCGTTGGGGCCGGCGAGGAGCAGGCCGGCCTGCTGGTCGACGGGCTGGAGCTCGACGTCGTCCATGATGATGAAATGCTCGAGGTGGGCGAGCAGCGTGGGGAGCTGGTCGCGGGAGGTCTCGAGGAGGATGGCGTCGGGCTCGAGGTAAGCGGTGGCATCGCCGACGATGCGGCCTTGAGCGTTGAGGAAGAAGGTGTAGCAGCCCTGGCCGGGGGTGAGCGCCTGGATGGAGTTGGTGGCCATGCCGTTGAGCCAGCGGACGCGGTCGTCGCCGGTGACGCGCAGCCAGGCCGTGTCGTCCAACGCAATCAGGGCTGCGGAGGTGAGCAGCGGCGTGATGGGATCGACAGCGGAGAGAGCTTCGACGGACTGGGTCATTGCGGCGGAGCTCATGGGCGGAAGCACGCGGAACATCTGCGTACACTTGGATTATAGCGGGGCAGGGAGGATTCACTTGGTTTTGGCGAGCTGGTCGAGGGGGCTGGGGCGTGTGGCTGGCGTGGTTGTCTGGGCGTGTGCGGGGATCGGTTGGGCGGGCGCGCAGACGGCGACGCCGCCGGTTCCGCAGGGGCCTCCGGCCAAGCCGAGGGGCGAGATCGTAATGACGCCGCGGCAGGCCAAGGAACTGTTCGAGTCGGTGGATCAGATTATGAGCTTTGCGGCCAACGACACGGGGTTGCCGCCGGTGGTGAAGGTGAAGCGGCGGCTGGTGACGCGGGATGAGGTGAACAAGTACCTGGTGAAGTCGTTTGAGGAAGATGAGAGCGCGAAGCGGCTGCAGCGGTCGGAGATCGTGCTGAAGAAGTTTGGGCTGCTGAACCGGGACTTCGACCTGAAGCCGTTTCTGCTGAGCCTGCTGACCGAGCAGATTGCCGGCTACTACGACGAGAAGACGAAGACGGTGAATCTGCTGAACTGGATTGAGCCGGACGACCAGAAGCCGGTGCTGGCGCACGAGTTGACGCATGCTCTGCAGGATCAGCGAGTGGGTCTCGAGAAGTGGAGCGACAGCGGCTTCAAGGGCACGTCGAAGACGGCGAGCGAGGACGCCGAGCGCATCGCGGTGGACGAGAAGGAGACGGCGCGGCAGGCGGTGGCGGAGGGCCAGGCGATGGTGGTGTTCGTCGACTATGGGCTGCCGAAAGGCGAGACGCTGGCCAGTGAGCCGGAGATTGGCCAGAGGATGAAGCAGGCGGCGGCGGACCCGAGCGGGTCGCCTATTATGTCTCGGGCGCCGCTGCTGCTGCAGCGGTCGCTGGTGTTTCCGTATGCCGATGGGCTGAGCTTTGAGCAGGCGCTGCTGGTGAAGGGGGGCAAGGGGCTGGCGTTTGCGGGGGCGCTTGCCAATCCGCCGAACTCCAGCTTTGAGGTCATGAATCCGGCCGCTTACCTGGCGCATGCGGCGGTGCCGGTGCTGCGGCTGGGTGATGTGCATGGGCTGCTCGATGCGGAGTATGTGCCGTATGACGTGGGCGTGATGGGCGAACTGGATGTGGAGATTATGGCGAGCCTGTTTGGCGGGCCGCAGATGGCGGCGGCGCTGGCTCCGGAGTGGGATGGCGGCGTGTACTACGCGGGCCAGCGGAAGAGCGCGACGATGGCGGAGAAGGCGACTACGGCTTCGATCGGGGTAATGTACGAGTCGCACTGGAAGAGCGCGGAGGCGGCGCGGACATTTGCCAGGCTGTATACGGCGGAGCTGGGGCGCAAGTACTCGCGGCTGACCGAGCGCAAGGCGGATGAAGCGGGCGAAGGCGAGCAGGTGTATTCGACCAATGAGGGCGATGTATTGATGTCGCTCGATGGGCCGGGTCTGTTTGTGGCGGAGGGATTTTCGCTGGCCACGGCACGCAAGCTGCGCGAGGGAGTTCTGAGCGTGCAGGGCAGCGGGCCGATGCGGATGGCGGGTGCGGGGCGTGAGCTTACGCTGGGGTCACTCGGTGAAGTGATGCGGTTCGGAGTGATCCGGCCAGCGTTGGTGGGACGGTATACTTCGATTCGGTAAGCGGCGCTGAAGGAGAACTGTGGAGAAGGTTGAGATTGGGATTATCGGCGGCAGCGGCTTGTACTCGATGCCGGGGCTGACTGGGTTGAGGGAGCAGGTGGTGGAGACGCCGTTTGGCGCGCCGTCGGATGCGTACATGGTGGGCGAGCTGGATGGGCGGCCGGTGGCGTTCCTGGCGCGGCATGGGCGGGGGCATCGGATACTGCCGAGCGAGTTGAACTTCCGCGCGAACATCTACGGCATGAAGATGCTGGGCGTCGAATACATACTGTCGGTGTCGGCGGTGGGGAGCTTGAAGGAAGAGCACAAGCCGACGGACTTTGTCATTCCGGACCAGTTTATTGATCGCACATTTGCGCGTAAGGGAACATTCTTTGGCGAGGGCGTGGTGGCGCATGTGGCGTTCGGCGACCCGGTGTGCTCCGTGGTGACCAAGGCGTTTGCGCAGGCTTGCGAGGAGGTTGGAGTCGTGGGCAAGGTGGGCGGGACGTATGTGTGCATGGAGGGTCCACAGTTCTCGACGCGCGCCGAAAGCCGGCTGTATCGGAGCTGGGGCGCGGACGTGATCGGGATGACGAATTTGCAGGAGGCCAAGCTGGCGCGGGAGGCGGAGATGAGCTATGCGACGCTCGCGATGGTGACGGACTATGACTGCTGGCGCGAAGGCCATGACGATGTGACGGTGGAGCAGGTGATGGCGGTGATGCATCAGAACTCGGCGAACGCAGGTAAGGTGGTGCGGGCGGCGGTGGCGGCTTTGCCGAAGGGCGAGAAGAGTCCGTATGCGGAAGCTTTGAAGTTCGCCATTATGACGGATAAGACACTGATTCCTGAAGCGGCTAAGGAGCGGCTGGGATTGCTGATTGGAAAGTATTTGTAAGTGGTAAGTGGTAAGTGGTGAGTGGAGAGACGAGGCGGTATGTCGATTTTAGTAGTAGGTTCGGTGGCGTTCGATACGATTGAGACGCCGCATGGCAAGGCGGAGAAGGTGCTGGGTGGAGCGGCTACGCATTTTGCGTTGGCGGCGAGTTACTTCACGAATGTGCGCGTCATTGCTGTGGTTGGCGAAGATTTTGGGCCGGAGCAGGAGGCTGTGTTTACGAATCGCGGAATCGATATTCGCGGGATCGAGCATGCTAAAGGACTTAGCTTTCATTGGACGGGTGAGTATAGTGGCAACCTGAATGAAGCTAAGACGCTGGGTACGGACTTAAATGTATTTGCTACGTTTGAGCCGAAGATTCCGGACGAATATCTGGAGAGCGAGTATTTATTTTTGGCGAATATCGATCCGAAGTTACAGGCCAGGGTACGCAGCCAGATGCCGAACGTGAAGATGGTCTGCGGCGACACCATGAACTACTGGATTGCCGACCATGGCGAGGCGCTTGCCGAGGTGCTGAAAGAGCTCGACGTGCTGCTGATCAACGATGGCGAAGCGAAGATGCTGTCCGGTGAAACGAACATGGTGAAGGCGGCCGACGCGGTGATGGCGAGGGGGCCGAAGGCGTTGGTGATCAAGCATGGGGAGTATGGCGCGACCTCGTTCTTTGGGCCGCGTATGTTTGGCGGAACCGACACGAAGCCGTTTCGCGCGCCGGCGCTGCCGCTGGCGGAGGTGGTCGATCCCACGGGCGCAGGCGACTCGTTTGCGGGTGGGTTTTATGGGTATCTTGCGTCGCAGCGGCAGCTTACCCCGGCCGTGTTTCGGCGGGCGCTGTTTTACGGCGGCGTGATGGGTTCGTTCGCGGTGGAGCGCTTTGGCACCGAGCGTCTCGAGCATGTGCGGCAGGCCGAGATCGACGACCGCTTCGGGTTGTTCCGGGAGATCTCGCACCTTGAGCACACGGAGAGCTAGGCCGGCGTCTGCATTGCGGTCCGCGCCTGTGCTGACGGACCCCGATGCAGTGATCCCGGCCACGCGCCATGAGACGCTGCGAGTGGCCATCGGCGCAATCATCGCTGGCTTTCTGGCGCTCTCGCTCAGCGCGCTGCATGGGGACATGCTGCTCTATGGCGACGCAGTGGCGCACCTTGGAATTGCCCGCGGCATTCTTGATACGAACGCGCCGGGGCTGGGAACGCTGGGCGGAGTCTGGCTGCCGCTGCCGCATCTGCTGATGCTGCCGTTTATCTGGAAGATGGCGTGGTGGCAGGACGGCATGGCGGGCGCGTGGCCTTCGCTTGCGTGCTACATCGTCGGAGTCATGGGCATGTACAGGCTCGCGCGGCGGCTGCTGGCTCCGCGCTGGGCGCTGGTGGCGACGGCGTTCTTAGGGCTGAACGCGAACCTGCTCTACCTGGCGACGACGGCCATGACGGAGCCGCTGTTTCTGGCCTTGTTTGTCTGGATGGTGCTGCTGACGCTGGAGCTGGTGGATGCGGTTGGGCGCGCTAATTTTGGCGTTGTGCGGAGCCGATTGCTGCTTGTTGGCTTGCTCGTTTTTGCGGCGACGATGACGCGCTATGACGGCTGGGTGCTGGGCGCGGCCGTGTGGTGCGTGGTCGCTTGGGTGTTGCTGAAGATGCCCGCTGAGCAGGCGGGAAGCAGGAAGGCTGCGCGGGCGCGGGGTTCGGTGTGGCCGCTGTTTGCGGTGTTCACGGTGCTGGCGGTGGCGGGGCCGCTGCTTTGGTTTGGGTACAACCACGTGTTTGGGCACGACTGGTTGGACTTTATGCGGGGGCCGTACTCGGCGAAGGAGATTGACCGGAAGACGTCTCCGCCGGGCGCGCATAAGTATTGGGGATGGCATAATCCGGCGTGGTCCTTGATGCTGTATGCGCGGACGGCGCAGGTGGATGCGGCGTGGTGGGAGACGGGCTGGCTGGTGGCCGCGGGAGCGCTGTGGGGGACGTGGAAGGCGTTGCAACTGCGGCTCTCAAACGTGGGGCTGCTGCTTTGGCTGCCGCTGCCGTTTTATGTGTATTCGATCTCGTATGGGTCGGTGCCAATTTTTATTCCGCAGCTGTATCCGCACTCGTTTTATAACTCGCGGTATGGGATGGAGATGCTGCCGGTGCTGGCGCTGTTTGGGACGTATGCGCTGGTGCTGCTGGTAGGGCGGCTGGGCGCGGTGAGGCCCTTGGCGGTGCGGTTTGTGCAGCCGGTGGCACTGATGCTGGTGGTGCTGAACCTGGTGCTGATGGTGCATGCTACGCCGCTGGTGCTGAAGGAGGCGATGGTGAACTCGCGTGGGAGGCTGGCGCTTGAGCAGCCCCTGGCGCAGCAGCTGATGACGTTTCTGCCGGGCTCGGTGATTCTGGTGGAGAACTCAGAGCATGTGGGGGCGTTGCAGACGGCGGGGATCCCGCTGAAGCAGACGATTGGGCCGTCCGATTACTATCGCTGGCGGGATGCGATGCGCGCTCCGGCAGAGACGGCGAACTACGTGGTGGCGGTGGCGGGAGATGACATTTCCAAGGCGGTGGCGCGGCATCCGGAGGGCCTGACGGAGCTGACGATTCTTTGCAGTACGAACCAGCCGTGTGTGCGGGTGTATCAGTCGGATCGGTTTCATAGGTAGGGACGGGATGATTAAGTTTGTGAAGGCGCATGCGTGCGGGAATGATTTTCTGATTCTGGAAGAGGCTGTGGCAGTGCGGAACCATGCAGCGCTGGCAAGGCGATGGTGCGCGCGCAACACGGGGATTGGAGCGGATGGCATAGAGTTTCTGGAGCGGCGCGCGAATGGGAGTTTGTTTCTGCGGCTGTTCAATGCGGATGGGAGTGAGGCGGAGCTCTCGGGCAATGGCACGCGGTGTGTGGCGGCGTGGCTAGCGCAGAGCGAGGGCCGCGATGAGGTGGCGCTGGGGACGCATGGCGGGGTGCGGACGTGCCGGGTGATCGAGCGTGAAGGGGCGGTGTTTCAGATTGAGAGTGGCATGGGCGTGCCGCGGGTGATGCCGCGGACGATTGTGGTGGAAGGCGTCGGCGAGGTGCCGGGAGCGATGGTGAATGTGGGTAATCCGCACTTTGTGTTGTTTGTAGAGATGGAGGACTTTGGCGCGCATGGGTTGAGCTGGCAGGCGCTGGGGGCGAAGATTAGCGGGAGTCCGCTGTTTGCGCATGGGACGAACGTGGAGTTTGTGCGGGTGCGGGCGGCGGGGGAGATCGAGTTTCGGATCTTCGAGCGAGGGTGCGGGCCGACGACTTCTTCGGGGACGGGCACGTGTGCTTCGTCGGCTGCGGCGATTGCGTTGCGCGGCGCGGCGCGGGAGCTGACGGCGTATGCGGAGGGCGGGCCGCAGCGGGTGGTGTGGCCGGCGAGGGACGAGGCGATGTTGCTGACCGGGCCGGCCGAGATCCTCTGTGTGGGGGAGGCGTTTTGAGCGGGTTGACGAAGCCGAAGGCGCTGCGGGCGGGGGCGAGGATTGGGATTGTTTCCCCGGCGAGCCTGGCGAATGCGGAGGCGGTGGCGCGGGGTGTGGCGACGCTCGAGGAGATGAGGTTTCGGACGTGGCTGTTTCCGCATGCGCTTGACCGCGGGCCGCTGAACTATGCGGGGACGCTCGAGGCTCGGCTGAGCGATTTCCATGCGGCATTTGCGGACAGCGAAGTAGATGCGGTGTTCTGTACGCGCGGCGGCTGGGGCGCGGCGGAGCTGCTGCCGCACCTGGACGTGCAGCTCATTCGGGCCAACCCGAAGGCGTTTGTGGGCTATAGCGATGTGACTTCGCTGCATGTGTGGCTGGCGCGGAAGGCGGGGCTGGTGAGCTTCCAGGGGCCAATGGTGGCTTCGGACTTTTCAAAGGCGCCGGGGCCGGATATGGCTAGTTTTGCGTGGGCGCTGCAGAAGACGGAGCCCTGGACGCTGGACGCGGAAGCCGGGCTGCGGGTGCTGCGGCCGGGCCGCGCGGAGGGTGCGCTGACGGGAGGGTGCGTGTCGATCTACGTGGAGGCGCTGGGGACGCCGTACGCGGCGGAGCCTCCGGTGGGGGTGCTGTTTCTCGAAGATGTGGGGGTGAAGCCGTACCAGTGGCACCGGATGCTGGTGCATCTGCGGCTGGCGGGGATGCTCGACCGGGTGACGGGGATTGTTTTCGGGGACATGGGGCAGTGCGTCGATTGGGCGGGACAGCCGCCGCTTGAGGAGCAGCTGCTTTATGCGCTGCGGGATTTTGCGGGGCCGATTGCGATTGGCCTGCGTAGCGGGCATGTAGAGGGCGGAAACATCACGCTGCCGTGGGGTGTGCAGGTGGAGCTGGATCTGCGCGAGGAGCGGAACCCGCGCATGCACTTTGCCGAAGCTTCGGTGGACGCATAGGCTATGAGGATGGGACGGCACATTTATCTGATTGGTGTGTGCGGCACGGCGATGGCGTCGCTGGCCGGGATGCTGAAGGCGGCGGGACATCGGGTGAGTGGGTCCGACGCGGCGGCGTATCCGCCGATGAGCGACCAATTGGCGGAGCAGGGCATCGCGGTGTATCAGCCGTACGACGCGGCGCACTTATCGCCGGCACCGGACCTGGTCGTGGTGGGGAATGCGATCTCGCGCGGCAATGTGGAGCTTGAAGCGGTGCTGGATCAGCGGATTCCATTCTGCTCGATGGCGGCGCTGCTCCATGACGAATTTCTTCTTGGGCGTGAGTCGCTGGTGGTGGCGGGCACGCATGGCAAGACCACAACGACCAGCATGCTGGCCTGGATCTACGAAGTGGCTGCGCGGCGGGATGCGCGGTTTGCTGCGTCATTTCTGATTGGCGGCGTGGCGGAAAATTTTGGGACGAGCTTCCTGGTGCGGCCGCAAGAGGAGGGCGTGCGGCAGCCGTTTCTGCTCGAAGGCGATGAGTACGATACGGCGTTCTTCGACAAGGGGCCGAAGTTTCTGCACTACTTTCCAGACGCGGCGATCTTGACGCATGTGGAGTTCGACCACGCGGATATCTACGACGATCTAAAAGCGGTGAAGACGGCGTTCAAGCGCTTCGTGAACCTGATTCCGCGGCGTGGGCGCCTGGTGGCGTTTGACGGAAGCGAGAATGTAACCGAATGTGTTGCAAAAGCGTTTTGTGCCGTAGAGCGGTACGGCAAAGCTGCCGATTCACACTGGCGAGTGAGCAAGCTGAGCAACGTGAATGGCGGAATGCGCTGGCGGCTGGACCGTGCGGACACCTTCTTCGCTGACTGCATGCTGCCCATGCCTGGCGAACACAATGCACTGAATGCGACGGCTGCGGCGGCGCTGGCGGCGGGACAAGGCGTGCCGGCCGACGCAATCGTCGAGGCGCTGGCGACATTCCGCAGCGTGAAGCGGCGGCTGGAGGTACGGGCGGAGGTCCATGGAGTCACGGTGATCGATGACTTCGCGCACCATCCCACGGCGATCCGCGAGACGCTGAACGCGCTGCGGCATGCGTATCCGGGGCGGCGTTTGTGGGCGGTGCTCGAGCCGCGATCGAATACGCTGCGGCGGAATGTCTTTGCGGACGCGCTGGTGGAGAGCCTGGCGCTTGCGGATCGCGTGGTGCTGGCGGCGGTGTTCCAGTCCGGCGTGATCGCCGAGGCGGAGCGACTGGTTCCAGAGGCGATTGTGCGGGAGTTGCGGGAGCGCGGCGTTCCGGCCGAGGTACGGGAGGACGCAGAGGCGATTGTGGCGGTCATCGCTCCGCGGCTGGAGCCGGGAGATGTGGTGGCTATCCTGTCGAACGGCGGCTTTGGCGACATCTATCATCTCTTGCCGCAGGCGCTTCAGCGATTGCCGCAGGCATCCCTTGCCGTCAGTCTGGCCGGCTAGCATGTGCGCGCGCGAGGAGCAGCCGTGAGCACCGTGAGGGATTTGTTTGCGACCTTGACGCTGCTGTTCGTTTATCTCGCATTCGGCATTCCCGTCGGGCTGATCGGAATTCCGTGGACCTTGATCACGAAGGACGTGACGTGGCTCTACCGGGCTTCGATGTGGGTGACGCGGACGGGCGTTCGGCTCGCGGGGGTGCGCGTCCGGATGAGCGGCTTTGAGAACATTCCGGCGGATGGAAGCTGCATCTTCATGGCCAATCATGTCTCGAATCTGGACCCGCCGGCGCTGATTCCCCTGATTCCGAGGCGCTGCGTGGTGCTGCTCAAGAAGGAGCTGATGAGCATCCCGCTGCTGGGCCGCGCGATGCTGCTGGGCGGGTTCATTCCTGTGGAGCGGGGGTCGCGGCGCGATGCGGCGCAGACCAGCGTTGCGGCGGCCATGCGCGCGGTAAGCGAAGGCTTGCCGATCGTGGTGTTTCCGGAGGGAACGCGGTCGCTCGACGGACGGCTGTCGCGTTTCAAGAAGGGGCCGTTTTATCTCGCCCAGGGAACTGGCGCGCCGATCGTGCCGGTAGCGGTTTGGGGTACGGAGCGTTGCCTGCCGAAGGGCAAATCGCTGATTACGCCCGGAGTGGTCGAGGTGCGATTGCTTAGGCCGCTTGACCCGGCCGGGTACGCGACGCGTGAAGAGTTGATGGCAGCGGTGCACGGGGCGATCGCGGACGCGCTGCCGGAGAGCATGCGGCCGCTGGCAGCGGCGAAAGCAAATACGGGGATTCTGGCTACGCCAGAATGACGATGCTCAAGGGATATTGGGAACTTACTTGATGTAGGCGTTGAAGCCGTCCGCCATCAGGCGCTGGCGCATGGCTTCGGCGTCCTTCTTGGTCGGAAAGGGGCCGACCTGGACGTGCAGGAGCTTGTCTTGCGCTTCGTTGCGGACGTTCACGGCATAACCGCGGCGGGTGAGCGTGGAGGCAATCAGGTCGGCGTCTTCCTGGTGGGTGACGGCGGCGATCTGCACCAGGAACTGGGTGGCCCCGGGAGCAGGAGGGGGAGGCGGAGCGCTTGCGGTTACCGGTGAGGTATCGGCAGCGGGACGCGCACGGGTGGGAGGAGCCTCGGCCGGCGTTGGATCGACGGTGGTGGTCTGGGCGGCTGCCGGCTGTGCGGGTTTCGGTGCGGGCTCGTCCGTGGGGTCGGCCTCCACCTTCGCGGGTGGAGCAGCACTGCCCGCGGTGGGCTTGGTGCCGTTCAGCTTGACGCTTGGCTGGGCCTCAGAGGCGACCGTTACCGTACTGGTATGTTTGACGCCGAGCGAGTAACCGAAGCCGAAAAAGGCTGCGCACAAAGCAGCCAGAGCAAAGAAGATGCCAAGCAGAAGCGTGGTGCCGAGGGTGATCTCGCGATCCGGGGTCGCTGTCGCAGTGCGGAGGTCTTCGTCGTGAGGATCGGTCTGACTATTCACTGGCGTGGTTCCTGTGGGTTAGCCAAGGCAACCGCAGATTCCCTTCGGGAATGACAACAATAGACCTGAATCTCTAGAAGCGGTACCAGAAGCCGAAGGTGGGTTGCGAGGTGACGGAGCGCTTGTTGTTGGCGAGGTAATTCTGGTTGAAGTCGGGCGCGCCAAAGAACTGCTGCCGGAATTGTACGCGCGCGCCGAAGTCCGGCCCGAGCAAAGCCGCATCCGCACCAAGCTCGTAAAGGTAGACCCCGCGCGGCTCCTTGGGCAGGCCTTGTCCGCCGCCGCCGGTGGGCGCGAACTCGAAGCCGCCGACACCGACGCCGCCAAAGGGATGCAGGCCGAAGTAGCTGCCCGGAGCGTGAACGATGTAGGCGACCGAATACTCACTGACCTTGGTTTGCGCGCCGAGAACGTAGTTCAGATTGCCGGAGGGAGTTCCGGTGACGTTCGAGACGGTGAAGTTGTCGGTGTAGCGCACGAAGCCGTAGTTGAACTCGGCGCCGATCAGGGACGACTTGGTGTAACGGATCTGCGCGAGCGCGCCGACGGTGTTGCTCGGGCTGAGCGCGACGAACTGCGGAAGATACGTGTTGCCGGAGGTGTTTGAGGTAATGGAGCCGGCGGCGTTGACGGCGAGGTCGATGCGCGCAAGTTGACGGCTGAGGGCGGTCTCGGGCTTCTGCTGGGCGAGGCTCAGAGCGGGTACGAGGGTCACCGCGAAGACGGCGCACATGCTGAGGCGCCGGCGAAATACGTTCATCATCAGGAACTGGACTCCCTTACCGAAGATCACTGTAGTCAGTCTACCCTGCGCGGTGCGCGGAGGCTCGCGCGGGGAGCTGCTTGTTGCGGCGGGCACGGACGGCGATGCGTCCCAGCCATACCGTGCTCACACTGAAGAGGGCAGCGGCAAGCAGGGCTGCGGGCGGATCGATCGCGAGGCTTGCGTGGGAGGTGTCGATGAGATGGGTGAAGCTGGCGGTGAGCATCGCCAGGGCCAGGCTGGCAGGCAGCAGGAAGTGGGTGGAGACGAGGGCGAATAGGATGAGGGCGAGCCCTGCCAGCGCGAGAACGAGGGCGGCGGGGTGGAGCGGCAGGCGGCTCAGCGCGAAGAGGCCAAGCATGAGCGAAAGCGCGCCCAGGCAGCCGAGAAGTACAGTGCCGGGGAGGTTGAACTCAGCGTAAAGGAGCAGGATGCCGGTAACAACGGCGAGCAGGGCGGCGTCGGGCGAGGCGAGCAGGTAGGAAAGAGCGGGGCTCATGGCACGCTTTGGCCGCGGGATTGCAGCGCCTGCCGCATTCCGAGGGCGGCGGAGTCCTTGGGGTCGATGCGAAGGGCGTTCTGGACGTCGACGACGGAGGCGGCGACGTCTCCCTTTTGCAGGTCGAGACGCGAGAGGACGAGCCAGGCGGCGGCGCTCGGCTTCAGCTTGAGCGAGGCTTCAGCCTCCTGATGGGCCTGGTCGAGATCTCCGCTGCGCTCCCGCAACTGGGCGAGGCCGGCGTGTGCGGCTGCGCTTGCCGGGTCGGCGGCAAGGGAAGAGTTGAACTCCTGCTCGGCCTCGGGAAGCAGTCCCTGGGCGAGGTAGTCGCGGCCGAGCTGCGTGTATTCGGCAGCCTGCTGATTTTTGGGAAGGGTGGCCAGACGCATGGCGCGGACCTGGTCGAGCTGGAACGTCGCCTGGCGGAAGCCGGCCTCGGAGTAGACGCGGCGCAGGCGAGTGGTTGGCTCGAAGTTGCCCGAGTTCGGGGCCTGACGTCCGGCGGCGATGAGCGCGCGCATCTGCTGGGCTTCGGGGTCGCTGGGCTTGAGTTTGAGCGCGGCCTCGATTTCGCGTTGGGCGCCGGCGAAATCGCCGCGGCGGTAGAAGGAGACGGCGAGATTGTAGTGGTAGTCAGGGTCGTTGGGGTCGGCGTTCGAGGCGCGCTGGAAGAGCGCGGCGCCATCCTTGTTCTGGCGGGCGAGTGCGACGCCCTGGTCGTTGACGACCTCCGGCAGGGGAAGCCGCGTGGCGACGAAGGCAAAGGCGTTGGCGGCCTCGGCGTATTTGGCTGCGTTGAAGCGGGCGAGGCCGAGATAGAAGTTGGCTTCAAGCGCCAGGCGGCTGTTCTGCGTCACCTTGGCGAGCACGGCGGCAGCCTGGTCGAACTGGCGGCTGGTATAAAGCTCCTTGCCGAGGGCGAGCTGCGCTTCGGCATAGGTGGGGGCGTCCTGGACGGCGGTTTCGAGGCGCTTGATGCGCTCCTGGGAGGTGGGCGCGTCGGTGCCGCGGATGTAGTTTTCAAAGGCGCTGAGCCGAACGCCGGCGGAGGCGGAGAGGAAGGTCTGCTGGGCGACGGAGAAGCCGGGCTGGACCTGCCGGGCGATCTTCCAGGCGATGGCGTTTTCGATGTCGAAGAGCCGCGAGAGCTCGGCGGAGTCGTCGAGCGGCGGGGAGAGCTTCAGCTGGTTGACCTCGAGCACCTGCGCCTGCACCTGGATGCGCTCACCCTGAATGTTGTAGCTGCCGACGATGACGTAATTTGCGTCCAGGGTTTGCGCGATGCGGATGGTGGTGGCGCGGGTGGGGCGGAAGCCAGCGGGGAGGCCGAGGTGGTCGAGTGCGAAGAGGCGGTCATCGCGCGAGATGGTGAGGAAGCCGGCGGAGCTGAGGCGCTGGTTCAGGGTGGCGGGGAAGGAGTCGCCGATCCAGTTGAGCGTGGGCTGGCCGGAGCGGTTGTCGAAGGGCAGGACCAGGATGACGCGGCCGCCGGGTTCCTTGGCGTCGGCTGCGGAAGAGGCCTGGGCGACGAGGCTGGAAATGCCCAACACAAAGCTGACGAGAGCGAGCGAGATGAGACGAGAGACGACGAGCTTCCGCACGGCTCATTATAGAGCGGCCGCGCCGGGTACAATTAGGTTGCGCGAAAGTGGCGAAATTGGCAGACGCACCAGACTTAGGATCTGGCGGAGCAATCCGTGGGGGTTCAAGTCCCCCCTTTCGCACCAAATCTGCAGAATGGACGTGTATGAGCCAGACCAAACCCGAACCGCAGCAGCCTGAAATCCGGCTCAAGAATGTAGAAGGCTATCGCGAGAGCTACGCCAATAGCGTGCAGGTCAAGATGAGTGTCTGGGACTTTCAATTAGTCTTCGGCACCATGCGCCAGGATGCTCCGGAGTTCGTGGACCTCGAGAACTTTCAGGGCATCTATTTGAGTCCGCAACAGGCGAAGGCGCTTTGGAATGTGCTGGGCCAGAATTTGGCGCAGTATGAGTCGACCTTTGGCCGGTTGGCGCTTGAGCCGCAAGGTCAGCCGCAGCCGCAGCCTGTGTTCAAGGCGCAGGTTCCTCCGGACGGCGGTCCGATCAACTAAGCAGCGTCTTTGGTGGGAGGAACCGGGGTGGACGTGCTTCTTCGGTCGCGCGCGCAGGGTTCTCCTCGTCCGCACTTCAGTGCGGTGGCCGCGCCGCTTGAGAAGCCGCTGCCGCTCTGGATCCTTTACCCGCTTTTCTTCGTAGCTGTCTACCTGTCGCACTGGCCGCTGCTGCGCCTTCCTTACTTCTGGGATGAGGCCGGTTACTACATTCCCGCGGCAATCGATTTTTTCCGCGCCGGTTCGCTGATTCCGCATTCGACCCTGACCAACGCGCATCCGCCTCTGCCGTCTATCCTGCTGGCGGCGTGGTGGCATGTCGGCGGACTGGCGATCAGCGGCACGCGGACGTTTCTGGCGATGATTGCGGCGGCGGCGCTGCTTGGCGCTTTTCGCCTCGCGCGGCAGCTCATGGATTCCACTGTCGCCGCGCTGGTGACGCTGCTGACGGCCTTGTATCCGGTGTGGTTTGCCCAGAGCACGTTGGCACATGCAGATCTGTTCGCGGCGGCGTTTACCTTGTGGGCGCTTTCGTTCTACTTTGGGCGGTACGTGGGCGAGGCGACCGGGCCTGGACTCATCGCGTCGGCGGGGTTGTTTTCCCTGGCCGCGCTGGCCAAGGAAACCGCGATCGTGACCCCGCTGGTGCTCGGGTTGTGGGAACTTACGCTGCTGGTGACGGAAGCCCGTGGGAAGCTGGCGCGGGTCCGGCTTGCCTGGCTGGCGGCTCTGCTGGTGCCGGTGGTTCCGCTGGCCGGGTGGTACGCCTACCACTTTCATGTGACCGGCTTTGTCTTCGGCAACCCTGAGTTTCTGCGCTATAACGCGACGGCGAACTTCAGTGCGGCGCGGGTGGTCGTTAGCCTGTGGCACCGGCTGATTCACCTGACCGTGCATATGAATCTGTATGTGCCCGTGGTCGCAACGCTGGCAGCGCTGCGGATACCGGTGAGTCGGTCACGAGCGGCGTTGCGGCCGGCGTGGATGGCGGTAGGAATTGTGCTGGTGGGCAATGCCTTTGCGTTTTCAATTCTGGGCGGCGCTCTCCTGACGCGCTATCTGCTGCCCATGTACCCGCTGGTGCTGCTGCTGTGCGTGGCCGTGTGGCAGAGCCGCGGTCCGCGGGTGCTGTATGGGCTGAGCACGCTGACGGCTGTGGCGTTCCTTGCGGGACTGTTCGTCAACCCGCCTTACAGCTTCGCGCCCGAAGACAACCTCACTTACCGGGATTTTGTGCTGCTGCATGTGAGTGCCATCGCCGTGATCGCCCACCGCTTTCCCGAGGCGACGGTGCTGAGCGCCTGGCCCGCGACGGCGGAGATGCAGCATCCGGAGCTGGGCTATACGCGGCGACCGATCAAGACGGTGGCGATCGACAACTTCGACCGTGAGCAGATGGAGCATGCCGCAGCGGACCCCGGAGCCTATGACACGGCGCTGGTCTTTTCAACCAAGTGGACGCCGCCGCTGGGGAGCTTTTCTCTCAGCCGCCTGACCGAGCGCAACGATGCGCGGTACTTCGACTTCCACCGCGATCTGAGCCCGCGGCAGATTGCCGAGCAGCTGCATGGCGATGTGGTGTGGCAGGCCTCGCGCCATGGCGAGTGGGCTGCGGTGCTGCGCTTTCCGCGTTCGCTCGACGCGCGGCTTCTGCGCTTGAACCGCGATGAAGCGCAGGCTCTTCGCCGCGAGCTGCCGCTGTTCTGGAGTAGTACTCTGGTGACCTGTCCGGTGCCTTTCCTGACAGATGCCGAGGTCTCACGATGAAGGCTGCTTTGCGACTTGTCCTATTCCTTTGCTGTGCCGCCGCGCTTCATGGACAGGGTGCTCCGTGCTCGTCGCAGGTCTCGCACATTGCGATGGAGACGGGCTCTTATAGCTCGCAGCCGGGCGTCACCTTTAATCTTCGTCACTTTGTGGCGACGCTGGTGCCGCAGGGAAGCAAGGCTCCGGAGTGTTACTCGAAGGTCACCGTGGTCTCGCGTGCGGAGATCTTTGTGAGCAACGAGAGCCTGACGCAGGTGTTTTCCGAAAAGCTGGGCAAAACCAACAGTAAGATCAAGAACCTGAAGATCGAGAACGGCCTGGGCAAGGTGACGCTGAGCGGAAGCATCACGAAGCTGATGCCGATCGACTTCACCATCGCCGGCCCGGTGACGACCGACGGCACGGCGCTGCTGCTGGACGCAAGCCAGATTAAGGCGGACGGCATCCCGGTGAAGGTGCTGATGAAGATGGTGGGGGAAGATCTGGGGTCGATGCTGGGGCTGAAAGGGGTAAACGGCATCACGGTCGAAGACAACCGGTTGTCGTTCTTTCCGGAGCAGATCGCGCATTTGCGCGGGTACATCTCGTCGGTGGAGACGACGAAGGCGGGACTGATCCTGCGCTATGGACGCAAGCCGGCAGGGCGGCCCGCGGCGCGTCCGGCGTCGTTCGGGGGCGAGGCTGGCGGTACCGCGAAGTGAACAGAACGCGCGTTGCGGAGCGTCAGAGGCTGAGCTGAGCTCGAGCCCCTGATCTCTGCCGCGCAGTCCGTAGGCGCGGCTTCTTCACGGAGAGCGCTTGATTTTTGGCCGTATGCACAAGCTTTTCGAAGTGGCACATAAGATCAAGGCTGCAGGGAAGAGGTGTTCGATGAGGCAGCGCGCGCTTGGAAGTCAGGCAGTCTCGGCGATCGGCCTTGGTTGCATGGGCATGTCCGGCATGTACGGGGCAACCGACGATGCCGAGTCGGTGCGGGCCATCCACGCGGCCATCGCGGGAGGAGTCACGCTGATCGACACCGGCGACTTCTACGGGATGGGGCACAATGAGCTGCTGATCGGGCGGGCGTTGCGAGAACTGGGACCCGCGACCCGCGAGAAGATCGTACTCAGCGTAAAGTTTGGCGCCATGCGGACGCCCTCGGGAGCCTGGTCGGGCTTTGAGGGACGGCCCGCAGCGGTGAAAAATTTTCTCGCCTACTCGCTCGTGCGTTTGGGCGTGCGCGAGATCGACATTTACCGGCCGGCGCGCCTCGATGACAAAATTCCAATCGAGGAGATGATGGGCGGCGTGGCCGATATGGTCAGGCAGGGCTTTGTCCGGCAAGCCGGGCTGTCGGAGGTGGGCGTCGAAACGGCGCGTCGCGCGCAGACCGTGATTCCGATCACCGATGTGCAGCTGGAGTATGGGCTGCCGACTCGGGGTATGGAGGCAAAAGTGCTTCCGGGGCTCAGCGCGCTGGGCATCGGCGTCACCGCCTATGGAGTGCTTGGCCGCGGACTGCTGACCGGAGCTTTGCCGACAGAGAAGGCCGACTTTCGCAGATTTCTGCCGCGTTTTACCGGAGCCAACCTCAGCAAGAACCAGACGCTCGCTGCCGCTCTAGGCGAGGTGGCCGCCGCGCGCGGCGTTTCGCCGGTGCAGATGGCCGTGGCGTGGGTGCTGAGCCGCGGCGAGCAGATTGTGCCGATCCTGGGTGCGCGCACCGTCAGGCAGGTGGAAGAGATGCTCGGGGCGGTCGAACTGACGTTGAGCGATGAAGAGTTGCAGGCGCTCGAGCAGGCCGTGCCGGCAGGCGAGGTGGCCGGCACCCGCTACGACAAGCAGGCCATGACGCATCTGGACAGCGAACGATAACACCCAGGCTTTGTAAGGGAAGAAATCCGCCACGACTGCGGTCGGGGCGGATTTTAACCACACAAGGCTTGCGAAAGCTACTGGATCGTCTGCCAGGCGTTCCAGACGTAGATGCCGACCGCGCACAGGGTGACGAGGCTGGCGGCTCCGCCAATCACGCGGACGACCGGTTGAATGTGGTTGATGCGGCGAACGATAGAACGGTGACTTTCCTGCTGGTGTGCCTCGCCGTCGTTGAGGTAAAGCTTCTCATCCTCGTACCGGGTAAGCTGGCTGCGGTAGATGAGCAGGGCGATGAAGCACGCGGAGAGGACCGCCCAGAGAGTTAGTAGAACAGGATTCAAGGTCATGGCAATTCTCCATCCCCAATCGGGGTGAGTACTCGGTCCGAGACTTGGCGGCTCCTACAACTTCGGACCGTCTCGCAGGAGAAGCATACCCGGGCTGTGTCATTCTGCAACGATTTTTTTTCTTATTTTCCCATTTTGGGAATTCTCAACCTAGCACGCCATGCAGCAGGAAGCCGGCGACCGCGACCGTTGCTGCCAGCAGGAGCAGGAGGCCGCCGATGAAGAGTGCTGCCTGCCTGCGGGTCTTCTTGCTGGGCTGCGTGATGCCGAAGGTGTTGATGAAGGCGTCGGCCAGGAAGTAGAGCAGGGACATAACTTATTATGCGGGAAAGTTGGCGTAGCCCTCCGGAAGGACTGTGCATGCATCGCTCTGCGGCCGGGCACATCCTATAGAGACGGTTGCTGCCGCCCCTCGTGGCCAGCTACACTAATAGGGTTACGCGCTCGAAGGAGAGTCTGATATGTCCACATCTGTTGTTGTTCCCGAGGTCGTTGAGGCTCCGCCATCCGCACCGGCTTTGCCGGTCAAGCTGACGGATGCGGCGATCGGCAAAGTGCGCGAGATTATGGCGACCCAGGATCCGCTTCCAGCCGGGCTGCGCATTGGCGTGGTAGGAGGAGGTTGTTCCGGCTTCCAGTATTCGATGTCGTTTGAAAACCAGAGTGGAATGATGGACAAAGTGCTGCGGTTCGACGACCTGAAGGTATTCGTCGACGCGACCTCTGCGATGTACCTGAACGGCTGTACGGTCGACTATGTTGAAACGCTTGAAGCTGCCGGCTTCAAGTTCGATAATCCTACGGTGAAGAGCACCTGCGGATGCGGATCGAGCTTCAGCGTTTAGACGTCTGCCTAGGTAGGGCTAGTCTCGAAGGACGCTCCCACTGTGGGGCGTCTTTCTTGTTTGCCGATAACGTCGGAGTGGTGCGATTGTCTAAGCACAAGCCTCATTCTTCTACACGATCGGAGAGACGCGTTGACGGAGTACACGGTACGACTGGCCGATGAACGGGGCAGGGTGCAGGAGCAGACCCACGCCGCGGCGACGGCTGAGGAGTTGCGGGCGCGCTTCACGCAGTCCGGCTACTTCGTCTACTCGGTCAAGGCCCGGGGTTTGCTCGGCGGTGACGGCCGCAAAAAAAAGGTGAAGCTCGAAACGTTTCTCATCTTCAACCAGCAGTTTCTGACGCTGATCCGCGCGGGTTTGCCGATCCTGGGATCGCTTGAGCTGCTGGGGCGGCGGCAGAAGCTGGCGAACTTTCGCGGGCAGCTCGAAGACGTGGCCACGCGCGTAAAGACGGGTGAATCGCTCTCGGCGGCGTTTGAGGCGCAGGGCGGATTTCCCATCGTGTATACGACAACCCTGCTCGCCGGGGAGCGCTCGGGCAATCTCGAAGAGGTGTTGCAGCGGTTTCTGGACTTTCAACGCGTGTCGCTCACGTTTCGCAAAAAGCTGCAGGCCAGCCTGATCTATCCGTCGCTGCTGATCATCATGGTCATCGCACTTTTTATCTTCCTGATCACGTTTGTGGTGCCGCAGTTTGCCAAGCTCTATGACCAGTTGGGGACGGCGCTGCCGGCGTTGACGGTTTTCCTGCTGGCGTCCGGGCACTACGCGCAGAGTTACGGGATCTATGCAGGCGTGGTCGTAGCGGTGCTGCTCTTCTTGTTTTACCGCTGGACCAAGACGGAGTCCGGCGCCGCGGTGGTGGACCGCGTACGGATCGCTCTGCCCGTCTTTGGGAACGTGTGGCTGAAGTACCAGGTCGGTCTGTTTGCGCGGACGCTGTCCACGCTGCTGACCGGTGGGCTGCCGCTGGTGCCGTCGCTCGAGACCGCGGCGAAGGCGATCGATTCGCGACAGATTAGCCGGGCGGTGTTCCGGTCGGTCGAAACGGTGCGCGAGGGGCGCGGGCTGTCGGCGTCGCTCGCCTCGACGAAGATCTTCCCGGAGCTGGCGGTCGAGATGATCGAAGTGGGTGAATCGACGGGCGCGCTGCCGCAGATGCTGAACTCGGTGGCGGAGTTCTTCGAGGAGGACGTTCAAACCAACCTGACTGCCGCGATGAGCCTGATCGAGCCGCTGATCCTGGTGGTGATGGGGCTGGTCGTGGTAATTATCCTGATTGCCCTGTATCTACCGATCTTCAGCCTGAGCGCGAGTGGCGGACAGTAAAAGTGACCATGCTATAGTGACCACATTGGAGGTCGATCCCGATGAGGACGATGGCGGCGGCAAAGTTCAAGGCGCAGTGCCTGGCGGTGATGGATGAGGTGCAGGCCAAGCGCGAGCCGGTGCTGGTGACGAAAAACGGCAAGCCGGTGGCGAAGCTTGTGCCGCTGGAAGTGGAGGACGATCCACTCGCCGTGTTTCGGTTTCCGGGCAAGATCGTCATTCATGAGGACATCATGGCTCCTCTGTTTTCTGACGAGGAGTACGATCAGTTTTTTGAAGAGTCTATGGCGCAGTTGAATGATCGTAGTTGATACGCATGCGCTGCTTTGGCTTACCCAGGAGCCAAAGCAGCTTTCCGCTCTTGCCAGCCAAACACTGATGCAAGCGCGAGCCGAAGGTGCTCTCGCGATTGCGGACATCACCTTGAGCGAGATCGCCTATGCCGTTACTCGGGGCCGGGTCACCATCGATCATCCACTGCCGGTTTACCTTCGTTTTGTTGAATCGTTATTCAGGGTCCTGCCGATCGACAGCCAGGTTGCTGAGCGGGCCATGTACTTTCGTCCGCCTTACCCAAAAGATCCTGCCGACCGGTTGATCGGCGCGACTGCGATCGTGCATCATGCGAAGCTGGTGACCAGAGACACAAAGATCCATGCCTCAAAAGAGGTAGAGTGCATCTGGTAGCTGCCCTCTAACGTGTTTAGGCAAGCGGAGTCTTATTTGCATGGCTACACCGATCGCAATTCCTTATCCTGTAAATGAGCTGGCGCTTGACGAGACGGACCGCGCGAAGGCTCTGGCGCGGCGCTATCACTCGGAGTTCGTGGACCTGAAGAACTTCAAGATCCAGCATGAACTGTTTAAAAGCGTGCCGGTCGATATGATGTTCCGCTACAACTTCGTCCCGCTCGAGCAGGCGGGGGGGCGCCTGGCGATTGCGGTATCGGATCCCTCGAAGCTGATGGTGCTCGACGAAATATCCGGGCTGCTGGGGACGCGGCTGGTGACGCGCGTGGCGACGCTCTCGCAGATTACCGATCTGCTGAAGAAGACGGAGCAGTCGCAGCGGGTGCTGGACGAGGCGTCCGAGGGCCTGGCATTCGACGTGCTCTCGTCCGAAGAAAACTCCGAAGAAAACATCTCCATGGAGCGGCTGACGGCGGGCGAGGATATCTCGCCGATCATCCGGCTGGTGGACACGACGATCTTTACGGCGCTCGAGCGGCGCGCGTCGGATATCCACCTTGAGACCCAGGATGATTCGCTGATTGTGAAGTACCGGATCGACGGCGTGCTGCAAAAGGCCATGGCGCCGATCGCGCGCGAGCATCACCAGACCATTCTTTCGCGCATCAAGGTCATGTCGGAGCTCGACATTGCCGAGCGCCGCGTGCCGCAGGATGGACGCTTTCGGGTGCGGTACAAGGGCCGGCTGATCGACTTCCGCGTGTCGATCATGCCGACGGTGCATGGCGAGAATGCCGTGCTGCGTGTGCTCGACAAGGAATCGATGAGCGAGAAGTTCACCAAACTCTCGCTCGATGTGGTGGGATTTGCGGCTAAAGATTTGGAGCGGTTCCGCCGATATATTAAAGAGCCGTACGGAATGGTGCTGGTGACCGGACCGACCGGCTCGGGCAAGACGACGACACTCTATGCGGCGCTGAACGAGATCAAGAGCGAAGAGGACAAGATCATCACGATCGAGGATCCGGTCGAGTACCAGATCCGCGGCATCACGCAGATTCCGGTGAATGAGAAGAAAGGCTTGACCTTTGCGCGCGGGCTGCGGTCGATCCTGCGGCATGACCCGGACAAGATCCTGGTCGGTGAAATCCGCGACGCCGAGACGGCGCAGATCGCCATCAACTCTGCGCTGACCGGCCACCTGGTGTTCACGACCGTCCACGCCAACAACGTGGTCGACGTGCTGGGGCGCTTCCTGAATATGGGCGTCGAACCGTACAACTTCGTTTCGGCGCTGAACTGTATTCTGGCGCAGCGACTGGTGCGGACGGTGTGTGAGTTCTGCGTGCGCGATGTGATTTACTCCGAGGCCGAGCTACTGGCAAGCGGCCTGGAGCCGGACGAGTGGCGCAACTTTCGCTTCCGCGAGGGCGCGGGTTGCATGGAGTGCGCCGATACCGGGTTTCGCGGGCGCTCGGCTATCCATGAATTGCTGGAGCTGGATGATGAAATCCGCGAGATGCTGCTGGCCAAGAAGCCGGGAAGTGAGATTCGCAAGAAGGCGCGCGACAAGGGCATGGCGTTTCTGCGCGATTCGGCGCTCGAGCGGGTGCGGGATGGGGTGACGACGCTGAAGGAGATCAACAAGGTGACGTTCATCGAGGCAGGCCGCTGATGCACCGCTATCAGGCGCACGGGAAGGTAGTCTAAGGACGCATGGCTCTTCTTCCCACATCGCTTGGCAGCCGTCCGCGGCTTGCAGTCGAGATCCGCCCTGAGGGCGTGGTAGCGGCGCGCGCCGAAGATGCGGAGGCGGTGCTTGCCGCGATCTCCTATTCGGTTTTTCCGGAGGGAGTTGTGGTTCCGGGTTTGAAGGCTGGCAATGTTCCTGGGCGACCTGCTGCGGCAGCCATGGTGCGCAAGGCGCTCGAGGCAGTCGCTCTGAAGGAGCGGGACACGACGTTGGTGATTCCTGACGCGGCGGCTCGCGTGCTGCTGCTGGATTTCGACACGCTTCCCGCCAAGCCGGCGGACGCCCTGCCCGTAGTGCGGTTCCGCCTCAAGAAGTCGTTGCCCTTCGATGCGGAAGACGCTCTGGTGAGCTACCAGATCATGTCGTCGACTAAGGATCTGGTGCGGGTGCTGGCGGTTGCGGTGCCGCGGGAGGTGCTCGCGGAGTACGAGTCAGTGGTCCGCGAGGCGGGGTTTGAGCCGGGGGCGGTGTTGCCATCGACGCTGGCCGCCTGCGCGAGCATGATCCCGATGGAGGCCGCCGCGCTGCTGGTGAACGCCGGGGAGACCTCGGTGACGACGGCGATCGTGCAGGCGGGGCTGCTGCTGCTACATCGCACGGTCGACCTGGCCGCCGAGGGTTTGCACGAGCTGCCCGTGGAGCCGGTTGAGGCGTTTGTTCCTGAGGTTCCGTCGGAGCTGCTCGCGCTCCCCCTGGTCGACGTGGAGAGCTCGTCGGGCGAGTGGGCCCGGCAGCAGCCGCTCAAGGGTTACGGCGTGCTGGAGGATGAGGATCTTTCTCCGCAAGCGACCGCGACCACGCAGCAGCTGGCGGATGAGATTGCGGCGGAGGTGGAAGCCGAGGCGCTGGCCGAAGCCATCGTGACGTCGTCCTCGGTGGCGGATGCACCAGGGCTCGAGCCGCAGCGGATGTCGGCCGCGGCGCGCGAGGTGACGCAGGCGATCAGCGTGGCGACCGCCTACTTTGAAGACACGTTGCGGCTGCCGCCGGGCGAGGTGCTGACGGCCGGAACGCTGGGGGCCGAGTCGCTGGGTGCGCTGCTGGCAAGCGCCGGATTCAGCCGGGACGAGATCCGCGTTCGCGAGATGATTGAGCCGGCCATGTTGGGAGCGGGTGCAGTCTCAACGCGCGTGCCGCATGGCTGGATGGCCGGCGTGCGGGGAGCGTTGCGGAGTTAAGCATGCGGATCTCGATCAATCTCGCGACACGCCCGTTTGTTGAGCTTCGGCCGCTCTACGCCAAGCTGCGCCTGGCGATCGCCGGGCTGTCGCTGCTGTCGCTTCTCCTGGGATTTTATGTGTACGGGCTGAGTGCGCGGGCAGCTGCCGCGACGCAGCAGATGAACGCATTGAAGGCGAAGACGGCTGCATACCAGCAGCAGCGCGCCGCAAATGAAGCGCGCATGCGGCAGCCGCAGAACCTGGGCGTGCTGGAGCGGTCGCAGTTTCTAAACGCGCTGTTTGCCCACAAGGCTTTTAGCTGGACGGCGGTCATGATGGACCTGGAGCAGATGGTTCCGGCGGGAATCCAGGTGACGAGCATCGATCCGGTGATCTCGAAAGAGGGCGACGTGTCGATTCGGCTGCGGGTGACCGGAGACCGGGACCGCGCGATCCAGCTGGTGAGGAACCTGGAACGCTCGCGCAGGTTTGTGGGACCGCGGCTGGCGGGTGAGTCGGCGCTGACGGCCGAGAAGGCGAAGGCGCTTGGGCAAGGTGCCGCTGCAACGATGGGAGGCGTGCGGACGGTAAGCGCGACGCCCAACGATGCTTCGGGCAATGGAGTGGAGTTTGAGATCTTCAGCGGCTACAACCCGCTTGCGCCCACGGCGGCGCAGGTTTCGGCGGCCGGCCCGGACGCATCTCACGGCCGCAAGGTGGTTTCACAATGACGCCCATAGCCACACCTGGCGGAAGGCCCAGTGCGTTCGCGACCAGCCTCCGGGAACGGAGCCGCGACTGGCTGACGCCGCTTTCGCTCCACTACGCCGGTCTGGCAGTCATCCTTCTGATCAACCTTTATCTGTTAGTCCAGACAGGAGTTCTGTGGCAGGAGGCGAAGGGTCAGGACGCCGAGGCGGTCGCCAGCCAGCAGGTCGCGTTGAAGACGGCCGAGCTCCAGGCCAGGCCGCTTGAAGGGCTGGATGTCAAGCTGACCCGGGCCAGCCAGGAAGCAGACCGGTTCTACGCTGACCGGCTGCCGGTCAGCTACTCCGAGGTGCTGAGCGAGCTGGGCGGCCTGACCAGGCGGCAGAATGTGCGCTTGACCCACGTGAACTACGCCCAGGCGGCGGTGGCGGCGCAGGGCGTCAGCCAGCTGACCGAGGTACGCATGGACGCATCGCTGACCGGCGACTACCGCTCCCTGGTGCTGTTTCTGAACGGGCTGGAGCGCGATCGGGTGTTCTTCGTCATCAACGGAGTGACCCTCACCGGCCAGCAAAGCGGAACGGTGAACCTGCGCATCCGGCTGACGACGTATCTGCGCGGGATGGTGCCGGGCGAGGTGCAGGCGGCGATCGTTGAGAACTCTCCGTCTTCGGCGCTCGATAAGGATCTGGATGCACAAGCGGCGAAGGCGGCCGCGGCCCAGCCGGGAGGCCCGCAATGAAGCTCGGCACTGAAGACAAGAAGAAGCTGCGACTGGCGGTAGTGGCCGGCTTTTTCGGCTTGATCGCGCTCGGCGTCATCTACAACGAGCTGTTTGGCGGACCGTCCGCACCTCCTCCGGCGCCAGTACCGGTGGCGGTTGCCGCGCCCGCAGCCAGCGGCAAGAGCTCAGCCGCACAGAAACTGGGAACAACGGCGGCGCAGCTTGACCCGACGCTGCACATGGAGGCGATGCTCGCAACCGAGTCGCTGGTCTATCGGGGCAGCGGACGCAACATCTTCGCGGCCGGAGCAGAGCCTGCGGCGGTGAAGGCGATTGCCGTGGTGCAGCCGAAATTTCCTCCCCGGCCGAACCTGACCTCGGTAAGTCAGCCGGTGGTGAACTCAGGGCCTCCTCCACCTCCGGCCATTGCCCTGAAGTTCTTTGGAACGGCAACAGCAGCCAATGGCTCCCGGCGGGCGTTTCTGCTGAACGGCGACGATGTGTTCCTCGCCTCGCCGGGCGATGTGGTGCAGCGCAAGTACCGCGTCGTGTCGATCGCGCTGAACTCGATCCTGGTTGAGGATATTCCCAACAATAATAAGCAGACCTTGCCTCTGCTCGGGAACTGAGCGGCGGCCATGCGGGCAGCCAGGGAGCACGGCGACGAGGGCTTTCTCCTGGTTGGAGCGATCGTGCTTGTCTTTCTGGTGCTGCTGGCGTTGACGGTGGCCGCGCCCAGGGTGGCGCGTGAGATGCAGCGCGAGAAAGAGATCGAGTCGCAGCATCGGGCAAACCAGTATGTGCGGGCCATTCGCATGTACTACAAAAAGTTTAACCATTACCCAAGCTCGGTCGAGCAGCTTGAAAATACCAATCATCAGCGCTTCCTCCGCGAGAAGTATCTTGACCCGCTGACCGGCAAAGACGACTGGCGCTTGATCCACGTGGGCGAGAACAAGACCAAGGTGAAGGGCTTCTTCGGTCAGGATCTTCCCGGGCTGCAGGCGGGGCTCGGTTCAGCCTCCAGTCTGGTGAGCACCACGGGCGGCGGCACGACGGGTACCACAGGCAGCACCACCGCCTCGAGCGGAAGCAGCGCAGGCAGCCCTGCCTTTGGCGGAACGAGCCCAGGAGCTGGCAGCCCTGGAGCTTTCGGCTCAAGCGCAGCAGGAAGCTTCGGTTCAACCACGACCGGTGCTGTCTCGCCAGGCACCGGCGGCGCAACCGGCGGCATAGGCCTGCCAGGCGCGACATCAGGCAGTGGTACAACCGGTACGGGAACCGCCGGCTCGGGCATCTCGAGCCAGAACGCCACCGACGCGACCGGGTCGGGCGGACCGATCATGGGCATCGGCAGCTCAAAGTCAGGCGACGCGATGCTCGTAATCAACGACCAGACGACGTACCAGACTTGGGAGTTTCTCTACGACCCTCGCATCGAGCAGCTCTACGCCAAGGCCAATCTGCTGGGCGGAGGCGTGTCCTCGAGTTCGGCCAGCAGCCTGGGAACCGCGTCTGGTCTGGCCTCGCCGACGTCGGGCACTGTGCCCGGCGTGACCTCTGGCGCGCCGACCAACCCCACGACCAGCCCCACCTCGAGCCCAGGCATACCCTCCTCTCCGCCGTAGTAGGTACGCTGCTACCAGCAGCCCCTCTGCGGGCTACAAAGTAGCTAAACAAACTTGACATACCTACGCTCACATCGTATAACTAAAGATGTTGAAGCGGCATCCGGGCCTTGTGGGTCTGAAAGAAGCACTTTTGAGGAGTTAACCAATGGCAAAGATTATCGGAATCGATCTGGGCACGACCAACAGCTGCGTGGCCGTGATGGAAGGCGGCGAGCCCAAGGTCATCGCGAACGAAGAGGGTGGGCGGACGACGCCGTCGATTGTGGCGTTTACCAAGTCCGGAGAGCGACTGGTGGGCCAGGTAGCCAAGCGTCAGGCCATCACCAATCCCGAAAACACGATCTTCTCGGTGAAGCGCTTTATGGGTCGTCGCATGAATGAAGTCGGCGACGAGATGAAGATGGTGCCCTACAAGGTGGTGCAGAAGGGCGATAACGTCGCCATCTCCGCGCAGGGTAAGGAGTACACCGCGCCTGAAGTTTCCGCGATGATCTTGCAGAAGCTGAAGAAGGCTGCGGAAGATTATCTTGGGACTTCGGTCACCGAGGCCGTCATCACGGTGCCGGCTTACTTCAACGACGCGCAGCGTCAGGCGACCAAGGATGCGGGCCGCATCGCAGGCCTCGATGTCAAGCGCATTGTGAACGAGCCGACCGCGGCCGCGCTGGCCTATGGCCTGGACAAGAAGAAGGACGAGACGATCGCGGTCTATGACTTCGGCGGCGGTACATTTGACGTGTCGATCCTCGAAGTCGGCGAAGGCGTGATCGAGGTGAAGTCGACCAATGGCGATACGCACCTGGGCGGCGACAATCTCGACCAGCGCATCGTGGATTGGCTCATCTCGGAGTTCAAGTCCGACACCGGGCTTGACCTGCATGCGAAGGGTAACGAGATGGCGCTGCAGCGCCTCAAGGACGCGGCGGAGAAGGCGAAGATCGAGCTTTCGACGGCGCAGGAGTCGGAGATCAATCTCCCCTTCATCACTGCGGACGCGAGTGGACCGAAGCACCTGGTGCGCAATCTGACCCGCGCCAAGCTGGAGTCGCTGGTTGACGACTTGCTCCAGAAGTCGATTGGCCCGTGCCGGCAAGCGATGAAGGATGCCGGGATCGATGCTTCTAAGATCGACGAGGTGGTGCTGGTCGGCGGACAGACCCGCATGCCCAAGATTCAGCAGATGGTAAAGGAGTTGTTTGGCAAGGAGCCAAATAAGGGCGTGAACCCGGATGAAGTCGTCGCGATTGGCGCGGCGGTGCAGGCGGGCGTGCTGGCCGGCGAGGTGAAGGATCTGTTGCTGCTCGACGTGACTCCGCTGACGTTGTCGATTGAGACGATGGGCGGTGTGGCGACCTCAATGATCCAGCGCAACACGACCATTCCGACCAAGAAGACGGAGACGTTCTCGACAGCGGCGGACAATCAGACTGAGGTCGAGGTGCACGTGCTGCAGGGCGAGCGTCCCATGGCGGCGCAGAACCGGACCCTGGGCAAGTTCAAGCTGGGCGGGATCCCAACGGCTCCGCGCGGTGTGCCGCAGATCGAGGTGACGTTCGATATCGACGCGAACGGCATTCTGAATGTGACCGCGAAGGACCGCGCGACCAACAAGGACCAGAAGATCACGATTACGAGCTCTTCGGGTCTGAGCAAGGAAGAGGTTGAGCGGATGGCCAAGGACGCCGAAGCGCATGCCTCTGAGGACAAGGAGCAGCGTGATGCGGTTGAGGCTCGCAATGGGCTCGACTCGATGGTCTACAACGTCGAGAAGATGCTAAAGGATGCGGGCGACAAGGTGTCGGACTCGGACAAGCACGAGGTCGAGTCTGCGCTCTCTGACGCTAAGGGCACGTTGGGCGGTACGCCGAATGCGGCGGAACTCAACTCGGCCAAGGACAAGCTGACGGCCTCAAGCCACAAGCTTGCCGAGGCGATGTACAAGGCGGCTTCTGCGCAAGGCCCGATGGATGGCGGAGCGGCTTCAGGCGGAAGCACGGACGAGAGCGCAAGGCACGACGAAGGCGTGATCGACGCCGAGTACGTGGACGTCGACAAGAAGTAGTCCATCCAGCCGGGCTCGTTGAGCGTACGGTGTAACAGAAGAGGGGCGTTCCGTTTCAGGAACACCCCTCTCGTTTTAGCCCGCAAAGCGAATGCGTAGCAACGCCAGCCAGCGTCTTATTGAGAGAGAGGGTGTTCAAGATGAATAGGAGGAAGAACAGGAAGGACGACTCCGTTGCCGAAGGCGTTTGGCTCACTGCAGAATCGATGACTCAGTTGCTATTCAACCATCTTCAAGGAGGCAAGGCGATGACTGAAACCTTATGGAAGTGCGACCAGCTTCGTGCGGGGCAACTGTATAACCGGATGATGTTCGACACGCAGGGCGAGGCTCAAAAGTTCGCGCATAAGATGCAGCAGATGGAGCCGGATCAAACGTTTTCCATTGAGGCTATCGAAGCGTCGCAGGTCTGGAACTAGGCTCGATGGTGGATTGGGTTGCGGTGCAGGGGGTGGCCACGTCGATCCTGGTGTTGACCAGCGTCGGGGCCATCGCCTATGCCGGACTACAGTTGAAGCATGAGCGGCAGTATCGCTCGGTTGAGAATCTAGAGAAGCAGCTAACGTTTTTTCTTTCTGAGAACTTTGTCGCGGCACGACGCCGCTTGGCAGCCGCCAGGCTCGATCTGACCGGAGCGGAAGCTACGCTGCTCCCCTGGGAGCTCGATGATCCGCCGGTGAGCGTCTTTGAGGTGCTTGATTTTTACGAGCATCTGGCTCTGCTGGTGAAAAAAGGACATCTTGAGCTTTACGACATGTGGCACACCTTCTACGAGTGGGCGCAGCCGGTGTACGTTGACCTGCAGCAGTTGATCGAATCGCCTGACTCAGCCTACGCGGATCACTACGACGATCTGCAGCGCATGATGCGGAAGATGGATGAGATTCAGTTGAAGCGGATGCACTCAAAAAACGCGAATCATTGGGCGTTGTGGACGCCGGATCGCATCATCGAGCACTACAAGTATGAGCTTGAGTCCGGTGGTCGTCCACGCCGCAGCCGTCGTGCCGCCGCCCGGGAGGTTGCGCGCGAGATCGCCAAGGAGATGCAGTTAGCCGAAAAGCCTGAGCTGCCGGATTGGCCGGAGGGCGCGGCGCCGCCGGATGAGGCGGAGGCGCATCGCGCCGGGTCCCGAATGGGGACCCATGCCTGAAGGGAACGAGACGCATCGATGGGCGGAGCTGCATGCGGGGATGTTTGCCGGCAGGAAAGTTCATGTGGATTCACCGCAGGGGCGCTTTGAAGATGCGGCGATGCTGGACGGCCGAACGCTTGTGGGCGTGATGGCAGTGGGCAAGCACCTGGGCTATGACTTTGGCATGATCGCGCGCGCGCGGCGCATTCTGCATGTGCATATGGGCCTGTACGGCGACTTTACCGAGGGACGGAAGCCGCTGCCAGAGCCGCGGGGGGCACTGCGTATGCGGATGTGGGACAAGCAGCAGTGGCTGGAGTTGCGTGGGCCGACTGACTGCTCGCTGTGGACCGAAGCCCAGTGGGAGTCCTTGCTGGCGCGGCTGGGGCCAGACCCTCTGAATGGCGACAAGCCGGCCAAGATGATGGAGCGGATCGGCAAGCGCAAGACGGCGATCGGGCTGCTGCTCATGGATCAAAAGATCGTCTCCGGGCTGGGCAATATCTTTCGTGCGGAGCTGTTGTTCCGGGCGCGCACCAGCCCGTTTCGCGCGGGCAGCGAAGTGCCGGAGGCGGCGCTCAGGACGATCTGGAAAGACGCCTCGCAGCTGATGCCGCACGCGATGGTTGACCGGCGGATCGTGACGACGAAGCCGGCCGACCGGCCACACTCGAGTGGCGAGGCATTGAAGGAGGAGGCGCACTACGTGTATCGGCGCGCGGGACGCCCGTGCTTCGTATGCGGTACGGAGGTAAAGACAGAGCTCATGGCCGGGCGCAATCTGTTCTGGTGCCCTACATGCCAGGCGGAGTAAACTGGAAGACGTATAACGTCGGACGTGCTACGTTGAGTCATGATCGTCTCCTTCGAGGATGAGGAAACGAGAAAAATCTTTCTGACCGGAAAGAGTCGGCGTATGGGCGTAGTCGCACGAATGGCGGCTCGGCGCATGGGAGACCTGGATCTTGCACGGGATGTCGGCGACCTTGTAAATCCGCCAGGAAATCGCCTCGAACGTCTTAAGGGAGACCGCGCGGGACAATGGAGCATTCGCATTCATGATCAGTACCGCTTGTGTTTTGTCTGGACTGGGGTCGATGCTTCCGAAGTAGAGATCGCCGATAATCACTGAGTGGATTTTATGATTGCTAGAAAAACGACAGATCGGTTGGTTGCGATTCATCCCGGTGAATATTTGCGGGAAGACTTCTTAAAGCCTCTTCAACTCTCTGTCAATGCTTTGGCACTTGCCTTGCGAGTTCCGGCGACCCGCATCTCGGAAATCGTGAATGAAAGGCGGGCCATTACGATCGATACAGCTATCCGGCTGAGTTTGTACTTCGATACAACGCCCGATTACTGGCTTAGAATGCAATCGGCTTACGACCTCACGGTTGGCGCCGCCGAGCTGATGCCGAGACTTAGAAAAGAAGTACAGCGACGGATCGAGCAGTAGATACTTACGAGGCAGAAAGATGGCAACGCAGACCAAAGACTATTACGCAACGCTGGGCATCAAGAAAGACGCCTCTCAGGATGAGATCCGCAAGGCGTTCCGCAAGCTTGCGCGCAAGCATCATCCGGACGTGAATCCTGGCGACAAGAAGGCTGAGGAGAAGTTCAAGGAAATCTCCGAGGCCAACGATGTGCTGTCGGATGAGAAGAAGCGCAAGGTGTACGACCAGCTCGGGTTCTATTCCGATTCGATCGATCCGGCGGCTGCCGAGGCAGCGGCGCGCGGAGGCTACGGTGGAGGCTTTCCTGGAGCCGGTCCCGGGCCTGGGTCTTCGCGCGGCGGACGCGGGTCCGCGCCGGAGGTGCCGTTTGAGTTCGGCGGCTTCGATTTCTCAAACTTCGCGGCTGGGTCCGGCGCTGGCGGGCGCTCCGCGGGCGAGGCTCGGGAGCCAGCAGGAGGAGGCTTCGGCGGGTCATTCAAGGACATCTTCTCAGGCATGTTCTCGGGCGGGCAGCGAGGACAAACGCGTGGGCCGCAGCCTGGGTCGGACATTGAGTACCAGGTCTCGATTGACTTCTGGACGGCCATCCGCGGAGGCGTCACCAAACTCGAGATTCAGCGGCAGGAGACCTGCACGACCTGCAATGGCAAGAGTGTCACGGGCGGCTCGGGCGAGTGTCCTGAGTGCCATGGGTCGGGCCAGGTGACCCAGATGGGCGGACGGATGAAGTTCAACATTCAGTGTCCGCGCTGCGGAGGCTCGGGGCACGTGGAAAGTACGTGTTCAACCTGCGATGGTGCGGGCGTCGTCGTGCGGCGGGAGCCCCTCGAGTTTCGCATCAAGCCGGGTACCCGGGATGGTCAGCGTATCCGCCTGGCAGGCAGAGGCAATGCCGGGGTGAATGGCGGAGCCAAGGGAGATCTGTTCCTCATCATCAAAACGGGCTCGCATCCCTTCTTCAGCCGCACCGGAGACGACATCCTGGTGTCCGTTCCGGTGACTGTAACGGAAGCGGCGCTGGGCGCGAAGATCGACGTGCCCTCCGTCGACGGGAGGACGCAGCTGAAAATTCCTCCTGGAACGCAGACCGGTCAGAAGCTTCGCCTGCGCGAGAAAGGCGTTCTCTCGGCGACCCGGGAGGGCGTTCGCGGAGACCAGATTGTGGAGGTCAAGATTGTGGTTCCCAAGGTGCAGGACGAGCGCTCCAAGGAGATTCTGCGCGAGCTGTCCAAGCTCAATCCGGAAGATCCGCGAGCGGAGTTGCTGGCCGAGGGCTAGTTTCTGCTTCACCTTGGCAACATCAAGCTCGTCCTGTTCCCCGTGCGTGCCGCCCTGCTAAACTCATATATTGATGGCTCAAGATAAACTTCGCATCGTCCCGCTCGGCGGCCTTGGCGAGTTCGGCATGAACTGTATGGCGATCCGCTGGCAGGATGACATTATTGTCGTCGACGCCGGTCTCATGTTTCCCGAGGAAGAGCTCCTCGGCGTCGACATCGTCGTCCCCGACATCTCTTACCTGACCGAGAATCGCTCTAAAGTGAAGGCGATCCTCCTCACCCATGGGCATGAGGACCACGTCGGCGGCCTGCCCTGGATTCTCTCTGAGCTCAACGTTCCGGTTTACGGGACGGAGTTCACGCTGGCCTTGGCCGAAGGCAAACTGGACGAGCATCGCCTGCTCGATGACGCCGACCTGATTGAAATGCTGCCCGGCAAGCGCTTCACCCTGGGGCCGTTCTCAATCATGCCCATCCGCGTCACGCACTCGCTCGTCGACTGCGTCGCGCTGGCCATTCACACTCCCGTAGGCGTTCTGCTGCACACCGGCGACTTCAAGATCGACCTCTCTCCGCCGGACGGCAAAGCCTTCGACCTCCAGGCCTTCGCCGACCTAGGCAAGAACGGCGGCGTGCTCGCCCTGCTCCAGGACTCCACCAATGTCGACCGCCGCGGCTGGACTCCCAGCGAGCGCGCCGTACGTCCGCGCCTCGACGAGATCTTTGCCCAGACCAAGAAGAAGCTGTTCTTCTCCTGCTTCTCCTCGTCCATCACGCGTCTCGGCCTGGCGTTCGAGCTAGCCCAGAAGCACGGCCGCAAGGTCGCTGTCATCGGCCGCTCCATGGACAACGCCACTGAAATCGCCCAGGACCTCGGCTATCTTAAGATCCCGCAGGGCCTGCTCATCCATCCCGGCCAGATCCGCGACTTTCCCGCTGAAAAGCTTCTTATCATGATCTCCGGCACCCAGGGCGAGCCGATGTCCGCCCTCAGCCGTGCCGCGGTCAACAACCACAAGTTCGCCAAAATTGAGGCCGGTGACACCGTCCTGCTCAGCTCCCGCGTCATCCCGGGCAATGAAAAGCCCATCTATCGCGTGATCGATCATCTTGAGCGCCGAGACGCCAACGTCCTCCATGACGACGGCACCAATGGCCTCATTCACGTCTCCGGCCACGGCTCCCAGGAAGAGCTGAAGATGATGATCAACCTCGTCCAGCCGAAGTTCTTCATTCCCGTTCACGGAGATTACCGCCACCTGAAGCGCCACGTTGAGCTGGCTCTCTCGACCGGAGTCCCCCAGAAAGCCATCCTGCTCGAAGATGGAGAAGTACTCGAGCTCACCCCGGACTCCGCCGTCAAGAACGGCAAAGTCACCACCGGCCGCGTCTGCATCGACTCCGGCGGGTCCATCGACGTCGTCGAAGATGTCATTATCCGCGACCGCCAGCATCTATCTGAGGACGGCATCGTCCTGCCCATCATCGCGCTCAACAAGCGCACCGGCCGAGTCGAAGGTCCCATCGAAATTGTTATGCGCGGTTTTGCGGTGGATGACGCCGAGATCGTCGCCGAGGCTCGGGCCAGCGTGCAGCGCACGGTCGAAGGCTCCTCCACCGAAGAGCGCCAGGATTACGGCGTGATCAAGGAAAAAATCCGCAACGATCTGAAGCGCTACATTCAGAAAGCCACTAGCCGTCGCCCGCTTATCATGCCCGTCATCATGGAAATCTGACCCTTCCGTGTCCTTGACAGCCACGTTACAATTACCTTAGGGATTGAAGAAGGCCCGGCACCGTACCGGGCCTTTTATACTTTCTGTCACACTCCCCAAAAGTGCGGAACGGCGTGCCCTTGGGTCTGTAATAAGTCCTTTGATTTGATGATTTAGGACCAGAATAGGCGGAGTGGACATACCGTTATCCGAGCCATGCCTCGACCGCCGATCCCCTTCCTTCCACATCCCCGCCCCGTCGGCCTACGACGTCTCATAAGAAAAATTTACGCGGTCCGCACTTGCAGCGAATCACGCAAGCGCCCCGTGTTTTTTAGTCTCGTCGCTGCCGCAATCCTCGTCGCCGTGCCTGTCTCCTGGTCCTTCGTGCATGCCCACCTCGAGGCCATCGCGGTCCTCGACCAGATTGCCGGCAAGCCCGTCCCGCGGCTCATCCGTCACGTTGTCGCCTTTCGCGTCACCACGGAAGACCTCTCCCTCCAGGTGGAGTCCGGCCAGGTCCGTGCCCGCCTCTACACGCCCGCAGGCCGGCCCAACGCTCCCGCCCTCATCGTTCTCCACGGAGTCCACCACCTCGGCATCGACGAACCCCGCCTCACCGCCTTCGCCCAATCCATGGCCAGCTGCGGCTTCCAGGTTCTCACCCCAGAGCTCCCCGACATCAAGGACTACCACGTCGACTCCACGTCCACCCGCACCATCGGTGAGTCCGTCCAGTGGTTCGCCCACCGCACCGGCGCCCCCGTCGGCGTGATGGGCCTCAGCTTTTCCGGAGGCCTTGCCCTCGTTGCCGCCGCTGACCCCCTCTATCACCCTTACTTCAAATTCGTCCTTGCCGTCGGCTCGCAGGACTCCATGGGCCGTGTCGCCCAGTACTACATCACCAACCAGGACGCCCGTCCCAACGCCTCCACGGAGCTTCTTCCCGCGCATGAGTATGGTCCGCTCGTGCTTGAGTACGAGTACCTCGAAGACTTCGTGCCTCCGCGCGATATCCCCGCACTCCGCGCCGTTCTCCGCGCCCATCTTTATGAGGACAAGCCCGCCGAAGCCAGAGCCGAAGCCGCCCTTACCCCGTCCCAACGCATCGCCGCCGCCCAGCTGATGGACACCGCCTCGCCCAAGACCCGCGCCCTCATCGCCCACGCCAACCTCAAGCACGCCGCCCAGCTCCGCGGCCTATCCCCCGGCCCTTACCTCCACAGTTACACCACCCCTGTCTACCTTCTTCACGGTCAGGCTGACAACATCATTCCTTCCGCCGAAACCTTATGGATGGCCAGCGAGCTCCCCTCGGAGACGCTCCAGGCCGCGCTCGTCAGCCCCGTCATCAGCCACATCGACCTCGACGGTCCATCCCCGGGCGCAGTCGACCAGTGGCGCCTGGTTCACTTCTTCGCTCTCATCATGCATGCGGTGCAAATGCCAGGCGGCAGGACGCCCTTCCTCTAGGGGCGAAGTAGCCGGCGAATCCCTTCCGTCACCGCGCCGTACACCACATTTCCGGACAAGCCCCCCAGGTGCTGAATTGGCGTCCGTTCCTGCGGTGGAGCTACCAGGCCCAGCGCCGGCAACACCACCTCGCTCGCACCCGTGAACAGCACTGCGCCGTACGTCGTACCGAAGCCTGCCGTAGCCTGCGGCACAAACTCGGCAAGCAGCCCGTATACGCCGCCGCACAGAATTCCGAACGCATATTCCGTAACCGGCACTGCGTTCTTCTTCTGTGCAGACGACAGCCTCACACCCGCAGCTCCCGCTACAGTCTCGGCGGTCTGCATGTGCGCTTTGTCGAAGCCCTGCAGCAACTCCTCCTGCTGCTTCGTATACGTGTGCCCGTAGCCCACCTTGTCCTCGACGGCCTTGGTTCCCGCCAGCGATCCCTTCTGAAATACGTTCAACACCAGCGTGCCCACCGCACCGCCGATCGCCCCCGCTGCGAAACCCTTCCACGCCGAACGCGCCATGTCCTCACCTCTTTCCGTCAGATGAACATTCACGCTCCGACGCACCCGCAGCTTGCGGAATTTTGGCTTACCGCTCGATAGTCGTAAGGAACGCTCGCAGTTGTCTCCCCTGCGCTCTCCGGGATACTATTCTGCTCGATGATCAATCCCAATCCCCCGAAAACCAGGATCCATCTCATACGTTTGAAGTGCTCTGCCCTGGCCGCTCTGCTCTCGCTCGCCACGCTTGCCCACGCGCAGACCAGGCTCGCATCCACTCCGCCCATGGGCTGGAACTCCTGGAACTGGTTTTTCGGTAAGGTCACCGATAAGGACATCCGCCAGGTTGCTGACCTGATGGTCTCCTCCGGCATGCGCGACGCAGGCTATGTCTACGTCAATATCGACGACACCTGGGAAGGGAAGCGGGACGAGTCCGGCGTGCTTCATTCCAATGAAAAGTTTCCCGATATGAAAGGCCTCGCCGACTACGTTCACAGCAAGGGCTTGAAGCTCGGCATCTACAGCTCGCCCGGCCCGCAGACCTGCGCCCGCTACGAAGGCAGTTACAACCACGAGCAGCAGGACGCCGACCTCTATGCCTCCTGGGGCATCGACTACCTGAAATACGACCTCTGCAGCTTCCACGGCATCATGACGCAGGCCGCGCCCGGCGACGCAGCCAAACAGGACCAGATGATGCGCGCCGCCTACGAAAAAATGCATCAGGCCATCCTGAAGACCGGCCGCCCCATGGTGTACAGCCTCTGCCAGTACGGCTGGGATATGGTCTGGCAATGGGCGCCCGAAGTCGGCGCAAACCTGTGGCGCACCACCGGCGATATCCAGCCCAATTTCGATCGCATGAGCTATATCGGACGCTCGCAGGCCGGCCTGGCCAAGTATGCCGGGCCCGGACACTGGAACGATCCCGACATGCTCGAGGTCGGCAACGGCAAGCTCACGCTTGATCAGGATCGCGTCCACATGGGCCATTGGGCGATGCTCGCCGCGCCTCTGCTGGCCGGCAACAACCTCAGCCAGCTCACGCCGGAGATCACTGCGATCCTCACCAATCGCGAGGTCATCGCGATCGACCAGGATCCTCTCGGACATCAGGCCGAGCGCATCTTCGCTGAAGGCACAATCGAGATCTGGTCGCGGCCCCTCGCCGGCGGCGCAGTCGCTCTCGAAGTAATCAACTTCAGCGATGACGACTCGTTCCTGCGCAGCATCCATCTCCATCTGAAGGAAGCCGGCGCAGGGCCTGGATGGAAGGCCCGAGATCTATGGGCAGGAAAAGATCTCGGGCCCATCCAGGACGACTACACGTTTACTCTGAAGCGCCAGTCCGCGCTGCTTCTACGGCTTACCCGGTAGCCTTCAGCTCGCATCTCCGTTGCGCAACACCATCGCAATGCCCATGCCGCCACCGATACACAGACTCGCCACGCCATGTGTCTTTTGCCGCGAGCGCAGCGCATGCGTAAGTGTAACCAGCACCCGCGCCCCGGAAGCCCCGATGGGATGACCCAATGCCACGGCTCCGCCGGACACGTTTACCTTCTCCGCAGGAAGCTTCAGATCACGGATCACCGCCAGCGACTGCGCGGCAAACGCCTCGTTGAACTCAAACAGGTCGATCTCATCCAGGCTCAAGCCGGCACGAGCAAGCGCCCGTGGCACCGCCGCCGCAGGCCCCAGCCCCATGAACGCCGGGTCGACCCCGACACACGCGTAATCGACGATCTCGGCAAGCGGTTTCAGCCCATGCCCTTGCGCGTACTCGGCCTCACACACCACCAGCATCGCGGCGCCGTCGTTTAAGCTGCTCGCGTTGCCGGCCGTCACCGTGCCCTCCGGCTTGAACGCCGGCTTCAGCTTCGCGAGTACCTCGAGACTCGTATCCGGCCGCACGCTCTCGTCCTGCGTCGTGATCACCGGCCCCTTGCGCGAGGGCACCGAAACCGGAACGATCTCTGCATCGAAGGTTCCGTCATTCTGCGCGACACTTGCCCGCCGGTGGCTCTCGAGGGCAAAGGCATCCTGATCCTCGCGGCTCACCTTGCACTCGGTCGCGACGTTCTCCGCCGTGATCCCCATGTGGTAGCGGTGGGTCGGATCGGTCAGCCCATCGTTGACCATGCTGTCGATCATGCCTACATCGCCCAGCTTCTGCCCGCGCCGCATCTGCTGCACCAGGAACGGCGCGCGCGACATACTCTCCACGCCACCGGCAAGGTAGAGCTGCCCATCGCCGGCACGGATAGCTTGCACCGCACTCACCACGGCCTGCATGCCGCTGCCGCATACCCGGTTGATCGTCTGCCCGGGAACAGTGATTGGCAGGCCGGCTCCAAGGGCAATCTGGCGCGCCGGGTTCATGCCTTGTCCAGCCTGCAAGACGTTGCCGACAAGAACGTCGGCAACGTCGTTTCCGTCCACGCCCTGCAGAATTTGCTGAGCCACCGTCGTCCCGAGCGTCACTGCGGAAACATCCGCGAAGGCACCTAGAAACGATCCAATCGCCGTCCGGCGAGCCGCTGCAATTACGATTTTCAACAGTCGATCCTCCGCTTCCAATGTATCTCAGCGTCTGTCTACTCTCGCTCGAAACTATCTTTAGAGCGCCGCAGCTCCAGCCTCCGCCACGGCATGGTCTTGATCCCCTGACCCGCCGCTCACCCCGATCGCGCCCACGACCTTACCCTCGCTCTTGAGCGGAATACCCCCGGCAAAGATCATGATCTTTCCATCGTTTGAGGCGTGAATGCCGAAGAACTGTCCACCCGACTGCGAGTGAGTTGCAAGGTCCTTGGTCGCGATATCGAAGGCTCTCGAGGTATATGCCTTCTTGATCGAGATATCGATGCTCCCAAGCCATGCGCCATCCATCCGCACATGCGCAACCAGGTTTCCGCCCTCATCGGCAACCGCAATATTCATCGGCTGACCTATCTCCGTTGCCTTCTTCTCAGCCGCCTCTATCACCCGACGTGCATCCGCTAAGTTCATCTTGTCTCTCCAGTGTTCTTGAGGTGCTCTGGGGTTGGATGCTCGGAGACTAGAAGATGAACTTGCCGCTGAACTGCATCGAACGTGGGTCGTTGGCCTGGGTCAGTTGGCCAAAGGTGTTGGTGGCGCTGGTCTGAGGGGTAACGGGCAGCGAGCCTTGCGCGGTGGTCTGCGCCTGGTAGTTGCCGGTGCCGGTGCCGAGCGGATTGAGGAAGTTGGCCTTGTTCATCACGTTGAACGACTCGAACCGGAGAGCGACGGAGAAGCGTTCGTTGACGGCGAAGACGCGCTGGATGGCAACATCGAGCTGCGAGAGGTCGGGGCCGACGACAGCGTTGCGCGACTCGTTGCCGAAGGTTCCCCAGTTGTTCACGACAAAGGCCGCGGTGTTGAACCACTGGTTGACGGTCTTCGGACCCTGGTTGGGATTGGAGATAACATTGGGGCGGTCGGCGCCGTAGAGGGAGCCGGAGCGGTTCTGCGACGAACCGATGGTGAAGGGCCGGCCGGAGTCGTATTGATAGATGCCGGAGAGCTGGAAGCCTCCAAGAAGGTGCGAGGCGAAGCCCTGGTTGAGGAAGGGCTTGTTGGCGCCGAAGGGCAACTCGATCACGGGGCTGAGCGCGATGCGGCTGGTGACGTTGAAGTCGGAGGTTCCCTTTTCCCCTTGCAGGTTAAGGGAGTTTTGCGGAGTTCCGGAGGAAGACTGGCTGGTGCTGGCGTAGCCAGGGGCATTATCGATGGCGTGGGCCCAGGTGTAGGCGAGGATGAAGCTTATGCCGTTGCCAAGATTTTTCTGGGCCTTGACGGTGAGAGCGTTGAAGCTGGAATGGCCTTCGCTGATGTACTCGGCGATGTTCCCCCACTGGTAGTAGTTGACGGCATTGGGCTGCACGGAGGTAGGAAGCGGATTGGGGACGGCGCCGGAGGTTCCGGAGATGGGCTTCGTCGAAGTTACCCCATTGGGGCTCGCCCCTGCTGGGATGGTAGTCGTGGTTGTTGTGACTCCGTTGACGGTGCTGGTGTAGGTCGGTACGGGATTGATGTACTGGTTGGCGGCGACCACGCGAGGTATCTTGACGCCTGCATTTCCGATATACCCGATGGTTAGGCCGATGGTGGGGGTGAGCTGCTGGTCGATCGATAAGCCCCACTCATCGAGGTACATAGTGCGGAAGTTGGGGTCGATGCCGGTAGGGGCGACGCTGGTGAAGGGATGGGCCTGCGTGCCGTCCGGCGTGACGCCGGGAACGCTGGGGAAGGGATTGGTGCTGAGCACGGACTGCGCGGCGGGTGTGCTGTTGAAGCTTTGCGCGAGACGGAAGGGCGGGTTGAGACCAAGGGACAAGTCGGCGCCATTGCCGATGGCAGGTGAGTTATAGAAGATACCGTAGGAGGCGTGGAAGACGGTTCTGTCCGAGCCGAAGGGCTGGTAAGAAAGGCCGATGCGGGGCTCGAAGTTGTTTGCATCGTTGTTGAAGACGCTGGTGCCGGTACCGTTGAGGCCGGCGACCTCAATGGTGCCGTTCGGGTTGGCGGCGGAGGGCGCGAGCCAGTTGGCGAGAACGTTGCGGGCGTCGTGGACGGGCAGGAAGTCCTCGTAACGCACGCCGAGGTTGAGCGTGAGGTGCGGAGTCACCTTCCAGTCGTCCTGCACGAAGGCGCCCAGGGCGGTGTAGCGGGTGTGAATGTCCGGCGCGGTCGGGCTGCGGGTGGCGGTCGCTGCGTAGCCGAGCGCGAGGTCAGCGGCCGAGCTGCCGGAGGTCAGGTTCTTAGACGAACCGGAGACACCCGTAAAGGAGAACACGCCGGTTGCATCGGCCACGTACAGGTAGGCGTAATGCGCCTCGAAGAGGTTGACGCCCATTTTGACGCTGTGGGCTCCGTGCGACCAGCTGACGTTATCGACGATATTGAAGTGGTCGTCGTAGCGATGCTGCGGCAGGTTGGCGTAGGGATGCACGGAGGCGTAGCCGGTCACGCTTGAAGAGGGCGATCCGCCAAGCAGATTAGCGGGGATATGCGCGTCGGAGAAGGCTCCTGGAACTTTCGGCGCGGTGGTGATGCCGTCGTCCTGACCGATGCGCGGCTGCTCAAGCCGGTCGAAGCCGAGGCGGAGCTCGTTCAGCCAGTGCGGACCGAAGATGTGGGTCTCGTTGATGCTGCCGAGCGTCGAGATCTGATTCTGGGTGCAGCCTGAACCGGGGATCGCGCCCTGGGAGCAGAGCGACAGCGAGGGCTCAAAGGATGGGTCGTTGAAGTAGTTGTACTGGAGCAGCAGCGAGTCCTTGTCAGAGAACTTGTGATCGATGCGCGCGGAGCCCTCATCCAGATTTTCGATCCGCTTCTCGTTGAAGGTGTATTTCTGGACGGCCAGGCCAGCGGATTGACCCGGATTGGGGGTAGGGTATTGCTGCAGAATGTACCGTCCGATGGGGTCGAAGTTGCCCGTGGGGATCTGGTTGTTGAGGTACGGCACGCGGCCTCCCGCAACGCCAGGGGCGGTCGACGCCGGCACGTAGAGCTGCTGGGAGGCCGTATTGCAGATACCGGCGGTAAAGCCGCTGGTGCAAACGGAGCTGAAGTCGCCATTGAGGAAGGCGGGGTTGGGAACGGTGGTGTTCTGCACGAAAGGCTGCGCGAGGCGCAGGCCTTCATAGCTCAGGAAGAAGAATGTACGATCCTTGCGGATGGGTCCGCCCAAGGTTCCGCCAAACTGGTTTCGGCGGAAGGTGGTCCCGGTGTTGGGCAGGGTGAAGTAGTTCTTGGCGTCGAACTGGGAGTTGCGGATGAACTCGAAGAGGTCGCCGTGGAGGGCGTTCGAGCCGGTCTTGGTGACGACGACGACCTGGCCGCCGGAGGTTCGTCCGTATTCGGCGGAGTAGACGCCATAGAGCAGGTGGAACTCCTGGATGGCTTCGACCGAGGGTCGGAAGGAGGGCGCCATGACGTTCTGGTCGTTGTCGTCAACGCCATTTATCGTGAAGGTGTTGGCGGTCTCATTATTGCCGGCGACGTTGAAGCCTCCGCGAAAGCCGAGCGTCGAGGACTGGCCGGGTAGATACGCGGCGGGTGAGAGGGTGGCGAGGCTATAGAAGGTCCGCTGGTTGAGGGGGAGTTCGACGACCTCTTTGTTATCAATGACCGTGCCCTGGGCGGAACTCTCGGTGTCGGTAACCGCGGCAGCAGCAGTCACCTCAACGACGGTGGACTCGGAGCCGAGCGACAATGGGACGTCGAGGCCCTGGTCCTGGCCGACCTGAAGCACGATGCCAGACAGCACCTTCTCGGTGAAGCCGGAGGCCTTGACCGTGACCTTGTACGGCCCGGGATTTAGATTGGTGACCGTATAGCGGCCGCCCGAGGTGGTCTGCGTAGTGCGCTCAATCGCCGTATCGGTGTTGGTGATGATGACCGAGGCCCCGGGAACCGCGGCTCCCTGCGGATCGAGTACCTGGCCGGTGAGCGAGGCCTGGGTCTGTTGAGCGTGGAGAGCGGCTGGCGCGAGGGAGGCGGCTGCAAACATCAGCGGGGCAAGGCGGGTGCGGGGAAAGCTTCTCATAAGAGTGGATGCCTGTCTCTCGAACGCTGTCTGGTGCGTTCGTCGTTGCTGAGGAAAGAACGCGATGAGGAACGGAGCTGCGATCGCCCGGGTGAGTGGTCACGCGGGCGTGGAAGGGCCCTGGAGAGGAATGTGGTCTGACCACATTCCTGCCATCAAAATTCATAAACGGGTAATGGACCAAGCCTATCCGCTGGCGGAGGCTAAAATCAACGCTAAATTGACCTTATAGAGCCGCGTCTATCGCACAAATAGGCAGCCGATCAAAGACGCGAGGGCTCGCTCCGCTGCTTCGGCATCTCAACGGATAAGAGGTAAGCCATGGAGCCACATAAGCACTTCCACTGCAAGGACGTAGGCTACGACTGTACCTGGGAACTCGAAGGGAAGTCCGAAGAAGAGATGCTGCCAGTGATCGAGAAGCACGCGGCAGAAGTCCATAACCTGACTCACTTCAAAGCTGAGGCCGTGGAGCATGTGCGCGAGGCGATCCGCAAGAATGGCTAAGGCTTAGCCAAGCTTGTCAGCCTCCGCCGGCAGATAGACCTTGAAAGCCGTGCCGGACCGGCCCGGGCGCACGCTGCTGCGCATAGACAGCTTCCCGTGATGATCTTCGACAATTTGGCGAGCCAGCGCGAGACCAATGCCTGTGCCTGTCTTCCCCTTGGTTGAGTAGAAGGGTTCGAAAACGCGCGACTGGTGCTGGGCTGCGATGCCATGACCGTTGTCGACGATCATCAGGTGCAAACCGTCGCGGCGCTTGCGAAGCCGGATGGAGAGTGTGCCATCGGGATGCAGGCTCTCGAGTGCGTTGACGATCAGGCTCGAAATCACCTGCAGCATTTGGTCGCGATACACGCCCGCTAACATCTTCTGGGGAAGATCCCTGACCAGGTGGATCTGCTTGGACTCAATAGTCTGTTGGTGAATCCGGAGCGCACACTCTGCCAAATCGACAAGGTCGATTGGAACAAGTCCGCCTGCTAGCTCCGCGAAGTGCAACGTCTGCCCGGCAATCCGGCTTAGCGTGCCCAAATGCTCCTCGGCTAGCTGCATGTACCGCTTTACCTGCTGCGGATCCGCTGCCTCCTGATGTGCGAGGTAGACGAGGTATTGCAGCACCTCCAGCGGGTTCCGAATCTGGTGCAGCATCTCAAGGGCAAGGATTCCGGCACTGCCACGCTCGTCTGGCCCACGCCCATCTGGCCAGTACGAACCGGGTGCTGCACGCGATGCACTTGGCCTTCGATCCGGTTGCAGGTTCTCTTGATCCACTGCACTCCTTACTTCGTACGGAGGGCCACTCCGACCGGGATTGATCACTGAGATGCGGCTTCCTGACCGAACGCCTAGATAGCGGTCGAGCGTTTAGCTAGGCTGTCTGGCATTTCGATGCGGTCGAGCATCGAAGCGTCTAGACAGCTTCCGTCTTTGCGGACAGGATCTTCCCAACCATCTCGAGCAGCGCCCGCGGCCCATTGAACGCGCTGACCGTTGGCTCGCTTATGGCCTGGGCTGACAGCGGGCGGTTCGCCGTAATCAGCAGGCGCTTGATCTCCGGCCGATACGCAAGCGACGCCCGCGTCTCCTCCCATTCCTCCCCGGAGAGCGTATGGCACAGCACGACGAGCGCGACGGAGCGCTCATCCGCCGTCTTCTCCAATTCAGACAAGTGCGAAACCTGCGAGACCTGGTAACCCGCGCCCTGCAACACCCAGGTCCGGGTGTCGAGCAGGCTCTGATCATGTCCGTATACAACGATGACGGGCGGAGAAGGCATTATGATCTTTCACACGGGAATAGATCCGGTCGCACCGGAGCCAGGTTCATTCTAGTGGAACCGAGCATAAGCCGCGCGTTAAAGTTGCACCAGTTCGTCCCGCTTTGGGACAAACAACCACCAGGTCCCCGTTCGCGCCTGCAGCAATCTACCTCTCCCGTAACGCCTCGAAGAGTGCGCCCCGGCTGCAAAGTTGGCGGAAGAGGAGGGATTCGAACCCCCGATACCCTTTCAGGTACGCCAGTTTTCAAGACTGGAGCCATCAACCACTCGGCCACTCTTCCCTCAGAGCAGTGTAGAGCAAAACTTTGGTAATGGGCAGGGAAGAGATCGGCGTCAGCAAAGCATGCATCGCTGCGATACTGAAGTCCGTCTAAAACTTCACGGCCCATGGCGACCGCCTCTTCCAACCCGACTGTCGAAGCCAAGCCGGCGCCTCGCGTCCTCACTCCGGCCGCGGGCGTGCTGCCCGATGTGCGTGCGCGCAGCTTCGACGCCACGCTGGCCAGCGCTACCTCCTCGATCGCCTTTCGCGAGACGATTCACCTGGCCATCGACAGCTTCCACGCGTCGAAGGTCCGCTTTTTGCTCACCATGCTGGGCATGGTCATCGGCTCGGCGTCCATCATTCTCGTGGTTGCGGTCGGCCTCACCGGGCGCAAATACGCGCTTGACCTTATCTCGGGTATCGGCCCCAACATGATCGAGATGCAGTACGTCGGCGGCACGGTCGCAGGTCCGGAGAATACGAGTACTCCGGACTCCATGACGCGCGAAGACATGGCCGAGGTACTGAACCAGGTTCCGGGAATCGTGGCAGCGTCGCCCATGCTCGAGTTTCACGATCGCGTCTCGATCGGCAGCGGTATTTCAAAAGACACGATGCTGCTGGGGGTGTCGCCGCAATATAAAACGGTGCGCAATCTGAAGATGATTGCTGGCCGCTTTTTCGATGACCAGGATGCTTCGGCAAACGAGAAAGTGGCAGTGATCGTCTACACCTTCGCGAACGAACTCTACTCGTCGCCGGACGAGGCCATCGGTAAGACCATCTCCGTGTCTGGAATACCCTTTGTCATTATCGGGGTCTTCAAGGAGAGTACGGAGACGTTTGGCCAGTCGGAGATCTCGAACCAGACCATGCTGATCCCGTACTCGGTGGCACGATTTTTTCAGGGTACGGACAACGTGAAGCAGATTTTCTTTACCGTGGCGAACGCGGCGGATGTACCGATCGCGCGCGACCGCATTGCGGCGGTGATCCGCTCGCGGCACCGTCCGACAAGTGTCTATAACCCGTTCACGCTGACGCAGGTGCTCAACGTGATGGGGCAGATAGCCTACATGCTGACGATCGTGTTGCTGGTCGCGGCCTTCTTCACGCTGCTTGTCTCGGGGGTCGGCATCATGAATTCGATGCTGGCCAACGTTGAGTTTCGTATTCGCGAGATTGGAATCCGCAAAGCCCTGGGCGCCACCAGCCGCGAGATCCGGCTGCAGTTTCTTACCGAGGCTGTCTTCCTCTCGCTCTCGGGCGGGATCGTCGGCACGTTGATCGGGCTCGGGATTCCGCTGGTCGTCTCCTTCTTCAGCCCGTTTACGATTCCGCCTCCGCCCTGGTGGTCGGCGCTTATCGCGTTGTCGACTTCGGTCATCGTGGGGATCGTCTTCGGCACCCGCCCAGCAAATCGCGCCGCCTCGCTCGATCCGGTCGAGACGCTCAAGTACGAGTAATCGCCAGCCCTATCTAAAATAGAGCAATGGCCACCCGCGTCCGCTCGTTCTCGAAGATCAATCTGGGCCTGGCCATTGGACCGCAGCGGCCGGACGGCTTTCACTCGCTCGTCACGCTCTATCAGACCGTGGCGCTGCATGATGTGGTGACGGTTGCGGCGCAGCCGGCCGCGGAGACCCGCATTCGCCTTACCTCGAGCGACTTTCGCGTGCCCACCGATGCACGCAACACCGCGTGGCGCATGGTGGAGCAAGCGCTGCGCCTCTGCGGCGTGGAAGCGGAGGTTGACGTGCACCTCGAGAAGAACCTGCCCATCCAGGGCGGCATGGGCGCGGGTTCGGCAAATGCGGCGGCCGCCCTGATCGGGCTTGAGCGGGAGTTGGCCCTTGCAATCGCGGCCGAAGATCGTCTGGCGCTGGCCGCGGAGGTCGGCTCGGATGTGCCGCTCTTCCTTGTGGGCGGATCGGTGCTCGGATGGGATCGCGGGCAGAACGTCACCGGCGTGCGCGACGTGACCTACGCCGGCAGTGGGCAAATTCCGTGCGTGATGGCGCTGCCATCGATCGGGGTATCGACGCCGAACGCCTTCCGCGAGTGGGATCGTCTGGTCGCGACGCCAGCTGACGGCTTGCAAAGTTCCCCGATCCCTGATACCTTAGGTACGTTGAGCCGTATCTACGCGTCCACTCTCCTGCAAGCTGGGGACGACCGAGCGAACGGCGCTTCCGGTATCATCCCCGATCCGAGTTCTGTCCCTGGTTCATCCACCGCACAGAACAGCCCTGAGAACCTGCAGCGGCCTCCCGGTAAGCAACGTTACCCCACTTTTTCGGAAGAGCGGAGCGGAGTCGAGGAAGATCTCGTCGAGAACTCCCTTCTCGCGCTGATTCACGCCCATCCAGGCGCTGAGCTTGAAAACGACTTTGAAAAAGTCGTCTTTCCTCAGTACCCTGCCTTGGACGAGATCAAGCAACAGCTGCTGGGTTCTTCGACCGAGCATCCCGCGCTTTACGCGGCGCTCTCCGGATCAGGCTCCGCTCTGTTTGGTCTTTATAGCGACCAGGATGGCGCGATCGCAGCTCAACGGCGGCTCCAGCAGCATGGCGTCCGGGCCATCGTTACCTCGACCCTGCCCCGCCGCATTTACTGGAGCAGCATGTTTGCTGAGTGATTCCCCTCGCTTTCCTCTACAATAAGAGGCAGGCACCCGGAAAAGGGATTGGGCGATCGATCAATGGTAGGTCAGGTGCCTTTGGAGCACTTTATCTAGGTTCGAATCCTAGTCGCCCAGCCAAAGGACTGCTTGATCGATCGGGGCTCAGGCACAGCAAAGCCTGGCCCGAAGCAGGAACCAGGGTTTTATTTCTTTTGGAGCGGCCAGGGCAAAACAGTCCAGCCGCGATGGACCGAAGTGAGCAGCAGGCTCACTACAAAACGTGAGTAGAACCAGACGGATTGAGGAGCAAACGCCGCCGAACCTGGTAGCGCCCCAAGACGAAAGCAGTAGGAGCCACCGTAAGGTCAACCAGCCTGAGGAGTTTCAAGCGTGACGCAAACAGACACGACTGCGGTTCTTCCCCCTGATTTGGCGCGCGACGACGAGATGAACCAACGCTCGTCGGCCGCGCCGGCATTCATGCCTCCCGCGAAAGCTGCTCCAGAACGAAAGCGCTCTGGCCGGCTCGGCGAGGCAAAGCGCTTCAAGATTTTCTCCGGCCTGGCGAACGTTGCGCTCGCGGAAGAGGTCTGTCACTTTGTCGGCGTACCGCTGGGTCAAACCAAGATGCAGCGCTTCGCAGACGGCGAAATTTATTTCCAGTTGCTCGAGAACGTGCGCGGCGCGGATGTCTTCGTCATTCAGCCAACCTGCCGCCCGGTCGACCAGCACCTGGTGGAGCTCTTGATCATGATCGATGCGCTCAAGCGAGCGTCGGCCGCGCGCATTACCGTCGTGATCCCGTACTACGGCTACGCCCGGCAGGATCGGAAAGACCGTCCGCGCGTCGCCATCTCGTCAAAGCTGGTGGCTGATCTTCTCACTACGGCCGGCGCCAACCGCGCGCTGCTGGTCGACCTGCATGCGGCGCAGATTCAAGGCTTCTTCAACATTCCGGTCGATCACCTGTTTGCCAGCCCCGTGCTGGTGGACTATTTCCGCAAGCTCAACCTTCCCGACCTTACCGTCGTCAGCCCGGACGCAGGCGGCGTGGAACGCGCCAGGTTCTTTGCCAAGAAGCTCGACGTGCCGCTTGCCATCGTTGATAAGCGGCGCACGGACATCAACGTCACCGAGGTCATGAACGTCATCGGCGACGTGCGGGGAAGAACCTGCCTCATCCTCGACGACATCGTCGACACGGCCGGCACGCTCGTCAAAACGGTCGATGCGCTGCTTGCCCAGGGAGCCACCCGGGTCTACGCCTGCGCCTCGCATGCGGTGCTCTCCGGCCCGGCCATTGAGAACATTGCAAAATCCGCCCTGGTCGAACTGGTCGTCGCAAACACCATCCCGCTCAGCGAAGCCGCCCAGCGGGTTGACAAGATTAAGCCGCTTTCGATTGCCGGCCTGCTGGGCCGCGCCATTGAAAGCATCCACATGGAGACCAGCGTTTCGACGCTGTTCAACTAACCCCTCAACCCCGGCGGATCCAGCCGCAAACGGAGCGGCCCTGGCAGTCTCAAAACTGCGCAGCCGTGCCCGAAAGGAAACAACATGGCCACACTGAAGTTCGACGCCGTCGTCGCCACCCCGCGCACCGGCAAGTTCAACAAAAATCACGCCCGCCGCGTGCGGGTTGAAGGCAAAATCCCCGCGGTCGTCTACGGAGCCGGCCAGGAGTCGGTCGCGGTCGCGGTCGATCCCAAGGTTGTCACCCGCATCCTCCACTCGGAGTCCGGCCACAACACCATCTTCGACCTGAACGTCGAGGGCGCGGCCATGGTCAAAGCCATGATCGTCGACTGGCAACACGAGCCGATCAAGGGCAAGCTGCTGCACATCGATTTCAAGCGCATCGCTATGGATAAGGCCATGCGGGTCTCCGTTCCCGTGCAGCTTACCGGCTCGCCGGTCGGCGTGCGCGTTGGCGGCGGTGTGCTCGACCAGATTATGCGTGAGGTCGAGATCGAGTGCCTTCCTGGAGATATTCCGGACCACCTGGACGTCGATGTCACCGACCTTGAGCTCTACGGCGCGATCCACATCTCCGACCTGCCGCACTCCGGCTCCATCAAGTTCATTGGCGAGGACACCGCGCTGGTCGCGCACGTGACCCTGGTCAAGGAAGAGGCTGTTGCTGACGCGGTCGCCGCACCTGCTGCCGCGGAGCCTGAGGTTGCCAAGAAGGGCAAGGGCGATGCTCCTGCCGCGGATGCAGCCGCAGCCAAGCCGGACGCGAAGAAGAAGTAAGCGGCTGGCGTGCGATGAAACTGATTGTCGGACTTGGGAATCCTGGAATCGAATATCAGTTCACGCCGCACAACGCAGGATTTCTCGCGATCGACCGTCTCGCCGCACAGTGTGGCGTGACGGTCGCCAACCGCCGGGGACGCGCCCTGACGGCCCGCACCGCGTTGGCCAGTCAGGACGTACTCCTGGCCAAGCCGGAGACCTTCATGAATCTCAGCGGGCTGGCCGTAGCCGCGCTGATGAAGGAGCTGGAGCTAGGGCAACCTGGGTCCGATGTGATTGTTCTTTACGACGAGCTCGCCATTCCGCTCGGACAGCTTCGCATCCGCGAACGCGGTTCGGCCGGAGGGCATAACGGAGTAAAATCAATCTCCGGGACACTCGGCAGCGAAGAGTGGATCCGGGTCCGGATCGGCGTGGGCAAACCTCCCACCCAAAGCGGACGCGAGGTGAAGGCGGGCGGCACGGATTACCTGCTCTCCCCGCTGCGCAGGATGCAGCTGCAGGAACTGGACGAAGGGCTCGACCTGGCCGTACGCGCAGTCGAGATGATTTTGACCGAGGGCGTGGCGAAGGCCATGAACCACTTCAACCGCAAGGTTAGCGGCACCGCCGACGACCCCGCAGCATAACACCGTTGGACTCGTCTTAACCTGAGTCCGTTTTCCTCCTCCAAACCGTTGGCGCCTCTATCCGGGCCCGGTGCGAAGCAGAACTTCGCAGAAAGAAACAAACCATGAATCGCAGCTACGAAATCATGTTTATCGTCCGCCCGGACGCTGAAGAAGCCGATCTTGACAAGCTGATCGAAGGCTTCTCGAAGAACGTTACCGACGGCGGCGGCACCATACGCTCAACCGAAAAAATGGGTCGCCGGCGTCTCGCATACACCGTGCGCAAGTTTAACGACGGCTTCTACATCCTGATGACGATCGACGCTGCAGGTTCTCTGATTGCCGAGATCGAGCGTCGCTTGCGCGTGACCGAGCAGGTCATCAAGTTCATCACCGTGCGCATCGACGAGGAAGAGAAGCGCCTGGGCAAGATCAAGGCGCACCGCGAGACGCACGTCAAACGCAGCGCGCAGCCCGCCGCTCAGCCGGCCCGCGTCGCGTCGATCGACGCCGCTGCCGAGACTCCAGCTGCGGCCGCCGTACCCGATGAGCCGCCCGCGGCTCCTGCGACTGAGATCGAGACCCCGGTCGAAGCCACCGTATAACTTTCGTCCGCACGCCTGCGGACCGCCCATCATCGGCAACGTAACTGAACACCAGAGGACATCATGGCTGACGAAACTACCAACGCTCCTGACTCATCTTCCGCCCCGGCGGCATCGGCTCCTTCCACCTACACCCCGCGTCCTCCGCGTCCTGCGGGCGGACCTGGCGGCCCCGGCGGCCCACGCCCGGCGGGTGGACCTGGAGGCGGACCCGGCGGACGCAAGTTCTTCCGCCGCAAGAAGGTCTGCAAGTTCTGCACGGAGAAGATCGACGCCATCAGCTACCGCGACGTGCGCCTGCTGCAGGGCTTCGTGGCCGAGCGGGGCAAAATCGTCCCGCGCCGGCTGACGGGCGTCTGCACCCGCCACCAGCGCCGCCTTTCGCTCGCCATCAAGCAGTCGCGCAACATCGCCCTGCTGGCCTTCGCGAACCGCTTCTAACCATTCCCTCGCGGCTGGACTTAAACCCGCGCATGAACACTCGGAGATCCAACATGGAAGTCATTCTCAAAGAAGATGTCCAGAAGCTCGGCAACCGCGGCGACGTGGTCAAGGTCGCCGACGGCTACGGACGCAACTACCTGCTGCCCGGCAAGCTGGCCATCGAAGCCACCACCGCCAACAAGGCCGTCATCGAGCAGATGAAGGCCTCCGCCATCCGAAAATCCGCCAAAGAAAAGGCGCAATCGGAAGAACTTGCCCGCACGCTTTCGCAGGTCGAGCTGACCTTTGAGCGCAAGGTCGGCGAGAACGATCACCTCTTCGGCTCGGTCACCTCGGGGGATATCGCCCAGCAGCTCGAAGCCAAGGGCTACACCGTCGACCGCCGCAAGATTGCACTCGAAGATCCGCTCAAGCAGCTCGGCGAGTTCCACGTGCCGGTTAAGCTGCATCGGGATGTCACCGCGCACGTCAAGGTGACCATTCACTCTGACGCTCCGGAAGCCGTCGCCGTCCCCGCCTAACCTCTAACCCGGAAGCCCCAGGTCTCGTACAGAGACCTGGGTTTTTCTTTGCAGTAAGTTAGATTCATGCAGCTCGATGCTCCCAGCCTTCGCGTGCTCGGCTCCCTGATGGAAAAGGAGATGACCACACCTGATCTTTATCCGCTGACGATCAACGCGCTGATCGCCGCGTCGAACCAGCGTTCCAGCCGTGATCCGGTGATGGACCTGTCTGAGGACGAAATCCGCACCGCACTTCACGCACTGCAGGATCTCGAACTCGCCGTGCCGGCCCGCGACTCCGGACGCGCTGCGCGTTACGAGCACCGCATCCGCACCGTACTCAACCTGCGCCGGGACGAGACCGCCGTCCTTTGCCTCCTTCTTCTCCGCGGCCCGCAGACTCCTGGCGAGCTGCGCAGCCGCTCCGACCGCATGCACAGCTTCGAGGAGCTGGCCTCCGTGCAGGCGACGCTCGAGCGCCTGGCCGCCCGAGACACTCCCCTGACCGCCGCCCTGCCGCGCGCGCCCGGCTCCCGCGAGGTTCGCTGGATGCATCTGCTGGGAGCACCCGGCTCGCATCCCCCGCCGCAACCCGAAGCGCAACGCGATCCGCCCGGGCGAACAGCGCTTGAGGAGCGTGTCCGCGTGCTCGAAGAGAGACTCAACCAGCTCGAAGCGAAATTCGCGGAGAGTCTGACCCCGCACGCGGAAAGCTCGTAGCGTTCTGTCACAAGGTCCAGTGCTCAACCCCGGTCTTCCCCTTGCCTCCCGCGAACGATCGCTCTCCTCACGTCGCGACCTGGCGGAGCTTGCCGTCGGCTACACCCTCATCCTGCTGGTCATCTGGACGCCGCGCCCCTATCAGCGCGTTCTCTACGTGCTCGCGGCTTTTTTCCTGGCCGTCGTCGTCTGGCGTTCCTTTCATAGTCTTGCCGCGATGGGTTTGCGGACGACCAATCTTTGGCGCTCGCTTTGGTCCTTCGGGCTGGCGCTGGTCCTTGCGGCGGTGGTGCTGCTCGTCTCCGCACACGTCCACGCGCTGCACCCGGTCGGCGGCCCGGCGGACTTCCTGCGGCGCTACTGGGGCTACGCGCTTTGGGCTTTCGTCCAGCAGATACTCCTGCAGGACTTCTTCCTGCGGCGCTTCCTCGCTCTCCTTCCCGGCCGTCCCTATGCCGCCGCCCTCGCCGCGGCGACCGTCTTCGCCGCTGCCCATCTGCCCAATCCCGTGCTGACGCCCATCACGTTCGTCTGGGGTTTGCTGGCCTGCCTGCTCTTCCTGCACTATCGCAACCTGATCCCGCTCGCCTTGACCCACGCCCTCTTCGGCATTGTGCTAGCGACGGCGATCCCCGGCCCGGTGATCCGCAACATGCGGGTCGGCCTCGGTTATCTCACCTACCCGGCGACGCACGGCCATCCTCAGCGCAGGAACGCTCCCCACACCGTGTCCACGCAGGCGTGGGTAAGTGCGGACGCACCCACGCGCCGCTGCTGACGCCAGGCCCGGCCGTAGAACACTCCCGCGATTGCGGCCAGGAGCACGTAGCGCCAGTTGAAATGAAGCGCGCGTTTGTTGAAGTGCGATAAGCCGAACAGCACGGCGGTGACGCCCAGCGCGGGCCAGCGGCCCATCCGCCGCTCCAGCAGATTCTGCAGCCATCCGCGGAAGAAGAGCTCCTCCGGCACGGCGATAAAGAGGAACGTAAACATCCACGCGCCCAGGATCGGCAGCGGCCCCGGCCACGCCCGGTGCAGATGCAGAAAGCCGGTCGCCAGCCCCAGCGCGACTGCCAGCGGCGTATACAGCAGAAACTCCCGCAGCCCGATCTTCAGGTCCGCCAGCCGGAGCCGCAGGTCGAATCCCACGCCCTCCAACCCGCGCACCACGCCGAAGCCGAAGATGCCGAGGTCGAGCAGCAGTACCTTGTTGAAGACCGCGAGATGCGGAGGCCAGGCACGCTCGAACCAGCGCAGATCGACCGCCAGCCCGAGCGTCGCGAGCACCAGGAGATCACGCCAGGTGCCGCGTTGCTGGGGGTCGGCACGTCTCGCCTGCCAAAGCAGCCCGCAGACCACAACCGGCAGCAGCGCATACAACGCAAACCAGCCCCAGTGGAAGATACCGGCAGATAAAGCAACGAGCACGTATGGAATCGCCAGGAGAGCAGGCAGCAGGCTCCGCATCCAGGTAGGCAGCGCGTCTGCGAGCCGATTTATGAAGGTTGGAAAGAACCCCGCTCCAAGCAGCGGGGTCAGCAGTAGCACAGCCGCGAGAACGATCGCCGGACTCATGCCTTTATCTAAGCCCACTCTCAGAAGATCTGAAAGTTCACCTCCACATTCATCTCCACGGGAACCGGTCTGCCGTCCTCAAGCGCCGGCTTGAACTTATACTGCCGCACCGCCTCGACCGCCTTCTCATCCAAACCCAGCCCGATGCCCCGCAGGACATGCACATGCGTCGGGCGGCCCTGCGCATCGACCTGCAGGTACACCAGCACATTGCCGGCGGCCTTTGCCTTGCGCGCCTCTTCCGAGAACTCCGGCTCGGGCGCAAACAGGACCAGGGGAGCGGAGACCCCGCCACCGATCCGTCGCAGGCCGCCGCCGATGTTCCCGCCGATGCCCGGCCCGATGCCACTGCCATTCCCCGAACCGATCCCCGTTCCCCTGCCACGGCCGAGCGACATCCCCACCGCAGGCGCATTCGGCATACCCAGATTCGACAGGTCGGTCTTCGCCATCTTCAGGTTCGAATCAACCTCCACGGTGACCGGCACGTTGATCTTGGGCTGATCGAGCGGCGGAGCCTTGGGCGGGTTCAGCTGTTGCGCGGCAAACTTCGGCGGACTCCCCTTGCTCACCGGCGCTGGACCTGCCTGGCCGCCACCGCCGCCGGCAACGGTCGCTTTCGGAGGAACAGCCGGAGGCGGTGCAACCAGCGTGACTTCGGCCAGCGTCTTGCGGATCTCGGCCGTACGCACCTTACTTACCTGAACCATCAGCAGCAACAGCGCGGCTACGTTCAAGAGGGCGGCAACCGTGACCGCGCTCGGCGACATGCGGCGCACTTCGGTTCTGTTCATCGACGCGAAGACCAGGACATTTCTTTCTGCGATCGCACTCATGGCAAAGCTCCTCTGGTTTAGTGATTGGGCAAAGCGCGCAGGCATCGCCGGATTCGCGATCTCCGCCAGAACTTCCTCGATCAGACCGTCCAACTCTGCATCTTTCATCGGCGCACCTCCCCCGCTCGCGTTGTCGCCGCCCCGGGCCGAGCAGCAAGAAAACGCCTGCGCAGCTCCGCTTTCGCGCGCATCACTCGCGTCCGTACCGTGCCCTCGGGAATGCCGAGAATGGCCGCAACCTCCCCGGAGCGCATCTCCTCCATCGCGCTTAGTACCAAAGGCTGCCGAAGCTCCTCCGGCAACGCGTCCACCATGCGCCTCATCAGCGCCCGGTCCGCGGCACCCAACGCGCTCTCTTCGGGGTTCAGCCCACGGGCCTGGATCTCCATCTCCGTAACATCTTCGGCATGCTTCATCGCCTTTGCTCCTGCTGTCCCCAGCCGCGCCAGTCCAACGCGCCACACGGACCGCGCCAGGAACGCCCGTTCCTCTTTCATCTCGCGCCACCCTCCCGTGCGATAAAGCTTCAGCAGCGTCTCCTGAACGGCGTCTTCGGCATCCTCAGGGGTGCGTAGCAACCCAAACGCGACCCGGTAGAGGAACCGCGCGTGCCGATTGGCGAGCGTAACGAACGCCTCGTCCTGCGCCTCACGCGTCCGCGGCTCATCCGGCACCGCGAGTTCCTCAGCCAATCCATCCATCTAAATGGCGCCCTCACTGCCTAAGACCGGCCTCGGCGGCCACTCGTTCGCAAAATTTCGTTCGTCCCGCTGTAACCCGTTTGGGGGCTTGTGTTCTTTCCCGAAATGGTTCTGCGCGCGACGCACGCGGTCTGGTATACCTCTTGGCAAGGGCGAATCCATGAGACTCTCCGCTGCTGCCGTCGTTGCCTTCCTTGGTCTATCCTGCGCGCCGCCGTTCCTCCTCCCTGGCCAGAGCACGCCGGTCTGTACCGGGCTTGCCTGCCAGCAGGTCACCTGTCCTGCCGGAGCCACCACATCGCTGACCGGCACTGTCTACGCCCCCAACGGCACCGACCCGCTGCCAAACGTGCAGGTCTACATCCCGAATGCCGCCGTGCCGGCCTTTACTCCCGGCGTCAGCTGTCCGGCCGTGGGTCAGGCCCCGCTCGGCTCCCCGCTGGTGGGCGCGAACACCGCGGTCGACGGCACCTTTACCATCCAGAACGTGCCGGTCGGCACCAACATCCCGCTGGTCATCGTTTCCGGCCGCTGGCGCCGGCAGATCGTCATTCCGAGCACCGCCTCCTGCGCCAATACGGCGGTTGACCCTACGATGTCGCGCTTCCCCCGCAACCAGAGCGAAGGTGACATCCCCAAGTTCGCCGTCGCCACCGGCTCGGTCGACGCGGTCGAGTGCGTGCTGCGCAAGGTGGGCGTCGCGGACACCGAGTTCACCGACCCAAGCGGCTCCGGCCGCATCAACCTATATACCGGGAGCGGCGGCCCAGGAGCGGCGATCGATCCGGCTACGCCCGCCGAGGACGTGCTGATGGGAAGCAGCACAACCCTGAACAGCTATGACGTGCTCATGCTTCCCTGCGAAGGCAACGCTTACCCGCAGAAGAAGACCGCCGCCGAGTACGCCAACCTGATCACCTTTGCCAATGCCGGCGGGCGCGTCTACGGCAGTCATTTCGCCTATCAATGGATGTACCAGAACCCGCCCTTCAACGGCGTCGCCAACTGGGCCGTGAACCAGGGCTCGTACCCGGACGGCCTTGCCACCGTGAACCCGAGCTTCTCCGCAAGCCAGACGCTCTCGATCTGGCTCCAGGACGTAGGCGCCTCGACCACTCCCGGCCAGATCGAACTGTCGCAGATCAAGCACGACATGAACGGGGTCATCGCGCCGTCCGAGTCTTGGCTGAATCTGAACTCGAGCGGAACCGTCATGCAGATGGTCTTCGACACGCCCGTAGGCTCGACCGGCAACCAGTGCGGGCGCGTGCTCTATAACGAGTACCACGTAGAAACACCGACTACCAGCAGGACATTCCCCGCCGAGTGCGCCACCACCGCCACCATGACTCCCCAGGAAAAGCTGCTCGAATACAGCCTCTTTGAGCTGACCAACGACGGCAGCGGCGCGACCCTGACTCCCGTCAGCCAGGACTTTGGCACGCAGCCCGTCGGCTTCAACAGCCCGCCCGAGACCTTTACCTTCACCAACAACTCCAGCTTCGTCGCAACCGTCAACGTCATCAACACTACCGGCGACTTTAGCGTAACTGGAAACAACTGCAGCTCGGTTGCCGCCAACAGCACCTGCCAGATTACTGTGGTGTTCAAGCCCACGGCCGTCGGCCCGCGGACCGGAACGCTCAACGTCGGCTCCGGCGGCACCACCCTAACCTCCGCGCTTACCGGAACCGGAATCGCGGACCTCGCCGTCAACGTCACGTCGCTTACCTTCGGCAGCCTGGATGTCGGCGCTTCCGCCACGCAGACCGTCGCCGTCACCAACACCGCCTCGGGCGCCGTCCCGCTGCCTCCGCTGGCGGCCACCGGAGACTTCCGCGTCAGCGCGACCACCTGCGGCAGCACGCTCGCCGCCGGGGCCACCTGCACCTTCTCGGTCACCTTCACCCCCACCACCACCGGCCCGCGCACAGGCACACTGACACCCACCTCGACCGCGGCAGCCTACGCCACGTCCTCCACCGCGCTCAGCGGCAACGGCATCGACTTCACCCTGGCCCTCGCTCCCGCCTCGGGCTCCGTCATCGCCGGCTACACCGTCTCCGGCATCAGCTCCACAGCGACCCCGCTCGCCGGCTTTGACAACCCCGTCAGCGTCACCTGCTCGACGACGGTTCCGGGCTCCACCTGCACGGTCGCTGGAGGCAACTTCACCCTCGGCTCGGCCACTAACAGCGCCATTACCATCACCACGACGTCCCAGTACACCGTCGTTGGCTACGGTGGTCTTGGTGGGCCTAGTTGGCTTTCGCTCGCCGGCCTCGGCACAGGCCTGTTCCTCTGGTTTGGACGCCGGCGCATGCGGACCGCGGCTCGCTGCGGGCTGACGGTGGTGGTTCTCGGCTTCGCGGCGTTTACGCTTGGCGGCTGCTCCGGCAAGCTGCCCGCCCAGAACGCCGTCTACACCGCACCCGGAACCTACACCTACACTGTCACCGCCACCGACGGCTTCCTGGTGCACTCCGCCACCTACTCGCTGACTGTGACCGTAAAGTAGCCCGACCGCCAACGTGCCGGCTGCGCTTTGGCGGCAGGCGAGCGGCTGACGTATGCTACGGGGACCGAGGACCTTCCATGATGTCGCTTCGCACGCTGTCCGCGCTGGCCTTGCTGCCGGGTCTTGCCCTTTCGGCTCAACAGGACGCCCAACCCCGAGGCCACGCCATGGTCGTCAGCGTCCAGCACGACGCCTCGGATGCTGGCCTCGCGATCCTCCGGCAGGGCGGCAACGCCGTCGACGCAGCAGTCGCGGTCGGCTTTGCGCTTGCGGTCACCTATCCGCGCGCCGGCAACCTGGGCGGCGGAGGCTTTATGCTCATCCGCATGGCCGGGCGCGAGGCTGGGCATGGCAAAGGCGCCCCCGTCACCGACTTTGTCGACTTCCGCGAGCGCGCTCCCGGCGCAGCCACCGCCGACATGTACCTCGACGCCTCCGGGAAAGTCGTACCCGGCCTCTCGACCCTCGGCTACAAGGCCATTGGCGTCCCCGGCACCGTCAAGGGCCTGGTCCACGCGCAGAAGCGCTTCGGCAAGCTCACCCTCGCGCAGGACATGGCCCCCGCCATCCGGCTCGCAAAGGAGGGCTTCGTCCTCTCCGCCTGGGAGGCCGGCACCATGCATAGCCGCAACCTGATGCAGTTTCCGGAGTCGAAGCGCATCTTCCAGCGCGACGGCGACTTCTATAAGGAGGGCGAGACCTTCCGGCAGCCCGATCTCGCCCGCACCCTCGAGCGCATCGTCGCCGACCCGGACGAGTTCTATCACGGCAAGATGGCCCAGCAGCTTGCGGATTCGGTTCACTCCCACGGCGGGCTGCTCAGCGCGGACGACCTGGCCAGCTACCAGGCCACCGACCGCGCAATCCTGACCGGCCACTACACCGCCCACGGCCAGACCTACGACGTTCTCACCTCGCCTCCGCCCTCCTCCGGAGGCATTGCCCTGATCGAAACCCTCAACATCCTCTCCGGCTTCGATCTCCCGGCGCTCGGCGGCGATCGCTCTCCCGCCCAGGTCCACATCATCGCCGAAGCCTTCCGGCGCGCCTACATGGACCGCGCCGACTACCTCGGCGACCCGGACTACGCCCAGATTCCCTTGGCGCAGATGGCCTCGCCCGCTTATGCCGCGGCCTGGCGCGCTTCCATCCTGCCCGACAAGCCCTCACCCTCAGCCGAGCTCAAGCGCCCCGCCGGCTTCCTGCCCCCGCCGCCCGCGCTGCCCGAGCACAAGGAGTCCACCGAGACCACGCAGTTCTCGGTCGTCGACGCCGACGGCAACGCCGTTTCGATTACCTACACCCTCAACGGCCTCTTCGGCTGCGGAGCCACCGCCGAGGGTCTAGGCTTCGTGCTGAACAACGAGATGGACGACTTCTCCTCCGCGCCCGGCAAGCCCAACATGTTCGGGCTCATCCAGGGTCCAGCCAACGCCATTGGCCCCGGCCACCGCCCGCTCTCCTCGATGACGCCTACGCTGGTCACCACGCACCCGACTCCGGGGCATCCGGCGCGCCTGGTGTTGGTGCTCGGATCGCCCGGCGGCTCGACCATTATCACCACGGTTGCGAACGATCTGCTCAGCTACCTGGTCAACGGCTTGTCCATCCAGGCGGACTCCGACGCGCCGCGCTTCCACCACCAGTACCAGCCGGACGTGCTCGAGTTCGAGAAAGCCTTTCCGCGCGAGACCGTCGAGGCCATGCAGACGATGGGGTACAAAGTCTCGCAATCCAACCCTGCCGACGCCAAGACTCCCGGCGTCTGGGGCGGTAGCGAGCTCATCGCCATCGACCCGAAGACCGGCGCGCTCAGCGGAGCAAACGATCCACGCTACCCGGCCGGTAAAGTGGCAAGCTACTAGGGACGAACTCCGAAAGACGACCTATCCCCGGGCGTTGGAATCCTACGAGCTCTATGTACGCGATTCGTGAGGGACCACGATGCCAATCAGCGAGCCAACCACCAACCACTCCGAAATTCGTCACTGGGCACAGAAAAACAACGCCATCCCTGCGGAAATTCTTCCGCACCGGGTGGACTCCGAACCGGCGACGCTTCGCTTTCTGCTGCCAGGCGAGATCGTCACCCCGACCGGAATCACAGAGCTTTCCTGGGAGGACTTCTTCGCCAAATTCGATGAGCTGGGCCTGACCTTCGTCTACGACAACGATTCCACGGGCTACAACGAGATCCTGCAAATGGAGAGCCGGTCACCCTACCGGCATCCGGAGTACCGAAGCGAGTCCCGCAGCAACTAGAGAGTTAGCCGTCCCGGGTAAACTGGAGAGGCACATGAATCCCGTCCTCCTTTTCGCCCCCGTTGCTACTATCGCCACGCTCGCCGCTCACGAGGGCCAAACCGTTACGCTTGAGGGCTGGCTTTACAATCTGCGCGCCTCAGGCAAGCTACTCTTTCCAATTTTTCGCGATGGCACGGGCACTATCCAGGGCATCGTCCCCAAGGCCGCGGTGCCGGAGGCTCTCTTTGAAGAGTTGAAAAACCTCACGCTCGAGTCATCTCTGCGCGTCACCGGCCGCGTCCGTGCCGATGCCCGCGCGCCCTCCGGCTTCGAGCTCGACGTCGAGGCACTCGAGGTGCTGCAGCGTGTGCCGGACGAGACCCCGTTCCCCATCACGCTCAAAGAACACGGCGTTGACTTCCTGATGGAGCATCGCCACCTGTGGCTGCGCACCCCGCGCCAATCCGCCATCCTGCGCGTCCGCGCGACCATCATGCGCGCCGCCGCACAGTACTTCGACGACCACGGCTTCCTCCGCACCGACCCGCCCATCCTGACGCCGAATGCCTGCGAGGGCACCAGCGAACTCTTCGAGATGGACTACTTCGATGACGACAAGGCCTACCTGACCCAGTCCGGCCAGCTTTACGTCGAGGCGACCGCGCTCGCCCTCGGCAAGGTCTACAGCTTCGGCCCCACCTTTCGCGCCGAGAAGTCGAAGACCCGCCGCCACCTCACCGAGTTCTGGATGGTCGAGCCGGAGATGGCCTTTGCCGGTCTGCCGGAGCTGCTGGAGCTCTGCGAAAACTACCTCAGCTACATCGTCGCCGAGGTCCTCAAGAAGCATCGCGGCGACCTGAAAGTCATCGGCCGCGACGAGGCGTCGATAGCCCTACTCGAGCAGGTGCAGGCGCCCTTTCCGCGCGTCAGTTACGACGAAGCACACCGCATGCTGGTCGACGCCCACGCCAGGGGCCTGGTCGAAACGCTGCACCAGGAGGGCGACGACTTCGGCTCACCGGACGAGACCTACATCTCAAGCCAGTACGATCGCCCGGTGATGATCCATCGCTATCCCTCGGCCATCAAGGCGTTTTACATGCAGCCTGACCCCGAGAACCCGGCGCGCGCGCTCTGCGTCGACGTGCTCGCGCCCGAGGGCTACGGCGAGATCATCGGCGGCTCGCAGCGCGTAGACGACTACGATCTCCTGAAGCAGCGCATCGAGGAGCACGGCCTGCCGCTCGCCGCGTTCCAGTGGTACCTCGACCTGCGCCGTTACGGCTCGGTCCCGCACTGCGGCTTCGGTATGGGCATCGAGCGCGTTGTGGCCTGGATCTGCAAGCTCGACCACGTACGCGAGACCATCCCGTTCGCGCGCACGCTGAACCGAATCTATCCCTAAGCTGACGAGCAACCATCCGCTCGCCCGGACCAAGCCGCGTAGACCGCGCCTACTCCATCACCACATTTTCACTTGAAAGCAAAAACTGGCACCCGGCCAGATCGAGGAACTTCTCTTCATCCGGCCGGATCTTCTCCATGTAATCCTTCGACTGAAAGAGGCTGGCCAGTCCCGCGACATTGTCAAACCAGAGCTCGGTGATGCCATCGTAAATTCGTGGAGGCATGCCGGGGATTCCACCCTCTACCGGATGTTGCTGGACGTAGCGGCGAACGTACTGCTGTGCCTCCGGCAGAGACCGGAACAGGTTGGCATGCGAGTTGCGATGATAGTCGACGAACTGCTCCAGGGTCATGGCTGGATTGCGTTTCAGCAGGATTGTGAACTTGACCATCGGGACAGCCCCCTGCGCGTAGGATGCTGGCTTCCTTGCGCATAGCCATCCGGCCCGGGTTGGCTACGAATGATCCGCGGGACTCAAGCAGCTTCCGACGATCCCGTACCTTTGTCCCCCGCTTCCTCGGCAAGCTCCATCGGCGAGGTCTCCGCACCATAGATCACCTGCCCATACTCAAGCAAAGTCACCATCCCGACGCCCCCGCAGACGTTGCCCGTCACTGCCGGAAAAAACCACCGCGGATACGCCTGCCAGGCCGCATGGTGAGTCAAAACCGAGACCATGATCTCGCCTGACGTCGCAATGCAGTGGGCAAAGTTCCCCAGTCCGACAAGAAACGTAAGCATCCAGATCACCATCACCGACCCGGTAATAGAGTGCGAGCCGGAGACCAGCCACGCGGCCAGCGCGATGATCCAGCCGCCCATCACCCCGGACCAGAAAACGGTCGCCGACGGGTTGGCCAGCGCGTCCAGGCCAAGCTGGTTCAGCGCCGCGACAAAGTGCGGATTCAGCGCGGGCGTCAGAGAGACGAGGCACGCAAACGCAAACGCGCCGCATACATTTGAAGGCAGCACCACGGCCCACAGGCGCATTGTGTTCCAGAACTCGCGCTTCTCGGCCAGCACCAGCGCCACCGGATAGAGCGTGTTCTCAGTGAACAGCTGCGATCGCCCGATGATCACCACGATGAAGCCCAGCGGGTAGAAGAGACGCGAAAGAATTTGCGTGCTGGGGCCGGGCGGCAGCAGCGCCATCGCCATCGCGGTGCCCAGCGCGGACAAGCCCATGAACGTGCCGCCGCCGAAGCCTGACAGCGCCAGCGAGAGACTGGTTCGCTTCAGCTCCTCGCGTGCGTTGGTCGCGACCTGCTTGTAAATCTCTTCCGCGGAGGGCCGCGAGAGATTCTTCTGGTCGCTCGCCTCGTTCTCTTCTTTTTCGGGGCCTTTGCGCTTGAATTGCCAAGCCATGAGGTAAATCCTTTCGCCGTTCTGGGTGGCTAGGATGGTGTCTTCCGGTCAGATGCGGCGGAGGCTTGTTCCTCAAGCTCCTTCAGCTATCGGCCAGTTCAGCTGCGTCACCCAATTCTGCGGGGTGTCCGTGTCGTTTGGATTGATCACGTAGACCTCCCAGAACTCGCTTCCGGCCGAAAGTCCTTGCGACTTGATCCATTGCTCCAGCTCGCCCCACGCCGCGGGCAGGCCAGCGTAGCTCCCGCGATAGACCGTGCGGACGACGTCTGTGGCGGGCCAGAGACCGGGTTGCACGCGTCCAGCCGGCTCGATCCGCTGCGTCACCGGGAAGCAGACCTCAAAGTCGAAGAACTCCCGCGGGCGCTCCAGGTGATGGGTGAACCACGGCCCGGAGGGCGGGATACCCTGCGCCACAAGTTCACGGCCGATCTCCGCGCAGGTGGGTCCCATCACCTTCATGATCTCGGAGGTGGGGATGCGCTGGTAGATGGCGGCGTACGCGACAGGTTCAGTGGTGATTCGCTCCGGAGCATCGATCATAATGGGCCATATTGAAGCACAAGGAGCCCGCAACTTGCGAGACCGCGGAGTTTGGCGGATGCTGGAACCATGATGAGACTGCGTCTGCGGCGGCGGAAGTGGGTGTTTGCGGTGGCCATGCTGGCCGGTATCTTCGCGGGGGGTCGAGAGCCTGTAACCGCCATCGCGCAAGAGACCGGCAGCGCGCAGACACAGCGCCCAACCAGCACACCGTACGCAGGCGATCTCTCCATCTTCGAGACGCCGGATCGCGACAAGAAGCTCGAGATCAACCGCGTCATGGACCTGCTGAAGATCACGCCGGGCAAGACGGTTGCCGACATCGGCGCGGGCTCAGGATGGTTCACGGTACGGGCGGCGCGGCGGGTCGGCTCTGGAGGTACGGTCTTCGCCGAGGACATCAATCCCCAGGCGATCCAGTACATAGAAGACCGTGCAAAGAAAGAGCAGCTGGCCAACGTGCGAACCCTGCTCGGCACACCCGATGATCCGAAGCTCTCGCCCGCCAGCGTCGACGCCGTGCTGCTGCTGAAGGTCTACCATGAGATCGCGCACCCCGTTCCTTTCATGCGCGACGTGCGCGCGGCGCTTCGACCGGGCGGGCGGGTCGGCGTCATCGACCGCAACGGCAATGGCAGCGGCACCGATCATGGCCTGCCGCAGCCGACGCTCGAGCGCGAGATGACCGAAGCCGGCTTCCGCAAGGTCGCCATGTACGATTTCACCAAGAAAGACGGGCAGGATTACTTCCTGATCTTTGAAGTCGCGCGCTAGGCTCCGAATCATCTCTTTGTCTATCTGGGCGATAGGCAGTCCTTCTACCCGCGGTCTCGCGCTTGAACTAAAGTAAAAGAATCACTTGCAAAAGAGTGGGAGTACCTGCGACTCGGCATCCTCGACACCGCGCAGGCGCACCACACCAAAGTCTTCGGGAGGATCCATCCAATGGGGATCACGCGACGCGATTTTCTGAGCCGGGTTGGGCAGGCTGGCGGGTACAGCGCTGCCTTCCTGACGATGCAGGGCATGGGTTTGATGGAGGCTCACGCGGCCCGGCCCGAGCCTGTGCAGGCGGCCGCCGGCTCCGGCAAAGGCATCAAGGTAGTCGTGCTCGGCGGCGGCATCGCCGGCCTGGTCTCCGCCTATGAGCTGTGCGCGCTCGGCTACAACGTCACGGTGCTCGAAGCTCGCGAGCGCCCAGGCGGACGCAATTACAGCGTGCGCGGCGGCGACAAAGTCGTCTTCTCGGACGGCAGCACCCAGACCTGTACGTGGGAGACCGGCCACTATCAGAACTTCGGTCCGGCCCGTCTCCCCTCCATCCACCCGACTATCCTTGGCTACTGCAAGAAGCTCGGCGTGGAGCTGCAGGTTGAAGTCAACATGACCAACTCCGCCTTCCTGCAGAACGATGCCGCCAACAGCGGCAAGCCCGTCGTTATGCGCCAGGCCGTCAACGACACCCGCGGCCACGTCAGCGAGCTGCTGATGAAGAGCATGAAGCAGGGCGCGCTCGATGCTGAGATGACGGCCGAAGATCGCGACCGTATGCTCAGCTTCCTGCGCACCTACGGGTCGCTCGACGATGCGGGCAAATACAATGGCAGCGACCGCGCGGGCTACGCGAAGCTCGCGGGCGCGGGAGATGACACCGGCGTCCTGAGCCAGCCGCTCGACATGCACACCCTGCTCGATTGCAGCTTCTGGCAGGGCATGCTCTTCGACCAGCAGTTCGACATGCAGGCAACCATGTTTCAGCCCGTCGGCGGCATGGATCGCATCCCTTTCGCCTTCGCCAAGGCACTGGGCAGCACGGTGAAGTACAACGCGCCAGTGACCGAGATCCGCAAGACGGCCAAAGGTGTCAAGGTCGGTTACAAGCAGAACGGCGCGGCCAAAATGATCGAGGCCGACTACTGCATCTGCGCGATGCCGCTGACGATTCTGCGCTCCGTGCCGAATGACTTCGGCGCGCCCTACAAAAAGGTCTTCAACGAGTGCTCCTACGCGGCCGCCTACAAGGTCGCCTGGGAGAGCCGCCGCTTCTGGGAGCAGGACTACAACATCTACGGCGGCCTGGAGTTCGTCAACACCGGCTGCAGCCCCATCTGGTTTCCCTCCGCGGGCATGTTCTCGGAACGCGGCGTCGTGGTTAGCGGCTACACGGACGAGTCGAACAGCCCCTTCGGCAAGCTGGCCATGGCGGCCAAATTCGACGAGAGCCGCAAGTCGATCGAGCGGCTGCATCCAGGTCACGGGCACGAGCTTGAAAAGCCGATGTATGTTGGCTGGGGCAAGATGCCGTACAACGAGGGCTCCTGGATCCGGTCCTATGCGCCGAACGAGCAGCGCGCGCCGGGTATCGCTGTCACCCCGCAGACCGGACAGGCCCGGAACCCAACCGCGGCGCGTACCGCAAGCAACACCGGCTATGAAACGCTGATCCAGCCCGATGGTCGGCTCATTATCGCAGGTGATCACGTCAGCCACATCGTCGCCTGGCAGGAGGGCGCAGCGTTGAGCGGTCTGCGCGCGGTACAGCTCGTAGCCGACCAGGCTAAGGCGGCAAGACTCACGCAGGTAGGCGCGGCAGCAATCACAGCGTAAGACGACGAAGGAGAATGCGGAATGAAGTGTGTGTGTGCGATGTTCATGGCAGCGGCGTTGGCAGGCGGGGTGCGCGGCGGTGCGCAGGTAGTCGTCAAGCATGTGCAAACCGAGAAGGCCGCCATTGCCACCGGTGTCTGGGTGGGCGACACCTACTATCTCAGCGGTCAGCTGGCGAGTGCGGTCACGCCGGCTGACGCAACCAAAGGCACGGCCGCTGACTACGGCGATACCAAGACGCAGGCGGCAAGCGTCTTCGCCAAAATTCAGTCGGCGCTCCAGGACCAGGGTCTCGACATGAAGGACGTCGTGAAGATGACCGTCTTTCTCGGCCCGGACCCGAAGACGGGCAAGCTCGACTTCGCCGGGATGCAGTCAGAGTACGTCAAGTTTTTCGGCACGAAGGATCAGCCCAACAAGCCGGCGCGCTCGGCCTTCCAGGTAGCAGCGCTGGCGGCCCCTTGGGCTTTGTTGGAGATCGAAGTGATCGCGGTCAAGAGCAAGTAAGTGTAATTCTTGTTCTACGGTCGCCGCACACGCGAAAAGGGAGCCCGCTCGGGCTCCCTTTTCGCGCGTGCCACTGCACCGCTTACGCGAAATGCGGATATGTCAGTGGGCTGACCAGATCGTGCATAGGGTCACTCACCCGGGCCGTAGTCGCTGGTGCATCCATAACCTTTTTGAACGCAACCTTGAACTGCGCCATCTCCGCCGGAGTGCCGACCGACACGCGCACCGCATTGGGCCACACCGGCCACACCCGGCCAATGTAGACGTTCTCCGCCTGCATCGAGCGGATCACCGACTTGCCGTCGCGCCCCGTGTCGATCATGAAGCAGTTCGACTGCGAGTCGCCGATGACCTTGTACTTGTTCTCGGCCAGCCAGGCAAGCGTGTCGCGCCGCGTGTCGCCGATAATTTTCTTGCGCGTCGGAATCAGCTCCGCATCGAGCAGCGAAACGTTAGCCGCGCCTGAGCCGGTGATAGGCATCGGATTTTGCCCATACGGCTGCAGTTGCTTCAGCAGGTCCGGCCGACCGGTAGCGAGACCGCAACGAATCCCGGCCATTCCATAAATCTTCGAGAACGTGCGAAGAACGATCAGGTCCTTGTCGGCGGCAACCATGTCCAACACGTTGGGCGAGTCGGAAAGATGAATGTACGCTTCATCGACCAGCAGGATGGAGCCTTTAGGCTTGTTTTCGAGCGCCCAGGCAATGTCCTTCTTCGCGGTCAGCGTGCCCGTGGGATTGTTCGGGTTACAGATGTAGTACACGCCCGCATTCGGGTCAGCCGCCAGCATCGCCTTGACGTCGTGGGAGTAGTCCTTACACAGCGACACCTTTGAGACCTTAGCCTTGGTCACCATCGCTGCGCGCACTGGAGCCTCATAAGAGGGGTCGGCTGTGACCAGACCGCGCGTGGGCGAGGTAAATGCCAACACAGAGAAGTGCAGCGGCTCAGACGATCCGGCATAGACCGAAACGTACTCCTCCTTCAATCCATTCTGCGCGGCAAACGTCTTGGTCAGCTTGTCGGTTTCACCGAGAATATCGTAGCGGCCGCCCATAGGCGCAAGCGAGGCGATTGCTTCGCACGCAGCCTTGCAGGGACCGAGTGGATTCTCGTTGGCGTTGATCAGCACGGCATCTGCCGGCATGGCCTGCCGAGTCCGGCGAGCGGGCGCGGCACCCTGCTGCTGAGCCGCCTGCTGGGCAGCCATGGCGAAGTGCGCTTCCGTAAAGATGGGGGCGGCTGCGGCCAGCGAAGCGTACCGCAGGAAGGAGCGGCGCGAAGATCCAGTGTTGTGGCGTGTCATCGGAGGAACTCCTTATGCATGTGAGCGTGCGAATCGGGAACCGAATGCGAGCAGGCGCGGAAAGCTGCGCAGGTTGCAAGCAGACAGCGGCAGCAACGATCTCCGGGGTCTTAGCCCAATGTACCGCAAATTACGGCGTGCTTCCGCGAACGCCATCGAAGAAATCACACCTCAATCGCAATCGTTGTTGGTCTCTATAGCAGCTATAGCCGAAAGCTCGGCCAGCCGGTCTCTGATCCAATTTGCGGCTACTGGGTTCCAGTGCGGGCGTGACGAAGGGAGAAAAAATCAGGTGTCTCCAGGCCATCCACACTGACCCGGTTACGTCCGCTTGCCTTGGCCTCGTAGAGCGCATGATCCGCGCGCTCCATCATACGATCGATCGTGTCTCCTTCCCCCCGGAACGACGCTACGCCCACGCTGAGGGTGACGCGCACCCCTTCTGCGTTTTCACCGGAACACCCGCTTCCGACCGGCACCACACTGCGTTCAACATTGCGGCGCACCCGCTGCGCCACCAGCATCGCGGCTTCGGGAGAAGCTCCTGGCAGCAGTGCGACGAACTCTTCTCCGCCCCAGCGGCCCAGAATGTCGATCCCACGCACGGCGTCCTGCATACGCTCGACAGAGGTACAGAGCACGGCATCGCCGATGGCGTGACCATACTTGTCGTTGACAGCCTTGAAGTGATCCAGGTCCGCGATCAGCACGGAGAAGGCCGCATTGTCCTCACGGCTGCGTGCCTGGATACGCTCACACCATCTTAGAAAGACGCGGCGATTGTAAAGGCGTGTCAGCGGGTCGAGACTGGCCAGATCGTCCAGCTTGGTCAGCAGGGTGGACGATGCCAGCCAGAAGATGCCGAAACCGATGGCGAAGGTAAAGACGAGATAGCCCAGGCAGGTCAGGCTCTCCAAGCGACGCAGCGCCGCCACCTCCGGGATGCGGCGCAGAGTAACCGTTTCAGCGCGTAGAAGCTGGAGGAAAGTCACGGAAAAGAGCAGCAGGGCATTGAACCAGGAGGCGACTCCTGTTCCCGGGCGCAGCCTGCGGAGCAGCGCCGCCCCGGTCTGTCCGCTTTGCAAGGCGAGCAGCAGAGCGGCGACCGCGACGCGCAGGCGCCAGGCAATGCCGTAATGAAGCGCTACCAGGTCGCTGACCGTCTGCAGCCCCAGCAGCAGCAGCTCCAGTTGAAACGTAATCTGTACTTCGACCAGTTGCAGCACGGCCAGATGCAGCAGTGTGAACGACAGCAGAATAAGCACATCAACGGCCAGAACCGACAGCAAAGGGGGAAGCGTATACGACTCGCACATCAGTGCGGCTGCCAGACCGCCAAAGGCAAAGGCGGCGCTGAGCCAGCCCAGGCCAAGCAGGCGCGCATTGGTAAGCCGGATCGCCAGCGTGCCAGCGCAGCTGCAGGCGAGCACAATCGAAATGACAAGCAGAAGCTGTTCCATAGACATGAACGTTCTCACGACCCAGAGCGCTGGACCTTCCTCCGCAATCCCTTTCAGCCGGCCTCTGCGCCTGTGTGAAGATTAGCTCCGCAAAGGCGCAACCTGCCATGACAACGAAGATGTAGAGCTAGCCGAAGGTAATGACACGGAAGTAGCAGGGCGGGCATGCGAAGTGAGGGTCGTTTGCCAGGTCAGCTTTATTGCAAGCGAACGGTCGCGCGACAGGTCGCTCTGTTTGAGCAGCGAGCGAGAGTGGAGACTCCATGTGCCCTTCGGCGAGTCAAGGTGACCTGCGGATGCAGCGCCTATTTAAAACGAAACTGACGCCCGAAAGCGCCAGTCCGAAGCCCAAGAGTACGGCTCATCCTGCCCGGTCAGCACCACTTGAAGCAGAGTGCGAAGGCCCTCGCTGGATGAGTTGATCGATGGCCTTCAGCAGCACGACCGGTCCATGAAGACCGGCCACAACCGCGTCAGCCCTCTCGTACGGAGTCTGGAAGCCGCCGGTCGTCAGCGCCAATATCTTGGCCTCTGGCCAGCGCTGCTCCGCAATCTCCACGGACGCACGACAGTCTTCCCGAGAGAGGCTATGACACAGCAAGACCAGGTCAAAGGCGGGTTCAGCGGGGAGTTCCCCTAGCTGTTCAACGCTGCTCACCTCAACCGCATCGTACCGTTTGACTAGCACCTGCAGGCGCGTTCGCAGAAGCTGGAGATCGCGGCCAAGGCAGACGACTCGCGCTTTTTGTGAGGATACGATCATGGGAATTTCACGTCCTAACTTGGGTCGAACTGATTTCTGTATTCATTCCGACATAGCAGCCAGGCCGTGAGGACCTACGCTAACTCGCTGAGTGTATGGAATGGTTCCAGATCGCCCGTTCTCTTTTGAGAACCGTTCGGGCCGTGTAGTTCTCTTTAGGTGTACCGCCATCTTCAGGAGGTCTCTGCCGGGTATCCTACTTAGCGAGACGAATCTTCCACTGTTTTGTCACGGTAAAGGTTTGTAAGCAGACGATGCGCTACGCCATAACACTCGCACGCCGCACTCTCCAGATCTTCGCGACGAACAATCTTCACCTTGCCTCGTTTGTACTCGATCATGCCGCTGCGCTGTAACGCTCCGGCTACCATAACGACTGTCGTTCTCTGGGTTCCAAGCATCTGCGCCAAGAACTCTTGCGTGAGGTTGAGCGTGTCGTCCTCGACGCGATCCTGCACCATCAGCAGCCAGCGCGCCAGTCTGGGCTCGGCCTCATGCAGTTTGTTGCAGGCAGCCAGTTGGCTCATAGCCATGCCCTGCTGCTGCACCACCTCGAGAATGCGCATCCGGATCTCTTCGGACTCAAGAAAAAGTACTTGCAGCGCGTCGTACGGCACACGGTATCCCGTTGCGGGTACCTGAATAAAACACCGCGAGGGTGTCTGCGCCGGGCCGAGCAGGTCGAGCGCTCCCACCAATCCTTCGCGCCCGATCAGCGCCACCTCCGCCGTGCCTCCCTTGGTAAGCTCGATCACGACACTCGCAATGCCGGATGTCATGAAGTAGGCATACGGCACCTCCACTCGGGGCTCAATCAGGCTCTCGCGCAGCGGCAAGGTAACGTGCTTGGCAAGCGACAGAATACGATCGCGGCTGGCCGGAGAGAGTGCCTCGAGAAGCAGATTGGTTTGCGGAGCGGGCATGAGAAGCCTCCAGGACAAAGTCGCAAGAGACGAAGGTGCTCGGACGCTTCAAAACCAATCCAGACAGCTGAACCCTGCCTATTCAGAATAGGCAGCGGTCGCCCGGCTTGTCTGTCTTGCCGATGACATACGCATCGACTCCGGTGCCCGGCAAGCCGATCGCCTGTCTCTGCCCGGCCTGCAGACCTGCGCGTCACGCTCTATCTTTGGGATAGACTTTTCGCGTCGCAACAAGGCTTCCTATCCCGACCTCTGAGGTTCTGCATGCACCTGGCTCGCACATCCGCGGCGCTTGAGACTACCCACTCCGTCCGCCTCAATCGCCTGGTCGTCGAGAGCACTATCACCGCCGCGCTTGGCGGTCTGCTCTTCGGCTTCGACACAGCGGTCGTTGCCGGCGTCACCTCCGCGCTCACCGCGCGCTTCCATCTCACCCCCACCTCGCTTGGCTTCACTGTCGCCATCGCCCTTTGGGGAACCCTGCTCGGAGCCGCCACCGGAGGCTGGGCCGGCGATCGCTTCGGTCGCCGCTTCAGCCTGCGCGTACTCGCCGTGCTCTTCGCCGCCTCCGCGCTCGGCTGCGCGTTCTCCTGGGATTGGGCCTCCTTCGTCGTCTTCCGCTTTGTCGCCGGCATCGCCATCGGCGCGTCCTCGGTCGTCGGCCCCATGTACATCGCGGAGATCGCTCCCGCCCAGTGGCGCGGGCGCATGGTCGGCTGCTTCCAGCTCAACATCGTCTTCGGCATCCTCGTCGCTTACTTCTCGAACTACCTCATCGGCACCTTCAACCTCGGCCTGACCGAGTGGCGCTGGAAGGTAGGCGTTGCCGCCATTCCCGCGCTGCTCTTCTTCCTCATGCTCTTCCGCATCCCGCGCAGCCCGCGCTGGCTGGTCAAGCAGGGCAACCTCGTCGAAGCTCGCGAGGTACTGCAGAAGATCGCGGGAGGCGCCGCGGCCGCCGAGATGGCCGACATCGAGGCCTCGCTCGCCTACGACCGCTCCGCCGGCACCCAGCCTCTCTTCTCCCGCCGCTACCGGGTGCCGGTCCTGCTGGCCATCTCGCTCGCGCTCTTCAACCAGTTCTCCGGCATCAACCCGCTGCTCTACTATCTCAACGACATCTTCGCCCAGGCGGGCTTCAGCAAGCTCTCGGGCGACCTCCAGGCCATGGCCATCGGCGCCACCAACCTCATCTTTACCCTGGTCGCCATGTCCATCATCGACAAGGTCGGGCGCAAGCGGCTTTTGCTTGTAGGCGCGGTCGGCACCTTTGTCTGCCTGACTCTGGTCGCTGCAATCTTCATCACGCGCCAGCACGCGAACCTTATCCTCGTCCCTCTCATCGGCTTTGTGGCTTTCTTTGCCGTCTCGCAGGGCTCGGTCATCTGGGTCTATATCAGCGAGATCTTTCCCAACTCCGTCCGCGGCAAGGGCCAGAGCCTCGGCAGTTCTACCCACTGGGTCGCGGACGCCCTGCTCACCAACCTTTACCCCATCGTGCTGATCCACTCCGTGGCGCTTCCGTTCATCTTCTTCGCGTCGATGATGGTGCTCCAGTTCTTCGTCGTCCTGAAGTTCTTCCCGGAGACCAAGGGCTACACGCTCGAAGAGCTGCAGCAGCAACTCGAGACCAAATAGCCGGCAACGCGAATCAAGCTAGCCGCAAGGCCAAACCTGCATCATCGTCATTCTGGCAAAGCCACACTCTCTGTAGCTGCACTAAGCTCGACTGCGGGAAGTTTGGTCGGGGCGAGAGGATTCGAACCTCCGACCCCCTGGTCCCGAACCAGGTGCGCTACCAGACTGCGCTACGCCCCGAACACTTGCTTGAGAAGAAATGTCCTATCCGCTTGCCCCAATGCAGCCGGCGCTCAGGAAGCGCCTGCAGGCTCGCGGTTTCGACTCCTCTCACTCTACCAGAGTTTGCGCCGCCAGCGCACTGCGCCGGTGCGCCCTCCCGCTGCATCTAGTTAAGCCATAATGTCTTCCATGCGCGAGCGCCGCGGAGTTGTCGAGAACTGGAAAGCCGGACGCGGAGGCGTTCTGGTCACCTTGGTCCGGGCGGAAGGCTCGTCCTACCGCCGGCCCGGCGCGCGACTCCTCACCCACGTCTCCGGCAAAGGGCACACCGGCACCATCAGCGGCGGCTGTCTGGAGGCCGAAGTCGTCCGCCGCGCGGCATGGCTTGCCCGCGAGCACGCCGTGGTCGAGCGCTACTCCATGAGCTTCGACGACACGGCCGACATCCCCTACGGTCTCGGCTGCGGAGGTGCCGTCGACCTCCTGTTCGAACCGCTTCACACCCCTGAAGCGGACGCCTTGCTCCTCGCCATGGCTGCGTCGCTCGAAGGCCGTGAGTCGACTTCCATCAGCTTCCTTCCCGATGCGGATCGCGGACTGCGTCGCCTGGTGCTCGACTCCGAGGGGGACGTCGTCTTCGCCAGCCCCGGCCTGCGCCCGGAAAAGATCGCCTGCGCACGCCGGCTCGAGCCCGGCCACACCTACGAAGGCCGCTTCGTCGAACGCCTGACCGCCCCGCAGCGACTGATCCTTGTCGGAGCGGGCGATGACGCCAAACCGCTCGCCGAATTGGCCGCACTCCTTGGTTGGTCGGTCCTCGTCGCAGATAGCCGCGCGCAACTCGTTCAGCCTGACCGCTTTCCGCAGGCTGAAAAGCTTCTGGTCCTCTCGGCGGGACGACTTGGCGGGCTTAGCCTCTGTCCGAACGACGCCGTCATTCTAATGACGCATAGCTACGAGCAGGATCGCGACTGGCTGACCGCCCTTCTGGCCAACCCGCCGCGTTACCTGGGCCTGCTCGGCTCACGGCATCGCAGCAGCCTGCTGGTTAGCGAGGCGGCCGCAGCCCTGGGCAAGACTGTCGACGAGTGCTGCGAACACCTCTTTGCCCCGGTCGGCCTGCCCTTGGGAGGCGACGGACCTGAAGCTATCGCGCTTGCCATTGTGGCTGAGATACAGGCCATCGCTAACGGCGGCTCGGGAAGTTCGCGCCGGCTTGGAGCCCCGGAGATCGCCGAGCAGATCGAACGCGGCGGTGCGTCCGTCTACCTGCAAGCCCAATGCGCGCTCAACACGTGATCGAGAACGTTGCGGCCGTCATTCTGGCTGCGGGCGCGTCTCGCCGGCTAGGGGAGCCGAAACAGCTGGTGAGGCTGGATCGGGAAACTTTGCTGGAACGTGCCGTACGGGTAGCCGTCGAGGCAGGGTGCTCCCCCATCCTCGTGGTACTAGGCGCCGCATCTGAGCAGATCCTTGCGCAATCCTCGCTCGCCCCGGCCCAGGTCGTGCTGAACCCGGAGTGGGAAGAGGGCATGGCCTCCTCGGTTCGTGCCGGGATCCGTGCACTGCCTCCGCAGACGGAGGCCGCCCTGCTCCTGACCTGTGATCAGCCTACGGTGACCGCACAGCACCTTCAACGCCTTGCCACAGGCGCTCTCCTTGAGCCAGTAGCTTCCCGGTACGCGGGAAGACACGGCGTACCCGCATATCTTCCCGCGAACACCTTTGCCGAGCTGCTTCAGCTGTCCGGCGACCAGGGCGCTCGCCATCTGCTGGCCGCGGCCCGGGCCATCGATCTACCCGGGGGTGAGATTGACGTGGATACGCCCGAGAGTCTCAGAAGTGCTCGGGCTATCAACAAGGAAAGAACCAGGCAGGCAGAATCAAAGAAACAGTGAAGCGTTAGAAATCAGCAGAATGGGATTGTTACCCTTCCTCCGCTTCTTGGTCAGTGCCGGCCCCCATAGTAACGATGCAGGGAATTACAACCATGAGCAAAAAAGCGCCGGCAACCAGAAAGTCGTGCATATAGAGCTCTCTTTTCTGTCGGATCGCCTCATGGGCTCCCCTGACAAGAACGAGCATCGCGTATACCGGCGGCGCAGGAAATTCCCCGCATCTCTTTCTGGTTAGAACCTTTGTTCGCTTCCTGTTCCCCGAAGGTGGGAGTCCACCTGCCATGCACCATTGAGCAGATCGTCATTCTGCCAAAGCCAGCATTTCCGCAGCTAACGTTGTCGAACCGCGCTCATAGCGCTAAGTTGTTCGTTTAGCGGCCCTGTGCACCCATCTTCACCTGAATCAGCTCCACAAAGTGCCCCACACTTTGAATCGACTCAAGTTCCGCGGTCTGGAACTTGATCTTGAACCGCGCCTCCACCGCCACCACCAGGTGAATATGGTTGAATGAGTCCCACTCGGGAACACTGGCCGCGGTCAACTCTGGCGTCAGCACCAGGTTATCCACGTCCAGAACGTCCCGGAAGATCTCCGTCAGTTTTGCGTAGATCTCCTCTTGCTGCATGAGTCAGATATCCCTTTAGAAATGGCGGAGTGTGCTTTCGCTCGGCTCGGTTGGAGATTGGTTCACCGCGAACGGCCGCCGCTCCGGCCGCTCTGCCGTGCGCTCGAGCGACCGCGTCACCAGCTCGCGCGAGCCCAGCCCGATCGCCAGAGCCAACGTCAGCACAATTCCGCCGAACAAAATGCCGAACGCCAGTTCAATAATCGTGCCGCCAATCTGCAGGTGATCGAGCACCATCGCCGCGGTCAGTACCAGCACCAGCCACTTCACTCCCATCGAAAGGAAGCGCGCGTACTGCAGCTGAATATTGACCGCGCCGATGAGCACGGTACGTGCCAGAAACCGGGCGATAATGTTGCCGGCAAACAGCAGCAGCACCGCACCGACCGCCCGGGTCAGGTACGGCAGCAGCGACATCGTCAGCTCGGAGTTGCTGGCGTAGGATGCATCGAAAGCCGAAATGCCAATAATCAGCCCCAGCACCACACATCCCCAAAACGCAAACCGGCCCGCCAGCGCGGTCGGGCTGTGATCCGGTGACCAGTCCGCGATGGCGCTGGTCTGCTTACGGGCCATGCGGTCGTCGAACTTGGCTGCTGTCAGCCCGCGCCGCAGCAGGTAGCTCAGCAGTACGCCGATGGCCGTCATCACGCCCAGCGCCAAAATGAACGCAAGCAGCCCGGGAAGGATGCTGATCAATAGCGAAGCTACGCGAATCACCGACTGGTGCAGCGCATCCGACATCTGGTGCCACATGGACAGGTTCTCCGGATAAGCCGGCGGGGCCGGGTACTGGTCAGGCTGAAGAGCAACTTGCATAGCGAACTCCTTATGCGTGCAGGCGCTGAAACTGGCGAAGCGGACAGGGCACGTCAGGGATTGAAGCGGTCCGGCCAGCGCCAACGCGAGACGAGATACGGTTTATCGGCTTCAAACGCGGCAGCCAGCAGCTCAATGTGCTGCTCAGGATCTTTTCCGCCACCGGTTTGCAGAATATGCGAGGCGACCCAGGCAAGATAAAGCGGCGTCAGCGCGCCCAGAAGATGGCCGCGGTTGATGGTGCGCAACCGGTAGGCCAGCAAAAAGTCATACACAATCCTTGCCCAAAGGGAATCGGGCATGCTGAACGTCTCGGCCGGCATCACCGAAAGACGTTTCAGCCCTAAGAGTGAATGCGGAGGAAGCACCAGCGACCAGATCTCCGACAGGTTCCCATGCGCCAGCCGAAACGCCTCAAGCATCGGCTGGACCTCGTCCCGCGCGCTCCCGCCGGTAACCACAGCCGTCTCTAGCAAGCGGCCCGGCTGGGCGACGCGCGAGCGCTGCCAGAACGCCGCTTTGGCATCGAGATCCGAGAAGAAGGAGCCTGTCACGTGGGCTAGAATCCCATTCAGGTCGTGCGCCGTCGGTTGCGGCAGCAGCCGCTCCCCGGCCTCTACCTGGGTGATCATGAATCCAGCCACGGCCGCCTCGGACACCGGCCACAACAGCGCTTCGTGCTGATTGGCCGCCGTAAACCGCTGCGCCGTCGCGGCCAGCCGCGCCAGCAGCCGCGAAGACAAGCCCAGATCGATTGCCAGGGGAAAGCGCGCCGCCGCGCCGAACAGCGCCCGCGACAGAGGATAGAGGATTGCAGAATTCACCAGCCCGGAGCGCGTCGGCAGCGCATACATCGGCACCGCCAGGTCGTTCGCGCGGTTCTGAACCGCCGTGGCCAGCCCATGCAACGCCTGCGGCGTCAGGCTCTGCGCCTCCGGTCCAAGCAGCAGCACGGAGGTCGCCTGGTGTTCCTGCGCAAGCTCATGTGTATTCAGGAAGTCCGCAGCCGTCAGGCTCCACGAGCCGGGGGAGGGAACCACCGGCGTGTACCCTACCACCCGCAGCGAAGAGCTCTCGAACCGCGCCGAGTCCGCATCCGGCGTGGCGACGATCACGCTCATTCCCGCGAACGCCTGCGCCAGATGCGCAAGCAGCTCTCTTCCCGCATCCTCGGTGAGAGACGGAAGGCTCACCAGCATCGCGGACTGCGCCTGGTGCGTCGGTTGATGCTGAGCGATTGGAGTGGACGTGGTCGCCATGCGTGTGTCTCGATTCTAGTCGGATCAGGCGGAAGTGGACACAGCGGTCGCAGGAAGGGACAAAATACCGGCCAGCGGAATGCGTACCCACGCCGGACGATTGTTCAATTCGTACAGTAGCTCATAAAGCGCCTTCTCCAGCAGATACGCGTTTAGCAGCGACTCGGCCTGCGAGGCCTCCGGCAACAAATCTTCCCGCGCCGCGATCGTCTGCCGATAGCCCCGCAAAAACTCCGCCGAGACCGCATTCTGCCACAGCCGGGCCCACGGCTCGAGCGCCCGCTGGCGGTCCGGATGACGCTGCACGTACGCGTCCAATCCCGAGTACGCCGCGTAGGAAAAGCTCCGCAGCATGCCCGCCACATCTTTCAGTGGACACTGCTTCCGGCGCCGCTCCTCGAGCGTCCGCGCCGGCTCGCCCTCGAAGTCAAGCAGCACAAAATCGTTCTTCGCGCGCAGCACCTGCCCCAGGTGGTAGTCGCCGTGGATGCGAATGCGCTTGCCCGAAGCCCGCGTTCCCGTGATGACGTGGGCGCGCGCGAACAGCTCGATGCGCCGGCTCAGGATCGTCGCCGCATCGTCCGCCGTCAGGTCTTTGAGCGTGGCCATACGCAGCTTCAGCGCGTCCAGAGTGTGATTGATTTGCGCATCGATCCGCAGTGCGTCCACGCCAAGGTCGTCCGCGGTCAGCGGCTCGGCCTCGAACGCCGGGTCGTCGGTCGCCGTCGCGAGCGCGAGGTGCATCTCCGCCGTACGCCGCCCGAGCAGAGTCGCCCCGTCCAGGTAGAACCCGGCATGCTCACGAGCTGCGGGCGGAACCTGCGCCTCACCCAGGAAGCTGGGCACCGCGCCCTCGTCCCCAGGCGGCGGGCACGTCGCTACCGACTCATAGAAGCGTGCCAGTTCATCCAGTGTCCACTGCCAGCCGTCGCCCTCGTTCGCCACCAGACCCTGCAGCATCCCGAGCGTCGTAGAACCCTCCGGAGTCACCATAGTCAGCTCGCCCAGGAATGGCGCGATGCGTGGGAACTGCGCCACCTCGGTCAGGAAGCGCCCGATCTCGACATCCGGGTTCTCTCCCAGCTGTAGCTTGCGAAAGAGCTTTAGAATGAGCCGCGATCCATACAGAATGCTGGTATTCGATTGCTCCGCAGACCCCGTCCGCGCCGGCAGCGACTCCTGGCCACGTACGGCGTCGAACGCGGACGAACGCCGCCCCACCAATCTCGACCCGACCGCAGCCTTCGCGTTCTGAGCAGCAACCGGCCTGGCAGGCGCTCCAGGCATTTCGTCCACAATCGCCGGCGCAACCTCACCCAACTCAATCGAGTGCCGCCCCAGAATCGCCTCCGTGATAGCCTCCGCCTCCGGCGACTCCGGCGCGACTTCATGCGCTGGCCGGGCATGGTGCGCCGCAACGATGGTCGCCGCTACCTCCTCCGCCGCGTCGTGCAGCGTGCGCGCGGGCAGGGTCGCTTCGGTCGCGATCAGATGCAGCAAGCCCTGCCGAAAATCCTCCCGTACCGTGGCGTCATGAAGCAGCGCTGGACCGGTTGGCGTCGTCAGCGCGCTGATCACGCTAAAGGGCGCGCTGGCCCGCAGCCGCTCGGTCGCCTCAGCCCCGAAGGTAAAGGCCAGCGGCAAGGCGTACCGGTCTCCTGACCCATCCGAATACGTCAGGTCGACCAGGCAAAGCGCATCGCTCAGCGTGCTCACCCCCGGAACCGTCAAGCCTGAAAGCAAATTCCCTGCAGTCGACAGCCCAGCCGCCGACGGCATCTCCATCCACTGCGCGATTGCCACCGAGGCGATCGTGCGCGTCTTCGCCCCGAACCAGCGCTGCCGTGGCAGCCACGCCGGCAGTGCCGCCTCCAGCAAGTCTTGCCCCGAGCCCGAAAGCAGCCCGGCCCAACCCTTGGTCAGCAGGTCAAGCGCCACCTGTTCGTTCTCGCCTTCCCCCTCGTTCTCTCTCGCCGGTGCAACCTCCGGCATCGCAGGAGCCGGCTGCAACTCAAACCACAGAAACGAGTACGGAGCCACCGTCAGCGGATACGCCCCCGCCGTAATCTGCGGAAACGACACATACCCCAGCATCTCGACCGGCATCAGCCCCGCATACGCCTTCAGGTCAAGCGACACCGGCTGCGCAAACCGTGACAGATTTGCCACGCACAGCACCGTCTCCATGGTGCCGTCCTCGCGCTCCAGATTCCGCAGATAGGCCAGCACCTTGCGGTTCTCCGGATGCAAGAACTCAAGCGTCCCACGCCCAAATACCTGGAACAGCTTGCGCAGCGCAATCATGTTGCGCGTCCAGTGCAGCAGGCTCGATTGGTCGCTCAACTGCGCTTCGACGTTCACCACCTGGTACCCGTAGATCGGGTCCATCACCACCGGAAAATAGAGCCGCGCCGGGTCACATTTGCTAAATCCTGCATTGCGATCCGAGTTCCACTGCATCGGCGTACGCACGCCGTTGCGGTCGCCCAGATAGATGTTGTCGCCCATCCCAATCTCGTCCCCGTAGTACATAATCGGCGTGCCGGGGAAACTCAATAGGAGCGAATTCAACAATTCGATACGACGTCGATTATTGTCGACAAGCGGAGCCAGCCGCCGGCGAATTCCTACATTGATCCGCATGCGCGGGTCAGCCGAGTACGCCAGGTACATATAGTCGCGCTCATCGTCGGTCACCATCTCGAGCGTCAGCTCATCATGGTTGCGCAGAAAAAGTCCCCACTGGCATGCATCCGGAATCTCCGGCGTTTGCGCCATGATGTCCGTAATGGGCAGCCGATCCTCCTGCCGCAGCGCCATATAGATGCGCGGCATCAGCGGGAAATGGAATGCCATGTGGCACTCATCGCCGTCGCCGAAGTACGGCCGCACGTCCGCCGGCCACATGTTCGCCTCCGCCAGCACCAGACGGTTGCTGTACTCGGCATCGATCACCGCGCGAATCGCCTTGATCTTGACGTGCGTCTCAGGCACATTCTCGCAGCTCGTCCCGTCGCGCTCGATCAGGTATGGAATCGCGTCCAGCCGCAGCGCATCGACTCCCAAATCAAGCCAGAAGCGCATCGCCGTCAGCACCTCTTCCATCACCCGCGGATTGTCGAAGTTCAAATCCGGCTGATGCGAAAAAAAGCGGTGCCAGTAAAATGCCTTCGCCTGGTCATCCCACGTCCAGTTCGATTTCTCCGTATCGGTGAAGATGATCCGCACACCCTCATACTTCGTGTCCGTATCGCTCCACACATACATGTCGCGCTCGGGCGAGCCGGGAGGTGCCAGCCTTGCAGCCTTGAACCACGGATGCTGGTCGCTCGTATGATTGATCACCAGCTCGATCATGACCTGCATGTTGCGCTTATGAGCCGCGTCGAGGAACAGCTTGAAGTCGTTCATCGTGCCGTACGACGGGTTCACGTCGACATAATTCGCAATGTCGTAGCCGTCATCCCGCAGGGGCGACGGCATAAACGGAAGAATCCACAGGCACGTCACCCCCAGGTCCTGCAGGTAGTCCAGCCGCGACATCAGCCCCTGGAAGTCACCGATCCCGTCGTTGTTTGAATCCGCGAACGCACGGACGTGCAGCTCGTAGATGATGGCGTCTTTGTACCAAAGCGGATCGGTCGCACTGCCCAGCTTCTTCACGCACACTCCTCAAGAGCAAATTACCTTTTGCTTTGCAGCTCACTTAGTAGATCGTTTTTCCGACGAAGCCAAATCTAAGTAGCCGCTCTTTAGAGACTACACAGCATCAGGTAACTTGCTCCAAGTCCTGTTGTGATGCTCGATTGGCGTCAGCGGTAGGATCATGAACCTCACCCCTCACCCCCGCTCCATCGGTTCCCATCCGCCGCAAACGCCGTCTCATGCGTCCGCCGCTCCGAGTCATACTCAAAGCTCCGCTTCCATGCCAGGAACCGCACCTCAAACCAGTCATAGCTCAGCTTCGCCACCAGGAACGTGGTCACAAACGCCAGCGGCAGCGTAATCATCCCCCCAATCTCGGGCGAATGGAACCGGGCCGTCGACCACACCAGCAGCGCAAGCCACACCCGCCCCCACACAATGTGCCAGACATAAAACCCGTAGCTATACTTTCCCAGCGCCCGCGCCGGCCGCAGATGGAACAACCGAAAGGCCGCCGAGCCCGTCCGCAGCGTCATCCCAATCAGCCCCATCGACGCCATGCCGATCACTGTCAGCCCCCACGTCAGCAGCGCCTCCTCGGGCAGCCGCCACATCCATAGCGCGGCCGCCAGCCCCGCTGCAAAGACCCACTTCATCGCGCGCTGTACCCGGTCCGCCGCCGGCCCGCGCAGCAGCAGTGCCAGCAGCGCTCCAAAGAGCAGGTCATCCAACCGAAAGGGGAGCGCCCGCAAGAGCCATGTGTCCGCCGTCTCCGGAGTCCACGTATGCACCGCCCACACCCGCAGCAGCAGCGTCAGCCCGCACAGCGCCGCCGCCACCTGGATCAGCCTCACCCGGTCCCGCACCCACCACACCACCACCGGCCACGCCAGGTAAAACTGCTCCTCTACGCACAGGCTCCAAAGATGTGCGAGCGATGCCTGAGCCGTCGGGTGCCGCGGGCTCGGGAGCACATAGAGCAGCGGGTGCGCATTGGCAAAGAAATTGCCCAGATACACCAGGAAGGAAAGCTGCCACCAGTTCCACTGGTAGCCAACTACCGGCGTCAGTCCTGCCAGGATTGCAAACAGCATAAAAATAATCGGCAGGATCCGCACACTGCGCCGTGCAAAGAACCGCTTGAAAAAGTGGCTGTCCTGCCGCGTGTCAAACAGTATGCCCGTAATCAGAAAGCCCGACAGCACAAAAAATACATCTACCCCGACACCCCCGCGCAGCCGAGCCTCGTTCACCGTCCTCAGCAGCCTGCCGCCGTGCGTCCCGCCTCCACCATAGTGGTCGGCAAACACCATCGTCACGGCCAGCGCGCGGATGCCGTCGAGCGCCGGAAATCGCGTCCTGAAGTCGATCGGCAGAAATGTCATTCGCTTGGTTCCCGCTTGCCCCGCCTCACTCAAGAGCTGATCCGCGTCCGCAGCACGAAGTGCCACACCGCCCACGCCGCCGTGAACACCGCCCCAAACAGCGCCGCAACTCCCATCCAGCGCCCATCCCTTGGCTTCCGCCGCGTCCCACGGTTCTGGCGCACGTTCTCGGCGAACGCCACCCAGGCCTCCTCCGCCGGCATCGCTTCGCCGCCCTCCGCCTGCCTCTGCTCGGCATAGCTGGCTTCGAATCGTGCCATCCACACCGGCTCCTCGAGGCCCAGCGTCTGCAGATACACCCGCACAATTCCTTTGCGAAGCACGCCTCCCGGAAGCGCCTTGAAGTCGCCTTGCTCCAGTTCCTCGAGGTGCCGCACATTCACCTTCGTCTCGCCCGAGAGCCGCTCGAGCGACACGCCAAGCCGCATCCGCTCTGCCCGCAACTGCTCGCCGAACGACGCACCTGCTCCCGTCATGCTCCGCACACACACCTTCTCGCTCGTGAAAGTGCTACAACTCCTCAAGTCCGCACGAGTCTGGGGTCCCGAGCGTTCCGCGATGGCTGTCACTAAGGTAACGCAAACCGCCACGGGAGTCCGGCGCACCCGTTCGCCAAGAGCGCAGGCTTTAGTCAATGCAGGTTTGCCGCTGCACCGGCTAATGTCACCATAACCAGCCATGGCTCGATCAGCACATCCAAAAGCAAGTGTCCGATCAAGACAGGCATCAGACTCCGACGGCTTGCGATGTAAACGAGAGCATACACAAGACCCAAGAGGCTCGTGGTCACCATCGCTCCGACCGCTACATTCCATTGCGGCTTCGCGGCCAGAAGTCCCCAACCCACGTGAGCGACCCCGAAACACACGCCGGACGCGATCACCTGCACCGCGACGCTAAAACCCGACCACCTTAGGGTATTCATTACAAAGCCGCGAAAGAAGATCTCTTCCACAATCCCCGCGCTCAGTCCGGCAGCAAGGGAATTGCCTACATAAAACAGGCTCACCTCTCTCATCCCGACTTGATGACCTAAGGCAGACTCGAACACAATCCATACGTACAGCGCCGTCATCAGCGCAGCCAGAACCCAGCCGCGGAACGGCGATCGCTTCCACAAACCAAGATCCCGCAAAGATCGCCTACGAACACGAAGAAACAAAACTAGAAGAACCAGAACGCACAACTCCCCCAAGCTTGAACCACCCAAGGCAAGCGTGGTGCGATTACGTAACGAAGCTTCTACATGATCTTGGGTAAGCCAACGCAAAGCTTTTGAAACAAGACCCACAACGACAAGGAAGCCAATGGTTCCACCCGCCACCGTTAGCAGAGCTTTCAACCGCCTGAAAGCAACAACAGGCGGCGGAGCAACGCCGCTGGTGATAGACATGGATAACTCCTTTTTGCGCCATAGGGAACAAATGCGGCAGCATCCCCTGCGCGGCCTCTACGCCGGGGCTCCCTGCTAGACTAACCCCAACCTCAATGCGTGTTCCGGTACCAGATCGATTCGCGCTCAAGCCCGCTTTACTCTTCATCGCGGCCCTTTTCAGTGCGCAGCTGCTCGTCGGCACCGACATCCTCTTCTGCCTGCTCACTGCCGCCTACGTCGGCCTCTTCGTCCTCGGCTTCAACGTCGCCGGAGGCCTCCTGTACCCTTCCGGCGCCTTCATCTTCTTTAATGGCACGCTCACCGCCATCTTCGGCCTCACCTTCAAGTGCTTCCTCGGCGAGCCAGGCGAAAAGTTCCTCCTCAGCCCCATCACAAGCATGCTGGCCTATTGCGGAGGCATGGCCGCAATGGCGTTCGCCGCCTTCCTCACCGCGCGCCTCCGGCCCAAACGAGGCCTGCTCGCCGACATCGGAGCCGGCGAAATGATGAAACGCTCCGCCATCGGCTGCCTCTTCTTCGGCATCTTTCTCGGCCTCACTACCAACAGCTCCGGCGAAGGCACCATCGGCAGCGCCTTCCGCCAGATCAACCACTTCATCCAGATGGCCATCCTGCTCGGCGCCGCCTACGAGATTCATCGCTCGAACGGCGAGCGCAGCACCAATTGGATCGTCTGGGCCGGCGGCGCCTGGTATCTCGGCACCGGCCTCATCACCTTCGGTAAGGAAGGCATGTTCCTCGGCAGCCTCACCTGGGCCGTCGCCGCCGTTGCCCTCGGCTACAACTTCAAACTCAAACAGCTTCTCGGCCTGAGCATCGGCGGCTTCCTGCTTGTCTACTACCTCGTCCCCTACTCGCAATACGTCCGCAACTACAAGACCGGAGTCCGCTCCCAGGACCTTAAGATCGCCCTCCACTACCTCGGCGACCTCGGCGAGACCCGCCGGCTCTTCCTCGAGCAGGCCGCAACCCACGACATCACCGGCGAGCCCCACCTCTTCGGCAAGCCCGAAGGCTTCCTCGACCGCATGAACATGCTCGCCTTTGATGACGCCCTCATCAACTACACCGACAACGGCTACGTCTACGGCATCCTGCCCACCCTCGAATCCTACGCCAACATCGTCCCCCACTTTCTCTGGCCCAACAAGCCCAGCTTCGCCTTCGGCAACGACTTCGGCCGCGAACTCGGCGTCATCACCGAGGACGACACCTCCACCGGCATCTCCTTCTCGCCCGTCGGCGACGCCTATCATGAAGCGACCTGGTTCGGCATTCTCGGCATCTGGCCCGTCATCGCCTTCCTCTTCTTCTTTTTCACTGACACGCTCACTGGCAGCGCCCGCAAGGCACCCTGGGCGCTCCTGCCCATCTCGCTCGTCTCCCACACCGCGCCTGAAGGCCTCATGCAGGGCACCATCTTCCTCACCACCTACGGCATCATCAGCCTGGTCGTTATCGTCCTGTTCTCGCGCTACATCCTGCCTGCGATTACCGCTGTCTTCACCGGCACCGGCCGTGGCCGCCTCGGCGCCTTCGCCCCGGCCACCCCATCCGCCGGCCCCGTCGCTTAGTCGCGCCCCAGGGCAACAATCTCTGCCAACCGGCGTCTATATTCGACAGTGGCTCCGGCTCTCGAAGGACACCAAACAGGTACCCCATCGAGGTACCGTCGCTCGCATCGAACCACATAGACTCCCAACATGTCTTCGCCGCCCCCGCCCTCGTTGTCCAAACCTCTCGCCCGCACGCTCAACCTCCTCCTCCTCGGCCTGGCCGCCGCCTTCCTCGCGCTGCACGCCGTGCACCTCACCGCCGACTTCCCCAACCAATCCCCCTGGATGGACTGGTCGAAATACACCGACGAAGGCTGGTACGGCGATGCCGCCATCCGCCACTTCCAGCTCGGTCACTGGTACGTCCCCGGCGACTTCAACCCCGCCGCCGCACTCCCCATCCTGCCCTCGCTCGAAGCCCTGCTCTTCGCCGTCACCGGCGTCTCCCTCCTCGCCGCCCGAGCCCTTACCGTAGCCATCTTCGCCGCCATCCTCGCCGCCTCCTGGCTGCTGCTCACCCGCGCCGCTCACCCTCCCCAGCCAGGTCATTCCGCTCAGCCGACCCACTCCCTCGCCGCCTCGACCGCCGTCCTCCTGCTCGCCGTCAGCCCCTTCTGCTTCGTCTTCACTCGCCTCGCCATCATCGAGCCGCTCCTCGTCCTGCTCACCCTCTGCGCGCTGCTCGCTGCCTCCGCCATCCGTCCCGCCGCCTCGCTCGCCTCCACCCTCCGCGCCAACCTCCTGCCCGCGGTCGCCCTCGGCCTTCTGCTGCCGGCCCTCATCCTCACCAAGACCACCGCGCTCTTCCTCTTTCCGGCCATCGCCTGGATGCTCTTCGCCTCGGCCGGCTATCGTCTGCGCGCCTTCCTCCGCATCGGCCTGCCCATCGCCGCGCTCGCCGCCGTGCTCTGGCTCGGCTACTTCCTGCTCCTCATCCGCCCGCACTACCTGCTCGACTACCGGTATCTCTTCAGCGCCAACGCCTACACCGGCATCACCCGCGAGAACTGGCGTGAAGTCCTCGTCAACACCGTCACTGCCGGCACCTGGATCGGCCGTCTCCTCTACCCGCTTGCCCTTCTCGCCGCCGCCTGGGCGCTCCTGAGCGCGCGGCGCCTTCGCGCCCACCCCCTCATCCCCGCGCTGCTGCTTTGGATCGCCGGTTACACCGCCTTCCTCGCCTATCACAACAACCTCCAGCCCCGGTACTACCTCGTCATCGCCGTCCCCCTCACCCTGTTGCTGCCGGTCGTCTTCGACGCTCTTGTCCTACCCGCGCTCACCCGCTCGACCCCTCGCCTGCGCCCCGCCGCGCTCACCCTCGCCGCCCTCACTGCCGCCGCCATCGCCGTGCCCGATGCCCGCCTGACCCTCCACTTCGTCCGCCACCCCGAGTACACATTGCTCAACGCTGCCCGCCAGGTCCGCGACTACATCGAGAGCGCCCAGCGCACGGACCCCACCCGCAACCCGCTCATCCTCTCCATCTCCGGCTCCGAGCTGGCCCTGATGAACGGCCTGCCCAGCATCTGCGACGACTTCGGCACGCTCGAGCTCGGCGACCGCGTCAAGCTCTACCACCCCGGCTGGTATCTCGCCTGGAACCAGATCGACGACGACAAGATGGACGCCATGACGCCCCTCTATCACCCTGTCCGCGTTGCCACTTTCCCCGCCATGGACGATCCCGACCGCAACGTCCTGGTCCTCTATCGCCTCGACCCCGCCACCCAGCCCCCCGCCGGCCGCCATCGCCGTAAGCCCATCCCCCGAGCGCTGCAGACCAAGCTAGGCGAACAACCCAGCACCAACCAGCTCGAACACTGATCGTGAGCCGCACCGCATCCCCGGAAACCAGAGATGCACCAGGCCGCGCCTCTTCCAGCCGAGCCCGCTCGGACTCGCGTCGCGTTCTCGTTCCCTTGGCTTACATTCCCAGATACAGTGAGGAGGGGAGCCTCCGTGCCTATGCCGACGTACTCTCGACTCAATGTCATCCTCAAGTGGGCTGTTGTAGGCCTGCTTGCTTGTCCAGCGCCGCTTAGAGCGCAACAGAAGACGCTTGCTGAACCAGGAACTGATCTGGACAGCGACCACGACGGGCTAAGCGACGCATTGGAGCAGCGTCTGCTCCAGCAGTTCGAGCCAACGTTTATGGTCGGAGAACATGATTGCTCGACAAGTCCCGCTGAGTTCAAGGCCGGCATGCTAACGCCCAAAGTCATGGCCGACAACGGAACCATCTACGGCCAGGTCTTCCCCGCGAAGCAAGCTGGAGACCAGGCCATGTTTGCCGAAATTCACTTCTACCATCTATGGCGAAAGGATTGCGGGGAACATGGTCATCCTCTGGATACGGAACACGTAGCCGTGCTGGTTCGGGCCTCTGACACGCACCTGGCGTCGGCGACTTGGAAGGCCACCTACTGGTATGCAGCGGCTCATGAGAACACCGTATGTGACGTCAGCCAGATCGCAAGGGCATCCATCCTTGGCGCGGTAGACCACGGCGCGACAGCCTGGATCTCACCGGGGAAGCACGCCTCCTACCTGAATGAAGAGCTTTGCCAGAGAGGATGTAGTGCTGACCGGTGTGAAAACATGGTCGCTCTCACCCCAGCACACCTGATCAACCTGGGCGAGCCCGGAAAGCCCATGAATGACTCAGCATTCATCTCTTCCAGTGCGTGGCCGTTGTTGACGAAGATGTCGAGTTCTAACTTCCCTCCGGCACCGGTGGCCAGACTAAACGCGCTCCCGGCTACGGACATCGCATGGTTCCGTCCTGGCCGCCATCCGGCACAAGGAATCATTGCAAGAAGCAGCGTGACGGAAAAGGCACTCGCCGGAAGCGGTCGAGATACAACATCCGCCATCTCCCTCGCTGACGAGTCAACTCTGGGCGCTCTTTCCGCCTCGGAGAACGCCACCACCGGAGGTGTCGCTGCCGCAGGCAAGGCAACTGGCAACGCTCTACAAAAGAGCTACCGGACAACTCGTCACGCTTTGGATCGTTCGGCGCATCACGTTGGAGAAGCGGTGCATGTTGCAGCGAAAAGTGTTGCTCCTCTCCAGCAGCAAAGATGAGTCATAGGGTACAACTGAAAGACTGATTTTCCCAGGCACGCTTAGGGTTTAACCTTAACCGTTGGCCCGATGCGCCGCCCACGCGCCCCAGATCATCGCAATCGGGTGCAGCCCCGCAAGCGCCCATCCCAGCGTAGGAATCCCCAGCGCAACATACAGCACCAGCATCACCACCGCCCCTACTACCGTGCTGTAGAGCATCCCAAACGGCCCAAAGAAGAAAGTAAGGACCAGCGACAGCAGCACACTCTTCCGATTGTTCATGATCAATCCTCAAGGCAAATAATCTTTCCCGCTACGGCGTGTTCATCCGGATCACTCGGTAGTCCGCCGGCGGCACAAACAGCTTTGGATCCGGTTCGCTCAAGTTTACCTGCCGCAACTCAATATCCTGCACCGCCGAGGCATGCGGATCAAAGCGCTTCGTCACCATATTTACCTGCAGCCGCGGCGAGTACCAGAACTCCTTCACCGTCGGCTCCGCCCTCTGATCGCCCATCACGCCCGCGTTCAACGTCGTCACCTCGCGCGAGCCAACCACCTCCAGAGTCTCGATCGTCTTTGTACCCAGCGCCTCCTCCGTCACCGAGCCCCGTCCATTCGGCAGCTGTCTTGCCACCGGCGAGGTCACCTGCGCCGGCCGGTGGAACCGATATACCTGGCACGTTTTACGCGCCGGACGGCACACATACAGCTCCTGCCGCGTCGGGTCTTCATAGTCCAGTTCCGCCAGCATCGTCACCTGCTGATCCCCCGTCGGGGTGAAAAAACGCCGCTCCTGAAACACCCGACCCGCACTGTCCCGAGCCACCGTCCGATGATTCTTCACCGTTCCCGTACTGCCATCGGGGAGCATCCTCGTCCACTCCGTCACCACGGTCGCGGTAAAAGAAGCACCCTCCAGCGGTAGAATGTCGACACTCTGAATCTGCTGCATCGTTCCGCCATCCGCCGCATGGGCCGTTCCATCCTGGGCCCGCATCCCCGGCCCGAGAAAACAAAGGCCCAGCCCCGCCGTTGCCGCCCACAGATTCATCTGCATGTACGCACCTCGACGCCACCAGTATGCCCGAAAAAGCAGCTGACCCGCGACATCCCCGGAATCTTTCTCAGTCGTTGCCTGTCCCGCCGGCAGCTTCCCGTTGACGCAGGCCTCCTCTTTCGTTAGTCTGAAAGCTCGCGCAGCCTCGCGTCTGCACGTCTGCTCTAATGTGTGCCCTGGATCAGGGTTTGATCCACACCTTAGATCAGGGCTTGATCCACACTCTGGACGAGCACTCAACATGCGAGGCTCTTCGCGGATGCACACTCCCTGCCAGCAGTTTGGGAGCTCATCCGTTCCAGGGGAGACAGACCCGCGCCGCTTTATCTCTGTCCCAGGCAGTCGGTCCGCGTGGAGACCCGGTCGCTCATCTGTGAGCCGCCATTTTCCGCACACGCCACCCGCCAGGCACCTTGACTCTCAGCTGAGCTCAGCCTCAACTGTCTTCTTCCACCAGCCGCAACCCTCTTCGTGCACCACGCTGCCCTTCACCGAAGACAGCAGATCCAGGGAGTAAACCGCAATGAGCAACATCGGCAACACCCACGGCACCAGCATCCCTAGCGGGAAAGACATTCAGCGCAAGTGGTTCGTCATCGACGCCACCGGCAAGACGCTTGGCCGCCTCTCGACCGTCGCCGCCTCCATCCTCGCCGGCAAGCTCAACCCCATGTACACCCCCTACATCGACATGGGCGACCACGTCATCGTCATCAACTGCGAAAAGATCGTGCTCACCGGCATGAAGGGCGACCAGAAGCTCTATCGCCGCTACACCGGCTTCCCTGGCGGCCTGCGCGAAGAAAGCTTCATCAAGCTGCTCGCCCGCCGTCCAGAGGCGATCGTCGAGCAGTCTATCAAGGGCATGCTGCCCAAATCCAAGCTCGGCCGCCAGATGGCTACCAAGCTGAAGGTCTATAAGGGCGACAAGCATCCGCACCTCGCGCAGCAGCCGCAGCCGCTTGAGTTCCACGCCTCGAACGCCCCCAAGACTCCCGGCGCGCCGAAGTCCGGACGGCCCATGCACCATCATCTCGAAGGCCAGACCAAGCACGCCGGCCTCGGCAACAACGCCACCGCCTAAGCTGGACGTCTTCCTTCTGGCAGTAGTCAGAAGCCCGTATTCGCTTCGCCACCAAGATCGCAAGGAGCACCATGGCAGACCTGATCCAGTACTACGGCACCGGCCGACGCAAAAGCTCCATCGCCCGCGTCTTCCTCCGTCCCGGCAGCGGCACCTTCACCGTCAACAAGAAGGACGCCGACGTCTACTTCGTTACCGCCCAGCAGCGCGCCGCGGCCCGCCGCTCGCTCGCCGTGCCCGATATCGGTGAGACCTTCGACGTCCTCTGCACCGTCCGCGGTGGCGGCGTCATGGGCCAGGCCGACGCCGTCAAGCTCGGTATCGCCCGCGCCTTGATGGAGTTCAACCCCGACCTGCGCAAGGCCCTCAAGGCCGACGGCCTCGTTACCCGCGATTCGCGCGGCAAGGAACGCAAGAAGTACGGTCAGAAGGGTGCACGCGCACGCTTCCAGTTCTCCAAGCGCTAAGCGTCTGCCATCAAGCCGGGTGCCCCAGGTCTCGCTTCTGAGACCTGGGTTCTGCCGAGGCACCACCAGCCTCACCCTCCGAATCACTCATCATCGGAGGCACGGACCCAAATCTCCCCGCCGCTCTTACGCAAGGGGATCAATCCAGACCGGCGGACCCCAGGCCCATCAGAGCCTCTCCGGCGCGGTCTATAAACAGGAGCCATCCATGGCCAGCATCACAATGAAAGAACTTCTCGAAGCCGGCGTCCACTTCGGACACCAGACCAAGCGCTGGAACCCCAAGATGAAGGAATACATCTTCGGCGAGCGCAACGGCATTTACATCATCGACCTCCAGAAGACCCTCAAGATGTTCAAAGAGGCGTCTAAGTTCGTCACCGACCTGACCTCGACCGGCAAGCTCATCCTCTTCGTCGGCACCAAGCGCCAGGCGCAGGACGCGGTCGCCGAAGAAGCCACCCGCGCCGGCATGCCCTACATCAACTCCCGCTGGCTCGGCGGCCTGCTCACCAACTGGGTCACCGTCCAGAAGTCCGTCAAGCGCCTCACCGAGCTCGACGACATGTCCACCGACGGGCGCTATGAACTCCTCACCAAGAAGGAAGTCATCAAGCTTGAGCGCGAGCGCAAGCACCTCACCACCAACCTCGCCGGCATCAAGACCATGAAGCGCCTGCCCGACGCCCTCTTCGTCGTCGACTCCAACAACGAAGCCATCGCCGTCGCCGAGGCCCGCAAGCTCGGCATCCCGGTCGTCGCCGTCGTCGACACCAACTGCGACCCCACCGTCGTCGACTACGTCATCCCCGGCAACGACGACGCCCTGCGCGCCATCCGGCTCTTCACCACCAAGATGGCCGACTCCGCCGCCGAGGGCGTCCAGATGGTCTCCGAACGCGCCTTCTCGACCGAGTCCGCCGACGTCCGCCCCATGCCGACCGAGTCGCACTTCATTGGTCTTGAAGACGAGGAAGGCGACCTGCCCGTGCAGGAAACGACCGAGTCCACGCCTGAGGCTGCAGCCGATGCCGCAGACGCGGATGCCGACAACATCGACCTCGAAGCCGCACTCGGCGGAGGCATCAAGAAGGCTGTTGTCAGTGCCAATGAGGACTCTGCCGACTCCGCCGTCGAAGCCGAACACACCGAGGCTCACGCCGAAGCTGCCACCGCCTAGGGCCTACGCGAATCGGCTGGCGACAGTACAGCCGATTCGCGTATCCTGATCCAGAGACGAGGAACCCGGATGAACAACGTCCAGCTTTACTTCGCCATTGGCATTCCGACGTTCACTGTCCTCTGTTCGCTCATGATCGGTATCTTCCAGCTGAACCACACGCTTACTCAGATCAATGCCCGCTTTACCTCACTCGAGGCGAACATGAACACCAGATTCAATCTGCTCGAAGCCAAGATGAGTGTGTTTGAGCAGGACATGAAAACGCTGGTGAAGGTAACCAACGATCTCGATGTTCGCCTGGCCCGGCTCGAAGAACGCACCGCCCGTTAGCCACTCACTCTTCTCAGCAACGCGCACCACCCGCCGCGCACCTCTGCGTGCCGCGAGCCACGAAGGGAACCAAATGTCCACCGAAACCCCCGTAAAGATCGACGCCAAGCTCGTCAAGGAACTCCGCGAAAAGTCCGGCGCCCCCATGGGCGACTGCAAGAAGGCCCTCGAAGAAGCCAAGGGCAACATGGAAGACGCGTTCGTCGTCCTGCGCAAGCGCGGCATGGCGTCGGCCGCCAAGAAGGCCTCGCGCACCACCAACGAGGGCGCGGTCGGCACCTA